>JANQOB010000002.1 GCA_028279275.1 Gammaproteobacteria bacterium | reverse complement strand
ACAGGTCTACCATGACCGGTACGTCGGCATGATTCCTCGATACGCTGTTCGAAGCGGCGATGTGCCTCTTCTGCGCGTCGACTTTGCTCTCTGTATTTCGTCATTGTTTTATACCTCACTAGCCTATATTAGTTAATTGTTACTGCACTACTTGCTAAGCCTGCAGCACATACTGCCTGTAGAACTTGTCGTCCTGCCGCACCGTTACAACCATTTGCACAATTATTGGCATCCATGACACCAACTAATGCTGCTATGGAAGCGGTACGATCAGGCTGATTCGCTAAGTTCACACCAGCAGTCTTGTCAATAACTGTTCCTGCAATGGCGTCTTTCTCGCCAGCGCCTATCGCGCAGTTATTGTCATTAAAGAAGTTTCTGCAACGTGCGTTGTTATTGTTTCCAACAACCTCATCACAGTACGTTGTTGCTAAACGTTGAATCGCAATCTGTTGTGCTCCACCAAAACCAAGTGCATTTGCAGTTGGAGGAAGCTGATCACGAATATCGTTGTAACGATCTCGTATGTCGCGATCGTTTTGACTGATTCCAGTAATCGCTGCAAACGTATCGTGTACTTGTGAGAATGTACGTACACCTACGTCAGGCTCAGGTACATCAGCTGGTGGTAAAGGCGGTGCAGCAGGACCAATTGTCTCTGCAGAACCGGTTTGTCCACCTAGTATTTCAAATTGAAGACTGATTTGATCGCCAGCCATTCCTAGATCAGATGGTATAAGCGCGCCAAGAGGTGAAATTTCTTGACCAGATTGATTTACCATCATGTCTACTCTACGGAATACTTGCATTGCAACAGGAACGTTATCGTTCACGGCAATCCGCATGTTCTTCACACGAACGCCTGTAGCATCAGTTACAAGTATGGGTCGTGCAAATACATATGCATCAGGATCTAGCTCGTAAGCTTGCATTTCGATGTAACCAGGTGCACCAAGCACACTTGCAACATCAAATCGTAATGAAGTTACTGCGTTATCAGAACCTGCTTCAAAGTTTTGTGCAACTTGTGCACCATTTAAGGCAGTGTTGTGTATCGCAACCATCTTGAAGACACCTCTCCAAAGACGGTCGTTCGTAGCCTCATTACCTAAGATGAATAAATTATCATCTTGCCAATTTAACATGTCACCTTGAATGGTCTCTTCAGCTGCTAAGACGCCATTTAAATAAATCTTACGACCACCTTGCAGGTTGTCATAAGTCATGACGATATGATTTAACTCAGTATTTACTGTGTCATTTTCACTTCTTAATTCAGGATTACTTCCATTCGGACCAGTTTCTAAAGTTTGAACTCGTGCTGCATATTGATCTGCACGCTGGCCTAAGGTGAAATTACGTCGGCCCGTATTAATTGAATACGAAACAATTCGCGCAGGACCTGTTTGATCAGTATTTTCTGGTATCACCCAGGCTTCTACACTGAATTGATTCCCGCCAGAAAGTAAGTTAAAGAGTTTCTGGCTATCGGTAAGGGATGCTTGTGCCTTTCCGCTTACATTTCTAAGACCGCCTTCAGGATCCCACTCGGTGCCTGTAAGGTTTAGCGTCATATCAGCACCTACGTTACTGGTACCTACAGTTGTGTCACCTGCACCTTCGGAGAAGGTAAACAATGTAATTTGGTTTGCATCTGCGCGTGGCACACTACCTGTTACTAACTGTGAGAAGTTAGTTGTAGCACTTGCAACGATATTACCATTGTTGTTTCCACCATTATTAGCTGATTGCGCAGCCCATGCATTGATTGCTTGTAACACATCATCTGCAATGGTTTGGCACATTGCACCACAGTTGTGATTTGTAAGAGGACGTTGATAAACAGTTGATTGCGCTGTAGCAGCTAAGTTAACAATTGCCTGTCCAGTAACAACTGAATAAGAATTTGCTACATCGGCAACAGCGAATGGAATCGCTTGCATGTTGCTTCCATTATGACAAAGCACACATGTGTAACCTGGATTAACTAATACAGGATGCAGTGTTGCAGCAAATAAAGCTTCTTCATTTGGTGGAGTATTGTTATTCCCGCCGTTGCCAGGATCAATTGGATTAGTATCTCCCATATCTCCGTTGCTTCCACCGGAACCATTTCCGCCACCCGTGTTATTTCCACCGCTCGCTACTGGTGCTGATCCTGAATCATCGGATCCACCACCACCGCCACCGCAGGCAGTTAAGACTAACGCCAGCATGACTATGCAAATCATTTGTAGTACATAACTACGCTTTGATTGCGTGTCGTTGCTGCTACGTTCAAATAAATGATTATTCTGACTCATAACATTTCTCCTAATTGGCATACCTAATATCTTGGGCAACACCACTATTGACCCATGCAATAAGCAGCCGTCTCAGCAAAGACTCGCTTCATGCTGCGGTTATTCGCTTCAAAAATTGTTGCAATGTTTTGTACTGCAGCCACATCTGCCGCACCGTTAGGGCTGCGATGACAAACTTTTTCAAATGCCTTTGTGACCTGGCATTCAGAAAATTGACGTGTTTGTGAAAGCTCCATACCCATTGACTTTGCTCCACTACCTATACCGCCACCGGCAGCGTTCCATCCAACCCAACTGTTTTGTCCAGAGCGCCAGTAGTTCGCCCAAGAATCGTCTTGAGTTTCAAATCCCAAACGAAACACACCTGCATCGCGTAAATACTTAGGCTGAACTTGACCCGCGGTATACACAAGTTGCTCACCATCATCTTCAACGATTTCTGCAAAGTCGTAATAAGCAAATGCACCAGCAAGACCATCAAGTCCTGCATGACAAGTAAGACAGTCATTCATAAAAATTTTACTGTCTCCACCAGGTGAACGATCTACATCTTGGCGTACACGATTTGGATAAGCTGCTTTATCACGAAAGGCTTCCATATCCATGCACATAAAATTAAGTGTTGCGAAACGAACCGCAGCTCTATTAGTTCCAGCAATTAAATAAGCTTCTGCAAAACCCCGTGTAGTCATCACACCAGCTGTTTGGCCGGCACCTAATTGAGGATTTAATGCAGATTGAGTTGAAGAAACTAATATCGCGGGATCGCTAAAATCGACACGATCGTTTTGAAGATCTTCATAGTGTTCATTGTCGTTTACCGAATAAGGCTCATTAGTTGCTGCTGCTGAACCAATATAAACTCGGTCTGCATATAAGATTTGGTCGAAAGGTACATCGTCTCGCACAAACCCCATTACAGTTGCCGTCGAATCATTAAGATCACGGTAGACAGATTGGTCACGGTTAAACCATGGAGTTGCCCAATCTTTAATTGTTGTATTAATAAAAGATGGATTATCCATGGCTTGCATGGCAGCACCTATGGCATCTCCATTTTGAATCATCGTTGCCATTGAGCTAAGCACAGCTTCTGTCGGAGGCACGCCAGCTAAGCGGTCATGCATTCTTTTAGCCTGCTCTCGCGGTCCAGCAAATGATACTGAAGCGCTAACAATTCCTAATGTAAAGATAAACGCACTACATACGTTAATTAATTTGTTTCTACTTAAATGCATTTTCGCACCTCTCGTATTAAAAACTTTCATATCGATCAACTTTGTTTCGCTTAAGTAAATGAATTAAGCGAGAGCTTATCGACAGCCACTTCCTGGACTGCATTTGGAATAAGGAAAGAACGAAACGTACTAGGCGGGTAACTATCAAATTAAAACAGAAATCTTTTCATAGAAATCCTGCTATCTGATAGCTGCGGCATTGCTTGATTTAAATATCACTGTCCTAAGTGATAATCGCATCGGCAAGCTAGCCACTTCATTGTTCCAAACTCCAGGCTCGAATTCTGAAGGGAAAGCAATGCGATTAATTTATGAGCACGACGAGAGGGTAAATTTTACCTATGAACGGTAATACAGTAATAATTAGAGTTTAAACTAATGATATATCAATACATTACAAATTTTAGAAAATACCAGCTTGAGAAAATTTTATTAGAACCAATCTAGTGTCAAAAATAACTGACTGATGTGAAATAAAATTAATCTGAACACAAAAATCCTAATTAAAAATACTTGAATAATAGTTCCAAAACCAAAATTTAGAGTGCATCACAAATTCATGCACTCTAATAGGTGGTTAAACTTGTTCTACATTCAAGACAGTGCCATTTAGCGAGGTAACTTTTATCTTCTGACCAATCTCGCAATCTTCACCTTTGATTTTCCACATGGTGTCATCAACACGAATCTTGCCGTAATTATTTACAATCGCTTCATCTAAGGTAAACGTGCGGCCAATAAGTTCCTCACCTCTTTTGTTGAGTGTAGGGTGGCTGGTCTTTTCTGGCACTTTTTTCCGATACTGCCTCCAAGCAATAATAGTAAGTAACGACAATGCACCAAAAATTGCAATTTGCCATTGCCAAATTAAATCAGGTACTAATAAAAGTATCACACCCATAATTGCGGCAGATGCACTAAACCAAATGAATACTGCACCAGGAGCAAAAATCTCTAAGGTAAGAAAAATAATAGCGAGCACCCACCACTGCCAATATTGTATGTTTGCTATGAATTCGCTCATGAAACTTCCTTAGTTAATAGTTTATCTGAAACTCTATGTTTCGTTTTTTGCTAAAGCGGTTTTAGCAATTTCAGCTATACCGCCAACTGAACCAATCAAACTAGTAGCTTCCACAGGTAGCATAATTACTTTCTGGTTTTGGGCTGAACCAATGGTGCTCAAAGCATCGACATATTTTGTGGCAACAAAATAGTTTACGGCCTGAATATCACCTGAAGCTATTGCTTGTGATACCATTTCTGTTGCATTCGCTTCTGCTTTAGCCAATGTTTCTCTTGCTGCTGCGTCACGTTTAGCGGCTTCTAAACGGCCATCTGCATCAAGAATTGCAGCTTGCTTCTCACCTTCTGCGCGAAGAATCTCTGATTGTTTGACACCTTCAGAAGTTAAAATTTCTGCACGCTTATCACGCTCAGCTTTCATTTGTCTTGCCATCGCATCGACCAAATCTTGTGGCGGCGCTATGTCCTTAATTTCAATACGTGTCACTTTAACACCCCATGGTGAAGTGGCTTCATCCACAACTTGTAAAAGTTCAGCATTAATCTTGTCACGCTTAGATAGTGATTCGTCTAAATCCATTGAACCTAAGACAGTACGTATGTTTGTCATAGTGAGATTTAAAGTCGCACGCTGTAAATTGTTTACGTTGTAAGATGACTTTACTGGGTCAAGAACTTGATAAAAGACTACACCATCTACACGCACTACCGCGTTATCACGTGTAATTACCTCTTGAGAAGGTACATCTAACACTCTTTCTTTCATGTTCACCTTGTTACTCACAACGTCTACGTACGGAACTATAAAACGTAATCCCGGTTGTAAGGTTTTTCTAAATCTGCCAAAACGTTCAACGGTCCACTCAAAGCCTTGTGGCACACGCTTAACCGCCATTATTACGGTAAGTACTGCCAATACTAAAAAGGCAATAGGCAAAATCTCTAACATCAGGCCCTCCTCAATAAACAAAGTATTTGTAATGATATCGTTTTGTATGTAACTATATATTTACATTATTTTACACTTTTTTCAAGGTATCTAGAAGTATTATTTTACTAATGTTAATATATAGTTACTTCAGTAACTTATATGTTATTTATGCAATCCACTGTTAGACAAACTAATTCCGTACATGATCCTAAGTGGGCGACAGGCATTTCACGGCTAATCAAGGCTCACATGGCCGCATCCGGAATTACTTACGCTGATTTAAGTAATAATCTAAAAAAGCTTGGCACCTCTCAGTCCCCCGAAAATCTTCGGGTCAAAATAAACCGTGGCAATTTTGGCGCTCAACTATTCGTGCAGTTATTAATTGTGATGGGAAAGTCTGAAATTAACCTTAAAGAACTGGAAAATATTGTTAGTAATATTGATTTATAGCCTTTCTTATAGCCCTTCTTGATCTAGTTCTCAAAATTTTCCTTTTTCCTGCATTTGATCAAGGAATTTATACAACTCAACTACTTAATTACACCTTTTATCCCTTGCTCTGCTCAACACAAGTATATGTGTATAAAAATGTCGACGTATACTTCAAGTGTTGGCAATTATGTTTAGTAAAATTAAATTTCAAATAAGTTTTTCAATTGTAATCATTATTGCTCTTATCCCAATTATTTTAGTTGCTGGCCAAGGGACGCCTCAGCAAATCATTGAAAAAACATCTTCAAGCGTTTTGTCTGTGCTTAAAAATGATGCTACAGAAATCCAAAACAACCCTAATAAAATAAACGAGCTTGTTGATGAAATTATCCTTCCCATTTGTGACGTAGAAAGAATGGGGAAATATATTCTAGCCAAACATTGGAAAACAGCTAGCAATGAACAAAGAAATGCCTTTGTTAGCGAATTTAAGCAGATGCTGATTAGAACTTATGGCAAGCACTTAGTTAAATATGCAAATGCAGAAGTCACGGTTATCCCTGAGAAAGCTACTGAAGATAAACTTTACCAAACCGTAAATACAAAATTGGATACTCGTAATGGAATTAGACCTCTACAAATAAGCTATGTCTTTAGAGTTACAGATGAGTCTTCCAAGATAGTAGATGTCCGTGTTGAAGGTATGAGTATACTCCGTACTTTTCGTACAGCATTCACAAAAGAGATAGCTGAAACTTCTTTGGATGATCTGATCGAAAGAATAACGCTTGCAAATCAGCCATCGATTGCAATGAATATAGCACATTAGTAAAAAAGCCTATTCAAATTTAATCATATTTTTCACCTGCAACTACTGCTTCATTTTCTGAATCTTCAATCCACCAGTGAGTAAAAGGTGTGCAGCGCGCTAAATAGGTTCTTTGAATCCGAGCGTCAAACTTTAAAATCTTTGACTTACCCTCTAACTCATTTGAGTTGAATTCACCTTTTGCTTCATCGCAGTAAATTTTGACTTCATGAACACCTACACTAATTTCATATAAACCCTTTTTTGATTCTTTGACCTTTTTACCGTCTATTTCTGCGATTGTTGCGCTACGTATATAGTTACCTGAAAGAAAAACACCGTCACGTATATAGGCTTTTGATTCCGCCGGAATTTGTTCTACAGAGTGCCAACGAATTGCGCCACAAGCGCATATTGTAGTTGTAAGTAATGTGATAACTATAAACTTAGTTATGTAAAGTATTTTCATATTATTAATTAAATGCTCATCGGTTATAAAAACTAGCTTCAGCGGCATTCACTAAATTTATGTTCTAAATTAATATATTTCTAACTATACAGTTTACTTCCAATAGTGATATGTCATCTGCATTGTTAGATCCAAATTATTTAATCAGAGAAGTCGAGCCAATATTTGTTTCACACTATAAAAATCAGATTGGCAAGCCCCCTACTTTATATGAACTAAAACAATACCTCGTAACTCAAGCAACTGAAAATTTAGTTGATATATTAAAAAACTCAGATTCTTTGGTTATAAAGTCCATGCCTGCTAAAGACTTACTCACTGCAATTAATCTTTATATTAGAAAACTGCGAGTCTGGTAAAATAAGTGTTTTTTCTATATTTAGAGTAGGTAAAATTAACCTCTCTGAATATGCTTGAACTCTTATTTAACTATAAAAATGAATTTATAATTCTTGCGTGGATATCAGCTGCACTATTGATTATTAGTATAGCGATCATTCCCTGGATCGTAATCAATATTCCACAAGATTATTTTCATGAACACTATCGTGTGCGTATTAGCAAGCAAAGTGCTCATCCTTTAATCACTCGGTTTCTCGCTGGCCTCAAAAATGTATTTGGATTTATATTTGTTGTACTAGGTATTTTAATGCTAGTACTACCTGGTCAAGGAATACTCACAATCCTCATGGGTCTATTTTTTATGAATTTCCCGGGCAAGTATCGCCTTGAGAGAAAGTTAGTATCCTCACCGAAAGTACTTAAATCATTGAATTGGATTCGCGCTAAAGCCAATAAATCGCCACTAGTGATAGAATAGAAATTTAGAATTCTAAGCACCATGCAAAGTACACACCATCAATCTGCGAACCCAATTTTTAGTGTTCTTACATTTATCATTGGTGTGATATGTATTGCCGCAGCGGCTATAGGCATATTCTGGTTGAGTAAAATTATTCCTGGTATTTATCATACTTTGAATCAGAATGGTTTCTCTTTTATGTCAAATTCCATTTTGTTTCATTTAATTTGGCTAGTATTTTTTATAAGTTTATTGATCACGGGCATCAAGCTCCTCATATCTGGACTGAAAAAACGCAAAAAAGACCTAGTGTCTGGAATTACATTGTATTTCCTTGGTGCTTCTCTCGTAATTATTGGTCTGTTCTATTTCGTTTTTGAACAATATATCTATATGGCAATCTCGATGATTATCGGAGCTTTATGTATTTTCCTTGAGGGCGCTACTGAGATAGCTTGAGAACTCTCGCCTAGACTTCAAGGTTTTCATGAACCTGGGCGACAGGCCAGTCGCTTGAATAATTCCTGCAAATGCCTGCTTTTCATACCCAAAATTCGCGTCCTTCATCGGTCAGAATACCCTTATTGATTGCTTTTGTGTCCCAATAGCATTTCGAAAAAATTCTCTACAAATTATTGTTTTATCATCTTATATAACTTATGTCGGGGGCATATGGATATGCAAAATATTGCCATGATTAAAAAAATACTAATTTCAGCATTTTTGTCACTTTGCTTCTTAAATGCTTCTTTGGCAGACGATCAAACTAGTGATTCAAGCGAAAGTTTTGAGATTGCTAAATCGGAAGAAGTCTACTCTGTGCCTGATGACCATGAGAAAAGTCAAAAAGGTAAATTCTATTCCGGTAAGAATGAATCTATTCTCGAAGATGGACGTTTATACGTTCAAGTAAATCTTGCCTCTTATCATCCTAGCGAAGATAGTGAAGATGATTTTAACGAATTTAACCCAGGGATTGGTTTGGAGTACCATCTGGATGGTTATTATTTTGCAGGCGGCTTTTTTGAAAATAGTATCGATAAATTCAGCACCTATTGGGGGGTTGGTCATGAACGCACAGTTGGTGCAGATTGGTTTGGTCTGGGCATATTAGGTGGAATTGTGACAGGTTATGACAGTGGCTTTTCCCCCAGACTAGCAGCAGTACCTTATATAACTCTATCAAATGGTCGCGCATCATTAAAAACCTATTACGTTCCCGCTGTGGGCGATGTAGATGAAGATGCTATTGGTTTTGCACTTCGTTTTGATATGGGTGGCTGGTTCTAAATAGTCCCACTAATATCGATTTACCATAGAGATTATTCTACTTCTCTTTTAACCACGTTCAGCTATAGCTATACTTATCTCTCAAATTGGGAGGTATATAAATGAGCTTTAGTGATTTTATTCTCGCGATTTTAGTGCTTGCAGGCGTGGCCTGTATCCTGTGGGTATATGACATAAACCCTTATAGCGCGAAGCTGCACGTCTATACTCAAACTTGTGACAATATGATCTTGGATAACACCTACTGTAAAGGTGAATGGATTAACAACCCTACTTCTGTATACGTCATAAATAAAGAAAATAATACAGTAACCTATAATGACAAAGATCAATCAAATACATTTTCAAATTGCTCCATCATTGACCGAAAAAATTGGACATGTATTGACGACACATCAAATAATGAAGTTATTGTAAAAGATGGAATTCTAGTTCTTGCTAAAAATAGCGACCTTAAACAGATTTCACGTCTTGAATGGATTCAAAATAAATTGCTTGAAATGGTAAGTTGAAAGCTCTAAATGCAACCGCAGTAATGAACAATGAGTGAAACTATTTTTTCCAAAATCATTCGCAAAGAAATTCCTGCAGAAATTGTTTATGAGGATGATCAATGTCTCGCATTTAAAGATGTAAATCCTCAAGCTCCGATTCATGTCCTAATCATCCCAAAAAAAGAAATAGCGAAGGTGGCTGATGCGAGTAGTGACGATCAGAATATTCTAGGCTACCTACTCTTAAAAGCAGGTGAAATAGCACAAGATTTAGGAGTGAAAGATGCTTTTCGACTTGTTATAAATAATGGTGAGAATGCCGGTCAAACAGTGTTCCATTTACATGTTCACCTACTAGCAGGAAGAAGTTTTAACTGGCCTCCTGGATAAAATTTTGGATATCCTTTCATTCATTTAATAGCTGCTCTTTGGCTACATTTAAGTTGTTTCTTTCCTCGTCATCAAGATTAGGATATTTTAAATTTAAGCTTTCTAACGTTTTTTTGACAATCTTTGCTACGCTATAGCGCATATAAGGTTTGTCATCTGCAGGAATGGCATACCAGGGTGCCCATGGCTTGGAAGTTGCTCTCAAAGCATCTTCATAAGCTTGCATATAATCTTGCCAATGCGCCCGTTCTTTTAAATCTCCTGAAGACCATTTCCAATTTTTTTCTTGATTATCAATACGAGCTAAAAAACGGTTTTTTTGTTCTTCTTTTGAGACATTTAGCCAGAATTTTAAAATTACGGTCCCATTTCGCGCTAAATGTTTTTCCATGTCTTGAATGGACTCATAACGTTCTTGCCATATCGTATCGAAATTAATTTTGTCAGGTAGATTTTGATACTCTAAGATATCTGGATGCACTCGCACAATTAACACTTCTTCATAGTAACTGCGGTTAAATATCCCAATTCGGCCTCTTTCGGGCATACATCTATTTGTGCGCCATAAAAAGTCATGATCAAGTTCTGTGCTAGATGGTTTCTTAAATGAAAATACTTGACAACCTGCAGGGTTGATCCCAGACATAACAGCACGGATGGTAGAATCTTTACCCGCGGCATCCATCGCCTGGAATACAATTAGCAACGCATGTTTATCGTGTGCATATAGTATTCTTTGCAAATCATGCATATCCTCAACGACTTTTTCCAGCTTCTTTTTATAATCTTTATTGACATCAAACGAAGCAGATGGTGAAGCAGAAACTTCACTCAAGGAAAAACTGTCATCAAAAGGCACTAAAAATTCGGATGAAACAGCTTTGAACATTTGGTTTTTATTTGCTTGATATAAAAAAAAGGCTCCTTAAAGAACTAAGAAGCCTTGAAATTAGATTAAAGAAATTAGAAAGCTATATCTTAACGCCTAACTTCTCTAGAGTTTGCAGTGTTAATCCGCCACGTGGCAAACCATTTGCTCTTTGGAATGCATCTACTGCAACTAAAGTCTGGTTTCCAATTTTTCCATCAATAGGGCCAGGATTATGACCTGCTTTTTTTAATGCGCGTTGTATATCAGTGATTGTTGTATCACTCATATTTGTCTCACATAACACAGGTCTCCATTGCATAGTCTCTTCAGCAACCTTAACTTTCTTGGAAACTACCTGAGTTTTAGCTGGTATTTCTATTTTCTTTTCTGTAGCAGGTGAAGCAAGTTTACGCTTTTTTATTACTTTATATTCAGCGGGTACTTCCACAACTTTAGTGGTTGCAGGTGTTTTTACCTTTTTCTGTTTTACAGTCTTATGAACTGCAGGAACTTCTTTAAGGCATAATTCAGAACCTGTTGCTTTCCCGTTACCTCCAACACTGCTACCTTTGAGTGCCCACATGACTTTTTCATCAGCAGTTTTCATTCGCTTGGTTACAGTCTCGTAGGTAGCAGGAATTTCGATCTTCTTTTCTCTCGAAGGACTTACTAGCTTACGGACCTTCTCAACTTTATATTCAGCAGGAATATCGACCTTCTTGGTTGTAGAAGGGTTTTTTAGTACACGTTTACTAACTGTTTTATATACAGCGGGTACTTCTACCAAACACATTATTTCACCGGTACTGCCATCTATCCTCTCAACAGGTCCACGACCTTTTTTCCATTCTGTAGTAGCGGGTTTTACTAATACTTTTTCAGTAACCGTTTCATACATAGCAGGTACTTCAATTAGTTTAGAAGAAGCCTCTTTTACAAGTACTTTTTCTTCGCTCCACTCATACTTAGCAGGAATAATTTCAATTTTGTGTGAAGCTTCCGTTTTAAGTACTTTTTGAGTTTCGGTTTTATATTGAGCAGGTATGTGATATTCGGCATAGCAACTTCCAACTTTTGCATCCGCTAAATTTAAGCCATTCGAAACAGCACCCGCTAAAATAGATGCATTTGCACGACCAGCATTTTTCTTGGCGCCTTTAGTCCAAATTTTTTCAGCTGGGGTAACAAGCACTTTTTCAGTCACATTTTCATATGTAGCGGGTACAGGGATTAACTTTTTAGAAGCTTCTTTTACTAGAACTTTCTCTTCGGTCCATTCGTATTTGGCAGGGATAATTTCAATTTTAGACGACGCTTCTTTAACGGTTACGGTTTGAGATTCGGTTTTATATTCAGCGGGAATAATTACTTTTGCGTAGCACTCACCTGCTTTTGCGTTCGGTAAAGCAGACGAAGCATCACTAGCAGTTGCACTCGCTACTTTTTTTACTGCGGTGGCTGTAGCGCTACCAGCATCTTTAACCATTTCACCGGCTTCTTTAGCTGCCTGATTCTCAGCAAAAATAATAAATGGGCTTATGAGCAAACTTGATGCTATAACTGTAGTGAAAATTCTTTTAATTTTCATCGACTTCTCCATTTTAGTTAATTAAATTTGGTAAAACTGGGCTGGCGTCAGTTATTACACTTTGTATAAACATTATTCTATTCGATTTACTGTTTCTATGTGAAGTATTTTATATCAAATACTCACAACGTATTTGATTACATTTATTTGAACTTTATTGTGCATAAAAATTGCAATTAGCAATTATGATTCACAGTACTTTTCTCTAACTGCAAGCGCTTCGGGCATCCAATCATTTAGTTGACGAATACGTGTCTCATGGCTGGGATGTGTTGACATAAACTCTGAGGGTTGACCTTTACTATGCTCTCCCATTCTTACCCAAATTTTTGGAGCTTCGCGGGGGTCAAAACAAGCTCTTGCTAAATAAATCAAACCCATATAATCAGCTTCTGATTCATGTTTGCGGGAAAAAGGTAATAAAACACCATATTGTGCACCCATACCCAATGCACTCATCACCATTTTCTGTGTACCCGCATCCATAGAGCCCAATGCCATACCTGCAGCCATACTGCCATATTGGACTAACTTTTGGTGCGCCATGCGCTCGGCGCCGTGCCTTGCTACCGCATGAGCAATTTCATGCCCCATGACCGCACTTAAGCCATCAACATTTTGCACAATCGGCAGAATACCGGTATAAACAGCGACCTTGCCTCCCGGTAAAGCAAAGGCATTAGCCTGATCAGAATCAATAACATTAAATTCCCACTCAAAGCCCGGATCATGATCTATAACCTTAGCCAAGCGATATCCAATCTCACGGACGAGATCTACGGCCTGTCCAGAACGAAGCACATTTGATTCAGATAAAATTTGTTGGTAACTCTGTAAACCTAATGCCATTTCTTGTTCGTGAGAAATGTCTATTAGTTGTGAGCGCCCAGTCATTGCAACTTCTTCTTGATTGCTAAAATAGTAATACGCTAAATACAAACCAAATAAAACAATTGGCAGCAAACGTATCGCGCCTCCTCTACGATTTCCACGATGCCCGTAACGATAGGTTCTTCTTCTCATGGTAATTGTATTTAAAAAATTATTTACTATTGTTCATCATTCTATGCGTATGATTTGCAATCATTAATGCTTCATTCGTTGGAATTACAAATACTTCAACAGCACTACTTTGCCCACTAATTTTATTTTCATTATTCTCATTAGATTCTGCATCTATTTCTACACCTATCCAACTTGCTAACATGCAAATTTTAGCCCGAATTACTGCTGAGTTTTCACCAATACCCGCAGTAAAAACAATTTGATCAATGCCACCTAATTCGGCAACCAGCATACCTATAAATCGATTAACTTGGTAACAAAATAAATCTATTGCTTCAACACAGGTCTTTGAATTAGAGCTTAATAATTTACGCATATTGTTTGTTTCTTCTGACAGACCCAGTAAGCCTGACTTTCTATATAACAAATCAGTTATGTCTGTCGAGGATAACTCATAATGCGTTAACAAATGCAAGATAACCCCTGGATCTAAATCACCACATCGCGTCCCCATTACCAAACCATCCAAGGGGGTAAAACTCATAGTCGTAGCAATTGATTTACCATTTTCTATGGCACACATACTCGCGCCATTTCCTAAATGCGCTATTACTATTTTTTTATTATCTATGCTTTGTTGTTCTGATAATGCCTCCAAGATGTACTCATATGATAAGCCATGAAATCCATAACGCATCACGCCTTCTTTGTAATATTTACCTGGTAAAGCAAAACGCTTTGCAACGTCAGGCATAGTTTGGTGAAACGCTGTGTCAAAGCAAGCTATTTGCAATAAATCAGCGTATAAATTTTTTATCACATGAATAGGGGCTAAGTTGTGTTCTTGATGCAATGGTGCAAGTGGTTTAAAAGCCTCTAAATCACTTATGACATCATCGGTTAGAACGACAGGTCTTGAATATTTGGGCCCGCCGTGCACCACACGGTGGCCAACTGCTTCTATGTTTATTTCAGGTTGTTGTGACAACCAACCAAGAAAAAATTCAATTGCAACTTTGTGATTGGGCTCTTTAACCGTTATTTCTGCTAAATCTTTTTCAACTAAGACTCTTTCTTCTTTGTCATTAATAGTAATTTGTGCATCTTGGTGAAAAAGTCTTACGGCCCGCGCATGAATTATTTTTGTTAAATCTTGTTTAGTAACATCAAAAACAGAAAGTTTTACGCTGGAAGAGCCAGCATTAATCACTAAAATATTTTTCATTAGTTAACGATTCTTACTATTGAAAATAATTACCGCCAATGCACATGCTGCTAGACGACTTACAGCATCGTCTGCTCGACTAGGAAGTACTACCGGTACTTTTGCCCCTAATACAATTCCAGCACCTTCTGCCCTAGCTAAATATTCCAATTGTTTAGCTAACATATTCCCGGCTTCTATATCCGGTACGACTAAAACTTCAGCCTTACCCGCCACATTTGACTCAATTCCTTTGATCTTAACGGCTTCTTCAGAAATAGCATTATCAAATGCAAGCGGACCATCTAAGAGACCGCCTTTTATTTGCCCACGATCGGCCATTTTGCATAATGCCGCAGCATGCAAAGTTGATTCAATTTTTGAAGTAACTGTTTCTACTGCAGATAAAATAGCAATACGAGGACTAGAGATATCAAGTATATGAGCAAGATCAATAACATTGCGCACGATATCAGCTTTAGTTTCTAAATCGGGAGCGATGTTGATTGCTGCGTCAGTAATAAACAGAGGACGTGGGTAAGTGGGTACATCAAATGCAAACACATGACTCATTCTTCTACCCGTGCGCAGACCTCCTTCACGACTTACAATGGCACTCATGAGTTCATCTGTATGCACTTTACCCTTCATAATTGCTGATACTTGTCCCTCTCGAGCCAATTCAACTGCAAGCTTTGCTGAATCATGACTATGTTTCGATGTCATAATTTTGTATCTACTTATATCTAAATTTTCTTCATCAGCCACTTCCTCAATTCGTTGCTTTGGACCCACAAGTATTGGTGAAATCAATCCTTCCTCCGCAGCTTCTATTGCCCCTAACAACGATGACCTGCCTACGGGGTGAACAACAGCTGTTTTCAATGCAGGCATACTCGAAACAGCTTGCAATAAACGTTCTAAATGTGGGCGTGGTGGTGTTTTCATATCAAATAGTCTTTATTGTGGAAAGTTATATTAACCATTACAGGACGTGACATCTATTCAGATTACAATTTTTTAACAACTAAGGTAAGCTAGATTACACAACATTTAATACTAATAACAAAGGAGATCCTCATAATGAGTGTTGCAAAAATTTCTGAAATAAGCGCTTCATCTAGTAAAAGCTACGAGGATGCAATCGAAACGGGTATTGCTCGTGCTAACAAAACCTTAAAAGGTGTGAAAAGTGCATGGGTTAAAGATCACCAGGTAACTGTCAAAGGTGGTGAAATAGAAGAACATCGTGTTGTACTAAAAATCACTTTTGTACTAGATTAATCCAAATTTAATTTTAACAAGGATGTTTCCTCTTAATTATTACTTTCCATGAAAAGTATAGTTATAGCAATTTTAGGAATAATCTCACTGGTCTATATTTTCAACCCTAGCGCGGGATTCATCGAGATTATTCCTGACAATTTTCCAATTATTGGCAATCTGGATGAAGCAGCCGCCACCATTTTATTATTAAGCTGTCTAAGTTATTTTGGAATAGATCTCTTCAATATCTTTAAAAAAGATGCCTCGCATTCAAGTGATCGTGATGAAATTACCAAACAATAAATTTTTATGGTTAAGATTAAGTTTATTTAAACTTGACGTGAGAAATTTCGGAATTTGCATGAAGATAGCCTAACGAATATTTATTGCTTTTTAGTTAATTATGCTAGTCATTTCGATGTATTTCCTGCATACGTTTTTCAATCCAGTCGATTAACCGCTGTGCGCGATGATCATCCGGATTACGATTTTGGATATCAGCTAAATTTTCTTGAATATGTAAAATTAAGTCTTCGTATTTACTAGCTTGTTCGTGATAGTACTTTGCATTGGCTTTATATTTAAGTATCTCTTGCTTAAGCTCTGCAAAACTGACATCACCATGCACTTTGGCAGCGCCAGCTTCATATGATTGCTCTTTAATTTTTTCCACCAAAGACACCATATCAACCTGATCTATCTTTGCTTGTGGGTAACAATTTATCAAATCATCAAGATGAATTTTGCCACGCGTGGAGGCTAACTGTTTATTATCAATTTTTTCTTGAATTTCTTTTGCAAGTACATTTGCTAAAGCTGCGGCTTTTGAAATGGATATAAATTGTGGCATTTAATTGAACACTAAAAATTTATTATCTAACCGGAGTGTAGCCGCCAGGCACACCTCGTTTAGAGAAAACGAACTGCCATAGTTGTATATTCCTAGCACGAAAAGCACCCGCACAACCTAATAAGTAATATTTCCACATTCTATAAAATCGCTCACCATATTTATCACATAGTTGCTTCCAACTTTTATCAAAATTATTAAACCACGCCATCAATGTTTTATCATAATCTGGGCCAAAACTATGGAAGTCTTCCAAAACAAATATTTTATCAAACGAAGTACTAATATCTCCTGCTGAAGGCAACACTCCATTAGGGAAAATATATTTATTTATCCATGGGTCAGGGCTATGGCGCGTGTAGTTTGCCCCAATAGTATGCAACAAAAATAAGCCGTTTTCCTTTAAGCATCGCGACGCTACTTGCATATAAGTTTTATAATTTTTTGGACCTACATGTTCAAACATACCTAGAGAAATAATATGATCAAACTCTTCATCCAATTCACGGTAATCCTGCAACCTAACTTCGACAGGTAAATCCTTACAATTTTCTTTGGCATATTCTGCCTGTTCTTTAGAAATTGTAATTCCAACGGTTTGAGCGCCATAACGTTCTGCAGCAAATTTTATAAAGCTTCCCCATCCACAACCAATATCCAATACTCGTTGATTTTCTTTCAAACCAATTTTGCGGCATACAAGATCAAGTTTATGCTCTTGAGCTTGATTAAGCGTATTTGCATTTTTCCAGTAACCGCAAGTATAAGTTAGACGCTTATCAAGCATTTTATTAAATAAATCATTACCAATATCATAATGCTTTTCACCTACACGAAAGGCACGACGAATACTTTGAAGATTGAATAGTCTTGATTGTAAAACTAACCAAATAAAGCTTTTAGTATTTACACGATGTTCAATGTCAGAAGATAAAATTTTGCAAAATAATTGATCTAATGATTCAACTTCCCACCAACAGTCCATGTACGACTCTCCCAAACCAAGAGAACCCTCTGCTAACACTCGTTTATAAAAACGATCATCAAGAACCTGTATATCCCATGCTTGATTTCCACCAACCTTTATATTTGCAACGGTAAGTAAATCATTTACTCGCCTGCGAAATTTATCCACGTTTTAACCACTATATATTTGTTGTAAATATTTATCTTAAATCAGCATACAATCGACAAATATTAAAAATACACCCCATAACAATAAAAAAGATAAGCCCATGTCGCTATCTATTAATTTACTATTTGCTTTGCTTGTACTACTGATAGGCATATTAATGTTGTTGGTTAAACACTAATACTAATAAGTTTATTGTTGTTATTCCTAATTTGGTAAATTATGCCATTGCTGTGCATATTTTGCCCAGCGCAATATTTAGCTTAATAAGAAAGTGCTATAAGCGACAGAAAATTATTAGTCGCAATTAAAGCTGATAATGGATTCTTGATTACGTCCGATCGGCGTACCGAGGCTAATTAAACCTTTTCCATACAAATATACTTTTTGACCATGGATACGAATTTTGCCGAGGTCTTCCATATAAATAAATGTACCATTTAAACTATTGTCTTTAAGTACGAATTCCCCATTTTCGTAATTAATGACAGCATGGTGCTTTGATACAAATCGATTTTCAATGCGCAAATCAGACTGATGAGAACGACCTAAATTAAATTTTTTCAGGCGTTTGTCAAAATAGAAGCTTTGAGAATTGTACTCTAGAGTAAGAAAGCTAGTATTACGGATGGGCTGGTTTTCCTGCCATATTAATTTGAGATTAGATCTGCGTCGATCGACAATGCGTCGCCTATCCTGACGAACGATATTAAAATCGCTATCTAGCAAAGGAAATTGTACAGATGTGGTTTCTAAGCGCCTATCTGCCTCGCGATGCACATAGACCTTAGGTACAGCTTTAGCGCTTTCCATCAAGTGAGCTCTCTAACTCTCCAAAGTTATGGCATTAATATAAACATGGAATTGGGCTTCATAAAGTGAAGCGGATCAACTTTGTCGAATTAGATAATTTAGTGTGAAATTAGTAATATCCTTATAATTTTCAGTGTATTATAAAGATTTTCTATTGTTATTTATTGATCGTGATGATCGATATTTATGAGTAAACCCAAATCCTATTCCCTCATTAGATAGATGCACTACAACTGCCCAAACGCGAATCAGCTTAATAGTATTTCGCTCCGATACAGAAAACACTAATTGGACTCTCCGCCCTACATAGGCATGATCAGGAATATAGTCTAAGAACGCACCCCGCGTACTTAAATTTACGGGCCTACTTCGCTTGATACTGAGTTGTGGACAATATAAATGTAAGTTTGAAGGAGATCGTTTACGTCGTGTAATACGTCTGTCTTCATTGGGAGCAGCACTATGAATCATCGTTCCTTGTTCTCTCTAAATGTGTTGTTCGTTATTCTGAATCTGACTTTATAAACTTTATTTGATTATGTTAAGTCTCAATTATTTTTTGTGGTAGTCAATAATACCTTGTTTTACAAGACTTTAGCTAACATTTAAAAATAGTTTAGCGCAACTTGATCTTAGATTACACCAGCAACCTAAAATTATCTGGTGATTATTTAACCATATATGCCCCAAAGATTTAAATTAATAAATCACTATTCTTACAGTGGAATATTTTGGTTCTACTTCCATATTTTCTTCAGTTAGCGATCAATTTTAAGACACTGCGCATAATAAGCTTGGTAAATATAACGTTTTTACTTACAATACCGTCGTTCCGTTACAGCACTGAATGTCTTATGGCTATTTGGTGTCCATCTGGGAAGTTAAGTGGAAGTGTAACGAACAATGAAATTAATCAATCGTACGATTATCAATCTAAATAACTTCGGAGTTAATAATATGCTAACTAAGAAACTTCTAGTCCCTGCAGTAATTGGGTTTGCAGCTATTTTCGCTACTGGTTGCCAAACTACTGAGACAATGGCTGAGCCTGAAGGTGATCCATTGGCAGAGGTTCGTTCAATCGCTGAAGAAGCTTTACGTACTGCAAACTCTGCTGCTTATGATGCTGCAACTGCTAAAGATTTAGCATTAGCTGCTCAAGACGCTGCAAACGCTGCTCAAGCATGTTGTGATGCAAATTCACGTCGCATGAGCCGCATGTTTGACGGTTCTATGGGTTCTAAGTAAGGGAGTGAGCTCAAGCTATATTTATCTTAAACTTTAAGATAAACAAAAAGGCCCGGTTTACGGGCCTTTTTTTATGTTCATATGTTTTATATTATGAATTCAACTATTCAAGCTTAGTACCGACTGAAATCGGAACACCCGTTTTATTTCTTGCCATTTGGTTAGCAAGTTCCCAATCCACTTGGTAGTCTTCTTTTGACTTAGTAGCACCAATAATTGCTTGTACAAACTGTGTTAAATACCTCGAGTTACTTCCACTCTCATCCCCCTCGTTGGGGTGCATCTCGGCATAAAGTTTGCCGTTTTGCCATGCAAGCTTATATGGCTGGTTGATAATAGTTACGGGAGTATCTATTGGAATACGACTAAATAAATCCTGAATATCGTCGGGATGTAAACGAATACACCCATGCGTTACTTTCATGCCAATACCACGTGGATTGTTTGTACCGTGAATAAGATAACCTGGTAAACCTAAACGTATAGCATATTTACCAAGCGGATTATCTGGCCCAGGAGGAACTGTTGGTGGCAACGGATCATTTCTCTCTTCATGCTCTTTGCGGATGGATTCCGGCGGAGTCCAAGTGGGATTTTTTGTTTTGGCGATTACCCTAGTACGGCTATGTGGAGTGCTCCATCCATCTTTGCCAATACTAATAGGGTAAGTGTGAACGTGGCCGGGAGATTCCTTTGGATAGTAATAAACACGCATTTCGGCAAGGTTTAACACTAAACCTTCGCGTTTCACATTTGGCAGAATGAAACGGGTTGGAACAACTATTTGTGTTCCTTCACCAGGCAACCAGGGATCAACACCAGGGTTGGCTAGCACTAATTCCTGAAATCCCAAACCATAACGTCGTGCCAACTCGATGAAAGTATCAGAGTCTTTTGTGGTAATGACAGACATTTGACCAACCATAGAGTCACCTTTTTTAGGCAATGGATAACGTTCCGCCAGGAGTTGGAAAGGGTTCAACATAAGGCAAATGCCAAGCACCCAATAGACTATTTTCATGTTAAATTTTGCAACAACAAACTAATATATGGCATGGATGTCTTAAACTATAGTTATGATTACGACTGATGTAAAACAAAACGGTTCAATCGATAATAAAATTACGACCAAGTAAGCTAAAAGTAATATATGACTGCGACAAGTTTCACACTAAAAAGATTTGCTTTGAAAGAGAATTTGCTCGTACTCGTTTGCTTATTGTCAGCATGCGCGTCTACTCCTCCATCAACAACACTGCCACAAGCAAAAGTAGCAGTAGCGAGTGTGGATCATGCTAACTATCGTAAACACGTTGGTAATGATATTGACGCTGTAAAAACAAAACTTGTACAAGCGCAAAATTTAGAAGCGAACAAAGACTATATGCTCAGCGAACAACTTGCACAACAAATTTTAGTGGACGTTGAATGGATTCAGATTAAGACTCAACGTTTAATCGTAGACGGAGAGGTCAAACAACTTGAAGGCAGTATTTCGAATTTAAACCAAGAACTAAAGTGGCGTGAACCCATTAATGTAGCACCGCTTAATAATTAAGTTGAAAGTGAAATACTTAATATTTGTTTTTTTAATTTTTATTTCAGGATGCGCAAGCGCTCCTAAATCTTATACACCTTTGAATGATGCCAACATAGAACTAAACAAAACTAAAGCTATTCCTGATATCAATCAAGTTGCTTCGGTATCGTTGTTTGAAGCAGAAGAACAACTGGGATTAGCTCAAACTGCACTTGATGAAAATAATCTAACCCGTGTAGACCACCATATTTATCTTGCTAAACGCAAACAACAAATTGCACAAGAACTATTAGCAAAATATCACCAAGAACAAGAACTGAAAAATTTAAAATTACAACAAAACGAAATGATCGCTCATGCGCGTCGCATGGATGCTAAACGGGCCTCCATGGAAACTCGCCAAGCTCAAGCTCGTATTAAAGAATTAGAACAAGTCTTAGGCGAATACAAAGCTGAAGAAACCAGTCGCGGAACCATTCTAGTGATCAATGATTTATTGTTTGATACAGGTGGCTCCAAATTAAAACTTCAATCGCAAAAAAGGCTGGAACCTTTAGTGCGGTATTTAATTGATAATGAAAAACGCGAGATCATCGTTGAAGGTCATACAGATAGTATGGGTGAAGCGGATTCTAATAAACGCCTGTCATTGCAGCGTGCAGATGCAGTGAAACAATTCTTAATAGCGCGTGGCATTCAGCCCACTCGTATTGAGACTCGTGGCTTTGGTGAGGAAGTTCCGGTTGCATCCAATACAACTAATGCCGGTAGAAGTTTAAATCGTCGCGTTGAAATTGTGATTAAATCACCTGAGCTCATAGATTAGCGAATATGAGTTGTGCCGTGACTTTAAACTCAGTATCTTTTTACGTGAATGCCCACTAACGATCCAATGCGGACATATTGATTATCCAAAATTCTCATCTTTATAAATACAAGAGTAATTTAATTATGGGAAACACTATTTGGGTATTAAGCGAAGATAGTGACGAAGATGATTGGGATCATTCATTTCTCCTAGTAAATGAAAAATCATTGGATAAACTCGCAGAGCAATTAAATGTTAAGAAACTAAGTGATTTCTACGATCATTCAATTTTGGCAGAAGAATATGGTGGAGATATTGAACCTAACTATATTAATCCAGACGAATTAGAATCTGTTTTAAATCCTTTGATAACTGCAATACGTAATGGAGATGCTGGAAAGCTGAATGGTGATTCAGAGATCATTGAAGAACTCGAAGATTGTTTAGAAAAAATTTTAAACGCCAAGAGTCAAAGTTCAAAAGTACGCCTAGCTATTGTGCCCTAAGAATATCCTATACGAATAACAGCTATTGACTGACAGAAATTTGCTCCTCGACTCGGGCTTCCTGCTTCGTTCTAACTCCTACATCCATGTAGTCGTGCAATTTCTGCACTTCCGCCATGCATGGCGGTCGAAGCAGAAGCTTTTATCTCGGCTGTCTCAAATCTGTTGCATCGTCTTTGATGGATTTCATATTCGCACATCCATATACTCAATAAAGTGGCCGAAAACGGAGGAATTATGATCAAGGCACGCGCTGATGTTGTTGGCAGTCTATTGCGCCCTCCCGAATTAATTGAAGCGCTGCATTTGCGCAGAGAAAATAAAATCTCCCCGCCTGAATTCAAGCGTATCGAGGACGCCGCAGTGGATGCCGCTGTGCGTCTGCAAGAAGAAGCCGGGCTGGAAGTGCTCACTGACGGTGAAATGCGCCGTCTTTCGTTTCAGAGTCAAGTTTGTGAATCTTACAGTGGCTTTAGTGAATGGGACATCAATGCATTTTTATGGGGTGATTGGCAAAGCGATGATCTAGGCGAGAAATCGATCGAGCGCCCTCCACTTGCAGTATTAGAACCCCTACGCCGGCGGCGATCACTGGGTACCGAGGAGTATACCTATGTGCGTGCTAGAACCGATCGTACGATGAAGATCACTATCCCCAGCCCTAGTTTGTTTGCGAACTTTTGGGACACCGAGCGCTCGAAAGGTGCGTACCGGAATGCAGAGGAATACCTAGGTGCCGTGGCAGATTTACTGAAAGAAGACGTAGATGAACTCGTAAACCTTGGATGCACATATTTTCAAATCGATGCACCACATTACACCTTATTGCTGGATCCGAAGTTTCGGGAATTTTACGCAAAACGAGGCAAACCCGGAGATCAATGGTTGAACTTCGGTTTAGATCTTGATAATCACGTTATCGGAAATCGTCCTGGTGTTACTTTTGCATTTCACTTATGTCGCGGAAATCAAGGGAGTAGATGGTTGGTAGAAGGTGGATACGATCAAATTGCATCCCAAATTTTCACTGGAATTAAGGCAAATCGACTCATGCTCGAATATGATGATGACCGTTCGGGTTCTTTTGAGCCCTTAACCAAGGTTCCAGATGACAAGATTGCAGTGCTGGGTCTAGTCACGACAAAATCGCCTAGACATGAGAGTGTTGAGATGTTGCAATCGAGGATACTGGAGGCATCTAAGTACTGCCCGCTGGAACGACTTGCCATCTCACCTCAGTGCGGATTTGCTACTTCCATCGAAGGTAACGAACTCGGCATCGATGACGAAAAAAGAAAACTGCGCACACTAGTAGAGACTGCATCGCAAGTTTGGGGATGACTATTTAGCGATGCGCTTGATTCAAACCACAACTGAAGGTATTCATATACTCAGTATTGAAGTTACCTCAATTTGGAACATTAGTAGCGCTAGATGCTTTTTATTGCTTTATACACCTGGTTTCAAAATATCCCCTGCTAATGACTCGGTGAAATCCCAAGCTCGATCAATGGACTCATAATGCGTTGTGCGTCCAGGTTTCCACTGCTTGACATATTCTAATTCCATAAAGGGTTGCAATTCAGGATCATCGTAGGACATCTCAAGAAAGAGTTCCGTCATGCGATCGATCAGTTCCCTAGGTGCCGAGTTGGGCGACTCAAGGTAAGTCAAATTACAATGATCATATTTTGGTGTGAACTCTAGTACTCGCATGTCATCAGCGGAAAATGTACCGTCATTGCCAAATCCTTGATAGTTAGCCTCTGATAGACCTGCAGCATCAGCCTTACCTTCGACTACTGCTTTAGCCGCCGCTGCCTCGCCGTCCATAATCCATGGACGATATCCGTTATCTGACGACCCACATACTAAGAGTTTGTAGTCTTTTCCAGGTTCCAAACCTGCTTCCTTCATTGCAAATACAGGAAGCATCGTTGATTCAACTGAATCGGGGTTGCCTACAGCAATAGTCGCACCTTTGAGGTCAGCAAGACTTTGGAATTCACTGTCAGAACGAACCGCGAGAACACTAGTAACATCGAAATCAGCGTCACGCATAACAAGAGCCTCAGCTTTCCTGCCCTCTGCTTCTGCTGTCCGCTGACTACGAATCCATCCTCCAGGGTCGTTCCACGCGACATCGATATGGCCCAGTAAAAGTTCTGAGATCTGACGATCATAGGTGTTATACAAGATATATTCGAAAGGAAGCCCCTTCTTATTGAACCATGCTCTGAAGCCATCCCAGATCGTTACGGCACCTGGACCAAAATTGGCAGCTCCCATTAATATTGTATCTCTTTTCATAGCAACCTCTTTTTAATTATTATTTAATTTCTACTACTTTAAACCTCTCGTCCTTCGTTTCTATATCTGGAAGACATTTCTATATTACTCAAATTTTCTGTCTGACATTCCTGTGTCAATATAGTTTTATAGGTTCAATTAATTAATGAATGCCGGCTTTGACCGCTGTAGACGTCGGATGTGCAAAACTTGCATGAAGCGAATTTCTCTCGACCAGAATCAAACATAGTTAATAAATTTATTATTATTTAAGCTGTTTAAATAAGAATTCTGGGTCAAAATATCCTCTGACCTTTTTAACTTTACCATTCTCAACTGTAATAAAGTCACATCCAGGTAAAGTAATTGCTCTATTAGTGGGCTGAAAATCACCCACTGGGCCTTTATGTGTTCCAAATAGCAACCAGGGAGCTGCGACCATACCGTTACTTGCTACAATATTACTGATTAACTCTAATTTCAGATCGGGAAATGCCGAGAATAGTGAATTAGCATAATCAGCATAGGCCTGACCTGATAAATTTTCACCGCCTATAGGATCGCTATATGTACCATCTGGTGTGAGCGTATTTAAGATCGCGTCTGAATCGTGACTATCCCATGCGTCGAAATATGCTTTGACTGCTTCTGTATCTGAATTCATTGTTCTACCTTTCTACCTATTCTGAAAAATGTCTTCTTAGGAGCATTGAGAGCAATAATTTAATTAATGCTCTGACACGCATACATCAATAGTATCAATCATCGCTTCTGTTTGGATTGAAAATTCTTGCATATGCTTTCTCTCTAAATATTCCATCCAATTCTTTTCGCTATCCCAAAGTTGATCGGAAAAAAACACAAGACGATTATCAAGTGAAGGATGTAAGTCGCATTGTACACATCCATGTGCTTTTCTCGTTATAGCAATGATAGAACGAAGAGCTTTTTCCAATGCATCTTTATGCTGGGGTTTAGCTAGATATTTAATTATTATTTTCATAAACAAATTCTAATATGTTCACCTCATCCATTAATTCACCTAACAGCATTTTCAATGCCTTGTTCTGCGATATCCACCAGTATTTTAATTTCTTCAGCAGTAATTACATAGGGAGGCATGAAGTAAATGACATCGCCCAACGGCCGCAATAGCGCACCATTTTTTAAACCATACTTGTAAACCTCCAATCCTCTTCGCTCTTGCCATGGATATGATTCTTTGCTGACTTTATCTTTTACCATTTCTACTGCGGTTATCATGCCATGTTGGCGTATATCGCCTATGTGAGGATGGTCCTCAAAACGTTTACATTGGTTAGCAAACTCTAGGCTTAATTTACGGTTCGCGCCAATCACATCTTGGGAATTAAAAATTTCAAGTGTGCCAAGTGCCGCCGCACAACCGAGTGGATTACCGGTATAGCTATGCGAGTGAAGAAATGCCGTGAGATTTTCATATTCGTCATAAAATGCGTCATATATGGTATTAGTTGTCAGTACTACGGAAAGTGGTAAATAGCCTCCGGTTAAGCCTTTTGAAAGGCACATATAATCTGGGCTGATGTTTGCTTGTTCACAAGCAAACAAGGTGCCCGTTCTGCCAAAGCCAACAGCGATTTCATCTGCTATCAGATGTACCCCATATCGATCACAAGCGTCTCTAAGAAGAATGAGATACTCCGGTGCATACATGCGCATATACCCAGCGCATTGCACTAGAGGCTCTACTACTACGGCACAAACTTCTTCATGATTTTGTTCTAGTGTCTCTTCCATATGCACAAACATGCGCTTGGCATAGTCAGCTTCACTCTCACCCTGCTCGCGGTTGTAGCTATCCGGACTAGGTACGGTGATAACATCTAACAATAATGGCTCGTAAACTTCTTTATAGAGGGCTACATCACCCAAAGACAGGGCACCAATGGTTTCACCGTGATAGGAGTTACTTAAATTCACAAATTTGCACTTTTTCGATTTACCCGTATTTTTCCAATAATGAAAGCTCATCTTCAGTGCTACTTCTATCGCTGAAGAGCCATTATCAGCGTAAAAGCACTTCTGTAGCGGTTTGGGTGTGATGTCCACGAGTTGTTCAGAAAGCTTTATTACTGCTTCATGTGAAAAACCTGCTAATAGGACATGTTCCATTTGATCGAGCTGCTGCTTGATGGAATCACTAATCGTTTCATTTGCATGACCAAATAAATTCACCCACCAGGAGCTGATAGCATCGATATACCGATTTCCATCAAAATCTTCTAACCACACCCCTTTTCCTTTCTTGATTGGTGTCATCGGCAGACGCTCATGATCTTTCATTTGCGTACACGGGTGCCAAATGTTGTCTAAATCTCGCCTTTTAAGGTCTTCTGATTGTTTTAACGAAGTCAATTTGCTTTTCCTATTGTTTGAACAGAATTTCCATAAATTTAATTATTTAAATACGAGGAGAATAATGGAAAGTCACATCGCATTTTTAAGGTCATATACAGACAAAAAACTACTTTATTTATGCTTCACATGAAACAAAAACCAAACTACTGCTTAAAAAATGTACTTATGTATTTGATGTAAATAAAGATGCTAAAGCTAGAAACTACTTTAACTTGTAAAAACTTTAGCTTGATGTAGTCCTAACGTACACTGAGGTTTAAATGAGCACAAATAGCGTATATATCGTTGATGGTAGTCGTTCTCCATTTTTGAAAGCGCGCGGGAGACCCGGACCATTTCAGGCCTCTGATCTTGCAGTTCAAGCTGCAAATCCGCTTCTGATGCGCCAACCCTTTGCACCCGAAGAATTGGATGAAGTTATTGTTGGCTGCGTTGGCCCCAGTGCAGATGAGGTAAACATTGCCCGCGTTATCAGTCTGCGTTTGGGTTGTGGCGATAAAGTCCCTGCATGGACTGTACAACGCAATTGTGCATCGGGCATGCAAGCCATAGATTCAGCATTTTCAAATATATTGCTTGGTAAGTCTGACATGGTACTAGCCGGTGGTACAGAAGCCATGAGCCACTCCCCTGTTCTCTACAATCACCATATGGTGAATTGGTTAGCTGACATGAATAGCGCTAAATCACCCATGCAAAAAATAAAAACTGTCACTAAATTAAGGCCGAAGTTTTTTGCACCGGTGATTGGATTATTAAAAGGTCTTACAGATCCGGTTGTTGGATTATCAATGGGACAAACTGCTGAAAATCTAGCACATAAATTTAAAATCACTCGCGAAGAAATGGATCAGTTTGCAGTAGAAAGCCACATGCGCTTAGTACAAGCACAAGAAAATGGAATTTTTGAGAATGAATTGGAATTTGTATTTGACGACAAAGGCAAGGCTTATGATAAAGACGATGGTGTGCGCCCTGATTCCAGCATTGAAAAACTTGCCAAACTAAGGCCTGTGTTTGATAAAAAACATGGCAACATAACTGCAGGAAATAGTGCACAAATTACAGATGGTGCAGCATGGATCATTCTGGCCAGTGAGCAAGCAGTTAAAAAACACAAACTTAATGTCATGGGAAGGTTAATTGCCTCAAATTGGGCAGCATTAGATCCCAGGTATATGGGATTAGGCCCAGTGCATTCAACAGTACCGATGCTGCGCGAACATAATTTAACTGCAAATGATATTGAATTTTGGGAACTTAACGAAGCTTTCGCAGCACAAGTCTTAGCTTGTATGGCAGCTTGGAAAGACAATGAGTACTGTCAAGAACATTTAGGATTAGACAAAGCCTTTGGCGAAGTGCCACACGAGAACTTAAATGTCGATGGAGGGGCTATCAGCATGGGGCATCCTGTCGGAGCAAGTGGAACACGAATCGTCCATCATCTTTTAAATGTCCTACAACGCAATAAATCTAAACTGGGTGTTGCGACGATTTGCATTGGCGGTGGCCAAGGTGGGGCAATGCTAGTTGAAAACTTGCAGTAAGTTCACATGCAAGAATATCAGCACTGGAAAATTGAAGAGCATCCGACTGGAATTGTCTGGCTAGGCATGGATGTTGATGGCGCGAGTGCGAATGTAGTATCTACCGCGGTACTCTCAGAATTAAATCAAATACTTGTACACTATTCAAAAAATCTTCCTGAAGGTATTGCCATAACCTCTCTGAAAGATAAAGGCTTTGTTGCAGGTGCCGATGTTAAAGAATTTACCAAAATTACCAACCACCAAGAAGCACTTGAGCTGGTTCAATACGGACAATCTGTTTTTAATCAATTAGACAACATCCCCTGCCCAACAATAGCAGTCATTAATGGATTTTGTATGGGTGGAGGATTGGAAATGGCATTGTCCTGTGATTATCGCATTGCCTTAGAAGACCCCAAAACACGTCTATCGCTACCAGAAGTCAGATTAGGCATACATCCAGGCTATGGAGGCACTGTCCGAATTTTAAGATACATGAACCCACTTATTGCTATGGATATGATGCTGACAGGTCGTAGTATTAACACGAGTTATGCGAAAAAAGTAGGTTTAATTGATGAAGCAGTTCCGCAGCGTTTATTAAATAACGTCGCAGAA
Organism: Gammaproteobacteria bacterium; assembly: GCA_028279275.1. Taxonomy (GTDB): domain Bacteria; phylum Pseudomonadota; class Gammaproteobacteria; order UBA4575; family UBA4575; genus JABDMD01. Next base: position 348,555 of record JANQOB010000002.1, on the reverse strand, counting down.
AAAATGCTGCTAAGCAAACCTAAAAAACGACAAGCACCACGAATATCTAAGCTATTGAATAACAGACTAGTACGTCCACTAGTAGCAATACAAATGCGTAAACAAGTGGCTAAAAAAGCGAAGCCTGAACATTATCCTGCTCCTTACGCAATTATTGAACATTGGCAAAAAAACTATGGCGATGAGGCTGAGTTTTTACATGGAGAAGCTGAATCCGTCGCGCAGCTCAGCACCAATAAAACGACAAAAAATTTGGTGAGGGTGTTTTTATTACAGGATGAACTGAAATCTCTTGCAAGCGAAAATGTAGACAAAGTTAATCATGTGCATATTATCGGTGCTGGCGTCATGGGTGGAGATATTGCCACATGGTGTGTATCGCAAGGATTACTAGTCACCTTGCAAGATTTAAATGCTGAAAGTCTAGCTCGCGCAAAAAGTCGTGCTCACCAATATTTCAAAAAACGCCTCAAAAAACGTCTGTTAATTAAAAGCGCCATGGATCGATTTATTCTGGATATTAATGGTGATGGAATATCGAAAGCAGATGTCGTTATCGAGGCAATTTTTGAAAACAAAGATGTAAAACGAAATTTATATGCTTCTATCGAACCGAAATTAAAAGAAGACGCCTTAATTGCCACAAACACATCCAGTATCGAGATCGAGCAACTATGTGACGCTATATCCGATCCAACAAGGTTAGTTGGCCTGCATTTTTTCAATCCTGTCACCAAAATGCCGCTGATTGAAATAGTTCAGGGTGAACAAACTAATCAGGTTATTTCTCAAAGAGCGATTAATTTTGCAAAACAAATTGGCAAATTACCTCTACCAACTAAAAGTTCTCCCGGTTTTCTAGTCAACCGCATTTTGACGCCTTACATGGTAGAAGCCGGCCTACTTTATGACACAGGCACATCAATTGCCGCAATTGATCAAGCCGCGAAAAAATTTGGCATGCCAATGGGACCCGTTGAATTAGCCGATACAGTAGGACTCGATATTGGATTGCATGTGGGAGAACTACTCAGCCAAGCCTACAATTATAATTTGCCTAATTCTTTTAAAACCCTAGTAGAAGCAGACAACCTTGGTAGGAAAACAGGGCAAGGATTTTACACTTGGAAAAACGGTAAAAAAGTTAAACCCAAATCTAAATCATCAGCAGAAAACATTGATTATATTCAAAATCGGTTAATGCTGAGGTTTCTAAACGAAGCTGTTGCGTGCTTAAGGGAAAAAGTTGTTGAAGATAAAGATCATCTCGATGCAGGAATTATATTTGGTACCGGTTTTGCGCCGTTTCTGGGTGGCCCACTTAACTATATTGAATCCAATGGCGCACGCGCGCTGTATGAAACATTAGAATCCTTACACAATCAGTATGGAAAGCGTTTTGAACCTGATCCTGAGTGGCAAAGCTTGATTAATAATTCTTAAGTGATTAAGAAAACAAGCTACTTTAAGAGTAGTTATTTTGATCAATTTCAGACTAGTATTAAAAATTAAATCACTTTAAATATTATCCATAACTATCTATTTAATCTGTAATTTTAAATATTTGCTTACAACCTTGACCCAAAATAGTGCTTCCCAAGCTTTCTTGTGCCCACTACAGTCCCGGAACAATAAAAATATAGGCAGTCAAAAAACTGCCGCTAAATTTAAAATCTTTGGGAGGAGGATCTTATGGAAGCACTTATGCCCCTTATTATGCAGCTCATTAGTGGCGCTGTAGGTGGAAATATAATCGGAGCTCTGGCAAAAAAACTAAGCCTTGGATTTTTAGGCAACACCGTTGCGGGTCTCGTTGGTGGTGGCCTTAGTGGTCATTTCTTAGGAGACACTATCGGTACTATGCTTGGAAGCGGAATGCTCGGCGATGTTGGTGCGGCCGCTGGCGGCGGCGGTATCGTGATGCTCATTGTAGGCCTAATTAAGAGCATGATGTCTAAATAAAGACAAACACCGAAAGTGGGCGTTTATGTCATCTACATAGGCGCCTCACTTATCTAACCCATCTCGGGAATCTCTTCCCTTCGTCGAATACTCTAATCGCTTACCCGCTTAAGATACCTGCCACATTTCTAATTTTGAATTTGAATAAAATTCAAATGTAATCTTAACGACGACCACCACCGCGATTATCATTACGTGGACGTGCTTCATTCACACGCACACTTCTACCCTGAACATCAGATTGATTTATCGCATCAATCGCTGCTTCGGCTTGAGCTTTTTCTGGCATTTCAACGAAACCGAATCCTTTAGATCGACCAGACTCTCTATCCATAATTATATTTGCACTTGATACTTCACCATGTGCTTCAAACAAACCACGCAGCTCATCTTCAGAAATAGTATAAGGCAAGTTTCCAACGTATATATTCATTATTTCTCCTATTTATGTGAACTATAAAAACAAACCATCGATAAACTAGCTCACCATTTTTAACGATAGTAAAAAGGCCAAGGTCTGAACTGGATACATAACTAAGAGAAACTTAAAAGTGCCTAAATATGAAACTAAACGAGGAATTAATAAGCAGTGAATTCTTTAGATAAATACAAGTAAGACGAACAGAGCGGATATGAAATCTAACTATGCTATGACCAAACGATAGAATACGAAATAAAAGTAATCAGTAGTAAAAGCAGATAATGCACTAAACATAGGTAAGAGTCTATCTATTTTATGGATTACTGAATATTTATTTAAAAGTTTCTAAAAAAGTCTTTATTTGCAACGTAATATATTCCATTGACCATTGAGTGGGTGGGGCTGCCAAGGATATTTATCACCGTTTACTGCAGTCCAGAATGGGACTCCGGACGTACGCCACGGATCAAATACGATGCCTTCCTTCCATGTCAAATTTGCGGGATAAATTACAATACTACTATGTTCAAGGAACCTACCCTGCTTTGCTACTAACCAGTCAAATTTTAAAGAATTTATACTAAGCTGGCGTAATTTTACATGCAGATCTTCTGCCCAATGGCAACATAGTCCCCTTTTTCGCAAGCCCATATGAACTAATAAATTATGGTAACGCGGCGGACTAGCCATGCGATATTCTTTTGCTAAATCTTCTGATGTTTCCATCAGCGTCTGTGATGTTTGTTTTGCTTCAGTAAATGGAATTTCTGGTGATAACAATGCAATATCCTTGGATAACTCTAAAGCTTTATTTTTGTTTTCCATTATCAGAGTTTTGTGTGAACAAGCGCTCAAGCACCCAACCAATAAGACTAATAAAAATAAATAGCTCCATAATCGCTCATAACTTGTAAAGAGCTTGTTACCAAACAGCATGTAAAATTTTATTAGAGCAAATTTGTATTAATCAGGCTTTACTGCATAGCGTCCACTTCCAAGCAATAAAATTAGCAACCCTCCAACCAAGTAAAAAAGTTGTACCTCTAATTGCCATCCACCATGTTCGTTTAAGGTCAACAGCTCATGCATATGCACCAAAGCAATAGCAAACAGCATATTAATAGTTATAAGTAACCCTCCAAAACGAGAATAAATTCCTATAATAATTAACAAAGGAGCTACAATTTCACCCACATAAACGCCATAAGCCATAACAGGATGCATTCCTAGTTCAGTTAATTGATTTTTTATGAATTCCAAGGTTTGTAAATTAACTATTTTTGCAATCCCATAAAACAGCATTAATCCGCCAACAGTAAGACGAAGTATTAGCTTGGCGAGATCCTCAGTTTTATAAATTGAACTCATCTTGTTTCCTTAAATCATATAATTATGAAAGTTGCTTTTGGTTATCAATTGATCTAATTTTATCGCTTTTTAGTATCACTGTATCCCCACAGATTATTATAGTAGTTCATGATTTTGTGTAGCATAAACCGTTTATCATTGAATAATGCAAAATTATAGTTATATTGGCTAAGCTCTAAAGCCGAATACCGTAATTTAATAAGAATAAGTATAAATTTGAATGAATATCTCCCCTCTAAAAATTAATGTATTTCTTGTGTTTTTGTTGATCTTGAGTTCATTATTTGTCACAAGTAGCTTAAAAGCTAAAGATCCAGCAAAAATCATTTCGGGATGGGTTGAAAAAGTACGCATCGATAATCAAAAATTTGAAGTTAAAGCGAAGCTTGATACAGGTGCACGAACTTCATCTATACATGCAAAAGATATTAAGTCTTATAAGAAAGATGATCAGCGTTGGGTAAAATTTACTTTGGTACTAACAGATAACAAAGACAAGGTACATGAACTTCAAATGGATAAGCCGCGGTCACGGAAAACCAAAATAAAAAATCATGATGGTGTGCATGATAAAAGGTATGTAGTAGATTTTGACATTTGCTTCAATGGCCAAATGTATACTACTGAATTCACATTAGCGGACCGTAGTGAGTATATTTATGATATTTTACTTGGAAGGCAATTCCTCAAGAAAGTTGCTGTTGTTGATTCAAATCAGATATTTCTCACTACTGCAACATGTGAGTAAACAATATAATTGCTACGTTGGGTATGCTAAACCTTATTTCATAGCACTCTAAACTTTTAAACGTAGATCACTATGCAAAAATTAGCAGTCCACTTTTGGTCTATTTTTTTTGTCGCGATTGGTTTAGCGATTTTTTCTCATAAAGTCTTTCAGTTAGGCATGCCTGTTGTTCCTGACGCAACTACAGAAACCTGGACGATTCAAGCAAAATTATCTTTTAATGGTAATGGTAGAAATATTAAAGCTTCAATGGCTGTACCTAATATAACACCAGGCTATATAAAAATTGATGAACACTATATTTCTGGTGATTTCGGGCTTAATGCTAAAGTACGTGGTGATAATAAAACCGCTGTATGGGCAAAGCGCAAGGCACTAGGGGAACAAATCTTATACTATAGGACCACTATCACTCGTTTTAATGTAGCAACAAAATGGGCTAGCGTGCCAGATTATCCTCAGGCACCAGAGTTTGTTGAACCTTATGCAACTGCAGTAAATAAAATAATTGAAGATGTTCGCAGCCAATCCGCAGATACAGCATCTTTTACGTATGAGTTAATTAATCAACTACGTTCTTCCGACAAAAACGAAAACATTTCGTTAGTCAAAAGTTTAGCTCGAACAGATGAGCAAATGGCTAATTTAATTACTAAACTTCTGGCTGTTGCACATATTCCAACTCGTAATGTTTGGGCGATTGAACTTACGGACGCTGCAAACGATGTTATTCCAGAGGTATTCATTCAATCTTACAATGGAGACGAATGGTTAACTTTTAATCCTAAAACAGGCGTATCTGGTATTCCAAAAGGATATATAGTTTGGAAAGTTGGAAACGGATCCTTATACACTCTAAAAGGTGGTGATGCTGCAGAAATTAAATTTTCAGTAACCAAATCATTTATAGAATTACTGGAAGTATCAAAGCTTGCTGCAAAAAAAGATAAGGCTATCCTTGGCAAGCTAACGTTATTTTCGCTACCTGTTCACAAACAAAATACATTTAGCCTAATTTTGATGGTTCCTTTAGGCGCGTTACTCGTTGTTTTTATGAGAACCTTTGTTGGCGTACAAACATTTGGAACCTTCATGCCTATTTTAATCGCAATCGCATTTCGTGAAACCCAACTCCTGTGGGGAGTGATTCTTTTTACCGTAATTGTGTTTATCGGCTTATTGATAAGATTGTATCTTGAGCGCTTACGTTTACTTTTAATACCCAGGCTTGCAGCTATATTAGTAATCGTAGTAATTCTTATGTTAGTGATTAGTTACTTTACTAGCCGCCTAGGCTTGGATCGATTGTTATCGATATCTTTATTTCCAATGGTCATTCTAGCCATGACAATTGAACGCATGTCTATCACATGGGAGGAAAATGGAGCACAAACTGCATTGATACAGGGTTTTGGCAGCCTAGTCGTCGCTTGTCTAGGATATCTTATAATGACCAATGAGTATCTAACCTATTTAATGTTTGCTTTTCCTGAGTTTTTATTTGTCGTTTTAGGCATTTGTATCTGGATGGGCCGCTATACAGGTTATCGAATTAGCGAATTATTTAGATTCCGCGAAATACAATCTTCTAACTGATTATTATGATAAGTCTTGTAAATCCATTTCAATTAAAGTCTAAAGGCATACTCGGGATTAACCAACGTAATAGTGATTACATCATGCGTTATAACAAACGTAGCCTCTATCCTCTTGTTGATAATAAGTTACAAACAAAACAGCTTGCAATCAGCGCAGGTATCGCTGTCCCGAAACTATTTGCAACAATTAAATATCATCATCAACGAAAAGATCTAGAAAAACTTTTGAGTGAACGCGGTGATTTAGTAATTAAACCAGCTCATGGTAGTGGGGGAAATGGAGTTTTAGTGATTCTTGGTAAAGTAGGGAGACTATATAAAACACCAAGTGGCGACTTGATGAGTATAAATGCAATTAAACACTATGTGTCTAATATTTTATCGGGCATGTATAGTTTGGGAGGAGTGCCCGATCATGCATTTTTAGAATACCGAATTCAGTTTGACCCAGTATTTGAAGATATTAGTTTTAAAGGCGTGCCGGATATACGCATAATCGTTTTTAGAGGTGTACCTATTTCGGCTATGTTGCGTCTTCCCACTAGGCAGTCAAACGGTAAAGCGAATTTACATCAAGGTGCAATTGGAGCAGGTATCGATCTATCTACAGGTTGCACAACTCATGCAGTAGTCGGTAATCTCGTTACAACTCTCCACCCTGATACAGGAAATTCAATAAGCGACATACAAATTCCACGCTGGAAGGAAATTCTGCAAATTGCTGTAAAATGCTCAGACACAGTCGGCTTGGGCTATTTAGGCGTGGATATCGTCTTAGATCGCACGCTTGGCCCATTAATGCTTGAATTAAACGCTAGGCCCGGCTTGAATGTACAATTAGCAAACCAACGTGGACTTTTATCGAATTTGCAAACTATTGAACGCTTAGAGAATATCCCATCCTCAATAGATCAACGCGTAGCATTTGCTCAAACTTTATAATCGCATTTAGGAACACAATGTAGTGATTGCTCATTGTAATAATAAATTTTGTCTTTTTAATTGGGCTTTATTTTTAATATTTGCTCAGGTAAGTAATATTTGTTACGCCAGTGATAAAGATAATATTGCAGAAGATCAGGAAATTATTACATCTACTACTCAAGATAACGAAGAAGTTAAAATTGCACCCAATCTTGACTTGAAGGAAGTTGCGCCACTACCCAAGCCTGTTATCACTAAACCAGCATCTGATGAAGTAGAACCCGAAACCCAAGAAGAAACAGAAGAAAAAATTGAAGAAGAAGTTACTGTAGAAACAGAACCAGATATCGATGAAAAAAAATATCCTGAAGCTACCGCTGTAAAGGAAAAACCTGAACGTGAAAAATTAGTTATTCTAGGTTCTGAAGTTCCGCCTGCTACCTCTACCCGTCTCGCATGGTCCCCTCAAGTTAGCATATCTGGTTTATCACTTCCTACACCCGTATTAGTAATTAATGGTGCTAATCCTGGGCCTACCTTATGTCTAACCGGGGCAATTCATGGTGATGAATTAAATGGTATAGAAGTTGTGCGTCGCGTGATGTATGACATCAACCCAGAAGATTTAAATGGCACGTTGATAGGCGTTCCGATTGTGAACTTACAAGGGTTTCAAAGAGGCTCTCGATATTTATCAGACAGGCGTGACTTAAATCGTTTTTTCCCAGGTGAAGAGAATGGCAGTCTGGCATCACGCATTGCACATTCATTATTTTCTGAAGTTATCAGTCATTGTAATTATTTAATAGATTTGCACACTGGTTCACTTAGAAGAACAAATCTACCGCAAATACGTGCAAATATGAGCAATCCAAAAGTCGCAGAATTTGTTGAAGGCTTTGACAAAATTGCAGTCGTCCATCATGCAGGCAACCCTGGCATGTTGCGTACTGCTGCAAACAACGTAGGAATCATTGCCATCACAATGGAATTAGGTGAATCATTGAGAATTCAAGAAAATCAAATTGCGGCAGGTACACATAGTGTAAATAGTGTTCTAGAAAAATTTGAAATGTATCCTCGAGTATTAATTTGGGGTAAACCCAAGCCTGCGTATTACGAATCAACATGGGTGCGTGTTGAAAGTGGTGGCATTTTATTCAGCCAGATGGGTTTAGGTGATACTGTTTCTATTGGAGATGTTTTGGGGGTAGTTACCGATCCCATTACTAATCAAAGTACTGATCTAAAATCTCCAATTAAGGGACATATTATAGGAATGGCGGTAAACCAAGTAGTCATGCCTGGTTTTGCTGCATACCATATAGGTATCGAATCTAATCAAGAAGAAATGGTTAAAGAGGATGAAGAAAATTTAGATGTTGAACCTGACGGTGAGCTCGATCCTGAATAACGTTAAATTTCTAGGCTTTCCCTAGCATACATAATCAATATTAGAATAAGTAAAGTGACTATCCACATTAGCACATACGCTTTCATACTTTTCTTTGCTTTCTCTTTTTTCCACCATTTGCGAGGGCTAACACCTTTAGTTAGAAATACAATATTACAAGCTAAATTTACGCATACTATATTGATAGCTAAAAGTAGTGCCGCACCAAGTGCGAAATTTAAATTGCCATAACCCAGCATAATCCCAACAGTAGCGGCCGGTGGCAGTAATGCGACGGCTACCATTACACCTACTAATACACTCGATAACCCAGTCGTTAAAGATAAAGCCGCTGCCGCACCTGAGGCTAAAGCTAATGCAATGGAGTCCAACCCTACCTCAGTGCGTGAAATAAGCTCGTTGCTAAAGGTGTCAGCAGGCCATATAAATCCAATTACAATCGAAAATATCACAGCAATGGCAATACCAATCAGTGTTGTAAAAGCTGATTTCATCATTAGTGAAACATCGCCTAAAGCAGTACCTAATCCCAAAGCTAGATTAGGTCCTAACAATGGCGCAATCACCATTGCACCGATGATCACTGCTACATTATCTTTAATAAGGCCAACGGCAGCTACAACAGTAGATAAGATTACTAATAAAACGAAGCTAGTATCTAGATGTGAATTTTTTTCAACACCATTGTATAAAGCTTCTCGTGTCGCTGTTGCTAGCCCCTCTTCTCTGCGCTGCTCATTGGATAATTTAGGAAGTGAAACTTCTATAGGCAATACAACAATTTTTTCATTAGGCTGTGTGTCTAGAGCTTGCTGCAACTTATCAAGCGCATTTTGGATTTTATTGTCTGGCACCAACAGACGCATTTGCTGCAAGCCATCTTCATCCAAGTGACCTAAACGAAAATCTGCAACTTCAAGTTGCTCAGCAATCGCTGCTACCGTATCTACATGGCCTTCATCTGCAACTACTTCTACATATTTCATGGCAAAGGACTTTTGCTTGAAAATTTAAGACGAGTTTACTTTTGTATTCTATTCTTTATTGATTACGTATTTTAGAATATCTAATACCTGATCAGGTGTTTGTGCCCACGCCATTGCTGCGGCATCGACTTCTTTTAATGGATGAATAATATTTTCGTCATGCAATGTGATATAAGGTTTACCAAGTGCAGCACAACAACCTGCATCAAACGCAGCATTCCATTGTTTGAATTTGTCACCAAATCGAACCACAGCAACATCACATCTTTCAATTAAAGTTTTAGTACGAATGCTGTTAACTTTAGATGATTTATGATCACGCCAAAAATTATTATTTTCCTCGCCTAATAAATCACCCGCGGCATCACTGGCCTCATGATCAGTTACTGCAGAAGTAAAAGTTACGGGAAGATTATTTTGCTCTGCACCAGATTTTATTTGTTGACGCCAATCAGTATGGATTTCTCCAGATAAATATATATTCCAATTCATTTTATAAGTAATAATTATTTCAAGGTTAAAAGGAAATACTAAGACTATATATGAATAGCTCGCTCATCTACTGCAAGCGCGGCCTCATGTAAGCCTTCTGCTAAGCTTGGATGTGCGTGAATAGTACGTGCAAGATCTTCACTTGAAAGTTCAGATTCCAACGCGACAACTGCCTCAGAAATTAATTCAGAAGCAATTGCCCCAAGGATATGGACTCCAAGAATTTGGTCATTAGCCTCATCACTAATTATCTTGAACATTCCTTCAGTATCCCCCATCGCTCGTGCACGACCCAGCGCCATATAAGGAAATGTTCCAACTTTATACTTGATATTGCTCTCTTTACATTCCTGCTCGGTTTTACCCGCCCAGGCAATTTCCGGCCATGTATAAATCACCCAAGGAACATTATCATGATTCATTACCGCATGCTGTCCGTCGAGTAGTTCGGCAACCGCAATGCCTTCTTCAGAGCCCTTATGTGCGAGCATAGGACCACCAATAACATCACCGATTGCATATATATTCTTTACAGATGTTTGCCAGTGCTCATCTGTCTTTACATATCCTTTCTCATCAGTTTCAACATTTACAAGTTCTAAATTTAAACTTGTAGTATTAGCCTTGCGTCCAACAGCTACGATGAGTTTATCTACTTCTAATGATTTTTCTTCGCCACCGGACTCATACTTAACCAAAACTTTATCATTGCTGACACTTACATCTTTTACTAAGCTACTGAGACGAATATCCAAACCTTGTTTAGTTAATATTTTTTTGGCTTCTTTTGTAATCGTAGAATCTGCGATAGGCAAAAACTCAGCAATCGCTTCAAGAATGATAACTTCTGATCCTAAGCGCTTCCATACGCTGCCCATTTCTAAGCCAATCACACCTGCGCCAATAATTCCTAATCGCTTGGGAGCATTTTGCAAGCTTAGTGCTCCAGTTGAATCTAATATTGTTTTTTGGTCAACATTTGCTATCGGAATATCAATCGGTATTGAACCACTGGCAATAACAATATGCTCTCCCCGTATTTCTTCAGAGGTACCCATAGAATTATTTTTAACACTTACAACATTGTGAGAAGAAAAACTTGCCGTACCAATATGAACATCAACTTTATTTTTCTTTAGTAAACTCGCCACACCGCCTGTTAGAACTTGTACCACTTTATCTTTGCGTTTCTGCATAGTGGGCACATCGATTTCAAGATTGCCAATTTTAATTCCATGTTCTTTAGCCTGCTCATGCAAAAAATGCACATGATGGCTTGAATCAAGCAATGCTTTAGAAGGAATACAACCTACGTTTAAACATGTACCACCAAGTGTGGATTTACCCTTGGAGTTTACCCACTCATCGATACATGCGACTTTCATACCTAGCTGCGCACAACGAATTGCACAAACATAGCCGGCTGGACCAGCGCCAATTACAACTACATCATACTCTTTCATTAAAATTTCTTAGACTTGCAACAGCAATCGATTTGGATCTTCTATAATATTTTTAATAAGACTTAAAAATTGCACAGCTTCTTTCCCATCAATAATTCGATGGTCATAGCTCAATGCTAAATACATCATTGGAGCGATGATTACTTCGCCATTTTGCGCAATTGGACGCGCTTGAATAGAGTGCATACCTAAAATCGCACTTTGTGGTGGATTGATAATGGGCGTAGACATCATGGAACCAAATACGCCACCATTAGAAATAGTGAAGGTACCCCCCATAAGTTCTTCAATAGTCACCTTATTCTCCTGCGCACGTATGGCAAGGTCACTAATCTTTTTCTCAACTCCAGCAAAAGATAGGCTATCCGCATCGCGAACTATAGGCACAATCAAACCACGTTGCGTGCTTACCGCAACACCAATATCAAAATAATCATGGTATATGATATCGGTACCCTCTACCGATGCATTAATAATAGGAAATTCTTTAAGTGCTTCAACCGCAGCTTTAACAAAAAAAGACATGAAACCAAGTTTTACGCCATGTGACTCTTCGAATCCGTCTTTATAACGTTTACGCAAATCAAGTATGCTTTGCATATTAACCTCATTGAATGTGGTCAACATGGCAGTTTCATGCTGTGATTGCACCAAGCGCTTAGAAATACTTCTGCGTAAACTTGTCATGGGCACGCGTTTATCTTCACGCGTGCTAGCAGGTAAAAACTGAGGCGCCAACATGATTTCTGTAGCAGAATCTAATTCACTAGCCGTTGCAGGTTCCATGGAATTTATAGCCGCTTCAATATCTTTCTTAGTAACTCTTCCATCTTTTCCTGTTCCTTCGACATCGCTGACATCAATATTATTTTCAGCAGCTAATTTTCTTACTGCAGGACTGGATTTGGTATTTTTAGGTGGGTCATCATCAGTATGTGATACATTTGAAGATGTAGAATCAGCTTGGGGATTAATTTGCGCAACATTATTAGCACTTGCTACGGCAGTCACATATTCAGCTACACTTGAATTTTTTTCTTCTTTATCCTGTTGTTTAGGCGCTTTCTTGTTTGTATTTATGACAGCAATGATTTCATTGCTCTCTACAAGATCATTTTTATGTTTTGAAATAGAAGCTAATTCACCTGTTTCAGGAGCAGTTATTTCCAAAACCACTTTATCGGTTTCAACGTCTACTAATTGCTCACCCTCTTCCACAAATTCGCCTGGCTTTTTTAGCCAATCACCAATTATAGCTTCAGATACAGATTCTGCTAACTCAGGAACAATTACATCTACTTTCATGACATTACCTCTATAATTGTCAACTCTTATACAGCTCTTAATGGTGGTCTGGATTGTTGCTCGCGCAAACCGAGTGCGTCTTCAATTAATGCTTGTTGCTGCTCTTTATGTATATGCAAAGATCCAGCAGCAGGGGATGCCGAATAAGTACGTCCAGCATATCGCACAACTTGATTATCACGGATACATGCATTTAAGTTTCGTCGCGATTGTATAAAATACCACGCTCCTTGATTACGCGGCTCTTCCTGACACCAGACGAGCTCACGGGCACCAGAGTACTTGCTAATTAACTGTTTAACCTCATCTTGTGGGAAAGGGTATAGCTGCTCAATGCGGATGATTGCTGTATTGCTAATATTATGTTCTGCGCGTGCCTTAGCTAAATCATAGTATATCTTACCTGCACAGAAAATAACTTTTTTGATACTCGCTACATTCACATCTTCAACTTCATCGATCACATTATTAAAACTGCCTTCAGTAAATTCATGTAGTGGTGATGCCGCAATTGGATCACGTAAAATATTTTTTGGTGTCATTACAATTAAAGGCTTACGATAAGGACGCAACATCTGCCTCCTCAACATATGAAAGATTTGCGAAGGTGAGCTTGGCATACAAACTTGCATATTGTCCTCTGCACAAAGTTGTAAATAACGTTCCAATCTTGCTGATGAGTGTTCCGGCCCTTGGCCATCGTAACCGTGTGGTAACAGCATAACCAGACCACAATATCGCTGCCATTTTGCCTCTGATGAGCTTAAAAATTGATCCACATACATTTGCGCATTATTTGCAAAGTCGCCAAACTGCGCTTCCCAGATAACTAAGGTTTCAGGATCAGCTGTGCTATAACCTACTTCATAGCCCAATACAGCTTCTTCAGATAACAAAGAATTTATAGGCAGAAATAAAAGTTGATCTTTTGCGATGTGTTGTAGCGGGACATAAGTTTCTCCAGTCACTTGATCATGAAAACCTGCATGACGATGAAAAAAGGTTCCACGCACACTATCTTGACCGGAAACACGAACTGCATAACCTTCTTCAAGTAACGAAGCATAAGCAAGTGTTTCACCAAATCCCCAATCAGCATTCAATTCACCCTTACCCATTTTAATTCTTGCATCAATGATTTTTTCGACTGTCCGATGCAATGCAAATCCTTTAGGTACAGCCGTAAACTTCTGTGAAAGATCTCTGATGCGTGCTTGTGTTATTTTTGTAGTTGCTTTTTCACGCCAATGAGTTCCAATATAGGGCTTGTAGTCGACTTCAAATTTACGACCAACCCCTTTTGCTATTGGACCACAAACTCGTTCGCCTCTTTGAAGTTTATTTAAATACTTAGTTTCTAAAGCTTTAACTCTTGGAGGTGTAATGGTTTTATTGCGTATTAAACGGTTTGCATATATCGTTCGCACACCTTCTTTATGGCGTATAGCTTGATACATCAACGGTTGCGTAACCGAAGGTTCATCGGCTTCATTGTGTCCATGTTGTCGATAACAAATCATATCGATCACAACATCACGTTTGAATTTCATTCTAAAGTCAACAGCAAGCTTTGACACATATGCAACAGCTTCAGGATCATCACCATTCACATGGAAAATCGGAGCCTGCACCATCTTTGCGACGTCCGTGCAATATAAAGTAGAACGAGAATCAAGTGGATCACTTGTAGTAAAACCTATTTGGTTGTTCACAATAATATGAATACTTCCACCTGTTGTGTAGCCACGTGTTTTTGAAAGATTGAGGGTTTCCATTACCACACCTTGCCCCGCAAATGCCGCATCCCCGTGTATGAGTAACGGCATTGCCTCTACACGTTCTTTATCTTGACGTCTTTCTTGTCTTGCGCGAACTGAGCCTTCTATTACAGGATTTATAGCTTCTAAATGTGACGGGTTGAAAGCAAGTACAGTATGTACGGGCCCATGTTCCGTTTTTAAATCTGAAGAGAACCCCTTATGGTATTTTACATCTCCAGAGCCACTTACTGGATCTGCAGTATCTTCAAATTCTTGAAATAGCTTTTCAGGGCTTTTACCTAATATATTTACCAATACATTAAGACGGCCTCGATGCGCCATTCCCATAATGACTTCACTTACCTTATGGAAGCCGCAGCGTCGAATAATCTCATCGATACCGACAATTAAACTTAAACCACCTTCAAGTGAAAAACGTTTTTGACCGACATACTTTTTATGTAAATAGACTTCTAAGGATTTTGCGGCGATTAAAGTTTCTAAAATCGTACGCTTACGCTTATCTGATAGACCACTAGATAAATAAAATTGCTCTAAACGTGTTTGTATCCACTCTTTCTGTTCTGGTGACGTAATATGTTTAAACTCCGAACCAATAGTTCCGCAATATGTCACCGAAAGCATATTAATAATTTCGCGTAACGGAGCTTTTTTAACTCCTCCCAAGGAACCTGTTTCAAAAACCGTTTCCATGTCAGCATGAGTTAAGCCATGAAATTCAGGACTTAATTCAGGTATATCAGGGCGCGCATCAGCACCTAGCGGATCAATATCCGCCTGGCGATGACCTAAATATCGGTAAGCACTTATTAAACGAATAACGCCAACTTGTTTGCGATTATTCGCATCGCTAGGAATTTGAGCTGGTTCGTTAAATTTATTTTTAACCTGCTCACGCAAATTTGTCCTAACATTTGCATGAGTGATATTAGTAGAAGATGTAGGACTAAGTTTAGAAAAAAGCTCACGCCAATATTCGCTCACCGAAGCAGGATCGCTTAAGTATTCTTCATAAAGCGTTTCCACATAAGCAACATTATTACTATTGAGTTGCCCACCACTTAGTTTTATAAGTTCGTTTTTATCCATTTACAGAAAATAAGAAATACTATGTCTCTAGACCATTCTATGAGACAACAATTCCAATGCTTGCGCAATCATACGCAAGTTACATAGTGTGGGTAGGTCGGTCAGCCTGAAGTGCACCCGCGAGCAGGGTTTCTATCTTATTTCTTGTCTGGCCATTGTCCTGCTTGCTGAATTGAACACCAATACCAGCCGTACGATTCCCTTGAGCATTGGGAGGGGTGATCCATACTACGTTCCCCGCAACAGGTAAGCGTTCAGTCTCATCCATTAAAGTGAGAAGCATGAAAACTTCATCATTGAGTTTGTAGGCTTTATTCGTCGGTATGAACAATCCACCATTTTTTATAAATGGTATGTAGGCTGCATATAAGGAGCCTTTGTCCTTAATTGCTAGCGATAGTATGCCTCTGCTGCCTTCTGCCATAACTTAGTTGTATATTTTCGGCTTTATACCGGTTGTTCTAGTACTTCCTGACATCGAATAAGCATGTCTTCGATGAACAACCTCTTATTTAGGGGCGCGGTAGAAAACCTACGCAATTCAATAAGTTTGTCCATAAATCTGAATAACAAATGTAAGTCTACTTGACCCACTAGACTATGCAAGCTCCGACGAATGTCGGGGTTTTCAAGGGTTACTGGCTGATTATCATAGTGGCAACGAATCAAGTCTGCGCACCACGCCTGTTGCCATGTCACTAGCCTCGCCAGAGGCTCATCCTGGTGTTTAGCTGAAATTTTCGTAACTTTACTTCTGCCCTGTAAAAATTGATTCAAATCTTGGTAATAGCCGGCTCGAGCCTCACCTAAACCTGATTGTTGAAGTTCCAGTGCATGCAAGGGCCTCCCACCCGCTAATTTAAGCATATTCTGCCAATTTACTTGTTGTTCTTGTTGATTCAGCCAAGACAGAGCATGTTCTCTGTCAGGTAAATTAAATTTCCATGTTTGACAACGACTTCTAACCGTGGGTAACAAAGCATCGACACGATGGGTAACCAAAATTAATAGCGAAAATTCTGGCGGCTCCTCTAATGTTTTAAGAAGCGCATTAGCAGCATTGGTATTCATCGTTTCAGCGCGGTTAATACAAACTACTTTATAAGCACCCTGTTGCCGGCTTAAGGTCATGAATTGATTAATATCGCGAATATCATCCACCTTAATTTGCTCGGATGTCTTCACATCTTCATCATCATCTACATTTAGTATCCGAACATCTGGATGAGTATCCGCTAAAAATAAACGACAATCTTTGCATTCACCACAAGCATGATCTTCTAAGGTTGGATGTTTGCAGTTAATACGCTGCATAAGAGCTCTGCAAAATTCAAGCTTTCCGATAGCATCAGGTCCATTAAGCAAAACAGCATGAGTTAGTCGGTTATCTTTCAGATACCGCATTGCATGTAGCCAATTCTCAGACTGCCAAGGATAAATCATAATTTAATATTATTTTAAATAATCAATTCTGCAAACCGCTGCTTACATTTAGTCTGTATGGCTAATGCAACCTTATCAATTGATTGATCTGCATCGACTACACCAAACCTTTCGGCATTATTTTTAGCTAGTTTTAAATAGTCATGGTTTACTCGTTCAAAAAATTCTACATCTTCAAGTTCAAATCGATCTTTTTTGCCTCGTTTAGTTACTCTACGCATTCCTGTCTCGATGTCTCCTGATAACAAAATGGTTAAATCAGGTTTGAAATTACCCTGCACAGCTCTTTCTATTAATCTAATTTTTTCATAGGCTACACCTCTCCCACCCCCCTGATATGCATAACTCGCGTCGGTAAATCGGTCGCATAAAACCCAGGTGTCTTTTTTTAAGGCAGGATAAATAATTTCTTCTAAGTGTTGTGCTCGTGCAGCAAACATCAACAACAGCTCTGTCATTACATCCATGTATTCATTTTTTTTATTTAACAATACTTCTCTAATACGTTCTCCCAAAGTCGTACCTCCGGGTTCACGAGTGACGATACAGTTTATGTTTTTTGTCCGTAAGTATTTTTCCAATAAGTGAATTTGGGTAGTTTTACCCACTCCTTCCGTTCCTTCAAAAGTTATAAACTTTCCATGGAACATTTCTTCGGTATCTTTACCCATGATTTGTCACATCTACTGAATTGCGTGATTAGCTTTATACTTGCTTTTATTTCCACCTAATTGATATTTAACCACTGCATCGCGATGCTCTTCATATGTTTTAGAAAAGTGATGTGTGCCATCTCCTTTAGAAACAAAAAAGATCACTTCACTATCAGCTGGATGCAATGCAGCGTTTATAGATGCACGACTAGGTAGCGCGATCGGTGTAGGAGGCAAGCCTTTATGAACGTATGTGTTATAGGGTGTATCTTCCCTCAAATCTTTACGCCGAATGTTGCCATCATATGCATCACCCAAACCATAAATGACTGTGGGATCAGTTTGTAAACGCATATCACGTTTTAGCCTTGTTACAAATACAGCTGCAACCATGCTACGCTCTTCTTCAACGCTGGTTTCTTTTTCAATGATAGAAGCCAAAGTTAAAACTTCCTCAGGAGTCTGCAAAGGTGTATTTTCAGTGCGTGCAGACCATTCTTCGTCTAGCACATTTTTCATGTGTTCATGGGCGCGCTTAAAGAAATCAACATTAGTAGTATTTGCTGGGAAAAAATATGTATCTGGATAAAACCAACCTTCTGGATGTTGCGTAATATCTAACTCCTCAAGGAGTTCTTGTTTTGATGTTGCTGTTTGTTTTATTTTTTCATGATTCAAAACTGCATCCCATAGTTGATCAAACGTCCAACCTTCAACCACAGTTAGACTAAACTGAATAGTGTCACCTTTGATGAGTTTGTTTAATAACTGAACCGGGCTTAAATTGCCCCTTATAGTGTATTCACCTGCTTTAATAGAATTACTAGCGCCACTCATCCGACCAAATACATGCCATGGTAATGATTCATTAACAACACCAAGATCAGCTAATTTTTGTGTGATCTGTTTAAAATTCATACCTGGCTCAATGACGAGCTTCATTTCCATTTCGTTTTTACTTAATGGTTTATTGGCATATTCCTTAAAGTAAACAGTTAACAGAGTTACCGCTATTGCCAAAATAATTAAGATTGAACTGATTATACGTGTATATGTTTTCACGCAAAAAATCCCTAGCGATTAAATTCAGCCATTAATTGATCGATTATAGCGGTTCTAGAAAGCTTACGCTCACAATAAGAAGCAACAGGCCAGATACCAATTATGCTATTACATAAACACATACCTTGAAACTCAGTTATTTCGGCCTGTTTTACTTCACGTACTTCAATTTGAATATTATTGAATTGACAATACTCAATTATTTTTTTACGCATCACCCCGGCCACTCCGCATTGCATTAGTTCAGGAGTCACAAGCCTTTTATCTTGTTCAAAAAAAACATTGCTCGACGTTGCTTCGATTATGTTATTTTGATCATCGCACACCAAACCTTCTTGATACTCATCGTTCCACTCACTTCGTGCCAATACTTGTTCTAATCGATTTAAGTGCTTAATTCCTGATAGTCTACTTTGACGTGATAAACAGAAATTACATTGCGTAACTTTTACGCCATTTTGTGTGTATGAAGAAGAAAACTCTGGCCAAGAATATTTTTGTACGATACGTGTTAACGGATTTTGTGTAGGTTTATACCCACGCTCCCCTATACCGCGGGTGATAATTATCTTGATAACACATTTGGATTCCGAATTAACGAGTTGCTCGACCTCATTTTTTAATAAATCAACATCCAAGCCTTCTAGTTTAAGGACATCGCAACCTTGTTTCAGACGCTCTAGGTGATCATCCCAATAGTGGATTTCACCCTTCTTAACGGCGATGGTCTCAAAAACCCCATCACCATAACTTAAACCACGATCGAGACTTGAAAGTTGACCAGATTTAACGCCATTGATGATGACTTCAGGAACTTGCATAAATGCATATCTACACTTGAATCATTCAAAAACGACACAAATGCTATAAAACACTAACAAGAAAGTCTAAACACTCTTAAATGCAACCGTACCATTCGTTCCCCCGAATCCAAACGAATTTGAAATTGCCACATTCACCTGCGTTTCACGTGCTTCATTCGGGACATAATCGAGATCACACTTAGGATCGGGTGTTTCGTAATTAATGGTAGGAGGTAAGACATTTTTATGCACTGCCAATATAGCAAACACCGCTTCTACTCCACCTGCAGCTCCTAATAAGTGTCCGGTCATAGACTTAGTGGAACTTACTGCAACATTGTTAACGTGATTTCCAAAAGTGCTTTTAATACCTTCCGTTTCTGCAACATCCCCAGCAGGAGTTGAAGTTCCATGTGCATTAATATAATTCACATCTGAAACATTTAAGCCTGCATCAGCTAATGCATTTTGCATGCATTTTGCTCCTCCACTGCCACCCTCGGACGGTGATGTCATATGGTATGCGTCACTACTCATACCATAACCTACCAACTCACAATAAATATTTGCTGAGCGTGCTTTTGCGCTTTCGTATTCTTCTAACACAACCACACCCGCGCCATCCCCTAAAACAAAACCATTACGATTTAGATCAAATGGACGACTTGCACCTTCAGGGTCGTCGTTGTGTGTTGAACAAAGTGCTTTTGCAGCAGCAAAACCACCAATCCCCAATGGACATGTTGCCATTTCGGCACCGCCTGCAATCATAATGTCAGCATCGCCATACATAATCATTCTTGCGGCATCACCTATATTATGTGTCCCTGTTGTGCATGCAGAAACAATAGAAATATTGGGTCCACGATATCCTTTCATAATAGATAAATTACCGGATACCATATTAATGATATTGCTGGGGACAAAGAACGGTGAGATTTTTTTAGGTCCGCCATTTAAATATGCTTCATTGCTTTTTTCTATTCCAGGCAGTCCGCCAATTCCGCTACCAATCGCTACTCCTATACGATCAGCATTTTCTTCTGTCACCTCAAAGCCAGAATCCTCTATGGCTTGAATTCCTGCGCCAATGCCATAGTGAATGAATGGATCCATCTTGCGTTGTTCTTTTTTAGATAAATAATCATCCACGACAAAGTCACGTGTTTGGCCCGCAATCTGCACAGAAAAAGCACTGGCATCAAAACAATCAATTTTTGATATACCACTTTTGCCTGAAGTTATATTGGCCCATGCTTTTTCAATCGTTGATCCTACTGGAGATACGATTCCTAAGCCTGTCACCACTACACGTCGACGCGACATATTATTTGCTCTATGTTAGATAACTTTAAAATGAATAGGCAGACGCAGTTGTTCTAACTCAACTACCTTACATGCGATATCGCTTGAATTATTGATGACTATTAACGTAGTCAATTGCTTGTTTAACAGTTGTAATTTTCTCAGCTTCTTCATCAGGAATCTCACACTCAAACTCCTCTTCGAGCGCCATTACTAATTCAACCGTGTCTAAAGAGTCTGCACCAAGATCATCAACAAAAGACGCATCATCTTTTACTTCATCCTCACTCACACCTAATTGCTCTACGACAATCTTTTTTACTCTCTCTTCATTTGTGCTCATATAATTGCTTCCTCGTTTATTATTGCTTCCTCATTTTGCAAAAATGTTAGTCCGATCCTAATCGGGCCGCTATTGTATTGAAAAGGTGTTCACCATGCTATCACCGTAAAATACCGCTAATCTGATGTAATACCAAACTAGTCATAGTGTTTATAAGAGAATAAATGAGTGTTTGTTGATTAGATACAACAAGTTAGGTGATAAAGTTTAAGTAAAAATTTGACCAATATTTAACATATTCTAGGCCATATATAGGCCACCATTAACATGAATCGTTTCACCTGTGATGTAAGACGCGTCATCAGATATCAAAAATTTAACCGCCCCGGCAATATCATTTACATTACCCATGCGACCCAAAGGTACATTTTTCAGCAAGACTTCTTGCTGCTCACTCGTGAGTTCACTGGTCATATCCGTTTCAATAAACCCTGGGGCTATCGCATTGACAGTAATCCCACGTGATGCCACCTCTAATGCGAGTGATTTTGTAAAACCAATCATGCCTGCCTTGGCAGCAGCATAGTTTGCTTGACCCGCATTTCCTGAAGCACCCACTACAGACGAAATATTAATAATTCGCCCTGCCTTAGCTTTCATCATGTCACGCATACAGGCTTTTGAAAGGCGGTATATCGAAGACAAATTTGTATCAATTACATCATTCCATTCTTCTTCTTTCATGCGCATCAATAAATTGTCTTTAGTTATACCTGCATTGTTAATCAAAATGGTGGGGGCACTAAACTCGGCTTTAATCGTATCAAGACAAGCTTTAATGGATTCATCTTGTGTAACATTTAAAACCAATCCAGTTCCTGTATACCCTGACTGCTCTAATTCTTTTTGAATAGAGCTAGCACCTTTTTCAGTAGTCGCTGTTCCCACAACAGTGTGACCCCCAGCTCCTAAACCGTGTAATATTGCTTTACCGATTCCTCGGCTTGCACCTGTAACAAGTGCAACTTGATTGTTCATAAGTTATTAGCCCACTCAATTTGATTTATAGTCATACATTCTCTAAAGCTTGCTCTAAGCTTTTAATATCTTGAACGCAATGACATGCTGCACTTCTATCAATGCGTTTACTCAACCCTGTAAGCACTTTCCCAGGACCCAACTCTACAAATACACTCGCACCTTCTGAAAGCATATACTGAATTGTTTCTACCCAACGCACAGGGTTAAACAATTGTCGATAGAGCGCATCTTTTATATCTTGCTCGTTGTCATAAAATTTAACATCAGCATTATGTATTACCTTCAGTTCAGTAACTCGCAGTTCAATATCGGCTAAATAATCACGTAACTTATCTGCAGCCGTTCGCATCAAACTACTGTGCGAAGGCACACTCAGTGGCAACAACACTGCACGCTTAGCACCTGCTGCTTTTGCCATTTCTATTGCTCGGTTTACTGCATCCGCATCACCTGCAATCACTACTTGCCCTGGTGCATTAAAGTTCACTGCTTCAACAATCTGTTGTTGTGCTGCATCTGCACACACTTCTATCAATTTACTATCCTCTAGACCCAAAACGGCTGCCATAGCACCTTGACCCTCGGGTACAGCTTCTTGCATCACCTCTCCCCTATAACGCGCTAGTGGAACTGTTTTTTCAAAGTCCAGCGCACCAGTGCAAACTAAAGCGGTGTATTCACCGAAGCTGTGTCCCGCCGTATACATGGGAGCTTTGGGAAACTGTTTAGCCCATATTTTATGCACTGCAACACTTGCGCATAACATGATGGGTTGTGTGTTTTCTGTTCGGTTAATCTCCTGCTCCGGCCCGTTTGCAACAAGATCCCATAGATTCTGTTGCAAAATATCCGAAGCTTGTTCAAACGTCTCTTTAACCTCAGAGTATTGGTCAGCCAACTCAGCAAGCATGCCAACTGATTGTGATCCCTGGCCAGGGAATATATATACGTGAGTCATCTTAAAAAATGCTAAAAAACGATTAAATTCTAAAAGAAATTAGACAAAGTCATTGTACTCATAAATCAAATCGCTTGTTTTATTTTTTTGTTCTACCATAATGTGCGACTTCTTAATATAAAGACGGAGCTGCATGGCTAAAGAAGATCAAATTGAAATGGAAGGGACGGTTATTGAAACCTTACCTAATACCATGTTTCGTGTTGAACTTGAGAATGGGCATACAATTACCGCCCACATTTCAGGTCGTATGCGCAAACACTACATCAAGATTTTGACCGGCGACAAGGTCACTGTTGAGATGACTCCTTACGATCTCACCAAAGGTCGAATAACCTTCCGTGGAAAATAGAAGCTCAAGTTAATAAAAGTCCAGAAAAATAAAAGTTAGTTCGTAACTTTCTCTAGATATTCAATTTCAAGCTCATTGTTATCCGCTTGTTCCTCACTGGCGCGAACAACAACTTTGCCACCATTCTCTAAACGACCAAATAAGATTTCTTCCGCAAGAGGTTTCTTGATGTGCTCTTGTATGATCCGATCCATGGGTCGAGCACCCATTTTAACATCATAGCCACGATCAGCGATCCATTGTTTTGCCGAGGGCTCGATCTGTATTTCCACTTTCTTAGATTCCAACTGCGCTTCAAGTTGGGCAACAAACTTGTCGACCACATGAAGAACGGTTTTCTGATCAAGTGGCGAGAATTGAATAATTCCATCCAAGCGATTTCTAAACTCAGGTGTGAATGTACGCTTAATAATTTCCGCGCCATCCGATTGGTGATCTTGTGTTGTAAAGCCAACGCTCGCGCGGTTCATCTCATGCGCACCTGCATTTGTTGTCATCACTAAAATGACATTACGGAAGTCAACTTTGCGTCCATTGGTATCTGTCAGTGTTCCATGATCCATAACTTGTAACAACAAATTGAATACGTCTGGATGCGCTTTTTCTATTTCATCCAGCAATAAAACGCAGTGTGGAGCTTTTAATACCGCATCAGTGAGCAATCCCCCTTGATCAAAACCTACATAACCAGGAGGTGCACCAATCAATCTTGATACAGTATGACGTTCCATGTATTCAGACATATCAAATCGCAATAATTCAATTCCAAGGATCAGTGATAATTGGCGAGTGACTTCTGTTTTGCCCACACCAGTAGGACCTGCAAATAAGAAAGAGCCGATTGGCTTATCTTCATTGCCAATACCCGAGCGTGACATTTTTATTGCGGTAGACAAAGTGCTTATCGCGTCATCTTGACCAAACACTACTAGTTTCAAATTACGCTCCAAATTCTTAAGAATTTCAGTGTCATTGGAACTAACATGTTTAGGCGGGATACGTGCCATCTTCGCGACCACATCTTCGATCTGTTTGACAGTAATATTTTTTTTGCGTGACGACTTTGGCTTGAGGTTCATATTGGCGCCTGCCTCGTCAATCACATCAATGGCTTTATCCGGCAAGTGACGATCATTGATATGCTTATCAGCAAGTTCTGCCGCAGTCTTTAAGGCTTTATCGGAATACTTTACAGCATGATGTTCTTCAAAACGACTACGTAAACCTTTAAGAATCTGGAATGTTTCGTCCACGCTAGGTTCATCAATATCAATGTTTTGAAAACGACGCGCTAAAGCACGATCTTTCTCAAACACACCACGAAATTCTTGATAAGTAGTCGAACCGATACACTTTAATTCACCTGAACTAAGCATAGGCTTAATTAAGTTGGACGCATCCATTACACCACCTGATGCAGAACCAGCCCCAATTACAGTATGAATCTCATCAATGAATAAAATTGCACCCTCTTCTTCTTTGAGTTGATGCAAGACGCCTTTAAGACGTTTTTCAAAATCACCACGATATTTTGTGCCTGCTACCAAACCGCCCAAATCTAATGCATATATAGTGCTGTCTTGTAAAATCTCAGGAACTTGTTTTTCTACAATTCTTTTTGCCAAACCTTCCGCTATCGCAGTTTTACCTACACCCGCTTCACCTACTAATAAAGGATTATTCTTACGGCGGCGGCAAAGAATTTGTACTACTCGCTCTATTTCATTATCGCGTCCTATTAGCGGATCAATTTTTCCATCCAATGCTCTAGCATTTAAGTTTGTAGCAAAACGCTCTAACGGTTTCGGCGCAGGCGCATCACCATTTACATCCAATTCTGGCTCGCCAGTTAATTCATTATCTGAATCCATAGGAACTTTTGAAATTCCGTGAGCAATGAAATTTACAACATCAAGTCGTGCAATATCATGTTGGCCTAATAAATAAACTGCATGTGACTCTTGTTCTCCAAATATTGCTACTAGAACATTCGCGCCGGTAACTTCAGCATCTTTTTTACCTGATGATTGCACATGAAATACAGCTCGTTGCAATACGCGCTGAAAACCTAAAGTCGGTTGTGTATCCCGATCATCATCTTCAGGCAACACTGGAGTATTATCACTGATAAATTCGCTAAGCTCGGTTGCGAGTTTTGTAAGATTGATGCCACAAGCTCGTAGTACATCGGCTGCAGCGGGGTTTTGAGTAAGTGCGAGTAATAAATGTTCTACCGTCATGAACTCATGACGTTTTTCTCGTGCTTCTTTGAAAGCAACGTTTAGAGTAAATTCCAGCTCTTTATTTAACATATTTCCCTATTCTTAAGCTTCTTCCATTGCGCAAAGTAATGGGTGATTATTCATACGAGAATAGTCATTCACTTGAGCTACTTTAGTTTCAGCAACATCACGAGTAAACACTCCACATACACCTTTGCCACGTGTATGAACATGCAACATAATGCGTGTAGCTTTCTCTCTATTCATTTTAAAAAAGTTTTCTAAAATATGTACCACAAACTCCATAGGAGTGTAATCATCATTCAAAAGCACCACTTTGTACATCTGGGGCTTTTTAACCTTGGGCTTCGCTTCTTGTACGAGCAATTCATCGTCATGGCGAGGTTGTTCTTGATCAGACATACTCAATGGATAAAGCTATTGCGTTAATATTATATACAGCACTATTTTGCAGCCTAGCTACAATATCTAAAACGCCCTATTTGGCCTACTAAATGATAATGTGTAATACATAATAATATTGGTGCATTTTGAGTTCGTTTCAAGCATTATCAATAATTTTATTTAAATAGTTACTATAAACTATTGATTTATATAAAATATACTGTAGTGTTTACTTATTAAATTTAATAAATATTAGTATTTTACATATTCTCAAAACACGGGATCTGTACCTCAAAATTCAATCTAAATTATGAAATGGGAACCACACATCACTGTAGCTGCAGTAATTGAGCGTGATCAAAAGTTCTTACTAGTAGAAGAAATGGTTGAAGGAACTGCAGTCCTCAACCAACCAGCCGGCCATTGGGAAGCGGGAGAAACACTCATTGAAGCCGCACAACGTGAAACCTTAGAAGAAACAGGTTGGGAATTTTACCCTTCTGCCCTGGTTGGAATTTATCGTTGGCAACATCCTCGTAAAGATGAAACCTTTTTGCGATTTACCTTCTGTGGAAATTGTAGTGACCGTCAAGTATCTACAAATCTTGATGAAGGAATATTGAATGCTGATTGGCACGACAAAAACGACATCCTAGCTTTACCAGAAACAAGAATACGAAGCACAATGGTCACAGAAAGCTTAAATGATTATTTAAGCGGAAAACGGCATGATCTAAGTATGCTTCGTGATATACATCAACATTGGTAGTTCTCTTGTAACCATATTTTATGCTTTCATAAGCCATGGCTTCCAAAATTATTGTTGGCATGTCTGGCGGTGTAGATTCCTCAGTCGCAGCTTATCTTTTGAAGGAACAAGGTTTCCGTGTGGAAGGTTTGTTTATGAAAAATTGGGATGAAGATGATGATGAAGAATATTGTTCTGCCGCAGTTGATTTAGCAGATGCACAAAAAATTTGTGCCCAAATTGGAATCGAATTACACACTGTAAATTTCTCCAGTGAATATTGGGATCGTGTATTTGAATATTTCCTGACAGAATACAAGGAAGGGCGCACTCCCAACCCAGACATTATTTGTAACAAGGAAATTAAATTTCGAGCCTTTTTAGATCACGCAATCAACTTAGATGCAGACTTTATTGCTACAGGACATTATGTAAATTGCACTCATTCAAATTCTGAAAATATTTTAAGTAAGGGCTTGGATGAAAATAAAGATCAGTCATATTTCCTACACACCCTAAACCAGCAACAATTAGCTAAGTCGTTATTTCCAGTTGGCGAATTGAAAAAAACTCAAGTTCGAAAAATAGCTCAACAAAATCAGTTCGATACATACGACAAAAAAGACAGTACCGGAATATGTTTTATTGGTGAACGAAAATTCAAAGACTTCTTGCAAAACTATATTCCTGCAAAACAGGGTGAGATAAGAACATTACATGAAGAGGTTATCGGACAACACGAAGGTGTGGCATTTTATACCATCGGCCAACGCCAGGGTTTAGGAATTGGTGGGCAACGAGAGCATTCTGAAGAACCTTGGTATGTAACGGAAAAAGATGTTAGTTCAAATGTTTTATATGTTGTTCAAGGCAGGGAGCATGAGTCTTTATTCCACAAAAAATTAATTACACAAGATTTTCATTGGATTAAAGGTCAAGAGCCTAATTCGATAGACAATTTAAAAGCTAAAACTCGCTATAGACAAAAAGATCAAATCTGCTCGATTAAACCTCATAACAACGGAAACTATGAAATCATTTTTAATGAGCCTCAATGGGCAATTACTCCAGGACAAAGTGTTGTGTTATATCAAGATGATATCTGCCTTGGCGGTGGTATTATTAACGAAAGATATAACTAAGAAATTTACGTGTTTAATATCACTCAAGATCAAACTATCGCACTTACTGGCTTATATCAGTCACTCGCATTAGTGCAGAACATTGCTTGGGAAGGAGATAGTAGTCATTCATGCATGGTGCCTACTATTGCAAGTGTCTTAAAGCTCAATCCGATCAACTACCTCGATGTTTATGGCTCTATAGAGAATCTTCAGCTTGGTATTCAAACTTTAAAAATAGCATTGCAAAGTAAAAACGAGAAACATGCGATCGAAAGAACGCGCTATGCAATTAATCTTATGTATCTTGCTTCCAAGTTTGCAGTTAGTGGCAAGACTGTAGACTCACTTTCAAGTCAACTTGAACGCATTAACAATCAATACGATTCAATTGAAGATTCACTGGAAGACGTTTCCCAAGATCTTGGTGAGCTCTATCGTGAATATATCAGCCCACTAGGTCCCAAAGTAATCATAGAAGGAGATCCGGTATATTTAAAAACAGATAACAACGCCAGTAAAATTCGTGCATTACTATTAGCTGGGATACGCGCCATAGTTTTATGGAAGCAAGCTAACGGAAAACGCTGGACCTTGCTGTTAGGGCGAAAATCGCTCCTAAACAATATCCACAATATGGAGCGTAGTTCGGCTGTTTAGACTGGCTCAGCATATATATTAACAAGATTACCACTTACAGGCAGTTCCTCTTTAATAGGAAATGCTCGATAATCACGCTCCTTTTAGCCCCAGTTAGATCTTAAGCTAGACAAAATAAAATATACCGCGGAGAAGCTTAAATGAGTAACAGTTTTGACACCAAATCAAGCCTAGATGTGAATGGTAATACCTATGAAATTTTTAATGTTGGTAAATTACCTCAAGCTGAGCGTCTACCCTATTCCATAAAAATCTTGCTTGAAAATCTTCTGCGTTATGAAGACAACAAAACGGTTACTAAAGAAGATATCGAAGCTATCTTAAATTGGGATGCGAAAGCCGAACCCAGCAAAGAAATTGCGTTCCGCCCTGCACGCGTACTCATGCAAGATTTTACCGGTGTACCATGTGTGGTTGATCTAGCCGCCATGCGTGACGCCATGAAAAGACTAGGTGGAGACCCTGAAAAAATTAATCCATTACAGCCTGCAGAAATGGTCATTGACCATTCCGTGCAAGTTGACAATTTTGGTTCAGATTCAGCGATGGATCTAAATGAAAAACTCGAATTTAACCGCAACAAAGAACGTTATCAGTTTTTAAAATGGGGTCAAAATGTTTTTTCAAACTTCAAAGTAGTTCCTCCAGGTACCGGTATCGTTCACCAAGTTAATTTAGAATTTTTAGCACGCGTAATATTTTCTAAAGAGATCAATGGAGCCACACAAGCCTATCCAGATTCTGTAGTTGGTACTGACTCTCACACCACTATGATTAACGGCGTTGGCGTTCTTGGTTGGGGAGTTGGTGGAATTGAGGCTGAAGCATCCATGTTAGGCCAACCAATCTCAATGCTGATTCCAAAAGTAGTTGGTTTTAAGCTGACAGGCAAATTACCTGAAGGAGCAACTGCTACAGATCTGGTGCTCGTTATAGTAGAAATGCTTCGCAAGCATGGCGTAGTAGGAAAATTTGTAGAATTTTATGGTGACGGTTTAGATGTATTGCCACTTGCAGACCGTGCAACCATTGCCAATATGGCACCTGAATACGGGGCAACCTGTGGTATCTTCCCAATTGATGCTGAAACAATTCGATACTTAGAACAAACTGGACGTGATGGACAAGCCGTCGCCTTAGCTGAAGCTTATGCAAAAGAAACAGGCATGTGGCGCGAGGGTGTTCGTGAAGGCGTCGAGTTCAGCGAACACATTGAATTAAATCTTGCCGATGTGGTTCCAAGCATCTCTGGTCCTAAACGTCCTCAAGATCGCATTTCACTTAGCGAATCAAAACCCGCATTTGAAAGAGATATTGCCGCACTGAAAGAAGAGCGTGATATACAAAGTGCAGGCAGTGTTGAAATTGAGATCAATGGTAATAAAGAAACATTATCAGACGGTGCTGTTGTGCTTGCTGCCATCACATCTTGCACGAACACTTCCAATCCTAGTGTAATGCTGGGAGCAGGATTAGTTGCACGCAAAGCTGCTGCATTGGGTGTAAAAGTAAAACCATGGGTGAAAACATCACTCGCACCCGGTTCACGCGTAGTGACAGAATATTTGGAAAATGCGGGTGTGATGGATGATCTCAAAGAATTAGGCTTTCATGTTGTGGGCTATGGTTGTACAACCTGTATTGGAAATTCCGGCCCACTTCCTGAACCTGTAGCAAATGCCATTACGGAAAATGATTTAGTCACCACTTCAGTATTATCCGGTAACCGCAATTTTGAAGGACGCGTACATGCCTTGATTCGCATGAATTATCTTGCATCCCCTCCTCTCGTGGTTGCTTATGCTATTGCAGGTCGTATGGATATCGATGTTTACAATGAAGCCATAGCAGAAGACAAAGACGGTAACCCCGTTTTTCTAAAAGATATCTGGCCTACTCAACAAGAAGTAACTGACATCGTTTCGAATTTCTTAACTACGGAACAATATATTGAATCATATAAAGATGTATTCCATGGAGAAAGCAACTGGAATAATTTAGAAGCCGCAAACACTAATCTTTACCAGTGGGACGACTCTACTTATATCAACAACCCACCTTACTTCGAAGGTATGACTGCAGAAGTCAGAGACGTGTCTGATATTCATGGTGCACGAGTGCTTGCCTATTTAGGTGATTCCGTTACTACCGATCATATTTCGCCTGCAGGTGCTATTGCGCCTGACAGTCCTGCGGCAAAATATTTAATTGAGCAAGGTGTAAGTCCGGCAGATTTTAATTCTTACGGTTCACGCCGAGGAAACCATGAAGTCATGATGCGCGGTACTTTTGCAAACATCCGATTGCGAAACAAACTCGCGCCGGGAACCGAGGGTGGTGTCACTATTCACCAACCTAGTGGTGAACAGATGTCGATTTATGATGCTGCAATGAAATACAAAGATGAAAATGTCCCAACTATTATTCTTTCTGGTAAAGAATATGGATCAGGCTCATCTCGAGATTGGGCAGCTAAAGGCCCTAGCCTTCAAGGTGTCAGTGCAGTCATTGCAGAGAGTTATGAGCGTATTCACCGCTCAAACTTAGTTGGCATGGGCATTCTCCCACTGCAATATAATGATGGCGACAACGCAGTGAGCTTAGGATTAACGGGTACCGAAGTATTCAATATTACAGGTCTGAAAAACGGAGCAGCAAAATCTGTAACGGTAACAGCAAAATCCGATGATGGCAGTGAGAAATCTTTTGAAGTAAAAGTCCGAATTGATACACCACAAGAAGTTGAGTACTACCAGAATGGAGGTATTTTGCACTACGTTCTAAGACAACTGGCTGCGTAATACCTTGCAAGCTAATTTGCACATGCCCTTACAGTATAAATACTGTAAGGGCTTTTTTATTCATGCAAAAAAATAATTTAATTCTTGGCTGCATTTTTGCAATGCTTGCAGAGTTGTGTTTTGTAGGTATGGGCTCATTAGTAAAACTGCTTTCTGATAATCTCCCAAGTCAAAATGTCGTTTTCTTTCGAAACTTGTTTGGCTTAATTGTTTTATTACCACTTATATTTAGATTAGGAATCAATACACTTAAAACGGACAATATTCGTTGGCATTTTTTACGTTCATTGGCTGGGGTATCGGCAATGTATTGCTTTTTCTATGCTCTATCCGAGTTGCCATTAGCTGATGCCATGCTATTAAAAATCAGCGCACCTTTATTCATTCCAATCATTGCATTTGTGTGGCTGAGTGAATACATATCATTAAGAGTCATCATGGCGATAATGGTTGGTTTTTTAGGTGTAATTCTAGTATTGAAACCTACGGGCACCATTCATATAGCGTCCCTTGTTGGCTTGCTAGGAGGAGCCTTAGCAGCAATAGCAAAAGTTACCATCCGCAGAATGTCTGATACCGAACCAACCAGCCGAATAGTTTTTTATTTTGGTTTTATCAGCCTAGTCGTTTCATCCATTCCTTTGTTTTGGTTTTGGCAAAGCCCAACAAATCAAGAGTGGATAATTTTATTATGCTTGGGTGCTTTTGGAACAGTTGGACAATTACTACTAACTAAATCCTATATTCTTGCTCCTGCAAGTAAGATTGCACCTTTCACTTACTCTTCCATTTTATTTGCTGCAATTATTGGCTGGGTGTTCTGGGGTGAATTGATAACTTTGATAACGGTTTCTGGGGCGCTACTCATTATTGTAGCGGGTGTGATTATTTTACGTGAAAAACAAATGAAGCATCCACCTGAAGAGACACTTACAGAAAGCGTGCCTTAACGAACCCCATAAAGTTATAGGCGCTAATAATTAAAACTAATTCATCACTGTTAATATATGAAAACTTTCTTGTATAGCAAACTTAGCTAATAGAGTTAGCGTTTTAAGCATACTTTATTTGATAGTCTTTAATAGAAGCTGTAATTACCTCTGCGGCATGCTCAAATCCATAAGGATCGCCAACTGAGACGTTGGATACCTCACCCGGAAGCACTTTGTAGGTTTCGAAATAATGTCTTAAACGTTCAATCATATGAATAGGTAGCTCGGAAATATCTCGTATCTCACTCCAGACACGATCATTTTCAAGTACTGCTATTATTTTATCATCTGCCTCATCACCATCCAGCATTGGCAAACCACCAACAACGCGCGCATTAAGTAAAACTTCTGCTCGTTGAATTAAATGCTCACTTATTACACAAATATCTAATGGATCATGATCTCCCTTTTTTGCTTTTGAGCCCATTAGCTTGCGGACATTTTCATTGCAATACGTTTTTGGAATAAAACCGTAAAGCGTTGGTGGGAGTGACGATGTTCTATGAGGTCGGTCAACTCGTAGATACCCTGTGGTTTTATCCACTTCATATTTCACTAAGTCAGATGAAGTAATTTCTATATAAGCATGCACAATTTCAGGAGGATTAGGCCCAACATCAATGCCATGCCAGGGGTGTGGGCGCCAGCGGTAAAATTCATCCGTCATTAGTTGTAATTCAATATTTTTATTATAATTAAGATTATATCTCAGAAAAAAATGAACATTCAAAATATATAGTTTATATGAATGCGTGAATTTCTTATAGACTAATCTTGATTGAATAGATTATTTTATCTCACATCAAAGTCAAAGATACTTTTAGAATAATAAAATATACAACAATTATACATTAGGAATCCTCAATCGACCCTATCATACTTTTTTTTATCCTAGGTGTAGTGGCTGGGTTATCGCGTTCTGAACTACGCTTGCCAGCACAGATCTATGATTTCGTAAGCATTCTACTTCTGCTTTCCATTGGTTTAAAAGGTGGGATAGAACTTGCTAAACAGCCTTTTTTAGATCTAGTTCCTGACATACTAGCAGTAACTGCTATGGGGTTTTTATTACCACTATTCGCTTTTCCATTACTTTATTACCTTGGAAAATTAAAACGTGCAGATGCAGCATCCATAGCAGCTCACTATGGGTCTGTGAGTGTTGGTACCTTCGCCGTTGCCATAGCATATTTTGAATCACAACAAATCAGTTATGAAGAACATTTACCATTATTGCTAGTAATCTTAGAGGTACCTGCCATTATTGTCGGTATTCTTTTAGCAAAGGGTTTGAGTAGTGAAACGAACTGGGGGTCCGTTGCACATGAAGTATTTTTAGGGAAAGGAATTGTCTTATTATTAGGTGGGCTTGTTATCGGCTGGATAGCCGGCCCAGAAGGCTTAAGCTCTGTAGAACCTCTTTTCTTCGACTTATTTAAAGGAATATTAGCCATTTTCTTATTAGAAATGGGTCTAATTGCCTCCGCACAATTGTCTGACCTGCGTCGTTATGGAATATTCTTGCTGGCATTTGGTTTAACAATGCCGATTTTTTCAGCCATCATTGGAACCTTACTAGGGATATTTTTAGAATTATCCACTGGAGGTACCGCGATGCTTGCTATTTTAGCCGCTAGCGCATCTTATATTGCAGTACCGGCTGCTATGAGAATTTCCGTACCAGAAGCCAATCCATCACTCTCGCTTACTGCCTCACTCGGAATAACATTTCCATTTAATGTAATTGTTGGGGTTCCACTTTATCTTAAATTTGCTGAATATTTCCATAAAATGATCTAGGTTGATATATGAACGAAATAAATCAATTTACTAAAAAGCTGTTAACTATCGTAACTGAGACGGCAATTGAAAACTCAATTCTAAGAGATCTAGATGACTTAAAGGTTTCTGGATACACCATCACAAATGCACGTGGAAAAGGTAGTAGAGGAATTCGAAATGCAAGCTGGGAAACAAGCGGTAATGTTAGAATCGAGATAGTCTGTGACAACGAAATGTCAAAAAGAATATCTACATTTGTAAGAGAAAAATATTATAAAAATTACGCGATGATTATTTATGTCAGCGACGTTGAGGTACTTCGCCCTGAAAAGTTTTGACCAATTCTACAACTGTCTTGATAAATTCTAAATTAAGGCCCATATTGGAATGGCGATGCTAAACCCGCTTTTCCAGATTGTTTCCATGTATATCCGTGCCCTTCAAAGTGTGCATTAGATGAAACATGCACAGTAATTGGGTTGTTAGGAGCAACCGCTAAAGGCGGATCCGTTACAATTACATTTCTACCATCAGCACCTTCCATAGGCTCCATTTCATTTTCACCTACACCTTCAATGACTAGGTGTTTTTTATTATCGCTATACTCAAATGAAATCTTTGCTTTCTCAGCACCCATAACTTCCCCAACAAGACTTGCAATCACACCTAAATGACCCCCGCCTTCACCGCTCCATAGCGAACAAACCGCATTAAATTGATCTTCACTAGCATTTTCATCTACATACAAGGCAAGCTTCCAGTTCCCTTCCGTCAAATTACCTGGGGCATGTAACCATACACCAACCTTAACTCCATCAAGTGACACATCTTCACAATGACCCTTTTCAATTTCCCAACCCACCATGGCTTCACAAAAACCTTCAGTAGGATCTTTTAGTAAAATGCATGGGCATAAATTTTCACAGTTACATGATTCAAAATATTTTCCTTCAACTTTCCAGTTTGAAATTGCCATACACGTACCCTACTCTAAGAATGATGAATGAAATCATTATATATAAAAATTTGAGGAACTCTCTATAAATAATGACGAATAATTTAGCAATTTCAAGCAAATTAAGCTCTAAAGACAAGAAAATAATTCTCACAGGCTTGTTTTTAGTGGCAGCTGCAGGTTGGGCCTATATGTTTTACATGGCATGGGCGATGCAAAACATGCACTTGGTTGATATGTGGATGCCTCCACAAAGTGGAACAAGGTCATGGACCGGTTATGACTTTTTCATGCTGTTTTTCATGTGGCTCACCATGATGGTCGCCATGATGACGCCCACCGTAGTTCCGATGGTAACGATGTTTGCCACAGTTAATAAAAACAAAAAACAAAAACAGCAACCTTATGCCCCTACTTGGTTATTTTTATTTGGTTACTTATTGGCTTGGGGTGTGTTTAGTATCGTGGTAAGCCTCATTCAGTGGCCATTGCACGAAAAAGGTTTACTGGATCCAATGATGGATAGCCGCAGTTATTTGTTAAGCGGAAGCCTACTAATTGTAGCTGGTATTTATCAATTCACACCCCTTAAGGATGTATGCCTAAACCAATGTCGAACACCGTTAGGTTTTATTATGACGGCATGGAAAGAAGGAAATATCGGCGCTTTAAAAATGGGCTTTCACCACGGTATTTTTTGTGTAGGTTGTTGTTGGGCGCTTATGCTTATTTTATTTGCCGTTGGAGTAATGAATATGCTCTGGGTCATACTCATAACAATATTTGTATTACTTGAAAAAGTTT
Source organism: Gammaproteobacteria bacterium (assembly GCA_028279275.1). Classification (GTDB taxonomy): domain Bacteria; phylum Pseudomonadota; class Gammaproteobacteria; order UBA4575; family UBA4575; genus JABDMD01. The sequence goes on along the minus strand of JANQOB010000002.1, from coordinate 312,614 downwards.
TACCTTTTTCGCCTACTGCTTCTAGAATGATCACGGGAATGGGTTTAATAATTTGGGGTTCTTACTGGCTTACACTTTATTCTTAGCAATTTAATAAAACAGTTTAAAAATACACCACATCGTATTGCTTGATGCAGTCCTGCAACAATATGGAGCATAGTCGACTTCCTGCAACCTGAATGACCAATTGAAGATTTAAGTATTGACGACTCTAATGGAATCTGGGTTTAATCCGTTCTTTTAAAATTTTCGAACCATTGGCTTACTTATGACCTATTGCCTTGCGATTAAAGTTAATGAAGGTATTGTGTTTTGTTCAGACTCGCGAACCAATGCCGGGGTTGACCAAGTTAGCACTTACAGTAAGTTATACAGCTTTGGTATTCCTGGAGAACGCCAGTTTTCGATTTTAAATTCAGGAAATCTTGCAACGACGCAAGCGGTGATTGCGAAAGTAAAATCGGATATTGAGAAAAAGGAGAAACTCAATATCATGAATGCTTCATCCATTCGCGCACTTGCAGATTATCTTGGGCAACTTAATCGGCAAGAGATCGAAAAACAATCTCCCGATGACGCCTCAAAGTATGATGCAACATTCATTGTCGGTGGACAAATTGGGCTTGAACACGAGCCTAAAATATTCTTGGTGTATCCAGAGGGCAATCATATCTCAAGCTCTCATGACACCCCATTTTTACAGATTGGTGAGAGTAAATACGGAAAACCAATACTGGATCGAGTGCTGTCTCGCGAGACGGATTTAATGACGGCCGCTTCTGCAGCCTTAGTCTCGATGGATTCTACGATGAGAAGTAATCTATCCGTCGGCCCACCCCTTGAAGTGAGTATTTATCACACGAACAGCCTTGAACCAGGGAAATATTTTAAGTTTGATGAAGATAGTGAATATTTGCGCATCGTAAAAAAAGAATGGGATAACCGTTTACGTGAAGCCTTCAAACAAATGCCTCCTATTGTTTGGGGAGCCTCATGGGATCAATCACCTGATGAACAAACTTCAGTTTCTTAATGACGTTCGTACCCAGTATGAAGGGGTACATATCCTCTAAACCCATACTGCGGTTAAGCTCATTTAATTTTACAGTTAACAACGTCCAATCACTCAATTGTTGAGAAAAAAAATCATTCGAAGAAGGATTTTTTAGAATTCCAAATGCATAGGCCGTCTCCAGGGTATCCACGATATGGAAATAATGAGCCCAGCATTCTGCCCAATCTTCTAACGGATGAGCTTGTGAATATGCACTAATAAAATTCTCATGGTCATAGGAGGTTTGATTAGCCTCATAGTAGTCGTTTAATGACTTTTCATAGTCTTTTCGATAATCGCCAAAGAGTTGTTCGAATTCGAACAGATAATTACTGCCCAAAACGTACTGCTCAAAATAATAATGGCCAGACTCATGGCGCAAGTGCCCAAGTAAGGTCCGATAATATTCACCCATCTCTAGTCGTGTGCTTTCACGAACCCATTCATCAGTTTCAGCTAAATTAATGGTAATCAGTCCATTATGGTGACCAGTCATGACGTTGACTTCTAAAACATCTGGGTTTTGAGATTGATCCTCTAGAAAAGCAAAAGCCAATCCATCTTGGGATTGATGAGTTTTAGGTTTTATAGATAAATTTAGTTTAAGCAGTGTGCGTACTAGGCGTCGTTTTGCCGATTCCAATTTCGCCCATTTTTCAAGATTCTGTGCGTAATCCAAGTTAGGAATGGTTTCATTCAGTTGACACGCAATACACCATGAATTTTCCTGTTGCACATCTATGCATGCATTACATACGTCATAGTCAACATAATTTTGACACAGACGTACTGAACGTCCATCACCTAGTGGATAAATTTTATTGGCGCTTTCCCCGAGTGTATGAAGTTGATCCGTTTCGAATTCATATGCGAGTAATGAGCCACATGCCAAACATTTTGTATTATCAAAAAATAAACGTTCACCACATTTGCAACTAAAGGTTCTCAATTTTAACTTTTATGCTAGAAACCAGTTTTGCTCGATGGCTTCGCTGACCTTTCCAAATTCGATCTGGAGATCGTCCAGAAATTTATGTAATCCATCATCATATAACTTATCAATATCCGCTTTAATCACCATGGTCTTTATTTTATCCAAATGGATCGCGATATCACTACTTCTAGGGAGTCGAACAATACTTCTATAAAGCTCATCAATACAGAATAAGATCGCTCTTGGAAATTCGGTATCGGTTAGTAAATATCGCACTACACTTTGCCCATTCACACGATTTTGTAATTTTTGTCGAAAACTTTGGTGTGCGCCGAGTGACACTAATATATTCATCCACAAAATCGATTCGTAAGGATCCGACGTTTGATAATCCTTTGCATCATCTAATAAATCAGGTAAAGGCTTTCCTCTTCCCATATCAATTACTCGCGACGTCATATCCGCTCTTTCTAGACATATACCCATTCGTATAAAATCGTAAGCATGGTTATGACTCATCGTTCCTGATAACAATCCTACGAGATGTTGCGCACCGATAATAACTTCTTGTAGTAGATAATAGCGGTCTTTCCTCGCTAAATTAGTTGCTGCCTCATCTTTTACATATAAGTAGAGTTCATTTATACATTCCCATGCTTCACTAGGTAAAATTTCTCGTGTGGTGCGTGCATTTTCTCGTGCATGACGAAGTGAGCTAAATATGGACGAAGGACTTGTAGAATCAGAAAGTAAAAATTTAATTACAGAACGTTCTTCAAAATTACTATAGTGTTCAGAAAATGCTGCATTACTGCCTATTGTATCTACAAGCGTGGACCAACTAATTTTTGTGCCTCGAGGTAAATCGAATAACAAGTTTGAATTGACATTCACCATACGTGCAGTATTTTCTGCTCGTTCCATATATCGCCCGATCCAAAAAACTCTACTGGCAACACGCGATAACATAAATGGCTAATCAACAACCCATGTATCTTTACTGCCACCCCCTTGTGAGGAATTCACGACATATGAACCCGGTCGCATCGCGACACGTGTAAGTCCTCCAGCCGTCACATAGCTTTGTTCTGCTTGAAGAATAAACGGACGTAAATCAATGTGCCTGGGTCTTAGCCCATTATTTGTGATGACTGGACAAGTTGAAAGTGACAATAAGGGTTGTGCAATATAATTGCGAGGATCTTTTTTTATAAGTTGTTTAAATTGATTTTGTTCTTTTTTGGTGGATTGCGGGCCAATTAACATTCCATATCCTCCAGACTCATTTGCAGGTTTTAAAACAAGTTGGTCTAAATGTTCGAGTACATACTTACACTGATCTTTATCCGAGCAAACATAACTGGGAACATTCGATAAAATAGGCTTTTCGCTGAGATAATACTCAATCATTTTTGGCACATAGGTGTAGACAACTTTATCATCTGCAACACCAGCACCAGGGGCATTCGCAATGGATACATTATTTTTCTTCCACGCTTGCATCAATCCTGGCACCCCAATCACGGATTCAGGCTTGAATACATTCGGATCTAAAAATAAATCATCGAGTCGTCGATAAATCACATCAACCTTTTTTAATCCTGAGACTGTGCGCATGAATACATGATCATTTTCTACTACCAAATCAGCACCTTCTACTAACTCAGTACCCATTTGTTGGGCTAAAAACGAGTGCTCAAAATATGCAGAATTGTAAATACCGGGTGTAAGGACAACAATTTCAGGTGTATCTGTTTGATTAGGAGACAACGAGACTAACATCTCAAACAATTTATTAGGATAATCACGCAAGGGTTGTACATCGTAACTTTCAAATAATTCAGGCAATACACGCTTAGTGATTTTTCTATTTTCAAGCATATACGACACACCTGAAGGCACTCGCAAGTTATCTTCTAGTACATAGAATTTACCGTCTTTGTCGCGAATTAGATCGGTGCCACAAATATGTGCCCATACACCGTATAAAGGTTTGATACCTTTACATTCTTTTCTAAAATTTGTGGAGTTTTCAATTAATGCGCGCGGGAGTAGCTTATCTTTTAATATTTTTTGTTCGTTATATACGTCATTTATAAAATGATTGAGTGCAGTCAATCTTTGAATTAAACCTTTTTGAACAACACTCCATTCTGAAGATGTAATGATCCTTGGGAGAATATCAAGCGGCCACTCACGATCAATATTTTCGCCATCACTATAAACCGTAAAAGTGATGCCGAGTGTCTTAATGGCCGACTCAGCTGCAGTCACACGTTCTTTAATATCGGATGCCAACAACTTTTTCGTATAGCTAACTAACTTTCTTGTTGGCTTATAGGCATTACCTTCGCAGTTGATGACTTCATCATAGTATTTTTCTTTAGAGTATTGATACCAATGATCTGTCATTACGTTTAAAAAATTTTCAAAGTTTGTAATGTAATACTTCAGACAGAAGCATGAAGCGCATCATGCTAATTACTGATTATACGTAATAATATACTTGTATATATGTTTATGTTTCGATGTTTGAGTAAGAATTGACGTTCAAAGCTATCGATTCAAAGTTAAATCTTTTTTGGTGCAATTGCATTAAAATTGAACCTGACATCATGTTGCTGATAAATTATTGCATACAATATTGAGATTGTTATTCATTTTCTTATAGTCTTTCCCATATCGTACATAGATTACTATAAACTCTTTCGTCTACATTTACACAAAAAAAGCCCCGACTCATTGGCCGAGGCTTTATACGAGACTTGAATGAAATTACTACCCTAGTTTCTAGGGTCAAATTCAATTCAGAAATATCTCACAAGCAGTGAAGATATTTACTCAGCCGGTGTTGCATCCGCTACAACAGGTGATTGAAATCCAGCAAACATTTGTTGAAACCAATTAGGGTTTGTCATTGTGGCAGCACTTTCTTGCTGCCATGCAGGATCCATCACCTCAAACATTGGTTGATAGCTTTGTGGATTCATTGCTACATTCATCCACTCTGTATAATAAGCAGGATTCATGAATGCAAAGTATGGCTGATAAAATTGTGGGTTCATCGAAGCTGCCATCCAATTTGTATACATTTGAGGGTTCATAAACTGTGCCATGACCGCAGACCATGCGGCTGGGTTGCTGTAATAAGCCATAACTTTATACCAAGTCTCAGGCTTCATTGAACACTCCATCATTTTTGGTGCTGAGTGAGGATTGCTCATGATCATCATCATTTCTGTGAACTTCGCAGGATTCGCCATCGTTTCAGCAAAAACAACTGGATCTAAATACTTTTCTAATTTGCAATCCGAAGTAGCAATCGCTTGTGTATTGTCTTTTTCCTTTTCGGTTTTACTACTAGCCGAAGCTACAGCATAAACACTAAGGGCGATTAGTACGGCGCTTAAAATCGCCAAATACATTGATTTAGTAAGTTTCATTTGTGTTACCTTATTTAAAATAGTGAATAATTTGATATGAATTTTCCATAAACGCAGCAGGTCGGTTATGCAAACCTGTTGATTTACTTTTTTTCTCCAATCTACATCCGTTGTATTCTGTATTCCTTTATTAGATTTATTTTTTTAGAAATTCGGTTTTTCATAAATAGATGTCTTGTCCAGATTCAAGTGATGAATAAAATTTAAGTGGTTCAAATGAAAAAGGCTCTTGCATTTGAAATTGATCTGTCTGAACCTGGGCTACTTTTGCGTCTTCAGGTAATACGAACCCATACGCTAAGACAGCTAGTGTCAGTACCAGTAAGCCAACAGATAATTTTTTGCTTAAGGACGCAATTTTCATATTTTAGATTTCCCAAAAAATAGTAACTAACTCTTCAAAAAGTATTCTTTGTGCCACTTTTTTTATTTCAATAAATACAACTTTTTATTCAGACCCACCCTGTCTGATCAAGTAGCTTTACTCTTGTAGGGCGAATTCAGTTTCTCCCTAGAACGTCCTTGCTGGGCTGTATAGTACAATCGCGGTGAGCAGCAACAACTACTCTATTGGTATATTAGAATAAACTAATATGATATATTAGAATTTTCTAATAGAGATAACGAAGAGCTATTTTGCTTAAGTTTATAAGCCGTTTTGCTGGAGAAACGGGTGAGATTTGTAGGGTTAAAGACTAATTTGAGCCGCTTGATAGCATTAATAATTAGCAAATCTAAGTCTACCTAGATGCTTTGCCTCATCACCTGAAACTAAACAGATTTTCATTAAGAACTAAGAAATGTATGGATCATTTGTATGCAAATAGACCCTTCCCCGACTGCAGATGCGACTCTTTTAACTGATCCGGATCGCACATCCCCAACAGCAAATACACCGGGTTGACTGGTCTCTAGCATCATTGGGTTTCGTTGCAAATTCCAATCAGAGTTGCTTTCAGCATCTAATCCAGTGAATACAAACCCCCTTTCATCAAGACTTACACAGTCTTGCAACCAATCTGTGTTGGGACTTGCACCAATCATTAAAAAGACTTGCTTAATATCATATGTCTTTTTATGACCCTTATTCTCGAGTGTCACTGACTTTAATTTTCCATTTCCATTTAATTCGCATATTTCTGTCTCTGTATGAAGCGTGATTTTATTAGATGCCTCAATACGATGAATTAAATACTCCGACATACTTGCAGATAAAGACTTGCTTCTGATTAGCATGTGAACGTGCTTAGCATGTTTACTTAAGAAAACGGCAGCTTGTCCTGCGGAGTTACCACCTCCTACAACAATAATCTCTTCGTTGTTGCAAATTTCTGCCTCCATAGGAGTAGCAGCGTAGTAGATACCTGCATTATCAAATTCATGACAATTTTCAAGGACAAGGGATTGATATTTAGCACCCGTAGCAATGACAATGGAGCGTGTTTTTAACTCACCTTTATTGCACAAACTTATGGTGTAGGGATGTTTGGAACAATCCACAGAGGTAACTGTATAAGGTAAAACTATTTTAGCGCCAAATTTCATAGCTTGAATTTGTGCTCGTCCCGCTAATGCTTGGCCAGACAGTCCTGTGGGAAATCCAAGATAATTTTCGATTTTTGAACTTGTGCTTGCCTGTCCACCTGGTGCCTCTTGTTCTAGAAGCACAGTACTTAACCCTTCAGAGGCGGCATAAACTGCAGAGGAAAGTCCAGCAGGACCACCTCCAACGATAATGACATCATAGATTTTGTTTTTGTCGATTGTTTCATCTAGGCCAAGCGAGGATGCGAGTTCATAATTGGATGGGTTTTTAAGGACTACCTCACCTAGATGAATAAGAACAGCTGGTAAGTCCCTGTTATATAGATTATATCGATCAAGAAAATTTTGACATGTGTCGCAATCAGTCGTGACAACTTCGACAGGATATCCGTTTCTGCGCAGAAACCTTTCAATACGAATTGAATCCGAAGTCGTTTCTTCACATAACAGTGACACCGATCCTTGTTTATGCGTGATTAGCCCAACTCTTCTTAATATGAATGCACGTATCACAATCTCACCTATTTCAGGATCAGCGGTTATCATTTTCCTGAAATTCTCACGATTGACTCTGATAATGGATCCGTCTTCTCCTAATCTACCTCCTACGAGAATTTTGCGGTTGTTAAATAAATCAATCTCACCCGTAAATTGATGTTTACCATGGATAGTAAATACGTTAATGCCCTCGCGGCGATGTTCATAAATTTCGATATTTCCTCTTAATACAACAAAAAAATCAACAGAGCGATCGCCGTGTTCAAATAACACCATTCCCTTTGAACACATTTGAACTTCACCGAACGATTTTATACGCTCGACTTGTTCGGACGTGAGTGTGGGAAAAGTTTGTTTCTCCCTGACATAAGGGTCCGATGGATCTAAATTTTCTCTATCAATGGAATTGTTCATACAAATGATGTAGTAAGTTTTTTAGTATACTGAGTAGTTAAACAAAGCCTCAAAATAAGATTTAGTAAATATTATGGCAACTTGTAAAGTATGTGAGAGTGAAGCACAAGAACTTGTCGATGTCGCTGAGCAATATGTCCTTGACTTAATCAAAAAAGATCATCCGGACTGGGTCAGCTCCGATGGTGCATGTCCAAAATGCATCAAGTACTATGAAAACTTGGATACAATAATAGAAATTAAAGACTCCTCTGAATGATTCCTTTAATACTCCTATGAAAATTTAGTTTTAATACTAATTTAAATGTAAATTTTACTCTCGGTCCTGCCATCCTCCTCCAAGGGCTTTATATAAAGCCACAAACGCCACACCCGATGAAATGGTGCTTCTTGCAAGTTCATCTTGCGCACTCAATAAACGACTCTCCGCATCGAGCACATTAATAAAACTGTCGACACCATTTTGATAGCGTAGTTGTGCAAGATCCGCCGCTTGTTCACTTGCATTTGCAGCAACGATAAGTCTTTCTTTGCGACTTAATGCACGAATAAAATTCGAAAATGCATTTTCTGTTTCCTCTAATGCTGTGATCACCGTGCGTTCATACAGTGCGAGTTGCCCTTCTACGGTAGCATCAGCAGCACGAATTCGTGCGCGTACTCTGCCCAGATCAAATGCAGACCACGTAAAAGAAGGACCTAATCGAAACGTTTCATTGTCACTATCACCAAATGTGGATGATGAAGTTGACAAACTTCCATACGAACCTAGAAGAGTGATTCTGGGAAATAAGTCTGCAGTTTCAACTCCAATTTGTGCGGTGGCACTGGCAAGTAATCGCTCTGCGGTTTGAATATCAGGCCGCCTTTTTAATAGTGTCTCAGGATTTCCTACATTAAGATCGGAAGGAATCGTTGGCAATGATTTTGAAATCAACAATTTTTCGCGCAAGGTATGCGGGGGTTTTCCTACCAACACACTTAGACGATGTATCGCTTGTATCACTTCAGCTTCAAGCGGTGGAATAGTTGCAAGTGTAGTTTCATATTGTGCTTGTGCACGAGAAATATCTAGATCGGTTCCTCTTCCCCCTTCAAGCAGCGCTAAAGTTAATTCATAGGTTTGTTTTTGGTTATCAGCATTACGATTTGCGACGTCTAGTCTATGTTGCGCCCCCCTCAATTCAATATAATTGCGAGCTACTTCTGCAGTTACAATCACAAATACTTCACGCCATGCAGCTTTTGCTGCCCCATAATCCGCTTCTAAGGCTTCAATCCTGCGTCGCACACGCCCGAAAAAATCAAGTTCCCAAGTAGCATCAAAACTTGCATCATAAAACGTTTCCGTACTACCCGTTCCAACACTAGCCGAATCTGCGCTTCGTCTTTCTCTCGTGACTGATCCATTTATGGGAACAATTGGAAAACGCTCCAACTCGCCTTCGTTTAAAAATGCTCTCGCAGCACGCACACTTGTTTCAGCGATTCTCAAATCATGATTTTGCTTTATCGCACTTTCAATCAATTGCGTTAATTCATCATCGTTTAGTCTTGTCCACCATTTAATTTCTGGCTCAGCAGCTTCAAGTGACGCCGTAACTTCATGGAATTGGCCGGGTGCTTGTGTATCGGGAGGAACATAGTCTGGCCCAACCATGCAACCACATAAAGTCAACAGGATTAGAATAAATTGAATGGAACGACTCATTAGTTACTATCAGGCAAAGACTCGTTAACAGAATTTCCAGTAGTTCGTTTAGCTAGAAGTTTACGAATTACTACGTAAAACACAGGAGTTAGGAACAAACCTACAAGTGTTACCCCTAGCATGCCACTGAACACGGATGTGCCAAGTGCCTGGCGCATTTCAGCGGCGGCACCCGTAGCAAGCATTAATGGAACGACTCCTAGAATGAATGCAAACGCTGTCATTAAAATTGGGCGCAAGCGTAATTGTGCCGCATTCGTTGCGGCATTGTAGATCGTTTCGCCTTGATCCTCACGCTGTTTGGCAAATTCCACCATGAGGATTGCGTTCTTACTTGCTAGCGCAATCAAAACAATAAAACCAATTTGCGTCAAAATATTATTGTCTTGGCCACGTATCCACACCCCCAATAAAGCAAATAAAATACAAAGCGGTACGATTAAAATAATCGTGATGGGCAAGGTCCAACTCTCATACTGCGCAGTAAGCAGTAGAAAAACGAATAGCACACTCAACGGAAATACAAGGAGGCCAACATTTCCAGCGAGTTGTTGCTGAAATGCGAGTTCAGTCCACTCAAATGCAATTCCACGTGGCATGATAGTTTCGGAAAGGTTTTTCATTGCGGTCAATGCATCTGCGGAACTTGTACCTTGTTTCGCACCCCCTTGAATTTCAGATGCAGGATATAAATTATGTCGAACAATGCGATCGGGACCCGTTGTATTTACAACTTCCATGACAGACCCTAGAGGAACCATCGCTCCGGTAGTACTGCGAGTTCTAAGATTTGCAATATCAGTAGGCTCTAGTCGATAAGGAGCGTCCGCCTGTGCAGTCACACGGTAAGTGCGTCCGAATAAATTAAAATCATTCACATAGGATGATCCAAGATAAATTTGTAACGTTTCAAAAATACTCTCGACAGGAACATTCAATTGTTCTGCACGTGTTCTATCTATATCAAGAAAAAATTTTGGCGTATTGGTAACAAAAGTACTGAATACTCTCTCTAAATTTCGTTCTTGATTGGCTGCTCCTACTAGTTGCCACGTAGTTGCCTCTAATGTTTGCATCCCTCGACCTGTTCGATCTTGCAACATCATTTTAAAGCCACCGGCATTACCTAAGCCTCGAACCGGCGGTGGTTCCAGAACAAAAAGTTGGGCTTCCTGAATTTGCCCAAGTGCGCCCCAAACACTCTGAACTAAATTTGAAGATGATTCACCTGTACGTTCATCAAAAGGTTTAAGGGTTACAAAAATAGCGCCTGCGTTTGATGCATTAGTGAAGGTTGCGCCAGAAAATCCTGCGAACCCTACTACCTGAAAAGCTCCCGGGACTTCTTCTATGATTTTAGTGGCACGTAATATGACATCATCGGTGCGCTCTAAGGATGCGCCTTTTGGTAGTTCGACTGCGACAATGATGTAGCCTTGATCTTGTTGAGGAATAAATCCACCTGGAACCCGTTGAAAAACAATAAACGTTAATCCAAGTAATAAGACAAATACGACTAGAAAAACATTCGGATACTGAATTACCCTGCAAATTGCTCGCCCATATCCTGCAGTTGTTTTATCAAATCCTCTATTAAATACTTTAAAGATCGGATCCGTAATAATATTCCAAAGACTTCTAGAATTACTATTTTTTCCACGTAGCAATATAGATCCAAGTGCAGGACTTAGTGTCAACGACACAAGTAATGAAATTACTGTTGCAGATGCAATAGTGATGGCAAATTGTTTAAAAAATTGTCCTGAGATTCCAGTGATGAACGCCGTAGGAATAAATACGGCTACTAATACGAGTGACATGGCAATTAACGCACTGCCAACCTCATTCATAGTAATTTTTGCAGCTTCATAAGGTGTCTTACCATCATGAATATTTCGCTCCATGTTTTCGACAACGACAATTGCATCATCCACCACAATACCAATCGCAAGCACCAATCCAAATAAGGTTAAATTATTTAAACTAAATCCTAGGGCTTGCATAATTGCAAAAGTGCCTATCAAAGATACAGGTATTGCAACAATGGGGATCACAGCTGCACGCCAATTTTGAATAAATATAACGATAACTAGAATAACGAGAACAACGGCTTCAAAAATGGTGTGATACACCGCAGAAACCGATTCTCTTACAAACTCAGTGGGGTTATAAACAATTTTGTATTCAAGTCCTTCGGGAAAATTTGCAGATAGATCTTTCATTGTCGCTTGTATTTCATCTGCAGTTTTCAGCGCATTTGTGCCGGGTCGTTGAAAAAGTAAAATTGCTACTGCGGGTCTTCCGTTAAGATAGCTATTAGTTACATAATCGCGAGCACCTAACTCTACACGCGCAATATCGCGCAATCGCGTTAAGCGCCCATCCTCACCTGTTTTAACAATGACATTTTCGAACTCATCAGGCTCAATAAATCGCCCCTGTGTATTGATTGCAATTTGAAACGCTCCCGGATCAGGAATTGGGGGCTGATTTAAGGTACCGCTGGCAACTTGCACATTTTGTGCGCGTAATGATTCGATAACATCACTGGATGTAAGACTTAATTCTTTGAGCCGATCTGGATCTAACCAAATCCTCATGCTGTATTCACTGCCACCAAAAATTCTCAGGCTACCAATTCCCTCAAGTCGCGAGAGAACATCACGAATTTGTAAAAAAGCGTAATTACTAATGTAAAGTTGATCATAGGTGTCATCTGGGGAGAGTAAATGCACTACCATCATAAGATTAGGCGAGCTTTTTTGTGTCACTACTCCTAAACGTCGAACTTCTTCTGGTAATCGAGGTTCTGCAATTGAAACTCTATTTTGTACAAGCACTTGCGCAATATCTAAATCAGTACCAACTTCAAATGTTATGGTGAGTGTCATTACCCCATCACTGGTCGATTGAGAGGTCATATACAGCATGCCCTCCACACCATTGACTTCTTGTTCAATAGGTGTGGCTACTGTATCTGCAATAATTTCGGGGGTTGCACCCGGATATGTTGCGGTAACATTTATGGTAGGGGGTGCAATTTCAGGGTATTGCGCAATCGGCAGGTTCAAATACGACAATATCCCTACGATCATTATTAATATTGAAACAACCGCTGCAAAACGTGGCCGCTCAATAAAAAAGTGCGCGAACTTCATGAATATTTATGAAGACTCAGTTGACGTAGATTTTGGTTGTATACTTTCAAAGCCTGGAATTGAGCCATCATTCGGATTGACCTTAGAACCTACACGGACACGCTGTATACCGTTGATGACGACTAAATCATTCTCTTCTATACCTTTGGTAATTACACGCAGATTATGAAAAGTTCGGCCCAACTCAATTTCTCTGCGATCTACTGTATTGCTTTCAGAATTTAATACATATACAAATTTTATAGATTGATCCGAGAGAATTGAGGCGTCTGGCAAAAGAGTCGCTTTATAAGGACCTTTGCCAAGCAGACGAATTTTTGCAAATAAACCTGGAGTCAATAATAAATCAGGATTTTCAAAAATTGCACGAGCTTGCATCGTTCCAGTCGCTTCATCCACACGATTATCAACAAAGTCCATTACACCATGATGTGGGAATCCATCTTCATCAGCGAGCTCTAACTGCACAGGATTTGCAGTCGTTCTTGAACTAGGTCGACTACCCTCCTTTGCCAGTCGAACATATTTTAAAAATGCGCGCTCGTCCGCAGTGAAGTAAAAATGTATGGGGTCCAAAGAAACAATTGTGGCTAATAACGTGGATTCAGCCGATCCACCACTTACAATATTACCTATATCAATAAGATTGCGACCAATTCGGCCCTTAATAGGTGATTTTATTTGAGTAAATTCAACATCGAGTTCAGCAGCATTCACAGCGGCTTTTGCCTCCTCGAGTGCTGCTACAGCTTGGCGTTCTTCTTGAGTTCGCGAATCTAGTTCTTCTTCAGAAATGGCACGAGATTTAAAAAGTCTTTGCGCACGATTTAAATCATTTTTTGCTAATTTCAATCGTACTTGAGCTCTGGTTAATGCAGCTTTGTTTTGATCAAGCACAGCTTGATAGGGCCGTGGATCAATGAGGAATAGTAATTGCCCCTCCTCGACAATTTCACCATCTTTGAAATTTATCGACTCAAGATACCCACTCACCCTTGAACGAATTTCAACTTCATCAACTGCTTGCAGTCGACCTGTATATTCATCCCATTCAGTAACGTCTTGAACTAAAGGTTTTGAAACAGTCACATCAGGCGGAGGCGGCGGAGCAACTTCTGACTGATTTTGATTACATGAAAATAGTATTAAAAAAGTGCTGAGTAAAACAAACACTTTACAAACGCGCAATTGTGTAAATTCTTGATTCATCATGGGTAAACGAACATTATTATTGCTTAATGCACTATGTTCGATTCGTATGGGTATTAATTATTTATTAGCTTACTCTATCATTATATTTGCTTGCATTGACAGAAACTTTTTTAACATACCAAAACTGGCATATCGTTATGTTTCTTTAGCTTGGAATTTTTAAAACTGAAGGTTTAAACGAATTAATAATGTTAATTGTTCGGTAAATTTGAAGTTATATGTGATTTAAAATTTATTGCTTAAATCTCGGAGTTTTTTATATTGTGCAATAAAATTAATTATTTAAGGAAATAACTTAAATTATAATAATTTTGATTCTAACTTATGATCCTCTACTGCTGAGCTAAAATAATACCCCTGCCCGTTATTGATTCCAAACAGTTTAGCAATTTTAAGCACTTCTTCATTTTCAATACCTTCAGCGGTGGTAGAAAGTTTCAACTGCTTTGCAATCTCTTGCGCATGTTGAATGATGGCTTGACTGTCTTCATCTGTTACCGCATTGATCATAAAAGACTGATCAATTTTTAATTCGTCAAACGGCAGGAGCATTAAATACTCTAGTGATGCATGTTTGGTACCGTAGTCGTCTAAGCTAAAGCGGAGCCCTCGCTTTTTATAATCAAGCATGGATTCATGAATTTCTCCGATCTGATCAATACTGGACGTTTCTGTGAGCTCAATCTTGAGGCTTTTCGCTAACCACAAATGATTTTTAAGCTGAGTATTGAGTTCGCGTTGAAAATCTTTATTTAAAAACCCGTTGGCAGTGATATTAAAGGCTATAGGTAGTTGAATGCTCTTTTTACTCCAGTTTTCTAACAACACAACAATTTTTTTAAGCAACCAAAGATTAATTTCAAAAATTAAGCCTGCCTTTTCGGCATAGGGGATGAATCTACCGGGATCGAGTAAACCATAATTTGGATGTTGCCAGCGAATCAAAGCTTCTGCGGAAATTATTTTTTCATCACTCAATCGTACTTGAGGTTGATAGAGAACTTGAAGCTGTTCATTTTGGATGGCGCGTTGCAACATGCCAATGATTTGTATATCTTGAATTTGATTTTCTAATGCTTTTTCTTCGTAAATGAATACGGATTGTCCGCTTTTTTCAGAGGTCATCATGGCGTTTCGAGCTTTTTCAATCAGCTCAACACTGTTGTTAGCATGCTTTGGATAAATCGCTACACCAATTGAGACACCTACATCTGCGGGCTTGCCTTCCACCGCCAAAGGTTCCTGAATGGATTCTGCAATGTTTTTAGAAATGGTATGGATGTGACCATGAGCGGATACAGGATTAATAAGCGCTGCAAACTCATCTCCACCCAGTCTTGCAATTAAATCTGTTTTTCTTAGTGCTGAACGAATACGATTTGCAATTTCACTTAAAATGGCATCACCCACAAAGTAACCCAATGTTTCATTAATCACTTTAAAACGGTTCAATCCAATGATCAGCAAAGCGAATTCATCATCTTCTCGGCGTGACATACCTAGCGTTTTTTCAAGCTGTTCATTAAAGAAAGCTAAGTTGGGAAAACCTGTTAAATCGTCATGCGTAGCATAATAATGCTCTAACGCTTTTGATTTTGTTAATGAAACGGCCGTTTCATAATGAGTTTGAATTGCGTACTTCACAAAAACTGCTGTAATAAGTGCAGAGATTGCTACTAAATAGTAAGCAGATTGAACCGTTTGTGTAAGCGTTGAATAAAGTAAAAAAACAAATACAAAAAATAATATAAACGAAAGATAAATTAGAAGATTAAGTTTATTACTTAGCTTTCGAATCTCTCTTAGTTGCAATAATTTGAATATTGATAAAACTAAGATAACAAGTGCAGCACATACTACCACTGACAAAGCAACGTTTTGCCAGTTCTGCGAAATAGACATCATGCACCAATGTGCGAATTACAGAAAGCTTATGCCTCCTGAATTCCGCCTTTCGTTAACGCGGCCGGATCTAAGAGCTTGTTGATTTGTTCATCAGTTAAATCGGTCATTTCTTTTGCGACGTCAAAAATTGGCCGGCCTGAAGCATAGGCTTCTTTAGCAATAGCTGCACCCTTTTCATAACCAATAACCCTATTCATAGCGGTTACCAAAATAGGATTCTTTGCTAATGCCGCTTGAAGGTTTCCTTCATTGATCGTGAAGCCTTTAATGGCCTTGTCTGCTAACACTTTGCATGAATTAGTAAGAAGCTGAATGCTTTGTAGCAAGTTAAACGCAATTACAGGCAACATAACATTTAGTTGAAACAATCCGGATTGGCCAGCAATGGTTATGGTTGTGTCATTACCAATAACTTGTGTGCTAACCATAGCAACGGCTTCAGGTATTACGGGATTGACTTTACCCGGCATAATACTGCTACCAGGTTGCAATGCAGGTAAAGCTATTTCACCCAAACCTGCTAAAGGACCGGAGTTCATCCAACGTAAATCGTTTGAAATTTTCATTAAGCTCACGGCGAGTGCTTTTAGCTGCCCGCTCATTTCAACTGCTGAATCCTGGCTAGCTAAGCCTTCAAATTTATTGGGTTTGGATTCAAACTTAACATTTGTTAGCACTGAGAGCTCTTTTGCAACCAGCTCACCAAATTTTTCATCTGCATTAATTCCACTACCAACCGCAGTACCACCTTGCGCAAGCTGACGTAAACGCTTCAAAGAATCATCAATGCGTTGTATTCCATATTCTATTTCTTGTGCCCATGCATCTATTTCCTGGCCCATAGTAACGGGCATTGCATCCATTAGATGTGTCCGACCTGTTTTTACAAATTTTTCACATTCTGCTGCTTTGTTTTTTAATGTGCTAAATAAATGCGCCAGCGCAGGTTTAAGTTCTTCTTCAATTTGCAAGCACGCACTAACATGAATCGCAGTCGGTATAACATCATTTGAGCTTTGACTCATGTTGACATGATCATTAGGGTGTACTTCTACATCACTCAAATTATTGGCTAGATGAGCAATGACCTCGTTCGCATTCATGTTGGTGCTGGTACCTGAGCCTGTTTGAAATACGTCAATAGGAAAATGATCATCGTAATCCCCTGCAGCTACGGTCATAGCTGCTTGCTTTACGACCGATTCCACTTCGTTGCTCATCAATCCTAATTCAGTGTTTGCTCCCGCGCACGCAGTCTTAATCAACCCTAATGCGCGTATAAATTGTCTTGGCATGACCAAGCCACTTATTGGAAAGTTATCTACAGCTCTTTGTGTTTGTGCGCCATAAAGTGCGTCTGCCGGCACTTTGAGTTCACCCATACTGTCCTTTTCGGTTCTGAAATTTTCACTCATTTCTTAATCTCTTATTGTTTTGATACACCTCTAGCGAAGGCGCTGTAGTATAATGACTAATTGTACGGCTTACTATTGCCTAATATTAGACATAATTTAAAAAAAGAATGAAATCCAGCCCTCTTACGAAAATCTCCCCGGTCGATGGGCGATATGCAAATAAAACAGAAAATCTACAAAATATCGCCAGTGAATATGGCCTTATAAAATATCGCGTTATTGTTGAAATAGCGTGGCTAAAACAACTAGCCGAGCGGCCTGATATCGCTGAACTGCCATTTTTTTCTCAAGAAGCGAGTGATTTTCTAGACAACATAGTTCTAAATTTTTCTCCGGAAGAAGCAACACATGTAAAAGAATTTGAAGCTACGACTAATCATGATGTTAAAGCAGTTGAATATTATCTAAAGGAAAAAATTTCAGGCAATGCTGAATTATTTGAAGCTTCTGAATTCATTCATTTTGCATGCACTTCTGAAGATATTAACAACCTTGCTTATGGTTTGATGTTACGCGATATGCGTGAACAGGTGCTGATTCCAAGTTTGAAAAAAGTATTAGAAGAAGTGAATGTTCGTGCAAAAGAATATGCTGATGTTTCTATTCTTTCACGTACGCATGGTCAACCTGCGTCACCCTCCACCATGGGAAAAGAATTTGCAAACGTATATGCTCGCATTAATAGTCAGTTCAGTACTTTTAGAGCAATTAATATTTTAGGAAAGATTAATGGTGCTGTTGGTAACTATAATGCACATTTAATTGCTTATCCTTTTGTGGATTGGGAATCACTATCTGCAAAAATGATTGAGTCTTTGGGACTTACTTCCAATCCTTACACCACTCAAATTGAACCCCATGATTATATTGCAGAATATGCAGATGCTTTATGCAGGATTAATACTATTCTGATTGATTTTAGTCGCGACATTTGGTCCTACGTTGCCATTGAGTACTTTAAACAGAAAGTTGTTAAAAATGAGGTAGGCTCATCTACCATGCCACATAAAGTGAATCCAATTGATTTTGAAAATGCAGAAGGTAATTTAGGTATCGCCAACGCTTTGCTTAATCATTTCTCCGCTAAGTTACCCATATCAAGATGGCAACGTGATTTAAGTGATTCAACTGTTTTACGTAACCTAGGCGTTGCTGTTGCCCATTGTGAAATCGCGTATCAGTCATTGCTCAAAGGTATGTCAAAATTAGAAATCAACGTTGATCAGCTTGATATTGATTTGAATAAAAATATCGAAGTTTTAGCTGAGCCGATTCAAACCGTTATGCGCAAGAACAAGGTGTCAGGTGCTTACGAAAAACTTAAAGAGCTTACGCGCGGGCAAAAATTGGATATTGAGAAATTAGAAACCTTTATTAGCTCACTTGATTTACCGGAAGAAGACAAAAACCAGTTGCAAAAACTAACGGCATCTAATTACATTGGCATTGCAAGCAAGTTGGCCAAAAAAGAAAATTAAGAATCTTTATCTATAAAGAAATCATCAAGCTTTTTAGTTAGCGCATCTTTTGTAATAGTTGGGAAAAAATAGCCCCACCCAGTTAACTTAGATTTCGAACTGTTTGCAAATTCTTCCGCTACTGTGGGGTCTGAAAGTAGCGTAGAATTTGAAGTTGACTCGTTTTCGCTATTTGAATTTGCCACGGACTCATCCACATCTTCAGAATTAAACTTAACATCGATGGTGAAAAAAGGTTCGACATCTGATGTATGTGATGCAGTCGTGATTGTTAAACCATCAAAAGTTTTAAAAATCGTTACAATTGGCTCAATAGCATCTTTGTTCAAAGTATCTAAAGAAATAACGTCACGAAGCTGCAATGAAGACAATGCATTAGCCACTTGATAAATTTCTGACTCTGAAATCTTTTTGCCTTCTGGTGCTGTGGCATCCAATTCAAATTCGTATGCAGCATTCCCTGTATTGCTAATATTGATTATTGCCCCATCAGGATGTCTAATTTGAATGGTGTTAATACGCTCTGGAGGTATATCTAAAAGATTTTTTTGCAACCAATCAGTAGTGTCACGCCCGAAATTAATCTTTTTGTTGATGAGCCAGCTTTTCTCTTCTCTTTCATTTCGAACGAATTGTGTATTTTTACCGCTACTGCCATCGTTACCAAAAATTATTGCTACAGGATTTGGCAAACCTTCTATCGATACTAAAACTCCTTGTGCATCTGAAGCATTTATATCCTCTACACCTAGTCTTGGGTAATTATCCGGATTAGAGGTTTTTGCCTCTACCAACTTGGCTTCTGACAGTGTCGTAAAAACATCTCGAACTTCTTTTACATTGGCCTCATACCCAGCACGATTATCAACAACCCACCCTTTTTCTGATTTGCTTACAGAAGTTAAAAGTGAATCACTTGCATTTTTCACAGTGAACTTGGTAATGCTATTTAAGTTTTCACTGAGGTTAGGTATCAGTAAAGAATTTGCGCTTACAGATGTTTGATTTTGATTGGATGCATAAAAATAAACAGCTGCCCCAACCGCTACCGCGATCATTAATAAAATTAAAGATTTTAATTTCATACTCGAATGGCGAAACGTTTAGTCTATAACCCAAGGGCACGTTTTCTTTTTCTTGAACGAATTACTAATAAGATTAGTGCGAGTATTGAAATAATAATAGGCACTAAACCGATGTTTATAAATTTTAATTTCGTTCCCAATTTTTCAATATCC
This sequence comes from Gammaproteobacteria bacterium, assembly GCA_028279275.1. GTDB lineage: Bacteria > Pseudomonadota > Gammaproteobacteria > UBA4575 > UBA4575 > JABDMD01. The sequence continues at coordinate 292,609 of JANQOB010000002.1, read as the reverse complement.
TGATTTAAGCTATGCCTAACTTGGCGTAATTCTTTACGGACTTTAAATTTCTCTTGTTGAAATCTTTCAATTTCAGCTTCCTGCTCAGGTGAGAGTACAAGCTCATCACTGTCATCACGTGCTTTTTGCAACTCAACAAGTTTTTGTTCAGTTTCGGCCAGCTCTGCTTGTAACCTTTGTTCTGTAGATCGAAACTTTTGATCTGCTGCTAAACGAAGATCATTTACTAATTCAAATGGGCGTGTTGAGGTTTCCCTTCCACGAATCCCAATTAGGTCACTGCTGCCTGCATAATTGTCAACTGTATTTATTACAAGATCACCATTATTGGCCCATGCATTGAAAATTTGCTGTCCAAAAAATTCTTGTACCTGCACCCACATGCGATCACTTAACATATCAGTGTCGGCTACTATAAATAAATTTGCATCTTCTTTAGTATTTTCTAGATGATCTCCATATTTAGATTCATCCACATCCTGTGCATCTGTCATCATAGGTCTACCTTGTTTAAATGCGCTCTCAAGTTTGCCTTGCACACGCGCAATAAATGTAAACGGTTCTCCTATGGGTTCAAAACCTTCACTTAGCTGGCTTAAGTCAGGCAAAAAACGAAAACGTGATGCATCTACTAATGTCGCATCATCACTGGAGGTTACGATTGGTGTAAATAGAATAGAGGAACCTTCTTTTGCACTTATTGCACCTGCTACACCCATACTGATCACTTCAAGTTCTGAGGTTGTGACATCTTCAGAGTCAATATTTTCATTTGTGATCGCAAGTAGGCCGTAATGTCTTGCTTGTTGTTGGTTACCACCACCTACTGTTAATGCATACTTTCGATCGAGTACGACTTTAGTTGTGTCAAACTCAATTCCCCAGGCATCAAATAATTTTTTCAGGCTTGAAGTACGTCCGCCCTCAACTTCTAATGGAGAATTTTGTTGGCGAACAGGTATATCAACTTCAGAATGCGGATCCACAAAAAACATTGCTTTTCCACCACGCATTACAAATTGATCAATCGCATACTGAGTGGGTTCAGATAAATTTTTTGGATGCACAACCATAAGGAGGTCTACATCTTTATCTATCACATCAGTTGTAATATCAAGTTGCTTCAACTCAAAAAGTTGACGCATTTGAGCGATGATGGCCCACTCTTTAGTCATTTGAGTAGTTTCTATATCAAAACCACCAAACATGGGTAATTGTGTGATAAGTCCTACTACGGTCTTTTTAGGGTGTGTTAAGTTGTAAAGTAACTTGCTTACATCATATTCTAAGAATTGTTCACGCTGCGGTTGAAAGAAAGGAATTACCTCTATATCCCCAACAGCATTACTCGCAGCTAAACCAAAATAAATATTATCTCCAGTACCTACAGGAATCGCTTGCAATCCAAATGATGTGGCTTGATCTTCTTCTTCAGAAAATGGTACTGGGTCAACGATATTGAGCACTACATTGCCATTGGACAATTGTTCATATTCTTTAAGTAATTCTTTTACACGTGTTGCATAAATACGTAATTGCGGCACACCTTCACTGGCTTTGTCTGAATAAAATAAATATACGGTAACAGGCTCTTCAATATCATTGACAATATTACGCGTGCCATCTGTCAAGGTATAAAGTTCATTCTCAGTGAGGTCAATGCGAGAACTGGTGAATAAGTTATTGCTAACCATATTAATCACTAAAAATAATATAGCTATAACAATTAAACCAACTATGGTAACTGACTTTGTTTTCTGCATAGCCATAACTTAATCTGCTTTTTTAAGATCAACAATAATGGTATTGGCGTATAACCAAAAACCAATTAAAGATACAAAATAAATTATGTCACGTAGATCGATAACGCCTTTTGAAATTGAGATAAAATGTGTTAAGAAACTTAAAGATGAAATGGCATCTACGATATTTTGCGGTATCCAAGCTTTAAAAAAATTCAATACTAGCGGGGAGCCGGCTAATAAAAATAAGAAACAAATTACCACTGTAATAATAAACGCAATGACTTGGTTTTTGGTCATTGCAGAAATACATGAACCTATTGCAAGAAACCCGCCAGCCATTAAGAAACTACCGATATAAGCGGCTAGAATAACACCATTGTCTGGGCTGCCTAAATAATTAACTGTAATCCAAATAGGAAATGTAAGAATCAGCGCAATACCAATAAACATCCATGCCGCTAAATATTTACCTACAACAGATTGTCCAACCGATATAGGTAGCGTCATTAATAATTCAATGCTTCCTGTCTTACGTTCTTCCGCCCATAAACGCATAGCAATTGCAGGGACTAAAAATAAATACAACCATGGATGAAACTGGAAAAACGGATTCAAGTCCGCCTGCCCTCGCTCAAAATAGTTTCCAAGATAAAATGTAAGTGCGCCACTCATGATTAAAAAGATAACAATAAATACGTACGCAACAGGTGTTGCGAAGTAACTACTAAGCTCTCTTTTAAAAATTGTAATTATATTTCTCATAATCAGTTATTAAGAAATTTTACCGCTGGTAATTTCACGGAAGATATCATCCATCTTGTCACTAGAAGATTTACTTCTTAAGCCATCAGGTGTGTCGTCTGCTAAAATCTTTCCATCCGCAATAATAATTGCACGTGAGCAAATAGCATCCACTTCACCAAGTATATGCGTTGAGATTACAATTACTTTTTCCGGCGAAATACTTTTGATTAACTCTCGTACTTCAAATTTTTGATTTGGGTCTAATCCATCCGTAGGCTCGTCAAGAATTAATACTTCAGGGTCATGTAAAATGGCTTGAGCAAGACCCACTCTTCTTTTAAAACCTTTTGATAATGTATCAATAGATTGATTGAGCACTTTATCTAAATGTAATCGCTCAATAACTTCTTTATTACGTTCTATTTTCTTCTGACCACTAAGTTGTCTAACTTGTGCAATAAACTCTAAATATTGAAGTGGCGTCATCTCACCATAACTAGGTGCGCCTTCAGGCAGATAACCAATACGTTGCTTGGCCTCAATAGGTTTATCATTTACATTAAAGCCACACAATTCAATCTCGCCTGCAGAAGGGGTAAGAAAACCTGTAATCATTTTCATTGTGGTGGATTTGCCCGCACCATTTGGCCCCAAGAATCCCAACACTTCTCCTGGCTTTACCTGAAAAGATATATTTTCAACAGCAGTTAAATGCCCAAATTTTTTACTTAGGTTATTTATCTTTATCATGGTTAAGTTAATGCTATATATAGGGAAAGCCATTTCCCTTGCTAGCTTGGCGGGAAAATTTTACTGAGGAATTTTTATATTTCAAGCGTGATTTTTAGAATCACTATACGCGATATGACGACAAATTCCATTAACATAATCCCGCCTCATTCACCGAACTTATTGGATTATTTAGGGAAAGCATAGTTCCCAAAGCATATATTTAGACTGAAATTTATTCAGTCTGCGATTCCTTAACTACTGGTTTATACTTTATATAGAGCAGCCTAATTATTTTAAATCTAGGACTATAAAGAGGTTAGTATAAATGGGAATTTCTAAGGATAATTATTTCAGAAATTTCATTATCGGAGTCACGAACGAATGCCTTGCAGTCGATACACGTCAATTGAACCACGATGCTATTTTAAAATTACTCTCCTCCGCGCAAAAAGATGTCGTTATTCTGAGCCGTCAACTTGACCCATTAATTTTTAGCAAAGAAGATTTTATCGAGAATGCTTCAGAATTTATCCGTCGTAATAAAACTGCAAAAGTCAAAATACTCATTCACGACACGCAAGCAGTAGTTAAAAACAATCATCGAGTATTAAATTTGAGCCAGCGTGTTTCATCTAAAATCGAAATACGTACCATTTGTAACGACTATGCTCAATTTAATCAGGCATACGTTGTAGCTGATTCTATGGGTTATATACTAAATCAAAAGGCTGACCTGTATGAAGCTGAGGTAAACTTTTGCGATGCTGAGAGGTCTAAGGAACTAGTGGAAACATTTAAGTCTATTTGGGAACTTAGCCTACAAGACTCGGAGATTAGAAGATTGTGTATTTAACAAAAGCTACACTTATTTCTACTCAGATAATACTTTTTTCATTTTGTTTGCTTGTATTCGGCACTTCAATTGCAGATCAGAATGATCCCCTACAAATTATTGATTTGAAAAATCGCCCTGCAGAAGAAGTTATTCCTGTAATCAAACCTATGCTGAAACCAAACGATGCGATTACTGGCACAGGTTTTCAATTATTCATACGCACCGATGCTAATACATTGGAACAGGTAACCCGTTTGCTCAGTGTTATGGACAAAGCACCTCGTAATTTAATTATCAAGGTCAGAAATAATATCGACTCCAAATCACGTTCAACCGATCTTAATGCTTCAGGTAATTATGAAATTGGTGATGATGTAAACGTCACAGTTGGGGATCGCCCACCGCGTGAGGAAGGAACCAAGGTGCATATTAACAGCACAAAGAATCGATCTAGGAATAACAGCGAGCACATGATCCGTGTGATAGAAGGTGGGCAAGCATTTATCACTGCAGGACAAATTCGACCATACGAGCATCGCACTATTATTCGTCATCGCCACGGTGTATCGGTTTACGACAGTGTAGATTATCAAGATATCACCAGTGGCTTTTATGTTACCCCCAGACTGACAGGCAGTGGTAACGTTTCATTACAAATACAACCCCATTATCGAACAACAAGTGATGATTATAGCTACACCAGTGATCGATACAGAGGAAGTGTTGATGTTCAAGAAGCTTCAACAGTTGTAGAAGCAAAACTTGGTGAGTGGATACAAATCGGTGGAATTGATACAAACGCGAAATCTAAACATAGCGGCATCATTAGCACCTCTCGTGACTCTGAAGATTTGCAAAGTACGATATATTTAAAAGTTGAATTAGAATAAATCTAATTAGGCCTCCATTCCTTTCTAAGCGTTTCTCGCATGTGTATAAAGTTATACAGTGCAATCATTGGAATCGCTGAGCAAATTTTACCATTATGAAGCATTTGAATTGCATCGGATGATGAAACGACATGAACACGTATGTCTTCGCCTTCTTCAGCTAAGCCACATATTCCCCCTAGATTTGTAGTATCCGTTTTGCCAATGAAGATATGAGATACTTCTGAAAACCCACCCGGAGATGGAAAAAAGGAACTAACATGTTGAAGATCACTTACTTTGCAGTTCGCTTCTTCAATGGCTTCACGAATTGCAACTTCCTCATATTCCTCACCGTCTTCTACTAATCCAGCAATAATTTCAACTAGCCAGGGATTATCAACATTTTCAAGTGCGCCTACTCTGAATTGCTCAACGAGTACAACTTCATCACGTACAGGATCAAACGGAAGAACGGCTACTGCATTTTTTCTAGTGACTCTCTCGCGAGTTAAATCTTTACTCATACCGCCCGCAAATAGCTCGTGTTGGAGAACGAGCTGATCTACCTTAAAGTGCCCGCCATAGTTACGCACTTTGTTCAGGATTTTCCATTTCATATTTTGAACTACATCAGCTTTTGTAAAGATTCGTAATCTTCCTGTGTATCTACACCAATACCAGTTGGACTAAGACACTCTTCAACATAAATTACATAACCATTTTGCAATGCTCTTAATTGCTCTAATGATTCTCTCTTTTCATGTGATGACGGTGCAAGATTTGTGAAGGTATTTAAGAAACCAACACGATAAGCGTAAATCCCTAAATGTCTATACACATTCTTAAGATCTGTAACTGGATTTTTACAATTTAGTTTTTCAACCTCACGGCTGAAATTTAATGCGTAGTGATTCGAGTCAAAAATCACTTTTACAATATTAGGATTCTCATAATCTTTGTTGTCAGTAATTGTTGTACATAAGGTCGATATACTGATGTTTTCATTTTGAATTAAATTCTGTGCAACTTGTTTAATATTTTGTGCAGGCATTTGTGGCTCATCACCTTGCACATTCACAATTGCAACCTCGTCACCCCATACTTTTTTATTTGCGACCTCTGCTATTCGATCCGTGCCTGATTGATGTTGGGTTGATGTCAAGCAAACATTGGCGCCGAAAGACTCGGCTACGTCTGCTATGCGTTGATCATCTGTTGCAATGATAACTTCATCTGCACCACTCTGACATGCATTTTCATATACATATTGAATGATAGGTTTATTTTTTATTTTTAATAGAGACTTACCGGGAAGTCGTGTTGAAGCATAACGTGCAGGAATCACGACCTTAAACGACATTTTTTTACCTTGAAGAAACTGGGATGTGATTTAAGAAAGGCTACATCGCCTTATATTTTTCATACTCATCATCAGTAATGGTACGTGCTTCATCTTCAAGCATTACAGGAATACCGTCACGAATCGGATACGCAAGACGTGCTGAGGTAGAAATTAATTCTTGTTGATCTTTATCATATTTAAGCGGCCCTTTAGTAACCGGGCAAACTAATATATCTAGCAATTGCATATCCATTAGCGAATATCCTCTATTAATTGAGCAAGTCGTTCATCCAATTTTTCATTGGGTACAATTGACATAGGCACATACCAGGTATTTTCCTTGGCGATCAGCATACATTTTACGGCATCTTTCTCGGTCATGAAAATGGGTAAATCATCATTAAATTCTATATCAGAACGGCTATAATAGTGATGGTCATCAAATGGATGTGTAATTGTCTTTATACCCGCATTTTCTAACATAGTAAAAAAGCGTTTTGGATGACCTATTCCCGCAATAGCATGTACGGTTGCGCCACGAAAAGATTCTAAAGACTTTTCAGAGACATCTTTCTTCAGCGAAACCACATCATCGCTAACCCTACTATATTGGTATTCATAATTTTGATTTTCACCATTACATACAACAATATCTGATGACTTTAACCTAGATACGGGCTCTCTTAAGGGTCCCGCCGGCAAACATCTTCCATTACCAAATTCTCTTTCGCCATCAACAATGACGATTTCAATATTTCTAGGTAGCTTGTAATGCTGTAAACCATCATCCGAGATGATCACATCAGGCTTATACTTTTCTTTTAAATAACTTGCCGCTTCAAAACGGCTAGTTGCCACAACAACTGGACATGAGGTTTGATGTTTAAGCATCAACGCTTCATCCCCCGCTGACTCAACATTGCTATCTGGCAAAACTTCTACGAGGTTATTCTCATGACGTTTATAACCACGCGAAATAATTCCAACCTTGATACCATGTGATAAAAAGCGCTTGGTTATGTAAGAAACAAAAGGTGTTTTCCCAGTTCCACCCACTGTAATATTACCAACAACAATCACACAGACATCCTCTAACTCAGAGTTTGAAATATTTCTTGTATAAAAGATGCGCCTAAAGAAAACGACTAACCTAAATATCCATGACAAAGGCAACAACAAGGTAGATAAAATATTTTTTGTATACCAGAGTTTTTCGCTATCTAATTTCAAACTTCTGCCATATTGGGTTTGCTGACTTGCATCTTATATAACGATGCATAGGCATCATCCATTTCAAGTAATTCATGGTGACTACCAATTTCGATTATTCGTCCTTTGTCCATCATGATAATACGGTCAGCACTTTCAATTGTTGAAAGCCGGTGCGCAATAACCAATGTTGTGCGATTTTTCTGTAGTTCTTCCAGCGCTTTTTGAATATATTGTTCTGATTCAGTGTCTAACGATGAAGTCGCTTCGTCTAAAATTAGAATTGGCGCATCTTTTAGTAATGCCCTTGCAATGGCAATACGTTGTCGTTGTCCACCAGATAGCAACACACCATTCTCACCCACTAAAGTGTGTAAACGATCAGGAAGCTTATCTGTAAATTCTAAAACTTGTGCGGCTTTGGCTGCTTGTAATACACGATCATCATCAGCATCCAAATTTTGCGCATACGCAATATTGTTAGCAATGGTGTCATTAAACAATGTGACATCTTGATTCACAATCGCAATTTGATCTCGCAAAGATGTCAAACTTAAATCTGAAATATTTGCATCATCAATGGTAATGGAACCCTCATCGATTTCATAAAATCTTGGTAAAACATTAACAATAGTTGTTTTTCCACTCCCAGATTTACCAACAAAAGCAATTGTTTCACCTGGTTCAACTGTTAAATTGATGTTTTCTAAAGCTTTAACATCACGTGATTCATATTTAAAACATACATCGCTATACTCAATTCTTCCTTTGCAATTAGACAAAACATTTGTTGCCGTATCTTTTTCCTTTTCAGAGTCAACCAAAGCAAACACGCTCTGACCTGCAGCAATGCCGGTTTGTAGAATCTCATTGAGTAGAGTGAGCTTCCTTGCTGGTGTTAAAATCCACACCATAGCAACAATAAAACTCACAAAACCGCCTGCTGTTTCCTCAGTTGCAATTTGTGGTTGTGCGGCTATAGCCAAAACTGCCACCAATACAAATCCCACGAGCATTTGAATAACCGGAGTACTCGCAGCCTTGGTAACAATCTTGCGTATATTGTTGCGACGAAAACGTTCATTTGCATGCTCAAATTTATCTATTTCGTATTGTTGCCCGCCAAAAATTTTAACGATTCGGTGACCGATGATACTTTCTTCAACGATATGAGTGATTTTACCCACTGACTTTTGCATTCTTTCACTGAATTTTCGAAATAACTTACTGGTATAACCAACAACCGCTGCAATAAATGGTACGACAATGACAAATAATAAGGTCAGCTTCCAATTGTTAATAAACATCACTGCTAGAAGAAAAATTATCTTGGATGTATCTTCCACCAGACTGCGCAAACCCTTCACTGCGGCACCTGTAACTTGTTCAACATCATAGGAGAATTTTGAAAGCAACGTACCGGTTGCTTGATGATCAAAATAATTAGCAGGTAGAAACTGAACCCGATCAAACATATCTTTGCGTAGGGTTTTAACTACATGAGCGCCGACATAACCAATTAAATATGTACCTATAAAATTAGCCACGCCCCGAATAACGATAATTCCCAATAATGCAATTGGAATCCATTTGATTTCATTGAAATCCTTATCAACAAAAGAGCTATCAATAAATGGCCCTAATAAATAAGCCATTAACGCATCCATTCCCGAAAAAACTAAAAGCGCTAATGAACCCAACAGCAAATATTGCCACTTACTAAATGTATAGCTGAGCAGTCTGCGATAAATTTTCCAACCGGATGGGTTTGCGGCTTGTTCGGCCATTGAAGATGAATAAAAGTTCGTTATTGAGTTTTTGAAGTCGCGATCGATAGTTTCGAAACTCCTACTTTTGACACCATATCCATTGCCGTAACCACCGCTTGATGAGGAGTTGATGCGTCAGCACGAATTATGACACTTTTTTCTTTATCTTCTCCAACAATTTTCTGTAATGACTGATATAGCGTGTTTGCTTCATTGTTGGTAAGACCTTGGCCATTGACGAAATAATTACCCGATGGGTCAATCGTAATTTCAATTGGAACAATTTCTAATGCCTGTTCCTCAGATGAGGCTTCGGGCAAGTCTACACGAAGTTCCGCCTGTTGATTAAATGTAGTGGTCACCATGAAAAATATCAGAAGTAAAAACACCACATCGATTAACGGTGTAATGTTTACATCTAAACGATCTTCTTCTGCACGAGTAAAATTCATATCGGCAACAGATATTTATGATTGAGCTTTACGCTGTCCATGCATGACTTCGACCAACTTTATTGCTTCTTCTTCCATGCCCACTACCAAGCCATCTACTTTCCTTCGAAAGTAACGCACAAAAATTAAGCTAGGGATCGCGACACTTAAGCCTGCGGCAGTAGTAATCAAAGCTTTTGAAATTCCGCCTGCGAGTTCACCTGGATCACCTACTCCTACACTCGTAATCACACTAAATACTTGAATCATCCCAATAACAGTACCTAAAAGCCCTAGCAAAGGTGAAATTGCCGCTATGGTGCCTAAGGTGTTTAAAAAGCGTTGCAGCTCATACGCCACATGGCGCCCTGTTTCTTCAATACTTTCCTTCATGATCTCACGTTCAAAATTCTTGTTAAGAAGACCTGCCGCAAGAATCCTACCTAATGGAGAGCTTTTACGAATTTGCAAAATACGATTTTCATCTAGCTTGCCATCCTTGCTCCATTGCCAAATCTTGGCAGCCAAATATTTCGGTGCTACGCGCTCTTTTTGCAAGGTCCAAAAACGCTCAATGATTATGGCCAGGGCTACAATAGATGCTGCGATGATTGGTAGCATTAACCAACCACCTGCCTTCACAATTTCATACACTTAGAGTAACTCCTTGAGATTTTACTTCCATTTAGAATTTATTATTTAAGGCTCAGTGTGCCAAAAGCGTTGCCGCACTTCACGATATCCTGGTAGCAATTGCAATCCATTATTATCAGAAATTTCGAAGCTAATCATACCTTGCATAGCCGTATTTACTAAGTGGCTTCCAATCTTTTCATAGCGTGATACTACTTTTTCATCGGGAAAACCATAGGGGTTTCTATAACCAGTGGTAAATACTACATAATCTGGAGAAGTGGCCTGGATAAATGATGCAGTAGATGATGAATTACTGCCATGGTGCGGTGCAATTAAGATATCCACATTCAGCATTTCAGGCTTTTGTTTGACTAAATTCCTTTCAACTGAACGTTCAATGTCTCCAGTAAATAATATGCTCCCTGATGGATGATTAATGCGTAAGACACATGAACTGTTATTTTTTGAGAGCGTTCCAATATTTTCATCAGCAATTTTTTTGTTCGGATGCAAAAACTTAAATTCAACATCATTCCATACCCAACCCATACCTTCTCTACATGCCTGTAGATTTTTATGTCTATAACCAGCCGTTTGATTTGCAATCATATGCTTGACTTTAATAGTAGCCAATAAACCTTCTAATCCACCTGCATGATCTTTATCACCATGACTTATTATTAATTTATCTATTTTGTTTAACCCTTGTTCGCGTAAATAATTGGCTACTATAGCTTCACCAGCATTAAAACTATCACTGTATTTTGGGCCTGTATCATATACCAATACATGCTCACCGACTTGTAAGACTAAAGCTGTACCCTGGCCTACATCTAAAACAGATAATTTAAGATCTGTATCAGGTGCCGCAAAAGGTTTTGCGAACACTAATGGGCTCAGCAACGCAGCACTTAATGCTTTACTAGGCCATCCTTTAGGAGTAAGTAATAACAATATACCAAATACTGAGGGTATCAATGCCCAACCGGGTACAGCATGCTTAAAACTAGAAAATGGCAAATGATGCAATACTTCTAAAACCCACCATAAAGCCTCTAATGAATAACTGACCACATCTAATAACCATGCACCAAGGGCTTCATTTACAAATAAAAGCAATGCCCCTACAAGAGAAAGCGGAACAACTAAACAACTCACCCAAGGTACGGCAAAAAAATTTGCCAGTGGCGAAATTAAAGAAGCTTGCTGAAAAAATAATAGTGTTATTGGTAACAAACCTAATGCTAATACAAATTGAATCTTAGCGATTTGAAATCCCCAGGCTTTTGATGCTGCTCTATTACTAACTGAAAATAATATAATTGCTACTGCTAAAAACGATAACCAAAACCCAGGAGCTAAAACGGAAAATGGATCTAATATTAATACGCATAACAATGCGAGCGATAAAATATTCCAAGGACGAAAAGACTGCATTGTGTAGATTGAAAGAAACACTACCGTTGCCATAACCATGGCACGCTGGGTAGGAATAGAAAACCCTGCGAGCATTGCATAAAATATAGCCGCAAATATCGCAGCAATTGCTGCTACGCGTTGCGCTGGGATTCTTAAACAAAGCTTTTCACTGAGTTTACACAGCCATACAAGAAACAAATAAACAAATCCTGAGACAATTCCAATATGCAAACCTGAAATCGCTAATAAATGATTTGTGCCCGTTTGTGTTAAAAGTTGCCATTGCTGAGAATCCATTTGTCCGCGTTCGCCCAATACCAAAGCTTTAATAACGTTAGAGTGCATGTCAGCATTGGCATCAAGTTTATTGTTTAATGCAGCCCTTAAATAATAACTGGGATTTGAGATACTAGTTTCATTAATCTTTATTAAATTGCCTTTAGTTCTTACATATCCTGTAGCACGAATTTTATGTTCGAATAACCACTTTTCATAATCAAAAGATTCAGGATTTGCAAATCCCCAAGGACGTTTCAAGCGCACTCTTAATTGCCAAATTTCTCCTAATTGCAAATTAGGGGCATTGCCATACCAACTTAGTCTTACTTTCTCAGGAACTACTAGTGACTCATTAACGCCTGTCCGATTGGCAGCATGAATGACAAATTCAAATCTAGTGCTTCGCGCTTGCACGTTCGGTATAGACACAATTTTACCTAAAACATCAAGATCTACACCTTCGAGAGATTTATCCAATTCAGGATACAAATTAAGATGCGCATGAACCAATGCCCAAAAGAAACCTAATGGCAAACACAATATCCATTTGAGTCTTGAATATCTAAAAAAAATTAAGATTGCCGGCACAATTCCGATGGCCCAATATATATGCGGCAATGCAGTGAACACTGTTAGAATAACCACACCAAGTAAAAATGCAGCTGCGATCTTGAGCATTTACGTAACACCAACCAGATATTTTTTTATATTTTAACTTAAATAAACAACTTAGTAGTCGATTTAAATCTATATGCCAAAAAATTTTCTTAAAAAGTTTTTCTCTAAGCAAAACTTTAAGGATGATAAATCAATTAGCATTTTTGGCGAATTTATTCATGATCAAAACTTATGGCATATGCGCAGACGCTCAGTGGCCGGTGCTTGTGCTATTGGTTTATTCTGTGCATTTATCCCGCTCCCGTTTCAAATGGTTTTGGCTGCCGGCCTTGCCATTATCTTCAGGTGCAACCTTCCTATCTCAGTTGCATTAGTTTGGGTCACGAACCCGATAACAATGCCAGCCTTGTTTTTCATGGCTTATAAAATTGGAACATTTTTAACCGACACTCACTCAGGACCATTTGAATTCGAACTAAGTTTGAATTGGCTATTTACGGAATTACGCGAACGCTGGAAACCATTTTTAGTCGGCTGTTTATTTGCTGGAACCACCGCCGGGTTATTTGGCTTTATTGTGGCGAGAGTTTTATGGCGTATCCATGTAGTTTCTTTCTGGAAAAAGAGAAAACTACGTAAGCTAAGAAAGTAATTGGAAATTTATAGAGCTAAATTAACTATTTAGTTTTACCATTTTTCCCAAACTTCAAACACAGTGTAATTTCCATCAATTAGAGTGCGGATCCCTGTTGGTCTCTCTATGGTATGAGCTTTCTCTAATGCTGAATTATACGCTGTTGAGCCGGTACCACCTTCTCTGGATTTATAAGAAGTCACAAAATTCCAACCTTGTCTATTTAAAATGACAGTATCTTCACCATCTAAGTTTTCATACTCTTCGCTCATCTAGAAGTTATGACTCTTTAATTCTATGTAAAGTTTAAGATTGTTGATAAACTCGATTATATCGGATTCAAAATATTTTTAAACTGGCACTTTTTGGTTATAGACTACACAATTTAATCACGATGGTAGTTAATTGGGAGTTTGCACTATCAGCGTTCAAGAATTCCATCTTCTAAAGTGTAAATTTCATCCATAGATTTCGCCACACTCGAATCATGCGTGACAATTACAATCGCTGTCTTCAGTTCGCTATTTAGTTCTAACATTTCATTTTGCACCTGTACTGCATTTTTACGATCAAGATTACCTGTAGGTTCATCAGCCAAAATCACCTTAGGGTGTGTAACTAAAGCTCTTGCAATTGCGACACGTTGTCTTTCACCGCCCGACAACTCGGCAGGTTTATGCATTACACGATTAACTAACCCTACTTTTGATAACATCTCTTTTGCTTTTTCACTAGCCTCTTCCACTGAGCCATCACGTAGCAATAAAGGCATTGCAACATTTTCAAGTGCGTTAAATTCTGGAAGTAGATGATGAAACTGGTAAATAAACCCTAGAGATTGATTACGCAAATCACCCCTTGCCTTGTCTGATAGAGCAGACATATCTTCACCACAGACTGTTACCTTTCCTGCCGTTGGAATATCTAAACCTCCGAGAAGATGCATGAGTGTACTTTTACCACTACCAGAAGCACCTATAATTGCCACTCTGCTTTTCTCTTCGACACTGAAATCGATGTTTTTCAGCACTTCCACAGGCATAGGGCCCGTGACATAAGTTTTGGCTAAATTTTCACATTGCAGAACGATGCTCATTAATTTGAAACCTCACTCATATCTCAATGCTTCAGCAGGTTGCGTCCGCGCTGCTTTCCATGCTGGGTAAATGGTAGCAAACACCGTAATAATAAAAGCAATCACACAGATAGAGATGACCTCATTTGGAACTACATCTGATGGAAAATCACTTATTGGATAAATATCTGGCGAAAGAAACTTCACGCCACGAATTTTTTCAACTAAACGAACTAGACTTTCAAGATTAGAAGCAAGCAACACTCCGCCCAGAGCGCCTAATAGGGTTCCTACCAGACCAATTACGGTTCCCTGTACAATAAAAATACCCATAATACTTTTTGGTGATACACCCAAAGTCCGCATAATTGCTATATCACTTTGTTTCTCAGTAACCACCATCACTAACATTGAAATAATATTAAAAGCAGCAACGAAAACTATGATGATTGTAATTATGAACATCATGGTTTTCTCCATTTTTAATGCACGGAAAAAATTTCTATTATGGTAAGTCCAATCGGTTACCCAATAGGTGCTTCCTAGCAAATCACGAAGTTGATATGTGATTTCTTGTGCATCAAATAAATCTTCAAACTTCAATCGCAAGCCAGTAACTGAATCTCCTAACCTAAACAAACGTTTTGCATCCTCAATATGGATCGCTGCAGTATTTCGATCATATTGCGGCATTCCAACCGAATAAGTGCCCACAACCGTAAATCTTCTAAACTTAGGTACAATTCCTGCCGGTGTAACCGTTGCCTCTGGAGTGATGACAGTAATCTTTTCACCCACATCTACTGCTAAATAGCTCGCTAAATCTGCACCTAACAAGACACCAAACTCTCCAGGATTAAGTACCTCCAATTGCACATGCTGAAGGTGCTCGCCAATCCGAGATACTTTGCTTTCAAGTTGCGGATCAATGCCATTTAACATCGCACCAGTCACTTGTTTACCATGCACAATCATTCCTTGACCTTGCACATATGGTGCAGAACCCATTATTTCTGGCTGATCTTTAAGTTCATCCTCAACCTTCTTCCAATCACTCAATTTTCCATCAAGCTCTAAAACCGTTGCGTGTGCAGTCATACTAAGAATTCGATCCTTAATTTCGAACTGGAAACCATTCATCACAGATAAAACCGTGATGATTAGAGTGATCCCGAGTGCGAGACTAAAAACGGATATGAATGAGATAAAAGAAATAAAATGATTGCGGCGTTTTGCCCGTAAATAACGTGAACCGATGAATAATTCGAGTGGCTTGAACATTAAGTACGATAATTAAATAGGATCAAATCAGTTGAAGAAAATAATGCAATATATTGAAATATATGAAATTAAATGTCAGCCATGAACTTAGTATTAGCACCAACGGTAGTATCCTAGTAACCCTTAGTCCGTAAAAACTCAACAATTATCGTGCACACCTCTGACTTACGTTTCCGCCAAATTTTGTCAGTGTTATGATCTCACAAAGCTTAATCAGGACCTTAGATCTATGCGCATATTTATTAGTTCATTAATTACCCTATTCCTTTTAACAAGCACCTTACAGGTAAATGCTCAGGTAGTGAAGACACCTGGAAGTGCTGCTCAAGTGGTAATAAACTCAAGTATGCCGCACAGAG
Source organism: Gammaproteobacteria bacterium (assembly GCA_028279275.1). Lineage (GTDB taxonomy): Bacteria > Pseudomonadota > Gammaproteobacteria > UBA4575 > UBA4575 > JABDMD01. Next base: position 276,629 of record JANQOB010000002.1, on the reverse strand, counting down.
GACTTTCTAAGACACAGGTAGAATCTAAATTTGGGCAACCATCTTCTAAAGAAGGGCCAGTCGGAAAACCTGCAATTTATCGCTGGAACTATAATAACTATTCTGTTTTCTTTGAAAATAATATTGTTATCCATTCAGTTGCTCATTGATTCATAAAGAATCTACTCGCAAAATAAAGCTTATCTAAAAAGCTTTATTTATTTACCGTGACATCCTACCGCCTCGCTCCCGAATGGGCGCGACAAGATGCCGTTATTCTTGTCTGGCCTCATATTTATTCTGACTGGGGAACTGCTAATAATGGCAATCTACTTCAAAAAATTGAATTAACTTATCTCGAACTTAGTCGCTACATCTGCGGGCAACAAAAATTAATTTTAATCGCTTATGATCAAGAACATATTAGCCATATACAAAGGTGTTTATTAAGCAAAGGGATACGTGAAGATAATATTATATATATTGAAATAAATACCAATGACACCTGGGTACGTGACTATGGGCCCGTGTGTGTGCAAAGTGAATCAAATAATGTGTTATTAAATTTTAAATTTGATGCTTGGGGTGATAAATATCTATACGACCATGACAATGCTTTTAATTATGTCTTATCTGAAAAGCTTAATTTTAATTCCGAACTAGTAGACATCGACTTCGTATTAGAGGCAGGAAATATTGAAACAAACAATAAAAGGTGCCTATTAAGCTCTATAGATTGCTTTAAACGCGATATTTCAAAAAATAATTTATCCCTATCTGCCATAGAGAGTAACTTTAGAAAATGGTTTGCTTGCGAAAATATATTCTGGATTGACAAGGTTCGTTTGATAGGAGATGACACAGACGGACATATTGATAATTTAGCACGCTTTTGTACGGATGATATTATTGTGTATTCTTCGTCAACGAGCTCTACAGACGCAAATACTGATGCACTCAACTCATTACAACAACAGTTACAATCAGTGAAGCAGCAACAAGCTAATAATCTTGAACTGATCCCTCTTCCCATACCCTCAGCCATTGTGCATGATAATACACGGCTACCTGCAAGCTATGTGAATTTTTTAATTACAAATCAGCATGTTTTCGTACCCGTCTTTAATGACAAACATGACAATAACGCGCTAAAACTAATAGATGATTGCTTTCCATCACGGGAAATTATTGATATTGAAAGTACAACTTTGATTCGACAATTTGGCGGGATACACTGTACTTCTATGCAAATTCCTCAAGGATTTTTAATGTGACTTCAATCCATGCGGCATTAGTTCAGCAAGAAATGTGCGCTGATTACCAAAAAAATGTTGACTATAGTCTTGATCAAATTAGTGCTGCGGCAAAAAAAGGTGCAAATTTAGTCGTGCTATGTGAATTACATAGCAGTTTGTATTTTTGTCAGGAAGAGTCCACACATAATTTTAGTTTAGCGCAACCTATTCCCGGTCCTCTTACAAATCTTTTATCAACAGCTGCAAAACAACATAAAGTGGTCGTCGTCGGATCTGTTTTTGAAAAACGTACTGAAGGCCTCTATCACAATACTGCGGTGGTGTTGGAAAGTGACGGTAGTCTTGCAGGGACCTATCGAAAAATGCATATTCCTGACGATCCTGGTTATTATGAAAAATATTATTTTGCATTTGGCGATCAAGGCTTTACCCCAATACAAACCTCTATCGGTAAATTAGGCGTTCTTGTTTGTTGGGATCAATGGTTTCCAGAAGCAGCTCGTTTGATGGCATTAGCGGGCGCACAATTGCTAATTTATCCTTCCGCAATCGGCTGGGATCCTGGTGACAACAAAACTGAACAACATCGTCAATTAGAAGCCTGGCAAACCATTCAGCAAAGCCATGCTATAGCGAATAATTTACCTTTAATATGCACTAATAGAGTGGGCTATGAAAAAGATTTTTCCGGCCGTTCAAATGGAATACATTTTTGGGGACAGTCTTTTATTACCGATACACTTGGGAAAATTACAAAACAAGCATCTTCATCAGATGCTGAAACCATTTTCAGCACGATTGATTTAAATGAAACTGAGCAAACCAGACAAATTTGGCCATACTTACGTGATCGTCGAATTGATGCGTATGAAAATTTATCTAAACGTTTAATTGATGATTAACTTTTATTTTTATTTGTACCAGTAAAGTAAAGGTAAAAACTTTGTAATGCAATCGCTAGAACTGTTATCCCAAGCACCATAACACCCAATAATACTAATAATGCCATATTACCTTCCCAATTCACGCCAAGAAGAGTGACAATATTAGTATCTAGAAACTCTATATATTTTGGGATTAAGCGCGAAATAAATAAAGCAAAGATAAGTGTGAATATGATTCCCTTAAATAACATATTCAATTCCAAATTAGAGTGCTCTTAACACAAGATAAGGGACAAGAAAAAAGACAACAATAATCAGCTTATAAAAACCGATTAAGGCATAATGTATTTGATTAAATTTTTCCTCTGAAATCGCAAACCATTTAGTATGCCAACGATATACCCATGATCGACAGCATGTAAACATAACTATCCATAGGAATAATACCGCGATATAAATCAGTGAGCACCATCCTAAAACTTGTAATAAATCTAACTTGGTCATCGCTACCCTCTCAAGTATGAACATTGCCAGCTAAATTATAGCAAGCATGTTAATGAATAAGGGATGAGATAGTGCCTTTAAGACTAAAAACTATCGGTATTAGCTTAAGGATTTGTAACAGTCAGGCCAGGCTATAAAATGTAATATACTAAAGACTACTTAAGCTGCGGCTGCTTCAATCGTTTCTTCAGGAACAACAATATCAGAAGGATCGTAGGCATATACACGATTTCGTCCATTTGAATCTGCACGCATAATCGCCTTTTCTGCCACATCCATTAAATCAAATCCGTTTTTGATTCTATCTTCTACACAAGATACGCCTGCGGTAACCGTAATATGTAATGCATCTAAACCTTTTTGTTCACTGTTTGGCAGTATTTCAAGATTTTCAGCTTCTGCTCGCAAACGATCTGCCAACATAATAGCCATATCAGGCTCAGTTTGTGTTGTAGCCACTACAATTTTATGTTCGTCATAGCGTGCAACAATATCTGATGAACGAACAGATCCAACTAAAAAATCACTTACTTTGCGCAACACGACATCAGCAACCAAACCACCTTGTTTTTTAATGATGGATTCAAGTTGGTCGACCTCAAATAGAATGATTGATAAAGGCTGGTTGTATCGACGTGAACGTTGAGTTTCTTCATCAATCCTGCGATCGAAATAACGACGATTATAAATTTCCAAAACCGGATCAATGATACTTGCCTGATCTAGAGTAATTGCAGTTCGAATATCTCTAGTTGTTTGATAAGTTAGAAAACAAAGCAATAGAACAAAGGCCGAAACTGCAAAACAGATAGCAGGGAAATTAATACTAGCTATGACAACTTTACCTGTTAACAGCATAAACATATAAGCTGCATAACCGACAGCAAATCCCGCGATGAAGAAAGAAAGAATTTTCCAATTATTTCGAACTTCACCTAGTGGTAATTTTTTTATTAATTGCTGAACTGCAAACAATGAAGCAGCGAATAAAAAAATGCCACTTAAAAGTAAAATGTTCGCTAATAAAAACATGTGCAAACTCCCAAATTATCCTTAATTTAATAGAGAGTTAGACAAAAATAATTAAGGCACTAACTCACTTATCACAACATCCACTGTCTCAGACTGATCCGTTCTCACAGACTGAACAATTCCAAATATATCCCCAGTTTGCATAACCGCTTGTCCTGACTTAGAAATTCTAGCGATAATCTCAACCTGGTCCATGCTGGATAAGGTCATGCTAGGCATCATTGAAACAGAATCATCTAGGGTTACAGTAGCAGGCAGATCTCCAGCGGTCATTTTAACTAGTGCTAAAGGCATCTTCGGCCCATTCATGGCTCTCGCATAAATAAACAGTGTGTCAGAGTTCACAGTATTTTTGAGCAGTGCATCACTTAAAGATACGTTTACGGTTACCTTAGCTTTATTTTCATTTGATGGCTCAGCACTTGATTCTGGTAATGAGTTAGAAGTTAATTCTGGAGCCTGGGCAATTTCAATACCGGCTTTTTGTTTAGCATCATTTAAATACTGACTTAATGCTGACCTCACCTCTGCTTGGTCATCAGGCACTTGTTGAATCAACTTATCCCAATATTCTACTGACTTTTTATAATCTTGTAATTGGTAGGCAGCCATACCAGCGTACCAAAGTCCACGTTCATTATTCGGCTGTATTTGCAATGCCTTACTAAACAGGGACATAGAATTTTCATCAAATTTATTGCCTGCGGCAAATACCTTTGCTTCACCATATGAAACTAGAATATTAGGATCAGCACCATTGGTTAATTCATTTGCCTTTGAATAAGCGTTCACTGCATCGTCAAAACGTTTGGTAACCAAATAAGATCTACCCAACATATTCCAATTTTCTAGGTTATCCGGATCTAGTTTTACTTTTTCTTCAAGTCCCGAAATAGCCTCCTCAATAGAGGCGGGTTGTATAGATTGTTGTGCTGCGAGGGTATTTTCAAATTCTGGATCTAATGATTGCAGGCCATTTTCAAGTTTTAAATAGGTAAATATAGAAGCAGCAGGAAGCGCTATTACAATAATTATAGGCAATAATTTATTATTTGTTTTTACGCTTAACTCTTCTTGATTATCTAAATCATCCAGCAATGATCTTTCAAGATCTGTTTTAGCAATCAAATACTGGTCTTGATCAATCAAGTCATTATTTCGATCATTTTCAAGCTCAACTAGTTTCTTTTCAAAAACCGCTCGATTGATTTTTTTACGATCTAAATCTTTTTCCGTTTCTTTGGAAAGCAATGCAGGCATTACAATGATTAATGCAATAATAATTAACAAGCTACATATAATCCAAAAAATAGTCATTAAATTTATTTTTTAGTTTGTTTTAAAATTGAGTCGAGCTTTTGTTTTTCATCATCTGAAAGCTGTGCACTCGAAGAAGGTTTATGTTTTTTGAGAAACAATAAAACAAGCAATAAAGCTACTACCAAAAAGATAAAAGGTCCGAACCATAATAAATAGGTTTTTGGCTGCACAAGTGGTTTGTATAAAACAAAATCACCGTATCGGTCCGCCATAAAATCTATAATTTCTTGATCCGTAGCACCTTGCATCAACATTTTATTGACTTCCAAACGCAAATCGATGGCTAATTCAGAATTTGATTCTTCAATAGTCTGGTTTTGACACACCAGACATCTCAATTCGCTTAACAGCTCGTGGTAACGTTTTTCATGCTCAGGGGCTACCGTTATAATTTCAGCGCTTGCAAACTGAAAAGCCAATGCAATGCATATTGCAAATATGAATTGACAAACTCTATGATGCTTCATTTTTCAAGTTTTGAATAAGAGGCAATATCTCGTCCTCAACATCTTCTAAAGTAAGAGGCCCTATGTGTTTGTGACGAATAATTCCTTTTTTGTCCATAATGAATGTCTCGGGTGCTCCATAAACACCCCAATCAATTGCAACTCTACCTAACTGATCCACCGCATTACTCACAAAAGGATTTCCAAAATCTCGTAAATACATTTTTGCCTGTTCGGTATCATCCTTATAATTAAGTCCATATATAGGGGCTATATTTCTTTTTGCCAGATCCAGTAAAATGTGATGTTCTTGTTTACAAGCAAAGCACCAAGTCCCCCAAACGTTCAATATAGATACTTTCCCAAGAAATTCTTTTTCAGAAAAAAGGTCATTGGGTTGTTCAAGCCTGGGTAACGAAAATTCAGGAGCGGGTTTGCCTATTAGTGGAGAATCGACTTTTGAAGGATCTTTATAAAGTCCAATAAACAAAAATCCACATAAAACAAAAAATAAAATTACCGGAAGAAGATATTTGAACATTTTAATTCTTTAAGAAGCAGCTATCGCGGCTTCTTTACTCTTAACAGCTTTTTCCACCACCTTCTCACGTTTTAATTTAAGGCGATAACGTCGATCTAGTGCAGCGAGTAGACCGCCTAACGCCATCAAACCTGCTCCTATCCAAATCCATTGAATAAAAGGTTTGTAATACAATCTCATTCCCCATGCTTCGCTATTTATCTGCTCACCCAATGAGACATATACATCTCTCAAGAATCCACTATCAATCCCAGCTTCTGTCATAGGGTTTTGTTGCACCAAATATGTACGCTTTTCAGGATAAAGTCTTGCCACAGCCTTATTATCTTTATACACATCAACTGTTCCCATTTTTGATGAATAATTTGGCCCTTGTACTGTTCTAACGCCATTGAACATAAATTCATAGCCTGCCATTTCTACTTTCTCACCAACTTTCATCGGCAATTCTTTTTCCACTTCAAAAGCATTTACAAACGTAACACCAAACACAAAAATACCTATACCGATATGGGCTAGTGTCATTCCATAAGTGGCACGTGGAATTTTTTTAAGGTGCTGTATTGCACTCTGTTTAGAGTCACTACGCTTTAAATTCTTAAATAAATAATATAGCGCGGCAAAAATAGACCAGCCTCCTAATGTAATACCTAAGAGAACAAGTATTGATGTCTTGCCAGCAACTAAAAATGGCAGCCCAATACCAATAATTAACCCAATAATAAATATTTTAATTAATTTTTTTAACGTGTCTGCAAGAGTGGCTTTTTTCCACCTCAAAAAAGGTCCCACTCCTACTACCAACACTAATGGCAACATTAATGGTACAAACACAGCATTGAAATATGGTGGGCCAACAGAGATTTTCCCTGCATTTATTGCATCTAAAAACAATGGATACAGTGTGCCCACTAAGATAGTAAACATGGCTACTAATAAGAGCACATTGTTAAGTAACAATGCTGTCTCACGTGAGACCAATTCAAATTGTCCAATAGATTTAATTTTTGGTGCACGGAGTGCGTACAGCAATAAAGAACCCCCTATAACGACCGCTAGAAACATTAGGATATACACACCGCGAGCAGGATCTGTTGCAAATGCATGTACGGATACCAAGACACCCGAACGAACTAAGAATGTTCCTAACAAGCTTAACGAAAACGCTAAAATTGCAAGCAACACCGTCCAGTTTTTAAAACTAGAGCGTTTTTCAGTAACGGCTAGTGAATGAATTAATGCAGTGCCAACCAACCAAGGCATAAATGAGGCATTTTCTACCGGATCCCAAAACCACCAGCCGCCCCAACCGAGTTCATGATAAGCCCACCAGCTTCCTAATGTGATCCCAATGGTTAAGAAAACCCAAGCAATAGTGGCCCATGGTCTTGACCACCGTGCCCACGCTGAATCCAACTTGCCACCTAACAGGGCAGCTATTGCAAATGCAAAGGCGACCGAGAATCCTACATATCCCATATATAGCATGGGTGGATGAATCACTAATCCTGGATCCTGCAATAATGGATTTAAATCTCGACCTTCTAATGGAACAGGGAAAATTCTTTCAAATGGATTAGAAGTAAGCAAAGTAAACAAAAGAAACCCAACACTTACAAATCCCATGATGCCTATTACACGTGCCACCATATCATTTGGCAAACTGCGACTGAAAATGGTCACAGCATATGTCCATGCACCTAACATCAACACCCATAGTAATAAAGAGCCTTCATGCGCACCCCAAACAGCAGAAATTTTATAGTATATAGGCAATGCAGTATTCGAATTATTCGCCACATACAAAACTGAAAAATCTGACTTTATAAAACTATACGTTAAGCAAGCATAAGAAATGATTAGAAAGAGAAAATGACCACGGGCAACTGGTTTTGCCACAGCCATCCATTGGCTGGTTTGTGTTTGTGCTCCTAAAATAGGAACGATTGTTTGCACAAGCGCTAAACAAAGAGCGATTACTAAAGCGAAATGTCCAATTTCAGGAATCATAAATTACGATAGACTTTTAATAATTATTCTTAGGAATATTTTCTGGGTGTGAAGCACCTGAGGCTTTCAATGCTTCTGCAACTTCAGGTGGCATATAGTTTTCATCATGTTTAGCTAATACCTCTTGAGCTACGATCGTACCCTGATTGTTCAATTTTCCCTGCGCTACAATGCCCTGACCTTCTCTGAATAAATCAGGTAACAAGCCTTTATAACGCACGGTTACTGTGCCCGCTGTATCTGTCAAATCAAATTCTGTGGTAACACCATCATCAAAACGGTTCACACTACCCTCAACCACCAAGCCACCTACTCTAATGAGCTGATCTTGCGGAACACTTCCTGCAGCAAATTCTGCTGGAGTATGAAAGTAAGTTTTATTTTTCTGTATGGCATAAACTCCAAGCGCCGTTGCCGCACTGAATCCAAGTAAAACGATAGTGACAAATATTAGACGTTGTTTTCTTTTCGCTCTCATTTAAATAATTCCTATTCTTCAAGGCTCTCTTCAATTTCTCTAGCAAGTTTTTTCTTGCGACGACTGGCAAAAACAACACTGAACACCATCGCCACAAATGCAACTCCATAAGAACCCCACACAAACATCCATTTACCATCCATGTAGAAAAATTCCTGCATAATTAACTCTCTGCGATTAGTTTCCTTACCCAATTAGTTGTACGTTCTCGAGAAATAATTTCATTACGAATACGGATGAACAATAACCAAACAAAATAAATTTTGAATGCCGTAGCCATCACTAATAGTGGCCATAACATACTTGGATCCATAGATGGATTTTCAGAAATAATGTCCATATTGGGTTGGTGCAAAGAATTCCACCACGTCACCGAAAAATGAATGATAGGTATATTTACGACTCCAACTACAGCTAACATACTTGCAGCTTTTGCCGCTACACGTTTATCTTCTATTGAAGAATAAAGTGCAATGACACCAAAATACAAAAATAACAAAATTAATTCAGAAGTAAGCCTTGCATCCCACGTCCAGTAAGTACCCCAAGTGGGTTTACCCCAAAGCATTCCTGTAATGAGCGCCAGTGCAGTAAACATGGCGCCAATTACCGCACACTCTGATACGACAATTTCAGAAATTTTTGTTTTCCAAACCAAAGCAACAAACCCTGCTACTGCCATAACCACATATACAAACATAGACATCCATGCTGAAGGCACATGTATATAGATGATCCTGTAGGACTCACCCTGCTGATAATCTGTGGGTGCAACCACTAATCCCCAATAAAGGCCAACAACCATTAATATAACGGTTATGCCTGCCAACCATGGCAGCCACTTACCGGCCCACTCATAGTAGTACTTTGGCGAAGATAATTTATGAAACCATGCCCACATAACTAATTCATACTAATTTTTAATGAAGCACTTATCGCTAGCGGTGCTAATATAAGTGCTAGTATTAATCCAGATCCCAGCATCGCTAAATGTCCGGAAGATGGTAATCCCTCTATAGCAGTACTCACAGCAGCCGAGGCAAATATCAGAACGGGTATATATAGAGGTAATACCAATAATCCCAATAGTACACCACCACCGCGTAACCCTGCGGTAAGCGCCACGCCAATTGCGCCAATTAAACTGAGTATCGGTGTGCCGATTAATACAGTTAAGAATAATGTAGGGATAGCCTGTTCAGGTATATATAAGAGTAAAGCCATTAGAGGCACGATCACTAACATTGGCAGACCCGTAATCAGCCAATGCGCAATTACCTTTCCTAATATCAATAAAGTAGGTGGATGCTGACTTAAAAACAATTGTTCAACACTTCCATCATCAAAATCCTGACGAAAAATACTTTCCATTGAAATAAGTGCAGCAAGTAAAGCCGCCACCCAAACAACACCAGGCGCGAGCTTGCTTAGAAATTCATGATCCGGGCTCACACCCAATGGAAATAGCGTTATAACAATTACATAAAACAGAATAGGGTTTACTAATTCTGACCGACGCCTAAATGCAACAAGCAAGTCACGTCTGATAATCGTAATAAGTGCACTCAACATTTTTCACTATGCCGATAAGTTAATTTTCTTTGTTAAAGAATCAGGGAGTAATAACTCACGATGTGTAGTAACCACTAACATGCCATCATCTTCTAAATGTTTTTTCAAAACGTTTTCAAAATCTGTTACAAATTCTTTATCTAAAGCTGTGAGCGGTTCATCTAAAACCCAAAGTTTCCTTTCTTCTAACTGCAAACGCGCTAACGCCACTCTCCTTTTTTGTCCCGCAGAAAGCTTTCGAGTCAATACATTTCGCTGCTTGAACAGACCTACAGAACGAATAATGTCTTTAATTTCAGTCTCATCTCGATCAGAGCCCACCAATCTTTGCGCAAACACCAAATTCTCTAAAACCGTTAAATCTAACTTCACTCCAGAAGCATGCCCTATATAAGAAATTTGCTGCTGATAGTCCTCATGTCCATCAATAGTCTTCCCACACCAGCTGATCTCGCCCTCGGCAGGATAATTAAATCCACACAGAATCCTTAACAGGCTGGTTTTACCACTGCCATTACTGCCTTCCACAACTAAAGCTTCACCCGATTCAATTTGGAAATGAATATTCGAGAATAGTTCGGTACTGCCCTTTACACACTTCAAATCATGTGCCCTGAGTACGCTTACCTCCTCTGTGCGCATAGCTTTCTAATAGTTAAGGAAAAATATAGGTTAAGATGGGTAACTCATTAATTACATAGAGATCTTAACACGTGGCGGCTTAGAAGCGACGAACGATAGCCTGAGACCGATGGTAGGCGATCAGCATGGAAGATTAATTACTGCAAATTCAAGGTTTAAGCTAATTCGCACAATGAGTAGAATGTCGTGCCTTTTAGCCCTTAGCCACCCAAATTGCCAAACTTTGTCCTCAAGTTGTCTAGCACAAAATGAGTATTTTTAATCCACCACTTCCTAACAAAGAGCATTCCCATGTCACTTGGGGGCGCACATATGGTTGCAGTAAAGGTTTAGCGCTCGCAAAAGCAATTGAGCAATTTACGGGGCTAACTTTAATCATCACGCCTGATATTCAAAGCGCACACATTTTGGAAAGTGAGCTAAAGTTTTTTTGTGACCAGAAAATAGATGTCTACCTTTTCCCCGATTCTGAAACGCTCCCGTATGATGTTTTTTCGCCACATGAAGATATTATTTCTGATCGCATACTAGCTCTCAGCTCATTGCCTAGCACTCAACAAGGCGCACTTATTATATCTGCTGGCACAATTTTATCCCGACTGGCTTCTAAAGATTTCATACTAGGTCAGACACTAGATTTAAAACTAAACGACCAACTTCATTTAGAGACCTTTAAGCAAACACTCACCAAGGCTGGTTATCAATATGTCTCACAAGTGATGACTCATGGTGAATTTGCAGTGCGCGGCTCAATCATCGACTTGTTTCCGATGGGATCAAGCCAACCGTATCGAATTGACTTGTTTGATAATGAAATTGAAACAATCCGCATATTCAATCCAGAAACACAAGTCTCTATTGAAAAAATAAATGAATTCCAGGTATTACCTGCACGCGAGTTCCCAACAGATGACGATGCTGTCAAACGATTTAGACAAAATTATCGTATCCAGTTTGAGGGCGATCCAAACAAAAGTGTAATTTATCGCGGAGTGAGTAACAACAACCTCCCCGCCGGTATTGAATATTATCTACCCTTGTTTTGCGAGGAAACGAGCACTTTCTTTGACTATATCCCAGAAAATACTCAATTAGTTATGATCGAAGATATAGCGGATATTGTCACTGATTTTGAAAACGATGTTTTCTATAGGTATGAACAGCGCAAATATGATTTGGAAAGACCCCCTCTTCACCCAAAGCAACTTTGGATATCTACAGATTTTTTTGAGAAAAATCTATATAAATTCAACACAATTAAAATCCAACAATACGAAATAGAACAATTACACCGTGATCAATACAACTTTGATGCACATGCCTTACCCACTCTTACAATTAATTCGAGAATAAAAGATCCTGCAAGCGAGCTTTTACGTTTCATCCAGCCAAGCAATAAAAAAATATTATTTTTAGCTGAATCTGCTGGTCGACGCGAATACATCTTAGATGTCCTTAAGGGCTTCAATATTACTCCTACTGTCGTGGACTCCTGGAATGAGTTTCATATTAACAATCTTTCACTAGCCATTACGATAGGCCCAATCGATGACGGTCTGTTATTAGAACAAGAAAATATTGCCATAATTTCCGAAAGTAATTTATTCGGCGCAAAGGCAAAGCAAAAAAGACGTCGTCGTAGACAGATACGCGATGCAGAATCTCTAATTAAAAACTTATCTGACCTGAGTGAAGGTTCTCCGGTTGTCCATGAAGATCATGGTGTGGGTCGCTACAAAGGTTTAAAAACACTTAGTTTAAGTGGCACAGATACAGAATTTCTTATCCTTGAATATGCTGATGGCGATATTTTATATGTACCTGTCTCGTCATTGCATTTAGTAAGTCGGTACAGTGGAGCTTCAGAAGAGAATGCGCCCTTACACCACTTAGGCGGAGAAGCCTGGAAAAATATAAAACGTCGTGCAGCAAAACGTGCGCGTGATGTTGCGGCTGAGTTATTAGATATTTATTCAAGACGCGAAGCCAAACAAGGATTTATATATAAAATTGATACCATCGACTTCAACGCTTTTAGCAATAGTTTCCCCTACGAAGAAACTCCTGATCAACTAAAAGCAATTGAAGACGTAATGAGCGATATGGAATCTTCTCGGCCGATGGATCGCGTCGTATGTGGAGATGTTGGCTTTGGTAAAACTGAAGTGGCGATGCGAGCGGCTTTTATTGCAGCAAATGCGGGCAAGCAAGTAGCGGTATTAGTGCCCACTACTCTTTTGAGCTCACAACATTTTCAAAGCTTTAGTGATCGCTATGCAGAATTACCTATTCAAATAGAAACTTTATCCAGATTCGTATCTGCAAAAAAACAAAAAGAAGTATTAGCAGGTTTAGAAAAAGGCAGTGTAGATATTGTCATTGGTACGCATAAACTTTTTAATTCTGCCATTAAGTTTAAAAATTTAGGACTTGTTGTTGTTGATGAAGAACAACGTTTTGGAGTTCGCCAAAAAGAAATTTTGAAGAAAATACGTACGGAAGTTGATGTATTAACTTTGACCGCAACCCCTATTCCAAGAACGTTAAACATGTCATTAAGCGGCTTGCGTGATCTTTCGATTATTGCAACACCTCCAAACTTGCGTCTTGCAATTAAAACTTTTGTAGGTACTTGGAATAACGGCATGATACAAGAAGCCTGTATGCGTGAAATGAAGCGAGGCGGACAAGTATTTTTCTTACACAATGAAGTTAAAACAATTGAAAAAATAGCTAAAGATATTCAGCAACTGTTACCCGACAACACAATTCGTATCGCACATGGGCAAATGCCTGAAAGGGAGCTCGAACAGGTGATGCTAGATTTTTATCACCAGCGTTTCAGTATATTAGTTTGTACAACTATTATTGAAAACGGAATCGATATCCCAACAGCGAATACTATTATTATCAATCGTGCAGATAAACTAGGTCTTTCACAATTGCATCAGATCCGTGGTCGTGTTGGCCGATCCCACCACCGTGCTTATGCCTATCTCATCGCACCCCCCAAACCAGCTATGACGGCAGATGCAGTAAAACGCCTAGAGGCAATTGAATCATTAGAAGATCTAGGTGTGGGCTTCACTCTTGCTACACATGATCTTGAAATACGGGGTGCTGGAGAACTATTAGGTGCTGAGCAAAGTGGTCAAATACATGAAGTAGGATTCACTTTATATAATGAACTTTTAGCCAGAGCCGTAGAAGCGCTCAAAGCAGGTGAAATTCCTGATCTCGACCAGCCACTGGACCAAGGAATTGAGGTAAATCTCGGTGTCCCGGCCTTGATACCCGACGATTATTTACCAGATATACATGCCAGGTTGGTATTGTATAAGCGCATTGCGAGCGCCAAAAGCGATGAGGATCTGGATGATTTAGAAATAGAACTCATTGATCGATATGGCTTGTTACCTGAATTTGCAAAAAATCTGTTCCGCGTTACTCATCTAAAACTGTTAGCAAGCAATTTTGGAGTTTCCAGACTAGAAATGAGCCATGAATCAGCGCGTATTCACTTTGGCAAATCGCCAAATATAGATACGACTAAAATATTAGAATTGATTCTGGAACAACCCGAGATATATAAGCTTGATGGCTCAGAAAAGTTAACGGTTTACACTGAAACAGAAAATATTGAGGAACGAATTGACACAATCGTGAATCTATTAAATGATCTACAATTACAACATGCGGCTTAAAATAAATATGTGCAATTCATTTAAAACACTCTTGATTTTTATTGCTTTAATTGCATCTCAGACCGTGCATGGCAAAGATTATATTGTTGAAATGATTTTTTTCGCGAACATGCAAGGTGGTAATGAATCTGTGCATATTTCCAATCGAGCCGTGATTCCTAATTTGGAAGGCGCCATGGTTCTTAATGATTCAAGCACCAATGGTTTCATTGCATTAGATGCTGACATCTTTCAACTCAGCGATAAAGCCAAGGCGTTGAATAACTCTGGTAACTACAGAGTTCTGAAACACATTGCATGGTTGCAGCCTGGGCTAGCCAAAGAAGAAGCTATTGCTGTACGTATACATGCAGGAAAAAACTATAAAGATGAATTTAAAGAAAGATCCTTTGCACAAGCAAGTTTTAGTGACCTGCAAGCACCTATCAACCATCCCGTTAATGAATTGGATGGTACGGTTAAAATTGTCCTTGGTCGCTTCTTACATTTATATACAGACTTAGTTTATCGAAAAACATTTACGATATCTTCGGGAGACGCATTTGGACGCAATCGTGTATTAGCCGATTTCCCCATTAAGTCGCACCGCAAAATGCGTAGCAAGACGCTACATTATATTGACCATCCTTATCTCGGAATTCTTATTGAGATTAGACCCATTGATGAATAATGATATGAGTGAGTAAAACGCTTACACCAATACTAATCAGTAATCATAATAAACAGATACTAAAGACACTAAAATAGACTTAATAGACTTCATTCCTTGTGTTAATGACGACAATATTTCATCCATAGTAATCTCTTGATTAATTTTTCCAGCCGCCCAATTTACACACAATGCACAACAGGCATAATTTAAATCCAGTTCTTTTGCTAACGCAGCTTCTGGCATCCCGGTCATGCCGACAATGTCGCAACCATCTCTTTCTAAGCGCACAACCTCTGCAGCACTCTCCAAACGAGGACCTTGTGTTACACCATACACACCGCCTTCATGCACATCTAAATTTAAATTTGTCGAGGATTTAATTAATTTTTGTCTGAGTGATTCGTTATATGGATTTGTAAAATCGATATGGGTCACCTCAGACAAGTCATCTTCAAAAAAAGTATGCTGTCTTCCATAGGTGTAATCAATGATTTGATCAGGGATGACTATTTTTTCTGGCGGGATCTCTGGATGAATCCCCCCTACTGCGGCTACACTAACAATGTCAGTAACTCCTATACTTTTCAGTGCCCATACATTGGCTCGATAATTTATTTTATGTGGCGGAATCGAATGCGAACTTCCATGTCGTGCGAGAAATACAATTTTTTTATCAGCGAAATCACCCACTAGCAATGAAGAACTTGTTTCTCCATAAGGCGTTAACACATCATGCCTGTCTGTCACATTGAGCTCATCCATTGAAGCAAGCCCAGTGCCCCCGATTATGGCGAGCTTGGTCATTTACACACCATCAGTTTCATTTATTACATAAATAGATGATTGATTGCGCAAATACCCTTTGTAATCCATTCCCCACCCAAAAACATAACGATCAACGACTTCCATGCCTTGAAAATCAGGCTCAATATCAACAGGTTTATTTGCAAGCTTTTTCTTTAATAAAACTGCGGACAACACGTTTTTAGCACCTTTTGCATGGCAATACGCAATCAATTCTTGCAAGGTGTAACCTTCGTCCAGGATATCGTCAATAATAATAACCAAACGTCCCTTCAAATTTGTATCTGGTTCTTTATGCCAGTGAATACTGCTTCCCTGTGTTTTGTTTCGGTATCGATCTACATGAACATAATCTAGAACTAAAGGAGCTTTTATGCGTTGCATTAATGCTGCGGTGAACATCAAACCGCCTTTCATTACACATAAAAAAACTGGAACTTCATTATTTATTTTCTTTTCAATTTGATTCGCTACTTTATCAATAGCTTGATTAATATTTTGCTCAGAAATAACTTCATCCGCATTTTCCCGAACCTGTAATATTTTATTGCGAGATAAATCTTCCATGAACCTACTCAACTAAGAATTAGATGGTTTCAACCCACTAGAGTTTTCATTTTCTATTTGCAAGACACGAGTTGGGAAAGCAATTTCGGCACCATGTTTCCCAATAATATCTGAAACCCTTAACAACACATCTTGCTTTACTTCATGATACTTAATCCAATTCGTTGTCTTTGTGAATGTATAAATAAAGAAGTCAACTGAAGATTCATTAAACTCATTAAAATTAACAATCATAGTTTGACTTGTATCGATTTCGTCATGATTCGTCAGCATCTCTTTAACATCATTAACTATATTGTCCATAACAGAAATATCATTGTAGCGAATCCCTATTGTTTCGTAGATTCTTCGATGCGACATACGCGACGGATTTTCCACGATAATATTCATAAAAATTGAGTTAGGAACATAAATAGGCCGTTTGCTGAACGTGCGAATACGCGTTTGTCGCCAACCAATTTCTTCCACCGTGCCTTCTAACTCTTTATCAGGCGAGCGAATCCAATCCCCTACTTGGAATGGACGATCTAAATAAATCATCAAACCACCAAAGAAATTAGATAGTAAGTCTTTAGCCGCAAACCCCACGGCAATGCCGCCGATACCACCAAATGCTAAAACACCCGATATGCTAAACCCTAAAGTTTGCATCATCACTAAAGCGGCCGTTATGAATATGGAAGCACGAACTAGTTTTGTGAGGGCATGTGTAGTAGTTAAATCTACCGACTTACCTCTTTGGAGCTGCTGATGGACATAGGCTTTTTCAAATTCTTTAACGAAGCGAATCAAAAACCAACTTAGGGTAGCAATGATGGTTACATTTCTAATAGGTTCAATGGCACGAAAAATTTCCGCCTCACTTCTACTGGCAACAATTTCAGCTGCAAACAATATTCCGATTATCCATATCAAAACGCGGAACGGCTTATTTGCTGCTTGAATGAATGAATCATCCCAAGGGTTAGCGGTTTTCTCTGCTCTTATAGCTAGCTTTTTTAAAAAGATTTTAAATGCAAAATTAATAAGTAATACACCTAAAACCACTATAAAAACCTGAAGCACCCAAGGTTTGAAATACATTGATAAACTTGAGTCGCCAAACAGGTTGGCAATATCGATACTATTCATGTTTTTAACTATTTATAGTGTTAGTTCACCATATGGTGAGTCTTGATAGGATTCAATTTTTTTTACGGCTGTTTGCCATGCTTGAGAGTTTCGTAATTTTTCATATGAAATGGGGTTTTTTCCTCCGTGCATGCGCGTTAAGCGCATTTGTGAGGCTGGATTATTATAGTCATTCAATTTTTCCGCTACCATGCATGCATTATCACTAGAGTTACAAATTAAAGCCATATCGCATCCAGCTTTTAACGCTTTGTGTGTGCGTGATAAATAATCTTCAGGTTCTTCTCCATCACAATGCGCAGCTTTCATGCTTAAGTCATCACTAAATATCACACCTTTGAATTCCATTTGTTTTCTTAATACTTCTTGAATCCATAATTTGGAAAATGTCGCTATTTCAGGATCTATTTTTTCGTAGACCACATGCGCAGTCATAATACCGGCTATACCATTATCAATCATGCGTTGGAATGGAACTAAATCTCCCAAAGAAATATCTTCAAAGCCTCGGTCATCGGTGGGTAAATCAATATGTGAATCAGCAACTACGGCTCCATGTCCAGGAAAATGTTTTCCAACGGCCTGCATGCCCGCTTTGCGCATACCTTGTACATATTTAGCTGCGAGTACTGAAACCACCTCTGGGTCTTTATGAAATGCACGATCACCAATGACCCGGCTTACGCCATAGTCCAGATCCAAAATTGGGGCGAAACTAAAATCGATCCCAATTGACCTTAATTCAGAAGCCATTAACCAACCTGTTATCGTTGCAAGTTCACTCGCACGCTTAGGTTCATCATTATAAATCTCGCCCAATAACCTCACGGCGGGCAACTGCGTAAAGCCTTCGCGCAAACGTTGCACGCGCCCACCTTCTTGGTCGATCGCAACGAGGAGACGTGGATGCCGAATATCATGAATCTCTTCGATTAATGCAATAAGCCTCTCTATACTAGAAAAATTGCGGCTAAATAAAATCACGCCGCCCACTTGCGGGGATAAGAGCAAATCTCTTTCCTGAGCAGATACAGTGTCTGCACAAAGATCAACCATGAGAGGACCCAAAGACATTTTGCAATTATTCGCTAAAGAAGAACGTAGTAGAAGCCCTATGCGCTATCAGAAATTCAGTTCATAAGGCAAAAAAAAGGCCGCCAATATAGGGCGGCCGAATCCAGGAGGAGTCGAGAATAACAACATGTTCAAATAGAGGATATTTGCATCATGTTGAGAGGCTCGTAGAATAATAAGCATAATTGATGCCAATATTCATTATCTCTTTATTTTCAAGCGTTTATCTAAACATAGCCTTAAAATTGCCAATAATAACCCTATAAATTACGACAATTTTTGGCACTTTTGTGACAATTTATCGCATCAATATTTGCCAGTACTCTGATTATTCTAGATTTTTTAGATTAGTTAATTGAAGAATTGATTAAATTTTGTTCGATATAGGTGGAATTATTTTGCAATATCATCCTATACGGAGGTTTTCTATTTATACTGGCGTATTAAGTATTCACCTCTCCTTTGTGAAGTGAGCGTAAATAAGAACAATAATGATTGAATCAGTTTACCAAGCTCTGCTTGATGGGAACGAGATAGTTGAAGACCTCAACCAAAGAAAAGTAGTTCAAGCATTACAGGTTCTTCATGATGAGCTCAGTTCTGAGAATCCTGAAGATTCCACCATCATTGATCGATTTACGACATTCTTGTCTCGAAAATCGAATACACGCAGTATCCAAGGACTCTATATATGGGGAGGAGTCGGTCGTGGCAAAACATTTTTAATGGATTTGTTTTTTTCCAACCTGCATTTTCAAGACAAACTAAGACTACACTTTCATCGTTTTATGGAACAAGCCCATAAAATGCTGAAAAATTATCGTGACCAACCCGATCCGCTTAAGCTTGTCGCAAAGGAATTTTCTGATAAAGCTAAAGTACTTTGCTTTGATGAGTTTTTTGTTAACGATATCGGTGACGCCATGATCCTTGCAGGCCTGCTTGAAGGTTTATTTGAAAATAACGTCGCTTTGATAGCCACTTCAAATGTCGAGCCTAGCCTGCTTTATAAAGATGGCCTGCAGCGAGAACGTTTTTTGCCTACCATCGAATTGTTGCAGCAACATACTAAAATCATCCATCTCGACGGAGAAATTGATCATCGATTTGAATTTTTACAAAAAAATGACTTGTATAATTCTCCTATTGATGTGGACTCTCATGATTGGCTAGAACATAGCTTTCTAAATCTTGCTACGGAACGTAGCAATGAATCTTGGGAAAAGCTAAAAATTAACGACCGCGAGATACAGTCTATACGTCATGCTGAAGGAATTGCATGGTTTGATTTTAAAGAATTATGTGACGGACCTAGAAATGCATCTGACTATATTGCGATAGCAAGAGAGTTTAATACTGTCCTCCTCTCGCATGTGCCAATCTTTAATGGAAAAGACGACCAAGCAAGAAGATTCATTACATTAATTGACGAGTTTTATGATCGAAATGTAAAACTCATTTTGTCAGCAGAAGCTACACCAGATAAACTATATATTGGTTCACGCTTGAGTGCAGAATTTGAGCGTACATCAAGTCGACTCATTGAAATGCAGTCGCATGAATATTTAGAAAAACAACATCATCCAAATTAATTTTGCTTTTAAGGAGAGTTAAATGAAGCAAGCAGTAAGAGTTGCTATTACAGGCGCTGCAGGAAACATCGGTTATGCCGCAGCATTTAGAATTGCCGCTGGTAATATGTTGGGCACTGATCAACCCATCATTTTAAAACTTATCGAAATTGCTCCTGCACTAGATGCTTTAAAAGGGGTTGAAATGGAATTACGAGATTGTGCATTTCCGCTTCTTGAAGACATTGTTTGCACGGCAGATACAAGCGAAGGATTTGGTGATGTAGATTATGTTTTATCTATCGGATCAAAGCCTCGAACAAAAGGAATGGAGCGCGCAGATCTACTCAGTGAAAATGGCAAAATTTTTGGCCCGCAAGGAAAAGCAATTAACGACAATGCATCCAAAAATGTAAAAGTATTAGTTGTAGGTAACCCTGCTAACACTAATGCACTCATTGCATGTAATAACGCGCCCGACCTTGACCCCTCGCAATTCACATCGATGATGCGACTGGATCATAATCGCGCTATTAGTCAACTTGCCTCAAAAACTGGCGCTGCTGTAACTGGAATCAAGCAATTAGTAGTTTGGGGCAATCATTCGCTTACTCAATATCCAGATATTAGTCACTGCACAGTGGATGGAAAAGATGCCAAATCACTTGTAGACGATGCTTGGTATAAAGATGAATTTATGCCAAAAGTACAAAAACGCGGTGCAGAAATCATTAATGCACGCGGCGCATCATCTGCCGCATCTGCCGCGTCTGCTGCTATCGATCATATGAGAGACTGGGTTAAGGGATCAAATGATTGGGTCAGCCTGGGTATGATTTCTAAAGGTGATTACGGAATTTCGGAAGGCTTGATGTATTCCTTTCCAGTAATATGCAAGAACGGAAACTTCGAAGTAGTACAAGGATTAAATCAAGACGACTTCAGCATTGAAATGATGAAAGCTACTGAAAAAGAATTGCTCGAAGAAAGGGAGGCTGTAAAAGATTTGCTTTAGCTGTTAACCAAAAAGCTTTTAACCTAATTTGATGCCAATCCTAGTGACAATAATAGAATAGATGCTATGCCTACGTAAGTTCTTAAGTGATTCCACCTTTGCCATCGATTTTGATAATCAGGCCATACAGTATCGGCATCAGTGTCGCTAGTTTTTTCTAGCTGATTATTTAAAGGGACATTAAATAGTATGGTGATACCAAATGGCCCTAATAGATAAGCAATAGCGCCCACGATTAAGAACAAATTGTTTGTAGATGTAAAATCCGAGATAGTTTTAAAGAGAATCAAAGCACATAAAATTGGTGTGCCCAGAAAAAACAACATAAATATAGGATTTATTATCTTTTTGTTAATTTTCTGCATTGCATGCATGCCTTTATCGTTTGGCAATTCTTTCAACGCGCTCATAACAAAATTTGAAAAAGCAAATAATAGGCCGCTCACTATCCCTGCTCCAACAATTGTTAAAACAACCAAAGTTTTCAATAGCCTGTCCTCAGAAATCAAGCTTACAGTAAAATATCAAAACAGTAGTTAAAGGCTGTCTACAGAATTCTTAGGCCTAAAGAAGAAAAGTAATAGCGCGAAAAAAATTGTTGCAAGTACTGAGCAGTACAAAAGTAAAGTTCTAGGCTGATCGTATAATTTTGGAGTTTCCATTGCCTCATATCTATTCACTCCAATGACAAGCTTTATTTTAGAATTTAACCAATTTGGGAATTTTTCCCATCTTATATTTTTATAGTTGTCGAATAAATATCTGAATTTAGGATTTGCTTCATATATTTGCGAGAAAACGTCAGGGTTATTTTTAATTTGCTTAGCGGTAGCAATGGTGCCGTCCTCAGTCCTCCAAACAAATGTTTCATCAGATGGTGAAAGTACTCTCCAAGCATCATTATGATAAAACTCAATCATAGTATGACCACCACCTTTACCATATTCGTTATTTAACAATTGTAATTTTCTTGCAGGAATATCAAGCCTCCATAAGGCATTTAATAAAGTCCGTGTCATTGTCCCACAATCACCATATTGTGAATGCCCTTTTATGCCAAAAAATCCGTATTTTAAACTCGCTGCAGAAGTCACATTAAAAAAGGACGTACTTTCAATTCCAGAATACCAATCAAGATCTTCTTTATTCAAACCTCTGTGCGTTCTTTCAAATATCTTTTCTGATAAAGAAATTGCTATTTGTTCACTATCGTCTAAATTTTCACTATTCACAGCGACATCAATTAATTCATCAATTAGTTGGTTTCGCTCTCTTACTTTAAAGTAAAAGAATACAGAAGATACTAACGAAAGAATTAGTAGCAATAGTGACAGGCGGTATAAATATAGTTTCATAATATTTTCTAGTAATTATTATGAATAATAACTGTTTATCAGCTTAGGTGTTTGAGTGGTTATTCACATATTTCATATGGTAATGAGACACTATTTATAGGCATTGGAGGTAAAGGATTACAATTTTTGATTAACTTCCACATAAAAAGGCCCAAAATCGGACCTTTTTAATACTCACATTAATTATTGAAAATTTTATAAATTTACTCCCGCCCATTCTGTTACAAAATCATTAATATACTTTGCAACTTCATCCGGGCGGTCTTCCTGCACCCAGTGTCCTGCTCGTTCTATGTATTGCACACGGGTTGGGCCAGTAATTCTTTCTTTAAGTTTTTCCGCCGCCGTGCAGGACATAAAGTTATCCGCGACACCCCACATCACCATGGTAGGACATGTAATCTTGCTATGATCAACATCAGTGTCAGAATTTTGTGGGTCCGAAGCGATGCGGATTAAGGATTTAAATCCAGTCATTCCCGGACCTCTACCCCAAAACTGTAAATAGTTTTGCTTACAGTTCTTATCAGTAAAGGGCGATCCATCATAGCTACCCATTCGCATCAAGGCTGGAAATCCTGCCACTGCTTGCCCAAGCGCCATCTCTAACATTTCATCAGGAGCACCGTCTAATGCTGCTAAAGCCTCTACTTCGCACACTGGCCATTGATCGAAGCAAACGGGATTAATTAACACTAACCGTGAAATATAGTCGCAGTACTTACTTGCAAATACTTGAGCAACTCCACCACCATGATCGTGAGCTACTAGAATAACTTTACCTTTTAAACTAAGGCCTTCGATAACCCCTTTTACGGCTTCCGCTTGATTCATAAACGAATGCTTAAATTTATCTAACGGCATATCGGACTGGCCATAACCTACCATGTCCATAGCAAGGGTACGATATTGGGGAAGCATGGCCTGTACATGTCTCCATAATCTCGCATTAGTGGGAATCCCATGTACCATCAGCAACGTGGTATCTCCACTACCGCTTTCTTCAATATTTATATTGATTTTTAATCCATCTATTTCTACTTCTTGTTTCATTTCATACTCCTGGTCGTTTTCTTATTGTATTAATTATTCAGCCCTATCGTTTTTAGAATTGATCTTGTGTAGGCTTTTAAAAAATTATTGGCATCTTTTGATTTACTCATCACACACATTCCTTGCGCGCTTCCGGTCAAAAATTTTGCCATATCACTTATATTTATATTCTGTGAAATCGCGCCTTCTTCCTTAGCTCGAATAAGCGCTTTTTTAAAAGTTTTCTCCATTTTTGTAAAATAAAAAGAAACTTTCTTGGTAACTTTGCGATCTTTTGGAACAAGCTCTATCTGAGAATTCATCATCAAACACGTAAAGTTTCCTTTAGAATCGATTAGAAATTCTTCAAGCGATTCAAAATACTCTTGAATACCTTCAAGACCATTTTCGTGCTCATCAATCTTTTCCATTCGTTTTAAAAAAACTTCATCACGATACTTGTCTAAAGCTTTTAAATATAATCCGTGTTTGCCTCCGAATGTTTCATACAAATTGAACCTATTCACGCCAGCATTCTGAATTAGATCCTCAACAGATGTTTTTTTATACCCTCGCTGCCAAAACAAATGCATGGCACGTTCAATAACTTCATCATGATCAGCTGTAGAGTTACGTGGCATCTGCGCCATCCTATTCCTGAATGTTCATTCAGAATGTTAGCAAACTGAGAAACACGTTTGCAAAAATGTTCAATTTTTATGCAAAAAAAAACCCGCTTATAAAGCGGGCTTTTCAAGAATATTAGCTTGATTTAAGCTGCCGTACGTTTGGGAAACATATGGCTGCGGTTACCACCCGTTGCTTGCTGGCGTAAAGCCTGATACTCAGGTTTTTGAGTAAATTCACCTAAAGAAACATTATCTAAGTAGTTGTAAATCTTAGCACTTAGCTCATCCCAAATTTGATGAGTAATGCAACGGTCATCAAACTGTACAGACAATTCAGAATTTTCTTGTTGCGGTTGTACGTTTTCATCTATAGCAGAAATAACTTGTGCTACCGAAATGTCATTGGGTGAACGAGATAAACGATAACCACCGCCGGGGCCACGCACACCTACGACTAAACCACTTTTACGTAATTTTGCAAATAATTGTTCTAAATAAGACAAGGAAATACCTTGGCACTGGGAAATGTCGGCCAGTGTTACAGGCTTATAGTTATCATTTATTGCTAAATCCATCATTGCAGTAATTGCATGACGAGCTTTTGTTGAGAGTTTCATAATCTTTCACCTTCTACCTTGAATGGCAAAAATTTGGTCTAGTCACCAAAACCACTAAATATTGCGGTTATTTTAACACCAACGAGTGCAATGAAAATGTCGACTGAGCCAAATTCTGAGAATTATTTTTATTCTTATATATCAGGAAGTTATACCATATAGATAACTTACTCACTCAAATATGGTACTGGAAGTAAGACGACCCTGCAATGGAATTTCCACATTATTTGTAATTAGTTGGTTTCTAGGCCGAACATCAGCGAGATGAAAGGTATGTCCTTGTCGCCCGCAATACGCTAGCCACTTGAACAAAAAGCGATTCATACGCCATCTTTTGAGTAGTGATGGGTCATGAGAATAGTTGAAAGCATGAAAATTAGGATCTCTGCGCCGATAAGCCTGGCTCATGACTTCGGCTTGGAGTGCATCATAATAGAGCCTAATTTTGAGATTTGGGTAGGCCAAAAAGCCTTGATCAGCGTCCGAAAAGTAGTAGGTTAAGGCAATAGTCGAAGTATATTTAGTTTGATCCAACACCTGTAGGTATAAATCCATACCTTTAGCAATTCGAGATACTGCTACAGCAGGTATATTTTCTTTTTCGCCTAATAGTTTACGTAAGCGTATATAATTACCTTCGTACATCTCCATCAACCCTGCAAAAGAATTCGGCAAAGGTGGCGCGAGAATTCGTCCTTGTTGAAGGTGTAATTTCATTTAACTATTGTGGCATATGTGCGTCCACTAACTCACTTAATAAATTTTCAAATTAATCAATTTACGTTTTATGCAAATTCATTTTTGCATAAATTGAAGTCTCTCACAAAGTTGAAAGCGAGTGAAATTTGTTTTACTTATCGTTAATTATTTAAAGACCGAAGGTATAAACGCAATGTATAGAATTGCTCTTGACTCAAAGCATCTTTTGCGATAATGACGTTGTACTTTTTTGTGCTACTTTGCAAAACTAATATTGCAAAGTAATTAAACAACCAATTAGCTGAAATAATGCTTGCTGAAAAACGTTGTTGATTGTTTAACTCTAGCAGACATTTATTTTCAGATGAGCAATTTAAATATTTAATTGCATCCTTTGAAACAAGCAATACATATTGCTTAAGTTGAAAATAGGCCATCGAGATGATGATAGCTATAGATAATGCTTTTATCCATGCATGCACTGATAATAAAATTATTGAGAAAATTGCTAGTAGATAGAGAGAACAAAATACTAGTAATAAAACCCTGGAAGGTTTTAAATTTAGATTGAAATTAGCGGTAGATGTATTCAATCACTTTATTGATAGCTTTATCTGAAGAGGGTTGCCTTCCTATAAGTAAATCATATAACTCTGGGTCTTGCATATCCAGCATGCGCTCGAAAGCTTGTTGTAGTTCTGATGGCGCAGATACGTAGAAATTATTAAGAAACTTTTGCATTAAGACATCTAGCTCTTTTGTGCCGCGTCGGCAGCGCCATGCTAGTTTGTTAACGTTTTCAGGCAATCGTTAATTTCTGCTAATTAATTTCTTCTAGCTGCAATCAATTTTTTAATTTCTGCGATTGCTTTTGCTGGATTTAATCCTTTAGGACAAGTATTTGTACAATTCATGATGGTATGACAGCGATATAACTTAAATGGGTCTTCAAGCTCATCTAAGCGTTCTCCTGTCGCTTCATCACGACTGTCGGCTATCCATCGATATGCTTGCAATAGAGTGGCAGGACCCAAATACCGATCACTATTCCACCAATAGCTAGGACAACTTGTAGAACAACAGGCACATAAAATACATTCTTCTAGCCCTTCTAGTTTTTCTCGATCTTCCTTGGATTGTAATCGCTCACGATCAGGTGGCGGTGGAGTATCTGCTTGCATCCAGGGTTTTACAGATGCGTATTGCGCATAAAAATTAGTTAAATCACCAACCAAGTCTTTAACCACTGGTAAATGTGGTAAGGGGTATATTTTCAAGTCTCCCTTATAGTCATCAACAGCCTTTGTGCATGCAAGTGTATTAGAGCCATTAATGTTCATCGAGCACGAACCACATATTCCCTCACGACAAGATCTTCTAAAACTTAGCGTGGGGTCCATTTCATTTTTGATTTTAATAAGGATATCTAAAATCATTGGACCACAATCATTCATGTCCACTTCATAAGTATCCGTACGTGGATTTTCTCCATTATCAGGCTCGTAACGGTAAACTGTCACTTTTTTTATATTGTTGCTATTTGTTGGGCATTTGAATGTTTTGCCTGGTTTGACAACAGAGTTTGCAGGTAAAGTAAATTGCGCCATTTTATTTAGCCTTTTGAATTTTCATAGAGTTTCTATAACTTAATAAGTTCTTGCTTTAGGCGGAATAACTTCCACATCATCTGTTTGTGTATACATATGCACAGGACGATAATCGATAGTAACGTCTCCATTGGAATCAACTGAGACTAAAGTATGTTTCATCCAATTTTCATCATCACGCTCAGGATAATCATCACGCGCCTGAGCTCCGCGACTCTCGGTTCTATTTAATGCAGACTGTGCTGTAGCCAGCGCTTGAGGCATTAAGTTGGTAAGTTCCAGTGTCTCAACCAAATCTGTATTCCAAATCATGGAGCGATCTGTCACTTTTAAATCATCCATTTGATCATTCAATACTCTTAGCTTTTGCAATCCTTTTTCTATGGATTCTCCCGTGCGAAATACTGCTGCATGATTTTGCATGGTCTTTTGCATTTCTAAACGCAAATCGGCTGTCGCAACACTGCCGTTTGCATGTCGTAATTTATCAAAGCGATCTAAAACTTTATCTATCGCGCCGTTCTTTAATTCACTATGAGCTTGTTTGGGTTTAACAAGCTCTGATGTTCGAATGGCAGCAGCTCTTCCAAATACAACCAAATCAAGAAGTGAGTTCGAGCCTAAACGATTAGCACCATGCACGGATACGCAAGCCGCTTCGCCAATGGCCATCAGTCCTGGAATTACCGTGTCCGGATCTCCATTTTTTAAGGTAACCACTTCACCATGATAATTTGTTGGTATACCACCCATGTTGTAATGCACAGTCGGTATTACCGGAATCGGTTCTTTGGTTACATCTACACCTGCAAAAATTCGGGCAGACTCGGCAATGCCGGGAAGTTTTTCATTAATCAAATCCGCGCCTAAATGTTCCAGGTGTAAATGGATATGATCATTTTCTTCGCCTATACCCCGACCTTCATTAATTTCAACTGTCATGGAACGGCTAACGACATCACGTGACGCTAAATCTTTTGCATTGGGCGCATAACGTTCCATAAAACGTTCACCCTGTGAATTCGTTAAATAGCCCCCTTCGCCTCGCACACCTTCCGTAATGAGGCAGCCTGCACCATAAATTCCAGTTGGATGAAACTGTACAAACTCCATATCCTGCAAAGGAAGCCCTGCTCGTAACACCATCGCATTCCCATCACCCGTACAAGTATGCGCAGAAGTGCAAGAAAAATAAGTGCGTCCATAGCCACCCGTTGCAAGCAAAACCATATGTGCACGATAGATATGCAAGTCACCTGTTGCTAAATCCCACGCCATTACACCTTTACAACTACCATCATCATCCATCAATAAATCAGTAGCAAAGTATTCAATAAAAAACTCAGCATTATGTTTTAATGACTGCTGGTATAGCGTATGTAAAATTGCATGGCCTGTTCTATCGGCTGCAGCACAGGTACGTTGTGCAATACCCTCGCCATAGTGTGTTGTCATACCACCAAAAGGTCGTTGGTAAATTTTTCCTGCATCGGTTCTAGAAAATGGCACACCATAATGCTCGAGCTCAACCACTGCTGGAATTGCTTCACGACACATATATTCAATCGCATCCTGGTCACCTAACCAATCCGAACCTTTAACGGTATCGTACATGTGCCAACGCCAATCATCTTCACCCATATTACCTAGTGCCGCACTCATTCCACCTTGTGCAGCAACTGTATGACTTCGTGTAGGGAACACCTTAGTAATGCATGCAGTAGACAAACCGCTTACGGCCATACCTAAAGTTGCGCGCAAACCTGCGCCGCCAGCGCCTACTACAACAACGTCATAGGCATGCTCAATAATATTGTAAGCTTTACTCATCGTTAACTTTTATAGAAAGATTTTTAACAGTGCAACAATTCCAATAACTGCTAACACAATGCATAGAAAATTAATAATTACCAAGGTCACTATTTTCAACCATCCATGAACATAGTCTTCAACAATTACCTGTAACCCAAGCTGTGTGTGATAAAACGTTGCTGCAACAAATATTATTAATGCGACGACTACATAAGGGTTAGATAGCCAGGCAACTACGGTTTCATAATCTGCGCTTCCTAACTTAGCTACTGCAAATGCCAACCAAATGGCTAGAGGAATTAACGCTATCGCGGTTAATCTTTGTAACCACCAGTGACTAGCACCCTCTTTTGCAGATCCTAATCCCTTAGCTTCAGATAATGGAGTTCGTAATGACATAATTTAGTTTTCTAAGAAAAATAAGCTACACCCCAAACTGCAACAGTCAATATAACTGTAGCTAGCAGTGTAATCACACCGGAGTTAAATGTTGTTTGTTTATCGAACCCATATCCGGCATCCCAAAACAAATGTCGAATGCCGTTGAATAGGTGCAAAAAAAGTGCAAGCGTCCATAGGAATAAAAACGATTTGCCGATTTTGCCCGCAAGAATTGATCGCATCCATTCATAACATTCAGGATCCGAGGCAATGGCTACGAATAAAGCAACCATCAAAACAGCGCCAACTGCTAGGGCTACACCGGTAATACGGTGAAGAATCGAAATCGCCATGGCTAAAGGCCATTTATAAATTCCCAGATGTGGCGATAATGGCCGTTGACTATTCGCCATGTAACTCCTCTTAGATTGCTTACAAATACACCTCAGGAAATACTTCTTCAAACATCCATTTAGTAGAGGTGATGAAATCGATTTATTATGGTCTGAATACTACCCGATTGGTACTGGATATTGAACATATCTCTAAAGAAATGTGAACAATAACAATCGCTTAAATGAATTTAATCCTATGATTTGTAATAATTTAAGTACCCTTATCCAATTTAAATGTACGATTTATTTATTTTGACTGAAATTTAAACAACATATTATGAACAACCTCTGGCAAGAATATTTAATGAACCAAGGTGCTGTATTAGACAATGGCAAACTTGTGTCTTTCTCAAATACAGAAAACTTTAGCCCTGATAGCACCTATTTATGTGACTTATCTAATTTAGGGCTCATACAAGCGAGTGGTGATGAGGCTCAAAGCTTCTTGCATGGACAGTTTACTAATGATTTTAATGCAATCACTTCAGATAAGAGTCAATTAAGCAGTTACTGCAATCCCAAAGGCAGAATGCTATCGATCTTTCGTATTTTCAAACAAAGTGAAAATTATTTTCTATTAATTCACAAAGATGCCATAGAAATAACCTTAAAAAAACTCAATATGTTCAAGCTGATGGCTAAAGTTGAATTGACGGATGTCTCTGACGATTATGCTGTATTTGGTATAGCGGGACCTGGCTCAGATGAACTTCTTAGTACAGTTAATCTAACCCCACCAAAAGAAAATAGTCAGGTTACACAAATTTCTGATTCAACAATTATTAAGATGCCTAGTCAAAGTTTGCGTTATCTATTAATCAGCAAAGTAGATTACGCGATTAACATTTGGAATGAAATTTCTAAACGAGTAATACTTGCAAATTCTTCGGTGTGGGAAATATTTGATATCCAAGATGGTGTCCCACAAATAACTTCTGCAACCAGTGAAGCCTTTATTCCACAAATGGTAAATCTAGAGTTAATTGATGGCGTAAATTTTCAAAAAGGGTGTTATCCAGGACAAGAGATTGTTGCCCGCACACATTACCTGGGAAAACCGAATCGTCGAATGTACCGTATAAAAATTGACGACTCCGAATGTCCTTTAGCAGGTGATAATGTTTATTCTAATTCGGATGGAGACCAGCCAGTAGGTAAGATCGTTACTGCACAAAAAATAAATGAAAAAAATTGTTCCGCTCTAGCAGTATTACGTACAGCTAAAGAAAACGCAGATGATTTACATCTTGAAAAAATGAATAGTGGTAAGATTTTTCACGAGTCATTACCTTATTCTTTAGATATGGAGCAATAAAAAACTATTCAGGACGCATATGCGGAAATAGAATCACATCGCGAATGCTATGCGTGTTTGTAAATAACATCACTAATCGATCAATTCCAATCCCCTCGCCTGCAGTAGGTGGTAAACCATATTCTAATGCTCGAATATAATCTTCATCGTAATGCATGGCTTCATCGTCACCTGCATCTTTTTCTATAACTTGTTTTTTAAAACGCACTGCCTGATCTTCCGGATCATTCAGCTCTGAAAATCCATTAGCAATTTCACGTCCACCAACAAAAAATTCAAAACGGTCTGTCACAAATGGGTCATCATCATTTTTCCTGGCAAGAGGTGAAACTTCGGTTGGATATGCTGTAATAAAGGTAGGATCTTTAAGTTTTTCTTCTACAGTTTTCTCAAAAATTTCGATTTGAATTTTACCTAATCCATAACTGTCTTTGATAGGGATACCAAGTTGTTCCGCAACATTCCTCGCACATTCGATATCGTTAATATCTGTCTCACTTAGCTTAGTATTAAATTGCAAAATGGATTCTTTAACCGTCATGCGAGTAAAAGGTTTGTCAAAGTTATATATTTCATCACCATACTGAATTGATGTTGTTGCTAATACATCACTACAAAGTCCACGCAAGAGTATTTCAGTTAAATCCATCAGTTCGTGATAATCTGCATAGGCTTGATAGAATTCCACCATGGTAAATTCTGGGTTATGCCTTGTTGATAAACCCTCATTACGAAAACTGCGATTAATTTCAAATACACGTTCTACTCCGCCTACTACCAAGCGTTTTAAATATAGCTCTGGCGCAATGCGCATATACAAAGGAATATCTAGCGCGTGGTGATACGTTTCAAATGGGCGAGCGACTGCGCCGCCAGGAATAGCCTGCATCATGGGTGTTTCAACTTCAATAAACCTGCGTTCAGTTAAAAAATCACGGATATATTGAATAATCTTGGTTCGCATCTTGAAAACACTACGCGTGTCTTCATTCATGATTAGATCTACATAGCGCTGACGATAACGTAGTTCCTGATCTGTTAAGCCGTGAAATTTTTCAGGTAAAGGCCGCAATGATTTAGTTAGTAATGATACAGATTCTATTTTTACATATAGATCACCTTTACCAGATTTACTTATTGGTCCCTTTACACCAATAATGTCGCCTATATCCCAAGTATCAATTTCTTTTACTAGTTCTTTATCTAGGCTTTTTCGATCTATATACGACTGAATACGACCGGACATGTCCTGCAAGACAAGAAACGGTCCTCGTTTTGCCATGATGCGCCCTGCAACGGCTGCAATTTGATTTAACTCTGCAAGTTCTTCTTTTGTTTTAGCACTAAATTGTTCTTGCAAGTCTTGTGCATAACTGTCACGCCTAAATACATTCGGGTAAGCGTTTCCTTTATTACGCAACTCATTTAACTTTGCACGTCGCTGTGCAATAAGTTTATTTTCATCCTGTTCATGAATGTTATTTTCTTCTGACATTTTCAAATTAAGCAAAAAAGTTCTGATTTATTACCGAAGTGTCTGCTATTAGGCAAAAAATATTGAGAAAGCGGAGTGTATATGAACATACATGAACATTTCGAGATATTTTTTAACAACATAGCAGAGTAAATCAGAACTTTTTTATAAACCTGATTTAAGGCTGGCTTCAATGAATTGATCAAGATCTCCGTCCAACACGGCTTGAGTGTTGCCCGTTTCCACAGATGTTCGCAAATCTTTTATTCGTGATTGATCCAGTACGTAGGAACGTATCTGGCTCCCCCATCCAATATCAGCTTTGCTATCTTCTACTGCTTGTTGTTCTCCTTGTCGTTTTTGTATCTCCAGCTCATAAAGTTTTGCTTTAAGTTGCTTCATCGCCATATCTTTATTTTTATGTTGCGAGCGGTCATTCTGACATTGTGTCACAACACCAGTGGGTAAATGTGTAATTCTTACTGCAGATTCCGTTTTATTTACATGCTGCCCCCCTGCACCACTGGCACGGTAAACATCAATGCGCAAATCAGCAGGGTTAATATCGATGTCAATATCATCGTCAATTTCTGGAGAAACAAAAACAGCCGCAAAGGATGTGTGTCTTCGGTTACCTGAATCAAAAGGAGATTTACGTACCAATCGATGCACCCCTGTTTCCGTTCGCAACCAACCAAACGCATAGTCACCTTCAAATTTTATGGTCGCACTTTTAATGCCAGCAACTTCCCCAGGTGACACTTCAATTAAATCTGTTTTGAATCCTTTTCTCTCGCCCCAGCGCAAATACATGCGTAGTAACATTTCAGCCCAATCTTGGGCTTCAGTACCCCCTGACCCTGACTGCACATCAAGAAATGCATGATTTGGATCCATTTCACCAGCAAACATTCTGCGAAATTCCAAATCCGCAACTCGCTCATCCAAGACCTGTAAGTCTTCTTCAATTGACTTAAGAGTTTCTTCATCACCCTCACTAGAAGCAAGCTCGAGTAAATCACTTGCATCATTCACCCCACCCTCTACATCGTCTATGGTTTTCACCACAGCTTCAAGGCTAGAACGTTCTTTGCCAAGTTTTTGCGCAAGCTCTGGTTGGTTCCAGATCTCAGGATCTTCTAGCTCTCGACTAACCTCGTCCAAACGTTCGCGCTTTGTATCATAGTCAAAGATACCCCCTTAAACTTGCTGAACGAGATTGAAGATCTTCTATTAGATTTTGCAGCGGGTTAATTTCCATATTTTTAATTATGTGAGGTTATTGCGGGTGTATAGTAGCGCAAAACAAAGTAAGTCTATAGTGACTCTAAATATTGAATTATTAATTGTGGGCTCCGTGTTCCTCTAAATTCATTTACGCTTAATTGATAAGCAATATGAATCTCATCGGTATCTTCCCTCCAGTGGTATTTATCAATATTAAAGGCAATCGCATCGATTTTTTGCTGCCCTCCACTAGGAGTGACATTTAACTTGAGATGGTTATCTCCCACAATTCTGTGTTCGTTGACATTAAATATTCCATCAAATATAGGTTCTGGGAAACCTTGGCCCCAAGGACCAGCTTGAAACAACATTTCCGCAACATCGAGTGACAATTCCTTTTCTTGAAGCTCTCCATCCGATAACAGAATTGATTCTAGATGTTCTGGTGAAACAAGCTCTTCAATAACTTGGTTAAAAGTTTCAGTAAATTCTGCAAAATTTTTAATTGATATGGATAAACCGGCAGCCATTGCATGGCCACCAAACGTATTTATCAAGTGCGGGTGTCTAGCGGCAAGTAGATCTAAGGCATCACGAATATGTAAACCTGGTATCGAACGAGCGGAACCTTTTAGCTCCGTTTCGTTTGTTTTTGCGAATACAATTACAGGTCGATGGTACTTTTCTTTGATTCTTGCCGCTACTATTCCAATTACACCTTGATGCCATAGCGGATCATAAAGTGAGATTCCAAATTTATGATTAGTAACTTCTTCAAAATTATCCGACTTTAAAACATTGATTGCCTGTTTTTGCATATCATGTTCAATCTGTTTACGTTCTTCGTTTAAATGATTTAATTCTTCTGTAAGCGCTATTGCCTGAGTATCATCATTAGTCAACAAACATTCAATTCCAAGAGACATATCCTCTAAACGTCCGGCCGCATTTAGACGAGGCCCAACAACAAATCCTAAGTCTGTTGAACTAATACGATAAAGTTTCTTACCCGCGACAGTCAGTAATGCACGCACTCCAGGACAACATTTATTTGCACGTATTCGCTTAAGACCTTGTTCGACTAAAATTCTGTTGTTGTAATCCAGTTTTGCGACATCAGCGACAGTGCCGATGGCTACGATATCTAAGAATTGGGCTAAATTAGGTTCTTGAATATTTCTATCAACAAACCAGCTTTGATCACGCAAATAAGCTCGAAGTGCGGATAAAACATAAAACACTACACCCACACCCGCTAAGTGTTTACTTGGGAATTCATCATTATCTTGATTCGGATTAATAATGACATCAGCATCTGGGAGCTCCTTGCCAGGGAGATGATGATCTGTGATAACAACGTCAATGCCTTTAGCTTTTGCTGCCGCAACACCTTCAATGCTCGAGATCCCGTTATCTACCGTGATGATTAAAGTGGGTTCATACTCAATCGCTACTTCTACTATTTCAGGCGTTAATCCATAGCCATATTCAAATCGATTCGGTACAAGGTAATGAACATTATTGAATCCAAAGCTATTAAGTACACGTATAAATAAAGCCGTACTCGTTGCACCATCGGCATCAAAATCACCAACAATTAAAATACGTTGATTATTTTGCATACAATTATAGATATGCTCTACACCTGCCTCTACATTCAGCAACTTCCCTGGAGGTAATGCTTTCGTTAATGAATGATTAATTTCTTCTTCACTACTAATTCCTCGCTGAGCATATATGCGTTGGAGGATTGGGGGAAAATCATTGAATTCTTCACTGACAGTTACGTCAGGACGACGCTTAATTGTGGTTAGCATGTATGAACAATTTAGATGAAATATAATTGCAAATATATTCTAAACAAGTTCGCGCACTTAAAGCACTGTAATTTACTAGTTCGTACTATAATGATCCCTACTGAAACCTGATATATCACTTTAACTCAATTCTTAATCATTATATTTATTAGCTACTTATCTATATCTCCTTAAGTAATTACTTTGCAGAATCATGGCTGAACATATTTTATTTTTAACAGGAAAGCTTGCAGAAAAAAGTTTGCATCGCGTTTTAGAATCCATGCAACCGACAGACTTTACCTATGAAGTACGCCAGCTAGGAGTAAGTGTGGCAGCTTTAATGACTACCGGTCTGATCGAGAAACGGTTAACAGATACAGGCGATGCAAATAAAGTCATACTTCCAGGACGCTGTCGCGGTGATATTGATACATTGTCAAAAGTATTAAATCTACCCGTTGAGCGCGGCCCCGAAGAGCTCAAAGACTTGCCAGCTTACTTTGGCCTCGTAGATCGAAAAGCTGACCTATCTAAATACGACGTACAAATTTTTGCTGAGATTGTCGATGCACCCAATATGTCTGTAAGCGACATAGTCACAAGAGCACTTAAATATAAACAAGACGGCGCAAATGTGATTGATTTGGGATGTTTACCTAGTACGCCTTTCCCGCATCTGACCGAATCTGTTAAGGCACTTAAATCAGAAGGATACCAAGTAAGTGTTGATTCACTCACTCCAGAAGATTTGGTTATAGGAGGAAAAGCTGGTGCTGATTTTTTACTCAGCATTAGTGAGAAAACCTTATGGATATTGGATGAGGTTGAATCGGTACCGATACTTATTGGAAACACTCCTTCTGATGCACGTTCTCTATATCGTGCGATCGATATTTTGATTAAGCAAAAGCGAAGATTTATTGCTGACTCTATATTAGACCCGATTCATTTTGGATTTACTGAATCAATCGTGCGCTATCGTAATTTGCGCAAACGATATCCAGATATCGAAATGATCATGGGTATCGGCAATCTTACAGAACTCACTCACGCCGACTCAGCCGGCACCAACGCATTATTGTTAGGTATTATTTCTGAGTTAGAAATTAATCATGTATTAGCAACTGAAGTGAGTGAGCATTGTCGCTGTGCGGTGCGCGAAGCAGATCTTGCTCGGCGAATCATGTTTGCTTCTCGAATCGATAATATTCCACCCAAAGGTTATGATAATGGCTTGATGGCATTGCATGAACGCAAAGCATTCCCCTATAGCTTTGAAGAAGTACAAGAATTTGCCGCAGAAATTAAAGATCCGAATTTTCGTATTCAAGTCAGCGAAGATGGCATACATACCTATAATAGAGATGGCTTACATACTACGACTGATCCATATGATATTTTCCCCAAACTGCAAGTAGAAGATGATGGCGGGCATGCTTTTTATCTAGGAGTTGAACATGCACGCGCACAAATTGCCTGGCAATTAGGTAAGCGTTATGAACAAGACGAGGAATTAGATTGGGGTGTTGCAGTAAAAAAAGAAGAACAAGATTTAACAAAGCAAAAAGAAGCAGGAAGTACATTGCACACCCGCAAAGTTAGAAAAAGTAAGAAAGCTAAAAAGGAATAATACTTTGCCATTTATAAGAGAATGTATTGTTACGACACTTAATGACGACGGATCTGTGCATATTGCCCCTATGGGGATACATGAATCGGACGAAGAACTCATTATTTTGCCGTTCAAACCCTCAACAACATTAGATAATCTAGAACGCAGTGGTTTTGCCACGCTTAACTATACGGACGACGTGCGAATTTATGCAGGTTGTATTACAGGCCGTCGGGATTGGCCAACTTGCTCCACAGAAACCATCGATGGCGCTCGGTTAGAAAACTGCCTAGCGCACTCTGAGTTAGAAGTCGTTAACAAAGTAGATGATAAAATAAGACCACAATATATTTGTAAGAATGTGCATGAATCTACGCATCATCCATTTCATGGCTATAATCGTGCACAATCTGCTGTATTAGAACTAGCCATATTAACTAGCCGCCTCAATATGCTGCCACAAGAAAAAATTCTACAAGAAATAGAATATCTGACGATAGGCTATGAGAAAACTTCGGGTCCACGTGAACAAGAAGCCTGGGGCTGGTTAATGAAGAAAATTCTCGCTCATATAAATAAGGACGAATAAAAATGACAGGTATGTTGGCCAGTGTACGTGACCTAGAAGAAGCCAAATGCGTTTATAACGGTGGCGCGAACATCATTGATCTCAAAGAACCCAATGATGGAGCACTAGGAGCTGTTTCTTTAAAACAGATTCTGCAAATTGTAGATGACTTATGGGAAAAATGTGAAATAAGCGCAACAATTGGTGATCTCCCGGCAGATTATTCAAAAATAAATGAAAAAGTGATTCAAACAGCAGAAACAGGTGTTGACTATGTGAAAGTCGGAATGTTCAGTGAACGTCATATTGAAACTTGCTTACCTAATTTAATTCATTGCTCTAATAAAGGTATTGCAGTCATTGCAGTATTTTTTGCCGATATGGATTTTGACATTGATTTTGTAATTCAAATTGCAAAAGACGCGCGACTCAAGGGCGTAATGTTAGACACAGCGCGAAAAGGTAATGGAAACCTTCTATCACACATGAATATCATGCAACTGGAGTATTTTGTAAATAGAGCAAAACAGTATGGCCTGCTAACTGGGTTGGCTGGATCTCTAACGATTGAGAATGTTCCGACATTATTAAAAGCTAATCCTGACTACATCGGATTTCGTACTGCATTATGTGATAGCCAAATTAGAAATGGTTCGCTGGACAAACAAGCTATTTTATCAGTAAGAGAATCCATCCCTGTGCCTGCTGGATTACAACGCAAATTCGCTTGAATTTTGTTTATAAAGCTCAATGAAAAAACTAAAAAATGAATCAGAGTTAGTAAAAAAAGCTATACGTGTTGGAATGATTTATGCTGAAAAACGTGGAGTTGTTAAATTTGAAGCGACCGATTCTGCGAATGAAAAGATTGAGTACTTATACAGATTACTTGTTCATGACAAACTTATACAACCGTTAGCAAAAGACCAATTGAACCTACCTGCAATGAAGCATAAGCTCGCAATATGGGTTTCTAAACAACTTCCGAAAGATCATCCGTTGTTACAGTAATTCATTACTATTTATATCAATACTAACCACTAGGATTAGTATGACCAAACAACAGAAATCTGTTCCAAAGACAGGCTTTTTAAAAGTATGGATGCGTTTTTGCAAACTTGTCGTACGTGTTTTCTATCGCAAATTTGAGGTTACAGGCCTAGAAAACATTCCTGAAAATGATGGTTTATTACTGTGTGCAAATCATGTGAATGCCTTAGTTGATGTTGTTATTCTCCAAGCATCCACTCACAGACAACTTATGCCACTTGCAAGAAGCGGTTTATTCTTCAACCCTTTCTTAAAACCAATTTTAAATTCAATTAATGCAATACCTATTTATCGTCGTAATGATCCAGGAACAAATACCTCTCAAAATGAGGATTCATTTGTCAAATGTTATGAAGCTCTTGCAAATAATAAAACCATAATTATATTTCCAGAAGGACAAAGTCATTCTGATCCGCATATTAATAAACTCAAAACGGGAGCCGCACGAATTGCATTAGGTGCTTTACAGACAAATAAAAAAGCACCCGTCGTCATACCCGTTGGCCTGACCTTTTCTCGGAAAGGTAAATTCCGTAGCGATGTGCTCATTCAATATGGAACAAAAATTGATTTAAACACCACCATTAATGTTGAATCATTTGAAGCTGTAGAGTTGATTACAGATCGAATAAAACATGCGCTTGCCAAAGTTACTCTCAATGCCGACTCGTGGGAAGATATTTATCTAATTACGCGTTTAGAAAAGTTTTTTGCACTTAGACGTGGAAAATATAGGAAAGGTCATTTAAAGGATCGCTTTAATGCATTACAAAGAATCATTGAGGCGCAAAGACTACTTAGAATATATGAGCCTGATAAAGTACGCTCTATTGTAAGTCAACTACGCGGATTTGAGCGTCTGTGTAATTGTTGTGGTATACGAGATTATCACTTAACTATTAATTATAAGCCCGTTCTCGTAACAATTAATATTATGCGCATAATCTTAATTTTATTAATTGGACTACCCTTCGCTATCTGGGGAATCATTAATAATTTTATTCCTTATCAGCTTACCCGCGATGTAACACGCAAAATCGCAAAAGGGCCTGATCAGTATGATACGGCAAGCGTTTCTTTTGGATTATTCTTTTTTCTATTATTTTGGTCAGTTCAAACTTATGTAATATATAAATATTTCGGAATAACGTCATCATTAATATACTCAGCAAGCATCATCATAAGTGCACCTTTTGCGCTAAAACTACGCAAGGAATACCATATTATTATCGATAATATAAAAATCTTCTTTTTATTTATGCGAAAAAAACAACTTAGAGAATATTTGGAAACTAAACGTAAAGATATTGAAATTGAGCTTGCTAGATTAATTCGTATCGTAAAAAGACTGCCAAAACTTGAAGACACAATAAATACATGAAAAAAATTAGTAACCTTATACTTTTCTCAGTCCTCCTAATCATTTCATCGGACTTATTCGCCTCTACTGACACAATATCCTTCAATTCTGAAGATGGTCTCTTGGTAGTTGCTGACACATATATCATCAGCTTAGAACCAAGCACACCTATTATTCTCTTATTTCATCAAGCCGGTTGGAGTCGTGGCGAGTACATTGATATCGCGCCTAAATTGAACGAACTTGGCTTTAATTGCATTGCAGTAGACTTACGTTCTGGT
Organism: Gammaproteobacteria bacterium; assembly: GCA_028279275.1. Lineage (GTDB taxonomy): Bacteria > Pseudomonadota > Gammaproteobacteria > UBA4575 > UBA4575 > JABDMD01. The sequence goes on along the minus strand of JANQOB010000002.1, from coordinate 236,234 downwards.
GGGAAAATTAATAGCGTGCAAAATCTAACTGCGAAACGAGCTAAAGCATCTAATTTACCTACAAGATATGTAGACTCATTACCCGACATAATTGCTGCACTACATTTTATTCGTTCGCAATTACCAAAGAACAAAGTTCTTCTTTGGGGAAGCTCATATTCTGCCTCATTAGTTTTACATGTTGCAGGAAAGTATCCTGAACTGGTTAATGGTGTTTTAGCATTTGCTCCAGGCGAATACTTTAGCAAGCAAGGCAAGCCCAAAACCTGGATACAAGATTCTGCAACGAAAATAAATGTGCCGGTATTCATTACCTCTGCACGCAATGAAAAGAATAATTGGATAGGCATCTATGGAGCTATCCAATCGAATAAAAAATCATTATTTATACCCAAGACAGAAGGAAATCACGGCTCTAAAGCATTATGGGAACAATTTGATGACCATAATGACTATTGGGATGCGGTAAATCTATTCCTGCATAACCACTTTCTATAAACTATATATGTCACTTGATTCTCGTAATGGTAACTAATTTTAACTATAAAGAAACTAAAGGAGTTTAGTAATTATGAAAACTATTAAACAACTTTTAGAATATAAAGGTAATGAAATTTTAACAATAAGCCCTGAAAAGACAGTTTATGATGCAATTAAACTCATGGCTGATCATCACATTGGGTCTTTGATGGTAATGGAAAACGGTAGGCTGCTCGGAATTATTACAGAACGAGACTACTCTAGAAAAGTAATACTTGAAGGGAAGTCATCACCAGACACAGCTGTAAAAGATATAATGACTAAAAACGTACTGTGTACAAAACCTGATCAAACTGTTGAAGAAGCAATGGCTTTGATCACAGAAAAGCGTGTACGTCACTTACCGGTTGTTGAAGACAGTAAGGTTATAGGCATTATATCTATAGGCGATTTAGTAAAAACTATTATATCTGAACAGAAATATATTATTGAACAACTTGAGCATTATATAAATGGCTAAACATATAGATGTCCGATCAGAATAATGAAGTTGTATCATATATTTCAGTTTTAGATTTTTGGTTTAGTAAGCCTGTTAAAAAGCTATGGTTTAAATCTACACCTGAGTTTGATACTGAAATTCGTAATAAATTTCATAGATTATGGAAATTCGCTAAGGAAAAACAATTATCAGACTGGGAAAAATCTGCCAATGGTTGTCTTGCATTAGTAATAGTACTAGATCAATTCCCCTTAAATATGTTTCGAGGTAATGCTAAAAGCTTTTCAACTGAAGCTGATGCAATACAAATTTCACATTTAGCAATTTCTAAAAGTTTTGACGAAGTTCTTGATTCAACGCGCCTACCTTTTCTTTATATGCCGCTTATGCATAGTGAAAACATTGAAGATCAAAACCTATCCGTTGAATTATTTTCAAAAAAAGGATTAGAAAATAATCTACGTTTTGCAAAGCACCATAGAGATATCATTAAGAAATTTGGCCGATTTCCGCATAGAAATTTGATATTAAATCGAACGAGCACTACCGAAGAATTAGAATACTTAAAATCTCCTCAGGCATTTATGGGATAACAAATGAATGCTCGATGGCCCATTAGTTGGCAAGATTCTTTGATTGCTTGTTTAGTCATTATCTCTTTTGTTAGTTTATTTTTTCTTGAGCCAATTTCTCAAGATCTTGCCTATCATGATTTTGCAGATAATCGAACTGTTTTCGGTATCAATAATTTTTTTGATATTGTTTCTAGCCTACCATTTCTTTTTGTAGGAATTTTAGGTCTCTATACAATCTGTCAAAACTGGGGCATAAATTATTCCTGGAGCTGGCTGTTCTTGTTCATATCTATTTTTTTTGTTGCATTTGGTTCAACCTATTATCATTTCAACCCTGAAAATAAGACACTAACATGGGATCGTTTACCTATGGCTATAGGTTTTATGGCCTTATTTGTCATTACAATTTCAGATTATATTAACAACAACCTTGAGAAATGGTTGCTGCTACCGATGTGTTTAGTAGGAATTATTTCAGTTTTATTTTGGCATTACACGGATGACTTAAGAATTTATGCGTGGGTACAGTTTGTTTCGATGGCATTATTACTGATTATCATTTTCATTTATAAACCCACGCATTTACAAACTAAATATCTACTTTACGCCTTCCTTTTTTACATGCTTTCAAAAATAGCAGAGCATTTTGACGTACAGATTTATGAATGGTTAGGGCATGCCTTAAGTGGGCATACAATCAAACATTTGCTTGCTGCAATCGCAACTTTTTTCTTTTATATATTATTAAAGCGCAGGATAACCTAAACGAATATTAATATAATATATAAGCATGGAACACTCACACCGTCATCCTCCACCAAAAAACTATACCCTAGCCTTTGCAGTCGGCACTGCTCTAAATGTAATTTTTGTGGTTGTTGAGGCTACATTTGGATTTTTATCAAATTCATTGGCACTTCTTGCAGATGCCGGTCATAACCTCGGCGATGTGCTTGCTTTATTACTAGCTTGGGGCGCCACTTACCTCGCTCAACGCAAACCCACTCGTACAAAAACATATGGCTTACGCAGGGGAACCATATTGGCAGCATTCGTAAGCAGTCTAATTTTGCTTATGACTATGAGTATTTTGGCCTGGGAGGCATTGGGGCGTTTTACTACCCCTGCAGTAGTAAATTCAATGACTATCATTGTTGTTGCAGCCATCGGAGTTATAATAAACACAGCAACCGCTTTATTATTTCTTACAAGCCAAAGAGAAGATTTGAATATTAAAGCTGCCTTTATTCACATGGCAGCAGATGCAGGTGTTTCCCTCGGTGTTGTATTTGGCGGAATCGTAATCTTTTTTACAAGTCTATTCTGGATAGATCCTGCTGTAAGCTTGATTATTGTAATCGTGATAATGATTAGCTCTTGGGGTGTATTTAGAGATTCATTTAATTTGGCTATGGATGGCGTGCCTAAAGATATCGATATTGACGAAGTAAGAAAGTTTATTTTAGAGCAAGATGGCGTAATAACTGTCCATGATTTACATATTTGGGCTATGAGCACAACTCAAGTGGCTTTGACAACTCATCTTGTTCGTGATTCGCACAAACTTGACGATCACTTTGTACATCAACTAAGCGATGAGCTGCGTGATAAGTTTGGTATTATTCACTCAACTATTCAAATCGAGTCGGGCGACCATGCACATTTATGTGACCAAGCCCAGCATGATAGTATTTAATTAGACAATAACGGAAAACATGAATAAAAATAACTTACCTTATATCTTTATTGCTGCTTTAATCTCAATCTTTATTCTTAATGGATGTGGCTTAACCCCTATTAAAAAAGAAGCTACACGAAAAAAAATTCATACAAAAGATCGCCCTTCCCTTGAAGAAACTCGAGAAGCAAAGCCCAACAAAGAGCGTAATATAAAGAAAGCAAAAGAAGTTATTAAAACGGCTACTACTCATTCTAAATTGATATTTTCCTCTAATCGCACAGGTAATCTTGAAATATGGTTATCTGATTTAGATGGAAAAAACTCAGTCCAACTTACTACAGATGATAATTATGAAAGTTTTTGGCCAAGAGTTTCGCCAGATAGAGCCAAAGTTTTATTTTATCGTGTACCTATAGGCGAAAAAGAAAGTGCATATGACCAGTTTTCATTATGGCAACTCAATTTAAATGATCAAAGTCTCCAAGAACTCATCCCTCGCGGCAGTTTTGAATGGGCAGAACAAGGTTTTGCCAATTGGTCACCAGACGGTTCTAAAATTATTATGGCAGCATCCAATCGAAAAGGTCGCTGGCATCTCTATATTACTGATCTGAATGGGAAAAATCCGCAGCGAATCTCGCAACGCGAAAGCATCTATCTAGATCCATCTTGGTCACCTGATGGCTCTAAAATTGTATTTAGTGCACTTCCAGAATCATATAACGGGAGAGAACTTAGTCATTTAGAAATCTTTATTGCTGATGCCGATGGTAAAAATGAGGAACGTTTAACTTTTGATAAGTTACGTGACAATGACCCATATTGGTCACCCGATGGAAATTGGGTTGCCTATGAAACTGAGGTTCAGCCACTGTACTGGTTGTTTGGCAAACGGGCATTACGAATCTCAGATGTTAATAATGCTAAAATGTTTGAATTACTAAATGATGGAAATGCTAATACTCTACCAAGATGGAGCTCTGACTCTAAACAACTTTACTTTCATCGTTTAAGATTCAGAGAAGACAAACAATTCAGCTTATGGCGCATCAATACTGATGGCAGCGAGTTAGTTAAAATTACCGGAAGTGATCGACACAAAAATATTCAAGTAGACATCTTCTAGCTTGATTATGAATAGACACTAATGGCAATAGTCAAATTATGACTAGTGAAGCTAATATATTACTCAAATTTAAAAAAGATACAGTTTATTTTTTTATCTCCATAATTCACTAAAATTGATTTAATTCAACAAATGTATAATTTAAATAAATTGCCAAACTTACCCAAGCAAGGTAAGGAAGCATAATCAACCCTGCAAGCCTATCAACTTTAAAAAATGCAATAATCGTCAACAAAATAACAATCCATAGAATTACAACTTCTACTAATGCTAAATCAGGTCGCTGAATACCAAAAAATAAATAAGACCAAAGCACGTTAAAAATTAAATGCACTAAAAATAGAGACAGCGCAAAACCCACTCCTTTTTTACGCTTCCCCCACACTCGCCAAGCGGCTATACCCATTAATACAAATAAAACACTCCAAACAATAGGAAACACATAATTAGGTGGAGTAAGTGCAGACTTTTGCATCTCATCATACCATTCACCAGTCGTGAATAATGACCCAACAAAACCTGTCATCAAACATATACCAACCCAACAAGCTAAACTAAGCCATTTAGAATTCATTAAATATGTATTTTTTGTGGATACAAAAGTAAAAGAAGCAATGGAATAATGCTAAATGTTGCGAACAATGAAACTAACATTGCAATGCTTGTTAACATACCAAAGTAAATGGATGGAACAAAATTAGACAGCACAAGCACTATGAATCCTAGTGTAATTGTAATTGATGTGAAATATAACGCTTTGCCTACAGTAGTTTGGGATTTATGTATAGCTTGATAGTTATCACCTGATTCTGCGTATTCTTTTTTATAGCGATGTATGTAATGGATAGCATAATCTACTCCTATACCTATCGTTATAGCGGCAATTGTTATGGTCATGATATCTAGAGGAATTCTAAACACACCCATAACCCCTAGAATGAATAAAGCAGTAAAAATATTAGGTAGCGTTCCTATAATTGCCAATTTAATACTTCTAAATAAAACCACTAACATGAGTAATATAGCAACAAACACAGTACCTAACGTCAGTATCTGTGATCTAAACAAACTTTGCAGTACGTTATTATATAAAACACTAATTCCTGTTAATCGCACACGTTCATTTTCCTTTACATAATCTTGATTCAAATCTTCTTTGATTTTATTTAACAAGTCGTTACGAATCAGAGTATGGTCTGAGTCTTTTATACGTGCCAAAATTCGCGCCTGACTTCCATCTGTGGAAACATAAGGCGAAATAAGTACTTGCTTGATATTTTCTGGGACTTTTGAATGAACCAAAGATAAGTGGAAATCCTCCAAAGGTTCACCCTTGTTTACTGTTCGAAAAACTTCTTCAGTGCTTGATAAAGACAAAACCTTGCCCACTTGAGGCAAGCTCTCTAAATACTCGTGGATTTTGTTGATTTTTTTGATGCCACTACGGTTATACCAGTAACTTTGAGCCGTGAAATCATCTTGAGTTTCATCTAATTCTGATAAGTAATCACCAAACTCATCATCCTCTTCTAACTCGTCTTCATCTTCTTCTATTGCATCAGCTTCAAGGATAACTTCCAATGGAACTGTCCCACCTAAATTCTGATCAACCAGCTCTAGCCCTTGGTAGATATCTGTAGATTTTTTAAAATAATCGATAAAACGATTTTCAACCGTAAGCTGGCTAATACCGATAATATTCAAAGCAAACATTCCAATTACAATCGTTAATGTTAGTTTTTTATGACCGACAATTGCTTTGAGAATATTTTCAAGAAAATAAGCGGCTTTATCTTTTTCCAGTTCGCGAGATTTTGGTTTAATTAGCTTTATCAATGCAGGTAGAACAGTAAACGTTAATAAGAAAGCACAAAACAGTCCTAAAATCATGATGTAGCCAAAAATGATGACAGGGTTTATATCGCTTACGACCAATGACAAAAATGCAATAGCGGAAGTAAGCACCATATAAGAACATGGAGTAACAATTTGCGAAACTGCAGTTTTAACTTCAGTTTCAACATCATCGTTTGGATTTAAGGCTTGAATTTCTTGATAGCGGATAATGACGTGAATCGAAAGTGTGATAGAAAATATAATTAATAAGGCAACAAAATTAGACGAAATGATCGTTAACTGAAAATCCAGCAAAGCGGCCAACCCAGCAACGAGTAGCACATTCAATACTGCACAGATTAACGCTAAGAAAATCCAAGCTGGCTTTCTGAAAAAAATAAATAAAACAATAACCATAATACCCAGAATTGCGATACCAAATGTTTGTATATCTTGTACGACATACACTTTCATATCATTTCCGATCAGAGGAGCACCTGCTAAATAAAACTCACCTTTCCCTTCTGCTGAAGAAATAATTGTACGAATACCTTCCAGCACTTCCTTATAACGCTGGTTAATTAATTGCCTTTCAGCACTAATATCATCACGCAACAGTTCTAATTCAGCATCAACTTCGCTATTTTGCTCAAGCGACTCAAGCTTTTCCAACAATGTATACTTGTGTTCAATTAATTCAACGAGCTGCTGATTTTTCTGGATATCCACCTTAATAGCTGTAGTTGTGAGATCTTTGCTTACAAGATTGTCTACATAAATGGGGCTGGAAGTGAATTCATCTTCGGCTTTTTTAAGATCAACCCCAGGTGTTAATAAATCTGCAAAAGTGGTTTGACCTGTTTTTTCATCCTCTTTAAGTTGCAATAGTAATGGAACATTGCTTAACGAAGTAACGCCGGAAACACCATTTATTTCTTTAAATTTATTCGAAATCTCTTCTATATAATCGATCGTTTCTTTTTCTAAAATCTCTCTATTAGGCTTGAAACCAACGATAATATATTCATCTGTACCATAGTGGCGGTGAATTTCACGGTAATATTTTAGATCAGGGTCACTCTCCAACATGAGCGAATCAGGTGAGGCATCAATATTTAAATGCTTAATATAAATGCTGCACGCTGCCACCAATGCAAACATAAATACCAAAACAACGACAGGCTTCTTTATAACTAAAGTAGTTAATGCACTAATAATACTTTGAAACATATTTTATTAAGAAATTAATTAAAGGACACCTTGCTTACACTTTCATACCAAATTTTTAAATTCACTTAATTCGGATTTATGTAAAACATAGGCATTTATATTCGATTGATTTACAAATTCACTGAAATACGGGTCTATGCAATTTTTGTTGCTGAGTATTGTTATGTTTTTTTCATTTAAGACATCATTACTTGACTTAACAAGCAGCAAATTTTTCAAGCCTAATTTTTTTGCTAACCAAACTGAAAGGCTGTCTGAGGTTACATCCCATGATCTATCTAGCTCACATTCTTCACTCAACATTTCGTAAGGTTCCCAAATGGCAGTTTTGGAATTTTTCCAAGCCATGTGAATTTTATCTGTAGTATTTGCGAGAATCATGTTTGGACATAAAGAAGCTAATAAAGTGCCATACTGCTGCATACCCATAACTGCCATATTATGAGCATGAATTTGTTCCAGATGATGCGTCTCATCTGCCTGCCTTACCTGATCAGCAAATGGCCCTCCTCCAGGGATAATTACTATGTTTTTATTCGAATGCTCATCAATTGTGCTCAACCACTTTGTAAGATATTGGCTGTCATACAAACTACCACCAATTTTTATCGCCCAAGCATTCATTATTGTTTTTATATAGTTTGAGCATGCTGCCGATCTTGACTAAGCACTTGTAACATTGCGGCCGCTTTATCAAAAGTTTCTTGATACTCTAAGTTTCTCTCAGAATCATAAACAATACCGCCGCCAGCATAAAAATACATTTTCTGCTGTTTATGCAATATGGTACGAATTGCAATATTGGTATCCATATTACCATCATTACTAATATAACCTATTGCACCACAATAAATACCACGACGATGAGGTTCTAACTCTTCTATGATTTCCATAGAACGCAACTTGGGGGCACCCGTTATCGAACCACCAGGAAAACAGCCACGTAATAGATCAATCTCACAGCGATTTTCCCCTAACCTACCTGTTATTGTGCTGACCATATGGTGAACATTTGGAAAACTTTCTATATCAAATAATTTAGGCACTTTTACTGATCCCAATGCACAATTTTTACTAATATCGTTACGCAATAAGTCGACAATCATAACGTTTTCTGCTCGATCTTTTTTACTGTTAATAAGCTCACGCAATAATGCATCGTCTTTATCTTTTATATCAGATCTTGGTCGTGTACCTTTTATTGGTTTGGTTTGCACAATTCTATCTTTTACAGAAAGAAAACGTTCCGGTGAATTACTGAGAATTTGAAAATCTGTGTAATTTAAGTATGCACTAAAAGGCGAAGGGTTTATATTTCTTAACATTTTGTAAGCTAGCCACGGCTCGCCATCAACTTCAACATTAAACCGCTGTGCAAGATTAACTTGATAACAATCCCCTTCCATTATATATGTTTTAATTTTTTCAAATGCGTCTGCATAATATGATTCAGTCATATTTGAATCAACTTCACTTAAAACTTTGAACTCACTTCGATTATTTATGCAAGAAGAATTGTCTGAAACATAATTTACCAAATCATTCCACCCACGACGTGTGCGTAAATCTGATTTGTCACCTACCATAATGGTTCTTTTCTTATTATGGTCAACAACGATGGCCCACGAATAAATCCCTACTTTCAAATCAGGAAGCAACAAATCATCTTGTGCAATGGATGGTATCTTCTCTATAGAACGACCTAAATCATAACTAAAATAACCTAGCGCACCACCGGTAAAAGGCAGATTTTCATATTCTTTATTTTTACTTTTTTGAAGTGGAAGATAATCTTTTAGTATAGAAAACGGATCTCCTGGAACAGATAAGGAATCAGAAAATGAATCTATCTGACTAACATTTTGGTGGCTGCTGATGCGTACTTTTGGTCGCGAAGAAATAATATCGTATCTTCCATGGATTGCATTAGGCTGATTGCTATCCAGAAAAACTGACCAGGGCTCATCAACAAACTTTTCATATAGCAAGCTACTGTCTGGTTGGTAAGGTAATTCTTCTAACAAATAATCACTCATGAAATAGAACTCATATTTGAATACTCGCAAGACAAGCTACGGCTGCGGCGGGTGCGCAGTCACTAATACTAAAATTATTCCCCACACTAGTGTTATCAAAAAGATTTTCATAATCGATATATTCACGCCCTAGTTCAGCGGCTAACGTTTTTGCTAAAAAACGACCTACACCAGCACCTACAACAGGAGTATCTAATGATATCGATTTATTCATCAGTTGATGTCTACATGCGTCTTTAACCATTTGTATTTGTTTTATACGTATTTGCATTGCGACTGCACGCCAGATTTCAAGTTCAGAGGAATTGACATCGTGCGCAAACATACGTGCCAAGCGTCTAGCACTTGCCATAATATCTTTGCTACGACCGTCTAGAGTATCACCGATATCCGCATGCTCGGGCAGTTCTCCAGTAATACGGTATATATCTGCCATATTAGAAAAGTATTCGTTTATGACAGGTGTATTTTGGTTTTTAATCAATGCATTATTACAGATTGCAAATATGGGTGTTCTAACCACACCACAGTAAACAAGTTCTTTTGCCACTAGTCTTTGGGCATCCGTATAGCCTTCGCAAGTCACCTCATTATTTTCTATTGTTACGATGTCTGTGGTCGTGCTGCCAATATCTATAAATAATGCACGTTCCATTTTTTTTGCTACATACTGAGAACTAGCTAGCCAATTCGCGGAGGCAACTTTTTCATATTCCTTAACTGCACGCGAACTATCCAAAAAACCCATATCACCAGCATAAAAATAAATTTCATCGGTTGATAGTTTTTTATTCATCTCGTCAACGATGCATGCCACACCTTGTTTGCGACTATCGAAATGATCTACCAATTCACCTGTCATAGTAATCGCGTGCTTACTATGAGACACATCCAAACTCTCTTGGATACTTTCAATACAACGACTCAACTCCTGCAAACCTTTCCACAATGGACAAGATAATTGAAAAATATTAGAAATGACATCGCCATGCATATTGGCAACTTTTACATGCGCACCGCCAATATCCCAGCCTATTACACTTTGCGCCAAATCAGGCGGCATACTGCTTACCTATATCTATTACAACGGGATCATCATTTGAGTTTTCAAGACCGAGCAATTCATTATGCAAAAAAGCTTGAAGAATATGTTCAGCAGGGTTGATATTCAACGCGGATTTTAAACCTGCATAAGAGGTCGTTAATCTGGGATTTATTTCAATCAATAGGATTTTATTTTCTAGAACTAATACATCTATGCCAATATAACCTTTTAACCCTGGCAAGGTTGAGATTAAATTTTGAGCGAACTCAGTGAACGACTCACGAACATTTGCATTAACTATGCATTGCTTGAGTTCTAAACTTTTATTTTTTTCTATAATAATTTGTTTATTTACACTCAACAGCACACATTCTCCTTGGCTGCACATCAAACTTAAACTCAGACTCTCTCCACTAAGATAGGGTTGCGCAAAATATTTATTTTGTTCATCAGAAGAGATTATATTTTCTGTCTTATCATATGAATTGATTAAATGTATGTCTTCACAACCTACTCCGTCCTTTGGTTTGACGATTATTTTATCTGTTTGAATACAAGGTATATCTTTTAGTTCGTAGCTAGGTATTTGTTCAATGTCAAAAGATTTAAAGTAATTGTAGCTAGCTAATTTGTTGCTCGCTAAAGCAACACTTTGAGTAGAAGAATTAAGCAATAAAAAATCGTATTCAGAATACTTTTCACATAAGCTCGTTAAAGTATTATTTGATTCTGGAGCGATAATAAGCAAAGCATCTATAGAGTCTTCTATTCTACTAATGATTTGAGAATAATTTTGCTCTGGGCTTACTATGTGCTGTACAAATTCATATTCTGTATTCTTAAGGCGATAATCGCGTAGAACGCTAACTTGAACATCTGCAATCTCATTAAAATCATTTGCACACGCTGACAGCATTAATTCTCCTTCACTTACAAGAGAACTTGGCAAATCTTGCTCTACCATTCCTCCACCAGTGATATACTCAAAGATTAATATATTCATTACGTAACGATGCAAATAATTCCAGTAATAGATCTCTATAAAGGACTAGTCGTTCAAGCTATTGCAGGAAATAGAAAAGATTATAAAGTTATTGACTCCAAGATTAGTTCTACAGCAACACCATCTGATGTGGTAGATGGATTTTTAAGTCTATTTAATTTTAAAACAATATATATAGCTGATCTTGATGCACTCGAATGTCATGGTGATAACTATGAATTAATTAAAAATTTGTGTAATACATATCCAAATACAGAAATATGGTTAGACTGCGGTACATCATTGGCTGAACGCTACTTAAATCAAGCAATAGAGAATAACTTACGCATCATTCTATCCTCTGAAGCTATCAATTCCGTATCTATCTTTACTAATTTGATGAAAAAATATGCTGAGCATCGTTTTATTATATCTCTAGATTTTAAAGAAAATGATTTACTTGGCACTCATGATTTATTCGAATTTAAAAATCAATGGCCAAACGATGTAATCGTATTAAATTTAAATAATGTTGGAACCAAACAAGGAATTAATTTTCCTTTGGAATTAACGTCACATAGCCTAACAAACAATTTTAATCTTTATTATGGTGGTGGAATTAGAAACGCTGATGACATTCAAAAGCTTCAATCTGAAGGCTTTGCAGGAACTTTAATATCAACTGCATTGCACACACAAATGATTTCACAAAAAGAACTCAATGCTCTCAACCAATCACTTTGAATTTACGCTGTATACTTTGATCCAGTAAATTTCGTAGTTGAGATTTGCCTAGATCATCAGAACTAAAATGATTCAATAACACACTGCTTCCTTTCTTTTGCAGCTCATCCAAGCTTGGGCCTTTAAAACAACAATGTGATTGGCTAGTCTCATAAATCTGTAATTCTGTTAAACTTGGCAAATATTCGATCAATCTTTCCCAGATAAAAATACTCAACAATTCCGTACTCGAACGCCAAGATAACTCAGCAGAAACATAATTAAGATTATGATGATCGAGCTGATTCACAATTTTTTCTTTAGCTATACGTTTTAAATAACCATAATCCACTACAAACCCGGTTAGTGGGTCGATTTGATCTTTAACTTTTACATTCATGGCATACCTTCCGCCATGTAGATTTACACATTTATCAGGGTGATCAGTAATAAAATGTGCTGAATCAAAGACTAATTCTTTAGAAACCTGCGCTTCTTCATGTTTAACAAAGAATCTCTCACACGCACTAGGAATATCCTCTAAATATTTAGTTAACAATGTGAAAAGACGAGAAGTATCTTCTAATGTTTCGCATCTCATTAATTGTCCGTCTATATTCTCCGACACCATAAGCGGTTTTAAACGGATCTGATGATTATTTGCCAGCTCGGCCGCAACTTGTTCGGCATTCTTTTGTTGAGGGAAATCTATAAACAAATACCCGGCATGTAATTCACCAATATGCGCAATTAAAATAGCTAGCTGCTGCAACAGTGAATCGTCTGAGTGATTGACAATCCTGGGTGGTAAAAAAGCAGTAGGTATTTTTAGTGCATTTCTAGCAATGACTCGATGGCTGTCATTCGCATAAAAATACTCTTGCTTGTACTGGAACCCAATAGACTGCAAAACATTTTGATACCACAAAAGTTGTTCTAGTCTACGTATTCCAAGCGTAACGTATGTAAATTCTCCCTCTTGCAGAAGGGCGTTGGCCATATACAAACCATTCAATAAATTCAGCACTTGCTGGGTAGCTGGCTTATTGTGTTTTTCATAATTTGAAATATCATCTTGCAAATTAATTTGATCTGTACTGAGTAACAGATCTAGCGGTTGATGGTGGCGTAATGCATATTCCTGCAAAGTTAACCCACAACAAGCGTATAAATGCTCATTGCTTATATAGCTACCAATATCTTTATTACACTCTTTACATCGCATATTCGCATTATATCAAGACTAAGTTTTGAACATTATATAAAACTCAATAAAAGCCCCAGACAAAAAAATGCCCCGAATATAGTCGGGGCATTTTTTGTATATAGCAATAAAAAGTAGCTTAGAAGCCTTTGAATGGGTGTTCCGCGCTGTCTTTTTGTGCAACAACTGTAGAAGCTTTAGGCTCGTCCTTAACAGCACGCTCTAGGGCTTCTTTAGTTGCTTTGTAGTTGTTTTCGTAGATCGCTTCGTTGCTCTTAGCTTCCCAGTGAATGAAAACACCAACGCAAACAAATACATCATCCGCTTCATCAGCAGGAATCGTACCGTCTTCAACACTATCTGCTACCGCTTTAGCAACTGCAGCTTGAGCTGGGCCAAACATTTGGACCGCTTGCTCTGCACCTTTGATAGTCACTTTGTTGAACATCATAGTATTTGGCTTACAAGGTAGATTTGGTGCAATTACAGCTAATAAGGTAGAGAAGCCATCCTTGTTGTTCACCAAGCCATTACAAAAAGCAGTTTCAACAGCAGAACCGCGAGGACCGACCAATAAGTCGATATGCGCAATTTCAGCCATAGTGCCGGAAGGATCGTTATCATTAACGAGCGACTCCCCGACCATTACTTTATTAATTAATGCCATTATTATTCTCCTAAAATTATATTTCTAATTTGTCGACAAACTACAAGCTGAGCATTGCATGCCTCGCTTGCAAATCCACCTTGGAAAACCGCAGACTAATGTCTGGGACCTACTGTTGTTTTACCTCTGTCTTACGACAATTAACAAGCGTCAATTACACAAGCCAGCTGCAAAAATGCTAGCTACAGTGAGATCCGCAGTGGTTCCCGGGTTGATTAGGTCACGCTTGAGCTGGCGGTCAATTTCTAATAATTGTGCCTCGTACCTACCCGGTGAGTCCGAACGGCAGAGCTCCATCTCAAGTCCGGAGATCATATCACTAATTTCTCTAGCTTTTAACTGCCCAAACTTACGTTCAATTAAACTATCTGGGTATTGGGCTAAAAAAGACATAAATAAAGCACTAGTTGCCCACTTTTCATCTTGCCAGCATTTAACTAGATTTTTATATCTTGGTATGCCGAAGCCAAAAACTGCTTCGAAATTGTTTGAATATTGTGCAGCAATTTGATCCCAACCTGCAGCGATTTTCATTGTATTTAAGAGAGTTACACTAGGTTCTTCAGATATGTCTTGAGTGTCTTTTTCACCCATCCCCCCGGGGCTTGCCAAGCGAATGGCTTGGTATACATCACGCGCATCCTGAACAGTAGTTTGTCGTAATATTGACTGTAAAGCCAAGCGAAGGTCAGAGCCTTCATCCGATAGATAGCGGGCTTGGATGAGCGGAGCAATCAGCAAAATCATACCGAGGTTGGTATTAGTGCTCACTGCACTTTGAGTGGCTTCTACTGAACGTAGAATTCGCTCACCTAGCGAAACATCGACTGTAGTTATCGCTTCAGCACTTGCTTGTGCACTGTTCAAAAAATCATCAACTGAGAGATCTTTTACCGTTGAGTAGACACTCACATTGCCAGGTTTTAATGACTGAACATCTAATTCACAGGTATCTAGATATAAGCGAGTCAGCTTTTTTTGAAGTTCCATTACAGTGAGTGGACATTCCTAAATTTTGATAGGAACAGTGTGCTAGAAATAGCACACGCAGAGCAATTACTTTTGTGAAAAAGCCAAGACTTTTTTGACTGTAAGACCTTGAACAAGTATTGAAAATACAACAACGAAATAGGTAATCACAAGTAAAGGCTCTCTGGCAGGCCCGGGAGGAATCGAAAGCGCTAAAGCTACTGAAATACCGCCGCGTAAACCACCCCAGGTAAGAATCGTCGCGGCATAGGGTGAGAAAGTTCTAAACTTTCTCATAAAATGAATTGGGGTGCCCACACATGCAAATCGTGCTAACAAGACAACCGGAATTGCTATCAATCCTGCAATCATAAATTGGTTGGTAAAGGTTAGAATTAATAATTCCAAACCAATTAACAAAAACAACACAGCATTGAGAATTTCATCGATGAGTTCCCAAAAATCATCTAGTCGTTCACGTGTCTTATCTGACATCGCTAACATGCGCCCTTGATTACCTATAAACAGCCCCGCAACTACGATCGCTATCGGAGCAGAAATATGCAAGTACTCAGCAAATGCATATCCACCGGAAACTAAAGCCAGGGTAATTAAAGCTTCAACTTGGTAGTTATCTACGCCACGAAGCATGAAGAAGCCAAGGAACCCTAATCCTAGACCAAAGGTAACACCTCCTAAGGCTTCTACAGAAAATAGCTTGATAACATGTGTTGCCGTCATTTCATCTCCGCCCGTTGCAATACCTAGTAAAACTAAAAATACAACTACACCTACACCGTCATTAAAAAGTGATTCACCAGCAATTTTGGTTTCCAATGTTTTAGGTGCTCCAACAATTTTTAAAATACCCATTACAGCAATTGGATCTGTCGGTGAAATCAACGCACCAAACACCAAGCAATAAATATACGCAACATGGATATCTAACCACTGCAAAACATAAAACATCACGGTCCCTATGATGAATGTTGAGCAAATCACACCAACTGTGGCTAATGTTCCTATGACCCATTTCTGTTCGCGCAAATCATTCAGATTTACGTGTAATGCACCAGCAAAAAGCAAAAAACTTAACATTCCATGAAGTAGCGCTTCATTGAAATCTATACCTTCTACAATCTTGGTTGCTTGGTCCTCAAGCGAAAAACCGAACTCTCCTAATAAAACAAGCATTAACGAAAACACTAAACTTAATAGCATGATGCCAATTGTGGTTGGCAATTTAATGTATTTGTAATTGATATAGGCGAACACCGCTGCGAAACACAGCAGCAAAGATACGATCTCGAAAAAGCTCATAGCATTTTATTAATAGTTAAATTTATGCCGGTGTAGCTAGCTTGCAACTGTTATATTTGAATTAGCACTTAAACACTTGATAAAGTGCTCAACGAGCTTATCTGCAACCACGAGATTATTGACACTTTGCAATCCTTTCCACGCTGGTATGCTATTTACTTCAGTCACCCATAGCTTTCCCTCGGCATCTTGCATAAGATCTACTCCGGCATAATGCATATCGACAACCCTCACAGCTTCTTTAGCTAATTCAGCAAACCGGTCATTTATCAGTGCTGAATAGCATTTTCCACCGTTTGCTACATTACTAATCCAATCTGAAGCCTCTCTTTTCATCGATGCAACGACTTGATCAGCAATTATAAATAATCGCCAATCAAAGGCTTTTTGTTGCCCTGTGTGAATGAATCGTTGCAAATAGTAGATCTTGTTATAGACATTAAAGTTAACTATATCTTCGAATTTAGAAATGAGTTGTAGATTCTTACCTTGTGAGCCAAAAAGAGGTTTGGCTACCACTTGATTACCCATACATAGTTCTCGTCGAACAAATGCGTAAGCCTTATGCACATCATTCCCTACCCATGTAGGAGGTGTAGAAATACCAGCTTGATTCAACAGAAAACTTGTCATGCCCTTATCAACACTGCGCTCTATTGCACGTGCATTGTTATATACAAGAATGTTTAATTCTTGTAGGGCATGTAAAATATCTAGATAAAATACAACCTCTTCTAAAGTGCCACCTGGCACACCTCTCACAAACACACCATCTGGAAGATCATTTTCGAATCCTGGTAAAAATAAACTTTTATTTTTTTGTGCACCTAAATCAAAGTGACAGTCTGTCAACGAAACATTAGTACACTGAAAACCTTTGCGATTAAATGCATCATGTAATTCCTTGCCATGCCAACCTGGATCATCTGTGATAACTGCAATATGCTTCATAATTTCTATTAAGAGAAAGATTTATTAAGAAGCGCAGGATCTAACTCCCCTCCACGGAATGTATTACCACTCTCCACAGCCGTCACCATTACCGATGCCGGGCTAAACAACATAGGGTCTACTTTGAAGAAATCATATTCATAATCTTTAAAAATCTGCGCAAAAGGTTTTCCGTAATCTCGTGAAGAACTTGAAGGTAACTCTTTCGCAAGTTTTTCTGCTGTTGCATCATCTCCACTAACAAATAATTGCACTCTTCCAGCAAATAAGATGGCGTCATTAGTCCGGCCCATAGCTTTGACAAAGTCTGGAATCGGAGGTGATAAAGGCGCACTCGCAGAACCATCTAAAATATTTTCTAGAGGGAAGTTAAGTTCATGCGTTTTGTGCATGGCTACTTCTAAAACACGAGCCACAACTTGCATGCAACCTGCTATTGAGCTGGTGGGTGTTAAAATAAATGTTATCGCGCTAGGGTCCAACTTACAGGTTTCAGCTACTTTATCGACTAATTCAATGGGGGGTAACTGGTCAACTTCAAGCACGAATACCGCACTATCACATTTATCCTGGTAGCTTAATTCTTCAAACAACGGTTCTTTTAAAGCGATTGCTCTCCCCGGACCAGAACCTAGAGCATGGAATTTTTCATGCGACAAACTCCAGCCTGCATATTGACTAGCTAAACAAGCAATCACAGGATGCGAACTATGTACATGTAAAAATAGCGGCCATTCCCCTACGGCCGAAGCATGGTATAAATTCACTTTTCCTAGACCACCCATACAAATTTCACCAATGATCCTGCCAGCTTCTAATCCACCGACACATTCTATTCCGGCGTCAATATAATTTGCGCCATTAGAAAACTTTCCAACTTTCACTCGTAATGCTTCACTTTTAGTCACAAGCTCTTGCAACAATGGTTTAGCTAACTCATTCACACTGATCATCGAGCGTTCCTTTTTTAGTATTATTAGTTAAAGAAGTTTATTGATAATGGATTGCTTGCGTGTTTTTATCATGTCACGCACTTGAGCGCTATTTTTACCGCCTGAAAACACACTGCATATAGGGTCATATTGAGAAATTACCTCGCCTGCGGGCGGGCGATCGGCAGTCCATAGTGGCCAAGATATATTCTCTGGAATAGTAATTTCTGAAGGTGCATATACGATTGCATGAGCACGTAACAGAAAAGGCCTTTTGTCTGTAGGTAAAACTTTATGACGGCAAGCCTCAATATGCTCCCGCAACAAATCGCCATATTTTGTTTCATATAACTCATATGTAGCAGGAATGCGAGGATTTACCTCTAGAACATAGACTGAATCTTCATCACAAATGAAATCGATGCTATTTAAACCAAGCAATCCAAATTCTTGAGTGATTATTTCCGCATACTGTTTAGCAAGCTCTAGAAAATCATTACTTAAATTAACCTGGTTGATCGCGCCTGCATACGCATATGGAATTTCCTCACCCAAATTTTCATTCCATAAAGTATTAAAACCTAAAACGAAAATATCTTTTTCATTGGCAAGAAAAGTAACTGAAAAATTTATTCCTGATATTTTTTTCTGTAAGTAGTGGTCAGGTGATAATTCATTTTTATTTTCAAACAATCGAACACCTATCCCACCATTAGAAGATCGATTTTTAATCAACCAGTCACCCTGCTTTGAATGATCGAGCTCAAAACAAGTTTCAGGATAAGGAATAGAGTGCTGATCTAAGGTTGGGAAAAATAATTGCGGATTGTTACAGCTTTCAAGTATTTCGCTAGAATTTCCTACTGCTGGCACACTACTTAATTCATCTAATATGCTAGGACAAGCTTCTATTGCAGTCCCATATAACAAACCGTCAAATGAATAATTTTGGATAAGGGTTTTAGCTTCCTGTATTACTTCTTGCTTATCGAGCCCAAATTCAACACGTTTAACTTGCCTGTGGGCAGTAGCCGCCGCTTGTGTATCAATATCAGCGTACCCACCTATTAGGGCACAGGGTACATCAAGTGCCTTAAGCCCTTGTGCAATTGCGCGACCCGAGGAAGCAATAACTAAATAAATAAATACAGCCTACAAAAAACTCTTAAAGAAAATTACTCTTTTACGACTTCACGTGCAATTTCAAATGCACGCTCAAAGTGAAGATAGATAGGTTCATCTCTATCATGCATTTCTTGAAGCATTCTGTGTTGGGTTTGGTATTTAACATTACCAATTGCTAAAGCCCCAATTCCAAAAGCATTTTTAGAGCCTTTAATAGGTTCGCATGCTCCCATTAAATCTAAACCATAAATACCAGAAGGAGGGACTGCGTTTACATCCGCCGCAACTTTTAAGTTATCTGCAGATTTAATATGATCTTCATTGATAACTTGTACTCCCGCTGCTGCACAAGCCAATACAACATCGGCCATCTGAACAATACCGTCAATCATGTCGTTGGCTTCACCTTTGATACCTGTAAGGTCAGCACCATATTCTGTGCACATTGCCGCAACACGTTGTGATTTATCTTTTTTACGCCCAAGAATACTGACTTCAGCACCCGCTTTAGCCGCCAACACCGCAGCAGTGGAACCAACGGGACCTGTGCCGCCCATAACAATTACGGTTTTATCTTTTAAATCTGTATCGTGCTTTTCATTAAGTGCATGCTCAACACTCGCCACCATTCCGGCAGCTGTAGTAAATGCACCACTTGGGTCTGCAAAGCAAGAAACCTGAAATGGCGGTACCATCGATTCTTGTACGATTTCCATCATATCCATCGCCATATGCATATCACGGCCTCCTAAAAACAAGCCAGAACGTTTTGCACCCGATGGACCACGTGAAAAAATTGCATCTTGCACTAATGCCTGCACTTCATCTTTTTCAACATTGGTGTAGCCAATTGCATTATCCCATCCTGCATCCAATGCCATATTGACATCAAATGGGCTAAGATTTTTTGCAGGGGTGATCATATGAAGGATATAAGGCTTTCCCATTTTTTACTCTCTTCTTGTTTTTTTAAATTAACAAATTTAATTATTTTTTGCGCAGCATAGCTATGCTTGCACAAATTATTTTATTGTTTGAATTCAGTTAAGATCTATTTGATCTAGGCAAAGAAACAGAATGATGTTGCTCGGACTCCCTTTCTTCTATCAGCGCCCCAGAATTTCTTCCTGAAACAATCTTAAAAGTAAGATCCTTATTATTTTCAAACTTAGCTTGTAATTTGCGTAACAGAGTATGAGCATGTGTTTCACTATCTACAAAAGCAAATCCAGTAGGCCCCCAAGAGCTTTGCCCTACTCCTTTGACACCTAACGACTCCAGATATGCATTGGCCTCCGCTACGGACGCGCTAGTATAACGTCCTCCTTGTGCTGATGCGAAATATTCGCCGATACATTTTTGTAATTCATATATACCTTGATTAAATACACCAATATTCTGTTCTTTAATAGCGGGTAATATTTGCATCATCACCATGCGGCAAAGATCAGCAGCATTTTGGGCAGAAAATGATGGCAAATTGGCAAAAGACGCATGTTCATCCTGACCATGAATACCACGTTGAGCGAGGTCTAAAACCAGAATCACGCGCCAGTTAGATGGGAATTCTAGACGTGAAATTATGGGTGGAACCTGACTATCCGGATTTCTTCCTCCATCCACTAGAAAGCCGCCATGATCAAATGCCGCAATGCCAATTCCCGATCGGGCGCCACGATGCAATGAAACGGCGATCTCAGCAGTCGTGCAGTCCAGTCGATAAAGCTTTGCAATAGCGCTACCCACCGCAATAGCCAGTTGCGTGCCTGAACCCAAACCAGAATGTTCTAAAATTTGATCAACTACTTCAATTTCGCAGTTGGATACTAAACCTTTATGGGAAATAAATTTTTTAGCATATTTTTGTATACGCCCGGATGGATCACCTATCACACGAAGTTGCTCAGAAGGTCGTACCAAGATTTTTGTAGCAATATCATTAAGGGTGAGCCCAATGCTACCAAAACGTCTCCCCAAACTACCCTCTAGATCTAAAAACCCAAGGTGTAGTCGTGCAGGAGCCTCAATGTAAATGGACGAAGAACTCATAGGCGAATTCTATTCGATAATGAAATTGAAAACCTCACTAATTTACAATTAACAATGAAACAAAAGCTTCATATAAAAATAGGCGCTATCGAAATGATAAGCGCCTATATTCAATGCTCAATAATGCACGTGATAATATTTAGTAAGGACAATAATTCCTGTTTCCACGATAGTAGTTGCGATTATTATAACGATAGCCATTACCGTAACCATAATACCGTTTAGGCTTATAGTAATTTCCGTAATACTTCTTCTTATAATATCTCTTAGGATAATAATGGTCTTTATACCCTAAATGATGCCTATAGTTATGTCGTGATTTGTTGTAGTGACGCTTGAAGCCAATATTATGTTTGTAATGGTGCTTATCGTAACCATAACCACCTATGATAATTTTAACGTCACCGGCCTGTGCTTGGGATGAAAAGGATATTAATACAAATGCAAAAATAGCGGGTACAACAAACATATACTTATATATAGATTTCATAGCACTCCTCCTGATTCAGGCTATCACTATATATGACTTAATCTCATCACTAAAGTTGCACTTAAAATCCGAAATAAAGATAAAGTAAGTTAATGATGTGAAACAACTAAGTTTATTAAAGATTACATCAGCCACTCTACCAAGTAATAAATATATTGCCCTTCGGAAGATTTTGAAGGGCCTAAGACTTTTGCAGGATAGTAATTAGAATTTTTATCTGAGTCCGCAATAGCTTGTTCTTCATTCTCTTTTAATTCCACACAGTTCGCAGAAAATCTTTTGTTGTTTCTTTTTGAAGCTTTTTTTATTTCTGTACTGTGTTTCGGTGAATACACTACTGCAAATTGAACATCAGAAACTCCACCATCAGGATCAGGAGGAACAAATCCCCTCACTTAAAAACCTTTTTATCGTTAAAGCACATTCCAAACAATTAATGTTTACGCCAAGTTGAAGTTCCATCGGGATGATCCAAGACTTGAATATCCATAGCCGATAGTTTGTTACGTATGTCATCTGCTAGTTGGAAATTTTTTTCTTTCTTGGCTTGGGATCTTTCTTCTAACAGTTTTTCTATCTCTGTTTCGTCAACATCTCCTATTCCACGGAACCAGTCTTCCGGTTCTTGCTGCAAAACACCAAGCAAATTACCCGCCGCTAATAGTTGTTTTTTAATTAACTTCTTTTTTTCAGCTTCTTTTTCACTATTCGCTTGTTTTGCAAGCTTGTGAAGTATGGTAAATGCCGCAGGAGTATTCAAATCATCTTTAAGCACATTGATGAATTCTTCAGGAACATCTTCTTTTGAAACACTTACTTGCAAATCTTGCAACTCTTGCAAAGCACCATAAAGTTTATCGAGATTCCTTTTTGACTGGTTCAATGCATCATCCGTCCAATCCAATGGACTCCTATAATGTGTACTTAATAATGTAACTCGAATGGCTTCCCCTGGAGCTTGGCTGAGTAAGTCTTTAACTAATAAGACATTACCAATCGATTTAGACATTTTTTCCTGGTTTACGTTTACAAAACCATTGTGTATCCAATAACGGCAAAATAATTCTCCGCCATGGACACATGTAGTTTGTGCTATTTCATTTTCATGATGAGGAAATACCAGATCTTGACCTCCACCGTGTATATCAATGGTGTTGCCTAGATGTTTTTCAATCATTGTAGAGCATTCGATATGCCAGCCCGGTCGACCTCCGCCCCAAGGACTGTCCCATGAAGGTTGATCCTGAGTCGAAGGTTTCCATAAAACAAAATCTGCAGGATCTTTTTTAAATGGAGCCACTTCAACACGAGCACCTGCAATCATCTCTTTTTGATTTCGACCTGAAAGTTTTCCGTATTCAGAAAAGGAAGGCACATTAAAAAGAACATGCCCTTCAGCCTCGTATGCATGCCCACTTTTTATTAAGCGCTGAATCATGTCGATTATATGCGGCATATGTTCTGTAACACGCGGCTCAATAGTTGGTGGCAAAACACCTAAGGCGCTCATGTCTTGGTGATAAATTTCTGTAAAACGCTTACTGATCGCATCAATAGATGTATCTTCATTTTGCGCAGCGGCATTAATTTTATCGTCTACATCTGTAATGTTGCGCGTGTATACAACATTTGGGAATTCATGTTTAAGCAACCTAAACAAAGTATCGAACACTACTGCAGGACGTGCATTGCCTATGTGAGGGTGGCTATAAACCGTTGGTCCGCACACATACATTGTGACCCTTTTGGGATCACCAGGCACAAATTCCTCTTTATTGCGAGAGAGGGTGTTAAATATTTGTATGCTCATAGAGAAATTAATTTATCCACATTGGAATCAAATATAGCACTTGAAAAGAAATGGTTATAGCAATAGATCTAGATAGTCACCATTTAATTATCAACTTTTCATAAGTTCTGAGAGCTAAATCTATACTCCGAGATTATAAATAACTTATTGAAAACTTGCTGTTTTTAAATACTTTCCAAGCGAAATAATCCATTACAAAGGTTTTTTATCAGTGTCGTGACTTATTACAAAGAAGCGAAAAGGCTAATTCCATACAGTAAGCAAACGGTTCACATGGAGAGTGAATCATAATAAGGAGAGAGTCGACATGCTTATCAAAAAAGCATTGAATGGATTTAATTTCTGTAAATGTAATATCGCATACATCTTTGTATTGCTGACTTCTATTTTATTTTGCCAAAATGTAACTGCAAGTAATCTTATCCAATCTGAAAGTATTGCCGAAAACGACCTCACCATAAACATTAAATCTGTTCTAAAGAATTCTTCATTACCTTTGATCAGTGAAGTTTCAAAACTCTACGAATCCAGAGAATATCATTTAATCTGGAGCGATGGATTACAATACAATAAAAGTGCACATAATTTGTATCGTGCTATTCTAAATTCACGCAAATTAGGCCTAAACCCTGCTGATTATGATTTTGATGTGCTCAAGTATTTTCTGGAAATCACTCAATCAGATCCGGTCATTATTAGCAAATCAGATGTAACTTTTACGCATGCATATCTTAAGCTTGCCAGCCACATTACAAATGAAAAATTCAACAATAGTCAAACTTTGCAAAATAATTTCAGTTTGTTTGACAACGAAGAATTTTTATCAAAAGCATTTAACGAAAACACCCAAAAAAATGAATTTGATGTTACACAAAAAAACTTTCAAATTGATAAAAATCCTTACACAAGGCTACTCAAAGCATTAGAGAAATATCGTTCGTTAAGTGATGATTTTGAACCAATTATCTTACAAAAAAAGTCACTTACTATCGGCGATGTTTCATATGAAATCATCAAAGTCCGAAAACGTCTGTATGAGTTCGGTGATTATAAACATAGAGATTTTTATAATGACTTGTTTGATGAAAAATTAGCTCTAGCGATTAGCGACTTTCAATATCGTCATGGCTTGAAAGTGGACGGGATTTTAGGTAAGAGAACCGTTCGTGAGATAAACAAATCATCACAGACTCGCGCTAGCCAAATTGAACTCAATCTTAATAGAGCCAGAAAATTATCAGAGTTACAAGATGAGCGTTATATTTTAGTAAATGTTCCTGAGTACAAGCTATATGTAATAGAGAAAGGTGAAATAGTTTATGAAACGCGTGTAATTGTTGGCAAGAAGAAAAATAAGACTCCAGTACTATCATCAGAAATTTCTGAATTTGTATTAAATCCTTATTGGAATATTCCCAAATCAATCACTAGAGATGAGATTATCCCAAAACAATTAGAAGACCCCGAATATTTAGAAAAAAATAATATGAGAGTTATTTCTCGTGTGAATAGTAAAAACTATTTCCTTGATCCTGAGACGATTGATTGGAATAGCATTGACGTTAGCACCGCCCCTTTGCGTATCCGGCAAAATCCTGGAAAGAAAAACGCTTTAGGTCAAATTAAATTTATATTCCCGAATAACCACAAAGTTTACTTGCATGACACCCCTACACGCAGATTATTTTCTCGCAACTCACGAGCCTTTAGTCATGGATGTGTGCGTGTTGAAAACCCAATAAAATTTGCGGAAGTATTATTATCAAATAGTGAGACTTGGACAAAAGATGATCTAAATTACTTTTCTAACCGCAAAAAAACTAAAGTCTTTAAACTAGATAAAGCGATTCCAATTCATATTACCTATTTAACTGCCTGGGTAGACAATCAGGGTATCCTTAATTTTCGACCAGACATCTACAAACAAGATAGCCATTTAGCTAACAACTTGTATAATGCATCTGAATAAATTTTGCATACTTACAAGGGTTTTTCGTGGGTCACACGCACGAATTTATACATTCATACAGCCTTACGCGCCGTAAATTTTTAAAACGTTCTTCTGCCACAGCATTAGCACTTACAAGTGGCTTTTCTCATTATGCTCATTCGAAATCGGATCTTTCTCCAGAAAGAACATTAGAATTTATTAACTTGCATACAGGCGAAACACTACAAAGTTGCTATTGGGCCAATGGCAAATATGATTCAAGAGCATTAAACGATATTAACTATGTGCTTAGAGATCATCGTGCAGACGAGCAGTACACAATGGATTCAAGCTTATTAGATTTATTATATGTACTGCATCAGACAACTAGCTCTAACAGTCCGTATCATGTAATTTCGGCTTATCGATCTCCAAAAACCAACGAAAAATTGCGAAAACAAGGTAGTGGTGTAGCCAAACGTAGCCTTCATATGCAAGGAAAAGCTATTGACATACGGCTCCCAGATATAAGCCTGAAACATTTACGCGATGCAGCTATATCGCTAGATGCAGGTGGAGTGGGCTATTATGCACAAAGTAACTTTATCCACATAGATATTGGCAGACCACGTAGCTGGTAGCTTGCACATTGAGCATTCTCGGCCGAGAATGCTTATCGATTATTTTCAATTAGCCTTTTGATGAAAATATTTCATCTAAGTGTATTACTTGAGTGTTTTAATACGTCAATTTTAAAAACAAATTTACAAAACTAAATGAGTATCTTAGACGTACCTTACGCAGCGCCTAAAACGATTATTTTTGATTGGCACGCTACCCTTGTTGATACACATGATGCAATGTATCTAGCAATAGATGACGTTTTGCCTAAACTTGAAGATTTAGGTTTAGTTGAAAAAATTATTCCGATTGAAAAGAGCAAAACAATAGATGATGCTAAATTAGTTCAATATATAAAAGACAATCGTAAATTACATCCTAAAATCAAAGAAGCAAGAAAAATATCAAGAACAGATATATTCGAAGTACTTTTTGGAGATAATAAAGAGGCAAAAAAAGCTGCACATAAAGCTTTCGACTTCGCATATCGAAATCATTTTGGTCACGTAACGGCCTTTGAACCGCGATTTGAACATGTTCTACACGATCTGAAGGCAATGGGAATCATATTAGCGGTGCTGACAAATCGAAAACGTGAATTTATGGATCATGAAATCACATGTGTAGACGGTCATGACTGGACACATTTTTTTGATTCTGTGGTTTGCGGCGATGATGTCGAACATCGCAAACCACATCCTGATTTAATTCTTAAAGTATTGGAACAGCTAAATATTGAGCCTGGAAGTCATGCCTGGTATGTAGGCGACAGCACGACTGATGTGATCTCTGCCAGAGAAGCCGGTGTTACTGCAATTTTTTATAATGGCGCAGGATGGGATCAGGCATGGATAGATAAAATTTTCCCGGGAACTACGAAACATCCTCATCAGCCAGATTGTATCGTTAACAACAGCCTTGAACTGCTCGGCTTTGCAAAAAAATACTTAGACAGCAGTAGCATCATAAGTACTTAATTATTTTTTAATGAATACAAATATTGTCATTTTTACAGACTTAGATGGCACCCTGCTTGATCACGATAGCTATAGTTATGCTGCTGCAGAACCTTGCTTCGATTATCTACGCAAAAATCAAATACCTTTAGTGTATACCAGCAGTAAAACCGCAATAGAAATTGAAGAACTTTGTATTCAAACTGAATTTTTTTACCCATTCATTGCTGAAAACGGTGGTCTTATTTCAACGCCAATAGATTTTTTTTCCAAAAGCAGTCAAAACAAAAAGCAATATCGTAAAACGATCATCGGCACTCCACGCGATGAAATTAACCAAGTTTTGAAAAAATTTGAAGACTCATACAACTTTAAAAGTTTTAAACAAATGAGTCTCGAAGAACTGATAAAGCATACAGGTCTCACAAAACAACAGGCTATATACGCAAATCAGCGTGATAGCACTGAACCGCTCTTATGGTTGGATGATGATTCCAAGCTTCAGGCATTTAGCGAGCAACTAGCTCAATATAATTTAACCTTAGTCAGCGGTGGACGCTTTCATCATGTAATGGGTAATCACGATAAAGCTACAACAATGTCATTATTAATTGAACAATTTTCCAGCTACTACAATAATCAAATTACATCTATTGCTTTAGGTGACAGCCCTAATGATTTAAAAATGCTAGAAAATGCCACCTACGGCATCATCATTCCTAATCCGCACGCACCAAAAATGTGCATCAATAATCATGCTACCCTTCAGACTGCCAAACATTCTGGCCCCCAAGGCTGGAATGATGCATTACTTGAATTACTTCAGGAGTTATTAAAGTGACTGATTTTTTTCAAAACGGCGTGATTGCAACGTTACATAACTTAACTGATCGCAGCACAGAGTCTATAGAAAAAGAATTAATGCAATGGAGCGAGTCACGCCCAATGTCACTAATCTTGCCTTGTTTGTATTCTGAACTTCATGGCCCAGCACTTAGTAACATCATTGAAGAACTTACTAAAGCTTCTTACATATCTGAAATTATCATTGGCTTAGATGCTGCAAACAAAGAAGAATTTGACCACGCCCGTGAATTCTTCAACAAACTTCCTCAGCATCACGTAATTTTGTGGAATGATGGACCAAAGCTTAGAAAAATTGACCAAGATATCAATGAACATAGTTTAGCGCCTGATCAATCAGGAAAAGGTCGAAATGTTTGGTATTGCCTTGGCTATTTTCTTGCTTCAGGTAAATCTAAAGCTGTTGCACTGCATGACTGTGATGTATTGACTTACAAACGGAGCATCCCTGCAAAACTATTGTATTCAGTAAATCACCCAACTTTTGATTATGTTTTCTGTAAAGGGTATTACTATCGCGCACATGAAAATAATTTTTCGGGTCGAGTATCCCGCTTATTAGTATCACCGCTGCTTACTGCACTGAAACAATCCGTTGGACCACATGATTATTTAGACTTTTTGGGTAGCTTCCGTTATGTCTTAGCGGGTGAATTTTCAATGCGTGCGGGTGTAGTAAATTCCTTGCGTATTCCAAGTGATTGGGGGTTAGAAATTGGAATTCTTTCTGAAATGTACCGCAGGTATTCAAATCAACGCATTTGCCAAGTTGATATCGCTGATTGTTACGATCATAAACATCAGAGTCTTTCAGAAAACAATCCCAATGCGGGGCTTTCTAAAATGAGTATAGATATTTCTAAAATAATTTATCGAAAGCTGGCCACACATGGCATTACACATACACCTGAACAGTTTCGTACAATCAAAGCTGCGTACTATCGACGCGCCTTAGATCTAATTGATAACTATTCAAATGATGCAGCTATGAATGAGTTAACAGTAGATCGGCACAAAGAAGAGAGTACGGTTGAGCTATTTGCACAAAATATTATGGATGCTGGCGATAAATTTTTATTTAACCCAATGGAAACGCCTTTTATGCCTACATGGTCGCGTGTTGCAAGTGCAATTCCAGATATATTTTCAAATTTACACAAAGCGGTGTCTGAAGATAATTCTTAGCTTTTATTAGTAATCCATAAACATTGGTAGGGTTGCAAAGTAATCATTTCAGTTGATAAATCAACTGTATCCCAGGCAATTAAATCCACCCAAGCATCTGTACAAATAAGATTTATGTTAGATAATGATAGTGGCTGCTCTATATTAGTGACATTGTGAATAGCAAAAATACTTTGTTCACGATCCATACTTTGGCGCCAAAAACCAAATAAAGATGCCCCAAGATGCAATGTAAATTGAGTAGCATTTGGATGAAATGCTGCTTGTTTGGATCGAATCGAAATCAATCGTTTTAAATCATGAAAAATTTTACAAGACTTAGAGGTATAGTCACTGAGCATTTGATTCACTTCATCAAAATCCCACTGACCTCTATTGATCGCACGCTTGTGATTCGTGGCCGCAAAACTCTCATAATCATTTTCACCGGCTAGTAAACTATGAATATAAAACGCTGGAATTCCCTCTAAACCCAGCATGATGGTCTGTGAACATAAAAATCTTTCTAGTTGATAATTGTCTTCACCATCTATAGTTCCCTTCATTGCGTCCATCCAAGTAATATTTATCTCATATGGTCGCTCACCTGCATCAGTAATAGCTCTAGTTGTTACCTGGCCTCCAAACGTTTGCATACCCGTAACTAATGCATCAGTCATATCATCAGACAGAATCCCTTCCACAGGACGCAGACCAATCCCATCATGGGATGCCGTAAAGTTCAAATAAGTACAGTTCGTAGGTGCGGGTGGCAAGCTCATTGACCAACGTACTAAATGCTCAGAAGTGCTTGCCCACATTGCATGCAACAATAATGGAGGCAAACTGAAGTTATAAATGATGTGCGCTTCATTCGAATTACCAAAGTATTTTAAATTTTCAATATTGGGAATATTAGTTTCTGTAACAAATAAAGCCCTTGGGAAATAACGCTCTACAATTAATCGAAATACTTTTACTATCTCATGAGTTTCTGTAAGATTTATACAGTTTGTACCTATTTGTTTCCATAAAAATGCAATCGCATCTAAACGTATAACGCGTATACCTTGACGCATATAGAAACTAAGAATTTTTATAAACTCGATCAATACATCAGGATTTGAAAAATTTAAATCAACTTGATCATGGCTGAAAGTACACCAAACATTTTTGACTCCATTTTTTGTTTCTACAGCTTGCAGTAAGTTGCTCGAACGTGGACGTACCACCATGGATAAGTCATCTTTTTCATCTGCAGTAACAAAATAACCACAACCTGGTTTCTCACTATTTAAAAACTGTTTAAACCATTTACTTTCAGACGAGATATGATTTATGACTAAATCAACCATCAAGTTAAATTGTTGTGAAATATTTTTAATATCATTCCAATCTCCCAACTCTGAATTGACTTGATTATAGTCAATTACTGCAAATCCATCGTCTGAGCTATAAGGGAAAAAAGGTAATATATGAACCGTGCTGACAATACCTTTCAAGTATTTTATGAGAAATTGATGCAAAACCTCCAAAGGCTTATCAGAACCTGAGAGTATTGAATTTCCATAAGTGATCAGATAAATATCACTTTGGTCCCAAGTTTCTAAGTTTGCATCATGCTCTTTAATAGGCTGTAAGTCGGAAAAAATGTTTAAGATTTTCTCAACAACTTGTAAAGCAGCTTCTTCACCATAGATTTTTCTAATATGCGAATGTAGCCTATTATTAAATTCTTGATTAGTTAAACGTAAAACATCCATATCTTCATTGAACTTTCATAATTATATGCAAAATTATTTGCAAATCATTTTAAGCACTCAGTTTGTAACCCTCTCATAATAAGCGCTAGAATACATTTATGGCATCTACACAAAAAGAAGGCGTGCTGATTAGTCAATCAGTCGCAATATTAATAGACGGCAACAATATAGAGCGCAGTATTCATACTGAGACAGGTGATGAAAACTCCATGCTGAATTTCGATACCCTCATCCCTAAACTATTAGATAATAGAGGCCTAAGCCGCTTAATATATTTTCGCGAAGGCAAACAGATCTCCCAAAAACTCCAAGAACGCTTACATGAGTTTTACCATGGCTCTGTTCGCCCCTGCCATAAAAGTGCCGATATTCCTCTTTCAATTAAAGCAACGCAAGTGGCCAGCAAAGTTGACACTATTATTATTATGTCTGGCGACTCTGACTATATAGAACTTGTAAGGCATCTTAAAGGCGAAGGTGTACGAGTTGAAATAGCAGCGGTTCAAAGTACCACATCTAAATTGTTAACTGACGAGGCAGATTATTTTCATGCTCTCACTAAAGAATACTGGTTTACTTTAGGGCCAAAACGTAATAAACGTAAGTCTCCTAAAAAGAAAAAATCTACCTCTAAATCACATTGAAGCACTAAATACTGACAAATGCTCTATTCTGGCTCACCCTGCCATAGCATTTCATAACCAATTTCATAGGTTTCACTTGCATAATCACCTAGTGCTTCAAACTTTTCTTTGAAAACACTATCTGCATGGGACTGTTCATGCTGCTCAAATGACTGCCAATAGGTAATGATTGCAATATGATCTTCTGTTTGTTTTTTAGATGCAATGGAACCCTCGTCAGAAACAAATCCTGAAAACTTATATACCTGACCGCCAATAAAACCGCCTTTGTCATCACCATATTTATTTTTTACAACATTACACAATTCACCCAAAGCAAGCTGAACATCTTCTTCAGAAACATTATCTTTTAGCTTTACAACGTTGTATAACATCACGCATCCGAACGGAATAGTAAGCGGGTTAAACATTATCTTCTCCTGATTGATATAAATACTATTTCGTATATATATGTTTAATTGCGGCTATTTTCAGTATCCACTATTTGCTAGTTTTGTAAGCTTGCTAATCATATAGAGATATACTTTAAATAAGAATTCCAGGACACGTTTATGTTATCTGACTGGGCTTGAATGCCTATATCCAGCATTTTCTCACAGACCCTCAACGTTAGCTTAACCAAGACCTAAGATCAAAAGATTAAAATCTATTACTGGCCATTCGCCAATCGCCGATATACATTTATGCCGTCTGACTCATTAATGAGTAATTCCATGGCTTTACGGGCTGAAGAGACGGCCTTGATAAGTAAAATCTCATAGGAAATATTGACATATTTATCAATGACTTCTGCATGCCATCTACTGAAGAATTAATATTTTACCTTGATGTTAGACACGATTCGTAAATTTGAAGTACCGGAAGGAGTTGATCTCGAATTACGCCTAGCGGGACCGATTATTCGCATCAATGCTTGGTTAATCGATTTCATTATTCGTTCAACCATCCAGGTTGCTGCATATTTTATATTGATCTGGTTGGGGACTATCGGCTGGGGGTTAATATTATTAACCATTTTCATTGTCGAATGGTTCTACCCTGTTCTTTTCGAGCTTTACCAAGGCGCCACTCCTGGCAAAAAAATCCTCAATTTATATGTATGCCATGATGACGGTACACCTGTGAATTGGCAAAGTTCGATGTTGAGAAATTTATTACGTGTAGCTGATTTTTTACCTTTTGCATATGCATTAGGACTACTCTCCATGTTTATCAACCGTGACTTTAAACGACTTGGTGATCTTGCCGCTGGTACGGTTGTTGTTTATCGAGATAACAAAAATTCAGAAATTAATGTTCCATCAGCAGAACCAATACCATTACCTCTACCATTAACTATTACTGAACAGCGTTCCATTTTAGATTTCGCTGAACGAAATGAATTCTTATCAATTCCACGTCAACAAGAGCTTAGCAACATTCTTACTCCATTAACGGGTAAACAAAATGATGCATCTGTAAAAGAACTTCACAAATACGCCAATTGGCTATTAAAAGGCCAATAACTTCTTAAGTCATGAAACAGATTCAATTTGAACAGAGATACCAATCATTCTGGCAAGAATTTGAATACTTGGTTAATGATCTTGAGAAAAACAAAAAAAAGCAGGCCTCAAGCCTGCAGGAACGCTATAAGTTGCCTAAACAATACCGAAAAATATGCAACCATTTTGCAATTGCAAAGCAAAGACACTATAGCCCAGTACTTACTCAACGTTTACATAACTTAGTATTAAAAGGTCATGAACTAATATATCGAAACAAAACGGTTTGGTTATGGAGAGTTTTTGAATTCGTAAGCAGCAGCTTTCCAAATTTAGTGCGCAGACACTATAAAGCATTTTGGCTTGCGGCAGCTTTATTCTATGTGCCGGCTATTACTATGGGCGTCGTCTGCTTTAACAATAGTGAAATCATATACAGTGTTATGGATCCAATATCAGTTGCTGGTATGGAGTACATGTACGATCCTGAAAATCGAAAATTAGGACGGGAAGAAGACAGACAAGCAGATACCGACATTATGATGTTTGGTTATTATATTTTTAATAATATTTCAGTTGGTTTTCGCACTTTTGCCAGCGGAATTATTTTAGGAATCGGTTCATTATTCTTTTTAATTTATAACGGATTAATAATTGGTGGGGTTTCAGGATATCTAACTCAACTAGGATTTATCGAAACTTTTTGGTCCTTCGTATCAGGCCATGGCTCATTTGAATTAACTGCTATCGTAATCTGTGGTATGGCAGGATTACTTATAGCCAAACCGATTTTCTCACCAGGTAATTTACGCAGACTAGATGCTCTAAAGCATATTGGTAAAGACTGCATTCAATTAGTAATGGGTGCTGCGTTAATGTTAGTTATCGCAGCATTTATAGAAGCATTTTGGTCACCTTCTTCATTTATCAGCTCAAATATAAAATATTATATAGCAGCCATTTTATGGGCGATTGTTATTGTCTATTTAATGTTTGCAGGACGGGGGCCACGTGCAAGTTGAAAATCTTTCAATTGCTTTACGCAAACGCTCTAACTGGGAAGCGATAGATTTAGGTTTCGCGCTTGCAAGACAGTGGTTTATGCGCTTATGGGGTGCATGGATCATAGGTGCCTTACCTGTTTTTATCATCACTATGATACTTACATACAGCACTGAAAATGAAACATTAAGAATTTTCTTATTTATACTTTTTTGGTGGGGCAAGCCGCTATATGAGCAACCTTTATTGTTCATATTAAGCCGACAATTATTTTCAGAACCTGTTTCGTTGCGTGATGTATTAAAAGATTATTTCAAAATTATCAAACCACAATTAGCAGCATTGCTGTTATGGCGCAGGCTTAGCTTAAGCCGATCATTCAACAATCCTGTTGCAATGTTAGAAAATCTGAAAGGTAAAGAACGTCGATCAAGGTTGAATGTTTTGCATGCGCAACAAAGCAGTGCTGCCCAATGGTTAACGATAATATGTGTGCATATAGAATATTTACTTTATACATCATTACTGCTTTTTCTATTTGCATTAATCCCCTCTGAATTAAATGATGATTTATCTTTATTAGAATGGCTTGGAGGCGAAGGATCCATATTACTGGCTGTAAATAATATTGCGTATTTTATATGTATTTCCATTATGGCACCCATCTATGTCGCATCTGGATTCGCACTTTATATTACCCGCAGAATAAAACTTGAAGGCTGGGATATTGAATTAGGCTTTAAGCGCATGAAAAATCGTCTCGAAAACAATACCGCAAGTATTAAGCACAATAATGGAAAATCTCCCAATGCTATATTAGTCTGCTTGCCATTATTATCATGCTTACTAGCCTTCTCACTTTTACCAAGTAATAGCCACGCACAAGAAATTCTTAATATTGATAAAAATGATGCTAAAACGGCTATAGAAGAAGTTTTAAAACATGAGGATTTTGGAAAAACTATTACTAAGAAGGAGTTAACATTTGTTGGAACTAATTCTGAAGATGAAGATGACGAAACCCCGCAATGGTTAAAAGATTTTTTTGAGTGGTTGTTTGGAAATTTAGGTGACGAAGATGTAAGCACTGGATTTAAAATTATTGAAATCATCATTTGGCTTGCCATCGCTGGATTCATAGTTTGGTTAATCAGTAAATATTCTCATTGGCTAAACTGGATTACGCTACCTTCACAAAGTGCTAACAACCAAACAACGCCTATACCTAATAAAATTTTAGGCATGGAAATGTCTAAAAATACATTGCCAAGAGATATCTTAGCGACTTTTTCAAACCTAATTAATAACAAACAATATCGTGAAGCCTTGAGTTTATTGTACCGAGCCACACTCTCTTCTATTGTTCATCACGGTGATATAGAAATACCTGTCAGCGCCACCGAACAAGAATGTGCCACGATCGTATCGCAAAAGCGTAATGAAAATGAATCCATGTTTTTCAAGTCTCTTACCCACGCGTGGATAATGCTGGCCTATGCCGATCAAGAACCTTCCAAAGAAACATTAACTAATTTGCGCGAAGGTTGGTCTAATCACTACGCGTTCCTCTATAACCAGGATCCTTCATGAGTACAGAAAAACGCTTACTGATGATTATTTTTATAGGTCTGGTAACCATACTTACTGCTGCTGGCACAAAGTGGTTTTACGATAATTTTGGGTACAAAGAAGTCGAAAGAACAACAGATTATTCAGCAGAAGCAAGGCGAAATAAATTCTTAGCTGCAGAATATTTTCTGCGTGAACTAGGGTTCGAAGTGGAAAGTGATAATAATCGAGCACGATTGCTTGAGGCTCGTGATGTTAATCAAACCATACTAATTAACGACTATGGCCCAAAACTCTCCCCTACTAACTTTAAAAATTTAAAAAACTGGATAAAAAATGGAGGACATCTTATTTTCACAGCCACCAACTTCGAATATGTGAATGATGAAAAAGAATACGATTATTTCGGGAATGATCTATATGACAACCATGAAAACAACCAACTGTTAGATGAGTATGGAATAAAAGCACAATATACTAATTTTAATGATGATAACCCCTACCCCTATGACAAAAGTACACAAGAATTTGTTTTACAAAATGGTAAAAAAATCAGTATAGACTTTTACCCTGATACTCAACTTGTCGATGTAAATAATAGCTCTACCTTCTCATTAAAAGACTCGTATGGCAATCATTTGCTTCAATATAATATAGGTCAAGGAAAGCTTACTGTTTTAAGTGATAATAATTTTTTAAGTAATGCAAATATCGGTGAAAACGATCATGCATATCTTCTGTGGTTACTCAATTCAGGTGAAAACCTTAAAAATAATAAAATACTTTTACTTTATAACACACAATCAGATTCCATATTCGCATTATTATGGAAATATGCGAAACACGCCTGTATTGCTTTTTTTGCATTGCTAATTTTATGGTTGTGGTCGATGCAAAATAGAGTTGGCCCACTGTTAGTAAACGCGGATTTCTCTAAGCGAAATATCATCGAACATTTACGCGCAATTGCTCGTTTTAGCTGGCGACAAGATCGTGGTGAGCATTTATTGAATCAAAGCCGTCTTACCTGTGAAAATACTTTATTAAAGAGATATCCAGTGCTTAAAGCAATGTCTTCTGATGAACGCATAGAACATTTATCAAAAATTTTAGATATTACCCCTACTGAAATTCATCAAGCTCTTTATTTTAGGCCGAAGTCTACAAACGAATATATTAATTCATCTCATCATTTACAAAAACTATGGATACTCCAATGAACGATAATATGAGTAGCAACACTGAAAATTTTGATTTACAAACCTTTACAGACCAAATCAAGAAACTGGAAAATGCCATATCGTCTGCCGTAGTAGGCCAACAAAATGTTGTTCGACAAGTTTTAGTTACTCTTATTGCTGGGGGGCACGCATTGATAGAAGGCGTGCCAGGAACCGGTAAAACACTTTTGGTTCGTTCTTTAGCTACTGCAGTGGGTGGAAAATTCAGTCGTGTTCAGTTTACACCAGACCTTATGCCCAGTGATGTTACAGGACATGTGATGTATGACATGAAAACCACTGAGTTTAAAGTCAGACGTGGGCCAGTATTTTGTAACTTTTTATTAGCAGACGAAATCAATCGCGCACCTGCAAAAACACAATCCTCTTTATTGGAGGTCATGCAAGAACAACAAGTCACAATTGAAGGCCAATCTTTTCAACTTAAAGAACCATTTTTAGTACTAGCTACCCAAAACCCTATAGAACAAGAAGGTACGTACCCCCTACCCGAAGCACAATTGGATCGATTTTTACTTAAAATCAAAATTGATTATCCCGAGCATGAAGATGAAGTAGACATAGTTAAACAAGTCACTTCCCAAAGCATTGGAGATAAGCTAGATGTGTCTGCGGTTCAACAACAATTGTCACCTGAGCAAGTAGTTGAACTACAAAAAGCCGCCGCAAAATTACATATTGACGAACAAATCATCCAATATACGGTGCGTATTGCTGCAGCGACCCGAAACCGCAATGGTATCGATATTGGCTCAGGACCTCGCGGCAGTATTGCGCTATTGCGTGCAGCGCGAGCCAACGCTCTCATCAATGGCAACAACTTTGTTACGCCAGATGATGTCAAGAACGTTGCTCCGAATGTACTACGCCATCGTATTGTACTTAGCGCAGATCTTGAAATTGAAGGTTACCCAATAGATAGAGTAGTCGACGATATCCTGCATGAAGTGGAAGCACCTAGAGTTTAAGCTCATATAGAATCATACTGACACTGGATATTTATGAGACCCTCTAAAGTAACATTGTGGATAGCGATCCTCTGGATGCTAATTGGGCTAGTTGCTGCTTTTTTTCCAGCATTGATAGTATTTTGGAAAATTATAGGTATAGGGTTTATATGTATTTTATTAATTGATGCTGCTGCTGTTTTCCGTAAACCCAATATAGAAATTAAACATGAAGTTAACCACAACCTGCCTATATACACTTGGAGCAAAGTAAAACAGATTATTCGAAATCAATCTCCAAGTCATTTAGATCTAATGGCACATGATCATTATCCTGCAGAATTCAAAATTGGAATCTTGCCGGGAAAATTTAGCCTAAAACCTAACGAACGTGCAGAATTGCAATACAGGGTAAAGCCTCTTTCTCGTGGTGATTACAATTTTAAAGGCACAGATATACTCAGGCAGTCACCTTTACGCTTATGGCTGCGAAAATTCTTTTATCATAATGAAAAAACAGTCAGGGTTTTTCCAAACTTTGCTTCTATTAGTAAATATATTTTATTAGCAACAGACAATCGACTCAGTCAACTAGGAATTAAAAAAAGACAACGCCGAGGTGAAGGTAATGATTTTCATCAACTACGAGAGTATCACGTAGGCGATAGCCTTAAGCAAATTGATTGGAAGGCAAGCTCAAGATTAAACAAGCTAATTTCAAAAGAATATCAAGATGAACGCGATCAACAGGTTGTATTCTTACTGGATTGTGGCCGTAGAATGCGGCATGCAGACGAAGACTATACTCATCTCGATCAGGCAATTAATTCTATGCTTTTATTAGCCTATGTAGCAGTGCAACAAGGCGATGCGGTTGGGTTTAAGTCATTTGCCGGCGAAGAACGCTGGGTACCACCCAAGAAAGGCCCGCAAGTCGTTAACAATTTGCTGCATAAAACATATGACTTACCTTCTACATTGCATTCTGCTGATTATTTATCTGTAGCGCAAGATGTGTTGCGATACCAAAGAAGGCGTTCATTGATCGTGTTTATTACCAATACTCGTGACGACGATTATGAAAATCTTCTAGCAGCAATTCAATTACTAAGTGTTAGACATTTAGTAATTCTTGCAGACTTGCGTGAAGAGTCTTTGAATGATTTGCAAAAACAATCTGTGACTGACTTGGATAGTGCATTAAACTTTCATGCAACCGAACAATTTCTACACCAACGTGAAGAAAACCATCGCAAACTAAGGCATCTAGGCGTAATTTGCTTAGATGTCTCTGCTGAACAGTTACCTACTTACTTGGTTAACGAGTATTTAAATATCAAGGGTTCAAGTAAGCTTTAGGCTTTCAAGTATTTGTTAGTCTGTATAAATTGCCCGATATGCGATGTAAAAAGCCGCTGTCCACATTGGTACCACTACCAATAATCCAAGACCAAATGGAATAATCGCGATAATGGTTAGAATTATCATGATTAAACCAAAAACAAACATAGGTAATATATTTTTCAAACAACCCGCAAAACTCATCTTCAGGGAGTCTATTAACGGTACACCACCAAGTGCAATGAGCGGAGGTGCAAACCAAAACATCATAATAATGGGTATAAAGAACAAACTTGCAATGAGTATCGTCATCAAGAGGCCTGAACTCAGCAGTTGTGCGGCGGCTGTTGAATCTGGATTGGCTAAAGCACCTATACCGCCTATACCACCTAAAACTAAAATGCCGAATATAATTGCAAAACCTATAACAACTCCGAGATAAATCGCACCTAACCCAATCAGTGGACCTGTATTTTTTTTAAAACCCGCAAATAAATGGCCAATTTCTAAATCTTCTCCACGTTCAAGCGCAGCACAACCCAACATGAACCCTGCCATAAACACCGCATATAATAGTGACATTGCAAGAGGCCCTATGATTGGAATAAATTGGCCGACGATATTTAATACAAACCATAATACGATAAGCACAATCCAAATTAATGGGCTTTTCATAAATAACCCAAATGAATCTTTAACCCATTCTAACCCCGCCCCCACTGGTAAAGATTTAATCCCTGATACGGCTAGCTCAACGTCAGGCTCCCTCGTACCCTCGGTGAGATTTGCGTCAGGTGCTTGATATGGATTTTGATCTGTCATATTTGGCTCCCTTACTCGGTCTTATAATGATAAATAGTTACTATTTTAGAAATAGTTTAAATTTTTAATAATTATTATCGTTTTAAGAATAATGTAAAAACACAAACAATCAAAGTGTTCTAAACATAGCTAGCTATAAGAACTTACCTTATTTACTAAGCCATATTAATACAGAATGATTTCATAATATTCAATTAATTCATTATTGATCCAAACTTATTTAAAGGATTACTTCATGTTTAAACACGCCCTAATTACACTTATTTTTATAATTTTCTGTTTCATGCAAATAGCGCATAGCCAAGAAATTGAATTTAAAAGTGGAAATAAACAAGTAGCTTTGGTTGAACTTTATACT
This sequence comes from Gammaproteobacteria bacterium, assembly GCA_028279275.1. Classification (GTDB taxonomy): domain Bacteria; phylum Pseudomonadota; class Gammaproteobacteria; order UBA4575; family UBA4575; genus JABDMD01. The sequence continues at coordinate 195,795 of JANQOB010000002.1, read as the reverse complement.
TCGCAGGGTTGCAGCAGTTGTCCGCCTGCAGACAAATGGTTGACTAATCTTAAAAATGAACCTGGTTTATGGAGCGAATTTGTACCGATTGCTTTTCATGTGGATTATTGGGATTACCTTGGCTGGAAAGATAGTTTTTCTAAAGCTGAATATTCTGATCGCCAGCGATTACATCGAGCGCAAGGCAACGTAAAAGTCGTTTACACTCCAGGATTTTTTCTTAACGGCAAAGAATGGAGAGGACGTTTTGGTCGCAAAGTCCCTTCCGTTGGCAATGAAGTAGGTTCATTAAATGCCGTCCTTAAAGGAAATACACTTAGTGTAGATTATCAATCACTAACACCTGTAAGCGATGCTACTCTAAATGTTGGTATTCTGGGCTTTGGTTATCAAACTCCAATAAATGCGGGCGAAAACTCTAATCGTGTATTACACGAAGATTTTGTACTTCTTTCACTTTCAAAATATGTCAGTACAAAACAGAATTGGGAAGTACCTCTACCCAAGAAAGTTATGCCCGTTGCAGAGAAATATGCGTTAGCAATATGGGTAAGTCAAAACAATGATTTGAAACCCTTACAAACTACTGGTGGTTGGCTACCAGAGAATTACTATTAACTATTTGCTACTAAATATTATTCAGTAATGAGGTGGCTTTTCATCATCTGATGCAATATCGGGCATACCTAGCATTATTTCTTTTAACTGCTCTTTTAGTCGTTCACATAAACTTTCTAATGTATCAATCTGCTGTTGCTGATCAATTATGTGCTTATTGAGCTCTTGTACTAAATCTTCTTGATAAGATATTTTAGTTTCTAACTCGATTATTCGTTGTTCATTAACACCCATATTTAATGCCCAAAAATAGTCAATGCTGGCTCATTTAATTCACCCAGTTGTTCGCGCAAATCTAATATATGTTGCTCCCAATACTGAGTCGTATTAAACCATGGAAATGCTCGTGGAAAGGCAGGATCGTCCCAGCGTTTTGCGAGCCAAGCACTAAAATACATGATTCGCAATGTTCTTAGCGCCTCAATATATTTGATTTGTTGAAGAGGAAACTCAGCAAATTCATTATAGCCATCTGCAATTTCATTTAATTGCGCTGTTTGTCTAGCTCGGTCACCTGATAATAACATCCACACATCTTGTATCGCAGGTGCCATTCTGGAATCATCAAAATCAATAAAATGTGGAGCATCGTCGCGCCATAGTATATTCCCTACATGGCAGTCGCCATGTACTCTTATATGCTCAGAAGTATTTTCATCACAATAGATAACATCGATAGACTTTAAAATCTCACTCACTATTGACTGGTAAGAAAGTCGTATGTGATCAGGAATAAATTTCTCTTCGATTAATGCAGCACTTTCATGGCCATAATGTTTACATGTAATGGCAGGTCGACTTCGAAATGTTGTTCTTGCGCCAACTGTATGCATGCGCCCTAAAAAACGGCCCATAGTATATAAGTTTTCTAGATTATCTAATTCAGGTGCATGTCCACCTTTTCTAGGATACAAAGCTAAACGAAAATCACCATATCGAAACAGTGTCTCATCATTTATGTTTAAAGGTGGAACGACGGGAAGTTCTTGAGCAACCAACTCTGCACAAAGTTGATGTTCCTCGAGTATTTGTTCATCACTCCAACGTTCCGGGCGATAAAATTTAGCAATAATAGGTTCATTTTCTTCAAGGCCAATTTGGTACACACGGTTTTCATAACTATTTAACGCTAGTATTCTGCCATCACTGACAAAACCATAGTGATCTACAGCATTTAAAATAAAGTCGGGTGTTAAACGATCAAATGGATGTGCAGTAAGATTTGTCTCTGAACCCTGAAGTTTGTCCATGGTATTACACTATTAGTTTCCTCAAAGCATCTTCTATATCTTTGTTACCATCTTGCCATTTATGGGTTACATCCTTTGCAAGTTGCATACATTCTTGACCAAATTCTCTTTGTGTGAATTCATCACGAGTGCGATCTACGATAATATGCGCCTGCTCAGCATTGAGCCCACCACCCATTAAATAACGTAAATAAACATCATCTGCATGCACAGAATGGTCGGCAGATAGTTCCTTTACAACACCATAAGTAAATACTGAAATTTTTTTACGAACGTCTCGGGCTTTATTTTTATCTGGGATAGGCAAGCCTTTAGTCACTGCCAGCATAATTTCATGCACTTTGCTACATATCTGTTCTAAATCATGTATTTCAGCCATATTTACATTAGTGTCTAGTAATAGCCACCCGTATTGCATCTAGTTTTAGGCCTGCGTGCAGGATCAATTCCTGCATTTGTACAGTAGTATTTTTTAAGTAATCAATTTCTTCTTGACGTATATTTGGGTTTACCTTAGATAATGAAACCAAGCGTTGCAATTCTGCTTCCTGTTCTTTTTGCATATTCTCTGATGCTTGGCTAACAATATCCTGCATTTCCACTTCCGCTATGCTGCTGGCATGATCAATTAACTCATTTATTTGTTTTCTAGCATGGCGAATTATATTTTGCGCTACATTTTTCTTAACACGCTCAGCCATTCGATCCATATGCTCCAAAGTTAATACTTTACCTAAATCATTGTGTTTTTGATCAATCAACACACGGATTATTGCTTGTGTAAAATAATGATCTAATCGAAATACCTTTGGTGCAGTACATTGAATTGTGAAGATGCACTCAAGCAAAACCGTACTTGGCTTAAATGCTTGTAATTTAAGTGTGCACAATGTGGCATTGCCAAACCCCTCTGATAAAATCATATCCATACTGCCTGTAATCATGGGATGTTCCCATGTATGGAATTGCATATCCTCTCTTACTAACGCTTTGGCACGATCATAAGTTGCAGTTAAACCATCTTCAGGAAGTCCTGGAAAACTATGTCCATGCATGTGGTCACCTGGCTGCAACACGACACTATGCAAACTGTGATACTGCTGCTCTACACCGAATTGATCACATACACGCTCCATATAGTCAGCCAACTCTAATTGGTTTGTCGACCTTAAAATCTCATCAACAATCTGCGCAGCTTGTTCTGGATTACAAGAATTTAGTTCTAGTAAGCGATCACGCCCTTGCTGCAAAACCAGTTGCATCTCATCTGCTTTCTTCTTGGTTTCTTCAATAAGATTTTCAAATATTCGACTATCACCTTGGTCAAGCAAGCATTGTTCTAGTTGCTCTGAATATAATTGATACATTGCTTGCCCAATTGAGCACACCTGCCTAAACGCATTCAAACCTTCATCATACCAACGCAGCAATTTTTCCTGCGCACTATTTTTGTAGTAAGGAACATGAATTTGCACAGTATGCAATTGACCAATACGATCTAATCGTCCAATCCGTTGTTCTAGCAAGTCTGTATTCATTGGCAAATCAAATAAAATCAAGTGGTGTGCAAACTGAAAGTTTCGTCCTTCACTGCCTATTTCTGAACAAATGAGCACTTGCGCACCCTCTTCTTCATCTGCAAAATATGCTGCAGCACGATCTCTTGCTATCAAATCTAAATTTTCATGAAAAACTGCGGAGCGAATGGCGTATTGCTGCTGTAGATGGTCTTCCAGCTCGCTCGCGGTTTTTGCGCGCGCGCAAATAATCAATACTTTTTCATTTCGATTTTCAAGCAGCCAGTCAGCAAGCCATTGCACGCGTGTGTCTAACTTTAGCCACTCTGGCCCCAACTGAGTTTCTGGCTGTAAACATGAAACTATAATTTCATTAACATCTTTTTGAGAATTTTCATTTGGGATGACCTCTATCATTGACGGAGGCTGATCTAACATATATTTATTTAACTCACGTTGTGGAAAACCTTCAACTGCATCACGCGTATTTCGAAAAAGTACTCGACCCGTACCATGACGATCTAATATTGCTTGTATCAGATCATTCGTTACTTGTTTAGAATTATTATCTTGTTCTAATGAAGTTTGAAATTTATTTGCAACGTCATCACCCAAATAAGAAGAAATTTCGTTAAATAAATCAGTATCGTGTTTGAGTAACTCATGCGTGTTATCTGTAAGTAGTTTTTGTACTAGCTCATTTACAGGTTTGTAACTTTTTTCCTCCAATCGGTATTTTTCCAAATCATAATAACGATCTGGATCTAATAACCGCAAGCGAGCAAAATGCCCATCAATGCCCAACTGTTCAGGTGTTGCAGTCAACAACAATAAACCAGATATGTTGTTAGCCAACTTCTCAACACATTGATAGGCCTCGCTTACATGCTCTTCAGACCATGTTAAGTGATGCGCTTCATCTACAATTAACAAATCCCACTCTACTGAGAGTGATTGCTCAAAACGTTGATCATTATTTGTCAAAAATGATAGTGCGCATAAAACACACTGTGCAGTCTCAAAAGGATTGCCATGCTCTGCTTCCTCAAGCGCCTGACAACGCTCTTCATCCAAAATTGTAAATTGCAAATTAAAGCGGCGTGACATTTCAACTAACCATTGATGAACAAGGCTATCAGGTACCACGATTAGCACTCTGTTTGCAGCTCCCGTAATGAATTGCTGATGTAAAATTAAACCCGCTTCAATGGTTTTACCCAAACCGACTTCATCCGCTAATAACACTCTAGGGGCATAGCGCTTGGCAACTTGTGAAGCAATATAAATTTGATGAGGTAAGAGTTGCACACGCGGGCCTAGAAGCCCGTAACTTGGGGAGCTTTGCAAACGATGTTGATGTTGCAGCGTTTCAACGCGCAACGAAAAGCTTTTGTTTTTATCAATTTGACCTGCGAATAACCGGTCTTGAGGCCGACTAAATTGCACGAAGCTTTCTAAATCAATTTCCTCTAGGTTATATTGATTTCCCTCTTCATCTAAACCTCGATAAATTAAATAACCGCCTTGCTCATCAACTTCAGATACCGTGAAGCTAACGCCATCTGCATTACTAACGCTTTCACCCACCTCATAATGGACACGACTCAAAGGTGTGTTATCTACGGCATATGTTCTCCTTTCGCCAACTGCTGGAAAACTCATAGTGACACGACGATTTGCAATATCCATAACAATACCCAAACCTAGCTCAGGTTCCGTATTGCTCACCCATCGCTGCCCAGGTACGAACTGAATGTCCACTTATATGTAGATATATTATTAAAAAGATAAAAGTTACCAGCCAGATTGAGAGCGCATCTCAATCAGCAATCTAATATAATTTAAACAGGTTTGAAAAGAGAAGAATGTATTACTATCGAGTAATAGCTAAAGGAAAATAATTATTAATCAGCAACCAGGAGGTTAGACTTACTAATAGTTATCAGTTTGATATCGCCTGGTAAAATTGTTCTTCGGATATTTCTTTTCTGTCGAAATACATTCTGAATATTTGCTTTGATCGTCGATCGTTATTAACAATTCTTTTGAGAAAATTTCTCATTAATACTGATCGATCTTCGGCTTCCAGTGGTATGGCGCTAGGCATTACTCAAACTCCATTTGAGTCAAATGAAGTCTTTAAATTACCTATAATCAGGCCATTACAGAAGCCCCTCTCAGGGCTAAATGACACTATTTGCCGATAAAAAAGCTCCTAAAACATACCCAGCCATGAATAAGAATCTATGGCTTATATAAGCTTTACAGACGCCTAATTATATTTACAAAAAATGGCCTTGGGGAACGATTGACAATACCGTTGTGTGAAGGTCTTGCACTCATCGGCACTTGGGTTCTGCTTACAGCTGGCTGCAATCTTCGCTTTTTTACATTTATATGCACGTGGGAAAATTTCGCAAAAACGATCGAATTTTTGCAGCTCACTTTTACAATCTGCAGACTGAGGATCTTTTTTACACAAGCTTAAATATTTAGATAACAAACATTCACGAGCATAGGGATTCTGTTGGCAAAAAACAGCTCCAGATGAAACAGTATTGCTTGTTGTAACCACTTGAGTTGTCTGATTCTCTTGCACTTCAATGGTTTTATAATCACCTTCCTCAGGTTCAAGCTCAATGAGTTCAAAATTATTATCCTGCGAAGGTGCTTGATTATTCGCAACACCCATCGGGCTCACTACCTTATCTGAACTCGTTTCGTTCTCGTTCACGATTTCAGTCGCTGGTGTAGCTACGTTAGCCGGGACTTCTTTGTAAACCTCACTCCCATCCGCAGAACTTATTCTGCGATATTCGATTGTTTGCGGCTGAATAGCATCTTGCGATTGGTTATTCTCAACTCCTACTGGAGCTTCAGCACGCAAGTTTTGCGATGATGTCGTGCTAGGCAAGCTTTCAAGATAAGTATCTAACAGCTCTGCTTCCTCAGCTACTGTCCATGAAGAAACCACAAATAAGCAAAATCCAAGAAATACATATAGTCTGTTCATTTGACCACCTACAGGGAATAATAAATACCTTACTAATTGTAGCCTTAATTATAGCTATTCAGCAAATACCTTAAGAATTTCATTCAATCATTCCGATCAGATCATATCGGCCCTAAGCATTAATAACTACTAGAACCACTATTGGAAAAATAGTTCATTCATAATAATGAACTTATGTGGAACATTAAAATTTATGAATTTACTCTCCCGTATAATTAAAATAAGAATATGCTCTTATAGTAAATTTTAAAGCCAGCCATTTAACATTTTTGAAACGTATCTCAATTCCAAGGAGTAACAATGCATAAACTATCCTTGTTCTTAATCTGCGTACTTTTTTTGGTTACAAATGTAGCATTTTCAGAAGAACCCACGCATCAACAACAACCTGCACCCATGGCACTTAAACACTTTATTGCTCTTGAGGGTGAATGGATTGGCACACATATCAACCATGAGGGCAATGAAGAAAAAGTCACACTGATATATCGAACAATTTCAGGTGGTACCGCAGTAGAGGAAAGAATTTTTGCCGATACGCCGAAAGAAATGGTAACTATGTATCATGGTGATCAGGATAATTTATTCATGACACATTACTGCATGCTTGGAAATCAGCCCCGATTACGCCTCGAAAACACCCACGAAAATATCTTTAAGTTTAAGTTTTTAGATGGAGTTGGCATCGACCGGGAAACTACAGGACATATGGGCGCAATGGAAATGAAAATTCTGGATGAAAACACATTTGAACAAGCATGGGCATACTATGAAAACGGTGAAATGCAAAATGCAGCAAAATTTACTTTTGTTAGAAAGTAAATTTTATGCTTTAGATCTATATATTAATGCAGGGTCGAGAATCTAGCTATTTTTGGGTCAACCAGCTCCATAAAATCTTTATAAGAAATTTTAATCAGTTCTGTATGTGAACCCGCATTAAATACGATTTCTTCATCTTCTAATAAACTATCCTCAACATAAACATCCATTCCATACAAATTACCAAATGGGGGCATAGCACCCGTATCACATCCTGGGAACATTCCTCTGAAGTCATCTTCAGTTGCAAGCTCAACTTGTCTTGCACCTACTACCTGTTTTAAGAGACCCAAATGTATTTTATATTGAGCTGGTAAAACAGCCATAGCTAACTTGCCATCAATTTTAACGATCACTGTTTTAGCAAATTCAAGACCAGGAATATGTGCTGATGCAGCAGTTTCTTGAGCCGTATAAGCTGGAGCGTGTGGGATAATGACATAACGAATTTGTTGATCAGATAGTAAATTAGTGAGTCTAGTTACTGCCATCGCAACCTCCTTTCACCATTAATTATGTATGTCAATTTTGCAATTCTTGTAAATGTCTTGCCTTATCAATTTCTTCAACATCTACAACTGCAAATGTACATGTTCCATGATTTCTTAAGAAATTAAGATTGCACCGTAATTCTACAAATCCATCCTCAAGCAAGCGATCATTACTTTGAAAATACCATCGATATGCTGAAAGTGTATGGGCCGTAAGTCCATGCTCTTCGGCAAATTTTTCAACAAAATTATTTGCCTCTTTTTCAATTTCGTGGATGGGATTATCAAGAAAATGTTCTGTCTTTGCTTTATACATTAAGCCAGAGCAAATGTGTTTGATACTATCAGTCTGCATGATTTGCCTCCTGATTTTGCGTTAAGTTAATAATAAAAAAGTATACGCTTCTGGGTGATTTTAAAATAGCGCAAACGTAATTCAATTTACTTATGAAAAAGATTGATAAAGAAAATAATTAATTTTGTTTTTTTATAAGTAATTATCATGATAATCATTAGTAATTTTTAATATTTAAATCGTCAAATCAGTAGTAAGTTTGTATATATAAGTGACAAATAATTAGGTGTTACTTGTGGACAAAAAAGAGTATAAAAAATATGACATGATCGCTCTGATAGTAGGGGTGGTGATTGTTTTATACGCAATAATCATGGCATTCGTATTCCCCTAGGATCACCTACCTAAAATCATTACCCTTAGATCTCCAGAAGAACAACCGTAAATCGCTATTATATTAGTGTTTTAAACGGTACCCGGTTTTGAACATCCACCAAACAATCGTTAAGCAAATCGATGCAAATAGCAGCACCATTAAAAGACTGATGTGGACACTAACATCTGAAACTTCATAAAAGCTCCAACGAAAACCGCTCACCAGATACACTACGGGATTGAATAAGCTTACTGTTTGCCATGCAGGAGGCAGCATATCAATTGTATAAAAGCTTCCACCTAAAAATACTAGAGGTGTAATGACTAATAATGGAATCAGTTGAAGTTGTTCAAAACTTTCTGCCCATAACCCTATTATAAAACCAAGCAAACTGAATGAAATACAAGTTAGAATCAAGAAACCCATCATCCAAATCGGATGCACAACATTTAATTCAACAAAAAAACCTGCGGTGGCAAGAATTATCAATCCAATAATAAAGGACTTGCTCGCAGCAGCACCTACATAGCCAAGTATAATTTCTATGTATGAAATAGGTGCAGAAAGAGTTTCATATATTGTTCCCGTGAAGCGTGGGAAATAAATTCCAAATGACGCATTGGAAACACTTTGGGTAAGCAGTGCTAACATTATCAGTCCAGGCACAATGAATGCGCCATAAGATACACCTTCGATACTTTCTATACGGCCTCCAATAGCAGAGCCGAAAACCACAAAATATAAAACTGTAGAAATTACAGGTGATGCAAAACTTTGCAATAACGTATCCCATGCACGCAACATTTCATATTTATATATTACTTTTACTGCTTGTACATTCATCATGAAACCTGCGAAGGAGTATTCACTAGATTTATAAAAATATCTTCTAAAGAGCTTTGGCTTGTATTCACATCTTTTAGCAATAATCCTGCCTGATCTATTGCGCGCAATAATTCAGCGATGCCTGTATGCTCACTATGACTGTCATATGTATAGGTAAGCTGATCGCCTTCAGAAGATAATTCTAGTGACCATAATGTCAATGACTGAGGAATGGAACTGATTGACTCTTCCAATTCAACAATCATTTGACGTTTACCTAATTTATGTTTCAACGCTTCCTTTTCGTCAATAACAATAAGTTCACCTTTGTTTATGACTCCTACACGATCTGCAATTTCTTCCGCCTCTTCAATATAGTGAGTAGTTAAGATTATTGTGACACCGGATTGTCTAAGTTTTTCAACCAGATCCCACATATCTTTTCGTAGTTCAACATCCACCCCAGCAGTTGGTTCATCTAAGAATAAAATTTCTGGTTCATGAGACAATGCTTTTGCGATTAATACACGACGTTTCATCCCCCCGGATAAAGTTAAAATATCATTATCTTTTTTATCCCAAAGTGATAAATCTTTAAGCAATTGTTCTAGATAAGCAGGATCGGGTTTTTTACCAAACAGACCTCGACTGAAACAAATCGTGTCCCAAACACTCACAAACATGCTTAAAGTAAGTTCTTGAGGAACTAAACCGATCTTACTTCGTGTAATTCGATATTCATCAATGATGTCATGACCATCAACAATCACTGAACCTTCTGTGGGGTTCACAATTCCACAAATTATTGAGATTAGCGTAGTTTTACCCGCACCATTAGGCCCGAGTAGCGCAAGGATTTCACCCGCTCGTATATCCAAGCTGACATCGTTGAGAGCACGATGCCCGCCTCCATATACTTTAGACAAATTAGTTACCGAGATTACTGAATTCATAGTTTGTTATACGCGCTTTATCCTATCGCGCACAAACTATCATATATATAATCTTTTCAATAACAACTATTAATGCATACCAAAATAGCAGTTAGATATCACCCTGCAAGTACTTCTTTCGCTCACGTTCTGGAAACCTTTCAATCGCATAACGCAACATAGTTCGTGGCATTTTTTTATAATGCACTTTTAGAAACTTTCTTTCGACTTCAATTTTATGCTTCCCCACTTCTCTTAGCATCCAGCCTACTGCCTTGTGCATTAAATCTTCCTCATCATCGAGTAGTATCTCAGACAAGGCTAGTGTGTCGTCGAATTGTTGATTTTTTATGAAATAATAGGTTGAAATTATTGCAATTCGCCGATCCCAAAGAAGCTTCGAATTGCATAGCTTATAAAGAGGAGCTCGATTCCTTTCAAAAAGGTGCGGTCCTATTATTTTATGAGCACTGGCATCCACTAAATCCCAGTTATTAATGTATTGAGTATTTTTCAGATAAAGCTTGTATGCAGCAGCCTTATCTCGTTTATTGCCCTGTTGGTAAAAGTAAGTCAACAGAAACAGTGCGCATAAGCGTTCTTCGTGATAATTTGATTTGAGTAAGTTGTGGATTTCATTTAATTCAGTATCTTTATATTTTTTCGCATGTTGACGAAGAACCGGAACACGTATCCCTAAAAATTTATCCCCTTCACCATATTCACCTTTACCCGTTTTAAAAAAACGTAGTGAATGCTTAGCATATTCAGGATCTGCAATCCTTCTCAGTGTACGAGATACTTCTTTTGCTGACATTTATCATTATTATAAAACAAAGCCAACAGTATTAATCAGAATTAATACTGTTGGTTATCTGGGTTGTAAACATTTAAGACTTTGCAGATTTAATACTCGCTTGAATTTTTGTAGCAATTTCAGCTGCTTCATGCTTCGTAGTAAGTTGTGCAAGTTTCTCGCCTGAATCCGCATCAACCAAAAGCATGAAACCAGTCTTACCGGCATTCGCTTCATATAAGTCGCTTAAACCAAGTACTGCCGCCATCATTTTTGCTTGATGGCTAGTCACCTCATCCGTCAAATCCCAACGCACAAACAAGATATCCTGTTGATCAAGATTAGCTTCTTCTCTAGCTTGAGAAATCTTAGGATCTAATGCTTTGCAACTACCACACCAATCTGCATACATCAGAACACCATACACGGCAGGTTTAACATCGGAAGAGCCTTCTTCAGCACTATGTGAGGTAAAAGGTAGTACAAAAAATATTATAGGGATGAGTAAGTAGATGAACTTTTGCATATTTTCTCCTAGTTTTATTTAAGCCTAGAGAATAGACAGGTAACTCTGTAAATTTCTTACACAAAGTATTTATTCAATTTGTCCATCCCTTGGCTTTCAGAGTATGTCGCACAATTATTGTGCGATTTACTCAGCGACAGTCGCGTCAGGTAAGCTAGTTTAGCTTATTGAAGGTTTCAGTCGAATTGCGTCCTTCGTAAATCAATAACTCCTCTGTCATCTTTCCTAATTCGATAATGAGATCAATTTCATATTCATTGAATTTTCTTGGACGTTTATCCACTAAACATAGTGTTCCCACATTCAACCCCGGCTCAATCTGTAAAATAAAGCTGATATAAGAACGAACCTTAGGCTCTCCGACAATTAGGGGATGATCAAAAAATCTACTGTCTTTGTGCGTATCACTGATTTCGAATACTCGCCGTCTAGGATAGTGAGCCTTAACTACACAAATTGCATGGGCACAGATAGAAAGGTTTCTTGGCAGTTCTTTGGTATCTACACCCCAGGTAGATTTGAACCACTGGCGCTCTCGGTCTATTAAAGTAATTAGACAAATCGGAACAATAAGTTTTTCGGCTGCAAAACGCGTGACCCAGTCAAACCTTTCATCTTCTGGAGTATCCAATACCTTGAGTGTATACAATGCCTGTAAACGCAGTAGCTCGTTTTCTGGTATTGGAGGAAATATCATACCGATCTCAAAATGCTTAATTGGATGCAACATTTTAAAACTATAAAAGCATATTAAGTACTGCAATATTGATATTTTGAGTAATCAACATGAAGAAACCATTGGGCCTTTAATTTTTATTTAGATAAAAATTTGATACCCAGCTTTTATTAACTAGAAAAGTTTTTTCTTACAACTAATTTATAGAGCGTGATACTAGCAATTAAACCGATCACGGCAAATGCAGCAAGAAACATGAAAAAGTGCTGGTGCCCTTCAAGCCCAGGAGAACGGTCAATTAACAATCCTGCAACATAGAGTACAAATACATCCGGTGTAAAACCGATAATAGAAATTAGCCCCACTGCACTTCCAGTAAACATTATTGACAATTTAATTTCTTCAAAAATAGCAAAATAAAGAGTCCGTAATGCAAAAATTGCAATACAAGTTAATAAAATATTAGTAAGCAATAGCCAAGTAAAATTAATATTTGGAGTAGTGAATGCGAAATAACTATCTACACAAAGCAGTAATAGAAAACTAAGGCAAAGCATTTTAATTGCATCAAAACGATCTGCAATCAGACCAATAATAATTGCGATAACGGGGCGCGTCCATGAACCGAGTGTGATAATTTTTGCAGCTTCAATCTCATCGACCCCATAAACATCTACGGCATATAAAGAATAATTATCAAATCCTTTAAAGCCAACATATGCTGATATTACAATTAATGATTGAAGCCATACACTAGGTATCGAAAATATATGCTTTGCATTATTTGAAATCTGCGACCAAAATGGTTTTTTATCTGAGTGTTGATGTGTATATGAGAATTTTCTAAATACTATCCATATATAAACACCGATTAATGCTGTGACTAGCGAATAACCCAAAATCACTGTTCTAAACGCGTTCTGCTTTTCAGCAAATGTTGCAGACTCATAACCTAGTGGAAAAGAAAATTGAAACAATAAAACTCCAATTGAAGCTAACACTACTGCTAATAATCCTCTCCCTCCCTCCAAAATGCCGAATGCTAAACCTTGCCCCTTTTGCCCACCCCATTCTCTCGTAGCTCGAATTAATGCACCCCAAAATAATAGTATTGTAGAAAACCCAAAAAAACCGAACAGTAGTATAGATTCCACATAGCTTGGAAATGTGGACATATAAAAACCACCTAATGCAGTCATCCATAAAGAAAACGACATAAGTTTATATATAGGAAATCGATCTGCTAACAATCCTCCAGGGAAATAAGCTAACATTGCAACAATGCCATATACGCCCTGTGCAGCCCCTAACTGAGTTGCAGTAAGATCAAACATCTCAAGCATAGTAGGCCTAAAGAAACGACCTAAATGAAATGGCAAGGCAAAAATCACCTCACCCGCTATAACCAAACCTATAATCAGAAATATTTTTTGTTTTGTAGACAATTTGCAATTAAGAAATTATTGAAAAGAAGCCGCCAAATATCGCGCAAACTATAATCACTTTTACAATATCAATCTCAAATTTATACAGCGCAATAAATGCCAGTACACCAATAAGTAATGAAAGCCAATCAAAATTACCTTCAAATCCTGACGGCCAAAATACGTGATAAGCAAAAAATACTGCAAGATTAACAATCACACCCACTACAGCAGCAGTAATTCCTAAAAGTGGTGCAGTAAAATGCAAATCACCCCGTGTTGCTTCTATTGCGGGACCACCGACAAAGATAAAAAGAAAAGATGGTAAAAAAGTAAAAAACGTTGCTACGCATGCAGCAGCTATCCCTGCAAGAGGTAAAAGTTCGGGACCAAAAATCTCTTTAGTCCAGCCTCCCACAAAACCTACAAACGTTACTACCATGATCAATGGTCCAGGAGTGGTCTCACCTAATGCCAATCCATCGATCATTTGTGTTGCAGTTAACCAACCAAATTGGTCAACACCCCCTTGATATACATATGGTAATACCGCATAAGCACCACCAAAAGTTACTAATGCAGCTTTAGTAAAAAAAATTGCCATTTGTGTAAGTGTATTACTCCAACCAAATTTAAAATATAAAAATGCTAATACACTTATTCCAATAGCTACACCTATTGAAACAAAAATTACTACTCTGCTCCAAGTTAATTTTGCGTAATTTGGTATCGGCGTTTCATCGTCAATTACAGCTGGACCAAATGACTCATGCGCTTCTGTTTTATGTAACTCTGCATTGAAATAATCAGGAACAATTTTAGAACCAAGAAAACCTAAAATGCCTGCACCTATTACAATTAATGGAAATGGTATTTGAAAATAAAAAATAGCAATGAAGGCAAGCAATGCCAGGGTGCGTAAAACATTATTTTTTAGTGCACGCAAACCAATTCGGTATGCTGCAAATAAAACAATGGCAGTGACTGCAGGTTTCACACCATATAAAACTCCTGCAACAATTTGCGTATTGCCATATTCCAAATAAATCCAAGTTAAGGTGATAAGAATGAAAAGTGAAGGTAAAACAAATAAGCTGCCTGCAATCAGTCCACCCTTTACACCATGCATAAGCCAACCCATATAAGTCGCTAATTGTTGCGCTTCTGGCCCTGGCAATACCATGGTGTAATTAAGCGCATGCAAGAAACGATGTTCAGAAATCCATCGTCTACGCTCCACTAATTCTTGGTGCATCATACTTATTTGTCCTGCGGGTCCACCAAAACTAATAAACCCTAGCTTTAACCAATATTTCATGGCCTCAAATAAGCTTATGTGCTCAATCTTGGATGTAGATGACATATGTAATTTAAATGTGCAATAAAAAAGGCAGCCATAAGGCTGCCTTTTACAATTTATGATATGAATTATTACTCGCCTACTTGTAGTTTACCACCTTTACCAAGTCCACCTTTAACATTTTGTGCTCTGTAATTTCGCAACGCTTTAACCATATTGTTATAGGAATTTGCAAAAGCCGCTGCAATCACTTTACCTTCTGGGGTTTTAGTAAATGCTGAAGCTGTACCACCACCTTGGCTACCAAAAATTCCAACACCACCACCAAAGCTGAATTTTTTGGATGAACCTTGCGCGGCAGCTACTTGCACACTGGAACGATTATCAATTAACAAAAGTGTAGTTGACGCTTCATCTCTTTTTAATTTTCCAGCCACACTATCTAACAAGTCCCCTGCACCCCCTAATTTGCCAAATAACTTTCCTTTCGCACCACCGGTTTCTTCTGATATCTGAATCTCAGGACTCATCGTGTAGTCTGCAGCAACCATTTGCCCTTTACCGAAATTACTCCCTTCTCGTGTTTCACCTGCTTGTTCCAGCTCTCGCTCACCCATTACATTTTCCATCGCCTTGCCTCTTTCCACTACCACAAAGCAATTCGATTGCTGCACCATTAAACGTAACAAAGGTGTAGTACTTCCCAAAGTAGGGTAACGACGATAGTAATGATGCCACCAAGATGCCGTTTGATCTTCATGTACCGCCAACGTGCCTAGTGGTTCTGCACATGATTCCAACTGACTATCCGCACCAGAAGTACTTCCTCCAGCCGCAGAACCTGATACACCATCTGCATGCAATGGCATGCTTAATATTGCCAATGTTGAAAAGAATAAACTGCTCAGTAGAAAAGAATTTAATCTTGACATCTGCATGATAGAAAACTCCACTGTTGGTTATTTGAATTCGACTAAATATAACATTATCAAGCAATATCTTGTATTCACTAGGAATTTACTTCTCTACAATAACTTAATAGTAATAGTATAGAATCTACATGAACTTTTAATACCGCTGATCTAGTAATAGTAATAACTCAAGCAGAGTGTTGTTATAAATAATTAATTGTTTGCAATGGCTAGCATTTCTTCACGACGTGTGAATTTTTCGCGTGGCTTACCTTTGGGCTCACCTGCTGTCACTTCAGCGGCATCAATTTTCATCCATTGATCATAATTAATGTATTGAACACTATTTGCATCTAGAATTTTATACAGTCCTTCACGACCTGGTTTGTCTGCAGGTAATTTAGACACGTCTTCTAATAACATATCTACCGACTCTACAGCACAAGCACGATTGGTACCGATAATTCCTGAAGGTCCGCGTTTAATCCAACCCGCTGTATACAGTCCGGGCACTACATCACCACCTTGTTCTGTTGTGATGCGTCCATTCTCATTAGGAATAGTGCCCCAACGATCATAAAAAGGTACACCTGGTATCGGAACCCCGTTATAACCAATGCTGCGAAATAATATTCCGCATTCAATTTCCATGGTTTCACCCGTGCCTTTTGCTGATTGATTGAAGGGTTCACCTGATAGTTCATTAATTTCAAACACGGCTTTTTCTAAGCGCCCTTCCCCTTCCAGACGAACAGGGCTTTTTAAGAATGTTGAAATACATGTACGCGGTTTTCCTGTATCTTCGGATTCAGCAAACTTTTGAAAGATTTCTACATTCTTTTTATTTCCACGTCCTTCTTTCATTTCCAGTTCTTGTTGACTGGTTTCATTAAGTTCTAGTTCTTTAGGATCAATATAAGGTCGACAATTTTCTATTTCCAAAAACTCTTTTAATTCTTTTGAAGCAAATTTTGCCTGTGCGGGCCCACGGCGTCCCACTACGTATATTGTTTTAATTTTGCTGTCAGCCAAAGCATCCAGTGCGTGTTGAGAAATATCTGTATGTTTTAATTCATCTACAGACTTTGCCAGAATCCGCGAAACATCTGCAGCCACATTTCCTTGACCAATCACAATGGCGGTTTCATGTGAGAGATCAAAAGTGCGATCTCGATAATCCGGGTGACCGTTATACCAACCTACAAATTCTGTTGCCGTGTAACTACCTAATAGATCTTCTCCTGGGATACCAAGTTTACGATCTGTTTCTGCCCCACAAGTGTAAATAACAGCATGGTGTGTTTTTTGTATGTCTTCAGCTTTAATATCTTGGCCAACTGTAACATTACCAACAAAGTTAAATTCAGGACTTTGTGCAATCTTTTTATACACTTCAATGGCTTGTTTGAGTTTAGGATGATCTGGCGCCACACCACTACGCACTAAACCAAAGGGTACGGGTAATCTTTCAATTAAATCAACTTCGACAACAAAGTCCGATTTAATCAATGCTTCGGTTGCATAGAAACCACTTGGACCACTACCTACAATAGCTACTTTTAAGGGGTTTGATTCAGTTCCAATACTCATGAGCCATTCCTATTTTTATTTTTATTCAAAACGTAAAACGCACAGCCTGTTGACTGTGCGTTTTCGAAATTTAACTTTAATAAGTTTAGAAACCTAATTCTGATTTACGATCCTCAGCACCGGGCAATGGATCCATAGGCTCTTCGATTAATGGTAAATCTGGAGCTTTTTCTGCATTGATCTCCACCCAGCCTTCTTGACCCTCAGGGAGATCATCTTCTTCATAAATGGCTTCAACTGGACATTCTGGAATGCATGCACTGCAATCAATACAGACGTCAGGGTCGATATAAAGCATTTCATCATCATAGTGAAAACACGCGACTGGACATACGGATACACAATCAGTAAATCGGCAGCCTTTGCAATTCTCTGTTACAACTGTAGTCATGAGTTTGTCTCCTATATTGCTAACATAATTTAACTACAAATATAGAAAACGCGATGAGTGTTCCGAAGCAAGTGAAGTTATCAAGAATTATTTTGAAAACAATAAAACCTCGCCACGATTGAGTTCAATCCCGTCTCCGCTATAACGTTTGTAAATACCATTTAGGTGTTTGTCCTGAATTTTCCTCTTGAAGCCATTTTCTTGCAACTTCCTAAGATAAAATCTTAAAAACAATGGGCGATAAGTGCACGCATATTCAAAACTTGGCAACATGGGAGCATCTTCAAGAGAAGCAATAGTGCCTCGTCGCATACCTGCGCCTGTACGAATGCCTAGCTCACCCAAGACGACAATGGTTCCCGCTAACATATTTACCCCTGTAAAATCGCCCGCATTACCCCCTATTGCAATAAAACCACGGCGCATTCCACTGCCAATTTCATTTTTAGCATCACCATGTACAAATATTTCACCACCTGTAATTCCCGTTGTATGTCCACGATAGGCAGCGCCAACCATGTGGCCAGCATTTTTTTTAATTATGATGCGACCACCCGACATTTCAGGGCCAACCCAGTCTCCAGCATCACCCTCAACGACAATTTCTCCACCTGACATGCCTATTCCGAGGTGCATACCCACATCACCTTCAACGACTATTTTACCGTCTGACATGCCCGCACCAATCATTTTTATATTTGATAAGTCACCCTCGAGCCGAATTTCTGAATTACCTTTGCCGGTAACTTTAAAGAAATCGCCTAAACTCGCTTTTTCATTCCCATGCATGACTGAGAGATGCTCAATTCCAGATTGCGATAGCCCTGCTAACTTGGCCGTGTTGAGAACATCTGCTTCTAACGGTACTTCGGGCTTTGTATGCAATTTTAAATGTGCGGTAGACATAAAAAGTTACTTTATATTCTATTTATATGTTGTTGTATTTTATGATTTATTCAATTTCAAACTAGCTCATTGAGATGGAATTTATACTTACCTAACTCTCCACCGTAGTTACCTGCAGATATCATTGTGGCACCCTTTTCAGCCGCCGCTTGTATACCCCGCCGCATGGCTTCTTTAACTACTTCTTCAGAAAGACCATCAATCACAATTTCGTAAATTGCTTCTACATTTTCAGGTACAACTGAGTTATCACTAATCGATCGAAGGGTTGGGCAATAAGCATCGTTAGTTGATGCAATCATGCCTTTATACTTTGCACCGACTTTACTTCCTGACCGCACTACTCCCTGCGGAAAAGGCAAAAATACACCACCAACCTCTCGCATAGCATGAGTTGCTGCGATGGAAGCACGCAATGCAATGCCTCGGGTTGATCCAAAAATTATTAAATTACCGCCACCCACAGCAGGCTGGATTCCAAATTGATCATCAATTAAAAATTCACCCGACATGACAGGAATACGCCACAAACGTATACCGTCAATAAGTTTGCTTATTTGATATCCATCTCCAAAAAAACGTAACTTTCCACCAACAGAAACCGAGCGATCAGACTCCAACCCGTTATAACAAGCCGTGGTCGGACAAGTCATCACACATTGACCAATACGATCTATCAATTGACCAGCAATAGTTTTGGAGCTCATGGTAAATAGCAATACACTTATTCCAGGACGGCCATCGGGTGTATCAGATTCAGGTATTTCACTCTCAACTGCTGCTTCTAGTTTGCAGCGAATTACCGAAGTTGCAAAACCGGTCATAGATGCCGCCGCCGCACGCGCCCATTGTTTGGTATCCGCAGTAATAATTACTCGCGCTCCGCACATTTCAAATGCTTCAGCGAAAGTATCTATTATTTCTGTTTTCTTTATTTTCATGATTTACGCAAAGGAATAAATTCGTGATCATGTAAGTAATGATCGCTGACAGCATAGTTATTAAAGCGTATGGAATAATAATCTTCGAAAAATGGACGAAGAGAATTTTCAATTGAAGGATCGAATTCTGGTTGAACATGTAGCGTCTTACCGTAATAGTCGGTGGTAAACTCATGGTCTTCAATCACTGGTTGTCCAGATTTGATGACATATCGCGGTGCGTTAAACATTAGCTCTTTGTCTTCTTGATCGTCGTAAATGGTAATGTCGGCATCAGCGCCTACTCCAAGGTGCCCTTTATTCGCTAAACCCAAACATTTGGCCGGACCGGCACGGGTGATGATGGCAATTTCACTCAATGTATATTCGCGTTTAAGTTCTCGCAAAATAGATTTATTCATTGCCTTCTGATTGACACGCGAAATTTCTTCATTACGAAAATCTTTGTCCATTAACAATTTAATTAACTTCGGGTAACTCGTAAATGAAGCACCGTTAGGAGAATCCGTTGAAAAGACGATGCGCCACGGATCTTTAGAAAGTAAAAATATTTCTAATCCAATCGCCCATTGCAATGCGTTTGTATAGACATGTTCTTGATAATTATAGGGCGCAACTCCGCAACCGGACTCATTCTCGGTGTCAGCATTTATCCACTTAGTATGTGTATAGGCTTGTGTCATATGTGCTGAAGGTGCGTCAGCAGTCATAATTGTGGATTTACCAAACATCACTTGACCAACATCGCAGGAAATATTTGGATGGTCGTTAACATATTCAACAATTTCTCGTCCTGCCGATAAGGGATTCTCACCTAATTTGCCGGCATAGCTATGAAACTGAATATGTGCAATATGGAGTCGGCGATCGCCGGCTGTCTTCATGGTTTCAATCGTAGTCTCAAAGTTGCCACTGTGACCTAAATTATTACAGTGCACATGTGGAGGGTGAGGCAATCCTAAGTCGTCTGCGACATCGATAAAGGCATCAATGATGTCGCGTGGTGATATATCAAACACATCACTTTTTTCGTCGATGTCACGCACGTTTGAATTTTTCTTGCCTTTCCAGGGTTCGTCGCCGCCTGGGTTTACAATTTTCGTGGTGTAACCTTTACAGGCATTAAGCCACCAAGCAATGGCTTCTTTCAATTCTTCCTTTCGACCCTCTTTAATCAACTGCTGCAAAAATATGTGATTACCTAAAACGGCGTAATAACCTTTATCGATAACCGGTGTGTCATGCAATTCTTCCAGCACGTGACGTGCTGCCAACGGCGGGACTGCTGCATCAAAGGCCGTGGTGTAGCCCAATGTGGCATAGCGGTATCCGGTAGCAAAAGTTGAAGGTACAACACCGCCAACGCCTGAGCGAGTGTGTTCTGTTGCGGGATGAGGATCAAGGCGATGATCTTCTGGTTGTAATTTGCGAGCTAGATTAACTTTCGGGCCCGCAATATGACAGTGAATATCAACGCCACCTGCCATCACAACATTCCCATGGGCATTAATTATTCGCGCGTCATCACTAACCGACTCAACTATGCGGCCATCCTTGATACAAATATCGCGAATTTCACCATCGATGTTATTGACAGGGTCGTACACCTTGCCATTTGTTATGCGAAGTTCGTTACTCATCCTTCATTCTTATATTTATTTTTTTAGAGTTAAACAGCAGACTTATTTGAAGTATGTTCTCCTCAGTTTCTGTACCTTTTTGCTTTTACGAGTTCGTGAACTCGATTCTTAATTGCAGTCAGAATCTCTTCATCTGAAGGGAAAGGAGATTCAAATGCAGGTCGTAAGGTAATGGGTACATCATCCATGCGATAGACAGTACCTGACGTGTTAATTCCATATGTAGAGGTTGCAAACGCGACATGTGCAAGCTTGCTTGTTGCAGTTGGTTTGGTATCTAGTGAAATCACCGGAATTTTATGCATATGTTCTATAGCAGCCTTGGGAAAATTAGACCCAGGATCACTAGCAATAATCATTGCAGCATCCACCTCTCCACGTGAGAGCAAATCTGTCGTTGTAAATTCACCTGGGTTAAAGCGTGGAAACCCATAACTAAAATTGACACCAAAGGGATAACCCGTTTGCCAAGACACAACATTATCTGCACCAGTGACATTACCATGACCTCGCACAGGCTTAGCAACAAAGTGTGTATATTCATTTAGATCTGTAGCAAGAGATAATAATGCACCAGAATTAAAGTGACGTCCTCGCGTCATCGTTAGACCCATACCAAAGAACAAAACACCGAACTGACAATTCTTCATACGATCAACCAAGTTTTCCAGCGTTTCTATAGAAACCCCGGTTTCTTTTTCGATGCTATTATTAATTTTTTTACCTTTAACTAATGCACGCAGTGCCCAAAGTATTTCGAAATCTTTACCTGGTTTGGGTTGAATAAATTCATTAGCTACGCCCGCACTTTTAGTTTTGCGTACATCAACGAGAACAATATAACGATCTTTTTTCCCATTCGGCACAAACATACCCTTTGGCATTACTGAATAGCGACCAAAATGGCGTGGGTGACTCTCTGCCGGGTTACCACCCCAATAAATTACCAGATCAGCACGATTTTTTACTTCACCTAAGGTCATTGTCATTTCACCAACACCCTGAAAGGCCATGCCAGAAGGACCATGACATACTGAAGTTGTAGTATCGATATTGCCTCTAATTAAATCTGTTATTGCAACGGCTTGTTTTTGAGCCTCGCAAGTTGTATCGCTGAGACCATAAGTTATAGGAAATTTTGCATTTACCAAAGTTTGTGCGGCTTCTTCAATTGCATCTTCAACAGAGACTTCTTTGCCATCAATCATGGCTACGGGTCGCTCATGATCAATAGTGTGTTCAAAAAACCATGCTTTACCTAATATGCAGGCATTTTTAGCCTTTGTGATTTTATTTTCATCCGTATCAACGGTGAGATCCATGTCATCACAAACACAGCCACAAAACGTGCATGTTGCATCATTTACAAGTTTTATATTCTTATTTTCTTCTTTGGTCTTAGCGGGTGTGTTCGTCGCTGCTGCTTCACTCATAATAAATTTCCGAATATTAAATAATAAATTTACCTTGCTTTAGTAACCGTTACTTCCATATGCTTAGATAAAGGCATACCACTCCCTGCCGTATCTGAAGCCATTAATTCACTTGATGGTGGTCCATATGGAATGAAAATCATTCCTGATGGCAATTCTTCATCTTTTTTACTTTTGCAAGTGACCACTGTCTGTCCCACATCGGACTTCAAACGAATCTTATCGCCATCCTTTAATTTAAGTCGCTTCATGTCTTTTTCATTCAGCTCCGCCGTGGAAGTTACTTTCTTATACTCATCTTTGAGCTTGCCTTCATTCAGTGAGGTTCCTTGGCTTGAAGATCTACCGGGAACTAATATCATGGTCTCCGCCATTTAAATTTCCTTTACGTTCATAAAGTAATCAATTTAATTTAAGCGAGAGAAAATAGATTCGAACCGATACCACCTTATCAGACATGACTATAGGTGGGACCTGCCTGTTTCTACCCCATATTAAATGTGACGAGGTAGTGTGTGCTAACTCTGCAGGGATAGAATGTTAGCATATTTTGCAAGTTATACATCTGCTTTTGGCTTAGTAAACCGACATATTAGTCCGTCTGCTGAGCAATAAATAAGCATTATCAACAGGTTAATGGCTAGCGTGAATAGGTCAAAATTCGCTACACTAAATTATAAAATTACATAATAGAGATTAACGACCAGGAGACCCCAACATGCCAAAATATATTATTGAACGTGAAATACCTGGCGCCGGTAATTTGACCGCTGCCGAGCTTCAAGGCATTTCACAAAAGTCTTGTAGCATTTTGAAAAATATGGGCCCACAGATTCAATGGGTAGAGAGCGTAGTAACGGATGACAAAGTGTATTGCACTTACATTGCACCGAACGAAGATGAAATTCGCAAACATGCCGAAGAAGGTGGATTCCCAGCAAATAAAATTTCAGAAGTTAGAGGTATGATTGACCCCACTACTTCCGAGTAACTCAAATTTCACTACACCCGCCAAGGATGGTAGAGGTGTAGAAAATACAGCTGCATATTTCTATCAAAGCTGGCATACAGCATATCCGTGAGAGTAATTATCGACCAAAATATTACTGAGTATGCCTAAAAATTAAATTACATAGAGATTTTGATTTAGTATGCGGCGCAGTGCTTTCGAGAAGCAGAGTTTACATTCGAGTAAATGAGCATCGCAAAAAGTGCTGCAACAAAGTAATAAATCAAAAGATCATGTAATTAGGGAGAACCAAAGATACAGCCGGAATTAGTCACTACTATTGGAAAATCTCTAATATCACGCATAACTTGCGCTACATTATAGTTCGTTAATAATTCTTTAACTTCACTGACGTCGATTTCAAGTAAGCATTCGTCCATTACACGTAAAATGTAAGTTGTTTCGTTTTCAACAACATTAAAGTTCAAGGATTCATTTTTTTCATGTTCCCATTCTTCAATATTTGCATTGGGAAAATGCTCAGAGATATATTCAATAACATATTCAGCAAAAGCTGAGCGATTAAGCATTATTTAATTAGTTGCTAAATTTGTCGTATCACACTGATCATTAGACCAACCAAATGTTTTCTCCATTAAGTTTGAAAAGAATGATTTCTTTTTAGGAACATACTCTTCAACAGGTTGGTCGCTATCGGCCATACGTTCGTATTTAGCTACCATGTTTTTAAGAAAAGAAACCATTTCGGGAGAATCCCATTCACGTTCACCAACCGCTTTATATACTAATTTACCTTCAGGGTTAATTAAGAAAGTAGTCGGTAGCCCCTGCACGCCCCAATTAGCTAAGCTCATATCTTTATCAATTAAAATGGTAAATGTAACGGGGACTGCCTCAAGAAATTTCTTCACACCAGCCAAACTGGGTCCAACGTGAACTCCTATAACCTCTAAACTTTCACCGTTAAATTCATCGTGTAAATTGCTCATTGCCGGCATTTCTTCACGACATGGAGCACACCATGTGGCCCAAAAATTGAGTAGAACAAATTTACCGCGGTAGTCTTCTAAGCTTACCTTGTCTCCTTTAGTATCTTCTAAGTTAAAACCTGCTGCTTTAGGTTTACCACCAATTGGATCCATTAAACCAGCGGCCCAGGTTTGGCTACCCGTCGCTAATAAATATATTAAAACAACTAACGATTTGTACATTAGGCATCTACTTCCAGTTTTTGCAAGACTCAACAAAATTTAGATTAGCTCCCTATAGATAAGTTCGGTCATTCGATGAGGCTTGAGGTGAAGAATCCTGTGTATCATCACTATCAAGTAAGTTTTGAATAAAATCAATCATGAACGGTGAATTCCATACACGTGAACCTACCGCTCTGTACCGAATATCACCCTCAGGACTTACGACAAAGGTAGTAGGGAGTATGGGTATACCCCATGCCCCTAATTCTAAATCTATATCTAGCAATACAGTATAAGTAACATTATTTATTTTCAACACCTCATCAACCCCATCGTAATTTGTACCAGCATGGATGGAGATAATTGCAATTTTATCGCTTCCTAATAATTCAAAAGCACTTTGCAGAGTCGTCATTTCACTTTTACAGACGTTGCAGGACATCGCCCAAAAATTGACTAAAACATATTTCCCACGAAATTCCTCTAATTGATGCTCGTCACCATTTAAATCAGGCAATATAAAATTCTCAGCACTCACATTCGGCGGATAAGCATCCATTAAACGCCCTTCTTCCGCATTCAATGGAATAATAAAAACTAAATTAACAACTAAAGCGAAAACAAAATTACGTAAATTTTTTTTCATGTTTATACATCATTTGATTTTATTTTCATGTGCATCGGCATTACGGAATTAAACAAATTATCATTTTATTTGGTTCTCATGCGCCCTGGGCTTCTAATATAATCAAACATGTTACTCAATTTTATTTTCATGTGCCCAGTTAGGATCATCTTCACTAATATCACCAATAGGTGCCGCGAATGCGTCTGCAACCAAAATCGCTACATTACTCCCGGTAAGAGATTCCATAAATGCGACTACGTCATCCATCTCTTCATCTGTCAAGCCAAGGGGTTTGATCAATGGGCTTAACACTTCATTAGGTATACCACCTTGATTATAAAATTCCATAACTTCACGCAATGTTTGCATTGACCCATCGTGCATGTAAGGAGCAGTTAAAGCCACGTTTCTAAGAGGTGGAGTGCGAAACTTCCAACGATCATGGGGATTTTCTGTGACTTCATACCTACCTAAATCATTTTCTTTAGGCTTTGATACTCTCTCGATGATTTCATTATCTACATCTACAAATACTCCAGGTGCTAACTGCACACGTGTAGTTTTAGAAGTAGTGCCCATAGATGCTAAATATCCCAAACCTGTGTTGTGCAATTCATGGTCTGTAAAAAGTGCATAATCTTCATGCACCAAATGACAAGCTGTGCACAGACCTTTTCCACTGAAGATTTCAAATCCACGCTTTACTTGCTCGCTAACTGCATCTTCTTGCTTACCGAAATACCAGCGATCAAATGGGGAATCCGCAGAGTTTAAGGCTCGTTGATAATCAGCCAGTGCCATTCCAACCGTTTCCATTGTCGGGCCACGTCCATCAAATGCACTTTCAAATAAACCATCATAGTCTGGAATCGCTTTGATTTTATTGATCACAAAACCAATTGAAGGATTCGCCATCTCATTTTTCGCTAATAGAGGCGCCCAAACCTGCTGTTCTAAAGTTGATTCTCTGCCATCATGAAAAATCTTTTCTAAATATGCCGAGTTATATACTGTAGGAGAATTGCGCTTACCAGATCGCCCTTCAACTCCTATAGCAGTTTGAATTTCATTATTCGTAAAACCTTGTTCAGGTATATGGCAAATTGCACAAGAAAAAGTATCGTTTATAGATAAACGACGATCAAAAAATAACTTTCTGCCCAATAATAACTTTTCTTTCGTTATAGGATTATCTTCAGGAACAGGAACAGCAGGCAAACCTAACGGTGGGTTAGTTACAAATTCCATAAGATCGGCTTCTTTACCGACCCGCTTTTGCAAATCTAAAGTATCCGTTGTGTAGTCTATTGAGTAATAGCCTTCTTTGTTATCCCCGGGACCAAATATATGTCTATTGTTTGTGACATCTGACACAGGGTTTGTTTCAGTGGAGCTGTGAAGGAAATTATAAGTAAGCAACAATACTAAAACACCAAACAAAAGACCGGTGTTTACAAAAAATAAAAATTTTTTCCGATTATTGTTCATTCACTAATTGCGTCAGCAGTATACAACCCATCTTCGATTAAAAGTGTTTTTATATCTGCAGTTACAAGTTGATCATGTAAAAAAGAAACACTATATTCTTGTCTAATATATTTGTTTGTATCGATCAAAAATGCACGCAAGACATGTGACATGGTACCGGTATAATTCCCAAATTCGTCATAGCGCTTTATCACCATTTGTCCAAATTTATTCGTGATGGGTAATAAGGCCTCTTCAGAGCTAGTTGTTAGAAAATGCCATTCAGGTTTACCTCCTTCAAAACCTGCACCATATAGCTTCATTACCTCTGGTGTGTCGTATTCGGGGTCAAAACTCACACTAATTAGACGAATCTTATCTGCAAGTTTAGGATCTTTTCTAAACCTTTCTTTAACTTTATAAAATACTGCGGTTGCAAGTGGGCAACCATTTAAATCTTTACAACTACTATATATAAAAGTAAGCAATACAATTTTGTCGCCAAACAAACTATCTAATTCTAGTTCGTTTCCATTAACATCTAATACAGTACCACCCGCTGCTTTATTAATTTTTGATAGATTGTAAGTGCCCGGTTGAGGTACGTCATAAGGAAGTTCTGCTACCCAACCATCAGCGACGACTTGAACTTGTGATGCAGCTATAGCTGCATGAGAGCCAGGTAATGGTGCATCATCGTCCATTGTGCGATCACATGACATCAACATGCTTATGATCAATACGTATATTAAGTTTTTAACTTTCATCTATGAAAATACTAGTACTCCTGTCTCCAAAAAAACAAGGCCGCCTCAGTGGGCGGCCTTGTTAAAGTAACTAATTTTGCTGTTACATAAGTAACCGCTCCTATCTTACTTTACTTGAGACAACATTCTGTCCTTAGAGTTCGGTGCTTGGCCATACAATGAGTAAGCACCAAAACGCATTTGATGTGCACGACCTAACTTAAGCTCATAGAAGTCAATTGTGAATTCATGCGCAAGCTTCTTACCGTTCCATGTAAATAGCTTAAAGTATTGCTCATCAGCTTCACCTGTCTTATCCCAGTTACCTAGTAATGATGAAGTGAAGTAAGTGCGTTTACCATCCCAGCTTTGTGAAATCATATTCACTTGTGAACCTATAACGTGCTCATAAGTTTGCTTAGGAGCGTGAGGGTCAGAGATATCAAAGAAACGAGTCTTTCCATCCATGAAAGTTTGCACCCAAAGCCCTTGATCATCAGCCGTAATAGAAATGTCTACTGGTAAAGGCACTTTTGAAGGGTCGCCAATGTCTGCCACATCAGCAGCATGCCATTCGCCCTCATCATCTTCATAAATCAGCCAGATTTTTGAGGTAAGTGCTGTTGTAGTGAAGCAATAATTATTTTGAGAACCCCAAGCACAACGAATTTCTAAAGGCGCTCCAGGAACTTCAAAAACTTTTTTAGGTTTACGTGTATGTAAATCCCATACAACTACTGTATTTCCAAAGCGCTTCATTGCTTCTGGATCCGCAAGCATTTGTCCAAAGTCCATCATGTAATTTGACCATCCAGTGAATGATGAAGTCACAATAATATTACGACGAGGTAATGCTCTAACATCATAACCATAGCCATCCGCAACATTGCCTACTTTTTCAGCACCACGAAGATCTTCGTCAGTAGGATTCCAGTGTGCAGCGACAAAATCACCTTCATTAGTGTATTCAGCCATTCCAGTACGACCACCATGATCAACGTTATTGGACAACGCTGTCACCATAATGCGACCTGGTAATGCATAAAAGGTATGAGGACCTACCATTCCGCCTGTTTGTTCTACAAAATCGGTAATGACTTTATGAAGTTTTGGTTTAGCAGGATTGCTATAAACATCAAAAATGAAGATCTTGTTACTATCTAAGCCACCAGCAAATAGATATTTACGATCATCAGTTAAACCAGAGTGGTGAGCTTCGTTGCGTCCACCCACTGATAAAACATTTACTACTTTTCCGTAAGTACTTGATTCAGGATTTACAGAAATAGTAACCAGCTTATCCTGCTCGTCACCCATTCCTTCAACACCTAATGTCCAAACGTATACATAGTCTTCCTGACCTACAATTTTCGCCATGTAGGGGGACATGCATGTCTCATCTGCCATTGCGGTAGATTGAAAACCAATTACGGAAGCAAACAACACGCATACAAAGGTGGCGATACTCTGCATCCATTTGGCTTTTGATACTGCCATTTTCTTCATTATCTTATAACTCCATATTTGTAAATTTGATTTGATCAGATCGATTATTTAGAAAATTTCCAAACTAGGACCATACTATCCAATCGGCTCATTTTTAATAATGACCCAAATCAGTTAGAAATTGATTAGGACATTATGCCGCATCTAGTTATCCAATCAAAGAAATATCATTAGGTATTAATTTGCATAAAAATCAATGCACTATTCACTTAATTAGACATAAACTAGACGAAATTACTCCCCATAATAGTGCAAGTTTTGTTGGCCAGTAAATTTTTAGTTAAGTTACTGTAATTATTATTGAAAATGGGCATTAAGCCATCATATATAAGGGAACTGCTAGTATTGTTGACGCTCAAACTATTTAATGACCTCAGAACAATTACCAAAATGATTATTTCAATTCGCCAACTCATTTTACTGTTATTTATCAGCGTGCTACCTGCATTGAGTTATGCAGAAGAAAACAAAATTGGCGGTGATTTTAAACTTACCTCACAACTGAATGAGCCTTATTCGTCAATAGAGGCACGAGGTAAAGTTATCCTGTTATTCTTTGGCTTCACACATTGTCCTGACATTTGCCCTAATACTCTAAGTGCCGTGCAAACCGCTCTTGGACAACTAAATGAAGATGCAAAACATGTTCAACCCATTTTTATTACAGTCGATCCTCAACGTGACACTCCTGAAATATTGCGCAGTTACTTGAAATATTTTGGTAATAATTTTATTGGTTTAACAGGTTCATCTAAAGAAATAGATGAAGTAGTTAAGCAATTTCAAGGGTTTTACTATTATGAAGGAAATGTTGAAGAGGGCCTTTATACAGTGGACCACACTTCAAATTTATACATTATCAGCCCTGAGGGTGAAGTAACCAATATCATTCCCTATGGCTTGCCGCCCAATGTGATTACAGAAGCCATTCAAAAACAGTTAGTTGAAATAAAAACTTAACAATATTTATTTAAAACGTTATGTAAACATTAATAATAATGTAACTTAGTATTGAATATATGCAAAACGTTGATCTTTGGGCGTGCCTTCCAAATCATTCTCTTCGGCACTAGGTTGCCACATCACCACATCCTCTATTTTCTTAGCTAATTCGAAATCTTTGTTCGTCACACCTTTTGCTGCATGGTTCATAAGCTTACAAATTACAAATGCATAGGAAACAGTCAAATCTGGGTGGTGCCAGGCAGCTTCCGCTAAGTGACCGATGGTATTCACAACCATCAATGTGCCCTTCCAGCTATGGGTTTTATATTTACGACGAATCCACCCATTTTCGTAATACCAATCGGGCAGCTCCTCGGCTAGCCGTTGGTTAATTTGTTCTTCCGTATAAGTTTGTTCTGGTTTTATTTCTCGCCATTTAGCCATACTGAACGACTCCTAATTAAGTTTTTGATCATTATGTACCATCCCGTATTTAATTGATTTCTCTGATAAATATCACTAAATCTGTCAAATTTGAGATACAGACGATACATCTCTTGGTACAGTATATTTGATATTAGATTTATAAAGCATTTGTGGGGCTGCTTTACTGAAGGCATATCATGCGATTTTAGACACTGAAACATCTATTCTGTTCTACACTCTCATTCGCCCTTATTAATAAGCTAAGTACGTAATTTTGATATGCAATTTCAATCAGTAACCTGCCCGCACTGTGGTTTATTGTGTGATGATCTGTCTGTAGAAGTTTCAGAACTAACTGTCCAACTGAACAATCCTTTAGATCCCACTTGTAAGCATGCCTTTGAAGAGGCTTCATTAGCAAAGGGGTACCGGCCTAATCCCCTGATTGCCGGGAAACCAGCTTCTGAAGAACAAGCCCTCGAGAAGGCAGCTGAACTATTAAAAACTGCTCAATTACCGTTGATAAGTGGACTGATTGCAGATGTTCAAACTTGTAGAGAAGCCCTTGCGTTAGCTGAAAAGTTGGGTGGTGTAATTGATCATGCGAATGGCGCTTCAATGCGAAAAAGCACATCCGTTATGCAACGCATTGGTGAAGTTAAAACCACACTTTCCGAAGTTAGAAATCGAGCAGATTGTGTGGTTATTTTCGGAAAAAATGTAACGGATAAATTTCCACGTTTGTTGCAACGTGTTTTAAGCCCTGAAAAATCATTAGGTAATGAGAGTACTAAGTCAAAAAAGATTTTTATAATTGATATTTCTCAAGACGGCGTAACAAGATGCGAACAAAAAGAAAACATCACTTATATGTTTTTAAATTATCCATTACTCGAATCCATTATATATCGCTTTCAAGAGATTATTACGAAAGAAAAAATTTCGAATCACGATATCGAAAGTGAAGAATTACTAAAATTATTTAAAATAATCTCTTCCAGTCAGTATACAACCTTTATTTGGACCACCAGCGAATTCAAGTCGGAATCGGTCGAGCACACCGTACAAGCACTCACTGAAATCATTAAATTATTAATGAAAAAAATTCGATGTGTAGCCCTATCCCTGAGTGGTTCAAAAGCCGAGGTTACTGCAAATCATGTAGCAACTTGGCAAACTGGAGTTTCATTACCTGTATCTTTTACACAAGGAGTGCCTATACATGACCCCGTGATCTATGATGGAACTAAAATGATACATAACCAAGAAACAGACTGTTTATTGTGGATCTCTACCTACAATCCAAATGATGCACCTCCGGCAACTGATATTCCAACCATAGTATTAGGTCATCCAAAAATACAATGTGAGTATGCTGATGTTTACCTTCCAGTGGGTGTGCCAGGAATTGATCATCGAGGCTTAGCTTGTCGAACAGATAGTGTAGCCACTTTACCGTTACAAAAATTACGAGACAGCAAACTATCCACGGCTAGTAAACTCGTAAAAAATATTTACAAACTTATTTGATCGCATGGCTATTAAACTTTCTGGCGCTGAAATTTATGATCCGGCTCACAAAATAAATGGTGAGAGAAAAGATCTATATATTGTCGATGAGAAAATAAAAACTAATTTATCGGATAAAGATAAGCTAGAAAAAACCTATGAGCTTGATGATTGCATCATTATGGCTGGCGCAATTGATATACACACACACATTGGCGGCGGCAAAGTCAATATAGCACGTACCATGATGATAGAAGATGCACATCTTCACCCATATAGTAGCTCTGAAATTTGTCGTGCTGGCAATGGTCATATCGTTCCCTCATCTTTCACTACAGGTTATCGTTACGCAGAAATGGGTTATACCGCTTGTTTTGAACCCGCTGTACTTGCTGTTAATGCGAGGCAGGCACATATGGAAATGGCAGATACGCCCATGGTGGACAAAGGAGGCTACGTACTTCTAGGTAACGATGATTTTTTATTGAATATGATTCATGAAGGAGCTACTCAGAGCGCAATCAATGATTACGTTGCGTGGATTCTTCATGCTAGTCAATGTATCGGCATTAAAGTCGTTAATGCGGGAGGGATTCATGCATTTAAATTTAATCAACGACGACTCGATGTAGATGAAACTGGCCCAACAGGAAGCAAGCCACGAGATATTATTACAAAGTTAAGTAAAGCCGTGCATGAACTTGGTATCGCGCATCCGCTGCACGTGCATGCAAGCAACTTAGGTGTTCCAGGCAACTTTGAATCAACCTTAGCAACCATATCAGCAGCAGACGGATTACCAATACATATCACACATATACAGTTTCATAGTTATGGAACAGAGGGTGACCACAAATTTTCATCTGCAGCATGTGCTATTGCTGAAGCCATAAACAATAATAAAAACGTAACTGCAGATGTTGGCCAAATTATGTTTGGACAAACTATTACCACATCTGGTGATACCATGATGCAGTATTTTGGACATGATCACGCATCCCCGAAAAAATGGACGGTGATGGATATTGAATGTGAGGCAGGTTGTGGAGTAACCCCATTTAAGTATCGCGATAAAAGCTTTGTAAATGCATTGCAATGGGCAATTGGATTAGAAATATTTTTACAAGTAAATGACCCGTGGAGAGTGTTTTTAACCACTGACCATCCAAACGGGGCACCTTTTTCGAGTTACCCGCATTTAATCAAACTCTTAATGGATCGTTCCTTTCGAAATGATGTTTTTAGCATCGTCAATTCCGATGCACAAAGAGTTTCAAATTTAAAGTCAATGGATCGCGAGTATTCTCTTTACGAAATTGCCATCATGACTCGAGCAGCCCCTGCAAAAATTTTAGGCCTTAAGAATCATGGCCACCTGGGTGAAGGCGCTAATGCCAATATTACTGTTTATCGCAAACAAGATGATATAGAACAAATGTTTGCTAAGCCCGCATATGTATTTAAAAACGGAGAATTAATTGTAAAAGATGGGGAAATTGTTAAAACCGTGCAAGGTGTCACTCATGTAACTAAACCTGAATACGACCAGGCAATTGAGAAGCCATTAACAAAATATTTTGATGACTATCAGACGATTTCTTTGGATAACTTTAAAATCTCTGATGATGAAATGGTAGAATGTATCGGTAGTGAAATAGAAATAAATTAATAAAATAAGAATAAAAGATGATCATTAATGGTGTAGAAATTGAAGATACTTTTGCTGAAGCATTTTCAATGCGTGCAACACGCGTGATCATTACAGCCATTAACTACAAATGGGCTCGACACGCTGCCGAAACCATGACCGGGTTTGCTACTTCAGTAATAGGGTGTGGAGTAGAAGCAGGAATTGAAAAAGTTATTGGCAACCATGAAACACCCGACGGCAGACCTGGGGTTTCAGTCTTACTTTTCTCAACGGATAAAAAAACTCTCGAAAAACAATTACAAACCCGCATAGGTCAGTGTGTGCTCACCTGCCCTACCACTGCTGTTTTTTCCGGCATGGAAGGTGACGACCAAATTGCACTAGGAGCCAATATTCGTTATTTCGGTGACGGTTTTCAAACTTCTAAAAAAATCGGTGATAAAAGATTTTGGCGCATCCCTGTAATGGATGGCGAATTTTTATGCGCAGAAAGTACTGGCTATCAAAAAGCCATAGGCGGAGGAAACATTTTAGTTTTTGCACGTGGAATATCTCATGCTTTGCTCGCTTGTGAAGCTGCAATTGATGCGATCAGTATGTTACCCAATATTATTATGCCTTTCCCCGGAGGTGGAGTTCGTTCAGGCTCTAAAGTAGGTTCCAAATACAAATTTTTGAATGCATCCACAAATCATCCTTACTGCCCTACTCTTAAAGGGCGTCCGGATAATGTGTTAGGTAAAAATATAGAAGCTGCAATGGAAATTGTTATCGATGGTTTGACAAAAGAAGACGTCACATTAGCGATGTATCGCGGCATTGAAGCAATTTGCGACCTTGGCAAATCTCAAGGAATCGAAAAAATTACAGGCGGTAATTATGGAGGCAAGCTAGGCCCGCATCATTTTCATTTAAGGGAAATAATGAATGAGTCATACAACCGTTACATATAAAGACACTGCTGATTCTAAATTGTCCAAACGTTTAGATATGCGTTGGCTTAGCAAAGCAATTTTCGATGCAAAAAGTGAGGAACAAGCTAAAAGCTTACCTTTAAATATCGGTAACGAAACATTTACTGTCGGCGAATTGTTTAATATCGAGGGTAATTTTTCTAACCATGTTATTAAAATCGAAAATTCTAATTCTAAAATGGATTACATTGGTTATGCCTTACCTGAAAACTTTCAACTCATTGTTGAAGGTGACGTCGGACACTATGCCGGCTCAGGGTTGAAAGGTGGAAAACTAAATATTCAAGGTAATGTTAAAGACTATGCCGGTTGCGAAATGTCGAGCGGTATGATTGAGGTTAGTAAAAATGCGGGTGATTATTTAGGGGGAGCTAAAGCCGGTAACAAGAAAGGAATGTCAGGAGGGACAATCCTTGTTCATGGGAATAGCAACAACTTTACAGGTGATTTGTTACGACGTGGAATCATAATGGTAGTTGGAAATATTGGTGATTATTGTGCTAGCAGAATGATTGCCGGCACGATTGCCAATTTAGGCACCATTGGCAAACAAGTTGGAGTCGGCATGCGCAGAGGCACTATATTGTTACCCCATAAACCAAAAGACGTAATTTCAGGGTTTAGAGATTGCGGGCGTCATAATTTAGGTTATTTGACTCTCCTGCTTCATGAGCTAAGAAGTTTTGAAAGCACCTTTCAGTCCCTACACCCAATGCGACGCCGTGTACAACGTTACTTAGGAGATACAGCAGTAGGTGGACAAGGAGAAATGCTGATCTGGATTGGATAAACAAGAATAAAAAACTAATATTTAGGTATATACGCTTGCTTTAGCTTTACCCTTAAACTATATAAAGCGTAAATTTTCAGGATTTATTGAGAAAAATGGAAAAAACTGTTTCACGTAAACGCAATAAGATGCGAGGTGAGAAGCGTGGTCGGCGTGTTGACCTTGATGCTTTGGACCAAATCCGTGAATTAATAGCGCCATTGCCTCTGAGACGAGACTTGTTAATAGAGTACCTGCATTTAATCCAAGATAAATATGGTCATATTTCTGCCGCACATATCACTGCACTTGCTAGTGAAATGAAGTTGGCCACTACAGAAGTATATGAGGTTGCTACGTTCTATCATCATTTTGATGTAATAAAAGAAAATCAATCACCACCAGAAAGCCTGACTGTTCGTGTCTGTGACTCGATTAGTTGTGAAATGAATGATGCAGAAACATTAATACGCGAGTTACAAAATTTTTATAAAAAAGATGTACGTATCCAACGCGTTCCATGTGTGGGTAGATGTGCCGAAGCACCTATTGCAGTGGTCGGTAAAAATCCAATTTCACATGCAACTTTAGAAACAGTTTGCGAAACAGTAGATAAAGGTGAAATCGAAGCCTCAGTATCTGAATACATTACTTATGACAAATATGTAAACAGTGGTGGCTATGAATTACTTAAACGTTCTTTTGATAGCTCTGATTCTGCTGAGAAAATTATTTCAATTATGAAAGATTCCGGCCTTAGAGGTTTGGGTGGTGCTGGTTTTCCTGCAGGTCAAAAATGGGAAATTGTAAAAAGCTATGCAGGACCCCGAATACTTGCCGTAAATATTGATGAAGGTGAACCAGGAACATTTAAAGATCGTTATTTTTTAGAAAAAGACCCTCACCGTTTTATTGAAGGTGCATTGATTGCAGCTCAAGTTGTAGGAATTGATGAGATATATATTTATCTTCGAGATGAATATCAAGGTTGTTACACAATTCTGCTGCACGAATTAGATGAACTGAAAAAAGATCCTCCACTACAATTACCCCATATAGAATTAAGACGTGGTGCCGGTGCTTATATATGCGGTGAAGAATCGGCCATGATTGAATCCATTGAAGGCAAACGAGGCATGCCACGTTTACGCCCACCATTCGTGGCAGAAGTAGGTGTTTTTGGACGCCCTACTCTCGAACATAATCTTGAGACATTATTTTGGGTGCGAGACATTATTGAAAAAGGTGCTGATTGGTTTACTTCTCATGGCCGCAATGAAAGGAAAGGGTTGCGTTCATTTTCTGTAAGCGGGCGTGTTAAAAAACCTGGTGTTTACGTAACAGATGCTGGTATTACAATAAAAGAGTTAATTGATGAACATTGCGGTGGAATGTTAGATGGCCACAGTTTTTATGGTTATTTTCCTGGCGGAGCTTCTGGAGGTATCTTGCCTGCCTCTATGGGAGACATTCCATTAGACTTTGACACGTTAAATGAGTATGGATGTTTTATAGGTTCTGCTGCAATTATCGTTTTTTCTGACAAAGATAAAGCAACAGGTCTTGCACGCAATGCGATGGAATTTTTTGCGCATGAATCATGTGGGAAGTGCACTCCTTGCCGAGTAGGCACTTCAAAAGCGGCAATGTTGATGAAAAAATCCAGTTGGGACCAACAGCTAATGCAAGAACTTTCACAAACAATGTCTGATGCATCTATTTGTGGTCTGGGCCAAGCAGCTGCGAATCCAATGACATGTGTTATGAAATATTTTTCAGAAGAATTAATTTAGAAGTAAAAAAATGGAGCTAAACAGATAAGGAATGTTGGAGTGTAAATAAATGGCTGCAAATCCAAAACAATTACAAGATTTCAATACTGTGAAATTTTCACTTAACGGTAAAGAAATTACCGCATATGAAAATGAAAGTATCCTAGAAGCTGCCAAGCAGCATGGTATTGAAATTCCTCATTTATGTTATACACCGGGGATGCGAGCGGATGGAAATTGTCGTGCATGTATGGTTGAAATTGAAGGTGAGCGTGTTTTACAACCATCCTGTGTGCGTACCCCAACTGAAGGTATGGTAGTTCATACTGAAAATGAGCGAGTCATTCATTCTCAAAAGATGGTTTTAGAACTTCTGCAGTCTGATATGGCCGAGCGTGAATACACACTCAACAGCGAATTAGACCTCTGGTCAAAAAAACTTGAAGTTGGTTTACCGCGATTTGAATCTCGCCAAAACCCTGAACAAGACTCATCTCACCCAGCGATTGCAGTCAACCTAGATGCATGTATTCAGTGCACACGATGCGTGCGTGCGTGCAGAGAAGTGCAAAATAACGATGTTATTGGTTATGCGAATCGTGGTTCTCATTCAGAAATAGTATTTGATATAGCAGACCCAATGGGTGATAGCACTTGCGTAGCCTGTGGTGAATGCGTTCAAGCATGCCCTACTGGTGCTTTAATGCCTTCAAACCAGTTAGGTATGCTACAACCGGACCGTAAAGTTGAATCAACTTGTCCGTATTGCGGAGTTGGTTGCCTGCTTACTTATAACATTAAAGATGAAAAAATTATTTATGTAGATGGTCGTGATGGACCCGCAAACAAAGGCCGCTTGTGCGTAAAAGGCCGTTATGGATTTGATTATGTTCATCATGCAGGACGATTAACCACGCCTTTAATTCGCAAGGAAGGCACACCAAAATTTTTGGATGATCTAGACAAACTTACATTCAAAGACATTGATAAGTACTTTCGAGAAGCAAGTTGGGATGAAGCGTTAGATTTCGCCGCAAAAGGCTTAACAGAAATTCGTGACGAACATGGGCCCAATGCATTAGCAGGTTTTGGGTCCGCAAAAGGATCGAATGAAGAAGCTTACTTGTTTCAAAAATTAGTACGCACGGGCTTTAAAACAAATAACGTTGATCACTGCACACGATTATGTCATGCGTCGTCGGTTGTTGCTTTATTAGAAGGTATTGGTTCAGGCGCAGTATCCAACCCAGTTGAAGATGTCGCCCAAGCAGAAGTAATTGTCGTTATTGGTTCCAATGCAACGGAAAATCATCCTGTTGCGGCAACCTTTATGAAAAATGCTAAACACAATGGCGCAAAACTCATTGTTATGGATCCTCGTCGTACTGATTTAGCACGCCACGCCGATTATTTCTTACAGTTTAAACCAGATACAGACGTTGCAATGCTAAATGGCATTATGCATTCCATTATCAAACAAGATTTACTTGATAAAGACTTCATAAAAAATCGTACTGAAGACTTTGCGCCATTTGCAAAACACATACTTAAATATTCACCAGAAAAAGTTGAAAAAATTTGCGGCATTCCTGCTGCAACACTGCATGAAGTAGCAAAAATTTATGCAAGTTCTAAAGCGTCAATCATATTTTGGGGAATGGGCGTTTCACAACATATTCACGGTACCGACAATGCGCGCTGTTTAATCGCCCTTTCTATGATGACAGGCCAAATTGGCAAACCTGGAACCGGACTACACCCATTACGTGGCCAAAATAATGTTCAAGGCGCTTCAGATGTTGGACTTATTCCAATGGTATTTCCGGATTATCAACGCGTGGATAATCCTGAAGCGCACGCACGATTTGAAAAGCTTTGGGATACTGAACTAGATAATGAGCCTGGTTTAACAGTCGTAGAAATCATGCACGCGATTTCAGATGGTAATTTACATGGTATGTATGTTATGGGTGAAAACCCGGCCATGTCTGATCCTAATTTAAATCATGCGCGCAAAGCGTTAGCATCACTTAAACACTTAGTCGTTCAAGAAATTTTTATGACTGAGACTGCCTGGTTTGCAGATGTCATTTTACCTGCCTCGGCATTTCCAGAAAAAACTGGTACCTTCACAAATACTGATCGACGTGTGCAGTTAGGCAGACAAGCCCTGATGCCACCTGGTGAAGCGAAGCAAGACTTGTGGATAATTCAGGAAATAGCGTTTCGAATGGGGTTAACGGATTGGAAATATCATTACGCTTCTGAAGTGTTTGATGAAATGCGCCAGGGAATGGACAGTATTAAAGGTATGACTTGGGAACGCTTAGAACAGCAACATTCCATCACCTATCCTTGCGAAGAAGAAAATGATCCTGGCCAAAGCGTTATTTTCACGGACGATTTCCCTACCGAAAATGGTCGTGGAAAATTTGTCCCTGCAGAATTCACAAATGCTGATGAATTACCAGACGAAGAGTTTCCTTTTGTATTAGTTACAGGACGTCAGTTAGAACATTGGCATACTGGCGCGATGACACGACGTGCAAGTATGTTAGATGCAATTGAGCCTGTGCCGGTTGCAAGTATCAATCCAAGTGATTTAGCAAAGCTTGGCCTAAAAGTAGGCGACAAAATAAAGCTTTCATCTAGGCGCGGTGAATTGGAGTGTTTTGCTCGAGAAGAACATGGCGTAAACCCAGGACAAGTCTACATGCCATTTTGTTATCGTGAAGCAGCAGCCAATCTACTGACAAAT
The DNA here is from genome assembly GCA_028279275.1 of Gammaproteobacteria bacterium. Classification (GTDB taxonomy): domain Bacteria; phylum Pseudomonadota; class Gammaproteobacteria; order UBA4575; family UBA4575; genus JABDMD01. The sequence continues at coordinate 155,808 of JANQOB010000002.1, read as the reverse complement.
GAAGCGCTTGACCCATTTGGAAAAATACCGGAATTTAAATTCTGCGCACTCAAATTAGAAGCCGCTTAGGTACCCAAGTTAATTAAGTATCGCTAATTCAACCATGACTGGCGGTTTACCCCCTACGCCCTATTGAAGCATTCTCTTATATAGGCCAGAATCCGCCGCTTTCTCGATTTTCGAAGGTTTTAATGGACGAATGGAAGCACTTTGGGCTTCCTCTACACGCATAATCAAGTAGACTTGCGCCCCTATTAATACACTTCAAATTTAGTACAGAACTTATTGAATATATTACACAAAGGTTACGGTAATGAGCGATCTATCGAATTATAGAAACATTGGCATCTTTGCACATGTGGACGCAGGTAAAACCACTACATCTGAGCGTATCCTCAGCCTAACCGGTAAAATTCATAAAATTGGTGAAGTCCATGATGGTGAAGCCACTACTGATTTCATGGATCAAGAACGCGAACGTGGCATCACGATTCAATCCGCTGCAACCAGTACATTCTGGAAAGACCATCGTTTGAATATTATCGACACACCAGGACACGTAGATTTCACCATCGAAGTTTACCGTTCGCTTAAAGTTCTGGATGGTGGTGTGGGTGTGTTTTGTGGATCCGGAGGCGTGGAACCTCAATCTGAAACTAACTGGCGTTACGCAAATGAATCCAAAGTTGCCCGCATAATATTTGTAAATAAATTAGATCGACTTGGCGCTGATTTTTACAGTGTTGTTGATCAAATTAAAAATGTCTTGGGCGCTAAACCGTTAGTCATGACCTTGCCTATTGGAACAGAAGATAACTTCACAGGAGTAATCGATTTACTCACGCGCAAAGCGTGGGTATGGGAAGGCTCTGATGACCCAATGAAATACAAAGAACAAGATGTCCCCGAAGACATGAAAGATAAAGTGGAACAATATCGTGAAGAGCTTGTTGAAACTGCTTTAGAACATGACGATGATGCAATGGAAAAATATTTAGAAGGTGAAGAACCCGATATTGATACATTAAAAGCATGTATTCGCAAAGGCACCATTGCCTTAGACTTCTTCCCAACTTATTGTGGTTCGGCTTTCAAAAATAAGGGCATACAACTGGTCCTTGATGCCGTTGTTGATTACTTACCTGCTCCTACGGAAGTTCCACCACAACCCGAAGTAGATTTAGAGGGCAATGAAACAGGAGAATTTGCTGAAGTTGATCCTAGCAAGCCATTGCGAGCACTTGCATTTAAAATTATGGATGACCGCTACGGAGCGCTCACCTTTATCCGAATTTATTCGGGCAAATTAGATAAAGGCATGACAGTGCTTAATAGTTTCACTGGTAAAACTGAACGTATTGGTCGAATTGTAGAAATGCATGCTGATTCACGTGAAGAATTAGATAATGCACAAGCAGGTGACATTGTCGCAGTGCTGGGCATGAAGAATGTGCAAACGGGTCATACACTTTGTGATCCTAACAATCCTGCTACCTTAGAACCCATGGTCTTTCCTGACCCAGTTATCTCAATGGCCATTTCACCGAAAGATAAGGGCGCTTCAGAAAAAATGGGTGTTGCGCTAAGTAAAATGGTTGCAGAAGACCCTTCATTTAGAGTTTCTACCGATGAAGACAGTGGCGAAACAATCTTAAAAGGTATGGGTGAGCTACATCTTGATATTAAGATCGATATTTTAAAACGCACGCATGGTGTAGAAGTAATTGCTGGCGCTCCACAAGTTGCATACCGAGAAACAATTACGCAACGTGTTGAAGATGCCTATACACATAAAAAGCAATCAGGTGGTGCTGGTCAGTTTGGTAAAATTGATTACATCATCGAGCCAGGAGAACAAAACAGTGGATATGAATTTGAATCTACGGTAACGGGAGGAAATGTTCCTCGTGAATATTGGCCTGCGATTCAAAAAGCCTTTGGCAACATGATGGATGAGGGTGTGTTAGCAGGATACCCTTGCCTTGATGTAAAGGTAACCTTAACGGATGGCGCATTCCATGCAGTTGACTCTTCTGCAGTCGCTTTCGAACTTGCATCTAAAGCTGCTTATAGACAAAGTATGCCCAAAGCAGGTCCACAATTACTTGAACCAATCATGAAAGTAGATGTGTTTACCCCTGAAGATCATGTGGGTGATGTGATTGGTGATCTGAACCGTCGTCGCGGCATGATCAAATCGCAAGATGCCGGGGCAACAGGTACACGTGTAAAAGCAGATGTGCCGTTATCCGAAATGTTTGGTTACATAGGTGATCTACGCACCATGACTTCTGGACGTGGGCAATTCTCGATGGAATTCTCACACTACCTTCCCTGCCCTAAAAATGTAGCAGACGAAGTTATTAAAGAAGCAAAAGAGCGCGCAGAAGCAAAGAAATAAAAATTTTTATTTAGAGACTTTGCCTCAAAGCGAAAGTATTTATAGATTTTTTTGTTTTCCTGAAGAATTACTCAACTGAAGCGTCAAGATTTTTGAGTTGATTACATGTCATCACAAATATGTGCACTTTCGATATCCTCATCCACTTCGGGAGGCATGTAAGGCTTTGGCATAGGCATGTTAGCCATCATCCCTTGCATTAATTCACTGCATTTGCGCATTTCTTTCATTTCTTCTGAGGTGCTAAATTCCTTACCGTATTTCATAGCTGTTTTCATAGCTTCGTCGCGTTTTCCGGCAGCACACAAACGTTGAATTTCGCTTTCCATTTCTCTACCTTTAGCCTCTAGTGCTTCAAATTTAGCGGGATCAATCTTTGCAAAACACTCTTGCGCAGCTTGAGCCTGCTGCATCATTTGTTGCATTTGTTCTTCACTCATACCTTCTTCAGCAAAACTTAAGGATGTCAACAACATTAAAAAAACAGCTGTTATTAGTTTCATAAGATTTCTCCTTGTATAACTAACTAATAAAATATGACAGTAAATTAATTATTCAAATGATATTTCAACAGTCTAACAAAATTTTCTATTGTATTCAGACTGAATAAAAGAAATTCTAGAACTGTTAAGCATTGGAAAAGTATTTGGCTTAATATTTTATAAACAATGAGTAAAGAAAATATAAGATAACGATGGCAGCTAGAATCAACAAAAAAACCCTAAAACCACCACCAATCGTTGTGTTGTTTGATATCAAATCAGGATTTTCAAGCATGTATTTTTCAACAGCATCTTTTGCTTCTTTAAGGTCAAGGCCATGATATTCCCTCACCAATTTAATAGCTTCAATTTTACGATTAGCATGGATGACCTCTAGAACATCTGGTGGAAGATTTATTCTCTGGCTCATTTAGATAAATTTAAAAAGTAATTTTAATATTACGATTGAATTAACAAGCGCATGTGTAATATACACTCTGATTGAGCATCATTTGGGTATGTGGCAAACCAAGACGTGCAGACTTATCCTAGATACATGCTCAACATGTAGAAATTATCCGATATTGGTAATCCTAACACATTGAAATTAATATAAGTTATGACAACATGTTGATAAATATTGGAATTCTGTAAAATCTTAAAATCTTAATTGTGGTACCTTGAGCTTTAAAGCTATAAATTATTTTTTAATGAACTCTGCAACCTCGTTTATCAAAGGCTACATTGCCGTCATCTGGGCAATCTTTGGCTTATTTGTACTACTTATTTTTGCAAGCTGGCGTTTATCTGCTTATACGATTGAGTCCTTTACCATGCCTCTTGATTGGCTACATTGGTTAGTATTTATCGGTTGGGCAATATTTATGGCTCTTAGTGAAGGTTATCAAGGCTTTCAATTAAAATTTTCACCACGATTTGCAGCGAGATGCAAATACTTATTGTCCAATGCAACATGGCTACAAACATTTTTAGCTCCACTATTTTGTATGGCTTATTTTCATGCACCTAAAAAACGTGTAATTGCGACCTTTGCACTTACTATTATGATTATCGCGTTTATATTTGTTTTTCGATTCGTTCCCCAACCTTGGAAAGGCCTGCTAGATTTTGGTGTCGTACTTGGTCTAATTTGGGGGCTTTTTTCGACTATTTATTATTTAATTAAAGCATTCACAGATGAAAATTTTTATTGGGATGATGAGGTTCTAACCTCAGCTTGAACTATTCTAATGATTATTTATCAAATTATTTTAATCTTTACATGTGAAGTATGTTTATAGCCATGAATCGTTTTAAAATCATTCCAGGAAATGAAGAAGATTTCCTAGATATTTGGAGGAATCGAGAAACATTTTTGGACGAGGTCCCCGGATTTAAACAATTTAATTTATTACGTGGTCCTAGAACAGATGAATATAGCTTATATGCTTCTCATTCAATTTGGGAGTCAAAGCAAGCATTTGAGGATTGGACAAAGTCTGAAGCTTTCCGAAAAGCGCACGCTAACGCGGGTGACGCCAAACCTGTTTATCTCGGCAAGCCAGAGTTTGAAGGATTTGAAGTTGAATTATAAGTCGGCAAGCTTATGCGTATATCACTTTTAATCTTATCGCTTTTCTTTTGTGCAAATAGTATTGCTGCAAGCCCTCTTGACACACTAATAAAATTACCGTCCTCTTCACTATTGTTAATTGATAAAGATAAAAAAGTACTGCAAACCAAAAATCCAAATCACCTATATATACCTGCATCAACTGTAAAAGTTTTGACATCGCTCATTGCGCTCAACACTTGGGGAAGCAATCACCGCTTTAAAACTGAGTTTTACTATGACGCTGATGCAAATAGTTTATGGATTAAAGGTTTCGGTGATCCTCATATCACTTCAGAAGAATTAGACCTTATTGTTGAGAAAATATCTTCTTATGACAATGTAGAGATTGATACGATTGGCATAGATACAAGTCATTTCAGTAAAACTATCACTATAGACGGACAAGGCAGCTCATTAAATCCTTATGATGCGACTGTTGGGGCTATTGCTGCCAACTTTAACACCATCAATGTGCGTGTATATGACGACAGTATTAGCAGCAGTGAGACTCAAACTCCTCTAACACCGCTTGCAAATGAATTAGCTCAAGGATTAACTATTGGCACTCATCGTATTAATCTTGGAAAAGCAGAACATTGCCCCCAATATTTCTATGAGTTATTAAAAGCTAAACTAAACCGGTCTGCGATTCCTACGGATGCGTTATTTTTAAGTGGTGATGTGCCTAAGTCAGCGAAATTATTATTTACACACTATAATAGCAAAACACTAGAACAAGTCGTCGCATCAATGCTTGAATACTCAAACAATTTCATTGCTAACCAAATATTTCTTAATTTAGGTGCCGAAAAATTTGGTGCACCAGCAAACCTTGAAAAATCTCAACAAGCCATTAAAAAATATATAGAAGAAAATTTTAATTGGTCAGATTACATAGTTGTAGAAGGTGCAGGTTTATCCAGGAAAAACCGACTCAGCGCACAACAACTTATCGATATTTTACAAAAATTTAGATTTTATCGACACCTTTTGCCGACTCAAACTCCCGATATTTTTGCTAAGTCAGGCACCTTAAAAAATGTTAGTACATATGCAGGGTATATAAACCGTAAAGACTATTGGTCCCCTTTCGCAATCATGATTAATCAGTCCGTAAATTTCCATTTTCGAGAAGAAGTGGCAAAGGAACTGGTTAATTGAAATGTTAATATAAAAAAACATGCTGTCACACTATATATGACAGCATGTTTTACTAAATGGTCACTAAGCCTCCTTGATTGATTTAAAATGCGACCATTTATCCCACTTATGTTTTAGAACTAAACCATGTCGTTCTAAAAGCGATGCAATAACAATTCCAGTAACACCTATTACGGCTAATGTCGCCCAGTTAGTAAAATCAATATGAAGGAACGTGTTATACATTTGATATCCAAAACCGACCAAAGACGACACAAGACCAGTAATTAAGATCCCCCTGGATTTTTCAGCATGACCAATTACCACTACAACCAAACCGGCCAATAACAATAAAACTGCGCTAGCAACACCGCCAATCACTAGAAGTAATAAAAAGTGACTTGAAAGTAACCCTAGAACAGCAAGTATTGAAAAAATTAAATTAAATTTACCGGCACGATTTGAAACCTCTAGTGTGAGTGCAGCAAACATAGTGCCAGTTACCGAAAGCATGTATGCATCAGGTATCAATCCTTGAGATGCAAGCCCTGCGTTGTAAGCAATAAAACCCGCGGTCACAAGAGAACTCATATTTAATAGAAATTTGATAACTGAATTATCTTTCAATGGCATAGAGAATATGCGTAACATGAGGAAAACAATGGCTCCTAACATCACGAGAAGTAATTCGTCTACCTGATATAGCCAAAAGCTTCTGACTAGCATGATTAGTGCAGGTACAAAAACGGTTGCCACTGCAAACATACCTTCAGGGGTTTTGAGAGAAGTTTCGTTGAATATCTTTTTGCGCAGAGACCAAAGTGGAATCATGACCGCAGCCAGTACTATAACACCTACCATGAGAGAATCACGAACGGGTAAAAGAAGCAAAAGATTACCTACTGCAAATAGTAGCAACAATTGTTTGACAAATGGTCTGGAAAATACCTTGTAGCTAAACCAAGCAATTGGAACCATTGCTATAAAAGCACTGACTCCTGCAATACATAAAGCAGTGATACTAGTTGTAGCCCAAGTCAAAAATTCTGGGTATTCGCCAATAGAACCAAACCATTGAAATTGAGAAAAAATGAGTGCGCCCAAAACAGTAAAGTTCACCGTGACAGAAATTAAACTTAAGCCAAAGAAAACACGACCGCCTTTATTTTCTTTCATCAAAAAGCTAAGACCAAACCCACCTGTTGCAAGCAAAAGTGTTTGCGCTAACATCAAATAGAAGCGTGTTAAATCACTACCACCCGACCAGTCTTGCATTAAAAATGCCGACATCGACGCAACAACAGCTAAAGCACCCAAAACACGAAGTAACCTCGAAATATTTGTAAAATTCTTTAAAGAATTAAATATACCTGGGTGATTATTTTCTATGCCTTCGATATCATCTTTGCTATTGTAATGATGTTTAGCTTGTTCTTGTTGCGCAGCCTGTAATTTCGCACCTTCTTGTGAAAATTCATCTTGATTATTCCAGGTACGAAATGGACTTATACGTTGTGAATTACTCATGATTGACCTCCCTGTCTCTTCCTGCTTCCTTACTTAATAGATCTGCCAAATCTGCTTTCAGACTTTCTGCATCTTCAGCTTCCTGAAATGTTTCGTTTAGCAAGTCAACATTGGTGATGTTACCTGCCATATATTCTGTTTCTGCAACTAACATTTCCCAACGTTCGAAAGTATCATCAATTCCATCTGCACAATCCCCTTCAATCTTATTAATAACTCGCAGTGCATCCGCCGCCGAATGTCTAGACCTCATCAAATTCCTTTGTTGTGTAAGATCTGTAATGCGTTGCTCGATACGATCCACGCTAGAACCTACATTTCTCTCTAATTCTTGATGGCGCATGATTGCTTCTTTAGTTTGTGAAATTTGTTGCTCACATGCGTTTCTTCTTTTTACACATTCAAGTGCTTGTGATTCATCTGAAGCGGCTGAGCTTACAGCTCGATCCGTCCATTTCTGCCGCATTGATTCAAGCTCCTCGAGTTTTGCACGCATATTGGATTCTTCCTTTTGTACCCGTGCTAAACGGACTCTAGCTCTCGCTGCCGCCGCGCGTGCATCCTTGAGTGCAGCCTCTACGACAGCATCATGGTTTTCTACTTGGGAAACTGCGTTGTCTAAACTGGCCGAAATAGTGGCCTGTATACGTTTGAAAATACTCATAACCAAAGCTCCTTTTGTGGTGAATTGGCCTTAGTATCGATAAAAGAATAATATTGTTAAACTATTTTAGAAAAAGTTGCGTGATACTATACAATTAGTATTATATATTAATACTTATTGATTCAGGACTTCAGAGATGGCCCAAACCAAAGCTCTTATTCAAACGCTTAAATCATGCCTAAAAGCTCATGGCAAGACTTATGCGGATGTTGCCAAAGCACTGAATTTGACCGAGGCCAGTGTCAAACGCTTATTTTCTCAATACAGTTTTTCATTAAACCGTTTGGAAGCTGTTTGCCAGATGATGGATATGCAACTTTCTGATCTCATGCAGAAGATGAACGAGAGTCAACAGCATTTAGAACAATTAACGGAACAACAAGAGCGTGAAATTGCGGAAGATTTATTGTTACTGCTTGTCACCGTTTGTTCACTAAATAAATGGACTTTTGAAGAAATGGTAGAAAACTACAAAATCACCAAAGCCGAATGTATACACAAACTTGCCCAGCTCGATAAATTAAAAGTAATTGAGTTATTACCAAAAAACAAAATAAAATTATTGATTGCGCCTAATTTCAGTTGGCGAAAAAATGGACCAATTCAAAAGTTTTTTCAAAAAAATATTGGGCAAGAATATTTCAAAAGCAGCTTCCAAAAACAAGAGGAATGTTTAATTGTTTTAAATGGAATGCTCTCCAAAATGTCCAGTGGTGAGTTTCAGCGAAAACTTAAACGCTTAAGTAAAGAGTTTAATGATCTGAACAATGAAGATTCGTCACTTAATATATTAGATCGCAATGGTGTGACATTAGTGCTCGCAATGCGCAATTGGGAGTTTGGGATATTTAAACCATTACGCAGATAAATTTAGATCGAATTATAGTATGTATCAGCCAACCAATCTCTCTAAATCATCTGCCAAAGGGTTGGTGAAGTCTTTATCTTTCCAATAAGCAGTATGGCTCAGCGGATTCCACATTGTGATCAAATTTCCAACGTTAATCGCATTATCCTCATCTACTTCGGTTTTGTAGCTTTGTTTACCCATTCTTGTATTCAAGTTTTTCAACGGCCAACCTAAGACATCGTCAGGATCATAAAAATTTTTCCACTTAAAGGAATAGCCTTTACTCGATGAGGTAATGGACCGAATTTTTGCTTGTGGAATCCCAGCTATAAATACTGGGATATTACAACCAGAAAAATATAAGTACTTTAACGTTTTCAAGCGACGAAATTTATCTAAATCGGAACCTGCTGGTGAATCTTCAAATCCTCCATCACACCATGCGCCATGCGAAGCAATTTTACATTGTGCATCCCATATATAATTAGAAATTACATGGCACCCTAGAGAATGAGCGACGATTACCACTTTGCCTTTACCACCTATTTCATCATAGGCAGCATCAATTTCATCTAGAACTTTATTTTGCACTTGCTCATAAGCACTATTAGGCATAGTAGCTTTACGCTCCAGCCCAGCAGCATCAGAAAAACCATACAATAGAAATCGACGTAACTTTATCAAATCAATATCGTCATGCTTCTTGAATCGGTCTATCAACTTTATTTGATTTTCTTGAAATACATCCTGATAATAAATTTCGCCAAAGTGCACATGCCCCCATTTACTACCAAGTGATCGACTTAATATTTTTCTTAAATCATCTGAATAGCCTTTTTTGGTATCACCCATACCGTGGATAGTTAAAACCGCAATATTATTTGCCATAGTTCCTCCCATATCACTAAATCTTCATTCTTATTTTAGCATGCTAAGAAGTGTTAAATATTTAGTAGAGAATATCTAATAGTTTAGAATATAAATGATCGCTAACTTCATAGAATACTTGTTTTATTAACAAGAAAAATAATTTGAGTTTATATGTTGCAACATCGACTCAATAATGGACATTTTTCTCGTTACTGATTGATTAACTTATCAAAATGGTGCAAGAGAAATTTTCGTCAGTGAGCTAGTAAAATTTACAAGATCAGATTTTTAAATCTCAAATAAAAAGCCCGGCAGTTGCCGGGCTTTGCAGTTTGGAATAAGTAACAATGATTTAATGATGACGTCTAAGCTCACTATCATGGTAATAGTCTCGCTCTTTTAATAAACGCCACATCCCAACTAATGTGACCCCTACTACTACAAACTGTATTGCTATGATTATTAATGCTTCCATTTCCAACTCCAGGTAAGTTCTAAAACTACTCTCAACAAGATTAATTAGGGAAGGGTTATTATCTATGTGAACTGGGTCACATTTCTTTGTTGGTGATAATTGGTGAAATTTTCACGATAAGCGGTAAGTTAATCATTTGATGTTTTGCCACAGCAAGCAACGATTGTTTGCAGGCATAGCAAAATCATCAATACAATTCAGTCCTTGTGCCTGAGCTAATTTATCCAGCTCAACAAAATCCCGTACTCCACTTAATGGGTCCCTCTGCCTCAAATGACTATCAAATTGCTGATTACTCGGGCTAGTGTGCCTCCCATGATAACTAAATGGTCCATATACTAATAACTTTCCTTGAGAATTTAAGAATGCTCCTGTGCCCTGGAAAAAGTCTTCAATCATATCCCAGGACATAATATGAAATGTATTTGCTGTATAAATAGCATCAATCTTGTCCGCCTGCCAAGGATGTAGCCTTACATCTAATTCTATAGGCGGAAAAATATTATCAAGTGATTCTCCATCCATCCATGCTTGAATGCTATTGAGATTTACAGCTAAATCACTCGGTTGCCAACTTAAATGTTTAAGATGTTTGGCAAAATAAACTGCGTGTTGACCTGAGCCACTACCAATCTCTAGAACTGATTTACAATCACTAAATGCATCTCTTAATACTTCTAAAATAGGAACTTTATTTTGTTCTGCGGCCTCAGAATATTTGCGTTCAGATTGCATATTATTTCTAAATAATTTTATTTACGTATTAGCGCACTTCCATCAAATTTTATCCCTCGCCATCCTGTTTGCATAAAGCTTCGAATGTTTTGATGGTTACTACCATCTAGGTTATTTAATACCTCATCTCGATAATAAGACCCAAAACACGAAAGAGTTTGAATCTCGTTCAAATTATGCAGTTGAGCAAATGCAAAAAGCTTGCATGAACCTTCATTTTCGCCTGCTTGGTTTATTATCGTGTCGTTTGTAAATCCAGTAGGCGTATAGATGTAGTTAGCCTCAATTACAGCCATAGTTTCATTAAATTCTATGGCTTCATGAGAAGAATTAAGCTTCGCGAGAAAATCATCAAGCTGCATAAACGATCCATGAATTTAGCACTTGGTTTGGAGTTTTATTAAATATAAATGCATTATCTTTCTCTTCAGTAGTAAAAAAACAAGTTAACAAAATATATTCTTTACGCTTCTGCTAGTAATTCTTTTACAGGTGTCTGCTTAGTGCGCTGAATTGAGATATATCCAACCAACAAAACTAGTAACGGGGTAATAAGTAAGCATAGTATTGCCGTTTTAGGATTGATTACAAAATTCCCTTCAATAATATAATTAGAAAGTATAAAACTAATTAATAAATTTAAAATATAAGCAATTATCCCAGCAATCAGCCCAATTAGTAAAAACTGTCGACGAAAAATGCTTTGAATGAGTTTAGTATCTGCACCCACTGCCTTAAAAATAGCAGTACTATAAATACGATTTTTACGCAAAATCATTTCAATCGATATGAAAACAAGCAAACTAGCAAATAAAGAAAAATATAAAACTGTTTCAATCGTATAACTGATTTTTTCTGTGATACCTCGTATTCGATTTAAGAGAAAATCAACATCAAAAAAGGTAGCGCTTGGAAACTTCTCTACAAAATCGCGCAATAAAAATCGTTGGTTTTGATCCAGATGCATACTACCCATATAGGTAAGCGGCAATCCATCTAAAGCACCTGGATAGAAAATCATATAAAAATTTGGTGTAAATGACTCCCATTCAACTGAGCGAATACTCGTTACTCTCGCTTCTACAGTATCCGTGTCTACAGTAAAAGCCAATGTATCGTCGAGATGTATATCTAAATTTTCAGCCAAACCTTGTTCAACAGAAACACCAGCGAATTCATTTTCTATATTCTCGTCATGCCAATATCCTTGTGTAATTTCATTATCGCGCGGTAATTGCATATTCCATGTAAGGGCTAAATCTCTATCAAGAGACTCATCTTTTCGATCACTCTCTTTACTAGCATATTCGCGAATAGGTTGGCCATTTACCGCGCTAAGACGCCCCCTCACTATAGGGTATAAGGGGCTATGCACTAATCCTTGCTGATTCAATAAATTTTGAAATTCTTCCTTATCTTTTTCAAAGAGATTAATTACAAATATATTTGGTGCATTATCAGGCACCTTAGACTGCCATGATGCTAATAAATCGTCTCTTATAGTTGTTATCAACGCTAGAGAAAATAATGTAATTGCGATAGCGATGACCTGCACAACCACCATTCTACGGCTAGCATTTAAACTTCGTGCAGTTAGCTTTAATTTGACATTTGAGATAGTACTTCGTTTTACCAACCAACTTATAACAACTCTAGTGCATATAAAGGCAATCAGCATAAACAAACTTAAAACACATAGAATATATACACTGATTTTTATGTCTTGTGTGCTGATATATACCAGTGCAATCAGACCAACCAACATAATAATCATGCTTACAAGTATTGATTGCTTTTGTTCTTCAACTCGATTTAGCAATAACTTCGGTGCCACATTTAAAAGCTTATACAAAAATGGTAAAGCAAAACTTGCGACTACAAGTCCCGCAGTAGATATGCTAAGCAAATAAGGCTTGCTTGATGCATAAGGTAATAACTCAGGTATGAGTTCACTTAAATTCCTTAATATCATTAAATGCGTCAACGCACCAAGTAATAATCCTAATATAATTGCGAACAGACTATATACGATGAATGGTAATATCACCGCAGCCTTCATTCTTTTACCATGCATCCCTAAGCATCTTAGTAATGCATAGTGATAGGTCATTTCATTTGCATATTGGAAACTTACTAATGCTGCAGCAACAGCTCCCAATAAGACTGCGATTAATGCCGTAACGTGCAAAAATCGATATGCTCTATTTAATGTTGTTGCCAAGGTTTGATTGGCTGAATCTATACTTATGAATTCTTGATTGAGTTGCAATGTAGGTTGCAATCTATTTTGTAGAGCAGATAAGTTGTCTTGTTGCCCACTAAAAAGATAACGAAACTTGACTCGACTTCCTGGCTTGACTATCTGCGTTGCTTCCACATCGTTAATATTCATCATCACCCGAGGTGTAAAGCTGTAAAAACTATTTCCTCGATCCGGCTCATAAACTAAAATTCGTGTGATAGTAAATTTATGTTCCCCAACGTTAATTTCCTCACCGAGCGTCAATCCAAGTTCATTCAGCACCCGATCTTCAACCCATACATTTCCCGGCGCAGGAACATCCTGAGTGGGTATCGCTTCTCCATATAATTGGTTTGATATCTGTAATTGCCCTAGCAACGGATACTCGTCGGAAACCGCTTTAACACTTGAAAGTAAAAACTCATCTTCAGCATTCGCCATTGTTTGAAAACTTAGGGTTTCAGCTTTCTGTAATGGATACTCTGAGATGATTTTTTTTTGCTCTTTACTCAGCTCGGTGGTGGATTGCAGTGCAAGATCAGACGCAATGACTTCTTTGGCTTGTTGATTAAATAACTGCTCTAATCGATCACCTAACAAAGTAATACTGAAAGTCACCGCACAAGAGACTGTTACGGCTAAACAAAATAACCGCATTGAACTCAAGCGCATTTGCCTAACAAGAAGTTTACGATAAAAACTAAACATATTTATAGCTCAGTTAATTTACCTTGTTCTAGATTAAAACAACGATCACATTTTTCAGTTAAAGACGGATCATGAGTAACCAACACCAATGCTGTGCCTTTTTCTTTATTTAATCCAAATAATAAATCAATTATTTTTCTCCCAGTTTTTGCATCTAAATTTCCAGTAGGTTCATCAGCTAACAAAATGGGCGGAGTGGTGGAAAATGCACGAGCGATGGCAACACGTTGTTGCTCGCCACCTGATAATGTTGTTGGAAAATGGTTAATTCGATGCGCCATCCCTACACGATCTAATAATGCTTTAGCAATTTCTTTTGATTGTTTATTGTCATTAATCTCTAATGGCAACATGACATTTTCAAGTGCAGTAAACCCAGGAACCAAATGAAATGATTGGAAAACAAAACCAATATATTGATTACGCAAGGCTGCGCGTCTATCTTCACTTAGTTTTTGGATCGGGTTACGGAACAATTCGATACTTCCTGTGGTCGGAATATCAAGCCCTGCTAATAAACTTAATAGAGTTGTTTTACCTGAACCGGATTGTCCAATTACTGCGATGCTTTGTGCCTCATTCACTTGAAGATCAATCTCTTCAAGAATTGAAATCGGCCCTTCCTCAGATTCGACAACTTTGCTAACTTGGCTACAGCTAATTACACTTGTTACTGAAATGATCTTGCTCCGTTTTGTAATTATTATTTATCTTGTTAGTTTCACTTATTGTTATGCTAACGAAAGCACAAATGTAAACACGATTTTGGTCCTTGGGGACAGCTTAAGTGCTGCATATGGGATTGATGTCGAACATGGTTGGGTCAATTTATTACAACAACGCATAAATGAGAAGTACCCAAAAGATAATAATTGGCGTGTTGTTAACGCATCCGTAAGTGGTGAGACTACCGCAGGCGGGTTAGCCCGCCTACCCAACTTATTAGAGGTTCACCAGCCTGTACTGTGCATCATTCAGTTAGGAGCAAACAATGGTTTACGCGGCCAACCTGTAGCGCTCATGAAACAGCAACTAGATCAAATATTACAATTATGTAACCAAGTAGGCACAACGCTGTTATTGGGAATAAAATTGCCACCCAACTATGGGGAAAAATATACTCAGACCTTTGAGCAAGTTTATTCAGATCTTGCGGTTAATCATAATATTTCTCTCGTCCCATTTATTTTAGATGGTGTTGCTCTGAAATCAAATTACATGCAAAAAGATGGCCTACATCCAACTGCTGAGGCTCAAAATATTATTCTTGAAAATGTTTGGCCGTCATTTGACGAATTACTACATACTTTTAAATAAGTAATGAATTGGTATGTGTACATAATAGAAGCTGACGACCATTCTTACTATACCGGCATCTCTACTGATGTTGATAGACGATTCAATCAACATCTAAACGGAAAAGGTGCCAAATTTTTTGCTGGTCGCAAACCACTAAGTGTTGTTTATTGTGAAGGTGGACATACCCGCAGCAGCGCTACTGTTAGAGAAATAGAAATTAAGCGTTTGAGCCACACTCAAAAAGAAAAAATTGTACTTAAACGATAAAATTAACAATTTAGAATTCCCCACGTTACATCCAATGCCTGGCGATTTTGCCAAACATCGTGAACACGAAAAATTTTTACGCCTGCAACTACACCTAATGCTGTCGTCGCACATGTTGCTGGCATTCTTTTTCGCGGGTCTTCCTCGCGCGCAAGTTCGCCCATAAATCGCTTACGACTGGTTCCAAGCAATACGGGATAACCAATCTCAACTATATTTTCAAGATTACGCAATAATTCAAGATTATGCTGAGTACGTTTACCAAAACCAATCCCCGGATCAAGAATAATATTCTCTTTTTTTATTCCTATATTTTCTGCGTGAAGAGATCGCTTGCGCAGATAATCGGCCACTTCACGGGTGACATCTTCATAGCTTGGATTATCTTGCATCGTACCGGGCTGACCCTGCATATGCATTAAACATATTGGAACATTTTTATCAGCTGCAAGATTTAACATCGCCTCATCTTCCGCACCCGCACTGACATCATTCAGCATTGTTGCGCCGGAATCGAGTGCTGCAGCAGCCACCTCAGAAAGTGTAGTGTCTATACTGATATGAATCGTATCTGCAAGTTCCTTACGTAGACCTGCTATAACATCCAGTACTCTGCGTTTTTGTTCGGTAGCATCAATTCGCTGGGCGCCCGGTCGAGTTGACTCACCACCAATATCGATTATATCAGCACCCTGTTCAACCATTTCCAAAGCACGCGTGATAGCGTCTTTGGACGAAGGATACATACCGCCATCCGAAAAGCTGTCTGGGGTGACATTTAACACACCCATCAATAATGGTTTTGAATAATCAAGCTGCATAAGCTGAAGGCTAATTTTTTGGGTATGGTATCACTTTTATACTACTACCTATTTCGAAACTCATTAAATCCTCACCCATATATATTTCACCTGAATAATTTTTATTTATTTCTTCTACTACACTTTTTTCAGAGACGCCTACTACGATCACATGCGTCATTACTGCTACACGCGGCTTTACTGCATTTAACACCTGAGTCAGTTGACCTGGGTCAGTGTGATAACGTTCGATTCTCTGTAAGCGCGGATTTCTATCAAGAATTTCATTTTTAATTGCAATGATCTCATGTACTAACAAGTCGATACCCGTTGAATGATCGACTAGGCTTTGTGAATAAGTCGTGTCACCAGAAATTACAACTGATCGTTTGCCAAAATCAATTCGATATCCATAGGCCGGGTCTACTGGTTTATGATCTACTAAAAATGCTGTTACTTTGACTCCATTTTCTGAAAAAATTACACCAGGCTTGATGCTCGTCGCAACCACTTTTGCAGCATTAGGATCTAAACCTGCATATTGATGACGCAGATTTGCGTCAAACTCATATGTTTCTTGCATATTCTTTACGAATGGCTGAATGCCATCCGGGCCATAAACATTTAATGGCTTTTTACGTTGATAAATCCATCCTGTGAGCCAAACATCATCTAATGCAGAAATATGATCTGAATGAAGATGGGTAATAAAAACTTGCTGAATCTCAGAAATGGGTACATCAAGCATTTGTAACCGCTGCACCACTCCTCTACCTACGTCAAATAATAAAACTTTTCCACCTGCTTCTACTAATACTGCGGGGCCATATCGATCAACACTGGGCCTAGGACTTCCGGTGCCTAACAAAGTAACCTTCATAAAATCTGCATGTGAAGCCGATGCATACGCTACAAGCATCAAACATATAATTATTTTTTTAATACTCACTTCGTGACTTAATTATTTTTCGACGCGCAGTACTGCTAAAAACGCTTCTTGTGGAATTTCAACTTTCCCAATTTGCTTCATACGCTTTTTCCCAGCTTTTTGTTTTTCTAACAGCTTTTTCTTTCTAGTTACATCACCACCATAACATTTTGCGGTTACGTTTTTTCGCAAAGCTTTAGTAGTGGTTCTTGCTATAATTTTTGATCCAATCGCGGCTTGTATTGCAACATCATACATCTGTCTTGGGATGATATCTTTCATTTTTACTGCTAAGTCTCTACCGTAATTTGCGGCTTGTTCTTTGTGTACGATTACTGATAAAGCATCGACACGCTCACCATTAATCAAAATATCCAGCTTAACTAATGGCGCAGCTTCAAATTTGGACTGATAATAATCAAATGAAGCATAACCACGACTCACCGATTTTAATTTATCAAAAAAGTCTAATACGACTTCACTAAGTGGTATTTCGAAATTAATTGATACTTGATTTCCATGGTATGTTAGATTTTTTTGCACTCCACGTTTTTCAATACATAATGTAATTACATTACCCACATAATCATGAGGCACTAATATAGAAGCATGAATGATGGGTTCACGAATTTCTTTGATTTTACTAGTTTCAGGCAAGTCAGATGGGTTATGTATTTGCGAAACTTCACCATCATTTTTATGTACTTCGTAGATAACTGTAGGTGCAGTTGTAATGAGATCTAAACTATACTCACGCTCCAAACGCTCTTGTACAATTTCCATGTGCAGCATTCCAAGAAAACCACAACGGAAACCAAAACCAAGCGCATCAGATGTTTCTGGTTCATAACTAAACGCAGCATCGTTTAAACTTAATTTATCCAATGCATCGCGAAATGACTCATAGTCATCAGAGCTAACAGGGAACATGCCAGCAAATACATTTGGCTGTACTTCTTTAAAGCCTTCTAAAGCTTGTTCTGCTGGATTGGAAGCGCTGGTAAATGTATCACCAACTTTTGCAGCATTAATGTCTTTGATGCCACAAATTATGTAGCCTACTTGGCCAGTTTTTAAACTTTCACTTTCCGTACGTTTAGGTGTAAATATACCAACTTTCTCAACTTGATAACTTCGACCTGATGACATTGCGGTGATTTTTTGTTTCGGCTTAATTTCACCATCCATCACACGCACTAAAGAAATAACACCTACATAACTATCAAACCATGAATCAACAATTAAAGCTTTTAGTGGAGCATTTGCATCACCGCCAGGAGCAGGAAAATGTTTTATGATAGCCTCAAGTGTTTGCTCGACACCTAATCCTGTTTTTGCACTGACCAGCAAAGGGTCCGTTACATCAATACCAATTACTTCTTCTATTTCTTCAGCAACACGATCAGGATCTGCAGAAGCAAGATCCATTTTATTTAAAACAGGAAGTATTTCTAAGCCAAGGTCAATAGCCGTGTAGCAATTTGCCACACTTTGAGCTTCTACTCCTTGCGAGGCATCTACGACCAATAATGCACCTTCGCAAGCAGCTAAAGAACGCGATACCTCATAAGAAAAATCAACATGCCCAGGTGTATCAATTATATTGAGCTGATATGTTTCGCCATCAGTTGCCTTATATTGCAAAGACACACTTTGAGCTTTGATGGTGATACCCCGCTCACGCTCAAGATCCATTGAATCCAGAACTTGTTCGCTCATCTCACGTTCAGACAAACCACCACAATGCTGGATAAATCGATCCGCTAAAGTAGATTTGCCGTGATCAATATGCGCAATAATAGAAAAGTTGCGAATGTTCTTCATAAAATATATTAGGGAATACTTTATGAAGTTCCCCTCTAGGTCTTCAGTCTTTTACTTAGTTAATTGAGTAGACCTAATTATCGCTTATTTTCAATCGTTATTACTAACTTTTCTCTGTATTTTAATCCTTAAGAGAAAGCTACTTCTCAGGAATTCTCATAGCTAAAAATTCTGGACCATGTGAACGCTGCACTAACATAGAAACAAATTTTCCTTCAGGAAGATCATCGATTAGCTCACTAAACGATTTCACACTATCGACTGGCTCACCATTAATCATTTGAATCACATCACCTTTGCGCACACCTGCCGATTTAGCTGCTCCGTTTTGCACATCAAGTACTAACAGCCCGTTATTATCAAGCTCCAGATTTTCCATCTCATCTTCAGTTAACGGACGTAGAGACAAACCAAAAACAGTATCTTCAGTCTCTTCTTTAAGATCTTTCTTTCCTGCTAGTGTTTGTCCCTTTTCAGGTAATTGTCCAATTTTTAACTTAACTGATTTTGTTTTTCCATCCCGCATTATCTTTAATTTAACAACCTCACCTACACGTGTGCGCCCAACCATAGGCGGCAGTGATGCTGAGTTCTTAACTTCTTTACCGTTATAATCCAGGATAATGTCTCCAATTTGTATATCCGTATCCTGAGCGGGGCTATCTTCCAGAATTTTTGCAACCAAAGCTCCAGTTGGTTTTTCCATTCCAAAAGATTCCGCTAGCTCACGTGTTACTTCCTGGATGTAAACACCTAACCATCCACGCGATACGTATCCACTGGTTTTCAATTGATCAACCACATCCATAGCGTCTTCAATTGGAATTGCAAACGAGAGCCCCATAAAACCACCAGAACGTGTGTAAATTTGCGAGTTGATCCCAACAACATTGCCATCTAAATCAAACAATGGTCCACCAGAATTTCCGGGATTGATCGCCACATCCGTTTGAATAAAAGGAACATAGTTTTCGCTTGGAAGACTTCTACCCTTAGCACTCACAATCCCAGCTGTTACGGATGCGTCAAACCCAAATGGCGAACCAATTGCTAAAACCCACTGCCCTACTTTTATCGCTTCAGAATCACCAAGCTTGACACTTGGAAAATCATTTCCTTCTAGTTTAAGTAACGCGATATCGCTACGGGGATCACTGCCAATGATTTCAGCTACTAATTGTCTACGATCGCTCAGTTTGACAATAATTTCATCCGCACCTTTAACGACATGGTGATTCGTAATTACATATCCATCTTGCGAAATGATAAAGCCTGAGCCTAATGACCGAGAATTGAAAAACTCTTCGCCTTTTCCGCCATGTTCACCAAAAAATCTTTCAAATAAATCACCAAATGGACTGCCCTCCGGTAGTTCGGGTATATCCATCCCTGGCGGTAAACCTCTTCTAACTTCTGTTTGTTTGCTCGTGCTAATGTTAACGACAGCATCAGCATGCTCTTCGACAAGTTCTGTGAAGTCAGGCAGGTTATACCGTGCTGATGCGCTATTTACTGCTAAAGTTAATACAATCGAAAAACTAATTAATAAACTAGCAAAAACATTCCTATTCTTCATAACCTTCACTCCATTCTGGCTAGTGATTTACTTTTAATAATGAAGTCTTTACTGAACACGCTCATATGTTAGCAATGTCTAGATAGACATTATAAAAAAGCAAAAAGTTTAATTTAAATAAAATTTTTATTATTTTTTAAGGATTCGAATAAAAAACCGAAGTACCGATCATTTTAACTGTCCCCTCAGGCACTTCACCTACAACCGTTATCTGATGCTGATTAAGGTCTCTTGCATAAGCATTAATTACCCCTTGTTTATGCGCACCTTTATATACTTGTTCTGGATCATCAACTTTACTGATAAATACTGACACAGATGCTAAACCATCTGTTAAAACCATGTGCTGTACTGGATTGTTACTTGCACTCATCAATCTGCGTGTAACACTTCGTAGTGAAAAACCTGGTGGTAAATTTTCTATTTTCCATGACTGGTCAGGTTGTAGTTCACCATTAAGTTCAACGCTTGCTGTTTTCCAAGTGTAATCATTTAAATGCACACTTGGTTCGAAAAGTTTTTCAGGTACCGAATCACGCATGCGAAAACTGGTAAACATCATATTCTCAATAGTCTTGCCAGACGTATCGAAAGTTTTTGACTCTAAAAGCATCCCATTTTGAGTTTCTACACATAATTCATGTCCATAACGATACTCATCGAGAGGCTCAAAACGAACAATCGTACAGTCATGACCCGCTATTCTTGCTTGCCCTACTTCTGTCAACTTGTAATGAAAGGCTAATTCATTTAGGTCAGTAGGCAATGATGATGGCAAACCATGTGTAGTGCTTGCTGTCTCAATCACTACGAGTTTATCGCGTGGCCAAATACAGGTTAGGATATCTTGATCACGTATCACTTCCCGAGCATCGCCAGTAAGAGAAACTAGTTTTTCACGTACTCCATTTTCCGAATAGCCGTGCACGATGCGCATGGTTTCTACATTGTCATTGTGCATGAATACAAACGTACCTTCGTAATTTCCTCTTTCTAAAGTCTGATTCATTTTTCCTAGCAGTTGCTGAAGACTGCTCTGTTGAGCAAAAATAGAAGTTGAGGCAAGAGAAAGGCTGCACGTAATTAATAGAATTATGGGCAGTCGAATTGAAATCATTTGCAGCTTAATTATTATTTTCTATTTCATCTTTTCCGTAACCTACAATTCTTACATGCGGGACGGAAACTCGCGGTGACGCATATTCAGCGTGATTCATTATATAACTATTGAAACTCGCGGCAGCTTCTGGATTAGATATAAAATTTTGCAAATCTTCACTGCTTACACGCTGGATATCACTTTCTTCAACTACACGATCAGCAACTATTGCTGATGGCGTTGTGTCTGTCTCTGGTTGTAAAAAATTTTGGAAAGCAACAAATGAAAATACGGCAACCGATGCGGCAATAGCTAAACCGATAAATGTTTTAAATTTGCTCTCACTATTGATTTGATTTAATTCTGGGACATTTAATTCTGGATCAGGCGCATCCATTTCTTCTCGCTCAATTTGACTCATTACATTATGCACAAAGTTTTGATTAAGTCCTTTTGGTAATTCTTTACGCATTGAATGACCAATGATTTCATAACGTTGTAGTGTCAAACGAAGCTCATCATCTGATTTCATTTCTTTCAAAATGCGTTGTGCTTCAAACTCAGATAGCTCTTCATCTAAAATTTTTGATAATAACTCTTGATTTGTTTCCGTCATGTTCAATTCATTCCTTGTAATGCAAAAATTAACAATCCCATCTAACCTAATAGCGGTTTAAGATGTTTATCGATTGCTTCACGTGCTCGAAATATCCTGGATCTAACCGTACCAATCGGACACTCCATTACATTTGCAATCTCATCATAAGTCATACCTTCCAGCTCTCGTAACGTAATTGCAGTTTTCAAATCTTCAGGCAACTCCTTGATCGCCTTGTAAACTGTCTCTTCAATTTCATCCGTGAGCATGTTGCCTTCTGGCGTGTCATACTCTTTCAAATTTGTTGCTGACTCCATGTGTTCAGCATCATCGACATCCACTGCAAATGCAGGTGTCTTACGACTCTGCGACACTAAATAATTTTTCGCAGAGTTAATTGCAATTCTATACAACCACGTATAGAAAGCACTGTCGCCTCGAAAATTTTTAAGACCTCGGTATGCCTTAATGAAAGCTTCCTGCGCAACATCTTGAGCATCATCAGCATCTTTCACGAAGCGAGTCACCAAATTCACCACTTTTAAGTGGTATTTGGTTACTAGCGTATCAAACGCTATCTTGTCCCCTTTTTGAGCCCGCTTCACAAGCTCCTTATCGTTATTATTCTCGCCCATCAGGGCTAAACTCCTGTAAGTACGGATTTTTAACTATCCGCAGCTATATGACAATGTTATCGGTTAAGAGTTCTAGCATCCCCTACTCTAGGGTGGATTCTACCGCTAAGTGGTAGGATTTTGTTAACCAGATCACGCCTTATATGCCACAATGTCAGACGAACAACGAAGAAATGCCTAAATATAGATTATATGTATGAGTTTGATGCTTTAATCATTGGAAGTGGTGCTGCAGGCTTAAGCCTGGCATTACGATTGGACAATGGGTTTCGCATTGCGGTGATTTCCAAAGGCCCACTTGATGATGGTAGCACTGCGTGGGCACAAGGGGGAATATCGGCCGTTATGGACGATGATGATTCCGTAGAGCAGCATCTGGCAGATACCATTGATGCCGGCGCGGGTCTTTGTGACGAATCTGCAGTATTACATACCGTCTCGCATGGAAAAGAGATGATTACTTGGTTGTTACAACTAGGTGTTGAATTTACTTACGAAACAGGGTTAGACGGCAAGAAATATTTGCATCTCACGCGAGAAGGTGGGCATACCCATCGCCGAGTTGTACATGCGGCAGATGCAACGGGTTGGGCAATTCAGAATGCATTGATTAAAAACACCCAAAAGAAAAGCAATATTGAGTTATTTGATCATCATATAGCCATTGATTTAATTACAACTCATAAACATTTAGCTAAAAAAAATACAAATCAGTGTGTTGGAGCGTATGTGCTCGACACGGAAGAAAATAAAGTTAAAACTTTTAAAACCAAACACGTTATTTTAGCAACCGGTGGCGCTAGTAAAGTGTATTTATATACCAGCAACCCGGATGGAGCCTCCGGCGACGGCATTGCAATGGCTTGGCGTGCAGGTTGTCGAGTCGCAAATATGGAGTTTATGCAATTTCATCCTACCTGCTTATATCATCCAACAGCAAAATCTTATTTAATAACTGAAGCTGTTCGAGGTGAAGGTGGCAAATTATTATTACCGAATGGTACCGAGTTTGCACATGAGTTTGATCCTCGTGGTGTGCTCGCACCGCGTGATATTGTTGCACGCGCAATTGATTATAAGATGAAACAAATGGGTGTTGACTGTGTGTACCTCGATATCAGTCATAAACCGAAGAAGTTTATTCAAAAACACTTTCCCAATGTTTACGCACGTTGCTTAAAGCTTGGCTATGACATGGCCAAAGAACCTGTTCCCGTTGTTCCCGCAGCACATTACACATGTGGTGGTGTGATGACCGATTTAAAAGGTCAAACAGATGTTGAAAATTTATATGCTATAGGCGAAACCACACATACCGGTTTGCATGGTGCAAATCGCATGGCTAGCAACTCTCTTTTAGAATGTCTCGTATTCGCATCCTCTACAAGTGAATTAATAAATAGCAAGGGAACTAAAATAAGCAGTAAGGCAGATATTCCACATTGGGACGAAAGTCGTGTAACCGAACCAGACGAAGAAATTGTGGTAGCCCACAACTGGGATGAATTACGTAGGTTCATGTGGGACTATGTTGGAATTGTTCGTACCAACAAACGCTTACAGCGTGCTAAACATCGTGTAGATCTGCTTACCTCTGAGATTGATGAATACTATAGTAACTTCCGTGTGAGCGGTGATCTAATTGAATTAAGAAATCTAACACTGGTTGCAGATTTGATTATTCGTAGTGCATTAAGAAGAAAAGAAAGTCGTGGACTACACTACACATTAGACTATCCTGAGACAGATTCAACTTTAGAAAACATAGACACTGTTCTTGACCCCGATCTTGTGAGTACATTACCAAAACCGGTTTACGCTACTATTAGATAAGGCTTAATCTGATTTTAATAATAAGTGTTGTCGATAATACTTAAGCTCTTCAATTGAATCGCGAATATCGTCCAATGCTAAATGTTTAGACTCTTTACTAAAACCTTTCGCTATATCAGGGTACCAGCGTTGTGCAAGCTCTTTCAAACTACTAACATCAAGATTACGGTAATGGAAATATGCTTCCAGCTTGGGCATTAGTCGGGCCAAAAAGCGTCGGTCTTGACAGATGCTATTACCACACATTGGCGAGGCGTTTTCTGGAACAAATTGTTGCAAAAAATTAATTGTAGCGGCTTCAGCATCCTGCTCACTTGCAGAGCTACTTTTTACTCTTTCAATCAATCCTGATTGAGTATGCTGAGTAGTATTCCATTCATCCATAGCCTCTAATAATGTATTTGGCTGATGAATTGCTATAACGGGTCCTACTGCTATTTCCTCTAATTCTTTATTAGTAATAATCGTGGCAACTTCGATAATTCGATCAGACATGGTATCTAAACCCGTCATCTCTAAATCAATCCAGATTAAATTTTCAGCGTCTACAGACATTGGTATTTCCCTGCTGGTTTTGTATATCATACCTAATCTACAAAGCAAATTATTATAGTTATTCACTTTATTTAAATGAAAATTCAACTTCACTTATTTGTAATTTTACTAATCAGCTGCACCTCTCAATTTGCCCTAGCGGAAGATGGGCCGACCTTACATGAAGAAAATTGTATTGCATGTCACTCGGCTATGACTGGCGGAGATGGTTCGGTCTTATACACTCGTAAAAATCGCAATGTGACTTCCAGCGAAGCCTTGACTAAACAAGTAAATCGTTGCCAAAGTAGTCTTGAGCTAAATTGGTCTGAACAACAGATAAATGCTGTTCACTCATATTTAAACAAGATGTATTACAACTTTTAACATCTCTAATTTATCATCAAAAAATATCCCGCAAAAGTTGTTAGCCGTCATGGTGCGCATCTTGTCGTGAAAGACGAGAACAACATACGGCATACATGTATTTCTACAAAAAAGTTTAGTCACATAGTATGCGGAGATAATGTTGTATGTTCCTCATTCGAACAGGATCGAGACCAAATCATCGAACAACTGCCACGTAAAAATGAATTGGTAAGGCAAACAGAGCATAGTACAAAAACTGCTGCTGCCAATATTGACACCATAATAGTTGTATGTGCCGTTGAACCTGAACCTTCTCTTGAATTAGTTGATCATTACATAGTGGCAGCAGAACTGCTTGCCGCTGAAACTATTATTGTAATAAATAAAATGGATTTAAATAACGCAAAATCAGTAGTATCCATAATAAAGGCTAAATATAAAGACCTCCCTTATCCAATTATTGAGACAAAGAAAAATGACTTTTCTAGTCTAGATCATCTAGCAAACCAACTTAAAAACAAAACTTGTATTTTTGTAGGACAATCTGGAGTTGGGAAATCAACTTTAATCAATGCGCTCATACCCGATCTAAATATCGAAACTCAGTCAATTTCAGATCAAATTACACAGGGCAAGCATACTACTAGTACAACAACATTATATGATTTTCCACATGGTGGAGAATTAATTGATTCGCCAGGAGTTAGAAATTTTTCCGCACCCAAGCTTAATGCCAGAAGCATAATTAAAGGTTTTATTGAAATTGATAAATTTAGCAGACAATGCAAGTTTCATGACTGCAAACACATTAACGAACCACAATGTGCAGTCAAATTAGCGGTGGATAAGAATATAATTAATACAGAACGTTATATTTCTTATCAAAATATGATCAAACCTTATATTTGAATTTATTTTTTATTAATTAATAATGCTTACGTGCATTAAACGCCTGCGCAATAGTATTTTGATCTACATATTCTAGTTCACCTCCAACAGGAACACCCTGTGCAAGCCGTGTGGTTTTAACTCCATGTTTACGTGCCATTTCACTTAATACATGCGCAGTCACTTCGCCTTCGACGGTAGAATTTGTAGCCAAAATCATTTCTTCAATTTCTTGCTCTGCTAAACGTTTTTCTAATACTTCTAAACCCAGCTCTTTTGGACCGATGCCGTCTAATGGCGAGAGTCGTCCCATTAAAACAAAATATAAGCCTTTATAGTCTGTACTTTTTTCAATTGTAAAAACATCAGCAGGGCTTTCAACAATACATATCTGTTTCTTCATACGACTATTATCACTGCATATCGAACAAAGCTCGTGTTCGGTAAAGGTCCGACAACTTTTGCAATGACCAATTTCTTTGGCGGCTCTTTCTAAATTGGTCGCTAATGTTTTGGCGCCTTCGCGGTTACGTTGTAATAAATGAAAAGCCATCCTTTGAGCAGACTTAGGGCCTACTCCTGGTAAACATTTAAGTGATTCAATTAAGCTATCGAGAAGTGACGGTGGCTGCGAGCCATTACCTGATAAACTAAATGACATATATATAAAATTTTTAGAAAGGCAATTTCATTCCGGGAGGCAAATTTAGCCCACTTGTCAAATCAGACATTTGATTTTTAGTCAGTGTCTCAACTTTGTTAGATGCATCATTTATCGCAGCAGCAATGAGATCTTCAAGCATATCCTTATCGTCACTTAATAAGCTGTCATCAATTTGCACTTTACGGACGGCATGCTTACCTGTCATTGTGACTTTAACCATTCCACCGCCTGCTTGACCTTCCACTTCTAAATTTTTTAATTCTTCTTGCGCTTTTTGCATTTCTTCTTGCATTTTTTGCGCTTGCTTCATCAAGTTACCTAATCCACCTTTCATGTTTTCACCTTAAATTTTTATATTTAGACAAATTTAACACGCTCTTTTTTGTCTGATGTGGTTTTCACAATCTAATTTTCTATGGGTCTAACAGAACCTTCAATAATTTCTGCTCCAAATTGGGCTTTCAAAGCTTTTACGGCATCATCCTCTTCTGCATTTTTCTCGGCTTGGGATTGAATCTTTGCTTTTACACGATCTTTTTTGCGCGCTGGAGTTTCAAGTTCGTCATTTGATATATCGAATTTTAATCGTAAATCACAATTAAAATATTCCCGCAAGGCATCCTCTAAACGCTGTTTAGCTCCTTCTGTGGCAATTCCTTCGTGTTGTTGCACTAAATGTAAAACAACTATGTTATCCATTACCGAATCAACGCTACAGTTTGAAGCTAAAGAATATGATACTCCTTGTAAATCTATATTCTCGATTAATTCAGCCCATATCTCATAATTTTCCTCGAGCTCAGTTAGCGTATTTTGGTTTTTTTTTACCTCTAGATTTTTTTGTGGAGGTGTTACAGAAGGTTTATTATCCAAAGATACAGCCGTTTTAACCTGGTCAATATTTCTCTCAGTGCTTGATGCAGGCCGAAATGAAATCATACGCAGCAAAGTCATCTCCAATGCGCTTTGCGGCGTCGTAGCTAAATAAAGATCACGTTTGCCGATAAGTGCAATTTGATAAAACAACTGAACATCTTCAGGATCAAAGCTATTGACCAACTGTTTAACTATGTCCGCATCAAATTCTATAGTCTCAAGCATACTAGGTACTGCTTGCGCTAATGCTACTTGATGCAAAACCTCAATAATATCTTCAAAAAAGCTGCTGAAATCTGCAGAAAGTTCTGCCAATTCATGGGTGCATTTCATCATTTCTTGCGCATCAGAGTCTGATAATGCTTGCATGATTTTATGTAAATACTCTCTTGGCACAGTACCTAGCATTTCATGAATTGCTTTATCGCTAACATTCCCATCACTGAAAGCGATCGCCTGATCTAGCAGACTTAGTGAATCACGCATACTTCCATCAGCTGCGCGCGCTAGGGCATGTAATGCATTTTTTTCAAATGATATCTCTTCGTTTTGCAGAAGCTTTTCCAATTGTTTAGAAATTGCCTCATTAGAAAGCCGCTTTAAATTGAATTGCAAACATCGCGACAATACGGTTATAGGTAATTTTTGCGGGTCTGTAGTCGCTAATAGAAATTTCACATGCGGCGGAGGCTCTTCTAAAGTTTTTAACAATGCATTAAAACTATGCCCTGACAACATATGTACTTCATCAATCAAATAAACCTTAAATCGTCCACTTGTGGGGCTGTATTGAACGTTATCCAAAAGCTCGCGTGTATCTTCCACTTTTGTACGTGAAGCAGCATCCACTTCAATTAAATCAATAAAACGCCCTGTATCAATCCCTACACACGCACTGCACTGTCCGCAGGGAGACGAAGACACGCCTTCTTCACAATTCAAGCATTTTGCAAAAATTCGTGCCAAAGTCGTTTTACCCACTCCACGTGTACCCGTAAATAAGTACGCGTGATGAGTTCTATCTTGATCTAATGCATTCGCCAATGCCTTCACAACATGAGATTGGCCAATTACTTCTGTGAAGTTTTTCGGTCGCCATTTTCGGGCAAGTGCTTGATAACTCATTCTGGGGTTATTTTGATGATCCTTTTAATATAGTAGTGCGACCTGTGCCAGCAATCCCTTTGCACCCGAAGCAACTGCTACCGTTGCTCCCTTCCGGGCCTGGCGGGGTTCACAGTAATTCGTCACATGGGTACTGACACAAGCCGCAGAATGACTATAGCTTACAGCTCGTCGTATTAAAACATAGCAAATATTGATTAAAGCATAACCAAAATTCCTAATTTAATTAGAATATTTTCCATGCTATATGCGGAGGAATTATGGCTTTAACAGCATTGCTTTCACCAACAAAATTTTTCGCCAGGACAAAAGCTAGACTGGGTAAGGCAAATTGGGAATTTTGGATAGGTAACTTTTTTATCGTCTTTTCAACTGTTCTTGGTGTTTATTTGGCCGCACATGCAGCACTTGAAACGGCCATACAGTTCGAATCTGTAAGAGCAGATCGTGACAGTTACTATATACGGGCTTCGTTACGTAATGAACTGAATTACAATATAAATGTATATGAAGAAATTATTAATAACTATCGAAAAGGAGGAGCTCGATATAACAAAAATAGTCAATGGTCAAACCACCCAGAATATCTTGTCTGGGACTCATTAAAGTCTTCACCAGCATTATTAACTACACCACCTGAAATCTTAGCTGGAGTAACCAGTTTTTATAAATATTCAGAGCTTGTAATAGAAAAGCTCAATAAACGAGGCCCCTCTAACGATACAATTTATATTGCAAATAAGTTTGATGAAAGAATCAACGAATTCAAAAAAACGACTATGGTGTTGCTAGATAAAAATTTAACGACACTTAAACAAGAACTGATAGAAAATGAAATTGAATTACAGTGACAAATGATTTGCTTAAGATAAATATTAAAAATAACGGATGAGAATATACTTGCACGACAAAAAACCAAGACCAGCAAAAGCTACAGCAAATTTAATTTAGAATGTATCGCATATAACCCTGAAACATATGTGGAATATCACAGGATGATACATTTTCATGCTCAAGTTCACTGTCGAACGCATCAATTGGCTTCAACATGCAGAAATTTTTAGAAAAAGGTTATTCAAGCTATTGATAATATGAGCCTTTCAAGGTATCTCTGACCAAATAGCTCTTAATTTTGATTTACTGACAATGAAATTTCATAAACTTTCGATTTCCCATAACATTTACCTATAGATTCAATAGCTACAAAGTCTTGGAAGCTAGACGACCATTCTTTTATATTGCTAATGAGTAGGTGTTAAGAGCCTATAAAATTTGCATATAAGAAATATAAAACTAAGGTTAACTTAGTTGCTTGACCGGAATGCCTAACGAAACCGGTCTAATTCTTTCAAGGGAGGAGCAAGCTATCATGGTCTATTTAAAACCACTCTCACTGCTCACAGCAGTAGTTACATTCTTACTGGCACAAAGTGTGGGAGCCGTAGGTTTCCCTGATGTCCCCAATGCACATTTTACGCCGCACAATAAACTTTATCCTGAAGTAGGAAGTTTAGGTGCCATGTTTACCGAAGGTGGTGAAGACTTTTGGATCAGAACTCGTTGGGAAGATGTAGAAGAAGATCAGCCGGATACCTCTTTTGTAGCTGATGCTGATAATGCAGATCTAATTAGTACAAGAATCCAGTTCGGTTTTACTACTGCCCGTTATCATGGATTCTATGGACGCCTAGAATTAGAAGCAGCAAAGAACTGGAATGACAACTCACTCAACCTTGATGATGATTTCCGAATTCCACCACTTGGCCCTGGCCCAAATCCAATTGCGGGAAATAGAGCAGCTGAAGGACATGCCATCATTCCTGATAATGATTTTGGTGAAGTGAATGAAGCTTATATTGGTTGGCGCAGTGGTTCAGGCAGTTGCCCAAACACTCCCGGATTCTGTGATGGTAATACGTCGTTTAAACTAGGACGTCAAACGATTATTTACGATAATCACCGCTGGGTGGGTGATGTGATTTGGAGAAATAACAATGTTTCTATGAATGCCTTTAGGTTTGATAACAGCTCTATCAAAAATCTTGGCATTTCTTATTCATACGTTAAAAAAGTAAAGCGTTTATTCGGCGAAAATTCTATCTTTAATGAATGGAAATTTGATGATGGCCATTTAATCAACCTTACTTATACATTCCCTGAATTTGGCAAATTAACTGCTTATGGCTATTTACTCGACTTTAATGACAATCCTAGAACACCCTTTCCAGAAGGTAATGGCATCGCCCCTCCTTTTATAACTGGCAATGTATTTGATTCAGATACATTAGGATTACGTTTTGTGGGTCGACATGAAATTGGAGACTCATTTGATCTTCAGACTGAATTTGAGTGGGCCAATCAGGATCCAACTGATGATGCAGGCGAAAGCCCCGTTACTGGTGCAGAAGTTGCAGATTTTGATGATAACGACTACTTCAACATAGAGCTTGGTCTTCAATGGGGAGGAACTCGGGTTGATAACATTGGATTTTTACCAGTTGGTGAACCTACATATCAAATTAGAGTGGGTCGTGAAGTCTTAGAGGGCAACGGTGTAAATGCTGTACAAACACCATTGGCAACTGTACATGCTTTCAATGGATGGGCCGATGTATTTGTTGCAGCACCTGGCGGATCTGCTACACCTGTAGGTGGTCTAGAGGACACAAGCGTCACTTTACAAATATTAGGACTATTCGGCGATTATATTGGTAAAAACAAGATTGTTTTAGCCTATCATGATTATGAAGCTGAAGACGATGATTTTGGTCCAGACGATTATGGTGATGAGATTAACTTCTTATGGGGTAAACCAAATATGTTTGGAGTAAATGGCTTACTTGGAGCAATTAAATACGCTGATTATGATGCAGATGACTTTGGAGTTGACACTAAAAAGATGTGGGTGCTACTTCAATACAGATATAAATAAATAAGCATATTAACGTAAAAACCAGGACTGTTGTAACGCACAGTCCTGGTTTTTTTATGCTTGTCCGTTTTACATGCACAGCAATAGAACTTATAAAAACATGTTAATTGAATATCATTCTTTAATGTTCTTATTAATCAGACACATCTTTCCTTGAATCCCAAGGCTTTTGAGCACTACGCTTAACTTAAATGATTCATTACTAAGTTTGAATTACTATAGCTACTTCAACCAATCAGTATATATTTAAATTAGCTTTATAATTTTGAATTAACGAGTGTTTAATAAGGTTATTAAATTATTACTAATAACTAATTTAAATATTTTCTATCGAAAAATACTAAGTGCACCACTTATTACACACTGGTAAAATTAACTTACTTACTAAAAAATTACTCGCGCGAATAATTTCAATTCGCACGCTTGTTGCGAAAAGACTTTGAGTAAGATAAGGAGTAAAAGTGCTTTACTATAATAATCTCAAATTCTATGCGTTTTTTTCTATCATATTATTATTTCTACCAAGTGCAGGTATCAGCGCAACAAACAACTTCAGCCCTGTGCTCGCCTATCAAATGGTTGAGCAGGTACAACATGAAATTGAGCTTATTCGAAAACATAAACAGGCTAGCATTGATGATCGAGAAAGCATTCCAGTTGAAAACGTTTATCCGCGTGAAGTTTATTTTCAAGCGCTCACTTTACGCCAAAAGGCTGGAAGACTTTGTCACGAAACAATCCAATCACTTTTCGCACC
Organism: Gammaproteobacteria bacterium; assembly: GCA_028279275.1. Classification (GTDB taxonomy): domain Bacteria; phylum Pseudomonadota; class Gammaproteobacteria; order UBA4575; family UBA4575; genus JABDMD01. Next base: position 123,095 of record JANQOB010000002.1, on the reverse strand, counting down.
ACCACTTGCAGCGCAATACACGATTCCAAAAGACATTACTGCAAAAGACGTATATGAGATTGTTAATGATGCATGGAGCCAAATTCGTTGCGCAAAAGCAGGCTTAAGTATTCGTGAAGATACAACACAAAAAATAAATCTCACCAAAGACACAAAAAAATCACTTACGGATGTATTCAAGCAAATTGTTCAGGCAAATCGGCAGTTAAATCTAATATTGGAACAACCGATTGAGCAAGGTGATGTTTATGCTATCGTGGAACAAGCCAACGCATACCTCATTGATATTCTTAATAAAATTGCTCCAGTATGGAGCTTAAATGCTCCAACTTTACCTGCCTACCAAGCAGGTACTGCACCCATTGATTCATATAATGTAATGCTTCGAAATTTTCGCATTATTCAGGAAATAGCTAAAGATTCTGGTATAGATATGCTAGATCTTGGCGATGATGTGCAAGTACCAATAAACACCTCAGATGTTTTTGATTTAAGTTCTCTTATACTTTCTGAGCTGCGATATTTTGCTTCCCAAATTGGTGTTGAAAGAGTGTATAAGCTATCGCCATTCCCTGATAAGGTTGCAGCTGATGTTTTCCAACAAGCTCAATTTGTTGAGGAGCATCTAAAAGTTCTTAATGAATTTACAGAAAAATTCCCAACCTGGACAAATTTAGAATAAATTTAGTTATCAGTTAAAATTACTTATTCGAATCACTGCGCCCTCATCCACCGTTTTGTGGAATGCAACAAGTCAGTGATGCTTATTTAAAGCATCACTTTTGTATATCAAACGTTATCTATCAGTGGCAAGGGAATGCTTGTGTATGACGAATATCATGCGCTGCATTATGAACAGCTGCAGAATTCATAAACCCTACACCATAAAGAATTACAGAACCAAGTAAAATCGCACAAGCAATTTGTAACGGTTTCGATAACGCTGATGTACGCGAAGCAATTTGAATAGTGCTTTGTGTAGTTGATTGAGTTTGCATAGTTATGTCTCCTAGATAGTAATATATATCTATTTATAATTAAGCAGGCACTACATTAATGATGCCAACTATATTTTTTAATAAGCATTGCGCACGAGCTATCCAATATATAACCCATGATACCAATGACTAACACCATTGCCGTTAGATGATCGTAGGATAAGGTCTCACGAGCATCTGCAATGGAATAGCCTAAACCTGAGGTCACACCTAGAAATTCTGCGGGTACTAAAACAATCCATCCAACACCAAGCGCAAGACGAACACCCGTCAGAATATCAAACATTATGGCAGGTAAGATTATTTGTGTGACCATATGCCATGGTTTCGCACCTAAGTTTTTTGCCACTTTAAACCAAGCAGGATCTACTTTTGCAAGCCCTGCTGCGGTAGCAAATACAATGGGCCAAACTGCCGCAATTGCGATTAAGAAAACGATTGCACCATTCCAGGTAGCGAAAACAATTACTGCTATGGGCTCCCATGAAAGTGGACTAATCATACGAATTAACTGAAACGGAGAATTACTTAAATCTCGAAATACTTTACTTCTGCCAAGTAAAATACCGATTGGGATTCCAACGATTATCGCGATCAGTAATCCTGCACCTAGACGACCCCCACTGGTATAGACCGCAGCTTGTATTTTACCTTCACCCCATAACTCTGGAAAAGCTTTGAACGTTGGTATCGGCCCAAAGTCTTTAAAATTCGTGGTATTGGGGTTTATCTCAATGAGATAACCCCCAATCCACCAGAGTACGAAGAGAATAAATAAGCCAGCAGCCCAATAGAATAAGCTCAATCCAAAGGATTTAGCTAGTGATTGTTGTGAGCTAGGAACGCCTCCTGCCCCGGCATCAATCAATTCAGTTTTTGCATCTCCATTGCTCATTTAAAGTACAAATGTCTCCGTGCGAATGTAGGGATCACCTTCCTGTGGAACACTCTTGTCGTTTCTCCACTTAGGATTTGCTTCCAATGATGTCTTAACAAAGTCGTAATTGACCAAGTCATCCGCAACATGTTGTGGAGTAAGTGTATTTAAGAATTTAGCATCACCTGTGACAACAGTTTCTTTCAAATCATTTACAACAAGCTCCGTTGCAGAACGATAAGGCCATGCTTGGAAATCAATACGATTTTGATCCCACTCAGGATGCTTAATTGCAAGTGGATTGTTGTAATAAGCTGGGTCATAGAACATCATCGCTCGCTTCACAACTTCTTTAGGCACTGGCAAGTAACCCTTACCATCCTTAGAGAGTAGTTCAGACATAGATTCACGATTTTCTGCAAGCATAATTTGTGCTTTAACCACAGCGTTATGTATGCCTTGTGCCCATGAAGCACGATCCGGATCCATTGCATCGTCTTCATGCATAACAACAACACAACAAGGATGTCCTTTCCAAGCATCACCCGTGAATCGTAAGACTTTACCGCCTGCTTTCAATTCACCTAAAGCATTAAATGGTTCTGCTACGCAATAACCATCAATCGTTCCGGCGGCAAGCGCGGGTGGCATAGACGGTGGTGCAAGTACTAGGAAGTTACATTCATCATCAGCAAGCTTTGCTGATTGAGGTTTGATAACTGGCTTAATACCTGCCGCTTTCATGATTCGCTGAGAAACAATGTTATGAATAGAGTACCAGTACGGTACTGCAAATTGTTTACCACCAAAATCTTTCGGTTCATTAATACCACTATTTTTCCCAACTAAAATTGCCGAACCATTAGTATGGTCCCATGCGGTAATTTTAATTGGATAATTATTGTTGTACCGCATCCAAACAGGAATCGGAATCAACATATGAGTAAGGTTGAATCGATGAGCAGCAAAGGCCTCTACTAAAGGCGACCACCCACGTATCAGTGTGGGCTTCTTGGAATCGATACCCTCATCTTTGAAAAGACCTTGGTCATGCGCAATCAATAATGCTGCTGCATCTGTAATTGGAATGTATCCAATTTTTATTACTGGATCCCACTTCTTCTTTGCAGAAAATGCCGGCATGGACATCCCTGCAGTACCTAATGCAGCACCCACCTGCAACAGCTCGCGCCGATTCAGGCCTGTGCCTAGAACACCTTTAAACAAAGGGTCATATTCAATGGCGAGATTCGGATCATCATGAATAATCCCCTCACCATGTTTTTGATAAATTTTCTTCATATTGGAATTCCTCTCATCGTTACTCTCGTAGTTTTCTCTTCATAATGCCTAGACCGCGAATCTAAGCATCGGTTGTCGACCTTTTCGACAGTTGAAACTGCACTTTCTTAACTATCCTATGTTTCGCTGCCCTTAGGCGAGCCTGCAGCTTCCTGAAAAACTTGCATCACATGGGCACGCATTTTTTGCACTTCTGGATCATTTCGATCACGTGGATCAGGTAAATCAACGCGCAAATCATGCATCATTTTGCCTGGTGACCCTGCCATGATGAGCGCCCGATCGGCCATGATTACCGCTTCATCAATATCGTGGGTTACCATCACAATGTTAAAACCCAAATGTTTACTAATGGCTCTTACATCTTTCTGCAAAGAAGCGCGTGTAAATGCATCTAATGCAGAAAAAGGTTCATCAAGTAATAGCATTTCTGGTTCCATTACCAATGACCTTGCGAGAGCTACGCGCTGTTGTTGTCCACCAGACAAATCTTGCGTATTTTTATGTGCAAACTCTTCCATATGAACCAATTTAATGGTCTCGGATACACGCTCTCGTATTTTTTCTTTTGGCCAACCTGCAAATCGTAATCCAGTTCCAACATTTTGCTCTACCGTCATCCATGGAAACAAATGCGGAGCTTGAAACATCATGATCCATTTAGAAGAAGCTGCCCTGACATCTTTGTTATTTATTTGATTGGTTCCGGTATAACCACCTAACAATCCCGCAATAATGTGTAGCAATGTTGATTTACCACAGCCTGAACGCCCAATGATTACAATAGATTCTCCCGGTTCAGCTTCTACATTTACTTTATCAAAAGTAAGTGGGCTTTTTGGATTATATCTATGTGTTAAGTCCCTTACATTAATATGTACGCCATTGCGCTCCGCCATGTTTGTTTCCTTATCTGTAAACGCAGTCCCAAAATGCTTCGCACCTTGTTCAGCACTTGTTAACGAAATTAAACTTCCCTTTATATTATGGAAAATAGCCAATTTATTTCCTCCATGTCAGAGATGAATTCCTTTTTATTATTTTCATTCATAATTAATAAAGAGAGTTACTCCGCAATAATCCTATCTGCCCATTCAGTGTCTTCCACAAAAGTATCCGGATTGCCAGGCTGTCCTCCGGCATTTGCCATATCGTCTTCAGTGATACCTCTAGCCCTCGAACATGCGCCGCAAAATTCTATTCGCACACCTTCGTCTAAAGCATTTTTCCATTGTTCAGCAACAGATGGCCAACCCACGGGCTTTAAATTTTCACGCACAACTTCTCGAGCTAAACAAACTGCTTCACCCAACAAAAAAATCCGTACTTCATGACCTGCGCTAGCTAAGGCATGGCTATGACCTAAGACCATAGCAGCACGCGTTGGGTCGTCGCTTCCCCAAGAAGATTTCATAAAAATTTTTAACATGTGCTCCTCTGCTTCTAATTTCTTAGAAATTTTTAATTTATTTTTGAGCTATTAAATAGCTTCTTTTTATTTTTTGATATTGATTTTTTAAACCATATGTAATCGTTTATCGACCACTTTCATATGCTTTCTTAAATCCTCTTCATCAATTAAACCTCGACGAATCATAGTATGTGCCAGGGCTAATAATTGTCGTTCTGGATAAGGAACATCTTTATAAAGCTCTTCAACCAGATCGTCTTCTTCCCAACGTCTTTCTACACCTGACAAAGCACACGAAACTTCCGATAACACATCACAAGTTGCTTCTAAAGTTACTTTCCAAGGTGGGTCAGGATTGTCTACACCCCATTTTTTACTAAGATCTTGCCAAGCACGCCCTTGACCTTCTTTTTTTATTTCTTCTAATACAGCTATTGGAGAATTATCCAAATCGCGTTTGGACATTTCCTCATCAAGTTCAATTTTTTCTGGATTAATTGAAGTCATTATTGTTAATGGCCATAAGGTTTAAGCGCTTTACGAACCGGACGAGGATCGTTGGCAGTCTTACCTGGCTTGGGTAATGCAACACCAATCAAACAATCGCGTGTAACAATTTCAGTAAGCTGATCTTCAGTCCAGCCTTCTGTTCCTTCAGGTCGCTCCGGCATAACGATGTAACGAGTTTTTTGATTTGAATCGACCACACGTACTTCAACATCATCAGGTATTTGTAAACCAAATTCAGATAAAACTTGTCTAGGCCATCTAACTAAACGCCGACGATAGTTAGGCGTGCGGTACCACTCAGGCGACTGACCTAAAATTGGACGTGGGTAGCACGAGCATAATGTACATACCACAACATGTTTTAAAGTTGGGGTATCCGCCATAACACGTAAATTGCAGTAATCACTTGGAGTACCAAATTGAGTTGGCATTTGTTTTACCCAATCAATACCCACTTCTAAACTTGCTTTAACACCATCTTCAATTGCAAGTTTTTTATATTCCGGGTCTAGCCATGCTTTAGCCACCAAACGTGCAGCTGGAACCGGACTCAAAGTATGCATGTAGTCTGTCCAGGCATTATGATCTTCCTGAGTAAATAGACCTTTTTCAATTGCAAGTTCGCGAACAGCTATTTCAAGGATTTCAAATTCGCTGACTTCATCTACCATAGGTGCAGCTTTATGTTTATCCGCCATGTTTTGTTCCTCTTCTAATATTTATTTTAAACTTTGATAAACCTTGTAATGTTAAGCAGGCTCTAACCAATGTTCAGGAATTTCAGTTTCTAATGTGTCTTGCGAAAATGCATCCGCATATTCAGGCCAAAGATCTTTTTGTTTGAACAATAAACTGTACATCCATTCAACATTTTCAGTGTTATCCCAAGCTTCATCTTCTGCCGGTGGAGTTTCATAAACGAGTCTTACGACTGTAGCCTCGCAGCCACGCGTATACGCTTGTGTACGCGTATAAAATACATCGGGTAAATCACGGATCTTAACTTTATCGCCAACCTTAAATCTTGGATCACCCGCTTCACCTTTAAAGCATTGAGGATCCCCAATCCCAGTAGCTTTTTTTACGTGATGTTCTAAATCATAATGTGGCTTACTCATAGCGCTTACTTACCTCGTCAATCTTTTCATGTAGTTCAGTCAGGGTGACAAATTGCTTATCTACTAAAATTAAAGCAGCCGTTAGTAACCAGCGCCCGTAATAAGGAAGTCCCAAATACTGGGTTTGACCTACGTCAACGTTTTGACGACGACGTCTCTCCTCCGCATTCCAAACACCTCGCCATGCCAGTACTTCACACGTCACAAAAGTATTGTGCTCCCAAATCTCTTCTTCTTTTTCTTCCCACTGAATGGAAACATCACGTTCTCCTCCAATATCATGAGAAGGACGTGTATAAGCACGATATTGATCGTTCGTTACTTCATCAGGTGATGGTGCGTGCGTTTCGGTGTGAATTGCTGGCTGCAATAAACCTACATAATCCAGATGATTTAAGACACGTTTTCGTGTGGCTTCTGACATAGTCCCGGACTCCTTGATTTTTATAGTTCGATTATTTTCACTAACCCACGCTTAAACCTAAGCAATCCGTTATAGTTTAGTATTTACTAATATACTTATCTTAAGGGATATAGGATTAGCTATATGACAAGTCTAATGGTGGTATATTATTAGTCCAAGTCTTTGTAGTTATAAAACCTATAAGAATTTACTATGAAACAAAGAAATGTTTTTCCTCGCTCATTGCAGTATTTAATTGCTATTGCTGAACAAGGCAGCTATACACGTGCTGCCGATGCATTGCATGTTTCTCAACCAACACTTTCACAACAAATCAAACATTTAGAAGAGATTCTTGAGTCTCCACTTATAGATCGCACAGGGCGCGGTGTTCGCCTTACAGATGCGGGTGAAGTGTATTTATTTCATGCTCGTCGCGCATGGGGTGAACTCGATGCCGGTACAAGAGCCATTCACGATGTAAAAAATTTAAGCAAAGGTTCATTACGTTTAGGTTGGACACCCATTACAGACCACTTAACGTGCTCATTATTATCCCATTTCAACAATCTTCATCCGGGAATAAAAATCAGTACGCTAGAAATGTCTCAAGATGATTTAGAGATTGCGGTAGGTGAAGACAAGATTGATATCGGCATTGCATTCACACGCCCAGCTTTAGAAGAGAATGAGTCAACCGACATCGAAAATTATATTTTATTTGAAGAACCTTTATGTATAGCAGTAGGCAAAAATCACCCCCGTCATAATACAGGAGAAATGAGTGCGTTAGATTTTGGTAATGAGTCACTTGCTTTATTGAATAGCAACTTTGCGCTTCGAAGACATATCGACCGTTATTGTCAGACTTATCAAATTGAACCGCGGATATCGGTTGAAACAAATTCGTTAAGTGTAATTATAGAAATGGTTGAATTAGGCAAACTCGCTACTTTACTTCCAGAAACTCTTATACGTAAAAATCCAAATTTATACTCAATAGTACTTATTCCTGAAATACCACATAAAACAGTTAGTTTAATTTGGCATAAAGGTCGTTACAAAAGTCCTTCAAGCCGCGCATTTATTGAAATAGCTTCCGATCTTACTGCACGTATGCTACAGAATGAATTTGATATCTCTCTCTAAGTTAAATCATTATTGTTATTAGTTATTAATCTTATAACAAATAACGATTGATACTAATTTTTTCAACTTTAATGCACGATTAAAGTGCAATCGCTTTTAGTTAAAGCAAGCAAAATTTCATCTTTTAATCACTCTCTGGAATAGATAATAAAACAATGTTTGAATTGTATACCTTGAGATAATTAATAATTATTTTATTAACCAGGAGTAGAATTAAATGAATAAAGAACAAATGAAAGAGCAAATTATTGCTGCTAAAAAAGCCAAAGGATTAACATGGGAAGCTATTGCCAACAAAGTAGGCAAAGGCACGACCTGGGTTACTTCTGCATGTTTTGGAATGAATAGCACCACAGAAGAAGTTGCAAAAAGTATATGCAGTGTATTAGATCTTGGAGATGATGTTTGTACTTGTCTACAAGAGTATCCTTATAAATCATGGGATAAGGCGATTCCAACTGACCCTGTTGTTTATCGGTTTCATGAAATAGTCGGAGTTTATGGAGAAACTATTAAAGAAATCATCGGCGAAAAATTTGGTGATGGAATCATGAGCGCAATTGATTTTTCGATGGATATAGACAAAGAGGAAAACCCTAAAGGTGATCGAGTTGTAATCACATTGAATGGAAAATTCTTAAAATACACAGATTGGTAAAATTATTTTAGAGCCCTTATGGAGAAACTACTTACTTCTTTTTTTCAAAAAGTGGCTAATAAAGATGATAATGAAATCAACCAATTAAAAAAATCTGCTTACTTTAAAATTGAGTCTGATAAATGGCATTTTACATTGCCGAAATTGTATTCGTATTTACAAAAAAATAACTACATTGAACAAGGTTTGGAATACAGACAATTTCGGCAACTTCTCTATAGTTCATCGATTAATAAAAAACTAAAACTTCAAGATGCAGAAATAATAATTGGTATCAATACTTCCAGCGTTGACAATACTGAATATATTTTTGTATGGAAATGAGCAAACGAACTAGTTATTTCTGTTACGTTTTCTCTTACTGGCATCAGCAACATGAATTATGCCGTATGAAATTCCAAACCCCAAAAATAAAGAAAAAATCATTAATAAAATATTTTCGAGATTTACATCACCCCCTAACTTCGTATCAATATTCAACATTAATGCAAGCAAGTTCATTATAATCAAAGCCATAAATATGCCGCCAAATAACAAAATGCGAAATGGCCTTGTACCTTTGGTTATTGCATCTACTAGAAAATCTATAAAATTTTTCACAGAAAATACTGTCTCTAATATAATTGCAATACTAGCAATCTAAGTTAATCTTGTAGCTAAATAGTATACATAACAAATTTTTATGCGTACTACTTGGTATCTGCATAGATCAGCAGACTTTTTAAATAATGCCTGAAAATTTAAAGTTTATTCAGATCACTGATACTCATCTACTAGATGATATTAATGGGGTGTTTCGTGGAATCAATACCAAAAACAGCTTGCAATCCGTATTATCTGAATGCATAGAAACTTATCCAGAAATCGATTTTATTTTAATTACCGGTGATATTTCCCAAACTGGTAATGTTGCAAGCTACTCAATATTCAGATCAATCATCCAAGATATCAGGGTGCCGATCTATTGTGTTCCAGGCAATCATGATTCACCACAGCTTTTGCAAGAGATTGTTTCTCACTCTCCTACTCATTCAATAAACACAATTGACTTTGGAGAGACTACGCTAGTGTTAATAAATACCTGTGTAGACAATAAACACCATGGCTTGATCGGCGAGCAAAACCTGACACAACTAAAGAAAATATTGAATAGCAAAAACAAACAATCATTTATTATTGCTATTCACCACCCGCCAATAAAAGTAAATAGCAAATGGCTAGATAAATTAAGTCTCTTTAATCAAGATGAATTTATAAATTTACTTAAACACTATGAAGCATACATTGTGGTTTTATTTGGTCACATACACCAGGAAATCAACCAAAAGCTATCAAATATTCATTTGCTCTCAACACCTTCAACCTGTCATCAATTTAAAACGAACAGTGATGTAATGCAGTGTTTACTTGAACCTCCTCCTGCCTACCGTTTTGTAGAATTGAAAAACTCTGGAGTCAGTACAACTAAAATCCATTTCATAAAGTAAGTGAATTTCTCGTTTAACTAATTATTCATAGCTATCCACTATAAATTTGAACCTCTAGGTATTACTCATATTTAAGTTAACACCCTAATTCAACAGTTAAGATTGAGAATATATATAAGCTCTTGTCGCTCAATAATTGAAATTGACGTCTATCAAGTTAATATTTTGCTATTGATAATAGCTATTGATTTTATGGTTAATAAGGGTTGAATTATAAGTCGCATTCTATAAACTTTTTCAAATAAATTAGCTGCATACATTTCACATTTAAAGTGCAGTTTTATAACAATATTTTCGTACGAGGAGAAAACTTGTGACAGCCGTGAATAAATTTATTAGTCAAACCGAACAGAATCAAATTCATGTATTACCCTGGGCATCCCTGTATGCAATTTCTGCAGCAGTTTTGATCGGTGTTTCTATTCTTGCCCTAGTCGGATTTGCAAGCCCTGAAGTCATACACAATGCCGCACATGACATCCGCCATAGCATGATTTTCCCATGCCACTAGCATTTCTAAATTAAATAGAAAATTAAAATTATGAAATTATTTAACCAAATCTTTTTGAGTGCATTATTTTCAGGGATTATCGCTGGACTAGTACTAGCGAGTATTCAACATTTCACAGTAGTTCCAATGATATTGGAGGCTGAATCCTATGAAGTAATAGATGAAGAACCGGCTACAAATCATGAAGAAGAAGCTGAAGCTTGGGCTCCAGAAGATGGTGGTGAACGTACCTTTTTTACTGCATCAAGTAGTGTTGTTATAGGAATTGGCTTTGCTCTTTTATTAGTCGTTGGCTATACATTAAGGGGTTCAGTAACTTGGCAAAAAGGAATCTTATGGGGCGTTGCTGGGTGGCTGGTATTTAATCTTGCTCCTTCGTTTGGTTTACCTCCGGAACTTCCAGGAGATGCTGCTGCAGGCTTAGAACAACGCCAAGTGTGGTGGTTATTAACTGTCATTTTAACTGCGATGGGATTATGGATTGTTGCATTTCAACCAAAACCTATTTTAAAACTTTTTGGCATCGCTTTAATCGCACTACCACATATTTTTGGCGCACCTCAGCCGGAAGTGCATCAAGGTTTGGCTCCGCAAGAACTGAGAACAAGTTTTCATATAGCCACATTAGCAACGAACGCTGTATTTTGGATGGTCCTAGGAGCATTTAGCGCATTATTTTTCAATCGCTTTGCTGAGAGCAAAGAAAGCTCTACAGTAGGCAAAACCATTCCATAAAATAAGTAATAATTAAAATAATAGAAATTATTTAATTTCTATTATTTAGTTTAAAGTGGATAGGAATCGTATATGAAAATTTTACTTGGTCACGTCGCAAAGCTTCAGGAACTGGGGGCATAGGAGAAGCTTTTTTTATCATTTTTACAACGGCACTATTCAACACAGCATGTTCAGATGCCTGTGTTATTTCATGTGAAAGCAACTTACCCTCTGCATTAATTGTAAATTTTAGAATTACAGATCCTTCTTGACTTCGCCGACGCGCAATATTCGGATATTCTTTGTGACGATGCAACCACGCAAGTAGTTGAGACTCATAACTACGTTTTAGCGATGTATTGAGCCCCTTGTTAACAGAGGCAGTATTTGTGGAGCTAGAATATTGAAGCTTCTTGACTTGCGGCTCTTGAATTTTTACAGGCTTTACAATTGGGCTAGGTTTAACTTCTAGTTTGGGTTGTGGCTTTACTTTTGGTTTGGGTTTTTCCTTAGGGAGTGGCTCTACTTTTGGTGGAACAATGGGAGATGGATTTACGTTTGGAGGAAAAGTAATTTTCTTAAGGTTGATGACTAAACTTTTTTGGCTGAATTCTTCACCTCCAGATTTCATGCTTGGTTGATATGCCATGAAAACAGTTAAATGTACCGCTAGAGCCAAAAATAACGCATATATCCAATGCTTAGAACTAATTCGAAACGGCTCTTCTAAATTCATTCTTTAACTACTATTGCTTAGAACCGGGTGCCACAGTCAATAAGTGAATAGCAGGGAGTTCAGTAGTACTAAGTAATTCCATTAGATCTATTAAGCGAATAGCATCCATGCTTGCATCTGCTTTTAGCTGAAGATGTACAAGCGAACCATCTTCAAGTTCATCCTTGATAGTTTTGACTAACTCTTCCTCATTTAATATTGATTGATTATGGGCAATTTCACCATTTTCGTTTATTAACATAGTTAAAACTTTACGATCTGCAGCATTATCATTCTCTGCAGACGGTACAATTACTTCAAATAGATCCGGTTTACTAAAAGCTCCAGCTAACATAAAAAAGATTAACAATAAAAAAACAACATTTACGAGTGGTAATATATTTTCAGAGTGGTTAGTTGTCGTAACTTGCTTTATCTGCATAGTTTAAGAATCTACTTTTGCTAAAGAAATATTTTTACCTGCAAACTCGTTAATTTGATCAAGTATTGTAACCAAGGATTGTAATGAAACTCCTTCAACTGGCTGAATAATGATTGGGTGATTAATATTGATTCGGCATCGCTCTCTAACAATTGAAATGATTTCTTCCATTCTCATTTCTTTATCATTTAGTGTAAAAGTTCCATCAGTAATTAATTTTATTGTACTTGTGCTACGGCTATCTACACGCATCTCTTCCGCTTTGCCAACACTCAGTTCAATAAATTGCCACTCAGCAAAACTCGAGGCAAGCATAAAAAAGATCAACAAAATAAAAACCACATCTATAAGCGGAGTTAAACTAACGATTGAGTGTTTTTTTTGTGTTTTTGCCAGCTGCATTAGTGGTGTTCGTTTATTTTACTAATTGACGTATCTCCTCAGATGAATGAGAAGTTGATTTGACTGCTTCTAGTGTAGGCTCAACTTTTGTTGACTCTTTGTTCATTACATATAAGGTAAAAACCTGTGTCATCGCATCTTCCATGGCTAATTGAAATTTAGCAATTCTTTGCTCAAACCAGTTCAATATAAAAATTGCAGGAATTGCGACACTCAAACCCATCGCGGTTGTTAATAATGCCTCCCAGATTCCCCCGGATAAAATCGCAGGATCTACTGCTGTCCCTGCAGCTTCTAAACGTTTAAATGCTTCTATCATTCCAAATACTGTCCCAAGCAACCCAAGTAATGGGCTAAGAGCTGCAATCACTTCAATTGGTTTCAAATACGAGCGTACTGCTGCTAGATGAATCGCTGCAACGCGTAAGACCTCTTCACGTGCAATATCAAAATCACATTTTTTATGTTTAATTGTATACATCGCTGTTTCTAAGACACGCGCAATCGGATTTCTTGATGTTTTCAATGTGCTTATTGCTGATTCATATTGTTTATCTCGCCATTGATCTAGCGCTAAATTAATAAATTTACGTTCACTCAATTGAATCCAATAAAATTGCCATATTTTCATCAGTACTATTGCTAATACGACTATTGAAAGCAGCAATAAAATTACAACTACGGGTCCACCGGCTTCTATAAAAAAAAATAATTGATCAATCGACCAACTATTTTCAGGCGCAACTGGAATTGACTCTTGCTCAAGAGGCCCCAGAGATTTCACTACCTCATTTTGTTCGATGGGAGGTTCCATATTTTCTAAATTATTCTCACTCATTATTATTTACTTATATTTAATATTACATATCTAAGTTACGGTTATTTCCGCTATCGCAACAATCTACGAATACCAAGTATTGCTCCTGTTATGCTAAATAAAAACCCCAGTCCTAGAAAAGTTAAAATCACGCAGTACCATAATATTGGTCTCGATATTAGTCCTGGAAAATCAAAACTGTGAAGTCCATTGAAGAGCCATCTATATAATCTCCGACTCGAATCCATCACTGAAATGATATCCCCTGAATACTTATCTACATGAATCCAGGTATTTTTATCATCGGATAAGACTATACGCAATGCACTCGGAGGCAAACTGCCTTCACGCAAATGTGCAAATTTATCGTTACTTGCAATACTTGCAAAATCAGTGCTTTTTGAATTTGGCCAAGCAGCTTGAATTGCTTTTTGAATTAGATGTCTTGGCAATCCATTTTCTTGTTGAAGCCAATTTCCTTCAGAATTTAATAACCATGTCTGATAATCCTCTTTAGTAGATTTACTTAGTAAATAAGGAACATTAGCAATAACTTGAAATTCAATTTCGTTTGTAAAAGGTGTAAGAGCTGATTTCAAGCCTGCAATTTGCTTTACATCTATGTTTAACGCACCACCATTAAATGCGTTCGCCTGAATTATTGTTGGCTCAGGCGTTGAGAAAATGCGGCCATGATCCATCGATAACCAACCACTAAAAATCCAACTTAACACTAAGATACCAACTATTAGCCCGCCTAAATGGTGCCAATACAACCACCCACTATACTCTGACCATCCACTCTGTGCTCGTATTGATCTAATCACTCCTAATGTTATCCCTGTAATTGCACTAACAATTCCGGCTAATGCTAACCACCAAACTAGTTGATCCCATAGAGCCCAGTTTTTGCGTATAACAGTTGGATAGATCCAATGAACTACAGAACCTAGGTAGTTCCATGCGCGCTGTTTTCGAGTAGTTTGTTGTAACACTTGCCCACTGCGACTAGAGATATAAATACATGTTTTCTCATTGTCATCAAACTCAACACGATAAAAAGGCCGATAAGGGTCATAACGGTTACTAACAATCCATTGATCATATTCAATGCCAGCGTTAATTGTTTCAACGACTTTGTCTGGATAAAAGTTACTTGCAATTTTATGTATTTGATCATGATTAAAATCGGGCGTATCACCTGTAATCGCATTAACCATAGTAATTCGAGATTTTGTTTCGCTTTCCCACCAATAATATGGCTCACCGAGTTTGCTGATCAGCGTGACTTGTGATGGATTTTCTAGTTGAAAAGATTTTAATTCAGATAACGATATTAAATCTTTTGAATATTGGATTATTTCACTGCGCTTGAGTCTTTCGACTTCACTTAGTGATGGGTATGGATGAAAAATCATAACCACACCACTCAGAAACCACGCAGCAAAAAACAAACACAATCCCACCCCGAGCCATCGATGAATGAATATAAAATACTTCATTTTGCATGTTAGTACCGGTATACAAGATTTAACTCATAACTTCTTGGTTCACCCAACAAGACTTGATTGGCAGTCGGAAAAGTAGGATCAGTTTGTTGAAAATAAAATACATCCGCCCATTCAACATAATCTTCATCCGTGGCATTACGCACACGCGCTGTGATATCTAAATTGTTACGATATTTGTAAGTGGCAGACAAATCTAACAAGGAATAATCTTTCAATGTCGCATCATTAGCATTAGAAGCTTCACGATCATCGACATATCGGTACCATGCGCCAAATTCTAATGGAATCGATTGAAACGGCCGAATATTGACCCAAAGATTTGCAGTCCAATCCGGTACGTTGGGTGGTGTATTTCCAGCGAATTCATCAAAATTTGCGGAGCCTTTAAATTCGGCATCGACATAGGCAACATTTGCAGCTACATCTAGGTAAGAAACAGGTGCGTAATTGAGCGCGGCCTCAAATCCCTTTGAATCCCTGCCGCCCACGTTAGTTGTACTATCACGGCTAAAAGTTTCAGACACATCATCTCGCTCGATGTCAAAATATGCGATTGTAAAATTTAAGGAATTATCAATATTCCTTGCTTTCAATCCAACTTCCCACTGTTCCGCATCAGTGAGATCAAAATCTTCACCAGCATTCACAAGAAAAATATTAGAATTAGCTGGGTCTTGTGCATCACTATATTGTGCATAAACATTTACATTAGGAGTTAAAGAAAATACGCCACCAACGCGCCAACCCACTGAATCAAAGTCTCGCCCAAATCCACTGTCTTCTTCTACACCAGCTGCATTAAAATTTTTGCGTCGCAATTGTAGATCTTCGTAACGCGCTCCCGCGACTAAACTTAATCTATCGGTCACTTGTAATGCGTTTTCAAAAAATACTCCCCAGGTATCTATATCGGTAGGACTGATCCCTCTTGGTTCAACCGGCCCATAAACACCTTGGACTGGATCAAATAGATCAACAGAGTCACCAGGTATAATAGTAGGATCAATACGAAATCCCCGAGTACGTCTAAAATCAATATCTTGGTAATCTAAACCTACTACGAACTGGTTATTTCTGCCAAATAATTGGTGAGCCGTGGTGATATCAAGCTTGGTGCCCCACGTTCTTTGTTCATGCTGAACAAAGAAAATTCCATTCCTACGTTCGATCAACCCTGTACCTTCGTCAAAAAAGAATCCTTCCGCATTAAACCAATCGCGCTCAGCATCAAAGTAATACAACGTGTTTTTTACACGAACATTACTTCGTGGCGCCCATTCCATATCTGTGCGTAACAATAGTTGATCGGACTCTGCTTCATAATCAGACACATTATAGTTTTCATCACGAGTGCGATCGTCAATGACTGTACCTGCATCGGTATCAATAATTCCACTGATAGGATCAGTACCTACATTTGCTGGCACGAGAGGGGTTCCCCAGTAGTTGGCTAATTCATCATCTAAGTAGTCCGCACTAAAAGTCACAGAAAGATTATCTTTAAGTTTCCACAATAAACTGCCATTAATATTGGTCGATTCAGGATCCATATCATCAACAAAGCCATCGGCCCCATTTTGACTAATATCAAATTGATACCAAAGGGAGTCCGAAACAGGCCCTTCGCTACCACCACACAATTGATAGGTGTCCCACCGACCATAAGACAATTGCGCAGTATGATTATAAATATCTGTTTCACGTGCTTTTTTAGTCACCGAATTTATAGCACCTGCAACAGTACCTTGCCCATGCAAACCAGATGCGGGACCTCTGATTAATTCGAGACGTTCCAAATTACATGCATTCTGTGGTCGGAGCACCATATTCGCAGGCCCCAACCATAAACCATCTCGTAATATAGTAATCTGACTTCTAGTAAATCCTCGCATAGAAAAACTTGAAGGTGCCGCAGGAGAATTACCCACCGTCACGCCCGGAAGCGTTATTAAAGCATCCCCAATACTCTGCGCTCCGATTCGTTCTAAATTTGTTCGATCAATTATTTCAACTGAAGCAGGTGTTTCAAATGGTGTTAAACCTAATCTACTTCCAGTATCACTTGGTGTTGAAAGATTTAATTCACCAGGTTGGTCAAATTCAAAAATTTCACTGCCTTCAACTGTCATATCCTCCAGCTCGACATTATCCTCGGCAAAACTGATTTGGCAGAATACTAGACAAGTTAACAAAATGATTACATGTTTCGTGAATACAGGTTTATAGCAAGTAATGAATTTAAATTTTGGCGGTATCGCTTGTATTATTTTTATATGGTCTTTTGAATAAAAGTTACCAATAGATAACGATGCATCCATTCCCTATTCCTCCCAAGTTTTTATTATTATTGGACCCATAGCCATTTACTATGGAATTTTATTAAGATCCAAATTTGATTTTTATTATTGAAAACGAAATATTTTTTACACTAAAAATAACTTCGTAATCGAATTTTCAGACGTAGTAACACATCATATGCTGCACTAAATGAGTGATTAGTTGCACTAAAAAAGTGCTCAAGCAAGCAAGATTGAAAGAGCTTTATTAATTCTAAAAACAGTTTTTCCCTTGCTATTTTTTAATGGCAAGGGAAAGCTTGTGCGTGACGAATGTCGTGTGCTGCATTATGCACAACTGCTGCATTGACAAATCCTACACCATATAAAATGACACAACCGAGTAATAACGCGCATGCAATTTGCAAAGGTTTTGATAACGAAGAGGTTTGGGTCGATAACTGTACCGCATCTTGTGTTGTTGATTGATTTTGCATAGTTATTTCTCCTTAAAATTTATTAACGTTAATATTTACTAATCAAGACAAATTGGATGCACTAATGATGCCAACTTTGACACTTATAGTTTTACTCCCAATCTGTAAATATATTTTTATTTTTTATTATTCTTATTTCTATTTATAGAAAGTTAAAAAGGTTTGGTAGTGCAGCCATAAAATGTTATGTTATAACATTACATTTTATGGCTGCAAGGAAAATATTAAAATCATGCATGGACTCTCTAATTTATAATTCATAGTTACCGTTATCAGTACCCTTGCATAAAAGGTGATCACTGGTCACCCTCTCGGTTAGATTCCTTTTCAAACTCAGTTGTCGTTTAGAACACTCTCATAGTTATATATTATCGAACTGGTGAAATCGAATAGTGGATTCCTATAGTGAAATGCCTAATGACATATAGGTAAATCCTATTTTTTGGCTTGGTTAATTACATGAAAAGTTAAAATTTACCTGTTTAAAAAAATATTCTGCTGAGTCAAACCTTAACTACATATAAGAAAACAATAACTTATCTAAATTTGTGCTTCGACATTTACTAAGCAATATAGGTAATCCTTATATTTAGATTTTTAGTGCGTATAACAAACCATTATCAAGTAGCCTCATATTTCGTTGGCGTTAAGTAAACTGATCAAATTGCAAACTTTTGATCAATACATACTACTAGTATTCTTCGTCCAATCTGATTGCTAGGCTGTAGCTTATCAGGGGTTAAATGAAAAAGTTTCGCTTGAACTACCAAAAGCTCATAAGTCAATAATTGTTTCTACATTATTGAATGTGGCGATTCCCGAAAGAAAATTATCATTTATTTTTTATATATCTAAACTTTAGTTACATATTTGCAAATCCATTTGCCGTGAAATCTTTGGGATCTTCAGATCTGTTAAAATATTTTTTTTGTATTTTGTTCCAGACAGAAAGTCGTGACCAATCCGGTGTATCTAAAATCTTATCGCATTCAGAAACGAATGGATTAGGAAATAAAATTGTAAGTTGCTGATCACCCGCTCCAGAGTACATCCTGAAACCCCAGCTTACCGGTGCACCAGTTTTATCAAGGTCACGATAGTATTCGGCACGTTGGGTAGTTCTATTTTGTTGACTCTCTCTCGTTCCGCCGCTGTTAATGCCTATACAAATATGAAAATGAGTAACTCCAAAAAATATTGTCAAATAACCGCCTGTTAGATCAACTTGTGTAGGTGCTTGAGGGCATCGCATTTCATAAGCAGCACCATCAATTATAGGGCCAAAAATTATTTTATCCCAATAAGTTTCAAAAATATCTTTAAGAAGATCAAAAAGAAATTTCTCATCAGTCGGGAGTGGAAATACTTCTGTAATTTTTCCATTAGGGTTCGTTATTTTTTTAATTTCTGTAGTTACTGGAATATTCATAACATTAACTCCTAGTCATATAAATAAAATAATTATTCATAATCGTTTAAAACAAAGCGTACAGGTATTTCAATTGTTGAGTTTATATTTATGCCGTTATTTTTTGCCGATATAAACTTCCACTTTTTAACAGCTGTAACTGCTGCTTTATCTAGTATTCGATGTCCACTACTTTTATAAATATTAATTTCTCCAGAGTACCCACTGGGCAAGACCTCTACATTAAGGATTAACTCACCTTCTAATCCTCTTCTTCGTGCTATATATGGATATTTTGGTTTAGGATTATTACTTACTGCTTCAGCAATTGAATTTCCAATACCATAATTGGTGCTTTTGTATACAGCTGTTTTTATTTCCTTCTGGTGGTGATTTAAATTTTTCTCCAATGTTAATGAACTATCTATATGCTGTTCTGTTTCGTTTATCTTTTTTCCAGACTCGCTTCCATTTTGAGAAGATTGTGATTTAGCAGTATTGTTGACACTCGCTACTTTATATCTAGAACTGTTTAGTGCTATCGTTTTATTATACTTTGAAGAAAATTCTTCATTTTTGCTCTTCTCATTTGATTGGTTATCTATAGGAATTTCTAAATTTTTACTTTGCTTTGCAACCTCAGCGTTAGCAACTGCATTTTGTTGTATTTTATTTTCTATTTCTGATGTACTAGCTTGTGATGACTTATGACTAGTTTTTATTTCCTGGATGTTTTGATTAGCTTTTTCAGATTTTTGACCATCAGATTTAGCAGCACTCACAAGCTCTACACTTAGAAATTGCTCTGATAGCTCTTTTGGGCTAATTTCTTGAAAGTTATTTAATAACATTGCAAACGCTGAATGAGCGATAAACGATAGCGTAAATGCGATAGCTATAAATTGTAATGTATAATTTGTAGATTCCTCATACAAAATAATTTCATTAATATTTACTAAATTTTTAGATTCTATAGACATCTACTTAAACTCTTTGATCGAGTCGTTCCCAAGGAATGATATAGGGCAGACCTACTTGATCACCTGAAATTACATTAATGTTGTAGACATCAGCCAGATGATCTGTTGTCAGAACTTCGCTGGGTGTTCCTTTTTTAACAACAAAGCCCTCACTAAGCAGAACTAAATGCGAACAAAATCGAGCTGCAAGTGTAAGATCATGAAGCACTACCACCACAGCGGCACCTTGTGTTGCTAACCTTTTAAGATGCTCCATAACTTCAAGCATATGATAAGGATCTAAATCAGAAACAGGTTCATCTGCCAATAGCACTTGTGGCTCTCCAGCCCATACACGTGCAAGCATGACGCGTGAGAATTCGCCTCCCGAGAGTTCAGTTGTTCTTCTGTTAGAAAACTGTGCAACATCCATTGTTTCCATTGCACGGTTAATAGAATTTTCATCAGTTATAGAAAGTCCACTCCACGGTCCACGATGAGGCAATCTTCCAAGTGATACAAATGTTTTAACGGTAATAGACCAATGACTTTGGCCTGATTGCGGTAGATATGAAACAACTTTTGCTATTTCTCTTCGATCGATATTTTGAATAGGGCGATTGTCAAGTAATACTTCACCAGAATTAACTGATATGAGCCCGGCAAGT
Organism: Gammaproteobacteria bacterium; assembly: GCA_028279275.1. Classification (GTDB taxonomy): domain Bacteria; phylum Pseudomonadota; class Gammaproteobacteria; order UBA4575; family UBA4575; genus JABDMD01. The sequence goes on along the minus strand of JANQOB010000002.1, from coordinate 102,259 downwards.
GATCTTAATAATGTTGATTTACCTGCACCATTCGGACCAATGAGCCCAATTAACTCACCCGGCTCGATTAGTAAATCAATATTGTTCAATATATTTTTATTTTGTAATTGAACACTTACGTTTTGTGCACTTAATACAGTCATCGTTATAATTCTTAATATGGTTGTCTAAAAAATTTGTCTCCTGGATTGCATTATCAACATAAGAAAAAATGGTGCGCCAACTAATGCAGTTACAACACCAAGTTTTAACTCAACATTTGTTGATATAAGTCGTACGACAATATCAGCTGCAAGTGTTAATATTGCACCTCCGAACGCACTTGCAACTAAAAGATGACTCGGACGATGATTAACTAATGGACGTAGCAGATGCGGGACTACTAAACCAACAAATCCGATCATTCCGGCAACCGATGTTGCTGCACCTACACATAAAGCAGTTCCAAAAACAACTTGATGACGCACCCGTGTGATATTAAATCCCAAAGTCTGAGCAGTCTCTTCACCTAAAGTAAGTGCATCGAGTGGGCGACCTAAACCAAGTAATAAAATCCATCCTAGAATCATAAATGGTGCAGCTAGCCATACGTGGGTCATACTACGATCAGACAAAGAGCCCATCATCCAAAATACTATTTCTGTAACAGCAAAAGGATTGGGCGCCAAATTGAGAACCAATGCAGTCAACGCACTGGCAAAACTAGTAACTGCTATACCTGCAAGTATTAGCGTGATGGAACTTCCATTTCTTCCAGCTAATAAGGTAATGGTAATTACACCTATACAAGCACCAAGTATCCCACCAAATGGTAATGCCAAAACAAACAAAGCAGAAATTCCAGTATATAGTGTTAACACCGCCCCCAGTGCGGCTGATGCAGAGACACCTATCAATCCTGGTTCAGCAAGAGGATTTCGTAAAAAACCTTGCAGAGCTGCACCAGATAAACCAAGAGTTGCACCAATCAATACAGCAAGCAGCGCTCTTGGCAGACGAACTTCATTAATAATTAAGGCTGTTGTATCTGCTCGGTCACTAAATAAAGAGCTTATCGTATGTTCCAATCCAATAGCTGCAGGACCAATCAACAATGATGCAACAAACGCTACTAAAGTTAGCAGCGCAAGTATTAAAGTAACCAAATTGGTTCGAATGAACTCTTGATTAACATTTTGTAGTACCAAACTATTCGCCACTTCCTCTCCTAGCTTGATTATCTAATGCTGCTCCATAAGCAGACTGTAACTTTTCGACAACCTCAGCGATTTTAGGTGTTCCACAAATCCATAAGCGATGAGGGATATCAACAATAGGAAGACCAGAAAATGCAACATTTAATGCTGGATGATGAAACATTTCGTTAGCCAAAGCCGGCGTAATGTCATGTCGGCTTCCAATTACTAAAATATCTGCGCTACTAGATACTAAGGTCTCCAAAGGTAACTTTACGGTATTCTGTAAACCTAGCTTTGAACCCAAGTTAATATAACCCGCTGCACTAACAAGAGAGCTAGCAAGCGTACCTTTACCAGAGGTATAACTATTTGCCCAATATAAAGCCGCAACTGGTTTTTTTTGATATTGTGTTTTTTGTTTCACAGCATCCAGTCTGGCAATCATGGATGCAATAACTTCTTCTCCACGCTCAGTTTCTTCCAGAACCTCTGCCATGAAACGTATATTTGAAATTACATCATCTATACTGTTTGGAATTGGAAGAAGTTCAACTCGATACCCAAGTTGTTTAAGTAAACCAGTTGTAATTTTGGTAGTAAATTCACTGGCAAAAACCAAATCAGGAGAAAGCTGTAAGATTTCCTCTGCCAAACCGTGATTTAGATGCATACCATTAATATCATCCACTATTGTGGATGCAGAAGGCTCTGCAGCAAGATAGCTAATCGATGCAATATTTTCACGATCAGCCAACAGCATGACCAACTGGTCAGTGCAGAGATTCATCGAAACAATTTTTTCAGGTTTGGCTGCAGCGACTTGCAGACATATACTTAAAGCTATAAAAAAAAGTAAAATTAACCTCAAGATTCCCATCAAAGACTTACAAAAGATCATCTAATTTGACATCTAAACCAACAAAAGCAGCTCTTCCCGGAGTTCCAAATCCAAGCACTTCCTGATAGTTATCATCTAATAAATTTTCGACGCGTCCGGTAATCGCAATTCCCTTGGCCACATTGTGTGAGATGCCGATATTGACTAAGGTGAAATCATCCAACCTTACTGTGTTCGACGGAGCTGGAAATGGATTAAATTGAGTGTCATCTTGTTTGCCGTTATAACGAATTACCGTGTTGAAATTAGTATCGCGACCAAATAAACTGAAATTATAGTTGGCACTTAAACTTGCAATATCTTTAGCGCGACGCACTAATTCATCACCCATACTATTTTCTGCATCCGTATAGGTATATGCAGCAGTAAAATTTAAATTGGGAATTGGAGTTACAGATGCCGAAACTTCTAGTCCTTCAATTTCGCTAGTGCCTGGCAAGTTGACCGAAGTCATGCCTGAACCAGTTATTAAATCTCGTATATCATTTTCAAAATACGTTACATCGAAAACTACTTTGCCATCTAAAAAAGTCTGTTCAATACCAGCATCCCATCCTCTGCCCTCCTCCGTAGATAAATTGGGATTTCCGGTAAACGTAGGTGTGAATCCAAACAACTCAAAAAAAGTAGGATTTTTTACCGCCTTGCCCTTACTCGCGTGAAATCTGGTATTTGTCGCTTCAACTAAATAGGCAGCGGTTGCACGCCATGTCCTGGCATTTCTAAATATATCGTTATCATCCCAGCGCCCCGAAAGGGATAAAAACAGCTGGTCCCATAATCCTACTCGATATTCCGCAAAACGGCTTCGATTGGTGACATCTAAATCTAAGTTAAGAGTTGGATAATCTGCCTCTTCTTTCTCTCGCTCATAACCCACCGATAATGTGTTTTGTGCAAAGTCTATCCCTGGGATTGAAAAATATAAGTTTGATTGGAAATCAACTTTTCTCTTTGTCCCATCAGAAGTAAATGTGGTCACGCCAGCACCATTAATGAAATCAGTAAAATTTTCAATTTTGCTCCAACGTAGAATATTTTCCCACTTGCCATCGAATAAACTTAATTGTGCTTTTGTAAAATAATATTTTTGATCTGTTTCAGATTCATCCTCGCTATCACCTGCTCCCACAACTGGTACAGAAGCATCCCCTTCTCGTTCACTGTCAACATCCATGACAATTGCTTCTAACTCAAGATTATCAAATGGCGTAAAGCTGGCTTTGATTCGACTTGAGGTATTTTCATAATCATCATCTTCGATATTTCCATTGTCTTTATCCGCTACTGATATTCCATCTGTCTCATGACGATTAATTACACCGGTAATGTTGAATTTTTCTCCTCCATAACCGAATGACAACACACCATCATTGGTATCAAATCGACCTGTATCTGCACGAGCTTTAAGAGAAAAACCTGGGTCTGCTTTTTTAGTAATAATATTAATCACACCACCGATTGCATCACTGCCAAATAGAGCACTTTGCGGTCCCCGCACAACTTCGATTCGTTCGATTTCAGCGTTGAGTGCATTAGCAAAATCATATTCTGAACCACCAGATGGGTTATTGATCTCAAAACCATCGATCATCACCAGCGTTTGGTTTCCCTCTGCACCCCGTAAACGTAGTTGAGTAAATGAACCTGTTGGCCCCGTTCTACTTACCGCGATCCCCGGCACGTCACGCAACACATCTGATAGCACTCGAACTTGACGCTGTTCTAGCTGCTCCGCATCTATAACCGTCACCGCGCTTCCTAACTCTTTAGCAGGAACAGGAACGCGAGAACCCGTAACCACAATTTCTGCATTGGCCGTTATTGGCGGGGCTATGAAAACTAGCAGTAGAATAAGCTTTAAAGCAAAGCTTCTATTATTACTAATTACCGCTTTGTTTAAGTAAGCCTCAACGAATTTTTTACAAACTAATGTTCTTCTAAATGTAGCAGTTTCCAATTTCTACTCCTTGTATTCATTCTTATTATTTTTTCCTGTTTTGTAATATATATAATGTATAGCGCTTATTTAGTGAGTCGACATTACCTCCTGATTCTCTCTATGTTTAGAAGAGGTGTGATCAAATTTCTCTTTCCAAATTTTCAGCTCACTAATTTCAGGATGAGTTTGCATTAATTGTCGTAGTGCAATGCGTGCACCCACACGCACTTCTCGCTTGTTAGACAACTTAAACACTTCAGGGTCACTATGATTTAATACAGCTTCTGTTATTCGCTTTTTTTCATCAACATAGTCCTGATCACCATAACTAGTTAAGATGTTTTGAAATGATTCGTGTGCTTCTGGAATAAATTTCCGTTCTTTGCCCAAAGAATCCATTAATGGGTGATTCGGGAAAAGACTTAAGCAAGGCACATACCCATCGGGAATTGGAATGGTAGCTGCATGAGTGCGCCCCGATTTTATTAACTTTGGCAACACATGAGTGTGTGGACCTTCTGGTGATTCCCCATTAGCGCTCGGAATCGATTGATAAACTTCGATACGACCTAATTTAGAAATAAAAACACGATGCGGGCTAGATTTGACAATTGCATGCATCGCACTATTACCTTTTTCAAGTATGTTACTACCTTCTGCATTTCGTAATTGTTCAATCAACTCATTATCAGTGGTGCGAATACAAACTTTGATGTGAGGAGCCCCAATCCCCATGTCAAACAAGACACCTTCAGAGTCACTCACACGGATAGCATTTTCATCTGGCCCATATTCTTTCAACCCACTATTGTCACAATTGATTGATGCCTCTTCATGAGGCAAGCAAAATGCTATACCGTGTGACCAACTACGAGAGTTCGAGCTTAAATTTTCGTAAGGTAAAACTTTTATTGATTCAGGTACATGATTTATCCGTATCCCACCACGAGAAGTATAATATTCAGTTCCATCAGAGGATGTGTTAGAAATTACTTTTTCATTTTTATCACGAATAAATTCCCCAATTGCTCCAAATGTTCCTATTGCCCAGCCATTTTCAGCTTCATCAAGATATGAAAATATTAATGGCGATATATCTGCTTTAGAGTATGGCTGATTAATTTTTATTTGTGATTTCATAATATTTTTTTTGTAATTTAAATCCAAAAATTGTTACATTATCTATGAGTAATATTTTTAGATAATGCCTCAATCTCACAAGGGCATAGACAACTTGTATTAGGTGAATTTGGTACAGGTAACCTAATACTTAATTTCTCACACCAACAATCTTTAGGGCTGCATGTCCAAGTTCTTCCACACTTCTCGCAATCATAAGTGCTGCCTCGAGCCTGATATCCAGTTTGTTTAGAAGGTTTGAACTTTTGTACCGCCATCTTATTTTTATATTGAACCTTCAGAATGTTATGTTATAACATAACATTCTATTATTGCAATTACAAAACAACTTTTGACATGATTTTGCTAACCACCGATAGGTAATTTAAAAATCTCTGCAAAAATTTAGTCTTAGTATTTGGTTTTATTGTTAGTGCTATTAGAGAATGTATTCATAGTTATATACTATTGAAAAACTGAAATCTAATAGTTAGCTCCTATACAGAAATGTCGAATGACATATAGGTAAACCCTATTTATTTCCCTGGTAATTTATTGAAAATTTTAAAATCCACTTTCTTTACAGAAACTATGTAGGATTTAATCCAGTTAATAAATAAAAAAACAATAGCTTATCTTGCAAATTGTTGAGATATTCTCTAATTAATATAGCCAGTTCTTATAGTTAGCTTTTAACTGTGTATTGCAATCCATTATCAACTAATCAGAAATACCTCTGACATCGACCAAATTGATTAAATATTAAACAATTCCATCAATTTAATTTTATAAACTACGCACCTTACTGCGGTGTTTTAAAGCGATAGTAACTATTATTTAAATAGACGACTTAATTTATTAAGTACAGAGTGTTCTTGTAAACTCTGGATTTTTTCTTTTTGCCTCACAAGTTGATCGTGAGAATAATGTTCCGCAGCAGTGGCTTGAATAGCAATTTCAATAAATTCATGTGTGGGAGACATTCTTCCTGCTTGCAGCTCGCGCTGTGTTAATTCATAGAGTGTTTCAACACAAAGGCTACCTCCGATAGTAGCTTCATTTAGTAACATTTTATTGTATTCTTTTAACCTAAGCTCTCTAAACCTATCTACATCAATTGAGTCAGGTAACCATTTTTCTGCTTTATCAAGTAATGTTTTATGCAGATCAAGTAATTTCTCCTTATCTTCATCTGAGCTAACAATTTCATGATTTTTTAAGACTTGTTCGTGCAAAGGCAACCACCTACTTCTTTCATTTAAAGCCTCTATCTTTTTCTCGAGTTCATCTAGTTCCATAATATTAAACATTACTTCTTTTATTTATTGCATATCTCTTTGATGAACTGATTTGCCAAATCTTGAGCATTTTTTCGATGAGTGTTTTCTAGATTTCCCCATTCACGACAATACCAACATATTCTTTCTGCTATACTTCCCTCTGATTTTTCCCCCAGTTTTTTCTTCAGAGCCAGAATTTGTCTACCAATATGAACTAGACGTTCTGTTGTATGATCAGTTTTATCTTTCAACTCTGCAAACGGATTGAAATCACTCACACAAAAAACCAGATCATTCTTTCCATTAGCCGCATTTTCCAGATGAGGAATTAATTTTTCTTCCAGTTCAAGCTCTAATGCATCAAGCTGCTCATATAATTTACTTCGAGAAACCATTAAATTCCAAAGCTATAATAAACTACCATTCACTACAGGTATAACACGCCCTCCCACCTTGACTACATACGAACCATTGATATTTTGAACATGTAACAATACTAATGAAGGCCGATCGACCTCATAACCTTGTTCAATTCTAAGCACTGAATCTATTGAGTAACAACCATGTTGAAGCAAGTATTGTCCAAAAAAAGCTGCGCCATTACCTGTTGCAGGATCTTCACGCACGCCGTGGGCATCAAAGAAAAATCTTACTGAAAAATCGTTTTTAGGGTTTCTTGTAACAGTTGTAAAAAGATATGTGAGTGGTGGAAATCCTCTTTCTAATAATGGTGCATATTTTTCTAGATTTAGCTTTGACCTTTGAAGCGCATCTAAATTTCGCAACGGTACTATTACAGCCGACGTACCTGCAGATGCTTTTTGTATAGGTAGGTTAGTATCTAAATCACTACCCTCAATACCTAAAGCAGTCGCTATGATCTTATGATCAATTGTCTCACCCAAAGAAATGGATGGAGCTTTAAACCAGACAATCTCGTCATCATCAACTTCTTCAAATATTACCGCAATATCACTTTTATTTAGTTTTAAGTGAACAACCTCTTCTTGCTCAGAGAGTAAATGCTTTCGTATGACATCGGCTGTTCCTAGAATTGGATGTCCGGCAAAATCTAACTCTTTTGAAGGCGTAAAAATGCGCATCTGAAATTGTCCATTACTAAAAGGCTTTGGATGCACAAAGCTAGTTTCAGAAAAATTCATTTCTGTTGCTACTTTTTGCATAGTCTCTTGAGAAAGCTCGTTGTTAAGAATAACAACTGCTAAAGGATTACCGGAATATTTCTCGTCGGCAAAAACATCGACAATATAAAAATCATTTTTCACGTTTTTAAAAAGATTGGCTTCAGATAGACATAAATGATTTTAAATATATGTCCTCAAACATGAGAACATCCCCTTAAATCGTCCATTATCATACTGAAACCACTTGCAACGAATCTTGTTGTATTCCCAGCGGGAAACATGTTTTATGTCTTCACCCCATCCTGGCTGGTCCCAATACTTTCCATCAGCAAAACCAAATGAATTGATTCCTCTATCATCTTCATAGCTACATTCCCAATTATTCTTATCTTCAACATTGCAATCATGGTATTCATCTAACAATCCCGCCACCTCAGTAATCACCTTATTTTCATGGACATGATATGAAACTCGCATAACAGGGCGCCAATCATTGACTGCGCTATCTTCATCAGTAGGCTTTACAACAACATAAGCATAAACCGTATGATCACTCTCACAAGCTATAATTAGATTAATCATAATCGTGAATAATAAAAGTCTTCTCATAATGCGATATTTATTCATTTAATTAGTCAGAACATTTACTATAGAACCATATTTCACGGGAAATACTAATTTGTTAGGTATCAATGGCTAGTGAACTAGACTCAAAATTTATTTTACTTTCTAGTTTAATCTCAAAACTAGAAGATAAAGAGTACTACCAAACCTATGCCAAGTCATTGCTAATGACTAACCGGCCTGAAATACCCATACGCTCAGACAGTCATCTAGTAGAAGAAATGTTCAAGTATTTTATTCAAATAAATGAGCTTCAAGCTTATTATAAAAACTCTAGGATTTCTTTTGAAGAAATTGATAAAGAGATAAACAGAAGATCTTCAGATACAGATAATATTGGAGAAGATGATACTTCTATTTCGAATTTGTTTTGGAAAAAAGAAATTTACATAAGAATAAATGAGTTGAAAAAACTCTACACCAACAAGTGTATTGTATTACCCAACTCGTTATTAAGAGAATGTATAAGAGAAAATAACCAATAAGCTATATTAATCTCCTACAAGAAGTTTAAAATCCGGTTTATTTCCATTTATTTTCGAATCTACCGTCTCCTCGGCTGCCCCAAGCGCAAAAGAAAGCGCTGCATTTCGATCAACAAATGATCTTTCAATGCTTAATTTTATTGTATCTTCCCCTGATTTAAATATAGAGGCTACAGGTCGGTATTCACCTGTATTCGTTTCTTTAGCATTAAATAAAATTGTATATTGTTTATATTTTTTTAAATCAGCTTTCACAGCATCCCCAGATATACATTTTGCGAAGATGGAAAATATTAAAAACTATAAATATATGAGAATTTAACTCTACACATGACTGTAGCATGTATCTATTGAGCCCGACGAAAAGCGAATATAAACTGCTAAAAACACAATTAGTAATTGACGAGAGAGTAATTAGAAAGATGTGCGTATAGAGGGCAATTATAAGTGCTTCAACAGACCAAATAGAATAGCCTTTAATCAAACTTAAATAGGCTTTTGTACCGACTAGATATCTTCTGATTGTTGTTATACTTACATGCTGGAGAGATGCCGGAGTGGTCGAACGGGCTCGCCTGGAAAGTGAGTGTGTCCTAATAGGGCACCGAGGGTTCGAATCCCTCTCTCTCCGCCAGACAGTCTTATCTCTTGCAAGAGACTCTGAAAATTCATCAGAAAAGGCCTATTACTGCAGGAATTTGCGTTAAGAAATACTTGCAAGGGGTACTTCATACTTCGTTTTTGACGTCATTACTACCAAAAGTCTCTTTTGTGAATTTTGCGGTGCCCGTTTGGGCGAGCTATTGATTGAATCAGCTACATATTAAGTCAAACTTGTTTTCATACGAATGTCCGCTTTCGGCCATAAGCGGACATTAATCATTTACTTCTAAATTGAAAACCTTTTGAAATTCCGCCCAAGCATTATGCGCTGCCTCGCCATAATCACCAGATAAGTACCCCCAACCATAGCTTCTTTGCTCCTGTTCGATGAGCTCTTTAGCTTTTTTTATTTCATTTCTATTTATGCAAACAAACATTAAGGCTGCATGAGCAAGGTGGTTTTTATAAATATTGCGGTCTTCGGCGTAGTTTGTATTATTTAAAGATACTCCTAATACTGAGATGTATTCAGCAACAGCATTAATTAGAGTTTCTTTATTCATTTAAGTTATCATTATGTTTGCTTTCGGCTAATAGCAGACATTAGTAATTCTTAATCTAGGTCAAACTCTGAAATAAATTTATCAATTTCTTCGTCCGTCGCTTTCCAGTTATCTCCTCGAATCTCATACACCTTTACCACACCTAAAAGTTCTATAGGCCCATCTGCGGTGAACCGATTACCATCTTTTTCAGCAATCCAGGTATCTCTTTGCTCGTTCAACATTTCTTTTCTAACAGAGTAACCTGAATTTAATAAGGAAAGGTATGCTGGAGTTTCAACATTTCCAGCGGCACTAATATTTACTTTCTTCATAGTTAATTTAATTTACAGAAATGTCCGCTTTGGGTCGATAGCGGTCATTCTAACAATTTACTAGCTACCACTTACTACTGTATAGGTATAATAGCTCCCCACCTGCTCCCCTATATATAGTATTTCGTTAAAAAACACCTTAGTAATGAAGAATCTATTGTAGAAGAGCGTACCCCTTTAAAGGGGAACGTCAAATAATAGCTTTTAAATTACGTGTATAACTGACTTTAGAGGTAATATTTGGGGTAACAACAAATTCGTAATTAGCTTGCTACTTTATATATAGTAGAAACTCGATCAATACGGTAGTGGGATGAACCACCCTACTCCTCGTTAAGTAATTGCTTTTGGTAATGTGCTTAGTAGCCATACTCCTACTAAACAAAGCATGATGCCAAAGGAAAGGTTCATAATTCGTAGCACACCTTTTGAAGTTAGGAAGCTATGAACAAGTGATCCGATAAGAGAATATATTAATAATCCGAAAACACTAATTACTGTGATTATAATGGCTGTTATTAAAATTGGTTCATCTGATCTGATTGAAAAAATTAAAATAACAACAATGAAATATTTTGAGTTAAGAAATTGAATAATTAGCCCATTTAAAATATTAGGTTTAATTGTTTCTATATCTGTATTATCACTGAAATAAGCCAAGCGTATCCCTAAATAGAGTATAAAAATTCCGCCTAATAACTGAATAATATTGAGGATACCAGGGTTTAGTGAAATGATTTGCATCATAAAATAGCCAAGCAAAATACTCGTAATCACATATACGATACTGATTCCAAGCAAAAATCTGATAATGTTAGTGAAACCTAACTGAGCAGCTAAAGTAAGAGATACGATATAACCTGGCCCAGGGCTCAATAAGAGTGGAAGCGCAATTAGAAGTGTCGTAATCACAACTTACACAAAGAGTATGTTTGAATTAAGTTATGTGATAGGAGTACGAAATACGAAAAAAATATATTTAGGCTTAAAGCGCCTTGTCTCTTGAGAGTGACTTATATTGTTCCAAGCACTTCGGATTTCCAATTGATCCTAAATTTTTCACTGCACCGCCTGCTAAAGCAGTACGTGCAGCGCCTTCAACGCGTTTTCCATTGATTGTGTAAGGAACATCATCCACGAGATGGACACGTGCTGGGACATGGCGAGGGGATGCCTCAGAACGTATTTGTTGTCGGATTTCTGCAACCTTTTCTGTCGTTATCACAGCACCTTCTGCGGGTTTTAGACACAGTACGACTTCTTCATCTCCATCATGATCAGCACCAAAAACTAAAAAGTCGTCTATTTCTGGATAACATTCACAGACAGCATAAATCTCCGATATCCCAATCCTAACACCACCCGGTTTTAAAGTATTATCTGAACGGCCATGAACATATGCCCCGCCTGAATACGTAAGTTCGGCCACATCTCCATGAGTCCACACTTCTTGTCGATCGCTAAAGTACGTATCATGATAACGCTCGTTCCCGCCCTTGCCCCAAAAAGTAATTGGCATCGAAGGAAATGGCTCCGTACAAACAAGCTCGCCTCTTCGACCAATAACTTCTACACCCCTTTCATCAAGCACTGTAACAGCATGTCCAAGTGCTTTAACGGCAAGTTGACCGCGACGCACGGGATGTAATGGGGAGCCAATTAAAAAACAACCTAGGATTTCAGTGCCGCCTGAAATAGATGCAAACACCATATCGTTTTTAATGGATTCATAAACCCAGTCAAATTGATGCGGTAATGTAGGTGCACCACACACTAATAAAGCGCGTAGCGTTTCCATATTATAATGTGCACCAGGAACGTAATTTTCTGCTGCGAGTGTTGCGAGATACTTTGGACTTATTCCTAAGTGTGTTACGCCAATGTTTTCGGTTAACTCCCAGAGTGGTGACGGATCCAAGCCATTTTTTGTCTTCAAGATAGGTGCACCATCATAAAGTACAATTGCCGCTCCAGCACCAATGGCTGATACCATCCAGTGATACATCATCCAAGCAGTATTGGTATACCAAATAAGTTTATCTCCTGGACGAACATCTCCGTGTAATACATGTTCTTTCATATGTTGTAAGAGCACGCCACCTGCAGAATGCACAATTGCTTTTGGTATTCCTGTAGTTCCGGAGGTATATAGAATATAAACAGGATGGTCGAATGGCAGTTGCTTAAATTTCAATGAGCCGGGTTCACCAAATAACTCTTGATGTATTGATTCTTTACCAGGTATTTCCCCATCACCGCTAATTACCACTGTGTTGATACTAGGGATGCAATCTAAAATTTCAGCAATACGGTTACCAATATCATGCTGTTTCCCTCCGTAACAGTATAGTGTAGATGTGAATAATACTTTAGGTTCTACTTGTCCAATTCGATCAACGATAGCTGTTTTACCAAAATCGGGAGAACAGGAAGTCCATATTGCACCTATTGATAGTGTTGCAAATAACGATACAAGTGCATCAAAGTTGTTTGGTAAAACTGAAGCGACACGATCTCCTGGTTTTACACCTACAGAAATTAGTCCATTCGCAGCTTGCGCAACACGAGCGCGCAACTCACTTCTTGTAATAGAAAGATAGTTATTTGTTTCATCAACATAATACGCAATGGTTTGTTGCTCATCTCCTTTTAATAAATTTTCAGCAAGATTCAATTGTGCCTGTGGAAAAAACTTTGCCCCTGTCATCCAAGCTTTTTCATCTTGAACAAAAAATGTTTCGCCTTTCTCGCCAATAACTCCAACAAAATCCCAAAGAGCTGACCAAAAATTTCCTAAATCACTCACGGACCAGCGATGAAGAGAATCGTAATCACGTGGATTGAATCCATTACAAATAGCAAAATTTGCTAATGCAGTTTTTTCAAACGCATCAGACTGAGGTGTCCATAAAATATTGCTTTCCATGTGAAATTATCTTTTATGGTGAATCATCAATCGCTGCAGTAACTAATTCAGTTAAATCACGTACGATAATTTTTTCTTCCATACCGAGCGTTTGCACTGCGGCGTTGTACATCACTACATCTTTTGGACAAGCTACAATGAATTGATCTACATCACCGAGTGCAAGTGCTTCTTTTATACGATTTTCACTCGGGCGTTCTTCCATACCTGAGTCATCCATCCAAATCCGCCCACCTCCTGCACCACAACAAAAACTGTTTTCACGGCAACGCCCCATATCATGTAACTGGTACCCTAATGAGGTAATTAGATTTCTGGGTGAATCAAAGCCGCCGTTATATCGTCCTAAATAACAAGGATCGTGATAGGTCACGGTGTTTGAACTTGTGTTCTTTATTTTAAGCTTTCCTTCATTTACTAATTCCCACAAAAACTGTGAATAATGAACCACTTTATAGTTAGCCCCCAAAGATCGATACTCAGATCCCAATGCATTCAATGTATGAGGATCAGAGGTTAAAATCCGGTTGAACTCACAAGAATCAAGTTCATTAATGTTATGGTGTGCCAGCATTTCAAAAAGCCCTTCATCGCCTGTGCGACGAACATCATTACCACTGTTGTGTTCACCATCAAATAAGATTCCGAAATCTACACCCGCTTTATGTAGCAATTCACCTAATGCAAGTGTTAACTTTTGAACGCGCGGATCAAAACTCGCAAAGTCGCCTACGAACCATAAAATATCAACTGCTTGTTTACGCGCATCTTTAATTTTAAAACTCAAACCTTTGGTCCAACGTGCTCGTTGTTTAGCTGGCTTACCAAATGAATTTCCATGCGATTGGAAACTTGTTAATGTGGTTTGCAACATGGGCTCTATTTCTCCGCGCTCTACTAACGAACGTCTGAGCTGAACAATTTTAGGAACATGTTCAATATGCACAGGACAAACTTCCATACACGCGCGACAGGTTGTGCATGACCATAATGTTTCTTCTTTAATAGTTCCCCCAGCGATAGGTAATGAATACGCTGCATCCATTAAACCTTCGTCGGTTAATAGACCATCTCGCAAATCCATTATTAATGTTTTTGGACTTAATGGGGATCCAGATGCATGAGCAGGACAAACATGTTGACAACGACCACACTCCGTACAAGATAATGTGTCAAATAAATCTTTCCAGGTGAAATCCTCAAACTTCTCAACCGTTTTACTTTTCCCTTCCTCTACTAGATCAACAGGGGGCGCAGGCAGTGCTCCCTTTGGTGTTAATGGCCTAAAAAAAATGTTGGGCATTACCGTGAACATATGACGATGTTTTGACCCAGGGATATAAATCAAGAAAGCAAGAATCGCTAATACATGTGCCCAATAAAAAAATACTGCTGTAGTTTGCGCTATAGAATCAATTACACCAAAGTTAACTAGAATAGATGCAATAAATGAAGAAATGGGTCGAAACTGATTATACTGACCACCTTTAAAAGCGATTTGTGAGCCGAACTCAAATAACATGGTCACAACAATGGCTATAATTAAGACATATATAATTGTTGCATCGCTTTTTTTTGAACCTTTAAAACGCTCCGGTTTCTTGACGTAACGTTGCCACACCGCCATGCCAACACCTAAAAACATTACACCTGCAAAAATTTCTTGCAATAAAGCTATCCAGGTTTCACCACCAATAGGTTCCAAACTAAATCCAGGAAATAAACCTGAGCCAAAGGCTTGTATAATTGCAGTGAATAAGACTAGAAAACTAATGAATATCATCAGATGTAAAACACCTGAATAACTAAACTTTAATAATCTTCTATGGAGACCTACATCGCCAAAAACACCTTTGAGTCGAACCCAAGGTTGATCCGTTCGGTTAAGAGGTTGTGCATGCAATAATGGGCGGAACCGATACCATGCTCGCCACCCGGCTATGATTAAAGCACCAATAGTTAAACACCAAATAACTAGGGTGTGAGACACTGTCATGCTAATTAACTATTATTTTGTAAACGCTCAGTTAATACAGGCAATACATGGAACATGTCACATACCGCACCATAGTGCGCCTTACTAAAGATAGGCGCTTGTTCATCAGAGTTTAATGCAATGATTAATTCTGAATCTGACATACCTTCTAAATGCTCAGCCGCACCAGAAACACCCGCCATTAAATAAAGCTTAGGTTTAACTTTAGTACCTGATTTCCCAACTTGACGCGCTTTAGGTAACCAGCCTGCATCAATCACGGGGCGAGAACCAGCGACCTCTGCGTCGAGTGTATTTGCTAATTCCTCAACTATAGGTAGTTTTTCTGTACCACCAAGTGCACGACCGATACATACAATTCGCTCGGCTTTGGTTAGATCGATTCCACCAGACTCAGGCTGAAGACTTTCTACCACCTTTATATTTGTGGTATCGGTCGGGGTAGTTATTGTTTCTATTGCAGGTGTAGTATCTTTTTTAGCAAGATCTGACTTGATCGCACCTGGCATAACAACTGCAATTGCAGGGAGCGGTGTTTTTACGTTTGCCACCAGCTTACCGCCATATACTTGTGAAGCAGTAACCATTTCTGAAGCTTCGATCGTCATTTCAGTGACGTAACAAACGAGCGGAAGATTGCTTGCATACGCTGCACCACTTCCCATATCCACTCCAGAAGTGCTATAGCTAAGTAACACAAGATCAGGATTCTTTAATTCAATGGTTTCATTAAGACACTGTAAGTGTAGATTTGGTAAATAATTTTCAAATTCAGAGCTACTTGCCGCAATCACATTTTCAATTCCAGGCAATTGTGCAGCAACTTTTTCAACAATTTCTTCGTTACCAGCACAAACTAATGCTTCCACGCTCGAACTACCAACACTCTGTGCAAGTGCAACAAGCTCAAATGTTGCATCCGCTATAACTCCATCTACATGATCAACGTATACAAGTGTTTTCATGAGGCAAATCCTTTTTCTTGTAAAAGTGAATGAATTTGTTCAGCAATTGCATCCGTGTCTCCTTCAAACATAGTTGCACCTTCACTAAGATCTGGTAGTGCAAGCTCCGTGCTACCTACCTTTTCCAAATTTGGTGCGACATCAATAGAAAGATTTGGGATCTCGACCTTTAACAAGTCTCGAAGTTTACTTCCAGCAACATAACGTGGTGGTTGTGTTGCAGTTTGCAGACCCACCACTGCAGGAGTTGCCATTTCAAGTAAAGCTGCACGTCCTCCAGAGTATTCTTGACGAACAATAATTTTATCTGCTTCGATACGAAAATCTGATATTGCACTTGCTTGTGACCATCCCAAATCAGCTGCAATATAAGGTGCAAGTTCACCAAATAAATCATCAGTAGAAAGAACGCCTACAATCACAACATCGGGTTGCAATTCTCGAATTGCTGCAGCATACATTGGTGCTAACGCTCGTGACGATCGATCTTCAATTTCTTCCAGTGAAATTTGTAGTGCTTGATCAACTCCTTTAGCAAGCGCGGTTTTCAATAAGCGTTCAACACCTTCATCTTTTATTGCAATGGCAGTTACATGTGCGTCGGACGATTCCTTTAGTAGAATGGCTTGCTCTAATGATTGGTCATCAAATTGATTGATCTCTAATCCAATCCATTCTCGATCAATATCACTTTCATCTTCTGTGAGTTCTAATTCATCTGTTAGCACAGGATTTAAACGTAGAATTACAACAACTTTCATTTATTTTTAACAAGAATTTAAATTTACTTTAATTTTAATTGCTACCATCAATTCAGAATAGCTCTATTCAAAAAAAGGGCCGCATAAACATACGGCCCAATTCAGGAGTGTAAATAGCAATTTGCTACTACAGAGTACCTCTAAAAGTTATGAGGGTCGTTTGGATCGCGAGGAGTTATTTCATTCTCTTCAGCATACGAAGCCGCAACTTCCTCAATAAGTGGTGTAATGATTTCTTGGTCTGCTTGGATCCAATCCGATACAAGATCAAAACCTTGGCCATTCCATTCTTGGACTCGAGCTGCACCACCGCCTTCATGGTCCTCAGGAGTTACATTCAGCTCTTGTAACAAACCAACCATGCCAAGTTCCTCCAATCTAGCTTGATCAATGACCATGTTTTCTAAGCCCCAGCGCATCTCTTCACCATTTATAGGTCGGTTACCAAATTTTGACATAGCTGATCGCATACCTTCTACCGCCAGCGCTGCATTAACCAAACCAATATTGTAATAAACCCAACCAAATTGTGATTTGTCACTTAAATTGGTTTTGTTTGTATCTAAAACGTGTTTTTGTAAACGTTCGTGGATTTCAAAATCAGTTCCTCCAGGGTAAGGAGCAAGTGCGTGATAACCTATTGCAGCATCGCCCGCTGGAATTAGATCACCTTCTGAACCAGCCCATACATCTCCTACCATTTTGTTAGCATCCATGCCAAAGCGTTTTGCTGTTTTGATAGCGACGGGTGTCATTACTCCCCAGGTACGCAAAACAATCCAATCAGGCGCTAACCCACGTACTTGACGCCAAATAGCAGACTGTTCTTCACCAGGATGGGCAACAGGAATTTGAATATCTTCAAACCCGTATTTCGCAGAAAGCTTTTTCATTACTTCTTGAGATGCGCGGCCATATCCAGAATCGTGGTAAACCGTAACAATTTTTTTACCTTTTAACTTGTCATAGCCACCTTCTTCTTGCGCAATGAACGACATTGCAACCGAGCCTTGACTATAAAAGGTAAATAACAATGGAAATTCATAAGGAAACACAAGACCATTACGTGACTCAGAACGCCCACCCGCAGGATCAAATAATGGAATTTTATCTTTTCGAGCTCGCGGTCCTAAAGCATAGGTTGCAGGTGTAGAGTGCGTCATGAAAAATGCTGTTGGTGAACCGTCTTTACCACCTTTGATTCTTTCATAAACTTCTACTGCACGATCTGGGCTGTATTCGGTTTCAAATTCTTCAACATTTAATTTTACGCCATTTACTCCACCTTCAACTTCATTGATGTATGTAAAATAATCACGCTCGCCAGCAAACCACGGAGCACCACTGGATGCATAAGGGCCGACTCGATATGTTGGTAGTGGCACAAATTGCGCTGTTTCAGCAAACGCATGTATAGGTATAAATAGTGATATAGCTGAAATCGCAATTGCAATCACGCCAGCCATCAGTTTTCGTTTCATCATAGTTTCCTCACTGTTGTCATTTATTTTATGTTGCTCCAAATATGTAATTACTAATTTCTAGTCATCGTCACGCGGTGTTGGTCGATAAATTGGTCCTCGTAATGTCACCCGTTCAAGCATTCCATTCGTCATATACTCTGGGGTTTCGTGAGGATCATAAGGTGCAGGCTCTTGCCCTGGATAACCCATCGCTTCACGTACTGTTTCAGACATCAAATAACCACCTGTTGCTACAAGCGTAATTGCATCAAATGCAATTCGGTCGTCCTTATTTAATGTATTCAATGCATCTGAAACATCATTCCCTGCTGCAAAACGCACACCACGTATAAAATCTGTAGAAAGATCTGGTCGAACTGCTAAAACCTTATCTAGCAATTCTTGATGAACACCAACTGCAGTAGCCTTTGGCTTATTACCATATTCAGGAATAAGATAATCTGCTAATACTGCGAACGTTTTTCTATCTTCATCATTCAGCTTATCCATTATGCAGTCTCCACATTTCTACGTTCGTTAATCATATGCATAGTTTGGCGATGCGCGACTGCCATGATGGTCGCAGTTGGATTAGCACCACCAGAAGTTGGGAAAGTGCTACCATCAAATATGAAAAGATTTGGCACATCGTGCGCTTGGCCCCATTCGTTCACAACAGATTTTTCTCTATCCAATCCCATTGTGCAGGTGCCGAGAAGATGCCATCCTGATTCACGCATCTGTGGACAAACTTGTGTTTCAATTGCACCTGCTGCCAACATGGCTTCTTCAGCGCGTGCACTATGGAAATCAAGTAAGCGTGTTGAGTTTTCGGATGTTTTGTAAACTACCTTTGGTGCGGGTATACCGTCGGAATCCACTAAATCATCATCGATTGTAACGGCATTAGATTCCTCTGGAAGATCTTCACCAATAATTGCATAAAGACCAGTTCGACCAAATCTTCTATCCATCATCTGGTGCCAATTAACGCCCCATGCATCTTCGATTTTTCCACCATCAACAAAAACTTCTGATCCCACAAAGCCTTTTGTGCTTAAAGGACCCCCGCCAGACATGCCTCCCCATTTTGCACCACGCACAAACCCACGGCTTTCATCTGTTTCATAAAATTCCATCGTTTCGATTAGCATTCCAGATGGTCCACGCCAACTTTCTAAATCTTCATCAAAATGTCCCATGACTAAACCAAACGGATGCATCATCAAACGCTTTCCAACAAGTCCTGAATTATTTGCTAACCCGTCAGGGAAAGTTTTAGATTTGGAATTTAATAAGATACGAGGTGTACCAATTGTGTTTCCGCAAACTATTACAGTTTTTGCTAACTGGCGGCGTTCACGACCATTACGGTCAATATAAATTGCTCCTGTAACTCGCTGTTTGTCATCGTTGTACTCAATCTCACGAACACGAGCGCCTGGTATTAACTTTAGACCGCCTTTAATTGACTCAGGGATAAAATTTAAATCAGGAGACCATTTTGCTTTTTCATTGCATCCAAACATACATGTACCGCGTCGAGCACAAGGGTTCAGACCGTTGTATGGAATAGATGGCATCGCGTTAGGACCTGGCCACCAATGCCAACCTAACTTGTCTAGACCTGATGCCAATTTATTACCAACTTTACCAATAGGAATGTTTGGTGTTGGATATGAACCTTGAGGAGGATAGGCTGTATTTCCGGCTGTACCCGAAATACCAAGTGCGTGTTCTACTGCTAAAAGATGAGGCAACTGGTCTTCATATGTAAATGGCCAATCATCTGCAACGCCGTCTAATGTTTTAACGCGGAAATCAGAAGGTAAAAAAGATACCCAGTGCCCACCAAATATTGTCGCACTTCCTCCGACAGCAGAAGCCATTAACGGCTCAACATCACTCTCTTTTGTGTTGATAGGATAATCACGTTCATGATCACGAAAATTGGGTGCCGGATGCCATTGCTTGCCACCTGCAAGTTCAAATTCGGGTTTATCGCCTGGATAATCCCCTGGGTCTACCCAATCCCCTTGTTCCAGGAGAACCACAGACATACCAGCTTCAGTCATCCATTTTGCGGCTACAGAACCTGAAGGACCTGAGCCAATAATTAAAACATCAAACTCTTCCGATAGTTTTCCTTTAGATGCCATATTACTCCTCTTTTTTTTATGAATTGCTTAGCTAAATCTAAACAAGACACTCCTCTAATTTCTAGTTATTTTGAGGGATTTTTAGGATATCTTGACGTATATCCACATTAGTTCAATGACTAATAAGTGCGATCTGACTAAGCTAAATTCACCCTAAAGTGTTAGTGCCAGCCCTTCATAATTACCCTAAGAAAAAACCTTAACATTAAAAGGTATATAATTAATTTCGAAAAAACTAATTTTTTGTTTCATAGTTTATAAAAGGCATACTCAATTAGTTGCTTGTAAAATTGATTGTTATAGATAAGGCCAAATATTTAAATATAAGTTTTTACAATGAAAAAACTTGAATATATAAAAAAAGAATAAATTATTTTAATGTAATAATCCTTTACAATACTTCTTCTACGCCTAAGTAGATTTGATGCAAGTCCTCTCTTGCAGATAATTCTTTCGCAGTTCCAGATAAAGCCACCTTCCCGCTTTCAATAAGATAAGCCCTGTGTGCATGACGTAATGAAAGATGGATATTTTGCTCAGCAACTAAAAATGAAACGTCATTTTCTTTATTTAATTGACTGATGATTGAAAATATCTCTTGCATTAATATTGGTGCTAATCCCATTGAAGGCTCATCGAGCAAGACTAATTCCGGCTTTGTAAGTAAAGCACGTCCTATGGCTAACATTTGCTGTTCCCCACCAGATGTCAGCCCTGCTAGCGTTTTTCTTTTATCTTTTAATCTAGGAAACCAATGATAAATTTGATCAATTTCGGAATTCATTTGTGCTCTGGTAGGTCGATGCAAAAAAGTGCCTGACTTAAGATTTTCTTCTACAGTTAAATGCTCAAACACTCGTCTGCCTTCCAACACATGAACTATGTTTTTATGAGCCAGCTTGTGAGGAGCAATATTCAAAACACTATTACCTTTGAATTTAATATCTCCTTTACTAACTCTCGCACGCTCTGTTACTGCTATACCTGAAATGGCTTTCATTGTAGTGCTCTTGCCTGCCCCATTTGCACCCAAAATTGCAACGATTTCACCTTTAAGAACTTTTAGTGAAATATCTGAAACACCAAGGATCGATTCATCATAAATTACCTCGATACCTTCAACCGATAAAATTTCAGACGAAATTATCTTTTCTTCAGCTGACATTATGTTTTATTTTGTTTTACTGTTAATGGTCGATTTTTAAATCGGCTAGTAAAATCACGAACCATTTTGTCTATTCCTTCTGGTTCTTTAATTAAGAAGAATATGATCAGAACTCCGAAAATTATTTTATTGATATTTGATAATGTAGCGGAATCTAAGCTACCTCCTAAAATAGGGCCTAAAAACGTTTTTACTAAGTAATCAATTAAAATAGGAAGTAAAAATATAAAAGCTGCACCAATATAGTTACCACGGATTGAACTCATTCCACCAACAATAATGATAAATAAAATCTGAAAGGATCGTTCAATAGTAAAACTTCGAACACTTGCGGTTCCAAGAAAGATAAAACACCAAAACGCACCAGCAATACCTATAAAAAAGCTACTTACCGCAAACGCAATAATTTTATATTTTATAGCGTTAATACCAATGACACCTGCAGCCGTATCCATATCTCTAATTGCCATCCAATTACGTCCTATTGGGCTTCGTATAATGCATGTTGCAACCCAAGTAAGCGCTAGTACCGTAATTAGTGTGAAGTAATACTTCACTACCGGGTCATCATTAATATCAAACCCAAATAATGTCATGGGTGGCAACGTGACGTTTGGTACTTCATTATAGTTATAGAACCAAGGAACTTTTATAAAGAGCCAACTAAGAAAAAACTGTGCTGCAAGCGTTGTCACCATTACATAAAAGCCTTTGATACGGGCGCTTGGAATACCAAATAAAACGCCTACAAACGCTGTAGCGAGACCAGCTAGTAGCAATGCGAGAGGAAAAGATCGAATATCTCCATGCATAGCAAATGCGAACATAAAATATCCGCCAGCCGCCATAAAGCCACCTGCACCTAAAGTAACCTGACCTGCATATCCCGTTAAAAAGTTCACACCGATACCTGCCAACGCAAGTATCAAAACTGGTAGCACAATTACAGACATCCAATATTCTGTCGCCACCATAGGAACAATAAACAAGGCAGCAATTGCAATAGCATGCCCCCAATTAATATTTAAATTGTTAAAAGTCATCTCTTCTTATATTTATTTTTAACTAGGAATATAACTTTTTTATTTTGTATACATATAAATGCTAGACTCGTTCAATTTCTATGTCGCCAAATAATCCTGATGGACGATAAAAAAGAAAACCAATTGCAACAAAATAAGCCACCCAGGTTACAATGCCACCACCTATATGAACTCCTATATAAGTTTCAGCAAGTGCTTCACTTGCACCCACAATTAGTCCGGCAACAATCGCACCTCCTATTGAGGTAAAACCACCGATAATTAAAACAGGTAAGGCTTTCAAAACAACAAGTGAAAGCGTAAAAGAAATACCTTGTCGAGCTCCCCAAGCCATACCAGCAACCAAACCTGTAAGCGCTGCCACAGCCCAAACAATTTGCCAGATTCTGTTTATATTTATACCTAACGTTTGTGCAGCTGCAGTATCATCAGCTACTGCACGAAGAGAAATACCAATACGGGTTTTGTTAAAGAAGAGTGCTAGTATCGCCACCATAGTGATTGCAACCGCTGCCGCGACCAAATCAAATTGGCTAATTAAAATATCACCCCAGAAAATTGGAAGATCTTCTATACCTACGTCAAAGCCACGAATTTCTGCGCCCATGATCCCTTGAGCCATTCCTTCGATGACATAGGCAAGTCCCAACGTTGCCATAAATAGCGTCATAACATTTCTGTTCGCCAGTGGCCGTAATACAATTCGCTCGATTAGAATTGCACCGATAACAGTTATAATAATTGTCATCACTAGTGCTGCCCAAAATGGAAAACCAAATTCATTAAGAGACACTAATGTCAACGCCGAAAACAATAGCATTGCTCCTTGCGCATAATTAAAGACACCACTCGCTTTAAAAATAAGCACAAAGCCAATTGCAACTAAAGAGTACATTGTGCCTGCGAGCAACCCACCAATAAGCGCTTCTAAAAATAAAGTCATCTTTCTACCACGAAAAAATTAAATAAATTAAAACTTCACTAATGAACCGTGCCTAAATAAGCCGCAATGACGATAGGATCTTTTTGAACATCTGCAGGTAACCCATCGGCAATTTTTTTACCATATTCAAGAACTACAACATGATCAGAAAGATTCATGACAACACCAATGTCATGCTCAATTAAAACAACTGTTACATTAAGTTCACGGTTAATGCTTCTGACAAACTCACTCATTTCTAGTTTTTCTTCTTTATTCATACCTGCCATTGGTTCATCTAAAAGCAACATTTCCGGCTCAGCAACTAAAGCACGAGCCAAGCCCACTCTTTTTTGAATTCCATATGCAAGATTTTCTACGATTGAGTCTCGATAATCTTGCAATTCAAGAAACTTCAACATTTCTTCAGATTTTTCTTGAAACTCCTTTTCTGCTCTTCGAGCGCGTGGTAATTTCAGTGCATACTCAAAAAAATTAACTTTGACATTTTTTGAGAGACCTGACATGACATTGTCAAGCACGCTCATTTTTGGAAAAAGAGCATTGTTTTGAAAAGTGCGTCCTATCCCCATGTGTGCAGCTTTTAACGGTTCCATTTTCTTAAAATGTTTGCCATTAAAGACGATCTCACCTGAATCAGGCACATACACACCGTTTAGAATATTCAGCATTGAACTTTTGCCTGCTCCATTTGGCCCGATCAACGAACAAATCTCTCCCTTACGTACAAAAAAGGAAAAATCAGATATCGCCTTTACACCTTTAAATGAAAGAGATACGTTAGAAACATCTAGAATTCGTTCATGATCTGAAACAGAATCAACCATGTCGACAGCTCTTCTTGTGAATTGTATAAGATTGAATACTTAAGATATCTGCAGGTAAAAAGGTAAGAAATCTAATTAGCAGGCTTTCATAATTCACAAGACATCCAGTATCCTTTTCATTAAGTGTGACTTAGATACTAATTGTAAATAAGCACTTACGCTACATCTTCAAATATTGCTTTTACCTCTTGAAAAGCTTCTAATCCATATTCCCCATACTCCCTTCCATTTCCTGATCTTTTATAGCCTCCAAATGGAGCAGCAAGATCACCTTCAGGGTAATTTATATACACATCACCTGCTTCGAGTTTTGAAGCTATTTCTCTAGCTTTTTCAACATCTGCGGATTGTACATACGCCGCGAGACCGTATTGCGAATCATTTGCCATTTCAACTGCTTGATCAACATCATCATATGGGTGAATTGAAAGTACCGTGCCAAAAATTTCTTCATTTGCAATCGTCATTTCTTGTGTGACAGATGAGAATACAGTCGGTTTAATATAATATCCTTTATCCAATCCATCCGGACGCCCCACACCACCTGTAATAAGTTTAGCGCCTTCATCAATACCACATTGTATTAAATTTGAAACATGGTCAAACTGTTTACTATTAACAACAGGTCCATATTCAGTTGATTCATCATAAGGCGAGCCTACATTGAAAGACTCTGCCGTTTCTTTTGCAATTTCTTCGGCTTGAGGCAATAAATGTTTTGGAACAAACATACGAGTTGGTGCGCTACATGACTGCCCATTATTCAAATAACAAGCAGCAACACCTTTGCTCACAGCAGTTTTAAGATCAGCATCCTCCAAAATAATGTTTGCTGACTTACCACCTAATTCCTGATGTACACGTTTTACTGTGTCAGCAGCATTTTTAGCAACTAAAACTCCTGCACGCGTTGAACCTGTAAATGAAACCATATCAATTCCTGGATGTGTTGATATAGCTGTACCCGTAGTTGCACCGTCACCAGTTAACAAATTAAATACACCCGCTGGCACACCAGCCTCATCCATCATTTGGGCAAACAAAAGCGCGCTAACAGACGAAAATTCGCTTGGTTTCAGAACAATTGTGCATCCTGCCGCAATTGCTGGTGCTACCTTAGTAATAACTTGTAAGTTTGGCCAATTCCACGGTGTGATTAATCCACAAACACCAATTGGCTCATGTATTACTTTTGTTTTACCAACTGTAGAAGTTTCGTTAAAGGATTTAAGAACATCGATATTAACTTCGAGGTGTGCACGCCCAATCCAAGTTTGTATGTCACGTGAAAATGTAATCGGAGTTCCCATTTCGAGCGTCATACATTGTGCAAATTCTTCGGCATGAGCATCGTATGTTTTGAGAATACTTTCCAATAATGCAACACGATCATCTCTAGAAGTTTTCCCATAACTACGAAATGCTTTTCTCGCAGAACTTACGGCATGATCCACATCAGTTTCAGATGCAATAGCGATGTCACCAATAACTTCTTCGGTTGCTGGATTTATAAGAT
This sequence comes from Gammaproteobacteria bacterium, assembly GCA_028279275.1. GTDB lineage: Bacteria > Pseudomonadota > Gammaproteobacteria > UBA4575 > UBA4575 > JABDMD01. The sequence continues at coordinate 76,344 of JANQOB010000002.1, read as the reverse complement.
TTATCCGTTCACGTCCAACAGGTTCCACGAATTTACCATCAATATAAAACGCATTATTTAAACTATTGAATAGTTGTATCATTTGAGATTGATCTGCCAATTCATTCCTCGCATTTGTATTTATTTTAGAGGTAGATTTGTAGTTATATTGACGTATGCCATTATTAGTTCAATGACTAATAAGTGCGATCTAATGAGGTTCAACTCACCCAAAAGTATGAGTGATAACCTAATTGAAGATTCAAGTTGTTGATATGAAACCTTATAGAAATAAGGTATTTAAATAAATATACGATTAGTAAATTTAAATAGAGAAATTTCAGCAGCTAAAGTTTGCTTTCAATTATAATTCCATTGCTGTCAAGCAATCTCATCTCAACAAATTTAAACTGGTTTAAAAGCAGGCAGCACTCTTCCACTGATATTTGTGGGCGCAAGCTCTAACTTTTGCCCAACACTACAAGAGTATCGCGGCTCTGTAATAATAAAACTGAGTATTGTAGGCCCCTCAAAAAGTTGAACCAGGCCTACAACAAAAGGTGCAGCTGGTATCCAAGCAGGATGTCCAGGCTTGTGCACGACAGAAAATGACTTTAATTCACCTTTTCCAGATGCGCTCTTCCAAATTAAATTATGGCTCCAACAAAATGGACATATTTTGCGCGGATATAAAACTGATTCACCACAATCTTTACAGTATTGAAATACGAGCTTCCCATTTTGTGCAGCTTCCCAAAATGGTGCAGTTGTTTGAGTAATTGTTGGCCCTGGTGTACTTAGCGAACTTAAATCAACAGTCATAGCTCCGCTCCTAAAACTAATGCGGTCGCCTCACTCATGGTCGCACCATTTCCGGTTACCAATGCAGTCATAGCATCTTTTATTTGGCGATTATCTGCTTCTCCACGAAGCTGTCTTACAGCTTCTACTATATGTGTCATTCCGCCCGCTAAATCGGGTTGCCCAAATCCTAATTGGCCACCGTGCGTATTTAATGACATATCTCCAGTATGCCCAAGATCCTTGTCTCTTATCCACTTACCAAACTCACCAGGCGCACAAAGCCCTGCATCTTCAATTGTTATGGCCACTAATACCGTATAACAATCATATAAAGATAATAAACTCATCTCTTTTGCTTGAGTTTTAGATTGTTCAAAAGCATTTGCTATCGCATTTTTTAGTGGGCCAGAGGTTAAACTAGGCGACTGCGAAACCGAACGATGAGTAATTTTTTCTCCCGCACCCAATAAATGCACAGTAGGTTTACCCAGTTTCTTAGCAAATTCTGCTGATACAACAATTACTGCCTCCCCTCCAGCAACTGGCATCACAATCTCTAGAAGGTGTAAAGGTGATGCAATCATAGGAGAATTTAAAATGTCCTCTAATTCTGCAGGTTTATCATAAAAGATAGCACTGGGATTTAACTGTGCGTTCCTACGCGCCCACATTGCAATAGTTGCAAAATCTTCTGCAGTCGATCCAAATTTTGCCATATGTGCCTGCATTAATAATGCATAAGAAGTATTTGCACCTGAAGCACCAAATGGCACATCAAATTCACGAATTGGATTTCGATTAGGTGAACGTGCAGGTATTTCTTCACGAATATTGGCTAAAACACATAGAACCACTTCGCACATACCAGCATTGATTGCTGCTGCAGCACGCCAAACCATTCCTGCTGCAGATGCGCCACCAAGATCCACAACATTAGCCATTTTGGGCTTTATACCTAAATATTCGCATACCGTAGCAGGCACATGCTGTGGGGTTTCTCCGACTTGAGGCCCAACCAATAGTCCATCAATATGGCCTGGTTCTAATCCCGCATCTAATACTGCAAGTTTAGAAACTTCTGCAATCATCTCCAGAGTTGTTCGCCCATAAGTAAGACGGCTTGGTTGTAACTCACCTATACCTACGATTGATCCATAAGATTTCTTTGCTTTCATTTAAAAAATCTTTAGCATTTCGAGAAAAAGTATTTATTACATATTCACGCTGCCTCAGAAGTTACACCATTTATTGTCAATTGTTTAGAAATATCTACTTTACGCATTAACATGTCTAATACTGGGCACTGCTCATTTACTGCATTGCTTAATTCATTTAATTTCTCGCTAGAATCAGGACTTTCAATAAATGTTTGGTAATAAATTTTTGTAAAACCAGGAGGTATACCTTCGTCCTTTCCCATACCTAACAAACCACGAACATCAAGATCAGCTTGAAGGCTCACTTTACATTTTGTTAATTTGATCCCCATTAAAGAGGCTAAAGCCGAATACATAATTTCATGACAAGCGCCCAATGCCACTAGTATCATTTCAACTGGGCTTGCCCCCAAGTCAGTGCCGCCAAACGCTTTTGGTTCATCTATGATAATTTCAGGGAATCTTCTTACGGTTGCCTTGCATCGAACTTTTTCTTCTAATTCAGTTTCAACTTTATATTTAAACTTTCCTGCAGTTGGTGATGCATTTACATTCTCAATTATTTTTTCAATCGCATTTTTAATTTCCTCTTGCGACATTATATTTTTCCTCAAATTAGTATTTAAAATTTCTTAGCATTGGTTTCAACTGAAATTTAAAATTGATAATGGCCGCAAACTATATGATGTTCTTTTCATTCATAAATTCCTTTAAAGCTTACTATCGAATCTCTCTATTTCCGTTAAAACAGTTAATTTCATACATCTTGTCCTAAATACATGCTTTTTCAATGGCTAATAAGTATCAACAGTTTTGGATCTAACACACCTATTAGTGTTAGTATTATTACCATGATTGTATGAACTGATTCATAAAAACTAATCAAATAAATAAACTATGAATCGAAATATATTAATAGTAGATGATCATCCTTTAGTAAGAGATGCGCTTCGAAGCGTCTTGGAAGGCAGTCTTTCGGATGTAATTTATAGTGAAGCTGGTGACTTTAATACTGCTCTTGATTTTGTCTCAAAGTCTGATTTCGATTTAATTTTACTAGATTTGAAACTCCCAGGAGTTGAGGGCCTCAGCGCGCTTATTTCTTTAAGAACACACACTCCTACGACGCCCATAGTTGTAGTTTCCCATATCGAAGACAATGAAACTGTTCAAAGCGCACTACGTTGTGGCGCCTCTGGTTTTATCCCAAAATCAACTTCGCGTGAAGTCATCTCTCAAGCTATTCAGCTCGTATTATCAGGTGGCGTGTTTGTTCCACAACAATTAATAGATTATGGAGCAACAGAGACGAATGATGATGCTTTTACACTTACCAAAAGACAAAGTGCAGTGTTAGAGTATGTATTACTGGGCTATTCTAACAAACAGATCGCCCATGAGTTGCAAATTAGCGAGTGGACAGTAAAGTCGCATGTTGCGGCTATATTTCGTGTTCTCAAAGTACGTAATCGAGTTGAAGCAGTGCTTGCGGCAAAACAATTAGGAATAATGACTCCCAACAGTGAGGCTATCACTTAGAGTGTGATTTAAAAATGCTCTGAGTTTTGCAGGTTTAATCGGCTTATACATAAAATGATAACCATCACCCTCTATTAGTCGTCTAATTTTTGTCGATTGATCACTCGTCACGATCAATCCAGGACAAGTAATACGATGATTGTTTTTAAGGTATTTTAGAACTTCTATACCATTTGTTTTCTCGTCTAAATGATAATCTGCAATGATTAAATCTGGCTCAAGCTGTTTCATTTTTTTTATTTTTACTTTCGCTTCTTTAAATGATGTTGTCGCTATAATTTCACAACCCCAGCCTTCTAATGTTGTTTTTAGTGCCTCGAGCGATGGTTTGTTATCTTCAACCAAGAATACTTGTTTGTTATAGAAATTTTCATTAGCACGGAAAATTTGATTGCTCATTTTATTTTCTAACGCCAAAGAAGGATTGCCATATGGTACCTCAACTGAAAACACAGAACCTTTCTTTGCTACTGATCTAACTGTGACTTTAATATTTAAAATTCGAGCAATTCTTTCTACAATTGCTAAGCCAAGACCAAGTCCTTTTTCACTACTCTTGCTAGCATTTGGTAATTGCCGAAATTCTTTGAAAATATTTTTCAATTCATTTTTCGGAATTCCAGTACCTGTATCCCACACTTCTATCTTGAGAAAATCTTTTTGTCTTCTACAACCTAACAAAATTTTACCTTTTGATGTGTATCTCAAAGAATTAGAAATAAAATTTCTAAGCACTCTACCTAAAAGCTCTAAATCACTTCGCACGATCGCCGAAGAAGGGATATATCGAAATGTTATCCCACATTTTTTGGCTTGAAGACTGTATTCAGTATCTAATTGTTTAAGGATATTTGTTATTGGAAAATCTGTTACATTTGTTTCTACTACTCCTGCCTCAAGCTTCGATATATCTACTAAGCTATTTAGCAAGTTCTCCATTGTTTCAAGCGACGTAGAAACACGTTTTGCATATAACAATAATGATTCACTATTGGGAGCACGAGACTCTAATTCTTCTAATATAGATCCGGCCATCAAATGCGCAGCAGTAAGCGGCTGATTCAAATCATGACTCACTGCTACTAAAAATTGTGTTTTGTTTTTGTTAGCTTTCTCAGCATCTTCCTTTGCGTGTTTTAATTGTTTTTCAATATCCTCTCTACGATCAATTTCTTTCCTAAGAAGCTCATTGACATGCAGCAATTCCGTTGTGCGTTGCTCCACAGCCGCTTCAAGCGTTGCAGCAGTTTCAAACATAGAATACGCTGATTCTGTTTTACTAGCTGCTTCGCGCTCTACTCTAGAAATCAAGGCCGCATTTACTTTTTGTAGCCTGATAATTTCTTCTTCTAAATTGCTACTAGTAAAATTATTCTTTATATTATCTTTTGTTTTAACCATTTTATGTATGACTTAATGCTATTCCAGTAAATGTTTGGTTGACATGCACTGAATTAATTTGTTCGCCATATGCGCTAAATCCGACAACATTATTCTGACGGAATATTTTTAGAATTTTTTTTGTTAATCCGGCTCGTCGCATTTCAAGCTCACGATAAGCACAGTTGAAGCCTAATACTAATTCCAACTCTCCGATGTGTGACTTTACTCGATCAAGTGTCTGTTCTATGTTCTTTACCATTTCTGTACTTCTCGCAAAATGCATGACTACACCCTCATCAACTGCACATGAAAATGTCAGAGAACCATCTGAGTTTGCACGTGCTACGCTTCTAACATACTGTCGTCCACCAATAATAACCAACATTGCATACTGAGAAAGTATATCTGGTGTGAGCTCTTCTATTTCGCACCCAACTAGTCTTGCATATTCTTGCGCGGCTGGTTGCCCGTTTATTTCGAGCACTTTTCTATTCGAGGGATCAGCACTGCTAATTACAATACTTTCATACATACTTGTGTAATGATGTGTTGAAAAGACTTCAAAAGCTAAGTTTGTATGTGCAAGTACAAGCGCGCTATCTCCATCTAGCCATTCACCATTTGAGTAAATTGCATTTGCTTTGAATTGCATGCTGTCTGTTGCTGATCCACCGCAGAGTGGAATTCCTCGCAATTGACTGCCTATAGCACTTGTTACTTTTTCTTCACTGTTTTGTGTACCATCCATTAACAAAACTGCAAAAACATCTTTAAATGGTATTACTCCAATTTTGCTTTCTAAATTTCTGCTCAATCGTCTCACCTTCTCTCGTATATTTGATAAACGCAATGTGTCATCTGTAGTAATGCTGTCTGAAACTGCTGTGATTACAGTGCTAGAAATACACGTTACAACAACACCTTTTTTTGGATAACTCTTTGAAGTAATAACAGCTGCACCTGTGCACGCCACTACAATTCCATTTGGTAACCATCTAGCAAGATTTAAATCAGAAAGTTCTGTAATTTTATACCCAGAAAAAAAACAAAAAGTTAAACCTGCACTATCACAATCTACTTGTTTTATAACTTCATCTAATGCGCATTCAAGATTCGTTTTTATTGAATAACCAATAGTGATGTGTGAATTATTTTTCAAGGTTTTTAGAACTTGCTAATTATAGTTATAGGTTAATCATACTTTGGAACTAACATAAATTCGTACTAAATAGTAATTGTGTTGATTTGACTTTACATAGATATTGCAAATAAAAGCTATTTTCATAGTTTGAAATTTACACTCAATTCTAATCGAGCTAAAGCTTTTAAATACAAAAATTATGAATAAACAAAACGTCGCGATTATTGGTGCAGGTTTAGCAGGTATATCTGTAGCAAGATACTTAAAAAGCCAAGGATTCAATCCCACTGTTTTAGAGTCACATGAAGATATAGGCGGACAATGGAATAATAGCAATGTTAATAGTGGTGTTTGGCCAAATATGCGCGCAAATACCTCAAGATTTACAACAAAATTATCTGATGTCCAATACCCAAAAAATACTGCTGTTTTCCCTCGAAATGGCGAAGTACTAAACATGATAAAAAATATGGTTGAGGTTAATAACCTAGACAACCATATCAAAACAAATTGTCTCGTAACTTCTCTTTCAAAGTCCGAAAAAGATGGGTACGAAATTGAATGGGAACAGGATGCAATTTCTAATAAAGCGGAATTTGACAAAGTAGTTATTGCAAGCGGACGATACAATAACCCTTCTATTCCAGAAATAGATGGCTTCGATTCATTTTCAGGAGAGTTAGGAGCAAAACACACCTTTTATTATAATGGTACAAGTGAGTATCACGATAAAACCATTGTAGTATGCGGTGGTAGCATTTCAGGTTTAGAAATTGCATGCGACCTTGCCATGATTGAAAGCAATCAAGTTGTCGTCTCTCAACGTATGCAACGATGGATGGTTGAGAAGATGATAAATGGAATTCCATACGAATATATGGCATTTACTCGTGAACTTGGCATGAGTATTCGCTCCATGCCAAAAGAAAAATTACTTGCTCTGTTTGTAGATTTCATGAAGCAATATGGAGGGGACCCAGTTACATATGGCGCACCACCCGCACCAGAAATTCTTACTAAAGCGAAGCTAACCGTCAATAATAATTTTCTTCAGCTGGTTGCAGAAGATCATTTACAGGTGCGTCCATGGATTCAAAAAATTGAAGGACGCACAGTTACATTTACAGATGGAAGTAGTGTTGAGGCAGATGGCATACTGATCGGCACAGGCTTTGAACTTAATTTACCTTTTTTATCAGATGAAATTGCAAATACTGTAAATTTAACAAACAAAGGCCTCGACTTAGCAGAATACACATTCCATCCAGATCTACCAAATTTAGCATTCATGGGATTATGGGAACAACTTGGTCCATATTCTGTGCCACTAGAGCAACAAGCAAGGTGGATTGCATACAGCTGGGGCGGAGCTGTTGAGGCTCCAACTGAAACATGGCTACGTGAGAAATTAGATGAGTGCAAACGACAAGACCCACATAGTGACTATCGTTATCAAAATGAGCTAGCGCCCGTTTTTGCATCACTTGCAGGATGTGATCCCGCTAACGTAGATGACCCTGAGCTTCAAAAGATACTTCCAAAAAGTGCTGTCACAGGCGAGATGTTTCGTATTATAGGTACAGATTCATACCCTGAAGCACGTGATCGATTTATTCAAGATTTTAAAACCTTCGCACCATTAAATGTAAAAAAAGAACTTGGGATAGAAGTTTAAATTCCAAGAAGGATCAAAGACAACTAACCATAGCCAAAAAACTTAAGGGCTTAACTGGGGGTATGGAATTTATAGCTACATGAGGAATTTATTTTATATCAATTAGATAATACATAAATAATGTAGCTACATCCTCTTCTCAATCTGCTAATTGATACATAGCCACAGGCTCCCCTCCTACTCCCCCATTAATAATGTACAGGTTTTAAAGACCTTAGCAATGAACAACATATTGTATAAGAGCCTCGCCTTTATGGGGGTGAGGTCAAGTATTTAGAACAATAGATTTAGGAATGTCCGCTTTCGGCCAATAGCGGTCACTTAAATCAGCTTTTAGCCATGAGTATTTCAAATGCACCTCTTATTTTTCCTTTTACTTCTTCATTACCTACTTTCCCAAGGTAGTCTTCCAACTCCTCGCGCGAGATTTTAACTTTCGTAGAACCTGATGAAGTCACAATAATTAAATCGCTGCTTTCGTTGACCGATACTGCATCTACAATGGGCAACACCCAATAAGGAGTTTTAACTAATTCTAGATTTAATTCATCTGCTAAATCTTCACAGTACTCAACAATTAGTTTTGCACCTTCACTGCGTTCAATGTATGAACTATCTATACTCATATATTATTCAGTAGAATTATTAATTAATGTATAACTGCTTTCGGCCAAAAAGCGGTCATTCAAATATTTGAATTTGCTTCATTAAAACCTTTTCTTAGATATTTCCATTTCAGTGGCAGTCCTGGGTGAAACACACATACATAATCATTATGAGAAACTGGTATCTCTTCAGGTGGTTCCCAGCTTGACTTAACTAAAGTAATGGTCTTTTCGTTCACGGGTTTATTATAGAAATTTGCACCATTAATAGACGCAAAACCCTCAAGCTTGTTTAGTGCTTGTTCCTCGTCGAAAACCTGAGCATACAATTCAAGTGCGATAGGTGCAGAAAAAATACCAGCACATCCGCATGCTGATTCTTTTTCTTGGTGAAGATGTGGTGCTGAATCCGTTCCAAGAAAAAAATGTGTATCCCCTGATACTGCAGCTTTACGTAAAGCCAAACGATGATGCTCACGCTTAGCTACAGGCAAGCAATACATATGTGGTCGTACTCCTCCATTAAACATTGCATTGCGGTTGATCATTAAGTGATGAGGAGTAATTGTGGCAGCGGTCAAGTCTCCTGCTTCACTGATGTATTGAGTAGCTTCTTCAGTGGTTATATGTTCCAGAACAATCCGCAATTCTGGTAAATCGTGGCGAAGCTTGGTTAGAATCGTGTCAATGAAAATTTTTTCACGATCAAATATATCAACCTCTCTATTGGTTACCTCTCCATGAATTAGCAAGGGCATTCCGATTTGTTGCATTCTTTCAAGCACTGGATAAATTTTGTGAACCTCAGTCACACCCGTGGCTGAATTAGTCGTACTATTAGCCGGGTATAATTTCGCAGCAGTTAGAATTCCATCGATGAATCCTTTTGCAACGTCAAGTGGGTCTGTTGCGTCTGTTAAGAAGCACGTCATAAGTGGTTCGAAGTTGCTGCTTGCAGGCAAAAGTCGAACAATTCGCTCTTTATATGCCATGGCTTGAGTAGCAGTAATTACTGCAGGGCTCAGATTTGGCATTACAATGGCCCGTCCAAACGCCTCGGCTGTCCATGGTAGCGACATCTCAAGCATAGCGTCATCGCGAAGATGAACGTGCCAGTCATCGGGTTTGCGCAGGGTAATACTCTGATTCAATGATAAATGCTCAATTGATGAAGTCTACTTTAATGTATATATACGATATTTTTTAAATCGACTTTTTTACTTTGTGATTAGCTGATTTTGATTATATATAAGCGCACTTTGTTATCCTGTTCTTGCACCAAATGAAATACTCTAGATAATTGTATATCAAACAAGTAACAGGGACATTTAGTTAATCATTAGATTTGGTATGACCTTATGCTCCTGATTTGTACCTTAGAAGTAATTGTTGTGGTTAAATCTATATGAATGTCGTTGTATCTTGTGGTCCGCTTTCGGCAATAGCCGACATTCAATAAAATCATTAATTTATACACCTCACCCAAAATACGACTCTTATTCACATTTTCCTGTGATCACTTTTACCAAATATAGGAGAACGCTTGCACAAGACAGTTACATTTAACTATCTAGCCAGTAGTAGACGGATTACTCAGGATCTTTCTATTATCAAGAATATATTGCTTAAGTAATTCTGCCGCAGCTAATAGGCGTTTACCTTTTCGATGAACAATGTACCATTTTCTATTAATAGGAAAATGCTTTACATCTAATATTTTTAGTCTCCCAACTTCTTTTTCTAATTCAATAGTATGTATTGATACTATTCCAAGCCCTAACCCAGCCTCGACACTCTTTTTTATAGCCTCATTGCTATTCATTTCAATGATGCTTATTAGTTTGAAATTTTTCTTTTCTAGAAAAAATTGTTCCATCGTGATTCGAGCACCCGAACCAACTTCTCTCATTAAAAGTTTGTCATTTTTTAGTTTTCGCAATGGAATATTCTTCTCATCAACCAGTGGATGATCAGGAGGGGCAATTATTACTAGGGGGTTGTCCATAAAAGGCTCAACAATTAAATCCAAATCATCAGGCGGTAAACCCATTAATACTAAATCTGTACCATTTCTTTCGAGCTGCTTAAGTAATGTTGCTCGATTAGTAACATCAAGCTGAAGGCGTATGCCTATATGCTGCTGGCAAAAATTTGAAAGTAGTTTTGCTGCAAAGTAGTTAACTGTTGTTGCAACGGATACATGCAACAATCCCCCTTCAATACCTTTCAGATCGTTTACATCCTTTTCAATATTGTTAACTTTTGTTTGAATTTCAATGCAAAAGTCGTATACCAGTTTGCCTGCCTGCGTGAGATAGATTTTTCTTCCCAGTTGTTCATACAGATGAAGCCCAATTACTTTTTCTAGTTGCTTGATTTGACCCGAAACAGCAGGTTGAGATAGAAACAGTTCTTCCGCAGCTTTAGTGAAGCTTAAGTGTTTTGCGACATGTTGAAATATCTGTAGTTGACGTAGAGTGAAGTTCATAAATATTTTCTTATTGGTTCTGCTGGATACATAAGAATAACTTATAGAGCATTCTATTAAAAAGCATTCAGTATTTTTTAGCAATATTGCCTATTTGCTATAAATTAATCCTTATAGAACCAATAAGAATTAATACAAACATAATGTTTTATTTATATTTTTACTAAGAATTATCTAATTTTCTTATGCAGAAATTACTGTAAATTACAGCGCAGAATTAAATCTTTCAGTTACACAATATTTTATTTTTAGTAATGGAGAAATAGATATGGAAAATGAATTAGAACTTGATGTTAGAAAACAAAATAGCCCTTTACCAATTATTCGAACAGATAGAATGTTACAAAAGATGTACCCAGGTCAAACTTTATGCGTTGTTTCAGCAGACCCTAGTTTAATTGATGACATGATGATTTATTGCAAAGAATCAGGTGATGAATTAATAGGACGTTATCCAGTGGGCCGAATTTTTCACTACAAAATTCAAAAAGGATATATCGAGTCAGCTAACTCGTAACTGTAACTGACACGCCTAAGAACGGCTACGTACTATAAATTCAGTTATGAAATTAGCTTAATGAGTTGAAATAAGTAAGCCTTTCTTTAATAACTAAAGTGACAATTGTTGTGGTTATATAAGAATTATACAAATGTCTTCTACTACTACTGAGATGCTCAGTTTTAACTATCTAAATGTCCGCTTTGGTCGTTAGTGGACAATCATTCGTTTAGTTTGCACGCACCAATACAAAGCCAGTAATCACAAGAATCACTCCAATCACTCGCATTGTATTGATCGGTGACTCTGGAAATCCCAAATATCCATAATGATCCAATATCAACGCTGCAAATAATTGTCCGGCAACAATCAAACTAAATAACATGGTGGCTCCAATTTTAGGTGCACTAATAATAGATGATGTTACATAAATCGCGCCTAGTAATCCTGCAGTCCAGGCCCATATAGGAACTAGTTTTACTTGTTCGATTCCCGGAATTGATGCGCGTTGGCTTAATAAAATGGCGGACATTCCAATTGTTCCTACAATAAATGATATCAGGGAAGCAAATAGCGCACTTCCAGAAAACTTTGCAACCGTAGTATTCATTCCCACCTGAATAGGAAGCACAATACCTGCCAAGATGGCAAGCGCAATATAGAAAGAATTCATTATGTTTTAAGCTCCAAAATTATATTTACGTTTAAGTTCGTTCTTTATTTATTTTGATTTTGTTTATGATCAGTTTAGGCCTTCTTTCGGTAAAAAGCGGACGCTTAGTAAGTGGACTCTTTGAGTAGCAAAGAGTCATGTATTTTAGAGCACAATTATTAAAGTTAGCTATAAGCAGTAATCACTGACTGCATAGCATGCAGTCTAAGCAAAATTCGGTTCGGCTTTATGCTCAAATTCGTAGGAATTTCTAACAATTAGTCTCTACGGCATGTTCAAGTAAATATTCTCACAAGAATTCAGGAGCTTGCAGTTCAAAGGGGCACCGAGAATACGAATCCCCTTCCCTCCGCCAGCCAGTCTTGTCTCTTGCAAGAGACGCGATATATCAAGCAGAAAAGCCCTATTTCTGCAGTGTTTCGCGATAAGAAAAACTAGCAAAGGGCATCGTCAATTTCGTTTTTACCCTCATCACTTCCAAAAGTCTCCCTTGTAAATTTCGCGGTGCCCCTTTGGGTAAGTTATTGATAGGGTCAACAATAGATAATTCAGTCTTGTTTACATTATGAATGTACGCCTTCGGTCAATAACGTGCATAGATCGCCGTAGATAATCTTTCAATCAAGCAGAACGTAGTTGCTCTTTTATTCATCTGAGTTAAGTTGAATAGTCAGGTTTATTGCTATTTTGAATTAGAAAGAATATTCCACTTGTCTCCATCATAACTGGCAAAAATAGCAGCATCAAGTTCACATGGATAAACATTGATTTTTTCACAAATAGCAATAACTGCATCGTTAACGAATTCATAATATGCCTCATCAGACAAAGCAGTAGAACTTAGTCTTATTGGAAATCCAAATGAATTTAGCCATTTAGTTATTCTACTATCAATAGGAATTTCGTACTTCGTCAATCCAATCATTTGCAAAAGATTCCTCGATTGCTTTGGCCCTATGCCTTTCAGTTTCTCTGACAGAAATACAGATACGTCTCTTTCTACCCTTTGAGTTTTATGTTGAATCAGATGATTAATTCTCTGATTGATACATTCCCAACCATTGAGGCTTAACCAATGATAGTTATCAGATAGAAAACCGGAAATTCGATTATAAGAGCGAATGCCTTTACGACGTAAAAATTGCTTAACTGCATATTCATTAATATTTTTTTTATTGTGTTTTATTTTATCGAGCGATAACGGGAATGGATTTTCATGGATAAATTCATATGTAGCAGAGCCTGGACCAGATCGTTGTTGTGTTGTTAATAGTGCACAGACCAAACGATACCAAAATAACTCATTTGAAACAGTATTAGGAGGTTTTTTTATGTTCTCTATAATTCGCTGCTTAACAAATTGGTTATTGCGCATTGAGTCATAGAATTTAGTCGCATATTCTATGTCAGAGTCGCTAATTTCAAAAATTAACTTCACTATTTTCACTTATCGATAAAAGTTAACAGAATATAACCGAACAATCTTTGATTATATAGTTGAATTAATATTTTCTTACACAGAGTGGTAAGTTCAAGTAACTTTAGTCTCTGTTAGTAAATTGCCGGTGTCTCTTTTGTACAGTAGTTGAAAGGATCAAGTGTTATTAAATTCATATATAATCCGGCAATGAGTGACGGCTTTAGGTCAAAAAGCAAACACAAATTAAACAGTAATTGGGAGAATCTGGTTGGTTGTAGTAAATTACATATTCACAATATCTGCTTATGACCCAAATCGGACATTCTTATGCTAACCATATTTATGTGATAACAATGCAAAATTGCCATGTATTAATACGTTAGCTGTCAGGAAATCATCATGCCAAATATAGCCGAAAAGTTAAGTGATGATGGAAAAATCATTTGGCGTATAAATACTAAAACCAAAAATGGCTACTACAAACTTAATTCGGATACCAGTCAATATAAGTATTGCGAGCGAATTACTCTCAAAGGATTTACTTCTCTCCCGAACGGTTTATGGAAGGAAGGATACGGAATGACATCTGCAGGCACTTTCTTTCTGCAAGAAGTATTTAATAAATATAATAAAAAAATTGATTTAACATTAGTAGCCAGTGGTAAATCAAAACTAGATGCTCGCGGTACAAAAACTAAAGTAACTGTTCCTATCCAAAGATTAACAAAAGCTAATCAGTCAGCTCGTGCCACTAAGAGAAAAAGAAATGAAGAAATTCGAGCCGATGTGAAAAACTTTCTGGCAACTGAGTTCAAACAGTTTAAAAAATATAAAGGTTCCAAGCCTAGTTATGCCGCCGGAACACTCGCTGAACTACTGGAGCAACCCGATATAATTAAAAAGCTTGGTGCTGAAGACACTGAAATATTACATGGCTTTATTCCTGATTATTTATCCAAAATACCAGGAACACTTCGTGCAAAAAAGAAACTTGCTGTTGTATTCGAATCTTTAGATGCTGGTAGAAAAGTTTTCCTAGAGAAAATCGTTCAAGAATTTAGAAAAAAACTAGATGCAGGTAGTACCTCAGAAACAACATGGCAAAAATTTCTTTCCGAATATATCTTAGTGCTACGTAATAGTTATGGTGAAGTGCTTGAAAAAGAGAGCGTAAGTCTATCTGGTAAATACCCTGATTTCATGCTCATAGATCCTTACTCATATCTAGATATCTTTGAAATAAAAAAGCCTGCAACAAATATTTTAAAGCATGACAACAGCAGAAATAATTATTACTGGGACACTGAGCTTTCTAAAGCTATTTCACAAGTTGAAAATTATCTTTATCAGGTTCAGCGAAATAGTAGCACGTTAGTAGAAGATATAAAAAAGCACAAAGGTATAGAAGTCAACATCGTGAGACCGCGCGGCTATATTGTAGCTGGTATGCGGGCTCAACTAACCAAAACAAAAATGGCAGATGATTTCAGGATACTTAATGATTCATTAAAAAACATTGATGTCATATTTTATGATGACTTATTAAATAACTTAGAAACATTTGTTAAGCGAATTAGTGAAAATGACGACTAATAAGGTGTTCGTTCGGATGCACACTACTATTGTAATTTAGCAAGATTAAAGATAGTTATTTAAGGTGTTTAGTTGAGATTAAAAATCCAAAAAACATACTCTGAAAATGAGAAGCATATTGAAGAAATTCAAAAGCACGCAGATAATAACAAGAATTATTTTGGGTTTTTGCCATCTTCCGCTTATGAGGAATTAACTCATAAGGGACAAATCTGGACTGCTGTATCAATTGATGACAATTTGTTAGTGGGTTATTTGATATTTGGAGGCACATATCCTCATCTTAGAATTTTCCAACTATTCTCTCACCCTAAGTTAAGAAAGCATGGGATCGGAAAGTTACTTATAGATGAGTTAATTAAATATGGTGAAGCTCATAATTATTTAGCTATACATGCAAAAGTTGCTGCAGAACTACGTGCAAATAAATTTTGGGAAAAGCAAAAATTTTTAATATTCAAACAAGAACTGGGCGGAACGTCTAAAAGTAAGAATCGTCGTAAAATAAACTTTCGTTCATATGCATTAAATACACCAGATTTACTAACAAATTCTAATCAACTTGATAGTTCAGTAATAACATATCCAAACAGACCTCTTTTGTCGCCTCCTATATATGCAATTGATTTAAATCCTTTGTTTGATATCACTTTCCAAAGAGAGAATGCACCTGAAGCAAAATTAATTCTTGGACAAGGATTTGGTGGATTATTTAAATTATGTGTTACACCAGAGTTTAAAAATGAGTTAAATCGGCATTCAGTTAAAAATGGTTCTGACCCTATTTTGGAAATAGCAACATCACTACCTACTTTACGTGAATGCAGCGAAGCTGAGTTAAGCCCTTTATGTGAGACACTCAGGATAATTGTATTTAAAAATAGAAAGATAAATAGTTCTAGTGCTGTTAATAATAAATCAGACCTCATCCATTTAGCATACTGCTGTAACAATAGCATAGATGGATTTATTACCCGTGATAAAGCATTACTTAATAAATCAGATGAATTAAATAAAGAGTTTGGAATATCAATTATTTCGCCTGAAGAGCTTAGTCTTTCTAATGATTTTTATGAAAAGCGATCAGTTCAAGTTTCAAATGAAAATTTCTCATTAGAGCAATTAGATAGTAAAAAAAGAAATGAGTTACATGAATTTCTAACAAAGGTTAATCTAAACAATAAACTTATTGAACAGCTACTTAAGCGGAGTATAGGCGATACAACTGTAAAAGAAATTTTGTTGTATAAGAACGAATTAGTTATTGGCTTCGCTAGTTGGAATAAACCTACAAAATTAAGCAAATCGATGAGTTTGCACTTGTACATTGATGAATCAATATGTGGAGCAATCATTGGCATAGATCATTTATTAGAAAGTGCTATACGCGAAACGTTGCCGTTGATTTTAAATAGGATAGACTTGTATATTTTAGAGAACCAAGCCTTAACAAAATCTATCGCTATAAAAAAAGGATTTTTACTTAATCAGGATAAAGGTTTAACAAAAATAGCATTTAATGGGTTTATAAAGAATGACAGTTGGGAAAAATTTAAAAATGATTTTTGTGATAAATCTGGTAAGCAGGTTCCTGAGACTATGCCATCTAAAATGGAAATCGATAGCACAGGGATACCTATAAAATCGAATTCTACAATTTATTTAAAGTGTTTAAGTCTTTTTGAATTTGAAACACTTATTTCACCAGGCATTTTATTACACAAGGAAAGAGAGTGCCTTTTATTGCCTATAAAAGAAAATTACGCTGTTGAGCTACTAGGAAACTTAACAGGGCAACTAAGTTTTATCCCATCAAAAGCAACTTCTTTTTTATCGGAAAAAGCTTACTTTAGATCTACGAATCGTAGCGGATATTTTGAAAAAGGTGGGCTAATTGCTTTTTATGTATCTGGAAATAAGAGCATACAAGAAATTGTTGGTACTGCTAGAATATCATTCTCTGGATTATTAACTGTAGATCAAGTTAATATAAACATGCATCAACAGGGAGTGTTATCAGCTGATGAGCTGCATGGTCTAACTAATAGTAGTGGTGTGCTACATGCTTTTACATTTGATAATTTTAAGGCTTTACCGAAAAGAATAAGCTTTAAAGATGCAAAGAATAAAGGAATTATAAGTAATGCAAATTTAACGACAGTTGAAAAATTACCATACCTTAAATTGTTAGAATTACTAGAGGAATCTTATTCAATATGAATGATGCATTAATATCAATCAAGCCAGATCATGTAAATAATATAAAAAAAGGTTTAAAAACTGTTGAATTGCGGACACGTAATATTAGTCTAAGTAAGGGCGCAAAACTTTGGATATATTCCACTTTACCGATAGGCTGTATTGAAGTAGTTGCAGAAATAGACTTTGTTATAACGAGCACTCCACGTGATATTTGGAAAAAATATAGTAAAAAATTATGTATATCAAGAACGTTATTCATGAATTATACGAAGGGACATAAACAGGTGACTGCAATTGGATTGAAAAAAGTAGAAGAGACGGATAAGTCTCTTTGTTTAAAGGTTTTAAGAAAATATGATAAAACATTTACACCGCCACAGTATTTTATAAAACTCACGCCCGACAAAAAGATATCTAACGCTTTTGCATAGAGAATAAAACATCGTTTATTTCAGCATAAATTTATAATATTTATATGGCTTTTTTAATAGCCTTTTAAGTGATTATTAATTGTTCCAGTTTAATGAGGTTGATGCTTTAAGGTATTCTAGATTAACTCCGGTTGGTACTGAATCAGACAGAATACATTTCAAAATTTCAGGAGATAAAAAAGCTAGTCTCAGAATTCGCCGAACATAACTCACAACAACATCTTCATTATCTGCAATTTCACTCATAGACTTATATGATCCATTCAATAACCCCTGATTCCAGGTTAACGCCTTGACTATTGCATTTTGAAGTGATTGAGAAGAATTTTTACTTTTGATCATAGCGTTCTCTCCATGCAATACCAATGTTTGTCCTTTGCAATTTAATTTCCATTGAATAGCTTGTTTAAGTAAATAGTGATCACTTTTAATTGGTTCTAATCCAAATAAATAAGCCAATTGATCTCTTGCAATATGAATAACCAAATTATTCTTGTTAATAATTATTTTCTGTATGGATGAATGCACTTTGTCCAGCACATTTTTTGTGTATGTCATTGCTAGAAGTGATTTAGCTTTTTTAGAAACTATTTTTATCAACGATAATTCAAGTTTATCATATCCAATTATTTTCAGAACCTTCTGTGAATCTGAATAGAGTTGTTGAAGTGTTTTAAATACCGCACTTTCTACTTCATCCGCTGTAACGCGTGCGATATAACCGGCCTTACTGTCTTGATGCTGGATTAATGCTTGGCTGACATAATAACGATAACGTTTGTTACCTTTTTTAGTATGAGACGGTGACATCCGATTTCCATGATCATCGAACAGTAATCCAGCTAACAAACTTCTTTCCCTAGCATGCACTTTATTTATATTTTGATGACGATTTAATCGTAATATCGATTGGGCCTGCTTCCAAATTTCTAAGTCTAAAATCGGTTTATGCTCGCCTTCAAAGACCTGGTCTTTATGTTTTACCTTTCCAGTATATAACGGGTTTGTGAGAATCTTATACAACGCTCCGCGACTGAATGGTTTATTTTGTTTGGTTTTGTATTTTGATTGATCCAGATACTGTTTTAATTTCCGAACCGATTTGAGTTGTATGTATTGGTTAAAGATATAACTAACCGTTTTGGATTCTTTTGCATTAATCACAAGCTTTCTATCTTTTACATCATAGCCCAGGGGTATATTCCCTCCCATCCACATGCCTTTCTTCTTTGATGCGGCAATTTTGTCCCGAATCCGTTCCCCTGTGACTTCGCGTTCAAACTGTGCAAAAGAAAGCAGTACATTCAACGTTAGCCGACCCATGGAACTGGATGTATTGAATTGTTGTGTTACAGAAACAAACGAGACTTCATGTTCATCAAACAATTCGACTAATTTTGCAAAGTCTGCAAGAGAGCGAGAGAGTCGATCGACTTTATACACCACGACAATATCAATAAGATTTTGTTTGATTTGTTCGATCAGGTTTGTGAGTGCAGGACGTTTAATATTGCCACCCGAGAAGCCCCCATCATCAAAACGCTCTTTTATTAACTTCCAGCCTTCATGCTTTTGGCTATTGATATATGCCTCACAGGCTTCACGTTGTGCATCGAGTGAATTAAAACTTTGATCAAGCCCCTCCTCCGATGATTTTCTTGTATAAATCGCACAGCGCCTGATTTTTTTATTATTCATGGGATTGTTTAGTTAACCCAAAGAACCGTGGTCCTGAAATATGCGAATTTGTTATTTTTTTCGCTATTGGCGTGAGGGTTTTAAAAAGTTCATCGTTATACCGATACCCTTCCTTGACTTTGGTCACGCGATAGGTTTGACCTTTCCATTCCCGAAGGATTTGTGTTCCGGTTGATGGTTCGATTTTTGTGTTCTTTTTGGTATTCAGCGTTTTAAATTGTTTGTAAATTTTCTCGCGCAATTGAATCGGGTCATGACCCTGCTCGATCGCTTGCAGTCCCCAGGCCACATTGCCATGTAAGAACGTAGTACTCACCCGTTTGGGGACTTCTCTCTTATATAGATGCACAAAGTGCTCTTTTAAGACCTGAATATCCTCCTTGGTTAAATCCTTCGTGGCCTTATTAATCAGGGCCTGATCTTGGGTATTCACCCCACCATTCGTCCATACTGTGGAGAGGAAGTCCAGCTTAATGGCCAGAGTTTGGGACAGAATTCTTGCCTATATATGGGGAATACTTGATTCTTAAGGTTCTCTTGAAATTCAACGTTTCACTGAATAGACTTGTTATTGCGCGAACACGCTATTGTTCTATTAATCATTAATGATTAATAACTAACGAATATCTAATTACAATTACCTAGTAACGAATACCTAGTAACGATCAACGAAAAGTTGGCGGAGTCGAGTACTCGTCTCTAAATCGAACACTAGGTTGTACTAGATGCATGGTGCAACCCTAAACAGGAGGTTGCACTATGGCAATCAAAGATTATAAAAATGTTGAGATCGATGATCTCAATCCTCATCCGCGTAATCCGCGCACTCATTCCGAAAAACAAATCCTGCAAATTTCTCGTAGCATCGAGGAATTCGGATTTGTAAATCCAGTTCTTATTGATGCGCAGAAAAATATTATTGCCGGTCACGGTCGTGTACTGGCCGCAAAGAAATTAGGAATAACACATGTTCCCTATAACGAAGTACCACCCGATCTCACTTCTGCACAATTAAAAGCATATGTGATCGCTGATAACAAAATTGCAGAAAATGCAGGTTGGGATCAAGAATTGTTGACGCTTGAGCTACAAGAAATTCAATCCCTCGATCTTGAGTTTGATTTAAGTCTTACAGGGTTTGAGTTTCCAGAAATCGATTGTTTGTTATCTCCTGATCCAAATAAATTTGAAGAAGAAGAGCCTCCTACTCCAATCATAGCACCAAACAAAGTTGTCACCGAACTCGGTGATGTCTTTCAATTAGATTCTCATCGAGCGGGGTGTGGTGATTTTAGAAATAGGAAGACTTGGGAAACATTGATGGGTCGCGAACGTGCAAACATGGTGTTTGCCGACCCTCCTTACAATGTCCCGATGCACGGACACGCCAGTGGACTGGGAAAATTTCAGCACGATGAATTTGTCCAGGCACATGGGGAAATGAGTGAAGAAGAATTTATTGAGTTTTTAGAAACTTTATTTTTCTTTCTTATGTTCTTCAGTCGCAAGGGCTCGATTCATTTCATTTGTATGGATTGGCGCCACCAATATGAAATATTAGTCGCCGCGCGCAAACATTATGCGGAATTTAAAAATCTATGTGTGTGGAATAAAACCAATGGTGGCATGGGATCGTTGTATCGCTCCAAACATGAGTTGATCTATGTGTTCAAGAATGGAAGTGCATCGCATATCAATAATGTGCAGCTTGGAAAACATGGACGTTACCGTTCGAATGTCTGGGACTACCCTGGTGGTAATGCGTTTCATGAAGACCGCGATCAGGAATTAGCGTTTCATCCTACGTGCAAACCCATTGCTATGATTGCCGATGCAATACTGGATTGCTCGCATCGAAATGATCTTGTAATCGATCCATGTGTGGGCAGTGGTTCCACCCTTCTTGCAGGAGAACGTACGCAACGACGTGTATATGCGATGGAGCTTGATCCTAAGTATGTTGATACCACGATTTTACGCTGGCAAGAAGTTACTGGGAAGAATGCGATTCATATTGCATCAAACAAACCCTTTTCACAATTGAAACAGCAGCGCCTTGCTAAGGAGGTGACTCATGGCTAATGAAAATGATTATGAAATCGGTTATGGAAAACCGCCAAAAGATTCTCAGTTTAAAAAAGGTCAATCGGGCAATCCTAAAGGCCGTCCTGCTGGTGTGCGTAATTTTAAAACAGAATTGAATGAAGTTATTAACAGCAAGGTAACCGTAAACCGTGATGGTAAAAAGCAAAGTATCTCTGCAAAACGTGCAGTATTTTTAAAACTTACAGAAAAAAGCCTCAGTGGGAATGTTCCTGCGATTCGCACATTGATCGACTTAATTCGTACCTATGATGAAGAAGAAATCGATTCCGCCGCTAGGGATCTATCGGCAGAGGATACACGAATCTTAGAAAGATTTATCGAACAAATTCAAAATCAGACCAGACATGAGGACGATTCGAAAAAGGAGGGTCATCATGAGTAATCAACAACAACTGCTAAATGCGATTTTAAAATCAGATTTGTCCGCGTTTATCGCCAAAGTGTTTGATACGCTATCTCCAGGTGTACCCTACCATCATAATTGGCACATTGATGCAATTGCCTATGCACTGACTCGATGTTATCGCTTGGAAGAGCATCGTTTAGTCATTACTCAACCACCACGTTCGTTAAAATCCATTTGTACTTCGGTTGCTTTTGTGGCTTGGGCATTAGGACACAATCCATGCTTATCTTTTATTTGTGTAAGTTATTCACAAGATCTGTCATTAGATCTTGCACACAAGTTTCGTGTAATCGTAAACAGTGAGTGGTACCGCACTTTGTTTCCCAATGTTCGGTTTACCAAAGATACCGAAGCGTATTGTCTGACTACTTTAGGTGGTGGAAGATTGGCTACTTCGATCGGAGGGACCTTAACGGGTCGTGGTGCAGAAATTATCATCGTTGATGATCCGCTAAAGGCTGAAGATGCGCACTCGGAAGTCATCCGTAAACGAGTATTAACTTGGTATACCGATACATTATTGAGCCGTTTTAACGACCCCAATCGCAGTAGGTTGATTTTAGTGATGCAACGTTTGCATGAAGAAGATTTAGCCGGTGCCGTGACAATGGATTGGGCGCATTTGGATTTACCGGCCGAGGCAATTGAAGATCAATCCGTGCCGATCGGACCCAATCGATTTCACCATCGCAAGGCGGGTGAGTTGTTACATCCTGAGCGTATGTCTCAAACGTATTTAGAGCAGGTAAAAAAAGAAATCGGATCACTTGCCTTTTCCGCGCAATACCAACAACGCCCGGTTCCCATCGAAGGGAATCTTGTTAAACGAAATTGGTTTCAGTACTTCCAAGAACCTCCAATGATTGTGAATCGAAGAATCGTGCAAAGCTGGGATATCGCCGGAACATTAGCGGGTGACTATTCGGTGTGTACTACGTGGCAAGTACACAAGCAAGATTATTATTTACTACATGTCTGGCGTGATCGTTTGCAATATCCGGATCTGAAACGCAAAGTGATTCAGTTGGCAAAGCAATACCAGGCCAACACAGTTCTAATTGAAAAAGCAGGGTTGGGGTTAAGTTTGTTCGATGATTTGCGTTGTGATGCAAGCGTCATTAAACCGATTGGTATTACTCCGAAAGGAGATAAAGTCGATCGACTCGAAAGCGTGACGTCAATGATCGAAGCCGGTCAAGTTCACTTACAAACTGATGCGCCATGGTTAGATGTCTTACTCCATGAGTTGTTAGCATTTCCAAATGGAAAGTATGACGATCAAGTCGACAGTGTATCTCAGTTTTTGGATTGGATGCGCAAACGTGATCCACTTTCCTCTAGTATTCCTCACGCACCAGAGTTAATTACGCTCGATCGGCCGCTATTTTAAAGAATAACTTCATTACGTAATGCACTATATTTAATTTTCAATATTTCGTAACTTATTTTGATATGCATTGGCCATAGATTCCCAATCTGCACGGACACGATCCACGTTGCCTCGATTTCGATTAGCTCGACCCTGTCCGCCTGGGTGAGATTGAGCCCAAATTGGTACTCTATTAAACTTAAATGGGTCTTCTATTGAAGTTGCAAGTCGGTTGCTCGGTTTCATACCGAGTGCTCTTCGAATCGAGTTAATGACTTCAGCGCCCAGACATATCACTAGTTTTGGTTGAATGATGTTAATTTGCGGTATCGTGAACTTTACCGCTGCACTCACTAAATCTTGGCGGGAGATTTTGGCCGACATATTCCCTGGTTTAATAAAAGGAAACAAATTTGTGCCATAAGTTTTAGAAAATTCCAATCCAAAATGAGTTTGTAATAAACTCTTCAAATTTTTATTTGTGGCTAATCGCGGGGCATAGCCATACTTCAATGTTTCTGGTTGTATCGGTTGGGAGAGGTAGTGATCCGAACACCAATCTTGCAAGATAAACATGATATTCGCATCTATGTTTCCTGCTGACTTTGAGTATGGGGATACATGATCACATTCGTAAAGGCCCTGATGGTATTCCCCTATGCCTTTATAACCATCAGGAATTTCTTGTTGGCGTAATTTTGCCAGCTCGAGCAATTGATGTTGTTTAGACATTAGCTTTTTATGACTTGACATAATTCTTCAATAAACTTTTTGCCTTTCTCGCTTAAATACACTCGCTTAACGCGTTCATCAACAGGGTCGGGCTCCAAGCGAACCAGTCCCAACCCCGGAACACGTTTTTCTGAGGCCGATTTTTTGGCTTCTTTGCGCCAGGAACGCGCACTTAATTCCCGCACAAGCTTGAACGTTGCCGAAAGCGACCCGGAACCGCCGTTACGATGTAACTCGGATATGGATGCACCTTCATTCATCACGATGCGTAAAAACAACTGAATATGCTTACAACGCGCAGTAGGACTGACGTTCTGGGCGAGGACATCAAACACTGCCATTAAGGGTGTAAGGGATGAATGTTCGAGCTTCATGCGTGTGCGATTGAACGCAAACAAGTGTATTCATTCTGTTAACCTGCTCTCAGGTAAAAAAGTTCTAAACGGGAACTTTTTATTTAATTTCATGCCGCAAGCAATGGCTTCCTTTGCGGCACAAGTCAAGGGGAATACGTACTGTTTGCGAAGGTACTTTGATATGTATCGAGAACACAGGACGAGAACCTATTCGCTAAAGAAAGCTTAGCGCCAAGTATCGTGAAAATATAAAGAATTAAAAGGAAATGGGTTCACTTCCAATAGTTCGAAGGGTAATCTTGACTGTTTTCTTTTTTAAATACTTTTTAGTTTTGATGCTGCAGTGGGTCAAGACGATCTGCGTATAGAAAGTCCAGTATAAAGATTAAAAATAATTGAGAAAAATGATCTTTAACTGTCTTATGAAATTTTAAATCATGAATGCCTGCTTTGGATCATTACTTGCATAAAGATCTTTCACAGATCAAAAATCTTCACTTAGATAAACAATGATGCTACCCATTAATAATGTTGTGATAAAAATTACCGCTGAAAATGGTTGTTGTAATAACCAGATTAAAATGTCTTGCGCCCCTTTCCCGTCCGTATTGAGTACCCTATCTGAATGGATATTAAAAATATTAAGCACTTTCGACAGTGGAATGGAAACCCATTCTTCATATCTAAGCCAATAGTACGCTTGATACCCAAGCGTGATATACGCAGTATAAAAACCAATGACAAGGATTATACTGCCAATTAATGAAGTCACTTCTGAGAATGTATGAGTCATATAGTTTAAATTATATTTACCCAATCTTTTATTTGCTGGTTACCTACTTACTTCGACAGAATTCTCTTTCATCATAAATATAAATCCATCCTCTAAATAGAAAGGTTCCTTAGAAATTGCGGCCAACAATGTTGGCCGCTAATAGTGCATGAGCAGAGGAGTAAAATGTTTTTGCACTAACAGATTTAACCGCGTTCCTTGCCTTAAAAAAGTTAGATAGTAAATATGCTACTGAAGTTAATGTACTTCACAAATCAAATAATGTAAATCAACCACATGATTCATAAAATGAAATATTCAATCAATGAACTATTATGTTTTACAACAAAGTTAGAAAAGCGAATAGCCCTACTATCAGATAGAAATAAACCTAATGTGTTAGGTTAAGAAAATAATTTAACCATGCGATTACGTTCTTCCTTGAATAGTTCATAAGACTTTTCGAATTCTGAAAAAAATTAGTTGCATCTAATTTGTTGATGACTCGTTCAACGATGTATTTCCATTACGCCTTGGTTGATGAGTGTGGAACACACCCTTTAAGAATATTTAATGCTCATTTCCTAATCATGACGTATGTATAGTTGGTAGGCATCTAAACAGGTTACCTCACATCATGGTCGTGAATCTGGATATTGCAGCGATGTTTTTGAGCATTGTGTTCTAGATATTTTCATTATCTCGGATCGATTAAATATTCTACGTAAGAAATAAATTAAAAAGCAGAGAAAATTTCAGATCGACATGAAACTTTACTAAAAATTAAATCGTACTATCTCTTTTCAATCAAAGAGGATATGGATTAAGCCTTTCATGAAATTTTAATGTTATTTTCATGAGGCATTTATCTTCAATACCTCAGTCGAAAATTTGTGCAGCAAGCCTATAGCGACTCAAAGCGAAAAGTTAAAACTTTACAAGCTAGGATGGAATCATCTCAGCATGTGCTTACAAATTTTCTACATCAATTGCACTGATTTACATGTACGACAGAGAAAACGCCCGACTTTATTCCAAAATAGTGTCCAGGTTCGATGAGAGGATGAGAGATACACAGAAGTAATTAAAGTACTGTGTCACCTACTCGTCTTGGATGAAAACGAAATGCGTGATTCAGTGCTCTCTTCGCCTGGATCGTAGTTTGTTATCCACAACGACGTTAGCAATGTTGAACATTCTTGCGCCAAGGATTCAAGTTCATTTTTTATTTTATTTGAATGCGTTCACACACTAAACGATAAATATTGTTTACGCATCGAACAATAGGATTAGTTCACTCAATGAACTATAGAATTTGCAAAATATGACGCCTTGAAAATAAATTTTATCTTATGCTTTATTCAGCCGCCGCCACAAGAATCTTTCACTCAATACCATTATCGTTGTTGTCTACAGTCATGTCTTTTGATCTTAATTTGCTCACCGAGAATTACATCCTAAAAGTAGTTAGGTGCATGGAGCGTCATGGGTATGATGTCGATGATTTTGAGTTTTCTACGCAAAGAATACATGGATTTATAGAAAGTAAATTTGAACCCAAAGCAATTGTGTATGTTTATAGGGTAAGCACGAAGACTGAAAAATCATACGTTCTTGGGGAGGAACCAGATTTCGATGTGTTATTTTGTGCAGATTTGGAGAATAACGTTTATGATATAAATAAATAAAAATATTATTAGAAGGGTTATTGTCAAATGAACAAAATGAATAAACCTCATTTCCTAAATGGTGGAAAACCATTTGCGCTCATACTTTTAACTCACCTATTGTTGTTACTTCTCCTATTTTATTTTTTTCGGTCTATAGATTTTTTTGAATGGGTGTATACATCCACAAGAAGCACGGAAGCATGGGATATTGATGAAATTATACTCATTCTCCTCTTAGCCCCATTACTTATATGGAGTACTAAGCACATCCTTAAATTTATCAATCAAACGCTTATTAAAAGAGAATTGATCGCAAATATAGATTCAAATCCCATAGAACGAAAGGTTAATGAATCGTTTTTTCATGAGGTAAACAGCTTGGAAGAAATAGATAAAGAATTAGTCATTTTAGATGAGTCCGAAATCGAGAAGTTGACCATTAACTTGTGTAATCAAGAAGGTCAGGCACGTTACAATGAGGAAGAATTACACATTATATTAAATTGGGCCAATAGAGTTCGGCTCGAAGAAAATCTATTAAATCTAGTTTTGAATAAAAAATTAAACGTAGGGGTCAAGAACAGCACGGTCAAATTTACCATTTAATGTTCATGCATTAAAAAGCTTCTTTTTTATTACAATTTTCATAAAAACAATAAAAGAAAATTTAGTATGTTATTGGCGTCTGAAACAAAAGATGAGGCCGAACGCTTAGATGCGCTCAGGTCGTTGAATCTATTAGATACTAAGTCAGAGCAACGATTCGACAGAATCTGTGCGATCACACAATTAATATTTAATGCTCCGACAGTAGCGGTCAGTCTGGTAGATCATGATCGAGTTTGGGTTAAATCGGGTGTGGGTCGCTATATTAAAGAGAGCCCAAGAGATACCTCTTTCTGTGGTCATGCAATATGTACAAAGATTACCAATAGTGATCATTCCAGAATTATGGAAGTGCAGAATACATTAGAAGACGAGCGATTTTTTAATAACCCCAACGTCATCCATTCACCTTTTGTACGATATTATGTTGGATTTGTTTTGCAAACCGCTAGTAAAAGAAATGTAGGAACATTATGCATCGAGGATACAAGAAAACGTAATTTATCAACAAGGGAAAAAGAAATATTTGTAGGTCTTGGCTTAATCGTCGAGGCTGAAATAAACAAAGATGTAAAGCAATTAACTAGTAAAACAATTGAAAACCAATCTATATTTGAGTTGGCGGATCGCTATGAAAATAAATTAAAAGAAATTAATGGATTGCTCAAACATGAACGTATAAATTATAAGGAATGGAAAATTTTAAATTATGTAATCGAAAATGGTAATCCAATCCCACGCGATGTGGCTCAAGTGACAAATATTTCTAAACCGCAATTATCGAATATCGTAAGCCGACTGGAGACAAAAGGATTAATCACTCGAAAGCATTATAAAGATGGCGACCGAAGGAAAATACAATTATCAACCACACAAAAAGGAACCAGTATTTGGAAAAAGACGCTTAACAAACTTAATGAATTATAATAATAACGCTTAGTTATAGATGATAATTTCAAATGTTCACTTCGTTATATTTAAACTTTTACATATAATAGCTTTTTTATAACGATGAGTCATAAATAAATCACGCAAAAAATTCCAACGTTAAACCTAATTAACGTTCTATCCTATAAATCAAAGAAAAACGTATTCTATCGATTAGATAAAATATTAGTTCTGTACTAGTATTCATTACTGGTTTGATCTACTCGAATTCTTTAAAGAAATATTGATATCTTATCAACGATATGTCCCAAACTTTCAAGAAAGATCGAGATATTCTGCTCGTTGTTAATAAACTTTTAGAAGAGATCATTACCGACGCTTCATATGAAAACGTAATTCAAAAATTACTCCGCTCGATAATTATATTTACGGGGTGCGAGTATGGATTTATTGCATTATTACATGACTTGCATTCGCCAAGTATAAAATTAAAAACAATTGCATTAAGCAAGCTTAATAAACATTCGCGTCACAAAGAGCTATACCAATTGCATCGAATAAGTGGGTTAAGTTACAAAGAATTACTCACGTATTTTGGGCAATTTACCTACTCACATAATCCAATCATATTAAATGAAATTAAAAATATTCCTGATAGTACAAAAAGTGAAACAATGACGCTGAGTAGTTATTTGGGGATCCCTATTGAAATTGATGATAACAGGACTGTGTTAATAGGCTTAGCCAACAAGCCAGGCGGATATAACCAAAAAGATTTAAATTGTTTGCGATATGTCAAATCATGCGTCGTTTTAATCACTAAAAAGATTACAAATGACAGTCATTCATCCACGGCTCATAAAGACATTCGTAAAATACGAGATCGATTAAAGTATATCTCTGAAGAATCGGCTCATGGCTTATGGGAGTGGAATTTAACGGATGAAGATCAAGACTGGGAGTCTACAAAATCGGAATGGTGGTCTCCACAATTTTACAATTTGCTTGGATATGATGTTGATGAAATACCTGCGAACCTAGATACGTTTTTGTCTTTAATTCATCCGAATGATAAAGAAAGTACGTTTGAAAAGTTTCATATTAGGCATGTAGGCGATGAATTTGATGTTTATGATATTAAACATCGGTTACGAAAAAAAGACGGCAGTTATCGATGGTTTCGATCAAAAGGAAAGTTATTTAAAGATCAAAACAATGTAGTTTATCGTATGTTGGGCTCGATATCGGACATACAAAATGAATATAATTTAGCAGAGAAACTCGCCTACCAATCGACACACGATGATTTAACGGGTCTTTATAACCGCAGAGCTTTTTTGCAAAAGTTATCAGCCATAACGCGCTCCCCCGCCTCTAAAAAGATTCCCATCGTTACTGTGTTAGATATCGATCAATTCAAACTTATTAATGATACGAAAGGCAGTCAAGTTGGGGACGAGGTAATAAAATTTGTTTCCTCCTCCATAAAAAATAAAACGGAAAAAAATGAAGTATTCGCACGAATTGATGGAGATGAATTTGGACTCATCATGGAAGAGTATACCGTTGATGATGCACTCACAAAATTAGATACCATTAAAAATATCATTTCTCAAGAACCGTATCATGTAAAGGATGACTCTATCAATTTCACTTTGAGTATTGGTGTCTGTCCGGTAGATAAGCAGCAAGACAATGTAGAAGAAATATTAGCGGCTGCAAATTTAGCGTGTAACGAGGCAAAAGCGAGTGGCACGAATCTTATTCGTGTATTCAGTGCTAAAGATACAGAATTTCGCTTACATAAAGACAAACTACATTGGATAAATCGTATACGTACGGCATTGAGAAAAAAACAAATAATGTTATTTGTTCAGCCCATTAAGAAAATTTCGAAAAACGATACGCTTACAAATAGCAATGCCTCGCATTATGAAGTACTCGCAAGACTTAAAGAAAATGAAGATCAATACATACCTCCCAGTCAATTTATGCCCATTGTTGAACGATTTGGAATCGCCGTAGAATTTGACCGATATATCATAAATACATTCTGCAAATGGTATGCACAACATGTTGAAGCTATTCCAAGCAGTTCAAAATTTTCGATTAATTTATCGGGCCAATCGTTATCGGATATGCACTTGTTGGCATTGATTATTCGTAATCTTTACGCATTTGATATCCCACCTGAAAAAATATGTATTGAAATCACGGAATCAGCGGCCATCTCTGACATCCATGCCGCAAAACAATTTATTGAAGCCTTGCGTAAACAAGGCTTATCATTTTCGTTGGATGATTTTGGGCAAGGGCTCTCTTCCCTCACCTACTTAAAAGAACTCCCTGTGGATTTTCTAAAAATCGATGGTGCCTTTATTAAAGGTTTAGAACCCAATACAAATGATTACTCCTTAGTGAAGTCCATTAATCATATCGCTCATTCATTTGGGTATCGAACCGTTGCAGAGTGTGTAGACAATGAAAGAACATTAAAATTACTACTGGAATTAGACATTGATTATGCACAAGGATTTATTTACGGTAAACCCCTGCCTATTTCGAGCATACTAAATGAAGATAAACTAAAAATACCAAATGAAATTATCCGTTTAGCTGAATAACTCTTTCAATGGTTTTGTTTGATCGTGGATCACTCTTTAAATATTCATAGCTAAAATTCTTGAAAACATACCAAAAAAAAACATTAAAGAAAAAAATGAATATAAAACCATTTAATAGGTTAGATAACTGACATCAAAATAATTCAAATTTATGATCAGACTATACTGACAATAACTTGTAATGCACATTCATGCATTTACAATCAAGCAAAGAAAAATAATAAATTAATTTAGGGAGAGACGAATGTTTATACATTTGAACCTATCATCTATTCCAAAAATTCACACCCATAGTCATTTTAAAACTCATGCATATAAAACAAGACTGTATAAATATTTTTCGTTTTTGACTTTATTAATTTGTAGTTTTACGGCCTCTGCCGATGTTACTTTTGAGATCATTCGAGACGAGCTTATCACAGGAAACAATCCCTTTGTCGGTAAAGTCTCTGGAAATTTTGGCGATATTTATTGGGAAGGTGGAACCGATGATTTGGTGCTTGCGGATTCACCCTGCTGTCCTGCTGGAACATTAGGATTAAACACGGTGGGATCTACAGGGAATTTTATAAATTTCGATAATTTTACAAACTTTAACTTTTTAGCTCAAGGTTTTTCTGTTGGGAATACTTTTTATGATACAGACCAATTAATCTTCGGAAATAATCAAGTGACGTCCGTATTTAGAGATGCAGAGTTTTTAAATTTTGCTGATGGTCTAGTTGGCAATCCACAATCACTACTTGGCAGTAACAACACAGTCACATTTTTCGATGATAATACTTATACCTTCTCTAACTTTATGACTGAAGATGCTAACTACATCTTTACCTCTGAATCAGTTAATTCTTATTACATTGCAGAAGGACAAGATCCTGCAGTGATCTTTAATACTGCGGATCCTAGTATCTTTGAAAGCCCAGATTTATCTATCTCAGGCAACATTGATTCTCAAAGACTCATAGCAAACTTTGAGTATCTAATGACTGTATTAGATCCAGGCTGGAAAGTTATAACTTTTGACCTAATAAAGTATTCAGCAACAGCTAAAGATCCAACTATAAATCAAGATTTTGTTGGTTTAGGAAATTTTGCATTTGTAAGTTATGACCAAGGGGCAATTCCAATCTCAACAGAGAATATTTCTATTGAATTTACTAAGATTGTTGATAGAAACACACCACGTCCTGGAAGTAATGAAAATTTCATTAGTTTTGGAAGCGGCAATAATGAATATTCCATAAATGCCAACGGCACAGTTGTATTCAATGCCAGTACAGGAGGACTCAACACAGGATTAGGCATCTATAGAAGTGATGGTAGTGGAGTGATTGATATAATTGCTGACAGAAATACGATTGTTCCTGGTGGGACGGGTACATTTGACGGTTTTCAGGGTAAACCTGTTATTTCAGATAATGGAACAATCCATTTACGTGCCTTTACAGATAATTTCAATCACAGAAGTATCTTTTCAAGCATCAATGGAAACATCGCACTTGTTGCAGGTACAAATACACAAGCACCGGGAAGCATAGAAACGTTCTCTAATGTTGGAGAGCCCGGTGCGGAAAATGATCATGTAGCTTTTATTGGAATAACGGGCACTAGTCCAAATGATTTTAATGGTATCTATTCTTTTAATAATGGATCGTTAGAGACAGTAGTTGATGAGTCCACAATTTTTCCAGATGCATTTAGTGATTTTACTTTGAGTGGGTTCAATACAAATCCTTCAATTTCTAATTCTATTATTTTAATAAATCCAACAGGGAGATTTGCAAATAGCAACATGGGAGCGAATGGTTTATTCACTGTTAATAATGAAGTCATCGAGCTCATTGCTGGAACTGGTACACCAATACCTAATAGAAATGAAAATTTCTCACAAGTAAGAAATCCTTCTATATCAAACGGTACAGTAGTGTTCTTAGGGTTAGATGCTGCTTTTACTGATAGCATCTATAAGTTTGATAATGGAGTAATTACAACTGTTGCAGATTTATCTACAGCTGTGCCTGGCGGTACAGGTAATTTTACACGTCTAAGAAGTCCTGCCATATCAAATGGTCTAATCGTTTTTGAAGGCTCAAGCTCCATTGGTTCAGGAATTTATGCAGATTTTGGTAATGGCTTACAGAAAATTGTTGACCAAAATGATCAAGGATTACTTGAGAATGCATCCATTAGAGGTGTAGTTTTCAATGGACAAGATAGTTTTA
The DNA here is from genome assembly GCA_028279275.1 of Gammaproteobacteria bacterium. Classification (GTDB taxonomy): domain Bacteria; phylum Pseudomonadota; class Gammaproteobacteria; order UBA4575; family UBA4575; genus JABDMD01. Next base: position 43,306 of record JANQOB010000002.1, on the reverse strand, counting down.
GAAACAATAAATTGGCTTTTCTAATTTCATCTTCAGATGGCAACTCTGTCATTTACCGTGCGGATATTTCTTTCGTGAATACGGATAGTGACCATGATGGAGTACCAAATTCTATCGATAACTGCCCAACCGTTTTCAATCCAGATCAAACCGATGCAAATGGTGATGGCTTTGGAGATGCTTGTGTCGATCCTACTTCTAATATCAATCCAAATGCAGATGTTGGTGAAGGCGTAACAGTAGGGAGTGATACTAATATACGCAATGGTGCATCTGTAGGTGCTAACACGAATTTAGGTGATAACGTTAATGTTGGAAGAGATGCAATAGTTGGAGAAGGTGTATCAGTTGGAAACAATTCAAAAATAAGACGTGGCAGTATAGTTGGAAATAATGTCACCGTTGGCACAGACACCACTATTGCTCGAGGTGCATCGTTGGGAGATGACTCACAACTAGGCAATAATTCAAGATTGGCTAGAAATACTGGTGTGGGTACAGGAGTTAACATTGGAAATGGCGTAAGCATTAACAGAGGGTCTCAATTAGGAAACAATACACAAGTAGGCGATAACACTAGGATTTCTCGTAATAATCAAATTGGAACAAATGTTTTAATTGGCAATGACGTTAGAGTACGAAGAAACACACAGATTGGAGATGGGACACAAATTGGAAACAATACGCGGATCAGGCGTAATGCAATCGTTGGAAATAATGTGACTATTGGTAATAACGTGATTATTGGTAGAAACGCAGTTATCGCGGAGGGTGCTGTGATTCCTGACGGAACTGTAATCCCCAATGGAGGTGTATTTCCTTAATCACGTTTTTAATTTGCAATTAAACTAATAACAATATGAGGTATGACATGCTCAAGTTACATTCAATTATATTCTGGTTCATTTCAATATGCATGATTTCATTTACAAATTATCTTTATGCGGAAGACGAAGTACTGATTGATTCAGATGAAAAAGCAAAAGAAATTCTTTTAGGTTCTGATTGGGAATGCAAATGGAAAGATGCCTATTTTAGTGGAACTAATAAAGTAGTTTATGAACAAGTGAGTTTGAAAAAAGTAACTGCAAAAGTTAACAGTAGTTATTGCCCTGACGGTTGGGGTCAATATAAAGGTAAAATAAAAAAAGGTCGCCTAGTTGGGAAAAGTAGCGGCTTTCCTCAACCTTGTGGTGCGGGATCTTCTGATACATACAAAGCCTATAAATCATCAGATGGGAGTTACATTTTAAAAGGCTCATATAAATTTTTTGGAGGTGATATACGCGGTACGAGCAACTGTACAACAATAAATAAATAGTCGATAACGTTCTAACGTGCAATTGGTTCAATGACTTGATGAAATATAGGAGGATTTTTTTATGAGACAATTAAAATAGCAATAAATTAATTACTGAATACTCGATGTTGCTATTGTTCTTCAGAAGGGTTTAGATATTTCCTGAAAATAAGTTTGGTTGAATCATGCTTAGGGTCTTTATACTTTTCTGTCCTAATCCAGTTATTATTGATATAAAACTCATTTGCTTTTGTATTTTTCTCAAAACTTTCAAGCGCAATGACTTCGTATTTAGCAAACAGCATAGCTTCAGTTAATTTAAGTAACCGTGTTCCTAGACCTTGGCGATGCAAATCAACGTCAATCAACATGAAGTCTATTACATTCTCTATGCAGATTGATAACCCAATTATTTTTTTCTCTCGAATTAGAGCCCAAGTGTTTTTTAAATTATTGTTTAAATAATTCTCAAGGTGGCCATTCTTTAAATACTCTTTAACTTTATTATAACCAAGAAAATACTCGTAGCTGCCAGCAATTGTTTTCTCGGCTAAATGTACTATTTGATCAATGTCATCAATATTGGTTTGCTTTAATATATCATTCATTATTTCAAGAAAGAGACTTAGTCAATCCATTTTCTTAGCTTTGCTTGTAACGTTAATATTGCGCTTCCATGTATTTGACAGGCTCGCGATTCAGATACGCCTAGGACTTCGCCAACATCCTTGAGTCTCATATCCTCGTTATAATAAAGCTGGATAACGAGACGTTCTTTTTCCTTCAATTGATTAATTGCAGCGATGAGGTCATTTTTGAGTCTTTGTTTATAGTCATCATCGGCGGGGGTTTGAGTAAATTGTAAATAATTTTTTGACTCCTCTAGTGAAGAACAATCTTCGATATTGAAGATTTGAGCGAGGGATGCATCTCTTAAAATCTTTTGATAATTTTCCAGGCTTATACCCATTTCATCAGCAATTTCACGTTCAGTTGCGGACGCATATTTGGTAGATTCAATTCTATGTCTTGCTTCTGCGGCTTCACGAAAATATTTTCGGGTGTTGCGCGAAGCCCAATCACTTTTTCTAATATAGTCAAGCATGGCACCACGAATTCTTTTATACGCGAACACTTCAAAACTCGAATGAATCTTTTTGTTATATCTTTGTTGTGCTTCTAAAAGACCTAACATTCCAGATTGAACCAAATCATCAAATAATATATGCGGGGGTAAACGCATTTGTAAATGACCCGCCACATTTTTAATCATGGGAGTAAATTCAGACACAAAGGACTCTTCTACTAATTGACAGTTTTGCATAATTTAAGCTTTATATACTTTATCGAGTTGTAAGCGGTGCTCATGAAATAATTCAATCCCCCCGTCTGAATCAGGGTTGCTTATATATGAAAGGCTGTGCGCAAGTTTGGTTATATCATTCGCCGAATTACAGCGAGAGTAATTTTCAAATATAGTTTTTTGGCTTCTCAACGAGTTTTCTAAATTTTCATCGCGATGTATACATCCACAATATTTAAGATGTTCATCTAAACCATAACGTATACATTTTTCTCGCAGTCTATTAAATAGAAATTCACCATGTTCCTTAGAACGTACTTTGTTTGAAAGAATTAAAAACATCTTCTTTTTATGAATACGTTTTAGAATATGGATTAATGCTACGGCTCGTTTTAAAGAGCTAGGGTTGTCGTTAATTAAGACTAAAATATGGCTTGCCGATTGATTAATGAGTGTCACGTCATTACCGATACCTGATGGTGTATCGATAACCACGTAGTTAGTCGGAGTAGAATATTGACTTATGAGATGAATCAATTCTAAGTATTCTTTGTTGTTCAATGAAGACAGGTTGGGGTCATAGGGCGCAGCAGGAAGAATTTGAACATCTGCAGGACCCTGTATGGCAATTTCATCAATCGAGTTTTTTCCAGATAGAACATGCCTAATATTGCTTTTAGGATGTAAACCCAAAGCAACATCAATATTCGATAAACCAAAGTTGGCGTCGATTAAAAGGACTTTTCCATAGGTATGAGATAAGGCTGTGGCAAGATTAATCGCAATGCTTGTTTTGCCAGAACCCCCATTACCACTGGTTACTGCAATCACTTTTAAACTCAAGTCGTTTCGAACGATGTGGTTGATAGAAGGTGTTTTGCCTACTAACGTAATATTGCAAGTTTCGGTGTTGTCCATAGCTACAGGTCTTGTAAAAATGAAAATTTAAATTAAGCTGGTCTGTTCCTGGACTTTTAATCGCGTGAATCATCGAATCCGGCCAGCTGCTAGGTAGCCATAAAACTATATTCGATAGATAAAAACAATGAATAACTTTATCTATTAGATAAAGTATAGGTATTGGCTGATAGAGCGTTATTAACTATTTCTGTAATAACACTTTCTGATGTCCCAAATGAGCGCTAAGTGGCTGTTTATAGGCTTCTACCGATATTAATTTCAGTCTCATCAATGAGGTGCGAATAGACGAGCTTCATGTACTTACGAGCGGTATGAATTATTTTTAAGTCTATGAAGCAGTTAACGCCCTAGGTATATAAAGCATCATGCCAAGGTTTGATGAGGATCAAATTTAAGGTTGTTTACCCGATTTTCCATGAGGTGTATGAGCATTAATGCGTTTTCACACTTCTCTACTTTTTCTATGAGCCACCCGGCATAATATTTAATTTCTTCAGATTTATTATGTTTTGTATTTCGATGTGACACAATTTCTTTAAATTTTGATAGTGATAATAAGAAATCGTCACTATCATAACTTGAATTAAATGCACAAAATTGGTCTATACCAATTCGTGAAACGATTTCAAAGTTGGAGAATGTATTTCTTAACAGTTTAGAAAATTCAATTAACTGCTGTTTTTCTTTCGAATCCTTAAAAACATTACTTCTTGGTTTTAGCTTTTTTAGATGGAAATAGGCAAAAGATATTTTGTTATCTTTATCCGCCATTCTTTGAATTAGCTTGTTACATTTGTTTGTAAAGCCACGTCTATTTAATAACCCCGTTACAGGGTCTTTAGTGATATAGGATAAAACATCGAACTTTTCTTCAATAATGGAGCCTAAATCTTGAAGTATTTTTCGATCATCATCAGATAGTGTGTGGGGTTTATGATCCATAATACTTAATGTTCCAAGTTTGGAACCATCGGGTGCTTTTAAGACATACCCTGCATAAAAGCGTATATTGAGATCGCCTGTTACCAGTGGATTATCATAAAAACGCAAATCCAACATTGTGTCTTGAACTTCAAAAATATTGGATGTGGAATCATTATTTTCCTCATGCGCAATAGCATGGGCACAAAATGAAATTCGACGCCTAATTTCGTTTAATTCAAGACCTTGACGTGATTTAAGCCATTGTCGGTCGGTATCCACTAAACTGATAAATGTAATCGGTACTTTAAGTACCAGTTGCGCGAGACGCGTTATTCGATCAAAACTCTCGTCTTGGGGTGTATCCAGTATCTCTAGCGAGTGCAACGCATTGATTCGATTCGATTCATCCAATAGTTCTGGTGGTTCAATCATATTTTTATTCTCATTAATAAAGTACGCCTGAATTCCGGCACTTTTTTAATTTTCTTCAGTAAAAGAAGATGAAAAATGAAAAATACGTGTTAAATGGTCAAGAGGCTATGAGTGAGAGAGTCATCATGTCTTTATGAGGAGCATGAAACGATGTACAAAAAGATCGAATCGATCATCAAAAAATCGGCTTGATTTGTAAAGTATCTCGAGTGTGTGATACTTGCAATTACATTGAATGATGATTTAGTTGGAAGGAGTTTCGTCAACAGAATTGACAAGTTCGCTAATTTGAGCAATGGCACCGATCGTGTGAATAAATTCTATGTTGTCCTGTTTGATGGAATTACGCTTGCGTTCATAATCTAGAGTGTTGTACCAAATCGCATTGTTATCCATTTTTAAAAATTCAACACAATAGATCTCCCCTCCTTTATCTTTTACTAAAACGTCTTGTCCTGAACTGGGCTCAATGTCTGTCATTACAACAATGGCTTCACCTTCTCGCATACGAGGATGATATTTACTACTGTTCACTAGCAAGCCGTACCATTTTTTAGATGCCGCTGGTATCGCAATGTAACCTAGCCCTAAATCTTGTAATACATCATCATCCAATGATTGAAGTAAGGGTCCTGTTTCAATATCGCCCACGATAGGGACTCCATTGTAGACGACATTTTGTAAATCATGAGGTAGATCGAGCCACCCTTCTGGCTTATTCAGCTTGTTCTCTATAATGCGTGCTAACTCATCTCCAATATTGGTTGTAGGATTCTTGCCAATAATTTGTGATAAATACGATTCAGCACGCCCGATGGCTTCAGCAAGTTTACGTTGCCCGCCTGACCCACTTTTTTTTACTACGCGCCTTAGATTATCTCGTCTTATTTTAAATATACCCGACATACTTTTTTGTGTTTTTTTCTTTATATAAGTAATAAAAAATCAGCTCGTAAAACTTTAGAACTACTGTCTGTTCAATATATATTTGATTTATTGAACGTATTTATGCAATCGGCAGATGAAACAAAGTTAACTCGTAGTCAATAAATTGACGAGTTAATTATTAATTTTAATTATTGGTTTAGATCAAAATGTTGTGTTTATAAATTAGATATAAATAAATTTTTATATACGACATTAATGATTGCTATTTATTTGAATTAACTAAATGTTATAAACGTGAATTACTAAATTTGATATCCTACCCATAAGTTAGATGACCTACCTATGCAATGATCATGTACATTTGCAACGATTATTTACTTTCGACAATTAGATTCTTAAGAATAAGTTTGCGTTGATGTATTCTAATATTTTGCAAACAGCCAAAGTATTACGCACTCCCAAGCTTAATCATGCTTGTATTTCTCAAGCAAGACAAATTCAACATCTTTATGACCATGCCCCCCTTGCTTTATGGGCAAGTACATTTATTGCAATATTTGTATTTATATTACTTTGGAATCAGATACCTACAACTATATTGATTGGGTGGAGTATTTTACTAGCCATCGTTTTATTGGCGAGGTTGGTTTTAGCCAAACGCTATCACACTTTGTCTAGTACAAATCAAGTTTCGTATGATCAGTATTATAAAGGTTATTTAGTAGGCATCTGCATATCTGGAATTCTTTGGGGTCTACTCACTTTTATAGTGGCTCAAAATGCGGGTACCACAGCCATTCAGTTTACGGTACTTTTGATCGCGGGACTTTGTGCTGGGGTTGCGGTTTCCGTTTCTGCATCGATGATTGCTTTTTTATGTTTTGTTGTTCCTGCGGTACTTCCAGGATCCATCTACTTGTTTTTTATGAACTCACCATCAAAATTTTGTGTGGGTGCTTGTTTTCTTACTTTTTTCTTATTTCTATTGCTATTAGAAAAAAATATTAATAATTCAATACTCGATTCTCTATCACTAGAGAATGTTAACCGTACCCTCTTAAAATCATTAGATATTGTGATGAAGCATATCGATCACGCCGTGATCATCATCGATCCGGTTACCCGTAAAATTGTAGATGTAAATGATTATGCTTGTGAGTTTTTTGGTCATGATGCTTCAAAGCTTGTAATGGCTGACTATTCTAGCATTGTCCCTAATGGTGACTCTGAACTAAAACTCATGCTAGACCGTGCAATGAATGAAGGAAAGACGCATAGCTGTTGCCAAAAATATATTACTACATTGGGGTTAAGCGATGATATCGATACTACATTATCCATCATTCCTACCGAGAGTGGGATGTTTGTATTATGTGTCTTAAAGGAAATGGACACCTTGAGTGATGAATCAAGACTCGCTCGCAATGAGGAAAAAAACCAGCAATTAATAAATGAATTTCAGCTTTTAAATGATATTCAACAAAAGGATCGCAAAAAAATTGCCAATTCACTTTACATGTCCGTCAATGCTGAATTGAAAAATATTGTCTCTGAGCTTTATAGTCTGTCTAAAGAAGGAAGTAATTACTCAGATGATACCTATAAGCATTTAGATAATATCTTGTCAGAAGTACGCACCATTGAAGATATCATACGAATTAAAGCACAACGATTAGTAAAAGCCTTTTATATCGTCAAGTGATATAAACGTTTTTTAATTATTGTCAACTTATACTTGAGTGCGTAACCATAAAAACAAAATAAGTTTATTTTCTTTATTGAAATAAAAAGAAGTCAGCGCGAGTTGGCGTACGCTGACTTAAACCCAATATTCAAACGAATATTGGTCGGGGGTTCGTTATGCTGCTTTGTGAAAATTTGTTATTCAAATAAAGATTGTTCCATGCCGTTTTTTAATTGTGGCGAGTAGTTTCGTACAATAGTGTTTAATATATCCCATTTATCTACAATTTCGATCTCTATGCCAGGGTTTGTTTCATTAAGTAATTATTTTCTAACCAATATTTTATGACGAGTGGGAATGTGTCGGTTTCATGAGTTATATCAACCCATCCATATTCAATATACTTTTTGTATGCCTCTTTACCATGAATATTATAAACCTGAAGAGGTTCTATCTCAGTTTGTGTTAATCGGCTTAAACTACCATCTCCGAAAACATATAATGCAGGTTCCAGATCACTGTCATGATCGTCTGATGTTTCAAGATAGTGGATAAGTAAAAAAGGACATTCAGCATCTTTTCGATAAAGTAGATGATAATTACACATTCCTAAACTCTCCCTGTTTTGGTCTGACTCCATGTTTTTCAGCTCAGCGCTATTTTCTTCTTCAAACTTATTAAAATATTGAATAAATTCCTGCTGAGAGATTTCGGACTCCGTTAGCACGAAGCCTTTTTTTCGTCTATCACAATTTATACGATGATCAGCAGTAATTAAAATTCCGCTGCTATTTCTAAATGGAAATGACACTACGTTCGAAGAGCTTCTTCTCTCATACTTTGTACGACGATTATCCATATGCATCTTTACCTCTCCCTATAAATTGTGAAGTATTATTCGAATAATTAGATAACGATTTGATATGTCATTCATTCCATATGAATCGCTAAAAGTGTGAACCAGTTATAGTAATCCGACCCAAATCGAATTCGAGCCAGCTGCTGCTCGTGGCCGGCGAAGGGTTTGATAGAACTTCAGCTTATGAAGGTAGATGGTTTTTTTGGAATCTAATCAAATTGAAGTGCAATTCGATAGCACGATGCGCGAGAAGTCGATAAATAGACGATCTATTTCAGCGATCGGAGTTGGATGCGATTACTTTAGTTTCTTGGGTGTTGATAAGATCTTCAGGTTGTATGCACTTTTTGTAGTCTAAATTGAAATATTTCGCGACATGGATCACAACTGCCGCTTCAATGATATGCCTTTGAGCATTTTGTCGACCTTCTCTGACATCACTATCTAAAGCTATCGCGACCGTCTCATCCCCATCATCATAGAATACTGCCCCATCACGAGAGCTTGTAAGAACAATGACCCCAACTGCCGTTGAATTTAAGACACGGCCATCAATTGAGGTAGTAAAATCACCCGTTACCAACTCATAATTCTCGGATCCACCTAAATCAAATCCCCATTTTCTAATTTCGGTACTAAGCGCTAAATCACCTCTTACGGCAAGCCGGTCAAATTGAGTAAACGCACCTCTTAAATCTATTTTAGTAATTTCATCAGGATAAGACCTAGAGTTACTATGTTTAGCTAGAACTGCAACCACTTTTTGTGAATTTAATCTTGTTATAGCGGTTGTGGCCAACCACATTCCACCACTTGTTAAACCTCTATCTTCAAAATCTTCTGGGATGGTTTCATCAATCATCCGATGAACATTTATATATACGGGGCTATGATGTCCAGCGTCGATCATTTCACCCAAACAGCTCAATACATGAGTATGTGGCGTCTCAATGGACGTAACACTTGATCCAGGATTGAAATCCTGTATTTGAGGTGAAATAACCGCACACCCATTTAGAATGGTAATTGTTAATGTAAGTAAAGTAGCGATTTTAATCATTTCTATTTTCTCAATCTAATTAACCTAGTATTTATCCACCGGTACAGTGTGAAGTGCATACTAATTAGTATTAAGTTGAATTAACCCATAACCATAAATTGAATCACGACCTTCATGCCCTAAATCAAGCGTATTATTTCTAAAAATATCAAGTGTCTGGTTTCTTAGATTTACAGATAGGTTACTGATGTCTAGTGACAACAGTGCAGCAACATAGGGAACGGCAAAGGAACTACCGGTATAAAATTTATAATCGTAGTCGCTAATCTGTGCGCCTTTAACCTTTACTCCAGGAGCGGCGAACTCAACATGTTTTCCAGTTACTGCGCGTCGATAAATTTTTAGTTTTGAATCTAATGCCGTTACGGCTATTACTTCATTATGAGCAGCAGGATAAAGTGGAACAGAATTTGGTCCAGCATTGCCAACAGCGGCAACAAAGGTAAATCCCTGTTGGGTTGCGACTGAAATTACATTTTCTAGTAATATATTTTTTGGGCCTGCAAAACTCATGTTGACAATAGGCACCTTGTTTTTAACAATCCAATCCACCGCATTGAGCAAATCTTGTGTAGTTGATCTTATGGCGCCTTTATTTGAATATCCAAATACTGATGCAATGAAAAGTTTCGTATTCTGAAGTAGGCCTCGATATTCACCTTCTTCATTTCCCACTAATATTGAAGCAATAGCTGTTCCATGCTCATAGGATGGATTAACGGAATCTGGTAAAAAATCTTTAATGATTAAATCTGCTGTGCGCAAACTTGGATGAAATCGATCTACCGCAGTATCGATCATCGCGATCTTATCCACCCTGTTTACTTGAATGGATGTATCCAAAATTTCGTTTGGATATTTTGCCTCATGGTATACCGAATCTGTACTAGCTATATCATATACATGATTAAAATCTATTTTCGCATTTGGAATTAGTTTTCTTATTTGTTTTACAGCAAGGAGAAAGTCAATGCTATCCGGAATTTCAACACGAGCAAGTGTTAAATTGAGTGAATTTATTTCAGTTAAGCCATAAATATCATAATTAAATTTTTCTTCTATTAATTGTAAATCTTGAATTGTTCCAAGAATTAAAATTTCATTATTAATAAATGAATTTCCATCTTCATCAATCGAGATGTTGTCTAGTCTAAATTCAGCATTTTGGTTTTTTGTTTTTTTAAAATTTACTGAACTCAAAGTATTAGACTCAGTTAAATTTGGGGATTCGTTTAGTCCTCCATATTTACTGCTTTCGTCATCGTCATCGTCGTCGTCGTCGTCATCGTCATCGTCATCGTCATCGTCGTCGTCGTCGTCGTCGTCGTCATCGTCGTCGTCGTCGTCATCGTCGTCATCGTCGTCATCGTCGTCATCGTCGTCATCGTCGTCGTCATCGTCATCATCATCGTCATCATCATCGTCGTCATCATCATCGTCATCATCATCACGACCATCCTCTTCGTCGTCATCACGACCATCCTCTTCGTCGTCATGGCCATCATCGTCCTCATCATGGCCATCATCACCCTCGCCGTCTCCGTCTCCGTCGCCATCATCATCATCATCATCATCATCATCATCATCGTCGTCATCGTCATCGTCATCGTCATCGTCATCATCGTCATCTTCAGCGAGTATCAGGTGAGGGTCAGAATCTGAATAATGCGGCTTCCAAGGGTGCAAAAACTCTTGTTGCTTAGTATCGTTTATGTGATGCTTAATTAGCGTTGAAGCAGAAACGGTCCCCGCAAGACAAATCGCGCTATAAATAGAGATGAGTATTTTTATCAATAACCTGGCCATTTCCCTGCCTTAAATTCAAGATTGATCCAATTTATACAAATTCATATAACGTACGATTTATATGTATAACGGCTTATTAATAGAAAATATTCCAAAGATTATGGGAATAAAATAGTGAGCACATCCGTTTTCCTACTAATAAGTCCTCTATGAATGACGAACTAACCGTAATTCATCGAGAAATCATTGATTTACTGCCGCGCTTGAGGCGATTTGCTTATAGCTTAACGGGTAATCAAGACGATGCCGATGACCTTTGCCAGGCAACTACTGAGAAAGTGTTAAAAAATGCAGATAAATGGAACGATAACAAACAGTTTGATCATTGGGTATTTAGAATTGCAAAAAATTTATGGATTGATCAGTTCCGTGCAAAAAAAGTTCGCGGTCATAATATTGATATAGATTCAATAACTGAAAATCTCAATGAACTATCACATAATGAACCAGAAACTAATTTGTTATTAAGACAGGTACTATCCAAGATGGAAGATTTAACTGAAGATCAACGACTCTTAATCGGGTTAATAGCAATCGAAGGATATTCTTATAAAGATGCTGCAGATATCTTAGAAATTCCCGTTGGTACAGTAATGAGCAGACTATCAAGAGCAAGAACTGTGCTGGTAAGTGCGATCAATCTTAAGGATTAACAGTGTGATCTTCATATTATGGGAATTATATTATGGAAATAACTGATCAATTACTTAATGCATATATCGATGGTGAGCTTAATTCAGAAACAAGACTGTCGATTGAGCTTGAACTTAAAAGTAATAAAGAGCTACAAATAAAGTTAAATAACTTAAAAAAAGTTAATAAATTACTAGCGCTTGCTTTTCCTATTTCTGAAAATATTCCAGAAAAATTAATCAATAACCTTAACAACGTTCAAGAAAAAAGTGCAGACATAATTAATATAAACCGTACCAAGCAATCTAAGACTAATAAGACTTTCTCTAATTGGTATCCTACAGCAATTGCTGCATCCATAATGTTGGTACTCGGAATACTCATTGGAAGTAACTTGAATTTTCTAACACCTGATAGTAAAAATTCTGCGATGTTAGCAATGACTATACAGCCTAATAATGCTTTATATAGCGTGTTAGAAACAACACCAAGCTCATCTATAATTGAGTTATCTAACCCGGATAACGATAAGGTATTTGTTAAGCCTATATTAAGTTTCAAAAGTAATACTGGTCATTTTTGTCGCGAATTTGATATTAATTCTGAAGCAAAAAACATGACTGGAGTTGCATGCCGTCAATCAGATTTATCTTGGAACTTAGAAGTGCTTTTGGAAAACTCACGGCATTCCACAGATGAAAATTCTTTTGAACTTGCTTCGGATAGAGTTGAAGAAGTAATAAATTCAGTGATTGATGAGTTGATGTTAGATAATCCAATTTCTGCTGAAAACGAAAAGTTTCTGATTAACAATAATTGGAAAAGATTTGACTAAAATTCAATTCCCCTGATATTTCCCTGTTATAAAATATCCAAATTAAGGTTCAATTCACAAGAGTGATCGTTATATCAACGAAACGGAAGTAAATTACTAGTTTCAACTAGTCAAATAAAGGAAATTTCCCTGTAAATTGGCTGTTATACAGGGATATATCTTAGAGTAGGGTTAGCTCGAGACTCCAACCACCGCCATTCAAGCACTCAAGTAATTGAAATTTCAATGTTTTGTAAATTAGGGCTAATTGTATATACATTTCTATACACGTTTTAAATCCTAACTAGCCAAATATCACCTTTATCCAGTTCAAGTAATGTCCGCTTTCGGCCAATAGCGGACATTTCAGAATTAAAATTATTACGATTAAGTGGTTATGTAACCGCGCTTCTTGCCTAATTTAAGCCCACCAAGTACCAATAAGACATAAAAATATCCAAATAAAATAATAAAACCCACACCAACTAAGCACACGAATAAGAATAACAGGATAGTTTCCATGATTGAAAATTTCGTTTCCATTGCAAGGAATAATGAGAAAGGGAAAATTACAATTGTATATACTGCACTTACATATAATGGCGACTTTTTGACAAATTTGATTGTATTACTATAAGTCCACGAATTTAACTTCACAAAAACATACATCATAAATATTAGATATGGTATGCCAGCGTACAATAATCCAAAAATTGATATCAACATCGTTGAATATAGTGGTTGAGGTATAACGCTTTCAAGTAAGTCGTCATCAAAAAAATAATATAACAAGATTGTTGTCAACGGCAGAATTAATGGCAAAAACAATGTTGCTTTGAGATATGTTTGATACTTAAACATTATCAATAAGAAAATGTCCGCTTTGGGTCATTACCGGACATTTTAAGTTTGTAAGTACATGATTCCAACCAACTGCATCCCATTTTTTGTCTGCTTTCAGCCAGAAGCAGACATGAGAGGTGTTCTACATTAGCCGTTGAGAGATTGCGATATTAATTACCGTCTCGCTCAGCTTGTTCGAACCATTCAATTACTTGTCGTAGATAGGCCTCACCATATTTGGCGATAAATTCCTGAGTGGATTTATCCGAAGGATTCTGAAGTGCAGATATTCGAGAACGGGCATACTCTGCCGTCAAGTTTATTTTGCAACGCTGGGTGAGCGTTTGACGCCAGTCTGCATAACTTTCGAAGTAAATATCGGTGGTATCTGTCATATGGAGTGGACTCAATTTGATTTATGGCTTGGAGGTATAACACTGACTCCGTAGAAATTGCTAACTATCTTCAAGCAGTCTACCAACTATTCTAGCCTCACACTTTACAGATTCCCCCGCAAGAGAAATTTACATGGACTTACAGCGACCCAATGTAAAAATAAATATCTGCTTTTGGCTAATAGCGGTCATAAATTAATTATTTTTTGTGACTTCTTACACCGGCTCCAGCCAATGCTCAGGAATCTCTGTTTCTAAGGTGTCTTGTGAAAATGTATCGGAGTAATCAGGCCAAAGCTCCTTTTGTTTGAACACCAAACTGTACCTCCACTCAACGTTTTCCGTGCTGTGCCATGCCCTATCTTCAGCAGGTTGAGACTCATAAACTACTCTTACGACCGTTGCCTCAGCGCCACGCATATAGGTCTGTGTGTGGCTATAAAATACATCTGGCAAATTACGAATGCGTACTCTATCGTTTACTTTGAATTTGGGATCACTCGCTTTACCCGTAAAACATAGCGGATCAAAAATTCTCATAGCTTTTTTCGAGCGATGTTTGCTTTCGTAATGCGGTTTACCCATAACGTTTCCTAATCTCGTGAATCTTATTTATGAAAATTGTAGAAGCAACTATCTTAGTGTTATGTTATAACATAACATATAAACTTCCTAGCATCAGGCTAGTTATAAATTATTTTCACAAAATTTCTAAATATTTATCAAGAGGTTATATAGATGGGCTCAAGCGCCGCAAATGTTGCTGTCAACATCCCTGATACACAAAATAAAGCTGACACGCGTCAAATTCCGATTGATAAAGTTGGCATTAAAGGAATTAAACACCCTGTTCGCGTTTTAGATCGCTCGGGTGGTGAACAACATACCATTGCTGAATTTAATATGTATGTGAACCTGCCACACAATTTTAAAGGTACACACATGTCTCGTTTCATTGAAATCCTTAACGAATACGAGCGTGAAATTTCTGTGAAGTCATTTAATGACATTCTTGAAAAAATGGCAGAAAGACTTGAAGCTGAATCCGGCCATATTGAAATGACTTTCCCTTACTTTGTAAATAAAACTGCTCCCGTTAGTAAGGTCGAAAGCTTATTAGATTACCAAGTATGTTTTCGTGGTGAAATAAATAATGGCGAATCGAGAACTGATGTTGTTGTTTTGGTTCCTGTTACAAGTCTATGCCCTTGCTCTAAAAGTATCTCTGATTATGGTGCACACAACCAACGCTCACACATTACAATCTCTGTACGCATTAAAGATTTTGTTTGGGTAGAAGAAATTATTGAGATGGTAGAAAAACAGGCATCATGTGAATTATATGGATTACTCAAACGACCCGACGAAAAGTTTGTAACCGAACGAGCTTACGATAATCCTAAATTTGTTGAAGATCTAGTACGTGACATAGCAACTCAACTTAACAATGATGATCGTGTTGTTGCTTATACTGTTGAATCAGAAAACTTTGAGTCTATACATAATCACTCAGCTTACGCATATATTGAAAAAGACAAAACAGTTGATTAGATAAAATATATGACTGCTTACGGCCATTAGCGGACATTAAAACACTTTTCAATTTGCTGTGAATCGTGATTCAATGACTGGATATTCAAGCTTTAATACCAAATACGCAACACCATCAGCATATTTGATTGTCTTTGTATACTTTAGAATATCGTATTCTTTTTGAGTATTCGTCTCTATGTATCCTCTAATTAAACCAGAGTTATTATGCTCAACTGACTTGGAAACATACTGTTCATTAAGAATAGTTACATTGTCATCAAAGATATAAAGTTGTCTTCCAACTTGCATTGCATTCTTTGGCGCAACATCAATCATAACTTGGATTACTGAATCATCGGATCGCAGTTGATTTTCTATTTTTTTTGATAATTCTTCTGACTGAGCACGTTTTAAGTCAAAATCTACATGCCCATAATGTGCAATAATTACATCAAGAATGTGTCCATAAGTATTTTCAATTTCGTCAGCATTAATATTATTATCAATTTTGTAATCAGGTTGAAAAATTGAAAAAGTATATATCGTAGCACTCAGTATTAAAGGGATACCTATTATTACTATAAAAGTAAGAGAACTAAATTTTACGGCTCTTGCAGAAGTGCTTTCTACTTCATGTGATGCTTCAGGATAAGCTTGTTCACGTACATGATTTGATATTTTCAAAGGGCCATAACTATATAGTAGCCAAGATATAATCCCTACAGATAATCCCAAACTAACGTAATTCCAGATTAGAGGCAGTCCACTGCTAATCATCTCACTTGGATTTTTAATAATTGCTGGCGAGAAAAGAATTAAAAACACTAAAAGGCCGCCAAAACTTGAGATGACCACTACAATTAAGATTTGTTTAATTCGTGTAAAGTTATATATCTTATTCAGCTTATGAAGTGGTAATAAAAAACTGAACGTTAAAAATAGCATTAATGGGTATGCAATAATTGCAATTATGTAACTACCTGTATCAATAGTTACATTAATAATAATCGTGCAAATCAAAGGAGCTATGAACCCAATTAGCAATAATTTTGTGGAATTTCTCATTAAATTTTATATATGCTTGAATGTCTGCTTTGGGTCGATACTGGACATTTTGCGCTTGTATCTAATTGATTCCAACCTAATACGTCTCATTTTATGACTGCTTACGGCCAATAGCGTACATTACTCTGTAATTTTAAACTCTACTTTAGTTCCATCTGGTAAGTCTTTAATATGTTCATAGAATGAGCCTAAGTATCCAACATAATCAGCTACTGAAATAGGTTTTACATTTTCTGGAACGTAATCACCTCCAATTACAGGAGGTTTAAGGAAGCCATAACATTCACCATCTTTTAAGTACACATCATTAGAGACTAATTTGTCTACTAGTGGAATATATAACCACTCATTAGCATTATTATCTTCGTCGATAAGGTTTGAAAATGCATCTTTACTGTTTGCGATCTTATTAAATTCACCATCATCCATTTGCAGAAGATATATAGAGCCATCATTTGTAACGATAAAGAGACCACCAAAACGATTCATAAACCACAAAGTAAATTCAGCGGGAAGTAACCAATGCCAAGTTTTTAGTATTGTTGACCAATCAAATTGAGATTGTTCAAGAATGTATTTTTCTAGCATTTATTTAAGTCTTATATGTCCGCTTTCGGCCAATAGCGGACATAAACTACTATTGGGGACGATAGTCTGAATTTAAATAATTTCTAGCAACTGAAAATAGCTCAATATCATGTTCTTGTGCGAATGCTTTTGCTGCGCTAGTGAAATCAAATAATGCTACCAATACGGCCTTAGAAGCATTTGGCCATGATGATCGCACACCAACGAGCTCTCTTACTGCGCCAACGCCAACATTCTTTTTATACTTTTTACACTGAACAATAATATCTTCATTATCTTTTTTGAGAATTAAATCCACACCTTGATCATTTGTTCGCGGTGTAAATTCGACATCAAAGCCCATTTCTTTATAAATTTTTGCAACAGCGTTTTCAAAGCCTATACCGTCAAGTGCATCCCAAAAATGGACATCGCGCATTGCTTCCTTTAATTTATTTTCTGTTTCTTTTCTCAAGCGTTCTTTAGCTTCATTCACTTCTTTTATCCTGATAGAGTCTCCAGGTGTTGTGGTAAGATATATAATCAATAGCCCTGACACGAAAGTCAGTATAGGTGGCCAGATTCCCCAAACACCAATCATCCAAACAAGAAAGAATGTGCAGACAAATAGTATGTAAGCTATCGGATGGCCGCTTGATTGCCCAACATATCTATTTTCAACTTCACTAAATTCTTCAGATGGACTAATGTCAATGCGTCTTTCAAGTGGCGCATTTGGGTCTGTTGACTTAGGTGGTATATGATTTTCATCCCATGTGCGAAGGGGTTGATAAAATTGCATGCTGCCTTTTGACTCAACACTTACTTCGATTCGATAAGATGTTTCTTCTAATTCAGTATCACGCCGTATTCTATGCGGATCTTTTGATGAGAAAGATAAATCGCTATTAAGTGGAATTACATAGCCATCACCTAAACTTGTCGCAATGAGTTTTCCAGAACTTTTATAACGATAAACTTTTAGTACTTTAATCATTATGTATTACTGAATATTTCTAAATGTCCGCTTTGGGTCGTTAGCAGTCATTAATAACGACCGACATTATGTCTTTATCAGCAAATATTCTAGATCTTCTCATAGTTAACACGAAGGTTTATAGAATTTACGGATGCTCGCAGACGTCTTTTTGCTACCGCTGATTTAGAGTTGAAAAGAGTGACGTTGTAACCCTTAGTGTTTAGAGAACTATCATATAAAATTCCATCAAAACCCATCCCCTTGATTCTCTCTGATAAATACTGAGTTGGTACGTATGCCGTGTCATCACGCGGATCAAATGGTGCGGAAAACATCCAAGAAATTAAATTTTTCCATGTAAACTCAGCACCTCGATGTTCCTTGCGCGTAGATTCTCGATGGAAAAATTTAGTCGAAAAATTTATAAGATTTGTATCTTTAGTCAATACGAATTCTCCAACCGTAATTTTGCCACCTACCCAGGGACGCACTTCGCTAACTGCAGTTAATTGATTTGATGATAGATATAAATAGGGTATGCCTATTGGATTCAACCTCCCGTGTCTTGCAAATTCTTTAGGTGGTGCCCCCAAATCTGACAGTTCAAAAGGCTTTCGGTCATTTAGTCTGTTTATTCGGGCGCGAAAAAATCTTTTTCCTTTGTTGAATTTTTTTGTCTTATATTTATTAGCATAGTTTAATAAATTGTCGATAAACTTGGCTGGTTCTTCTTCAAGAGAAAATCTATTTTCTTGCCGCAAACCAACCATAAATTTTTGCCAGACCCTCATATCATCTACTGGGAAAGTTACTTCTAAAACTGTATTTTTTGGTTTTTCTTCGGGCATTGATTAACACTAACTTTTTATTTGCTTACTTTAATGCTACTCGAAAACATTATTTATGCTGATATTGTAATTTCCGCTTTGGGTCGTAAGAAGACATTTTGAACTTATAAAACATTGATTCCAACCTCGTTCGTCTTAATTTATGTCTGCTTTCGGGCAAAAGCGATCATTTAAACTACATTTGCCAATCTAGTAGAGTATGTATCTTGGTCCTTTCCAAATTAAAGTCACTTGATTTGGAATGAATTGAAACTAGTGTATCTGGAGACAAGTAAGCTAAGCGAAGTATTCTTCTGATATACCAAACTCGAACGTTTTCCTTTTGCGCTATTTCTCGTAAAGAGGTGAATGACCCTTTCAGCAAACCTTGATTCCATTCCAATGCTTTTGCGGTCGCGTTCCGAAGTGATTGAGCTGAGTTTTCACTTTTAATCATATTGTTCTCTCCAGGCAACATCAGTGTTTGTCCTTTGCAATTCTGCTGCCAGTGAATAGTTTGATTATGTATATAGTGATCTCTTTTGATCGGATCTAATCCAAACACTTCAGCAAATTTATCTCTGGTAATGTGAAGAACTAGATTATTCTTATTAATGATAATTTTCTGTATGGTTGGGAGTAATTTCACTAGTGCTTCATTTGTAAACGTCTTCGGTATAAGAGATCTTGTCTGCTTGGTAATTATTTTTATCAACGATAATTCAGGATTAACGTATCCGATAATTTTCAGAATATTTGATGCATCAGAATAAACTTGACTAAGCGTTTTAAATACCGCACTTTCTATTTCATCCGCAGTCACACGTGCAATGGAGCCCGCAATACTATCTTGATGCTGAATTAAGGCTTGGCTTACATAATAGCGATAGCGTTTATCCCCTTTATTAGTATGCGATGGCGACATACGATGACCACGATCATCAAACAATAATCCGGTTAACAAACTTCGTTCCTTTACATTCGATCGATGTATGTTTTCATGATTATTAAATCGTAATATAGATTGTGTCTGTTTCCAGACATCCAAGTTTAGAATTGCTTTGTGTTCTCCATTAAAGACCTGATGTTTATGTCTTACTTTTCCAATATATAAGGGGTTTGCAAGGATCTTATACAACGCCCCACGACTGAATTGCTTATTTTGTTTGGTTTTGTATTTTGTTTGATCCAAATGTTGTTTTAATTTTCGAACAGATTTGAGTTGTATATATTGGTTAAAGGTATATTTTATTGTATTAGCTTCATTAGCATTAACCATGAGCTTTCGATCTTTTACCTCATAACCTAGTGGAATTTTGCCACCCATCCACATGCCCTTCTTCTTTGAGGCCGCAATTTTGTCTCGAATACGTTCTCCTGTCACTTCCCGTTCAAACTGTGCAAAGGATAGCAATACATTTAATGTTAACCGTCCCATGGAACTCGACGTATTGAATTGCTGCAGTGATTCATGCTTTGTTGATTGTGAACAATCACATGGCAGACAAACGAAATCAGGAGTTGGCTGATGCGGTGAATCAATCCAAAAATGAACGAAACAGTTAAAATATAGATTTAGGAAAATGATTAACAAATAATTAAATACTTTGTAATAATCAATAAAAGAGGACTTTTTTATTATTAAACATTTTTGCTTTGTAAAGTGCTAACAACACGGGGCTTCGTTCTTCCCGAATACAATTGAAGTTGTGCCAACAAACTAATTCGCCATGCATAGAAGATGTTTAAAGATATCTGTTTAAAATGGTTGAGAAGAGATGCAGCAATCTGGGAATCGGGTTGTAAATTAATTACTTTAATGAAATTTAGTATTTAATATTTTCGTGACGAATATATAAAACTATGCTACAGGTTCGATTAGAGAATTCAGTTATTGAAGTGATATTAGTTATTCCTCAGATCTGACAATTTTACAAGGCAGATTTATCTTTGCTGAATATATATTATCTACTCCATCGCCTGACGGCAGGATCTAAGTGGTCTTCAAAAAACTGTTCAAAAGTAATTACATTTGGAGAGCATTTGTAGTGTTCATTTTTGCTAACCAGATTTTCAGGCATAACAAAATAAATTTTATGCTTCATTGCCTCATTAATCTGGTTATTAGTCACCTTTGGATCAATGGTCGCTAAAAAAAATGCATAACCTTTATTTGCCTCAGTTACGATCTGTCGCCATCTTTCTCTTAACGTTCTTTTTGCAGTGAAAATTATGCAATCAATCGGATTTTCCTCAAAATGCGCATACGAAGGCATCAGGAAATCAGGTGTAGCACCGTCAACAAGCTGCTGTGGTTCAAATGGATAATGTAGTCGTTTAAACATTTCACCAATAATAAACTCGAAAGCTTTACCGGCTCTTGTTTTTCTTGACTGAGAGATGGACATATGGAGACTTTTCATATCCTCAAATGATATGGTTCCGTCTCTGGCAATCAGATCATCGGTTAATTTTTGGCCGGAAAGATTTTCGTAGTGGAGGTAACGTTCATAAATTTGGTCTGACATCTGATCAACAAGTGATGAGAACATGGATTTAATTTTATCTTCTGACAGCGGGCCCAGTAGTTCAGTAGCTGCTTCCTCACACAGCTGCTTATTATCTGGTACCAGTTCCTTAAATTGTTCAAATAATGTCATCTAATATAGCCTTACACAGTTGAGCAAAATTTTATACAGTGGTTTATAAATTTGTTTGCCCACGGGACTATTCTATGCAATAATGCTGAAAACGTTCCCTGATAAAAAATGGCGCAAACTGAACAAATTGCCCGAGATCTGCAGCACGCAGTCAGTGTTCTTAGTCGTAAAAACGTTGCTGATAAATTTGATCTCGATGTAAGAACACTAAAAAAAATGGAGGAAGGTTATATCCGGAATCCGGGTTTATTGGAGCATGCGCTATGGGGGCTTTTTCAGTCAGACGATTTCAGACATCATACTTCTGATCAGCAAAACCATAATTTTACCTTTATTGATTTATTTGCCGGAATCGGCGGAACCCGTAAGGGTTTTGAATCCGTTGGCGGTAAATGTGTGTTTACCTCTGAGATCGATAAGTTCTGCCGTGAGACATACAAAAAAAACTTTATTAATGATCACAGCATTGAGGGGGATATCAAAGAAGTAAATGAATCTGAAATACCGGATCATGATGTACTTGTTGCAGGTTTTCCATGTCAGCCTTTTTCAATCGCTGGGGTTTCTAAAAAAAATTCACTTAAAAAAAAGCATGGATTTAAATGTGATACGCAAGGAACTTTATTTTTTGATATAGCCAGAATAATTGCTGAGAAGAAACCCTCTGCATTTTTGCTTGAAAACGTAAAGAATTTAGCCAGCCATGATAAAGGCAGAACGTTTGATGTCATCAAAAGAACATTAACGAAAGAATTGGGTTATAACATTCACTGCAAAATTATTGATGCAAAACGCTTTGTCCCTCAGCATAGAGAACGAATCTTTATTGCCGGTTTCCGAAAGGAAGTAAATAATTTATGGGAAGAATTAGTGCTGCCGGATCTGGAAGATGCACCAAAACTTGATTCAATTCTTCATCCTGAAAATGGTAAGGAAACTCCTGAAAAAGATTACACATTAGGAGATTATGCCACAGTCAATGGCAAATATATTTTAAGTAAAAAACTCTGGAGTTATTTAAAGAAATACGCTCAGAAACACCGTGAGAGAGGTAACGGCTTCGGATACGGGAAATTTGAAAAAGATGATATTGCAAGAACATTATCTGCACGGTACTACAAAGATGGCTCTGAAATATTAGTTTCAAGAGGTCCCAGAAAAAATCCAAGAAGACTTACACCGCGTGAGTGTGCACGTTTAATGGGATTTGAAGATGAATTTGAAATCCCGGTCTCTGATACACAGGCGTATAAACAGTTTGGTAACTCTGTTGTTGTGCCCGTAGTTGAGGCTGTTGCAAGAGTTATGTATCCGCACATCATTAGCAGTAAACAGGAAATTAAACAGTACAGTAATCAGCAGCTTTCAATTGCTGTATAGATGGACGTCCACACCAAAGTTACACGCAGCCGTAACATGGCTGCAATTCGGTCTAAGGACACAAAACCAGAACTTCTAATCAGAAAAGAGCTGTTTCATCGCGGTTTTCGTTACCGGATTAATCAGAAAACTCTTCCAGGTAAACCAGACATCGTATTAAAAAAATATAATGCTGTAATTTTTGTGCATGGTTGTTTCTGGCACAAACACGACTGCAGTCTTTTTAAATGGCCTTCCACAAGAAAAGAATTCTGGAAAAAGAAAATTACGCGGAATTATGAGCGTGATGAAGAATGCATTAATAAATTAAAAAAAGGAGGCTGGCGTATTCTTATAATTTGGGAATGTTCGCTTAAAGGCAAAAATAAAAGGCCTTTAAATGCTGTAATCACTTCAGTAATCATCTGGCTGAACTCGAATAAAAAAACCAAAGTAATACAGGGAAAGAGATAATTTATACAGAATTGATCTCGTTAAATTATCTGCTCAGGTAGGTCATACAGATCTGCACAAAACCTAGCCACTCCCATAATGATTATATTTGCAATATATATAAAATATATGTAACATATATGCATATATTATCGATAAATAATGTATATATCCGATACATAATTAGTATATATGAAGAATAATAAACGCGACCCCAGAGTGAAATTTGTTCAGCTTGCTGAAAGCCGAGTCAACAGTGCCATCAGAACGATCAGGCTTATCGGCAATCTTTCTAACCAAAGCAGTTATACCTATAGCGATAAAGATGTAGAGAAGATATTTCGCTCGCTGGAGGAGGAGCTCAAAATTGCCCGTTTAAGGTTTAAGAGCGGAACTAAAAAGGAAGGGTCATCTTTCAAGCTTTAGTGACTACTTAAGTCTGAAGTTTTTAATCGCACGATCCTGTAACAAGAGGTCTGAAATAATGAAATGGTACTTTCCTGTTCAGTTACCTGGTGAAGTTGACAATGAAGTAACTCAGCGCGACCAGTTCAGTAACGATGAAGTTGATCTTTCTCAAACGATAGTACGAGAAGCAATACAAAATTCACTTGATGCTGTAAATGAAGACTCACCATATGTGAAGGTTTTATTTCGTTGGGTAGATCTATCGAGTAACTCAAGAAATCTGTATCTGAAAAAATTGCTGGATGAACAGTTAAAGCATGCCGATGCAGCGAACCTGAATCTTGATGAAGTAGATTTTGATTCTGCAAGTGCTTTGTTGATTGAAGATTTTGGTACCAAAGGACTGACAGGCAGCGTATCAAAAAAAACCAATGACCATTTTACAGATTTCTGGCGTCGTCACGGAAAGTCTCATAAAACAGGACTTAGCCGGGGTCGATGGGGTCTTGGCAAATTAGTATATTCAACAACGAGTCAGGTTGGCGCCTTCTTTGGGGCAACCCGCAGAGAAGGAGACCCTGATGTTCACATAATGGGGCAAACCGTGTTGAATCTTCACTCAGTTGACAGTAAAGATTATAAACCACATGCGTTTTTTGGTGATGTTGATAATGAGGATGATGTAACACGTGCAATAACAGTTCCGTTGAAAGATACCAGTCAGATTAGTGAATTCATGGAGAATTTTTTTATCAATAAAAGAACTGATGAATCCGGGCTTTCGGTGATTATTCCTTTTCCAAATCCGGCTTTTAATCGTGATAGCATGATTGGTGTTGCCATTGCTAATTATTTTTATCCGATAATAACTCAACAACTAGTTCTTGAATTTGACAAAATTAGAATCGATCAGAACAACATCAGGAAGCTTGCGCATAAATATGCAAAAGAAGAGTTTGAAGATATCGATAATCTGTTCAATTTTATTGAAGAGTTTTATCAGATGGGTGATGAAGGATTACATCAGCTTGGCAACAACTGGTTTAAGGATCAGCGTCTCGACGAAGATGATTTCGAGGAAATTATACTCGAGCAGCTAAAACAGGATTTTTCTGATGGAAAGCTGCTTGGTTTCAGGTTTCCGATTATTATCAAGAAAAAAGACGGAACCAAGCTTAATTCTTTTTTCTCAGCTTACATAAAAAAACCTTCCGGACTTAGACGAGGAACAGATCTTTATGTAAGACGAGGCCTAACATTACCGGGTGAAAGTAAGTTTCGTGAACGTAAAGCACTGGCAGCAGTAATTGCGGAGGATGATGCTATCGCTGAATTCCTGGGCTACGCTGAGAATCCTGCACATACACAATGGATTGGTTCTTCTGAGAAGCTTGTCAAAAACTATCAGGCACCTCAAAAAAATGTTGCTGCAATTAAGAAATCACTGATTCAGCTCTACGATACACTTGCCTGTGTAACGGAAGAAAAGGATGAGCTTGCGCTACTAGATTATTTCTGGGGAACTGAACCTGAAAATAAACTTAAAGGAAAGAAGCAGAAAATTACACCGGAGCCACCACCACCACCACCAAAACCCAAGCCAAGGGACTTT
This sequence comes from Gammaproteobacteria bacterium, assembly GCA_028279275.1. GTDB lineage: Bacteria > Pseudomonadota > Gammaproteobacteria > UBA4575 > UBA4575 > JABDMD01. Next base: position 17,981 of record JANQOB010000002.1, on the reverse strand, counting down.
GCAATTACTAAATCGGAAAATGGTTTTACTGTAAAAACGACACCAAAGGCAAATCCTGAGAATTTTCCTCAGATTATTAAAATAGAAGTTGCCTATGATGTAACAAAAGGTGATCCGTTTAAAAGCTTCAGTCCTTTGGATTTCAAAATAGGGAAAAATGGCAGTGTCAGCCTAGCTGCAACACCAAGCGGAAAACTTATTGACGGACGTGAGAACCAGCTCAGGCTAAGTGTAAACAAATTACCGTTTAAGTTTACAGCTTCAGGGTTTGATCCTCATCGTGATCTGAAGATCAGACTGGCAAAGGAGGCATAATCTTATGCAACGAACACTTAACTATACCGGCAAAGGAAGAATTGAACGATCGGAAGTGCGAATTAAAAAAGAATATGATAGCGGTCACCCTCTGCCGCTTATTGATGCTGAATTCAATTTCAAGGAAAGGGGGTTACCGGGCGAGTCAAAAATTTATTTAGAAGCATATCACAGGAATACGCTTCAGCGATTTGATTTTGGAACACTCAAGTGCATCATGAGACCAGAGGAGCGAAAACTTGATCAGATTGATCATTCCGGGCCGACACTGTTTCGGGTTCGGATTATTGATGAAAGTGAGGAAGTTGGAAAAGTTCTCGCCAGCGCAGAAAAACTTCGTGCAGAAGGAGAGGGAGACGAAGATGAAGACCAAAGATCGAGTCTTCTAGAACTTATCAGCCGTCCTCTTGGACAACAAACTTGGAAACTTAGTTTTGAGACCAACGGAAAACCTGCTCTGGTTATTAACAGTAACATACCAGACGCACTGGAAAAAATTCGTTCGAATAGGTTTTTTAAAACACTCATACTTCCGGCTGCACTTAGGGAAGTCCTTATGTACCTGGCCTGGAGTGACCTGGATGATGAAGACCCTTTACTGGAACAATGGATAACATTTGCTGAAAGTATTTACATTAAAAGACCGCTTGAAAGGCAGCCTGATGTTCAGATGGAATGGATAGATGATGTCGTCGAAAGATTTTCAGAAAGATTTTCATTATGTGATGTACTTGTTTCTGAGATGGAGGTTTCCTCATGATCAACAGAAAACTGACTAACACCGGCATACATGAGTTTAGTAAATTTATTGAGCATTTAAGATCGGGTGATACGGGAAACACCCCTTATTATCTGCTCAGAGATAATGAAACATCAGAACCTCTGTCATACAGCATTGATGTAGAAGACATCGAATTTGAGAGCCGCTATGAATTTGGTGTTTATCTTGTAGAAAAGCTTAACGCTATTGAAAGACATGTGCTTTATTCGGATGACAATCTCTGGACTACTCTGGGATTATTTTGGTTTGACAAGTTATGTCCTGTTAAAAAAGACGGATCAAGAAAACCTGCAATGGTTTATAACTACGTGTTAAGCAGGGATTACCGTCACCGACCCAGACATGCAGCTTTTACTACATGGATGTTGGTTGAGCTTTACGGTGAAGATGCAATGTTTTTACTAAGCAGGGGGATGCCTGTTCGCGGCGAACTTATTGAACAGATTATGGGCCGTCAGAATTATGTCAGTCGCAAAGGTGTAATACAGGCTGCAAGCAAACTTTATACAGATCCTGAGAAAAAAACATTTAAAAAAGGATCCACCAGTCGTTCTACACCAGGTTGCGTTGCACGCTTTATAGCATGGCTCAACCAAATTGATCTCAACTATGATCTGTTTGAAATGAGCTCGGATCAGATAATCAAAATCATGCCAAAAGAATTTGATAGATTCATAGAAAATACCAGCTGAAGTTAAATGTGCATAATGACATGTAGTTATCCAAAAGACTTTGTGGGGAAAATTTTTTTACAGCAAATGCGATGCAAAATAATTCACTAAAAAACTATATTTTTAATATTAAAATTATTCGCATGTTTATTCATTGCGAAGAATTATTGTGAGATATAACTATGGCTACTAAACACGATCTTGTAGACTGGCTATATGATGCATTATCTAATTCAGGCGGAGAAGGACGAATTGCAGAATTATGTAAGTACGTTTGGGAAATGCATGAAAATGAACTAAGAGCCTCGGGTGATCTGTTTTACACTTGGCAATACGATATTCGTTGGGCTGCACACCAGCTGCGAAAAAAAGGTGTAATTCAATCCGATACGTTATCAAAAAAAGGAGTTTGGAAACTTAAAAAGATAAAGTAAAATAATCAGCAGCAAAAGAAATAATTGAGATATTTCATATTCTGAACTTAGGAAGACTAATGCATTATTCAGAGTTTAATAAGCGCTTGAGGTAAACTATCGATTCACTGATATGATTAATCAATTCTGATGTATCGATTCTTTCCTTTAAAAACTCTTTAGGGTTCAGGAACATATTGTTGTATTTGGTCGCGTACTTTTTGCCGTCAACATCCACTAATATTGGTTCATTAGTTCGCCATTTTGCTGCAACAGTTTTATGACTCATGCCTTTTGATTCCATCGTTCCGGCAACTGCTCCTTCACCGTACTTGCCAAAGCAGACAGCAACAGACATATTTCTTGAAACAGTGTGTCCCTCAGGGAGGAATGCAACCCATAATATATGAGGCATATATGTCATTCCTTTTGAAATTCCAATTGTGAAACCGGATTTAACTTCATCATCTGCTGAATCAAATACTTGGTGGGCAAATTCTCTGAGGTTATTTACTGTATCCTTGGCTTCTTTTTCACTGGTTTTTATTGCCCTGTTACTTTTTTGATAAGACTCAGCAAATTTACAAATCTCTGAGAAAAGGGTTTCAATTTTGGTTGTTTTTGTCATTATCAAGTCTTCAGACTCGTCTGTTTAATACTTGTAATCGAAGTATATAATATTTGTATATATTAAATATTATTCTGATCAGGCAGAGTATTTATGCCTATGAACATAATCGCTTTAGCACGTGTGATTATAACGATTAAGCGAGCTCCTGAAAGTTGCAGTAATTATGAACAATCCACCCCTTACAAGGATAGAAGAGCTGGTTAAGGCTGGTTTTTCTAAAAATAATATTAAAAAGTACTGGGGCAGGTTCTACTTGATTCTATCTGTTTTAGATTCACATGAGCAGATCACTTTTGATACTCTTCGCAAAAAATTTTCTGATGTCTCAGAAGATACAGTAAAGGGACATTTGAAGGAATTTCTATCCGAGTATACCGAGTACGTTGTAAACGTGCGAGGTTTTTATCCTAAGCCTGAAACAATTATTAAAATTGCTGAAATTAAAAATGGGCCTGTAATATCTACAAACCTGATGCAGATGAATTTTGAATGTAAAGATGTCGTAGACAACATTACCATGCCATTACATAAAGACTTTATTGATACATTAATTAAAGATAAAACTGTAAATAACAAAGTCGTAATAGATAAAAAAGAACTTATCAGCCTAATGTATGATGAATATCGCGATTTTACCCGTGAGACTGATAACGGGCTGTCGTCTATAGCTGGAAGACTAAATGAAGAACTGATAATGAAAGCTCTGGAAAATGCTGGTATGGATAGAGGTAAAGATTATGTATCAACAGGTAAAAACAGTGAGGGAGATATCTGGGTTTACCAGAATGCAAAAGCTAAAATAAGAAAAACTTTATATATAGAGGTTAAAAGCTATCATGCAAGAGAAAGATTTCTTCGCGGATTACATGATATAAATCAGGAAGAAAAAATAGGAATTGGTTTTTTTCGCGATCCGTCTGAGTTTAATCCGGAACGAACAAAATCACTGTTAACTGCAAAGCCTATTGCGATTTACTTGCCATGTGATACATATAAGAAATTACATGACGATAGTAAAAGAATGACTACCACGAGGCAGGAAAAAGTTTACAGGCCATTTAGTTTGTTTGTAGAAGATATGAAAAACTACAATAAACATGGTGCTCTCAAACCTTTTAGTTAGAAACTACCCTGAAAAGCATGGAGTTAAGTTGATTCATATTGCATGATGAATTGACTTTTGTAGGTTAGATATTCAAAGAAAGTCTATTTACGTACGGATCTGAAATTGGGCTGATGGGAACAGATTTCAATCCCAATAGTTCGAAGGACTTACTTCACTATCTTCTTTTTTAAACACTATTTGGTTTAGATGCTGTAATGGGTCAAGACTATCTGCATATGAATATCCCCAGTTAATCCATTCAGATAAATCATCAACTTCTGCAATTCGCCTAATATCCATTAATTCATTCATATAACTTCGAATTCGATTAGCCTTTTCCCAGGATTCTATATCTTGAGTCAGCTTTTTAATTTTCAATTCTTCAATTCTTGCGGTCTCTCTTTTTGCTTTCCATTGACTTTCTTTTTCCTCCCATTCTAATCTTTTTAGTTCGTTAATCCTTCTCTGCTCCTTTTCTGACGCTGCAGCGACCTCAAGCCCAAGAATAAACGACCCCAAGCAATCTTCTACAACTTGTACTTTTGCGTCCGACCAACTTTTTCGGTAACTCGCATAAGAATTACGAATTTTTAATGACAAAATTCCAGTCGGTTCATAGTCAAAACGTTTGTATACATAGGAGTAATCTGGGTAACGTTTTGCTTTCCTAAGAGGTGGTACATAAGGGATTTGGCGTACTTTTTCATCAATTCCTATGGCAAGTTCCTCGTCGTTTACCCTAACAACCGTCTTGTTATCTGTATCAATACTATATTCATAATGTCTAGTCTCTAATGCCTTTAACAAAGCGTCCATAATGAGGAGTGCACGATCTATACACTTCTCTGTCACGCTTATGTCCAAATAGCGTTTTACTTTCGGTGTCTGAATATATTTTTCATTAAGTTTTGCCTTGTTAAAGGCTTTGATCGATTTTTCGACGAGTGGATGAGGATCGGTCAACTTTTTTGGTACTTCAATGAACTCAGGTTTTTGAACAGCATTTGCTCGAAATAATTTATTCACTTCGCTATTGTAAATAGTCCAAGACCGATAGAAATTTTCATTAGGGTCAGAGAATTCTAATAATGGGGGCTTTTCTGGAACCGGTTTTCCAGCCTCCACTTTAGCCCAGTGTCCAAGGCCGGGGCGCGGGACTTCCATGCGTTTACAGGCTTTATGAATAGCACTATCTGATACGCCAAAATCTAAGGCAATTTTGCGAATTGGCTTTGACCAAACGAGTTCGTACAGCTCTTCTCGGGTAACTATTCTCTTTGAATCATGCATAAGACCTCCCCATGTTTTTAAGCCTTATTATTTCTTAAAGAAATCAAGGACCAATTTTCACTAACTAATATTGAATACCCTGATATTTCCCTGTTACTAATGGATCAAATTAGCAGCAGAATAATTTAAGTATGTAGAAATACAATAGGATACAAGAGACATTATAGAATATTAGGCGGACAGCCTATAAATATTCCCTGTAAGTTGGCTGTTTTACAGGGTATCTAATGAAGAGTAGGGTTCGCTGGAGACTCCAACCACCGCCATTGGTAGCAAACTCAAAAAGCTTATGATTTGTTATCTTTATCGTTACTTGTGTTATAGATATGTGATGGAAAATGGGCAATATTTTCTCCGGCTTCGGAAATTTTTGCGACACCTTCTTTTTTGACTTCATCGATTCGAATGATGGCATGCATCGGGACAAAGAAACGCTTAACTTGATCAAACTCAGTTTTAAGCTTTTCCTCACTTGGGTCTACAACAACACTCGTGCGTTCATTGAATTTAAGCTCTTCAATCGTGATAAAGCCATGCAGATCTGACTGATAAACCTTGGTTGCATATACTTCATAAACATTACTCTGATTATAAAAACTTACTTTAAAAATATTTTTAGCTGCCATAAGTCCATATTATCTATGAAAAGTAAATTTACACCAACTGTTAGATTTTAAATGTTTTAGCTGGATTAAAATTATCTACAGTTTGGTAGCCTTTGTAACCTCTCGGATTACATATTACTCGTGTTCCATGTTTTGTATAGTCGCAAACATGATGAATATGACCATGTATCCATAAATCGATTTGGTTTTCTTTTAGCATAGATTCTAATTGATTACAGTATGCGAACTTCAAATAATCATCAGGATCTGCCGACCAACTCTTTTTTGTTGGAGCATGATGAGTAACTACAACGGTAGGTCCATCATGCTTTTTAGCAAGTTCGCGATCTAACCATTTCACACTTGCATGATTAATTTCAATCAAACTCTTTGGGGTAATCGCTGTATCGTCTACAGTTATGTACCTAAAATCATTCATGATATTTAGAAGATCATCCATTATTTCTTCGTCGTCACAACCATTAAAATCAGTCCATAATGTGCAACCTAAAAATCGTACACCGTCAACTACAGTACTTTTCTTCTCCAAATAACGGACGTTACTACCTTTGCTGATGCTCATGAAATCATCTTGCAAATCGTACATCTCATAGCCCCAATATTCGTGATTCCCCGCAACATAAATTACCGGTATATCTAAGGACTGCAACCACTCTAAGCCCTCCACACCAACCCCAATATCACCTGCCGCAACAAGCACATCACATTCCTTCTCTGGCAGATCAAAACTACCAAATTCAAGGTGAATATCTGAAATGATTTGAATTTTCATTAATGCAATGAGAATGTAATGACTATATTTTAGCCACTGAAAATTAGTGATTTTTTTATAAAAACATGGCGATAAACTGTAAATAATAATGTTTATTCGAAGGCAGTTGAATCCTATTCGATACTAAGGGGTAAATTAGACAGACTATTGGACTAATTGTTCTATGCTGGAATTATACTATCCCCGCCTATATTTAAATGCGCTAGGAAAACTTGGGACTTGCTCCGATTTATTTACTATATTTATTAAAAGCATCCATCAATACTTTATAAGCATTAACAAGCGTTTTATCGTTTTCTACCAAAATCGAATCTGCACGGTTATTTTCTAAACGTGTTTTGCACAGTGCTTCTAATGTCTTAGCTGCGAAAGACACATCTGGAATTTCAAAAGAGGCTGCTGAGCCTGCAAGTTTATGGCACTGAAGTTGCAATTCATTTAAATCGTTTTTTACCCAATAATTCTTTATTTCTTCTGACTTTTCGGGAAAACTTTTTACATACTCTTGCTTTAGCTCCTGTAGCTTTTGTTTAGCTTGTGTAGAAAGATCAGACATCGGCTACATATAACAAGTTATATTTGATTGTCGCAGGGAGTATAAATTAACACCTATATTTTGATTCAAAAATATTTTTTCGACGGTTTAAAGCAAACACTAATCCGTATCAGGTTCTAAACGATAACCATGCTGATATACAGATGTAAGCTTCCAGCCATTTTCTTTATTTAAAGCAAGCTTGCGTCGCAAGCGACTTACATGAGTATCTACGGTTCGAGTATTAATTTCAGGATTCTTGCCCCACACCCGCTCAAGCAAGTAACCACGCGATAATACTCTACCTACATTACGTAAAATAAATAATGCGAGCTCATATTCTTTCTGGGTCAAATCGATCTCTTCTCCCTTACAAACTATGCTTCGCTTTTTCAAATCTATAATATAAGGTGAAATTTCTAGAACGGATTCGTCTTCTTGGGGAGGATTATTTCTTCTATGAATCGCACTGATGCGTGCCAACATCTCTGCGCGATTTACCGGCTTTGACATATAATCATCTGCGCCAGCTTCAAGTGCTGCAACCACATCACTTTCTTGATCACGTTGCGTGATAAAAATTACAGGACAGGCCCAATCTAGATTTTCACGAACCCATCGTAATACTTCCAATCCACTCATGTCAGGCACTTCCCAATCGAGCATGATTACATCAAAACTTTCAGTGCTTAGGGCACCTACAATCTGACTTCCAACATTATAAATATAGGGATGATGTCCAGCATCGTTTAGCCAAACTTCAATTATGTTGGCTTGATCACGATCGTCTTCTAGTAGCGCAATCCGCATGTTAAATCCTTAATTGAATAAGCATACTAATGAAACACCTCTATTTTTGCACGAGATGTTAAATAACATCTAATTATTGCGCTAAGTTCTTGTATTACATCAAAGTACTTATAAATATCGACCAGCAATTCGATTTATTTAGAGCTCTAAAGACATGTTTTTGATTATTTCTTCGCCAAAACCTGACGTACTTACCAAGGTGGCTCCCGGCATTAAACGTTCGAGATCTTCTTGGACTTCTTTTGAAGTTCCTGGGCGTCGGCCTTGCACTCCCCTTGCCGTAAAACCTGCCCTTGCACGTGCTAAGTCATAGGTTACCGTTCTGGCGGCTATTGCGCCTTCAACACCTTTCACGATTAAATCGGCCGCCTCGCTCCACCCCATGTAACGTAACATCATCTCAGCAGATAAAATTATCGAGCCAGGATTTACACGGTTTTTCCCGGCAAATCCAGGAGCTGTTCCATGAGTTGCCTCAAATACTGCAACACTATCTGAAATATTGCCCCCTGGCGCAATACCAATTCCTCCCACTTGTGCAGCAAGTGCGTCAGAAATGTAGTCACCATTTAAGTTTAATGTCGCAATTACATCGTAGTCCTGAGGATTTAAAAGAATTTGTTGTAAAAAATTATCGGCAATAACATCTTTTATAATGATTTCTTTTCCTGTGTTTGGATTATTAAATTTACACCAAGGTCCATCACCGATGAGTTCAGCGCCAAATTCACGCATGGCTAAGCCAAATCCCCAATTTCGAAATGCACCTTCAGTGAATTTCATGATGTTGCCTTTATGCACTAAAGAAACATTATCTCTGTCATTATCTACTGCATATTGAATCGCTTTACGAATCAACCTCTCAGAGCCTTCTTTAGAAACTGGTTTAACACCAATTCCGGATGTTCCGGGGAAACGAATTTTCGTCACACCCATTTCGTCTTGTAAAAATTTAATTACTTTTTTTGCATCTGCAGTCATTGCTTCCCACTCGATACCCGCATAAATATCTTCAGTGTTTTCACGAAAAATCACCATGTCAGTCGTACCTGAATCTCGCAGCGGTGTAGGCGTGCCTGAAAAATATCGAATAGGACGTACGCATGCATAAAGATCTAATACCTGTCGTATAGAGACATTCAAAGATCGCATGCCCTCACCAATAGGAGTTGCCAGTGGACCTTTAATCGAAACTACATAGTCGCGCATAACATCAAGTGTTTCTTCAGGCAAAAAACTAGTGGCTCCATATAATCGTGATGCTTTTTCCCCAGCGTAAATTTCCATCCAGCGAATTCGACGCTTTTTTTCATACGCTTGATCAACTGCTGCAGTCACGACACGGCGCATTACGGGAGTCACATCGATACCAATTCCATCTCCTTCAACAAATGGAATAATTGGATTGTCAGGAACTTCTAGTACATTATCTGACTTGAGCTGAATAGATTCTCCATCAGCAGGAACTTGAACATGTTGGTAAGGCTGATTCGCCATTAAGAATCCTCTATGTAGTTTTATATATTATGATTGACTATATAGTTTATATGTATAAAAGACATGCATAAACTACAAGATATTTCGATTTGTAGAAATGAAAAAACCCGATATGTGATAAACACATACCGGGTTTTTCTAAGTTCTATTTTAATTATTTTTCGTCAAATTGCTCTTCTTCAGTTGATCCGGTTAATGCGGTAACAGAAGATGAACCACCCTGAATCACTGTTGTAACATCGTCAAAATAACCAGCACCCACCTCTTGCTGATGTGAGACGAATGTATAACCACGCTCACGACCATCAAACTCAGGCTCTTGAACCATATCTACGTAGTGCTTCATACCTTCTCCACGCGCATAGTTATAGGCCAAGTCGAATGTGCGGTACCAGTTTAGATGTATACCCGCCAATGTGATGAACTGGAATTTATAACCTAAATCGGATAATTCTTCCTGGAAACTAGCAATCTGCGAATCACTTAAGTTCTTCTTCCAATTAAATGAAGGTGAACAGTTGTAAGACATGATTTGACCAGGAACGGCCGCTTGAACAGCTTGTGCAAATTCACGTGCAAAACCGATGTCAGGCTTTCCGGTTTCACACCAAACTAAATCCGCATAAGGTGCGTAAGCAATACCTCGGCTAATAGCTTGTTCTAAACCGTTCTTCACACGGTAAAAACCTTCTTGTGTACGTTCTCCCGTTAAAAACGGTTTGTCGTTATCATCAAAATCACTTGTTAACAAATTAGCCGCTTCTGCATCTGTTCGTGCTAACACGATGGTAGGAACATTCATAACATCAGCAGCCAAACGTGCTGCAAGTAATTTTTGTACAGCCTCTTGTGTAGGGACAAGTACCTTACCACCCATGTGTCCACATTTTTTAACTGCAGCTAGTTGATCTTCAAAGTGCGCTCCTGCAGCACCATTTGCAATCATGTTTTTCATTAATTCATAAGCATTCAATACGCCACCGAATCCTGCTTCAGCATCTGCAACAATTGGCAAAAAGTAGTCAATCGCATCATCTTCAGACATTTTTCCGTCAGCGATATTTTTCCATTGAATCTCATCGGCACGCTTGAATGTATTGTTGATGCGGCGCACCATGGTCGGGACAGAGTCATAAGCATATAACGATTGATCAGGGTACATCGTTTCAGAGGTGTTGCCGTCTGCCGCAACCTGCCAGCCTGATAGATAAACTGCTTCTAATCCAGCTTTCGCTTGTTGCATGGCTTGGCCGGCAGTAATGGCGCCAAAAGCATTTACATAACCTTTTTTGGCAGAACCATTTACTTTTTCCCAAAGCTTTTCAGCACCATTGCGTGCAAGGGTATACTCAGGTTGAATGCTGCCACGTAAACGAACCACGTCCTCTGCGCTATAGTCACGTTTAACGTTTGCCCATCGCGGGTTACTTGACCAATCTTGTTCTAATTCTTTTACTTGCTCTGCTCTGCTCTTGCTCACAATCCTCTCCTTAAAAAAACCCCAATGTGAATATTTTAATTTACAGCCCCGGAATCACGCCCAGATAATATCGGGCCATGTATATTAACAGATCCTAATTTAGAGTTACTATTAAATTTGAGAGATTGGTCATGCAAGTCATATATAGGGAAATAAGTTTGATGTTTAAGCATAGAAGATTCACTTCTGTGCTATCTATCATGGGGTATATTATGACCACAAACTCAATTCAAACTAAAACAAAAAATTACAAAGATAAAAACAAGGATATCTACCATGCAATTTAAAACTGCAGATTTATGTGATGATCACGAAGGAAAAGTATCTGTTGCCCAACCATTATTTAGAGATTATGGGGGCAACATCTCATTTGCAGGAGAAATTTTCACGATCAAATGCTTTGAAGATAACTCTTTAGTTCGTGAAGCATTGAAGTCACCTGGCGAGGGAAAAGTTCTAGTCATTGACGGAGGTGGCTCAACACGACGTGCATTAGTTGGCGATCTGCTCGCCCAAGCCGGTGCCGATAACAAATGGTCAGGGATAGTAGTCAACGGATGCATTCGCGATTCAGGAGTAATAGCTACAATCAATATTGGGTGCAAAGCCCTAGGAACATTGCCCATGAAAACTGATAAAAAAGGCATTGGCGAAAAAGGATTGACTGTTCATTTTGCAGATGTGGATTTTGTACCAGGACATTATTTATATGCGGATGAAGATGGAGTAATCGTGAGCTCTACAAACCTAATTAGTTAAGCTAAATTACCTATGCAACCAACCTTGATTGAATATGATGCAGACATTACCTGTATCGACACCATGTACTTACATGAAGGTCATGCCGCTTGTTATCTTATGGTCAATAATGGCCATGCCGCATTTATCGACACGGGTACAGGGAACACCGTTCCTTACTTACTTGAAACATTAAAACTCAAAAATTTAAATATTCAAGATGTTGATTATGTAATCCCTACTCATGTGCATCTGGATCATGCGGGGGGTGCTGGTTTACTCATGAGCAAATTACCTAACGCAAAGTTAGTGATACACCCTCGTGGCGCACCACACATGATTAATCCTGAAAAATTGATTGCAGGTGCCACCGCAGTGTATGGACAAGAAAATTTTAAGAAGCTATTTGGTGAAGTAGTTCCAATCGACGAACATCGTGTCGTAGTCGCAAAAGATAATGATGAAATTGAACTTGGGGATAGAGTATTAAAATTTCTCGACACCCCCGGTCACGCACGCCACCACTTTTGTGTATATGACAAAACCAGCGATGGTATATTTAGCGGCGATACTTTCGGTTTATCTTATAGAGAAATGCAAAAAGGTAGCGTAGATTTTATATTGCCTACAACAACTCCAGTTCAATTCGAACCCGAACCCTGGTATGCGTCACTTGACAAAATTCTAGCCCATAACCCGAAGAACATTTACTTGACTCATTTTGGGTGCGTTACTGAAATAGTAAAACTCGCCAAAGAATTAAGACAAGATATTGCTAAATATGCTGAAATTACAAAACAGTATCTTCACGCAAATAATTCAGAAAATAAAATACGCGAAGATATTGAAAGCTATCTACAAAAAAGACTGCAACCTAATTATTCAAACGAAGAAATAGAACAATTCACACAATTTCTACAGCCCGACTTGAACCTCAATGCAGCAGGCCTAAAAGTTTGGCTATCAAGAATTGAAAAAGCTGCTTAAAAAGTTCCCTACGATTTGAGCAAGAGTATGTGCGAGTATGATAACCATCAGTAACGATGAAACCGAATCAATTCTAAATTACAATGTCTTCTATTAACACAATGCTGGCTTTTCAGTTTGTGGTTTACCGACCTAATAATAAAGGTGCTTTATGCGTAAAATTTCGAATATTCTAGTTATTTATATTTCAGTCACAGCTTTGATTTTTGGTCATACAATGCCAGCTTATGCAGGGCTAGTCGGCACAGATCAATTTTTAGCACAGCAGGTGACAAATCAAAATCGTGAAGCTATTTTTGAAATTTTTGAGCGTAGTGATGCTCAGGAATTATTAGAAAAGAATGGTGTTTCTAACAAGCAAGCACATGAACGAATAGCGGCTCTTACTGACGAGGAAGTAAGGATGTTGACAAAAAATTTTGATGATCTTCCAGCAGGCGGTATAGGTAATGCAGCGGCCATTCTTATTTTGGTTTTACTAATAATAGTTTTGGCGCTTGGAAATTAAAATTCTTACCTGATTAATTGATGTCTGCTTACGATGCAAAGCGGTCATTCAATGCAGATGTATAAGTTACTTTAATAATCAGAAATTTAAAAAATTGAAACAGATGATGGTTTTAAAAATAATTATACTTTTGATATGGGTCTTGTTTATAGTGTCTCAAACACAACTTCTTGCAGAGCCCTCAACACATCAACTACAAGGTGAATATGAGTACATGACTAATTGTGCGATTTGTCATGGAGCTGAAGGCAAAGGAGATGGACCTTTTGCAGAGCAGTTGACCAAGCAGCCTAGCGATTTAACCTTTCTTAGCAAAAATAATGGCGGTTCATTTCCTGAAACAGTTATATATCAGCTCATTGATGGACGCAGAGTTACCATCTCTGATGAGGGACATGAAAAATACAACATAGAACCTTTTCATGGCCCAAAAGACATGCCTATATGGGGAGATATATTTCGTTCTGTAGAGGGTGATGAGGGAGCAGTAGAAGATCGAATCAGTAATTTATTAGAGTATCTAAAAAGTATTCAAGCCAAATGACGCGAACGACCAAAAACAGCTATGAAATGGAATCAATGAGCTGCAAAATTACAATATCCGGTAAAAATCCTTAGTGAACATGACATTTTATTAGCTAAGGCACTCAAGTTTTATAATTAACTGAACTAGGTATTCTTTCTCCGCGTAGCAGATGATCATACTATTTAGCTATGTAAACTTGATGTGATTCTAAATCTAGTAAGTAGATAACATTATCTGTCGATCGACTAACCTTATAATTAAGCACTATCCTTAATAATTGTATTATCCATGGTTGCGATGACTTCCTCTGCATAACCACTTCCTGCTTCAGCATATAAATTCCAGGTTACATCCACGCCGGCATCTTTGAGTTGATCTATTTCTTCTGGAAACTTCACTAATGCTGAAATGTTTTTTATCGATGTACAAGTGCGTATACCCTCGGTAACGCGAAGATTCTGCTCAAGTTCGGGCAATGCTAACAATATCATCATAAGTTCTCTTCTTTCACACCTTCTCCAAAATTCATCTGTAGTTGGATCTGCATGAACGATATTTCGGCCATCATTTTTATGTTGTGTTACGACATCTAGATCTACGTCAATACCTATAACCCGATCACCATACTTTTCGTAAAGAGTATCGTATGCACCTGTTCCAACCCGACCCATGCCAATTATTGCAATTTGTGCATCACCGATTTCAATTGGCTCATCCTCAGGTAAAAGTTTGGTTGTTTCGAAGCGATTGATTTGTTTGTTGATAGCATTATAAAGCTCACGAGATCGAGCATTCAAAGGAGAAGCAGCTATGAATGTTAACGTAAGCGCTAGAGCAACAATGACTAACCAATCAGAGCTTAACCAACCGCTTCCAACTGCAATGGCACCTACAATTAGTCCAAATTCACTGTAATTTGCAAGTGTAAGCGACGAAAACAGTGAAGTGCTAGCACGTTGTCGAAATAAACATAAAATTAAAAAGTACAAAATTACTTTAAGCAAAACAAAAACTGCTAAACAAAACGCAATGAATAAAGCAGATAAACTTATGGTTCCAGACATACCGATACTTAGAAAGAATCCAACTAGGAGTAAGTCTTTAAAACCAAGCAATCTCTTTGACATTTCAGATGCATAGGGATGCTGTGCAAGCAGTGCTCCGACAACGAGGGCACCTAAGTCACCTTTCAAATCTACTATTTCGAATAGTGTCCAGCCACCAAAAGTTAGAACAAGACCCAAGAGTATTTGTAACTCACTATGGCCTGCTCGGCTCATTAAGGCCATCAATACACTTCGCAAAGGTATAAGTGCAATTAGTGCGATTGCCCAAATAGAAGGAATTTTTCCTGCGGAAATTGCGAGAAACAATACTGCAAAAATATCTTGCATCACTAAAATGCCAATTGTTAATTGGCCATATTTAGAAGCATACTCACCTTTTTCTTCCAATGTTTTTACAGCAAAGACTGTGCTTGAAAAACTAAGAGCAAATCCAATTAATAACGCAATCTTGAAATTTATATCTGAAAAAAAAGCGAGACCCGTGATACTTAGCCAATAAATGCCGCCTCCAAACAATAGAATAATTGCTAGCATATGCAGTGTAGTGCCGACTATGATTACTGGACGTAGCAAAGACTTGATGTCTAGTTTTAAGCCAATTGTAAATAGCAATAATGTAACGCCAAGTTCTCCTATCGCGACAAGCTTTGCATTATCAGCAAAACCAAGTGCGTTTAGCACAAACCCAACGATTAAATATCCCACCATCGGCGGCAAACCGATACGAACGGCCAATAATCCAGAGACGAGAGCTGGAGCTATCCAATAAAGGTCATTCATATTGTGAGAAAATGAATATTTTCCGAAAATATCAATTCAAAGTGATAGTGGAAACAGGATAAATAATTTACTAACCAATTGCTAATTTGTTTTGCTAGAGGCTATATGCATTCTTTGAATTAATAATTTAAATGATGTGTCGTTGTTTGATTAAAAATTGTCATTGAGCAAAAAAAGTCAATACTAATAAAAGCAATGTAAATGACCGAGTACAAATCGAAGTGTCTGATGATAATTTGGACATAATGACCGCTATTGGCTGCAAGCACACATTTACATTAAGAAGATAACTTGTATAGATAGAACTAATTAATTTCTGAGAATTACTAAATTAATTATTCAAAATTATTACTTTGATATACCATCCACATCATTAAGTCAAATTGATTGGAGAATAACCATGGTGTCAAAAGTCCCTGAATTACCAGAACAATGGAAGAGTCTTGATCTTGTCAATATTTTGGCTCAACCCGCAGCGTTTATATCAATAAGCCAATGCAATAGTCTCTATAAACCTGAAGGAGCACAAGGAAATGAAAAACAGTGGGAACGTGGTACGTTAGAAAACACTATTAAAGTAGCTAAAGCATGTCGTGAAGCAAATATGAAATTTTTTTGGATTGGCTATGATGTGTTTCGTGAAGACTATCCCATGACAGAACTTGATCGAGCACAATATGGCACTTGGAGCGAAGTGTTCGATTCAAAAAATAGAACCGCAGAATATAAGAAATGGGATGCAGAACTGGCAGATGAACTCAAAGAGGTTTCACAACCTGAGGATACAGAGTTTTTTGAATATGCACACCAAAGCTCTTTTGTAGGAACACCTTTAAAGTTAATGCTTGAACGTGCAGGAATTAAAACAATTATTTTCTGCGGAATACATTTGGATTGGTGTATTGAAGGTAACTCTCGTGCGGCAAGAGACGAAGGTTATATGCCAATAGTAATCGGTGATGCATGTTCATGTCAGGATCAAGCAGATGATATACCCACTATGAATAGAATAAATCGAATAGTGTGCCCGGTGATTTCTGCTGATCAAGCTGTAAGTTACATCTTACAGGGACAGGCAAAAATTAGAGCGGCTTAGATTCTAGAATTTCTTCGTGTTAGTAATGACTGCTTTGATCGCCATGGAAGGCGCAAAGCTTTTGAGTAGCGTAGTTTACTCGCTAGTAAATGAGCAACGGAAAAAATCTATCCTAGAATAGTTAAAGAATAGTAGATAATACGTTGAATTGAGGCGCAGTTATTTTCGAGGGACGGAGTTTACAGATTGGTAAATGAGTGCCGAGAAAATGGCTGTAACGAAGAGTCAGCGTATTAGATTCATTCCTCGCAATTAAACCATGCAGGGTCGTCGACGGTGATAGTACTTAACCCCATCAAACGAAACTGCATCCTTACCACCGCCTAAATACATTTCTGCAACGTCTGAAGATTCGAGTAACTCTTTGGCTAAACCTTTCTTTACTACACGACCGTTTTCAATAACATAACCAATCGATGCATAACGTAATGCAACCATTGCATTTTGTTCTGAAACCAAGAAACTAACGCCTTCTTCTTCGTTTAAATGTTTAACAATCTCAAAGATTTGTTCAATGAATTGCGGCGCAAGACCCATTGAAGGCTCGTCTAAAAGGATAAGACTAGGTTTAGACATTAAAGCTCGTCCCACAGCAATCATTTGCTGCTCACCACCAGAACACAAGCCACCCGGATTTTTACGACGCTCCTTTATGCGTGGGAAAAGTTCGTATACATGGTCAAGGCCTCTTTGTTGTTCAACCTTAGTCATGTTTTGGATAAACGAACCAGTCTTGAGGTTTTCTTCAACGGTTAAATGAGCAAATATATGTCGACCTTCTAATACCTGTACAACACCACTCTTCACCATTTCGAAAGCATTAAGTTCTGAAATGTCTTCACCATTTAATTCAATGGTGCCTTTTGTGACTTCACCACGCTCTGCTTCAAGTAAACGTGAGCATGCTTTTAACGTAGTCGTTTTACCCGCACCATTAGCGCCAAGTAAGGAAACGACTTCACCTTTATTTACATTTAATGAAACACCACGAAGCGCAAGAATAGCTCCGCCATAAACCGCTTCAATGTTATTGATAGATAGTAATGGTGTTTCACTCATAGCTTTATACCCTAGATCTTTTACAAGATAATTCTGATTTATTGTATAACTTATTCCTAAAACAAATCAGAACTAACTCTAATTTCTTTCTTTTACATTTTTCTTCAAGCAACCGGCCAACTTTAAGGAGCCAGCCGGTTGAGAAGAAATAAATGATTTAAAACCTATATTTAAATCTTACAGACCATCCTATAAGTCAAAATCATCATCATTATTGTCAGCGGTGCAAGGACGTGGCTCAATCTGGTTGTCCGCAGCATACTGCTCCGCTCCCGCATCAATAATGGCTTGAGA
>JANQOB010000017.1 GCA_028279275.1 Gammaproteobacteria bacterium | reverse complement strand
CATACCTGGAATTAATCTACAGCTAGGCGACACCTTTACCTTGCAAGCGTTCAAAGACAACAGTGAACCGGCACGGGTGGACTATGTTGAATTTACACCAGCAGGTTCAGTTATGGCGGCATCATTAGCACTTGGTGGTACACAACAGGTTCAGTTGTTAATGGAAGATGACGACACGTTCGATTTTAGTAACATGCAAACTCAACAAACATCACAGCAACAAATGACTCCGAATAATTCGAATCAATCAAATATTGTTAACTTACAACCAGTGATACAAAACTCTCCAATTGATCCCGATTTGGATGAGTCGCTTGTTGATCCGGCTGCTGATAGTGCAATTGAAATGTTTTGATGAATCTCACGCGTGGGGCTACATAGTAGCCCCACTAAATTAATTATCAATAATTCAAATAGTTCAAGCGAAATCTTAATCTATACATAAAGGTTTTAGTTTTAATAAAGCTTTCTTATAGGCGAACGTAACTTAAAAATAGTATTGGATCGTCACACTATTACATTGACAAAAAATGTGAATCCCTTCACAGTTTAGTTACCAGTAATTTACTGGGAACATCCACAACATAATAACTATAATAAATTTAAATTCGCGGCAGTGCTTTTTATAAGTACTGGCTATTTTGTGGACACGTATTTAATGAATTGGGTCGAGATAACATGATCAATAAAGTGCTAGTAGTGGATGACTCGAAACCTGATTTAGAATGTTTGAAAAAAATTATTCTTGGTCAAGGATATCAAGTCATTACAGCTGTATCGGGTGAGGAGGCAGTTGAAAAAGCTAAAAGCATGCGTCCAGATATGATTTTTATGGATGTCATCATGGACAACAAAGATGGTTTTGAAGCTTGCCGTGAAATAACTACCGATAGCAATACAAGAAACATCCCAGTCGTTTTTGTAACGGCTAAATGTCAAAAAGTAGACCGCGTTTGGGCCGAGCTTCAAGGTGGTAAAGCGTTGGTATCAAAACCATACACTACTGATCAAATTGTGCATCAAATTAATAAGTACATTTAATGGAAGATTCAACAACAGCCACTGTTGAAACGACTTCAGAGGAACTTATCAACAAAAGTTCTCGATCAAACTGGGTAGAGAAACATGCCGAGTTAATTACCAAACTAGAAGCTGAGTATCAACAACCGCAAGGCGTTCAAGACGAAACACTAGCTAGACGTTATTACTCTTTTAACTCTGCCGGATTAAATTTGCTTGTCCCCAAAGATGCTACGTCAGAAGTTTTAGAAGATAGTTATGTGCACACCATACCTTTAGCACCAAAATGGTTAGTTGGGGCATGCAATGTCCGTGGCGATATCTTACCAATTATAGATCTAAACCAAATTCTTAATAAGCAAAAAACTGAACTTATCACTAAACAGAATATTATTTTAATGATTGGGAGTGCAGAAAAAGCGATAGGTATACTATTAAGTAAATTACCTAAGGCAATTCAGTTTAAAAAAGATGAGCAAGCAACAAAATTTATAAAGTCCCCTAAAATACTTAAACCTTTCATTAGCATTGCCTATAAAAATAATCATAATTATTGGTTATGTGTTGATTTTCTAGCTTTAATTTCTTCGTTTAAAAGTAAATAAATTAAGAGACATATCCATAAGGAAGAATAATATGATTAATCTATATAGATTTTCTGATATCAATATCACCAAGAAGCTGGCAATTCTATTCGCAGCTGTTGCTATAGGATTTGTTGCGGTAGCGGTTACTTACTGGCTGGTAATTAAAAATGAGCGCGAAGCAACAGATAGATCCAATTTGTTTATAAAATATGGTCAGCTAGTGAGTGAAGCACAAAAAAATTATTTCAAAGTCAGGCGTTTTGAAAAAGATTTTTTATTAAGTGTTACCGCATCAACCGGGCAAACATATAACAACACTCCATTGGAAGAGCATACTAAGCATATTCAGTTATTAGAATTGAATATGGAAGATCTTCGCGCACTAAGTAAGATGATTGATGCGAGTTCAGAAGAGGAAATAATCATAAATGAAGTAGCAATGCCAATTGAATATCAGTTACACCTAGTGGATCAAGCATCTACGATTGTAAATGACTATAAAGAATCTTTTTCAGATATTTTAAAGTTTAATCAGATAGTCGGATTTACTGATGCAGATGGATTAAGACAAAAAGCAAACTTTTTAATCGCTCGAATTGAGGAGGGTATTAGTGGTATAGCAAACCCAGATATATTTAATATTTTGGCAAAAATTAAAGCGGATGAGAAACATATCTTACAATCTGTAGACTTAACTGAATCCCATGAAAACCTAAAAGTTAACCACCAAATATTAAGTAGATGGTTACAAAATACTACGTTTGATGATGATTCTGCCAAGTCGATATTACAAGGCTATAGTAATAGCTATATTAATGTGATCAACGATATTGTCTCAAACAAACGTAATGCAAACGAGTACACTGAACTTTATGATTTCATATTAGGGCCACTGTTTGATGAGATGGGCCAATCATCTTCATTAAGCATCATTCAAAATCAGTCTTCACAGGCAATTACGACGAATGCAATAACAGGTATTGTGGGATTTACACTGTTGCTGATAGGTGCGCTGATTACATTCCTACTTTATATGTTCGGAAAAACATTAACCAAGCCCATTAACACCATGGCAAACACTATACACGAGGTAAATAGTGGTAATTTAAGAGCCCGATCAAAATTAAACCGTAATGATGAATTAGGTGAGTTATCAGATGCGTTTGATAAATTGTTAGACGAAAAGGTAACTCAACTTTCTATAACAGAGAAAAGTAATGATGAATTAAACGAATCAGTGATTTCGTTACTAGGCTCCGTTGCACAATTAAGTAAAAAAGATTTCACTATTAAAGCACCAGTTTTTGAAGATGTTACGGGAGCACTAGGCGATTCGTTAAATTTATTGACTAAAGAGACGGCTACAGCGCTAAGTGATGTAAAAGAAATTTCAGTAAGAGTTGTAGTTGAGTCTAACCGTGTACAACGCCAAGCTAAATTTGTAATGGCAGTGGCAGAAAAAGAACGACGCCAGGTAGAAGCTATGAAAGATGAGTTAAATAAAGCTTCTGATGCAATGAATAAAATCTCATGGGATGCAATCGACGCAAATAAACGTGCTGATAATGCATTGAATAACACTCAATCTGCACTACAAACAGTAAATAGTTCAATCGAGGGTATAAATAGTATTCGCGATACCATACGTGAAACAGAAAAACGCTTAAAACGTTTGGGTGAGCGTTCGCAAGAGATTACAGGGATTGTTAATTTAATTAACAGTATTGCAGAACGTACTCATATCTTAGCATTAAATGCCAGTATGCACGCAGCCTCTGCAGGTGAAGCAGGTAGGGGTTTTGCCGTAGTTGCAGAAGAGGTTCAGCGTTTGGCGGAGAATGCACGCGAAGCTACAACAGAAATTGATTCATTAGTGAATAATATTCGTGTAGAAACTAAAGATACAGTTACTGCAATGAATACTGTAATTTCGCAAGTCGCTGAAGGCACCGCACTAGCTGAACAGGCCGGATCAGCCATGCAACGAACACAAGAATCCACTGAAGATCTTGTGCAAGCTGTAAATCTTATTACCGAGAGCTCAAAAGCACAGGCCAATGCAACCTTCCAGCTAGCTGATAACTCTAATGAAATTGTAGAAAGCACACGTAAAACGGATGAGCATTTACATCAACAAATGACTACGGCAAACAATTTGGTTCGTTACTCGAATTTATTGCTTACTACTGTTGGCGTATTTAAACTTCCTGTTAAAGAAGAAGATATCCAAATTACCAAACAACAAACAAATACTTCGAAAAAAGCACCACGAGGAGTTACGACTGCAAGAATTGTCAGTCGAAAATCAACTATAAGGGAAGAAAAAGAAAAAGAACTTCTTAGTGCTTAGGTTTTGCAGTTGTCATAACAGGATGTTGTAAGCATTTGTTAAAAAATGACTAAAACCCTCTTAAATGCTGATGAACTTAGCGTGTCGTCAGAGCTTACGCATATAGAACAAGAGTTGCTGAATGTTATATATGACGAAGTTTCAGACTTACTAGCAGATCAAATAAAACTCTCAGTCAATTTAAATAGTTTTTCCAATAGTATTGATCAGTTATCTGATTTAGTCGAATTGCAGATCCGACATGCGGAACGTATAGGATCGGCTGCAGAAATGATTGGTATGCATGGTTTATACATGTTTTGCATGCATATAAAAGATAATCTTGAATTTATTATTGAAGTAAATCCCGCAATGATAATTTCATTGAGAACAAGCATTTTGTTTTGGCCTGATGTTTCTCGAACATACCTTATTTCACCTGATGATAAGGATTATATTAGCTTAATGATCGATTTTTTAAGCCTAAAACAATTCCCTGTTAAGCTCACCCAGAAAAAAAGAAATGATATTGAGAGCAATTTTAAAAAATCTCGGATTGATGCAGATTCTTCAGAATTCATACACGAAGCTACACCTGATCTAGTAAGTCTAAAAATCTCGGAAGATATGGATCATGAGATTTTTAATAGTTTAATGTTAGATTTAACAAGGCAAATTGAAGAACTATATATTTCAGTTCTTGAATTGCAGAATAGCGACTTTATTAAACAGTTAGAAATCTCAGAACGTGTTGCTCACACTTTAAAAAGCGCAGGAAATACGGCAAATATTGCGGGTATTGTAAATTTTACACACCATTTAGAAGGTATATTTTCAGCATTACTTAAATCAAAACAAAAACCCTCTGATGAGCTTCATCAATGTATTTTGGATGCCTGTGATTGTTTACAAGAAATGACGGAGTTTCTGAAAGGAGACGGAGTGTTTCCTGAACAATCGTTAGAAGTTTTACAAAATGTATTGGATTGGGTTAATAAAATTAATTTACATGGTGTAGATAGCAAAACGGGTCACTACTCTGTAAAGGATGATGTTTTAGATTCAAAATCTGAAGATTCAAATACGCACAATGCAACAATAGAAAAATCAAATAAAGAAGTACAAGTAGATCCTACTCTGCATATATCAGTTAATCTTGTAGATGACTTGCTGAAACGTGCAGGTGAAAGCATCATTTCAAATGAGCAAATTCAGGGGCTATCGTATCAATTGACTACGTCTATACAACGTCTTGCTGCAAGTAATGAAAAAGTCAAAGCACTGGCTCAAGAACTTGAAAACATGATTGAGCTACGTGGATTTTTGCCTCAATTAGATTCTTTTTCTAAAGATGAAAAGTTCGACTCACTTGAAATTGATCAATTTAATGAATTGCATACCTTTGCAAATCAAATATTGGAAAGTACGGATGACTCCATGGAGTTTTCAAAGCAAATTGAACAATCTGCATTGAAGTTGGAACAACTCTCTACTACACAAGTGCGAACTTTGCATGAGAACCAAGAAGCAGTACTGCGTATTCGTATGGTTCCAGTTAAAAGCATTTTGCCAAGATTAAAACGGTCTGTGAGGCAAGCCTGTAAGTTATCTGGTCGAACTGTAGATCTTGAAATTAATGGCGAAGAGACACTTATTGATAGTGAATATATACATCAACTTGTCGATCCAGTAATGCATGTGCTCCGCAATGCAATTGATCACGGAATAGAAGATAGCGAATCCCGTGTAAAACATGGCAAAGACCCTAACGGCAGTGTTCAACTAAATTTTAAAAAAGAAGGCAATTTGGTTCGAGTTGTATGTCAAGATGATGGTGCGGGTCTTGATATGTTAGGCATACAAAAAAAAGCGGTTGCAAATGGATGGCTAGGTAAAAATGATAAACTAACAAAAGAACTTGCTATTGAATTCATCCTTAAGCATGGTTTTTCAACTAAGAAAAAAGTTTCACAATTATCAGGTCGTGGTGTTGGGTTAGCTGCAGTACACAATAAAATCAACGATTTAAAAGGGTCTGTAATTATTGATAGCGAGAACGGTAAGGGTGTCAAAGTAGATATTATTGTTCCTACAACTTTTAATTCTGTTCACGCTTTAATAGTACGCTGTGCAGAAAGTACCGTAGCAATTTCAAACCGTGGTGTAGAAGAAATTTTGTTTGCAGGCGCAGGTGAAATTATTACAGATAATGACGAATATTTTTTGCAATATGGGCAAGAAAAATATCATTTATATGACCTACAATTTATGCTTGAAAAAGTTTCATATAACAAACCGATTGAGAATAAGATAAGTCTTATTATTCGAGATGAAACAAATAAAAAATATGCGATTATGATTGATCAAATATTTGATACTCGCGATATTGTGACCAAACCATTGAGCCAGTTTATCCCTAAAATATCAGGTTTACATGGAACAACAATATTAGGTGATGGCACGGTAACTGCAGTAATAGATATTGTTGAATTACTCAATAATATAAGCTCGCACTCTATAAATGAAGCACCTAAAAATGAATTTATAAATACTCAACAGGCCAATTTTTCTGCGCTTATTGTTGAGGATGCGATTAGTACACGAAAATCTTTAGCACAGTTCATGCAAGATCTAGGATTCAATGTAAGTACTGCTAAAGATGGAGTTGAAGCTGTTGATAAAATTCGTAGACAAGCACCATCAATAGTACTTACTGATTTGGAAATGCCACGTATGAATGGGCTTGAGTTAATTGATCATTTACGTGCAAACACAGAGACTTCGTCAATACCGATCATTATGATTACCTCTAAAGCGACGGAAAAACATCGAAAAGAAGCCCAACGACTAGGTGTGAATGCTTACATTACTAAGCCCTATGATGAAGATGAGTTATTATCATTAATAAACTCCTTCAAAATTGCGTCATAAATGAAATGAGATATGCTCTGTACTGTAAAAAGTACAAAAATTAGGTAGTTGTTGCTAAGCTATCTATAATACAAGGATAGGGGTATATGTGACTGAAATTTTAGATCTTACCTTTCGTGCAGATGGTAAAGCTGCTAGCGATTTTAAAGAAAGCTCGTATAACATCAATGTTCCGGGTTACGAAATAGTCGGTGTATGCGGAAGTGGTGGAACGGCAGAAGTCTATGTAGCCATTCAAAGATCTTTAAGTCGGCAAGTAGCGTTGAAAGTTATGCATCCGCATCTTGTACATGATGAAGAGCGTGTTGCGAATTTCTTTCAAGAAGGTCGTATAAACGCTAACCTTTCGCATTCAAATATCATTCCCATTCATGATGTCGGCACGGTTGATGAATATCACTATATTGCAATGGAGTATATGCCATGGGGTAACTTACGCAGGCATATGAAAGGATCATTCGATCTAGAGTGGACTTTTAATGTAATCAAGCAAGTGGCTTCAGCGCTGGCATATTCACATGAGCATGGGTTTATCCATCGCGATATAAAGCCAGAAAACATTTTATTTAGAGATGAGAACTCGGTGGTTTTATCAGACTACGGAATTGCTGATGAACTAGAACACCGAAAAGAGGTAATGAATAAATCTAGTCAAGGTACTCCACGATATATGAGCCCCGACATTTTACGTAAAAAACCGATTGGCCCTAGCTCAGATATCTACTCTTTAGGAGTCGTGTTCTATGAAATGTTAACAGGAGAACCTCCGTATGATTGCGGTACACCTCCATATACAAGAAAAGATATCATTACCGTATTATTTGCGCATTTACGTAACCCAATTCCTGAACTTCCTTATGAGTTACGAAAAATACAGCCCATAATAAATAAAATGTTAGCCAAATACCCTAAAGATCGATTTTATAAAGCTAATGATGTTTTGGAAGAACTCGTCTTATTTTCTCAAGAAAACAAATTTTATTAGTCTCATTAGAGGATAATTATTAATCGTAATATTACGGTTAGTATTATTCTCGCGCATTAGTTTCGAAAAATTATTGGTAATTTCTATATGAGCCATACGCGAGTGTTTTTTGACTTAGTAATGTTCTACTGTTCTTTTTATTTTGGTCATCTAAGCGATGGTCCAGCTTAAGCTTAGCGCGTTCAATAGCTAAAGTAATGGCAGTAAAAATGTCCAGCGATTTAAGTTTAGTAGTAATTACAGGCCTATTTTTGATATAGATTTTAATGAGACAGGTAATTTCTGAGTCGTTATTTTTCTGATCGTGATCGAATAATTTAATAACAATTTTTTGAACTTTTGTTTTATCAAAACCAAAAACACTATTTAAACGTTGTGTAATGTGATTTCTCATCTGCTCTGTTAATGTAATGCCTTGAGATTGTATATTTACTTCTTCCATAATATGACCCTATATCAAACAATTTGTTAAAGTTTATTTGATGTAGCATTTCTCAACCAGTCGTTTATGACGCACTAATGATTCGATTTTATTTTCTTTATGTTTAAAAGTCCCCGGCTTTAAATTAATAATTTGTAAGCCGGGGAAACTACCTTGACGGAGGATCAGCAGCACTAATGGGTAAGGGATTTAATTGTGCGCTGTCAACAAGGTAAACTTATAATGTTTGATGTTGAAGCATTATCTAATTAACTAAATAGTCATCAGTTGTAAGTTTGGGCTGATAATTTACTACTTTGTATTGCATTTACCATTGTTTTCCATGGAAGCATCACACACGTATTTGTACCATGCATTTGCTTTTTTGAAGTAACTTCGAATAAATGATTCATTAACAACTCAAAAATACCATCGTAATCAGAATTGGCCAGGGCTAGCTGCTCAATTTTATTGAATAAATTCAATGCTTCATTTTGTGATTTCCCTTTTAGCTCTTCTGACATTAGAGAAGCTGAAGCTTTTACAATCGAACAGCACTTTCCATCGAAACTAACATCGTGGATTACATTCTCATGCATACTTATATGAATGTTAATGTCATCACCACACTCTAAATTGACCCCCTGAGAATGATAAAGCGCACTATCAAGAGGTTTCATATAGTTTTTTGAATAAAATATATGTTCTCTTATGATTTCTTCATATATATCATCTGTTCTTAACATATGTGCACATCCTAAAATTATTAGTTAGTTAAAAAGCAGTAAAAACAAAACTGGATGTAAAAAAGTTATGCCATCAGTAAAAATACCTGATTTGCTAAATGATTAGCATTGAAATATTTTTCACATGGCCTCTAATGTTTTTACTTTTTAACTTGCAGTAAAGTGTAACTATTAATAATGGAACCGATTATTTGGTTAAACTAGTAAAGGATGGGTAGTCACCCTTCAAATTAAATAGCTTATCCATTAATACTGCATCTTCTAATTCAGCCACATAAAAGTCAGGGCTTACATAAATAGCTTCAAAAACCCACTTGAGAGAACTAATTGCTTCTCTTGTATTATTTGCAACGATTGCTTCTCTTGCAGTGATTAAACTTGCATGTGCGAATGCATAATCGAAGTAGGCGCTGAATTGATCTTCAGAACCCTGGTATAAAATTCCAGATTTAAACTTCGAGTGAATGGTTGGAAACATGGCTTTATTATTAATAACTTCTTTTCGAACAGAGGGATATGTAAACCAATATTCCTTCGAGTTATTTACAACTAAAGGACTTTTGTTTTCTACATGAGTGTCAGGAGATAGTTGACGCTTAAGTGAATGAACAGTAGCAATTGCGCTTACAACATGTTCGAGAGAGACACTGGGTTCGGATTCAACTTGCCTCAATGCGGCTTCAGTTTCTTTAAGTATGTTTTCAACCAATATATTGACGGTATGAATATCAATTGGATTGTCTGTAATATTTTTTTTATGTATTTCTGCCTGTACAGTGAAAGGTAGAATCAAAACCAGCAAAAATAAAGATATTAGCTTAGATATTGAGATTAAATAAGGTGATTTCATGCATACTCCCTTGTTAATTTTTGATGACGATTAGGTAATTTGAGGGTTGAACTGCGAGCCTTTTGTTTGTTAAGAAACTTAATTTTTTTGAGTAACGCCTCAAATTTTGTAAGTCTTTTGTCTACAGTTCTACGTGCATGATTCGCGCTTGATTTAACCGCAGAGTAGACATCGTCTGCACGTGATTCTGTATATATTGTAGGAAGGCCTCGAGTATGAACCTGTAGTTGACATGCTACTTTAGATAATTTTGTGTTGCTGTTAAGCAAGAACAAACGAATATTTATTTTTTTTATGCTCTTGTCCAGCTTAGAAAACGTCTCAATTACACGCTTTTCAGTGTAGCTATATAAATGATCTGTTATCTCAATGTTATGAGACTGTATACTAAGTCGCATATTTACCTTCACGTTCATGAATGAAGGCTAGAGGCTAATCTATCAACATCACCGCCACAATTCGTTTATTTTTGAGACATACTTCGTTTTACTAGATGATTTATTTTGTCGGGAAATCATTCAATTTCATCCTCACTGATAGTACGAATAAATCGAACTATTATGTATTGAAATTCGACTTTTTCTTAGTTAATAGATCTGGCATTATGATCAATTAAATAACAACAAAGAGTCTAAGCGCCTTGAGGCACCTCAATTACAATCATTTGCTCTATTTCTGGACAGTAGCGCGGGAAGGCAGTATTGCCAGGGCCTCGGAGGTTCTGCATATCACTCCTCAAACCATCAGTGGGCAACTGAAACTGTTAGAAGAAACCATAGGCGAATCGCTATTTCAAAGGAAAGGCCGAGGTTTAATGCTCACAGATACGGGCCAAATTGTTCACATTTATGCAGATGAAATTTTTTCTCTGGGTGCCGAACTTTCGCAGCGCCTTAAAAGTAAAGAGCCTGGTAAACCTCTTGAATTGAATGTGGGTGTAGTTTTTTCTATAGCGAAACTTATTGCATACCGAATTCTAGAACCCGTTCTTAAGTTAGAAGATTCAGTGAGGGTAGTCTGCCACGAAGGTAACTTAGAAAAACTTCTGAGTGATCTAGCGGTACATAAGTTAGACTTAGTCTTGTCCGACCGACCTTTGCCTACTGGTCTTAATGTTAAGGCTTACAATCACATACTTGGGAATAGTACGATTTCATTTTTTGCACAAAAACGAATAGCTCACCCATATAGGAAAAAATTTCCACACTCTCTTCATAATGCCCCTATGCTAATGCCCGTAAAATCAACGGTATTGCGAAGAAACTTAGAAGATTGGTTCGACCAGATTGGAATTGATGTAAGTGTAGTCTCAGAGTTTGACGACAGTGCATTACTGAAGGCTTTTGGTAGCGCGGGAGCGGGTGTTTTCCCTGCTCCGACCGCGATTTCTGAACATGTTGAGCATATGTATCACGCTGGTCTGATTGGTACTGTACAAGAATTGAAAGAAACTTATTACGCCATATCACCTGAACGTAAGTTAAAGCATCCTGGTGTAATGTGTATTACGGAAACGGCAAGAAAAAAACTTTTTGTATAGCACTATGAATAATAAAAACGATGGATTTATTACTAAGTATTTCCAGCAGGAGTCATTTGCGGGAATTTTATTAGTAACCACTGCTTTTTTGGCCATACTTGTTGCGAATTCCCCATTGAGTGTTTACTACTCGATGCTGATCGATGTGCCTGTTGCGGTAAAGGTTGGGGCCTTAGAAATATATAAGCCGTTGTTGCTCTGGGTGAATGATGGGCTCATGGCGGTGTTCTTCTTTTTAATTGGCCTGGAACTCAAGCGCGAATTTGTAGAGGGAGAATTATCTGATCGCAAAAAAATTGTTTTGCCTGCCTTAGGTGCGGTTGGTGGAATGGCACTGCCCGCATTAATTTATACAGCTGTGAATTATGACGATCCTGTCGCGCTGCAAGGCTGGGCAATACCTGCTGCGACTGATATTGCGTTTGCGCTCGGAATTCTCTCGCTCTTAGGTTCAAGAGTCCCTATTAGTTTGAAGGTATTTCTTACCTCCTTAGCGATCTTAGATGATATAGGGGCAATCCTAATTATCGCATTTTTCTATACAAGTAATATTTCTATGACTTCACTAGTGGTTGTAGCATTCACTTGCATAATACTTTTTATCATAAACAGAAAAGGTGTATCAGATAAGAGTATCTACATTATTTTAGGGATAGTAATGTGGGTTGCTATGTTGAAGTCAGGCGTGCATGCAACACTCGCAGGAGTAATACTTGCAATGTTTATTCCATTTCGTTCTGCTTCAAATCCAAGTATCTCACCACTGAAAAGTTTAGAGAAAGATTTACACTCAGCTGTTTCACTCATTATTTTACCAATATTTGCATTTTGTAATGCTGGTGTTGATTTCTCAAATTTTGGATTAGACACAGTTCTGCATGGCATCCCACTTGGAATTGCACTTGGTTTGTTTTTTGGAAATCAAATCGGTATTTTTGTTTTTTGCTGGGTAGGTGTTAAATTGGGACTCACCGCACTACCTAAGGACATTTCCTGGCCGTCTTTATACGGAACTGCTGCGCTTTGTGGAGTTGGTTTTACGATGAGTCTGTTCATAGGATCTTTAGCATTTGAAGAAACCGGCGCTAATTATCTGGTCGATGAAAGAATCGGTATTCTTATTGGTTCACTTCTTTCAGGTGTATTAGGTTATTTCATATTGAAATCGAGTTTATCACGCGAACAAAAAGAAACTGTGCTTGCGCATAACTAGAAGGTCATCCAGAGCGCAGCCTTAAATAACTTGCCACGCGATTCGAACAAAAGATTTTTCACTTTTCTATTAAGAAATAAAGGTTAAAAAATTTTTCGAAAAGTAAGATTAATTCTTGCTTCGTTGCATTTTGGTTGTTTTGGGAGGCTATGTTTCCAGAAATGCTGTGTGTCACCCTGCATTAGTAAACAACTACCGGCTGGTAATTCAACACTTAATTTTGATTTTTTATCATTAATGTGTTGCATTTGAAACGTTCTATGTGCTCCTAGGCTTATAGAGCAGATCACGGGTTTTGAGCCAAGTTCTTTTTCATTATCACGGTGCCAGCCCATACTATCTTGCCCGTTTCGGTAAAAGTTGAGTAAGCAACTGTTAAATTCAAAATCAGTAACTCGCTGAATTATGCTTCTGATTGTGAGAAGTGGCTCGTTCCAGGGCTTGGCTTTAAGTGTAATTCCTGAATAAGAATATTCTATATCTGGCTCCCCATTCCACGCACTTAGTCTTGGTTGTTTCACCCATTTGCCAAAAATTTTGATTTGTTCTTGCTTCCATTCAATAGACTCATATAGCAGATCAAATAATGTCTGGCTTTCGCATTCAGAAAACAACTTAGTATATAAATATACTTCTCCATCTTTAGGTAATAAGTTTGTACTCATAGATAATGGCATACTTTAATGGTGGTTAATTTTTTAATGTTACGAGAATGCTTGACCAAGATAGTATGTCTTTGTGTTCAATAATATATTCAGCCATTTAAGCCTAGAATTTTGCAAAACATCGGTATCTACTCATGGTTAGTACTAGTCGTGTGTATAGTGTAAATATTATAAGTCCATATAGTAAATGGAACTAATGTGAATGTAGATTCAAAAATAGGGAGGTTGGTTTAACGTGTCAGAAAATTCTATAGATATTGCATCACTCGATGGTGAAGATACAGATATTTTAAACCGTAAGGGTTGGCATCTGGTCACACATTTTCGCGCACGTAAAGATTCGGATGGTTCTTCCGCTTATAACCATGCAGTGGAAAGATGTAAAAATCATAATCGTCAAGCAGGAATACGAACAGTTTTCAAAAATGATCATACTTATTATGAGGTTTGGGATTTTTGGAAATAAGTTTCGTGTTTCAGAGTTAAATTATCGTCAAGAACAAAAAACTAGAACTTAATCTGAGAACTCTATTTCATAACAGGGTTTATAAGCACTACTAGATATCTTCATTCTCTGCATTGCCGTAAATGATTCTAATAAAGAGGATAGAGGTTCTAGGATATTCTGCTTGCCCTTTAGTTTTAGTGGGCCTTGTTTTTCAACGGCCTTAATCCCTTCATCTTTTACATTTCCAGCTACTATCCCTGATAGAGCATTACGAATATTAGCGGCTAGCTGAAACTCATCTTGATCATTATGAAGATTTAATGCCAGCATATTCTCATGAGTGGGATCGAAAGGTATCTGTAAAATTGGATCGATATTCAACATCCAGTTGAAATAGTAAGCATCATTTTTGTTTTCTCTATACTTAGTTACATTATCAATACCAGCTTGAATTTCTCTAGCTACCGCATTTGGATCATTGATTATAATTTTGTAGAAGCTTTGCGCTTGCTTGCCAAGAGTAATACCAATGAAGTCATCAATTTCAGTAAAATACTCTTTTGCACTTTCGGGACCGGTAAAAATAAAAGGGAAGGGTATGCCTTTGTTACTTGGATGCAACAACATACCCAGGGTGTAAAATATTTCTTCCGCAGTACCGACTCCACCAGGAAATACAAGCATGGCATGGCCAAGACGTACAAAAGCTTCTAAGCGTTTTTCTATGTCCGGCATAATTACTAAATCGTTTACGATTGGATTGGGTGGCTCGGCTGCAATTATTCCGGGTTCAGTTAGGCCAAGATATTGAGAGTCTTTAACTCGTTGTTTTGCATGTCCAATAGTTGCGCCTTTCATGGGTCCTTTCATAGCTCCGGGGCCACAACCTGTGCAAATATCAAATCCACGTAAACCTAACTGATAACCGACTTCTTTAGAATAATCATATTCTTTTCTGCTAATAGAGTGTCCTCCCCAACAAACGACTAAATTTGGTTCTTCATTGGGTTGTAAAACATCGGCATTGCGAAGAATATGAAAGACAGCATCAGTAATTCCTTCAGAAGTTTGTAAATTCAATTTTGGATTTGCATATATTTCATCGTTTGCATAAATAACATCGCGTAATACAGAAAATAAATGCTCGCCTATTCCTTTAATTATTGAGCCATCTACAAAGGCACTAGCAGGAGCATTACTTAATTTAAGGCTGATTCCTTTTTCTTCCTGAACTAATGAGATATCAAAGGATTCATAACGTTGTAATAATTCACGGCCATCGTCTAGCGGACTGCCGCTATTTAATACTGCGAGAGATGAATTACGAAATAAGCTGAATAAGCCCCCCTGACTGTTATCTAATAGCCGGCTGACTTCAATCTTAGATAAAACATCAAGTTGTCCATCAGGGTATACCTGGGCATCGATCACATCGTATTGCATAGCTGACTTTCTAGATAAATAATTGTTTAGTTTAGTAAACTATGGTTAGGTAAATTAGATAATAAGAGGTTAATTATGGCAAATGAAGGTTATCATGAACCAATAGATGAATTATCAGATGAAACGCGAGATATGCATAGAGCGATTACTTCCTTGATGGAAGAGCTTGAGGCGGTTGATTGGTATAACCAACGCGTCGATGCATGTAAAGATTCAGATCTAAAGGCAATTCTCGCCCATAATCGTGATGAGGAAAAAGAGCACGCAGCTATGGTATTGGAATGGATTCGTAGGCAAGATCCAACCTTTGATAATGAGTTAAAAGATTTTCTTTTTACTGATAAGCCAATCGCACATGGATAAAATTTAGTATGATTTTTCGCCAGTTATTCGAGCATAGCTCTTCAACATATACCTATTTGATTGCTTGTCCGGAACAGGGTCAGGTCGCATTAATTGACCCTGTTTTGGAAACGGTAGAACGTGATTTGGAAGTGCTGCAGTCATTAGGTTTAAAGTTAAATTATACAATTGATACACATATTCATGCTGATCATTTAACCAGTGCAACAAAACTTAAGGCAATTACCCAGTGTGAAATTGTATATCCAAAACAAACACAGCTTCCTTGTGCAGACTTGTATGCAGAGGATGGTCAAGTCTTTCAATTAGGTTCTGTAGAGTTACATCCATTATTTACTCCTGGGCATACTGACCATCACTATGCGTACTTAATCAATCAAGGATCACAAAAAATGGTATTTACTGGTGATGCTCTATTGATAGATGCGTGTGGACGCACTGATTTTCAATCGGGTGATGCAGGAGAACTCTACGATAGCATTCAAGAAAAATTATTTAGCTTGCCCGGTGAAACCTTAGTATATCCTGCGCATGATTACACTGGGCGTCATGTAAGCAGCATTGCACAAGAAAAAGCACGCAATCCTCGTTTAGGGAACGATATGCCTAAAGAGAAGTTTGTAGAAATTATGAATGGATTAGATTTACCTTACCCTAAAAAAATCGATTTTGCCGTACCAGGTAACGAGGCATGTGGAATCTGTCCACCCAATGTTCCGGATGAACTACGCAGTCCATGTGAGCTTTTTGATCAAGGGTAAAACAACTTGAATTTCAGTTGTAATCGCATGTTCCGTAAAACTGACTGGGTATCAACTCGCTATCTAAAATAGTATTGCGACTGTGTGCTGATTTTCCATGTATGTCTACGGTTGTGGTAAGCACGTTACCTCGCTCGTTTATCTCAATAAATGTAAATCCACCCCCTGTAGGATAAAGATCTACTTCGGTGATACCATTCTTTCGAATTACTTTAGCTTCACTGGTTTCAGTATTCACCGTAAAGGTTAGCTGCATTGTTTCTGTAGTTCGATCGACTTTTTGTACAGAAGCAAAAGTATCATAAGCACAAGTAATGGTTGTGACTGAAGAGTATGCATTTTCAGAAACGAGTAAAAATATAATGACTATGCAAAGCGCTATTTTCATAATCTCAGTAACAAAATAGTTCAGCTGTTATAGATATATCGGCTATTTTTCTAAAAACTAAAATTCTTAGAAAATGCTTTAAAATTTAGGAGTGATGGATATTGCTATCAGGAGAACTGTCTTAATTGCCAGATATGAAGATCACAGTACCGAATTACATTGGCAATCCGCGAAAATAAATACAAATAAACCACATAAATAAATTATTGAATAACCAAACAGTCGTTTGGTGCTTTGGTGAGTAATGGGCTTACGTGCAAAATCAATAGTAATAAGTAAATAGATTGCGCCAAGCACTATTGCTGCAGTTAAATAAATAGGCCCTGTTAAGTTAAGCCAAAACATCGTTGTGCTTACTGGTATAAGTATGATGGTATATAAAAGCATACGGAATTTGGTACTTTCCATACCACTTACTACTGGTAGCATGGGTAAGTTGGCGCGTTTATATTCTTCCGCTCGCAATAATGCTAATGCCCAAAAGTGTGGGGGTTGCCATATGAACATGATGATGAACATAACCATGGCTTGCCAACTTATATCGTTGGTCACGGCTGCCCAACCAATTACTGGTGGAAGGGCGCCTGCCACGCCGCCAATTTCTGTACATAATGGTGTGCTACGCTTAAGCCAGATGGTGTAGATCACTACATAGAAGAAAGTTGTACCCAAAGCCAAATAAGCGGTTAATGGATTGACCAAGTAAAACAGAGTTGCAAATGATGTAATGCTTAATAAACCTCCTAGCCATAGCGCTTGTTGAGGAAAAAGCCGTGCAGAGGGTAAAGCTCTTGTGCGTGTGCGCGCCATCAACTTATCTACTTCACGATCTACATAATTATTTAATGCGCCGCTTGAAGCGGAGGCAAGACCGGTTCCAATTAAAGTATAAATGACCAGCTCAGCGGATACAGAACCACCACCAGCTAACCACATACCTGTAAATGTGGTGAGTAAGACTAGTAAAGTAATACGTGGCTTACACAGTTCGAAAAAGTCACTTGCTTGTGTACGAACTGCAGTAATAGTGGCATTCAATTTATGGGCTCCGCAATTAAGGAGGGATTGTATGAATATTAATCTGAATGATGTTATTCATACAATAGTATGAAATTGGCGAATAATTTTATATCTTTAACAGGATAGATTGTACGAGCTAGATAACTATTTCTTTAGCAATAGCTTAAAGCTTTTCTCTAGCTAAATGAGGGTTTTTAAGCCACTTGGAATCAGTGGCTAATGGGCTAGACAGACTAAATAAAAATAGTTCAAGTTGTCTCATTTCTTTATTGCTCAGTTCAAGTGATTTGCTTTCATTATGGCCGATCATCGCCAGTGGTGCGCTATTATAATGTTCGATCACTTCTTTAAGTGTTTCTAATTGTCCTGCATACATATAGGGTGCTGTTTCTACAACATTCCTTAGTGTGGGTACTTTATGGGCACCTATTAATTCGTCACCTGATTTTGCAAAGCGCAAATCTGCACATTGTTTTTTGTCTGCATCACTATATTGTCCTAGGCAGTTAAACGGATCGTTCAATACTTTATCTACACCTTCAACTCTACCCACGCTTGGAAGTTGGCGAACAGGGGAGAGAATTCCTGTATTGTGAAATTCATTATTGGTAAGCAACGGGCCGTTGTGACAATTGATACATTGAGCTTTGCCAATAAATAATTTTAGCCCTCTCGCTTCATCTTTAGAGAGTGCATTTAACTTTTCAGGATCATTTTCAATTACACCTTGCACATAATCGTCAAATCTACTTCGACCTGGAAGCAACAGTCGTTCATATGCTTCAATTACTTTACCAATATTCACGAATACACTTGTGACCAAATCTTTATCTTCACTTGTCATGTTTTGCCAAGCTTGATTAAGATTTTTATTATTAATAGGGCCGGCGGACTCAGGGAAGCGAGCTGAGTTTGAAAAATTAGGTAGTGAATCAAACAATTGTTGATATTTTTTTTTATAGTTTTCATCACTGGAAATGATGTGAACATATTGTACACGTGTACCCGCATGCTCAAGTTCATTTTCTAGAGGAGATAATGCTTGAGACCAAAGACTATCTTTTCGTCCATCCCAGAATTGCCAAGGACTATATGCAACGCCAATAAGTGTATTGGTATTACGCAATCCCGCCTGTGCACCTGCTGCGGTTTTTAAACCGTCAGTAAATTTAAGTTCAGGTACGTGGCAGGTTGCACAAGAAATTTTGCCGTTATGGCTTAAGCGTTCATCGAAGAAGAGTAACCAACCAAATTCAGCCGCTGCAGGATTATCGGCAACGGTATTGCTGTGACTTTTTGGTAATGTCTCGATACTATCGAGAGATAAAGTACTTAAAACTTTTATCTCTTCAGGTGACCAGTCAATTTCAGAGCTTTTAATTGATATTAACCAATACCCAATAAACAAAACTGCTAAAGCAAAAGTTGTGTATAGGATTCTGGGCAGGCTTACGGGGCTCATGAATCAAGTTTAAAAATTTAATTCAAATGTAACTTCATCGCTTAAGTTGCCATGGGAAATAGATACGGTTACGGTCCAGTATCCCAACATATGGAATTTCATGCCTTCAAGTAAATAACGGCCTTCGCCTAAATTTTCTGTTATTTGAGGTTGCGTAGGGAGGCCATGATTATGTGCGGGCATGCCGCCATCAATGGTAATTTTTGCATCTTCAATATCGTTACCATTCATATCTTCTAAATGAATCATCCATGAATGTATTTTATTAATTTTTATGGGATCTGCTTTACTTATATAACTAACTTTAAAAAGCTGATTGTTTGATACTTTAGTCGCTTCTATATTGGAATTAGCAAAAACAGTAAGACTTACGAGTAGTAGAACTATGATATTTGCAAGTTTCATGATGAAAATGTTTTGCGCAAGCGCGCAAAGCCTCCGTTCAATAACCAGTAATTAAGTTGTAAAAAGATAGCAACAATGATTATTAAAGGTATATATCCCCAATTGTTGCCGCCAACTTGAAATGGAAATACAGCCGTATAGGCCTTCCCATCGCTCAATCGCTCTGCGCTTACAATACCAATGTAATAACCTTCTTCTAAAAAGTCATATTTAGCCAAATAGATGCCATAAGGTCCAGTTTGAGGAGCTTGGTAAAAGACAGTATGTGAATTGATATTTTCGATTTTCTCAATGTCTTCTAATTTTGCAAAACGCCCTAACTTTTGTGTGTCTTTGATAATACGAAAATCTATGGGCATTTCTCTTAGGCCATCGTGTAGATATTCCAAAACAAATAGCGTATCTCCAATTTCAGGAATATCCTCACAAAATTCTTTATGTTGAGTGATTTGAGGTTGGTAAATTGTGAAATGTGCTTGAAAGAAATCAATTTGAATGACACAAACATCTTCCTCAAGAAATACGCCGCCATGCGCAAAAATATTTGTGCATAAACATAAGCTACACATGTAGCAGATTAAAATATTACAGAAAAGGCGAATTATGAATTTCTAATTATGAATGAATTATCAATTAAGAATACACCGTTACGTAAATTAGTTGAACAAATAATTATGGCTCAAAATCAATGATTCTTCTCGCCATGATGCTCTACAACTGGTGCTTCTTCTAAGCCGAAGAAAGTTGCTCGAGATTTATGCGTGTATTGGCCTTCAAGTGACATCAAAATGATGAGTACGAGTAATGCTAATGGTGGAACGAGTATTGCTGAAATTAAAGTGATACGCTCCCAAGTCATATGCATGAAAATTGCAACTATGAAACCTGCTTTTAGCATCATAAATATGATAATGAGGTTCCATCGCAATGCCCCTTGTAGCTGATAATAGTCTACAAGATATGAAAATGTGCTAAGTACGAACAATAAGATCCAAATCCAAAGATAAATGCTAAGCGGATGTTCTTGATGTCCTGATTCTGATCCAGACATGGTTATACCTCACCAAAGATAAAAGAATGCAAAAATAAATACCCAAACCAAATCCACGAAGTGCCAATAGAGCCCAGCTATTTCAACAATGTCATAGCCTTTTTTCTCATAGCGACCGTTCAATACGCCTATGGCAACATAGGTTAAATAGATGACGCCACCACTGACGTGGCCACCGTGAAAACCGGTGATCATAAAAAAGCAAGCACCAAACTGAGGAGCACCAAATGGATTGCTCCAGGGACGAACTCCCTCATCAACAATTAATTTAGTCCACTCAAACGCTTGCATCCCAACAAACAAAAGACCAAAAGCGGCAGTTATAAATAAAAATAGTGCAGTTTTACCTCGATCACGGCGATATCCATAGTTCACTGCCAGTGCCATCGTGCCGCTGCTGGTAATCAAGACGAAAGTCATGATTGCAATTAGAATCAATGGGATGGGGTCACCACCAAAACTTAATGCAAAAATTTCACTGGCATTCGGCCAAGGTATGGTCGAGCTCGCACGAATTTTCATATAACCCGTCAAGAAAGATGTGAAGATAAATGTGTCACTCAATAAGAAGATCCACATCATCGCTTTACCCCAATGAACCTTAAAAACTTCTTTGTCCTGCGACCAATCTTCTACCAGGTCATTTACTACACCTTGATCCGCGATTTGTCCTGAACTTGCCATGTTTTGTTATTCCTTCTTTAAGTTGTTAGGTAGATAACAGCAGTGCAAACAACACTAACCAAATTAGTAATAAGAAGTGCCAATAAATTGCACATAATTCTACAGATGTGCGTACTTTGCGTGTTTCTACGATACTCTGTAATTTAAATAACGTTCTACTCCAAACCCATAGTCCTCCCAAAATATGTGCTGCATGCACAGCAGTGAGCACATAGAAAAAAGCATTGGCAGGATTTCCAGATAGCACGTAACCAGAGTTATGAAATTCTTGCCATGCCCATAGCTGTCCACCCATAAATGCAAAAGTAAAAAATCCTGCAATGAGCAAGTTTGATTTTACTTGCGCTGTTTGGTTTTTAATGACTGCATTTCGTGCTAATTGATAAAACACACTCGCCAAGATTAAAAATGCAGTATTAATCCAGAGTACAAATGGTTCTGGCGCGATCTTCCAATCACCGAATTCCATTCGTTGAAAATAGGCACTTACAAAAAGTGAAAATAATGAAGCTGCGACTGCAAGAAAAACAATCAAGCCAACTTTTGCTGGCTGAACTGAAAAAGGCCCACTTGCATGATCTTGACCGATAGGTCCTTCCTCGGCCCAAGGCTGCACGTTAAGCGTTTGGCGTATGAGCCAAAACACCACGCCGCCCATAATAACGGCTAGAACGATCAGTGTTGCAGTCATAAGCTAGTGCACATCGCCTTTAGTATTTTCACTGGGTTCTTCAGTCTGAGGAATGAAATCTTCTCTTGCACCTGGAACGCTATAGGAATAAGCCCATCGGTGTACAACGGGTAACTCAGGCCCCCAGTTACCATGTTTCGGTGGAGTATCAGGTGTTTGCCATTCCAGTGTTGTCGCGCGCCACGGATTACTTGAAGCTTTTTCACCTTTGAACAAACTCCAAACGAGATTATAAATGAACAGCAATTGTGCAGTACCAACGATTAATGCAGCAATGGTGATGCTGGTATTGATGACATGAACTGAATCTGGGAACGAGTCCAAAGAACCGTATGCAAAGTAACGGCGAGGTACACCTAATATACCAATGTAATGCATTGGTAGGTAAATGGCATAGGTGCCTAAAAACGTGACCCAGAAGTGAATTTTTCCCATGGTGTCATTCAACATGCGTCCAGTAAATTTTGGATACCAGTGATACATACCACCAAACACAATTAAGAATGGCGAAACACCCATCACCATATGGAAATGACCAATTACAAAGTAAGTATCAGATAGCGGCACATCTACGGCGACATTGCCTAAAAATAAACCAGTGATACCGCCATGAATAAAAGTAAAAATGAAACCGATAGCAAATAACATAGGTACATTTAAGTGTATGTTGCCTTGCCACAGCGTGAGGACCCAGTTATAGACTTTAAGTGCTGTTGGAACTGCAATGATCAATGTAGTTGTTGCAAAGAAAAATCCAAAATACGGATTCATACCACTCACATACATATGGTGGGCCCAAACGATAAAGCTTAAACCTCCGATTGCAATAATGGCCCATACCATCATGCGGTAGCCGAAAATATTTTTTCTTGCGTGTGTGCTGATTAAGTCCGATGCAATACCAAACATTGGCAGAGCTACGATGTACACTTCTGGGTGTCCAAAGAACCAAAATAAATGTTGAAATAAGATTGGAGTACCCCCCGTTGTACTACTGACTTCACCCAGGTCAGAAATTGCAGGCATAAAGAAGCTTGTGCCTAATAAAGCATCGAGGAGCATCATGATGGCGGCAACTAAAAGTGCTGGAAAGGCGAGCAACCCTAAAATGGTCGCCATGACGATGCCCCAGACAGACAAAGGCATACGCATTAATGTCATGCCACGCGTTCTTGCTTGAAAAGCGGTGGTGATATAATTCAATCCACCCATTGTAAAAGCGACAATGAACAGCGCTAAGGATACCAACATTAAAATGATCCCCATTCCTGAGCCTGCAGAACCTTCAGTAATGGCTTGTGGTGGATAGAGAGTCCATCCTGCACCTGTTGCACCGCCCGGAACAAAAAAGCTCGCACATAAAACAATTACAGAAGCGAGATAAACCCAAAAACTCAGCATGTTCATGTATGGGAACGCCATGTCTCTGGCACCACACATCAGAGGAATGAGCAAGTTACCAAATCCTCCAAGGAAGAACGCCGTAAGCATAAATACCACCATGATCATTCCATGCATGGTGACTGCTGAGTAATATTCGTTGGGCTGAATTAAATCAAATACACCAGGGAACCCTAGCTGTAACCGCATCATTGCAGATAAAGCCAATGCAACCAGGCCTACTAAAGTGGCAGTTATAATATATTGAATACCTATTACCTTGTGATCTTGGCTCCAGACATATGCTCCAATCCACGTTTTAGGATGTGCGAGTTCCTGCCCTTTATCGGCTAGTGCAACATGTGCCATTTTGTTACCTCGTTACTGTTCAATTTCAATCTTTTAAATATTTAAAGTTCATAAAGAATTTATATAAGCGATGATGTCTTGCATTGTTTCATCGTTTAAACTTACAACCATTAATTCCATTTGCTTACCTCTTACATCGCTAGGATGATTGCCACGCACACCATGCTTAAAGTTTTTAAGTTGTGTGAGTAAATACCAATCACTCATTCCTGCAATACGTGGTGCATTCACTGCCCATTTTCCTTGCGCTTGTTTTCCATGACATTTACCACAGGTTTCATATAGGTCTTTACCATTGTCCACATCACCATTGATAGTGTGTGGTGCTGGGTTATCAGGTAATGTTTGAATATAGGCCGCGATATTTTTGATTGCTGCATTGTCGACCAATGTTGCTGCCATCGGCGCCATTTGTTGTCCGTATGTATCTTCTGGGTTGCTTCCTCGCAAACCATGCTTGAAATTGCTAAGTTGATGTTCTAGATACCAAGTTTCTTGACCACTAATTTTAGGTGCATTGAGCGCTTGATTACCTTCTCCTTCTAGTCCATGACATGCAGCGCATGCTTGATAAAGAGGCTTACCAGCATGTGCATCACCTGGTTGCATAGAAGCAAATTGGGCATAGGTTTTTTGTTCGCTTAGCCAAGCTTTATATTGTTCATCATCATCAACTACTACTTTGCCGCGCATAGCATGATGCGCAATACCGCATAGCTCTTCACAAAGAATGTCATATGTGCCTAGTTTAGTTGGCGTTAACCATTGCCAGGTGATCATGCCTGGTACGAGGTCCATCTTTACGCGAAATTGCGGAACCGTAAAATTATGCAAAACATCTTTTGAACGTAAATTAAATTTAATAGGCCGGTTAATAGGAATGTGTAATTCACTACTTGGAATTAATATGTCGTCTTGTCCATATGGGTCTTCTTCATTCATACCGAATGGATTCTGGAAACTAATTTTTCTTGCATCGACAGTACCTAAGCGTCCATCTTCGCCAGGTAAGCGGAAAGTCCATTGCCACTGTTGACCTACTGCTTCTACTATCATGGCGTCATCTGGTGGAGAAACAAACTTTGCCCATACCACCAAACCAGGCGCAAGCATTGCAACCACGCCAATAGAAGTAATAATGGTTAGCCAGCTTTCAAGTTTTTTGTTTTCAGGTTCGTAGGCAGCTCGTTGATCTTTACTTTTATTACGAAACTTAATTATGCAGTAAGCCATAAATAAATTGGCTAAGACGAATACGATTCCACATACGATAAAAGTAATTGTTACCGTGGTATCTATATCACCCCAGTTGGATGCCAATTCCGTGAAATACCACGGACTCATAAAATGAAAAATTACAGATCCGACAACTAATAATATTAAAATAATGGCAATAGCCATATCAGTTACTCCCTATTTCAAACTTTTTAATATTTAATCTGACAAGCACTCCGCTGCCTTAGCCAAAATAGCATTGGCAATCAATGAAAATTAATGTGAATAAACCTAGTAAATACAAAATCGAAAACCTAAATAATTTCCGAGTACTTTTATGTGTAATCGGTTTACGTGCAAAGTCTATAGTTAAAATCAAATATGCGATTCCTAGTGCTAATGCCAGGACTAGATATGTTGGGCCAACTAATTTTAAGTAGTACATTGCTAAGCTTGCCGGTATTAAGGCAATGGTATAAAGCAACATTCGTATTTTAGTAGCACGATCGCCACTCACTACAGGAAGCATCGGTAAATCGGCTTTTCGATACTCGTCTTTTCGTAATAATGCTAGTGCCCAAAAATGTGGAGGCTGCCAAATAAACATAATTAAAAACATCACTAATGCAGGCCATGCAATTTCATTGGTTACTGCGGCCCAGCCAATTACGGGTGGCATGGCACCTGCAACGCCTCCAACCTCAGTACAAAGTGAAGAAGTACGTTTCAACCACATGGTGTAAATCCCAACATAAAAAAGTGTTGTTGCTTGAACCAAAAAAGCCGTGAGTGGATTAACCAAATAGAAAAGAATTGCAAATGACCACAGGCTTAACATTACGCCTAACCATAATGCTTGTTGAGGGTGTAGACGAGAGCATGGCAAGGCGCGTGTACGTGTGCGCGCCATAAGTTTATCTACTTCGCGGTCAACATAATTATTAAATGCACCACTTGCTGCCGAAGCTAATCCGGTGCCTAGTAAAGTTAAAAAGATTAGGTCAAAAGATAAGTTGGCACTGCTTGCTAGCCACATTCCGGAAAAGGTGGTAACCAGAACTAATAATGCGATGCGTGGTTTGCAGATCTCAACAAAATCGCTTAAAGCATTTCTAGTTGCTGTTAAGGTTGCGCTCATTTTTATTTCATTTTAATTATTGTTTTTGAGATAAAGATCCTATTAGTTTTCTAACCTTTTTAACTGGCTAAATGGATTGAAGTACTGAGTATCGGTTGCAACTAATCGCGCTTCAGGATGTTTGCGAGCCATCATTTCATTAACTGCGTGTTCCTGTTTTTTCCCTGTATAGATAAGGATTAAATATTTGCCTTCTTCTAATTCATCATGAAATTTGGCAAGTTTTTTATTCTCGCATGCAACACCAGCGAGACCGCCTTCCCAAATCCCAAACAAAGTGAACAGCACGATCACTATCAGATAAATAAACTCGGGCATATTAGGTCCAAAGGGTTTGAAAAACATAAGCGCACCTGCCGCAAATACGCCAATAATGAAACCA
Source organism: Gammaproteobacteria bacterium (assembly GCA_028279275.1). GTDB lineage: Bacteria > Pseudomonadota > Gammaproteobacteria > UBA4575 > UBA4575 > JABDMD01. Next base: position 41,548 of record JANQOB010000017.1, on the reverse strand, counting down.
ATTAAACCTCCAATACCACCATTGCGAAGTACATCGAGTGTTTCTAAGTAATTACTCGAATGTACCTGCTGTTTATTAAGTCCAGATTCATCTTTGCTAACGACATGTATGAACCAATCATTAATGCCAACTTCATGTAAATCATCTGATATTTGATGTGTACTTTTTAAAGTAGGAGAAAGATAGTAATTAGCTTTCATGCATCACCCCTCGTTTAGAGCACGTCACAATTAACTTACATATTGCATGCTAATTGATTTATGCTTTTATAATATAGCGTTGCAGTTTGTCTGCACTTCTTAATCTATCGATTTTCTTATTATGTTTAAACCGCCAATCTACTTATATCTTTGGTTTAAAAAACTTATCGGTAATGCTGTGTTCTTGAATAAAATTATTTTAAGAAGGGCATAGACCGATAACACATATTTATTATGCATGATAAGTAGATGCCTCTTGATAATAGTTTTAAATGTTCTTCATAAGCGATCCCATATTTATTTATGAAGCTGAAAACATTTATTTATGACTTAAATAATCAATAATTACCTGATTTAAATGAATTAATAATTTAAATTGGAATTACAACGCTTTTTTTTAACGATATTTTTTGAGCATATTGATTGTGATTAGTTTGTATACTGTTAAGGGTTAAAGACTAATCTTTATGACCACACGCATTATGTAGATTTTATATTTTTAATTAAAATTATTTATAAATAAGTAATAAAGAAAGCCTCTGAATAGAGGCTTTTTTATATGAGTAAAATAAATTATCTAGATAGCTTTTTCACTTAACTGTTTTGCTATGTAGTCTGCTTGTCGAATTGCCAAGGTTACAATTGTAAGAGTTGGGTTTTCTGCCGCACCGGTTGTGAATTGGCTCCCATCCGATATGAATAAGTTGGATATGTCATGAGTTTGACCATGCGCATTGCATACACCATCTTTTGCGTCTGCGCTCATACGACAAGTGCCTAAGTTATGAGTAGACGGATAGGGTGGGACTAAATAATTTTCTTTAGCACCGGCTGCATCATATATCGCAGATCCTTGCTTATAAGCATGATTGCGCATGGCAATGTCATTTTCATGATCGTCAAAGTGCACATTGGGTGTGGGCATACCATGTTGATCTTTATTTTCTGAATGTAAAGTCACGGCATTGGTTTCTTGCGGTAAATCTTCTCCAACCAGCCACATACCAGCCATATGACTATAGGTATCCATCTTTCTCGTAAAGTCTTTGCCCCATGCGCCTGGGTCTAAAAATGCTGCCATAAAGGGTAGGCCAATGGATAGAGTTTCCATCTCGTAGCCACCTACAAAACCTCGCTTAGGATCGTTGATGGATTCATCGGTAATAATTCCTGCCATGGTAGTACCACGCCACATATGTACAGGCTTTTCAAACGCTGCATAGACGGAACCCGTCATATGACGCATATAGTTTTTACCTACTTGGCCTGATGAATTAGCAAGGCCATCTGGACTATGACTATTTTCAGAATTTAATAATAAACGCGGTGTCTCAATGGAGTTTCCTGCAACGCAAATCGCACGCGCTTTTTGCATGTGTTGATTACCGTCGGCATCCGCATAAATTACACCAGTTACTTTTCCAGATTTGTCTTGTTCGATTTTTAAGACATGTGATTCAGGGCGTAAATCTAATTTTCCAGTTTTTTCAGCTTTAGGAATTTCTGTAACTAAGGTGGACCATTTAGCTCCGGTTTTACAACCTTGGAAACAAAAACCTAACTGTAAACAAGCCCCGCGCCCATCACGCGGTTTACTGTTAATGGCCATGCGCCCGGTATGACAGTGCTTGTATCCCAGTTTTTTTGCACCGGCATACATCACCTTAAAATTATTATTACCAGGTAATCCGGGGACGTCGTTGGTACGCGTGACGCCCATTTTATCTTCGGCTTTTGCATAGTAAGGCTCAAGGTCTTTTAAAGTAAGAGGCCAATCGAGCATATTGGCGCCATCGATATCCCCGTACTCTGTTTTAACTCTGAACTCATGCTCTTGGAATCGTAAGCTTGCACCTGCCCAGTGTGTGGTTGAACCCCCAACTGTTTTGCAAATCCATGCAGGCAATCCGTTAAAATCCTTCCCTACTCTCCAAGTGCCCGAAGAGCTGCGAGAATCAAGCCAAGAAATTTGTCCGAATGAAGACCATTCATCATTAACAAAACTTTCGTTTGATTCGCGTTTGCCTGCTTCAAGTAAAACTACTTGGATGCCTTTTTGGCATAACTCATTTGCAAGTGTTCCTCCACCTGCACCTGAGCCAACAACTACTACAACACCATCATCATTTAAATCGTATTTAGCCATTGTACTTCTCCTTATTCAGCAGCGTAAGCAGATGGACTTGCATCTGCAGGTGGATCGGGTAGCCAATTCAAATCATCGAAACCGCGTTTTAAATACCCGCCATGTTTCCATGCATCACCTTCGTAACCAAAATGTGCCCAGGCCATTTCATTGTTATAAAGCGATACGATGGCTGTGCCACGTATTTTTTCAAAGAAATCATTACCGGCCATTTTTTCAATCACTGCCGCTTGTTTGTCACTGCTTGCCCCAGACCAGTCGCCCCCTGCGTCTGCATTTAACTGTGCAACGCCGTCGGTAAGTAATTTTGCAACCGCGTCATCGCTTGCTGCAGCGCTATCTAAATCTTTAACAACAAGCGCGTATACTGCGTCGTCGAGTGTGTCATGTGGAAGAATTTGTCGCGTTGCGAGTAATAGCGCATGACCCGTAGATTTATCTAATTTCGTAAGCTCTAAGGCCCATGTTTGGCTTGGAGCCAACATACTTAAAATACCTGAGCTGGTTGCAATCGTCCCCATAAGAACTGTGCCGCTTGTTTGTAAAAACTCGCGACGCGTTAGATCAAGGTCTAACATAGGTACCTCCTCCGCTTAGCCTCAATTATTTTTATTCTTGTGAGGCGATAAATTTATTTATAGGTTTCCTTTTTTATGTGTAGGCTCCGTGCCTTTGTAAAACTTCAATTTCGTATCCATCTGGATCTTTAATGAAGAAAAACTTTGCTAGTAATTCACCACCCGGACTAAATTCCACTACATCCTGCGGTGCATAACCCAGGGATTTTATACGCGCATGTTCTGAGTCTAAGTCATCTACACACACCGCAATATGTCCATAGCCATTGCCATGCGTGTAAGCATCTTTTTGACCTTTGTTTAAAGTCAGCTCAATTTCGAAATCATTTTCATCATTACCTAGATAAACCAGTGCAAAATCATCGAAATCCAAATAGCGTTTCTCTATAAGTCCAAATGCTTTTTCATAAAATTCTTTAGAGCGATCTACATCGAGTACTCGTATCATTGAATGAATTACTTTTGCCATTTTTATCCTCTTGCTTGTAAATTAAGTATAAAAACCTAACGAATCTTCAGGTAGTAAAGGAATACTACTTGTACATATATATTAGTTGCACTATAAATAAGAGTCCTTGAAAATAAATAACTACAATTAAAACCATAATTTAATTAGGGTTCAGTCCTATGTGTAATATTTATACAGGTACACCTCCGGATCGCTACGATAGTGATTGTCGCTCCATTCGTATTCAAGGCTGTGTAACCAGTATTCGATTGGAAAATGAATTCTGGGAAATACTTGACCAAATGGCAGAGGAAGAAAGCCAAAGCGTGCCACAATTTATCAATGTACTCTACGATGAAATTTTAGACACGCATAAAGACGTACAAAATTTTACTTCCTTTTTACGTGTAGCTTGTGCGATTTATTTGCATCGAAAAGGCGAGGTTGTACACACACATTAATTAACTGCAGTTTTATTAAACTGTTTTGTCAAATGTGCACGAGATAGATAAATGAATTTTCGTGTTGCTTCATTTAATCTTTTAAATCTTGGGCGCCTAGGTGTTCTTTATTACGAACAACCCGCTTTTACTCCAGAACAATATGAGCAAAGAATCTCATGGACTGCGAATATGCTGGAGCTAGCACAGCCAGATAAATCTTAATGCCAAACCAGAACATTCCACCAAAAGACTTTCTTCAATCTATTCCTTCAGATCTTCCAGTCCCAATTGATGATGGTGCTAGCAAACATCTAGAAGGCAAAAATTTACCTAATATTGAACTTCCTAGTACCAATGGCATGTTAGTTAATTGTTCTCAAATACAGGGTTGGCTTGTAATATTTTGTTTTCCTATGACTGGACGACCGGGACGCATTCTTCCTGATGGTTGGATTGACACACCAGGTGCGGCAGGTTGCACACCACAAAACTGCTCATTTAGAGATAATTATGAAGTTCTGCGTGATATGTCTGTTACGCTATTAGGACTGAGTACACAACCGCGCGAATATCAAGCAGAAGTTGTTTCTCGCTTGCATCTGCCTTACAAATTAGTAAGCGATGCTTCTTTTCAATTTTCTGAATCGCTAGGTTTGCCAATGTTGTTTATCGAAAATCTTCGATTGACTAAGCGTATAACATTAATTGCAAAAGACGGACTGATTAAGAAATGTTTTTATCCTGTATTTCCTCCAGATAAAAATGTAGATGATGTCATTGAGTGGCTTTCCAATAATTCATAATTTCCACTTTTGGCCAAATGCAGTAATTTCAAGTACCAAGCTCTTCAAGCAGCAGTCTGTAATCTCTGATTATGGGGTCTTTTCAAGCGTAAAGTATTTGGGCTATTTTTCTGTTTTTTCAAAGCTTTAAGTTGTTCTAAAAGCTTATTAAATTTATTTAGTCTTCTTGAAACATTTTTACGGGCTCGGTTAGCACTACCAATAATTGCAATATAAAGATCGTCAGAAGTTTTTTCTGCATAAATCAAAGGTAAGTTATTTGTCTTAACTTGAATTTTGCTGCTCGTTTCAATTGAATCAAGCTTTTCGCTTGTTTTATTTAAACGGATGCTAACACTCTGAACATCACGATTTAAGTGCCTGAAGATATAATGAATACGTTCTTCAATATGACATCTATATAAGTCGGAGAGTTCAAAATTAGTTGTATGTACGTATACTCTCATTTTTAATCCATTTATTTGTTGATATATTTCCAGATTAGAGACACTTTGTTGTAAGTACAATTCGTTTATTTAATAGATATAATTCGGATTTAAAGAATAAACAAAAACCTGATACATCATCAGAAAATTTAGATGATCGCTATTGACCTAAAGCGGATATTCACATAACCGTAACATTTATAGATTAGCTTTCTTGTCTGATATTCAATAGCAAAGTTCTTAATGCGCCTAATTAGACAATTATTATTTCCGATAAAGCTTCCATTGCTTTCATTATATATTCGTTTTTTTTCTGAGCGCTCATTTAGAAAACGAATCGGGCACATTAGAATATTTATATTGACATTGATTTGGGGGAATCTTGGCTATGCGAGTAATGTTTCCTATCTAAGGAATGTTGCAGAAAAAGCTTTATGTACAAATGGGCCTGTTCTTGAGTGTGGGTCTGGGGTTACTACAATCCTAACTGCCACATTTACAAAACAACGCCAAATCCCATTTGTAGTTCTTGAAAATAATTACGAGTGGTATGAGTACTTAACGAGAGTCGTAGAGTATTTGAAATTTGATAATGTAAAAATATTTTATACACCTCTATACAATTATGGTGAATTTTCGTGGTACTGCATAAAAGATTCAGGCCTTATAGACGACAACATAAAACTTGTAATTTGTGACGGGCCTAAAGGAAGCACCCAAGGAGGTCGTTACGGATTGCTTCCAATTCTGAGCGATAAACTTGCTAAAAACTGTTTAATTTTACTAGATGATACACATCGAAAACATGAACAAAAGATAATACATGCATGGAGAGATATTCGAAGCTTGCGGGCAAAGGAACGAGGGTTCATAGGGCGTCATACAGAAATACTACTAAACTAAATAGCGAACTAAAAAATGCCAACGCTAAATAGAAAAAATTACTTTGGCAGTTTCATGATCCCTCATCATTGATAATTAGTGATAATGAATTATTACAAGTAGCGATAAAACTTGAGATGCTTTCAAATCAACTTCTGGACTGGTGTGAGGTTTTTTGCACTGTGGCAACATTCATATTGCAATTTTTATACACCGACAGAAATATGCTCGAGTATTTTCAGTTATTAGCCATCCCTGGCGGTTGAGGCAGTCATTTTCAAGATTCCAGATAATATTCCCATCATGTTGATTATTTTTAGTCCATCTGGCTTTAAATTGTTCAAATCATCCATGATTTAACTCAAATTCGGACATCCTTGTGCTCACTATGAAATAATATGTATTTACAAATAATACAATCATAAAACCTAACTTGGAGCCCCATATTGAAAGCAGTCGGCTTATATAAATACCTTCCCATTGATGCCCCCGATTCATTAGTCGATGTAGAGATAGAAAAACCAAACCCACAAAGCCAAGAATTATTGGTCGAGGTGCGAGCCATCGCGGTCAATCCTGTGGATACCAAGATGCGTGCCCCTCAGGATAAAGTGGAAGAAAACCCGCGAATTTTAGGCTGGGATGCTGCTGGGGTGGTAGCGGCTGTTGGGCCTGATGTAACTTTGTTTAAAGTGGGTGACGAAGTTTTTTATGCAGGTAGTTTTGTGCAGCCCGGTTGCAATAGTGAATTTCACATCGTTGATGAGCGAATTGTTGGCAACAAACCCAAATCGTTAGACTTTGCTCAAGCTGCCGCAATGCCTCTGACAAGTATTACGGCATGGGAATCCATGTTTGATCGTCTAGGTATTCCTGAAGGGGATGAAGAGACTGGGAAAGAATTATTGATTATCGGCGGAGCAGGTGGTGTGGGTTCTATGGCCACGCAATTTGCCAAAAAGCTCACTAATCTTTCTATCACGGTTACTGCTTCACGCCCTGAATCAAAGAAATGGTGCAAAGATTTAGGTGTGGATCATATTATTAATCATTACCTGGATATATCTGAGCAGGTGCAAGAAATTGGTATCGATGGATACGACTACATCTTGTGTTTTAATGATACTGATGAACACTGGTTATCAATGGCTGCTGTGATTAAGCCTCAGGGTAAAATATGCTCTATAGTAGAAACTGCAGGTAATGTTGATTTAGGTGCACTTAAAAGTAAAAGCGCAACCTTTGCTTGGGAGTTTATGTTTACGCGTTCCATGTATGAAACCGAGGACATGATTGAGCAACATAAATTATTAAACCGTGTTGCTGAATTAGTGGATGCTGGAACGATTAATACCACTTCTAATAAAGTATTAGAGCCTATCAATGCAGCGAATTTAAAATCTGCACATGCTGAAATTGAAGGTCGCCATACAGTAGGCAAAATTGTCTTACAAGGTTGGGGTTAAGAAATCTATTATTAGTTATGCGAAACAAATTAGTTTTTTTAGTAATTAGTATCATATTTGTTTCAAGTCTATCTATAGGAGGCTGTGCCTCAACACAAAAAAACAAAACACTCAATACTTTCGATGAACGATCCAAACTTTATGGACGTTTATTACGTTGGCGGGAATACGAAGGAGCTGTGAACATGATCCGTCATCAGGATGAATCTGAAGTGGAAGTTAATCTTGATGACTATAAAGATATACGTGTTACGGATTATGAAATTAAAAGAGTAGCTATGGGCGAAGATCTCAAAACAGCAGTTGTGGAAGCTGAGATATCATATTATTTTGAAACCACTAATGCAGTGAAGACGCTACGCGATACACAAAGTTGGTGGTACGTAGAAGAAACTGAAACTTGGTTTCTGGATGGAGGTCTACCTGCTTTCTAGTTGTTAAGGTGATTAGTTAAGAAATCACGCCATTGTTGATTCATATCACCGATTGCAAGAAACGAAGGGTTAAGTAAAGAATCTTTAGTGTTGTAAGGCAAATTTTCAAGTTCGGTATTCACGATTTTGCCTCCAGCCTCATTAACAACACAATGTGCTGCAGCCGTGTCCCATTCTGATGTGGGACCAAAACGCGGGTAAATATCCGCTACACCTTCAGCAACTAAGCACATTTTTATTGAACTACCCATGCTGATAAGTTCGTATTCGCCAATTTCATCTTGTAATGCTTGTAATGACTTTCCAGCATGTGAACGACTCCCACAAATAGTGGGTTTGTTATCAGGTGTTGAATTACGTACGCTTATTTTTTCAGCATTTCCATTTCCGTCTTGTTTGAATGCGCCGTTATTCCTGGAAGCAAAGTATGTGATATCTTGCACTGGGATGTGAACAACTCCGAGGCTGGAGCTATGTTCAGTAATCAATGCGATATTTACAGTAAACTCACCATTGCGCTTAATGAACTCACGTGTTCCATCTAGCGGATCGATCAACCAATAGGTTTTCCAACTTGAACGCTCATCAAAGGTAATTGATGCAGATTCTTCAGATAATATTGGAATATCGGGCGTGAGCGACTTTAGTTGACTGGTAATAAGTGTATGCGAGGCAAGGTCTGCAGTAGTAAGTGGTGAATGATCTTTTTTTTCCTGAATTTCAAATCCTTCAGTATAAATTTTCATGATCTCGGTACCTGCATGTCTTGCAATTTCACAAACAGGATTGACCAGCTCCTTGAGCCGTTTATCATTCATTTCCATATTATGTAATTATCAAGCATCTATTATTTAATGCAAACATCAATAGACTGGAAAACGATTACCACTGTATTTTTAGATATGGATGGTACATTGTTGGATTTGTATTTTGACAACTATTTTTGGCATGAGCATGTACCACTGCGATTCAGTCAAAAACATTCAATGGCATTGGATGATGCCAAGCAAAAATTACTTGCGCGTTACAAAAGTAAATCAGGTTCATTAGACTGGTATTGTGTAGATTATTGGAGCAATGAGCTTGAATTAGATATAGCATCATTAAAGCGTGAAGTTGCTAAACATATTCAGATCTTCCCCAATGTTGAAAAGTTCCTGAAAAAGCTTATACATCATAATAAAAATATTGCTTTAGTGACGAATGCCCATCGTAAAAGCATTGCGGTAAAAATGGATCATCTTGAGCTTGAAGGTCACTTTGAAAAAATTATTTCTTCACATGATTATGGTTATGCCAAAGAAGAACAGGGGTTTTGGCATAAACTTATGGAGGTCGAGCCATTTGACCCACTGGCTACCCTTTTTATAGATGACAATCTTACAGTACTAGCAGCAGCGGAAACTTATGGAGTGAAGAATCTGATCTCTATTAAGCAGCCTGATAGTTCAAAACCTATTCAAGATACTTTGCATTATCCTGCCATAGCAGATTTCGCCGAGATAATGCCTGAATAACGTGGTTTAGCCTCTTTTCCAACGCTTGAAACGCTTTTTGCAATATTTCAGCAAGGTTTCATAGTCAGGGAAGTATAGATCGAAATCATCCTCTGCCGGCGAGTCAAACTCGCAATAATCGTTAGAATGATCACGGCAGATTTGTGGGCGTACATCATAGATGCCGCAACCGCCGTCAGGCTGTAAGTGCTCACACTTAGTTGCGAAAGATACCCACCAGCCTTCATCATCTTTATAAACTGAAACATCCTTATGCGATACTTGCCATAGCATGTGTTCGTAGTCTTCTTTTTTCTTGGGTGTTTCCAATTCTTCAGTCACATAACTACAGCAGTACGAATTGGTACAGAATCCACATTTATTCTCTGGCGTGATTTCTACTCCAGGTTCTAGTTTAACTTTAATATCGGCTAATAATTCCATTTGAAAATGCTAAAGAGTTACTTGTGAGCATATTATAAACATGCATGTTTCTAGATGAAACAAACAATGTAAATGTCTGGATTTATTATTTGAAATGATTGAGTGATTCATCCCAGGAGAAAGCGCAATCTAACTCGGAGCGAACCATACGTAATCCATTTAATCCCTGTTCCAATAATATATGCAAAGGTGTTTGATTTTGAAACCTTCGATGCGGTGTTTGCATCCATATAACGCCCATGTGTGAGTTGCGCGGGAAAGTTGTTCGCAGTGCATCGGCAATTCCCGCAATATGTGTAACACGTTCCATAATTTCAGAAGATTCTGGGAAAGCCTCTCCATCACGATAACGGTCTAGGTGACGAAGCCTGATTTTATCTGGCAGACCTAATAGTGTAATAATGTTTTTACCTGGTATACCCCATTCATCGAGAATACGCATCGTATGTCGTGTGACTTCAATTTGCTGTTGGGCAGTTCGTGAGGGCATTTAGACGCGAAAGCACGTAATTTTAGAAATTATTCGTCTTTTGACGAATTCTCATCTGAAGACTTATTGGGCTTTCTAAATTCGACTACAGTTGAGGATTTTGGTTCATCTATGTAACGTGGTCGTTCTTTGTTTATAATTCCTGCCTGATCAGCGAGTTCGCGTTCTCTGGCTGAAATTAGACCAAAGCAGTCGCGTATATCCTTTATAGTTTGTTCACTTAGGGGGTGTCGCATGCCAGGACCTGGCGTTGTATCTTTTACAATTTGCGCTAATAATTTACGCATCACAACTAATATGCGTTGTTCTTTACTTCGAGGAGTCATTTTTTGGCCGATACATAGTAAAGAGATTATTGTACAAATATAACGAATTTTATAATTTCTATAGCCTAGCAGATTATGTCTTATATACCATGGATCTATTATAGATATAGAGTATGGTTAGCATAAAAAAATACTAAGTTTAATCACAAATTAATTCATCAGGAGTCAGGATTATGCATAGAGCACAATTTTCAATTGGTCAGCTAATCGTGCATAAAAAGTTTAATTATCGTGGTGTCATTTACGATGTCGATGCAGAATATACAGGCACTGAAGAGTGGTATAACAAAGTAGCAAAGTCCCGACCCCCCAAAGATAAACCTTGGTATCACGTGTTAGTCGATGGGCAGTTGATGACTACCTATGTTGCGGAAAGGCATTTAGAAGTTGACGCAAGTGCAGAACCGATTACTCACCCGCTAACCGAAGATTTTTTTGATTGTTTCGAAAACGGCGCGTATCAAAACTATCGAGCCAATAATTAATTAGTAAATTAGACAATTGTATATAACATGTTCCGATCAATAGCCGATTTTATCCAAGAAAAAATTAGCAAAAATAGTGATGAAGAGGTCGATGAACAACAAATTTTGCATTTAGCATCTGCAGCATTGTTGTTAGAGGTGAGTCGGGCAGATTTTGATATCCAAAATGAAGAGTTAGAAGAAATTGCAAAATCATTGTCCGCTAGATTTAATTTTTCTAATGAGGAAGTAAGTAATTTAATTAATTTGGCTCAGACTGAACAGGATAGCCATGTTTCAATACATCCATTCGTTAAAATTATTAACGATAGTTGTACTGAAGAGGAAAAAAAGATTTTATTAGAAGACTTATGGCGCGTGGCTTATGCAGACAACACCTTAGATAAATATGAGGAGTATCAAATACGAAAGATTGCTGACTTACTCTATATACCACATAGTGTTTTTATTAAAACTAAGTTGAGTGTTGTAGAGCCTTAGCAAGTAGCTAAAACATAAATTGTAAAATTAAAAAAAAGGTGCATCAATGTAATATTGTGCACCTTTTTTTATTAAACCATGCTTTTCAAACCTTTGAGCGGTAGAACCTTGATTCCTTTGCTGGCGGGTTTTGCTTTAAACATCATTTCTTCACCAGTGAATGGATTGATGCCTTTGCGAGCTTTACGAGCGGGTTTTTTCACAACCTTAATCTTCAATAGACCCGGAAGATTAAAATAACCTGCGCCACGAGGTTTCAGTTCTCTAGCGATTATTTTTTCTAGGGCGTCAAATACTGATGAGACCTCTTTGCGGGAAAGATCGGTTTCACCTGAGATGAAATTCAAGATTTCTGATTTTGTTGGTGGTTTCTTAACAGATGAGCTTTTTGTAGCGGCCATGCATAAATCCTCTAATTCGATAATGAACAGTAATAAAGTGCGGCAGTATGATCAAACACTATGAAAAAAATTACAATAGCAATGTTCTAAAAAATGCGAATAACATAGCACTTTTTTCATAAAATTGAATTTTAAAACTAAACTTCTTGAATTGATCTACAGACTTTATCAATTTTTAATATTGAAGTTAGCCTGAGCTTTTACAGAAACGATAAATCGCAATCTCTCCAAGAAGATTGGGAAATAGCTTGGTGCGCACGCTGTAACGATGGGCGTGATCGACCACAGTTCTTTGTATAATATTTATACTATTTTGCTCACATAAAAGCTCAAAATCATGTAATGAGCATAGATGAATGTTTGGTGTGTCATACCATGAGTTTGGCAATGTGCGTGTGATGGGCATATGTCCCCCCAGGGCCAATTGCAAACGGTTTCGCCAATAGGCCATGTTTGGGAAAGTGACAATGCCTTCCTTGCCAATGCGCATCATTTGACTTAAAAGTTGTTCCGGGTGTTGTATCGCCTGCAAGGTTTGGGTCATGACGACATAATCAAAAGTATTTTCATCAAAAAATTCAGTAATGCCTTCATCCAAGTTGGTTTGGATAACTTGAACGTCTTTTGTAATACATTGAATGATATTTGCGTGATCAATTTCTAAACCATAACCTGTAACGTTACGCGTTTTATATAAATGGTTTAAAAGCGCGCCATCACCACAGCCTAGATCAAGTATGCGTGTATTAGGTTTAATCCACTCACATATGAGCTCTAAATCAGCTCTTAATGTATTTGTTGGAGAAATTCTCATACTTAACTTTTATATTTCAATCGTATCCATATACGCATTCAACACACCGTGATACTCAGCAATAGGAGTAAGAAATGCATCGTGACCTAACTCTGCTTCAATTTCTGCATAGTTAACTTTCTTATTTGCTGCAATAAGTGCGCGGACAATTTCACGCGAACGGGCAGGTGTAAATCTCCAATCTCCTGTGAATGAAATTACTAAGAAATTTGCATCTGTATTCTCAAACGCAAGAGATAAATCATGATTAAATTGTAATGCGGGATCAAAGTAATCAAGTACTTTAGTCATTAATAAATAAGTGTTGGCATCAAAACGATCTACAAAAGATTTTCCTTGATATCGCAAATAACTTTCAACTTGAAATTCAACATCAAATCCGAAATTGAGTTTACCTTCACGTAAATCGCGACCAAATTTTTCACGCATAGCATCATCGGATAAATAAGTTATATGCCCAAGCATGCGTGCGAGCATTAATCCTTGGCGAGGTATTGTATTGTGTTCGTAATATCGGCCTGCATGGAAATCCGGATCAGAAAAAATTGCTTGGCGTGCAACTTCATTAAATGCAATATTTTGTGCAGTCAGTTTTGGTGTAGCTGCAATGACTAATGCATGACGCAATCGCTCAGGGTAATCAATGGCCCATTGCATGACTTGCATACCTCCCAGACTACCACCAATTAACGCAGCCCACTGTTGAATGCCAAGCGAATCAGCAAGATAGGTTTGACTATTTACCCAATCGCGTACCGTCACGAGGGGGAAGTCTGGACCATAAGGTTTGCCGGTTTTGGGGTTTAGGGTATTGGGTCCACTGCTGCCTTTACATCCACCTAAATTATTTGGGCATACTATAAAAAAACGATCTGTATCAAATGGTTTGCCAGGCCCAATGCAATTATCCCACCAGCCAGGTTTGCGTTCCTCCATACTATTGTAACCCGCAACGTGTTGATCTCCAGAAAGCGCATGGCAAATTAAAATTGCATTACTTTTATCAGCATTAAGAGTTCCGTAGGTTTCATATGCTAGCGTAAATTCGGGTAATGATCGTCCACAATCAAGAGTTAAAGTTTCCTTGACCGTAAGAAATTGAGTCTCTACGAGACCAACGGAATCTGCAGGAAGTGTATCAGGCACGTTTTAATAATAAATTAACAATTATTAATTATGCAGTGTAATCGTCACTTGATATACGTGCAATCTCTTATAAAGAGTGTAGAAAGATTTTTATGCAATAAAGCGCTAGTAAAACTGCGAGTGTTGAAAGATCAAAAATTCCAACCGGAGGGATCAACTTGCGGGCAGGACGTATTAAGGGCTCAGTGATAGATCGTAAAATAGGCGTGATTGGATTGCTTTGCCCATGCAAATGTGGGGCGACCCAGCTTATTACAACTAAAATAATTATTGCAAAAATAAATACATTCAGAACCTGTTGTAGTACGCCAATGATTGACGGTACGAGAAGAGCGCTTAATAAAATTTGTTTACCAATTAGAAAACTACGCAAAGCGAGCTCAACAAATTTTAAAACAAAAATTAAAACGATTGCAGAAGTATCTATTCCACCCATGCTTGGAATAAATTTGCGTAATGGAGTTAGAACTGGATTAGTGACAGTTAGAATAAATTGTGAAAAAGGATTGTAAAAATCTGCACGAGTGAAACCAAGCAGCATTCGGAGAATAACTGCATAAATATACATGGTAAATAAAACATGTATTAAAAAATCTAAAACGTTGCTGATTGCATTCATAAGGTTGCTATTTCGTATTTGCTAATAATTTAGATTTTTCTGCTGCTTTGCTGATTGCAGTATCAATTATTTTTTTCATTTCATGTTCTTGTAATGTGTTTATTGCAGCCTCTGTGGTTCCACCCTTAGAGGTTACGGCAAGACGTAGGTCTTGAGCAGATTTGCCACTTTGTTTAATGAGTTTTGCAGCACCAGCGGCGGTAGCCACAGTGAGCTCGCGTGCCTGTGTTTCACTAAGGCCGAGGCTTTTCCCTGCTTCTATCATAGCTTCTATTAAATAAAAGAAATATGCAGGGCCGCTTCCGGATAAAGCCGTTACTACATCGAGCAATGCTTCATCATCTAGCCAGCATACATCGCCTACGCTACATAATATTTTCTCCGCAATCTCATGTTGTTCTGCGGATACTTCTTCCGTTGCATATAAACCTGTTACTCCAGCTTGCACAAGTGCGGGGGTGTTGGGCATAGATCGAATAATAGGCAGCTCTCCTCCCAACCAGTGATCAATGCTATTAATTAGTATTCCTGCAGCTATGGAAATAATCAATGGGCGTTTGATTTGGCACTGAGCAGCAATTTGTTCGCAGGCTGTTTGTATTACCTGAGGTTTGACTGCTAATACAACAACATCTGCTAAGTTAAGAGCAGCTTCAGATTGTGAATAAACATGGCAATGCGGGAATTTCTCTTTGAGTTTTATAGTCATGGCGTGATCATTGTCAACAACGGCAATGTTATCCGCAGGCCAACCACTGTCGAGTAGGCCTGTAACTAAAGCTTGACCCATATTGCCGCCACCTATAAATACAATATTTAGATTATGTTGAAGAGAATTCATATATACGCTCTATTAATCACGCTTGCCAAAAATTGCTGTCCCGATACGTACAATAGTTGCCCCTTCAGCAATAGCAGCCTCCAGATCTGCACTCATACCCATTGATAATGTATCAAGCTCGAAGCCTTGTTGATTTAATTGCTCTAGTTGTTCACGTAATGCAGCAAATGATTTACGTTGTTGCGTAGTATCGCTGCTTATCTTGGGAATTGCCATTAAACCGCGTAATTTAAGACATTTTAAGTCCACAAGATCTTCTGCTAAGTGTTGAATTTTATCGACGGCTACCCCCGATTTTGATTCTTCTTGATCAATATTTACCTGTATACATACTTGCAGTGGAGGAAGGTCTTTTGGCCGTTGCTCGCTTAACCGTTGTGCAATGATGTACCGATCTACACTATGCATCCAGTCGAAATTTTCAGCAATTAAGCGTGTTTTATTTTTTTGTAAAGGCCCAATGAAATGCCATTCTATTTTATTTGTTTCATCGAAATTATTTTTTAATGCATTTATTTTTTCGACTGCTTCCTGCACATAATTTTCACCGAATGATATTTGTCCATAAGCGTGTGCGGCAATTATGTCTTCAATAGGTTTTGTTTTACTCACCGCAAGTAAATGCACACTATTATTTGGGCGTTTATATTTTTTCTCTAACTCCCGTATAGTTAATAAAACTTGTTTTAGATTTTGCTCAATTTGAAAATTATCGGCCATGTTTTTGTTGTAATTTGTTTGATCTATTAAGAGGTATTCTTGAGCTAAAATTTGATGTGATTCACACTTTCAGATTAACGGTAAAGTTGTGATAAGTAACTCTATTTTGCTCAATTTTTTGTCACAATGAAGTGCTCCCGGCCATTTAGTCGCATGAAATTGGCGGCTTGTCGAGAATCAAAGTCCACACCTCTATATTCCACCGACACTAGCGTTATTAGATGCTCAGTCCAGAGTCAGCGGTAAGGATAATTCTGCCTCTAACTGACTGAGGAAGGTAGGGTTAATGCTGAGTTATTTTAAATACAGGAAGTACATATAACCCCCACGCGTGTTCAACCGAGCTAGATAAAGGAGTATTCGTGGACATTTCGCAGTTGCTTGCATTTAGCGTTAAAAATGGCGCTTCAGATTTACACCTCTCAGCAGGTGTGCCACCCATGATTCGTGTAGATGGTGACGTAAGAAGGATTAATGTTCCTGCAATGGAACATCGTCAAGTTCATGAAATGGTTTATGACATCATGAACGATAAACAGCGCAAAGACTACGAAGAATTTTTAGAAACTGATTTCTCATTCGAGATTCCAGGTCTAGCCCGATTTCGAGTCAACGCATTTATTCAGAATCGTGGCGCAGGTGCAGTATTCAGAACGATTCCTAGTAAGATCCTGACTCTTGAAGAATTAGACTGCCCAAATATTTTTGCTGAGATTGCAAGTTATCCACGTGGCTTGGTGTTAGTAACCGGTCCTACCGGCTCGGGTAAGTCAACAACACTGGCAGCAATGCTGGACCATAAAAATGATAACGAATACAGCCATATTTTAACCATTGAAGATCCGATTGAATTTGTTCATGAAAGTAAAAAAAGTTTGATCAACCAACGTGAAGTGCATCGCGATACCTTAGGCTTTAATGAAGCTCTTCGTTCCGCTTTACGTGAAGATCCCGATACGATTCTTGTAGGCGAATTGCGTGACTTAGAAACAATTCGACTGGCACTCACCGCTGCTGAAACGGGCCACTTAGTTTTAGGGACATTGCACACAAGTTCAGCGGCAAAAACCATTGACCGAATAATCGACGTATTTCCTGGTGCTGAAAAAGATATGGTGCGCTCTATGTTGGCAGCTTCGATACGTGCGGTCATATCACAAACACTCTGTCGCAAAATTGGTGGAGGTCGAGTTGCGGCACATGAAATTTTAATTGGTACACCAGCGATTCGTAATTTAATTAACGAAGATAAAGTCGCACAAATGTATTCTGCAATTCAAACCGGTAATAACGTCGGTATGCAAACATTGGATCAAAATTTACAAGAGATTTTGTCAAAAGGATTAATCGCGCGTGAAGAAGCACGTCGTAAAGCTGAGAACAAAAATGATTTTTAGATTTTATTTTACAAGGAAATGTAGTAGCTAAAGGTAGGAACTATGAATAGAGATAAAGCCATAAGCTTTATGCATGATTTATTGCGTAATCTATTAACTAAAGGTGGTTCGGATTTATTCGTTACAGTGGGTGCCCCACCTTCAATGAAAATCGATGGCAAGATGGTTCCAGTAACCAACCAACCTCTTACTGCTAGTCATGCTCAAGTTCTAGTGCGTTCAATTATGAATGACAAGCAATCAAGGGAATTTGAAGAAACTCAGGAATGTAACTTTGCCATTAGCTTACCTAATGTATCTCGCTTTCGTGTGAACGCTTTTGCACAACGAGGTAGTCCCGGCATGGTGTTGCGTGTCATCAATTCTGAAATTCCTAAATTTGAGTCTTTAAGACTACCTCCAATCCTGCGAGATATTTCAATGACTAAACGTGGTTTGGTGATTTTTGTAGGTGGAACCGGTAGTGGTAAGTCTACTTCGCTCGCGGCGATGGTGGGTTATCGAAATGAAAATAGCTTTGGGCACATCGTTACCATTGAAGATCCCATCGAATTTGTACATAAGCACAAGAATTGCATTATCACACAACGTGAAGTAGGCGTTGATACGGAAGATTATGAAATTGCCTTAAAAAATACTCTTCGCCAGGCGCCTGATGTGATTCTAATTGGTGAGATTCGCGATCGCGCAACTATGGAACATGCAATTGCTTTCGCTGAAACGGGTCATTTGTGTTTATCCACTTTGCACGCCAATAGTACAAACCAGGCACTCGATCGTATTATTAACTTTTTCCCCGATGATCGACGCGATCAATTGCTAATGGATCTTTCGTTAAACTTAAAGTCTGTGGTTTCACAAAGATTATTACCAATCAAAGGCCAAGAAGGTCGGGTACCCGCAGTAGAAATCATGCTTAACACACCGTTAATGGCTGATTTAATTTTCAAAGGTCAAGTGCATGAAATGAAAAGCTTAATTGCTAAATCAAATGAGCTCGGTATGCAGACCTTTGATCAACACCTTTTCCATCTTATTGAAGCAGGTTTGATTACCATGGAAGATGGATTACGTAATGCAGATTCGGTAAATGACTTACGTTTACGCTTGAAGCTCGATAGTAAAGAATCTAAAGATCAAGACTTACTGGATGGAACAGATGGCTTAATGGTCGAAGAGACTGACGAAGATGCTGGTTTAATCTCACCAGTTAAACGCGTAAATCTTGGATAAGTAATAAAATAGCCTCAATGAATATTGATCCATACTTAAAGCTGATGGTGGAGCAAAATGCTTCTGACCTGTTTTTTACGACAGGTGCTCCCGTGTGTACAAAAGTTGAAGGTGTAACCCGTCGTGTCAGTAGAAATGTTCTCGAGCCAGGCGTGGTGAAGAAAATTGCTTACAGCATCATGGATGATCAGCAGATCAGAGAATTTGAAATGACCAAGGAAATGAACCTAGGTATTTCAGTCGCTGGAGCAGGTCGTTTCCGTGTGAACTTATATTATCAGCGTGGCGAAATCTCAATGGTGATTCGTTACATTAAAGGCGATATTCCTGATTTGGAAGTACTAGGTTTGCCACCTATTCTAAAAAAACTGGTGATGCAAAAAAACGGGCTGGTGTTGGTTGTAGGTTCTACCGGTTCGGGTAAGTCAACTTCTTTGGCCTCTATGATTGAGCACCGTAATATCGAGCAAACTGGACACATTCTTACTATTGAAGACCCTATTGAATATGCTTTCAGTCATAAGAAATCGATTATTGGCCAACGTGAAGTAGGGTTGGATACACTTTCCTATGAAAACGCCTTGCGTGAAGCGATGCGTGAAGCACCCGATTTAATCATGATTGGTGAGGTGCGTGATAAACAAACCATGGAAGCGGCAATCACCTATGCGGATACGGGTCACTTATGTTTGACAACTTTACATGCGGTTAATTCTAACCAAGCACTTGATCGTATTGTTAACTTTTTCCCACCTGAAGGTAAGGCGCAAATCTTAATGGACTTATCGTTAAACTTGCGCGGCATCATTTCACAACGATTAATTCCAAGTGTGGAAGGCAGTCGTGTACCGGCAGTAGAGGTCATGATCAATACACCTTATATTTCTGAACTCATTAAACGAGGTGATATTGGTGAGATTAAAGAGATTATGGAAAAAGGTGCAGCATCAGGAATGCAAACCTTTGATCAATCGCTTTATGATTTATATAAGAGCGAACGAATCTCACTTGATGATGCATTAAATAATGCTGACTCACGCGGTAATCTTGAGTGGCAAATCAATTTTGGCGGTGGTGTTAAAAGCGTTAGTGAATCAAGTGATCAATTAGTATTCCCGTCAGAGCAAGCTGATCAAGCAAATATGAAAGCAAAGAAAGCACCTCCGACTTTATCTGATTCGGTTAGTGAAGATGCATTAGATAGTCATGTTGGGTTTGATGATGACATACTTGACGAGGTGCAATCACAAGAAGCCGCATCAACTGAGTCTGGAAAGCCTATTTTTGAGGAAGAAGAGGACAAGGACACAGGCTATTTAGACCGCTTGAAGTCAGTATTTGGGGATCAATAACTTCTCTATCGCATCTCTGCGTGACTTATCAATGCTAGCGTTACTGTAAAAATCTGCTTTGAGTGGATAGGCATTTTATCCTCTACAACTACGCCTGCAATGTCCTGAAAAGTTACATCAATGTAACGATGCAATTTCAGTAAATATTTTCTGCGTTGAATATCGGCCCATCGACGCAGACGCGTTTCATGGCGATGGTTTTATTATTTTCTTTGTAGGGAACCACACAACCAGCACAGCCACCGACTGCGCAGGCCATGTGTTCTTCAAGTGAAAGTTGGCAGGGGAGAGAGTGTTTTTTAGCAAGTGCTGCAACTACTTGCAGCATGGGAATTGGGCCGCATGAGAAAATTTCTACTTCTTGTTTAGATTTATTATCCAATCCTTGTAGCCATTCTTCTGCAAGTTCATGCACATATCCTTGATAACAACCTTGGTAACCCTGTTGACTGGTTAGACGTGATGCAATGCCCCAGTCATCAAGCAATGGCATGGCTGCAATCACTTCTTGAGGTATCTTGGGCACCATAATTTTTGATGGTTGAGTGGTAAATGGAAAAGGAATTTCGGAACCCATAATTACAAAGGGATGAACGTTTTTTTGTTGTCTTAATTCATCTGCCAGAAATACCATTGGAGGGATACCGACACCGCCGCCTAGCAATAATGGGTGAGTGGTGTTCTTACTAAGCGTGAATTGATTACCAATAGGACCTAAGCATTGAATGATATCGCCACTTTTTCGCGTAGCTAGCAGCGCACTGCCTTTTCCAACTACTTTGTAAAGAATATCAATTTGTCCATTTTGTTTATTGGCACGCATAATTGAATAGGGGCGACGCAGACCAAGTTGTGCATCGCACTGTAGGTGCACAAAATTACCCGCACGCGCGTCTTGTGCGCACTTTGGTGCATGTAGTGTAAGACAGTACTGTTCTGCAGGGAGTGCTTCTTGATGGATTACATTTGCAGATTCTTCAAAAATTGTTCCGCGATGAGAATTCAGAATTTATCCTTTTAACTTTTTATATTATTTTCATAAATAAGCTGACCACCCAGTATGGTGTGAGTTACACGACCATTGAGTTGGTCACCTAGAAGCGGTGTATTTTTTCCTTGGCTATACATGTTTTCACTATTTAATATCCAGCTCATTTTTAAATCTACAATACAGACATCAGCGTTTGATCCCACACATAAATTCCCAGCAGGTATACCAAGAATATCAGCTGGCTGTTGAGTAACAACATTTACCGCTTCGCTCAATGAAAGAACATCTTCTTTTACCAGTTCCAAAGTTAATGGTAATAAAGTTTCTAGGGTAGAGCTGCCTGGTTCGGTGGATTGAAAGGGAGCTAGCTTTGCCTCAATTTCATGTGGTTGGTGGTCTGCGCAAATCGCGGACAAAGAGTTATCACGAATACCTTGACGTAAACCTTCTCTATCTTCTGTAGTTCTGAAGGGTGGTTGGTTATGACATAAGCCATCAAAGCCTTGGATTTCTTGATCGGTTAAATATAAGTGCAAAATACTAGTATCAGCCGTGATAGGGAGTTTGTCGAAACGTGCGCGTGCAATCATGTTTACGGAGCGATGTGTTGAAATACGGCAGAAATGAGTACGGACGTTTAATTCTTCAATTAATGCAATTTGAAAAGCAACTGCTGCCGTCTCGGCTGCAGCTGGGATGCCGGGTAATCCTAAACGCGATGAAGTAATACCTTCATGCACACATCCGTTATTGGCTAAAGCGTGAACGAGTGGATAGGAGAATATAGTTAGATCTTGGCTACTGGCATACTCCATTGCACGGCGTAGTACCAAAGAACTTTTCATTGGGTGAAATACATTGCTTACCCCTACACAACCAGCTGCTTTAAGTGCTGCCATTTCACTCAAGTTCTCGCCTTGCAATCCTGAGGTCAAAGCACCTATTACATAGACACGGCAATTACCACTGTCATGAGAAAGTTGCTCAATAAGTTCTACTTGTGCAGGTGAATCAACAGCTGGATCGGTATTGGGTAAACATGCCAAGCTGGTGATGCCCGCCGCCGCTGCAGCTTGAGTTTCGGATTGCACTGTTGCTTTATGTTCATGTCCCGGCTCGCGCAAATTCGCGGATAATTCAACTAATCCAGGAAGTACTAACTTATTTTTTGCATCAATAGTTTGATCTGCTTGCCAATCTGTAGGTTGTTTGCCAACTGCAATGACTTTGCCATCTGCTATATACACATTCGCTTGTTGATCAATTTCGTTTTTAGGATCAACAAGATGACCATTTATGACTTCAAGCTTCATATGTCACGATCCGATTTATCATGTGAGCCCATTGCAATAGATAAAATGGCCATGCGCACTGCAATACCATATTCGACTTGTTGCAAAATAACGGATTGTGGGCCATCTGCTACTTCAGAGCTGATTTCCACACCACGGTTGATAGGTCCTGGATGCATGACAATTGCGTCAGGTTTAGCGAAGGCAAGACGTTCTGATGTCAAACCATAAAGCTGAAAATACTCATGTTCACTTGGCAGAAAACCACCTTGCATGCGTTCTTTTTGCAGTCTCAACATGATAATTACATCAACATCGCGTAAACCTTCTTTACAGGTTTGAAATACTTCGACACCGAGTTGCGAAATGTTTGCAGGTAATAGTGTTCTTGGTGCAATTACCCGAACCTCGCGTGCCCCTAGTAAATTCAGTGCCTCAATTTGGGAGCGCGCCACGCGTGAATGTAAGATATCGCCAACAATGGCAACTTTTATTTTAGAAAAATCTTTTGCGTACTTACGGATGGTGAACATATCCAACATTGCTTGGGTAGGGTGCGCATGTCTACCATCGCCGGCGTTGATAATACTAACGTGTGGTGCAACATAGTTACTCATAAATTCAGCAGCGCCACTCTCGGGATGTCTAACAATGAACATGTCTGAATTCATAGCCTCTAAGTTAAACAATGTGTCGAGTAAACTTTCACCTTTTGTTGTTGCAGAGGTTGCAATATTAATATTTAAAACATCAGCAGAAAGTCTTTTTGCTGCAAGTTCAAAAGTAGTGCGCGTGCGTGTGCTGGGTTCAAAGAAAAGATTAACAATCGTTTTACCACGAAGCAGAGGGACTTTTTTTACGGCACGATCATCAACACTAGTAAATGACTCCGCAGTATCTAAGATATGGCACAACTCTTCAGTACTGTGTCCGTCTATTTGTAAAAAATGTCGCATCATTAATTACTTTTGATCAATAATTTCTAACTCTAATGGATTCGGACCGCGTAACTTTATGTGTTGTGTAACCTCTAAGGTTAATGTTTTCGCAACCACATCTGGTTGAATCGGCAATTCTTTCCCGTTGCGTTGTACTAGCACTACCAGTGTTACGGAAGCTGGGCGTCCATAGTCAAAAATTTCATTTAGTGCTGCACGAATAGTACGTCCAGTATGCAAAACATCATCAATTAAAATGATGTGTTTATTATCAACGCTTAAAGGAAGCTTAGAAGGTTTAACCGTGGGTTGAATGCCAACGCGGCTGAAATCATCTCGGTAAAATGTGATGTCTAATACGCCCAGTTTATCTTTATTTTCTAATAACGCTTGTAATTGATTGGCAATCCATACACCGCCAGTTTGTATGCCAATAAAAATTGGGTCGACTATTTTATGCTCTGATATATAGCTCTTTAAGTCTTTCGCTAGGTTTTCAGTAAGTTGTTGGGCATTTAATTCAGTCATGATTGAGATTCTATTTTAGAAGAAAACCACGAATCTAAAATGATTGCGGCAGAGGCCTTGTCTATGTCTGTTTTGTTTATTTTTTTTCGTCCTTGATTGCGTAGATCTTTAAGAATTTCATAGGCTCTGACAGAAGTATAAGACTCATCAATCGTTTCTACGGGTAGATGGTAGCGTGAATTGAGATTTTTGCAAAAGTCACTTACATGCTTTTGGAGGGCATTATTATTTTGAGTAGTGTGATCAACACAGCCCACGACCAACATATATGGGTCCCATTCCTCAATGATTGAGTTGATTTTGTCCCATGGAACCCCGCTTGTAGGTACGATAAGAGTTGTCAGTGGATTTGCCGATTTAACATCAGCAACACCAATCGCAACACCTATTCTTCTTTCTCCATAATCAAATCCAATTACGCTAGCCATAATGGTAAGGTCAGAATTGTTGTAATTCTTATATAAGAAGTGTTTGGTGACTGCTTATGCATGACCAGTTTGATTGGATATTAAATGCAAGTCCACACCAATTTTAGTTGCAGCAGATTGCCAGCGTTGCTCAATTGGTGTTTCGAATACAATCTCAGCTTCATAAGGCACAGTAAGCCAAGCGTTATCTGATATCTCTTGTTCTAATTGACCTGCTCCCCAGCCAGCATATCCCAGCGCCACAATCGCATTTTTTGGCCCCTTGTTTTGAGCGATATCAAAAAGAATATCCTCTGATGTAGTAAGTTTTAAGTCATTATCAATAATGTGAGTTGAAGGCCATTGCCGATCAGAGTCATGCAAAATAAAACCACGGTCAATGTGCACAGGCCCACCTGCGTATACAGGGCCATGTTTAGCAAGCTTAACTCGATCTCCAGCATTTTCGGTTTCATGAATATCTTCGTCGACTAAATTTCTTAGCAACTCATCTACAAACATCGTGGTAGGTTGGTTGATGATGATGCCCATTGCACCGTGTTGATTGTGTTCACAAATTACAGTTACAGTGCGGGTAAAATTAGGATCCTCCATGCTGGGCATGGCGATGAGTAATTGCTTGGTCAGACTTTCTGACATGCTCGTTGTGTATTTACCTGTTTAACCATCTCATTTGGTAAGCAATGTGTTGTCTTTACCAAATAACCATGTTCGGGTAATCATTAATTGATCATAGTTATTGCGCATTTCTTCTGGAAACGGCTGAAACGGTGAAGAAAAGTTAACAATCCTTTTGGCCGATTCGTCCAATAATGATTTACCCGCAGAAGAGCGAATTTCCATTAATTCCACTGTACCATCATGATTCAAAAGCACACTAAGGATCAATGTCCCAGATAGACCCTGGTTTCTAACCTCATCGGGATAATTGAGATTGCCGACGCGCTCAACTTTCTCGACCCATTCGCGTACATAAGTAGCTTCCGTTGCTGTTTTAGCACTTAGTGTGTCTATGTAGTTTATTCGAGGTCGTTTTGCGTAATCACTTTCTTCTTCTCGCAGTTCCGCAACTAATTTAGCCAGTTCTAGTTGTTGTTGGGAGATACTTTTTTTTCTGTTCGTAATGTGTTGTTCAGATATTTTTTCTACATCATTTACAACCACGCTAGTGGCAGATTTGTCTTGTGTGATAAGTTGCTCCTGTTGTTCTGTTGTGTCACTCGCGAGCGATGAATTCTGTGTAGCCTGATTAAGCGCTATACCGGTGTTACTGCTGAAGCTACTACCACTAAAAGGTGCTGAAGGTTGGTTCTCTTGATCGGTACTTCCACTTGCTAATTGGTTTTCACTAGCAATATGTTTCGCTTCAGTGGGTTCTTGGTGTGTTTTAGTCAATACCATAGTCACTTCAAGCATGGAAGAAGTATTAAAATCACTTACAAACGGTAGGCCAAAACCTAAGCCTAAAATCAAAATAGCATGAAGAATTGCGGCAAAAAATAAGCTAAAGCCAAGTCGATCAGATGCAGTAACTTGTACGGGATTGACTACTGCTGACATGGTGTTAATAAATGCTGTGTCTTGGTTGTGATAATCTTATATATTGTAAGTGCTTGCTGGTAAAAAAAACTAGTTTCGAGTTTCATTCATCTATTGGGTAAAGCCGTACATAAGAAATACCGCTATGCCGTGCATCATTGATAACTATCTAATTGAGTTTCAATATGATCAAATAATTGTGCACTAATATTTAATTCATACATTTTATCTAATTCGCGGATTCCTGTCGGGCTGGTAACATTAATTTCGGTTAGAAATTCTCCTATCACATCAAGACCTACAAAACTTAAGCGTAGTTTTTGCAAAATAGGTTTGACTTGTTGACAGATATATTGATCTCTATTGCTCAGCTCAATACCCTTAGCGCTACCACCCTTAGCCAGATTAGCACGAAGCTCTCCTTGAGCGGGCACACGTAACAAGGCATAGGGGATTGGTTCACCATTCACGAGAATTATGCGCCTGTCACCCTCAACATATTCTGGAATAAATTTTTGTGCCATCACGGTACATGTTTGTTGTTGTGTAATGGTTTCTAAAATTACATTACGATTCGCATCGTCATGTCTGACTTGAAAAATGGAATCACCAGCCATGCCATCCAAAGGCTTTACGACAATTTGTTTATGTTTATCAATAAATTCATTCAGCAAAGATTGTTTTTGGGTAACTATGTAAGGAGCAATACAGTCTTTAAACTGTGTAGCAAACAATTTCTCATTAGCGTTACGTAAACTTGTAGGTTCGTTAACCACTAAAGTGTTTGTTTCAACCAGGGAATCTAATAAGTACGTAGTGTAGATATATTCCATATTAAATGGCGGGTCCTTGCGCATCAGGACAACGTTAAACATGGACATTTCACTAAGTTTGGCAGTTTGTTTTGTATAGTAGTTTTCGGATTGATCCCGCACCTCTAAATTAGAGGTATGGCCCATGAGCTTACCGTCTTCCAGAAACAGGTCACCGGCTTGCAAATAGTGGATTTCATAGCCGCGGTTTTGGGCTTCCAAAAGCATCGCCAAGGTACTGTCTTTGCTTACCTTTATGCTCTCTATCGGGTCCATGATTACGGCTAGTTTTATAGTCATGTTAGCGTACCTCGTCCGGGATTAGACTACTTATATCGGAAGTTTGTTGTCCTATTATTCATAGCTGGCATGGTTGTATTTTCATACAAATCATTGCTTTGATAAGTAATTATGCTTGTATGGAATAAATAATAAAAATTGGGTAATCACAATAGACGAAATCGGTTCAAAATTCGATCTTAGGAAAAAATTATGCAAGAAAGTGGTTTAGCGTTAGATGATTCAGCACAAGCGGGTGGTAATAATTCTAATGCGCTAAAGGTGATGGTGATTGATGATAGTAAAACCATTCGTAAATCAGCAGAATCTTTATTAACTAAAGAAGGCTGTGAAGTTTTCACGGCAAATGATGGCTTTGAAGCACTAGCCATGATTGCAGAACATCGTCCTAATTTAATTTTTATAGACATAATGATGCCACGTTTAGATGGTTATCAAACCTGTGCACTGATAAAAAATAATCGTATGTTTAAATCAACACCGGTAATTATGTTATCGAGTAAGGATAGTATTTTTGATAAAGCGCGAGGAAAAATTGTTGGTTCAGAACAATATTTAACGAAGCCATTTACTCGTGATGATTTATTAGGGGCCATTGCTGAATACAGTGGCAAGTAAGAACTCTAACCAAATTGATATGGCTCATATTCTAGTTGTAGACGATTCTCCCACAGAGCGTCACTTTATTTCAAAATTGCTTGAGCAAACTGGGCATAAAGTATCTACCGCAGATAGTGGCGAAGAAGGTGTAGAGGCAGCCAAAGATATGCATCCTGACTTAATTCTGATGGATATTGTGATGCCCGGCATGAATGGTTTTCAGGCTACACGAAAGATTACGACAAGCCCTGAAACGGCGGAGATTCCAGTGGTTATGGTATCTACTAAAAGTCAACAGACGGATAAAGTTTGGGCGACACGTCAAGGCGCAAAAGGTTATTTAGTTAAACCTGTTGATTCGGAGATGTTGGTTAATTCGATCAAATCTTTCTTGGCTGCATAAATTTCTAACAGTAATTGCGCATGGCTGCTTCTGAAGAAACTACTCCATTTGAATATTTACTGGGCGTAGATCGCAAATGTGTTGCATTGCAAGGAGGCTTGGTACGTCAAGAGTCTGATGTGAGTTTTTCTCATGGCTTAGGTTTTCAATTAGGTACACATAAATACATTATTCCAATTTCTGAAGTTAGTGAGGTCTTAAGTGTAAAAGACTATACGTCTATTCCACGTTCTCCATCATGGTTGGTAGGTATTGCCAATGTAAGAGGAAATTTAATTACATTGTTAGATATTCATGAGTTTATTTTTGCAAAACCAATTTCAGGGAAATATATATCAAAACGTATGCTGTTGGTGAACGATCAGGGTCATCATTATGGTTTAATTATTGATTCAATCATTGGTATGAAATCATTTCACGATGATCAGGGAATAGATGAAGTTCCAGATGGATTTGATTACGACCACATTGAGCATATAACTGCATTTTATAACTCCGGAGATGAGTGGTTTGCTGCGCTCTCAATCCAGAGTTTGTTATCTGATGAACGTTTTAGTGAGTTACGCGATTTTTATTGAGAGCTTATTTTTAAGCTAAATTACGTCTGATATGGATCATTGGGACCGATCCATGAATATCTATTTATTCTAGATGGCATTTGTTTTGAAGCCCATCTTTCTAACCGATAAAAGTAAGTATTTTCACGACACAGCTATGCCTTAGAGGGCGCTATTCACAAGTATCATTAGTGTTTGGAAATTATTGATTTTTGGTGGGTATTTGGTGTGTCAGAGTCCGTAGCAGATACCTGGGAATCAAAGCTATACAAAAAACGAATGTCGGTAACCTCATTTTTAATCGAGACAAATTAACACTTGGGAAGTTTTTGAAATATGGCACTAAAAAAATCAGTTGCTCGTGTGGACAAAGGAAGTCAATCAAACAAATCTACTCTAACAATATTAGCGATATTTGCGTTTTTGGTCATGGGTGCAATGGCAATATTGGCATTTGATTTAAATAAATATATTGGCATTAATTTAAATAACAGTCTCTTCTCCGTACTAGTTTTTATTGCTGGCATGGTGTGTTTAATTTTGTTGTTAGTGTTTGCAAATAAATGGGGTAGCAAAGTAAAGCAACAGCTTGCTGCAGTTGACGAGCAAAATCGACGAAATCAGCAAGCGATTCTATTGTTGCTTGATGAAATGACTAACCTTGCAGAAGGTGATTTAACCGTACATACAACGGTCACCGAGGATATTACTGGTGCAATTGCTGACTCGGTGAACTATTCAATTGACGCATTGCGCAATCTTGTTAACACTATTAACAATACTTCTAAGCAAGTAGCTTCTGCGGCAGATGTAACTCATGATTCCACACAGAAACTTACCACTTCAAGTGAAAAACAAGCGCGTGAAATTGCAAATGTAACTTCGGCAGTGTCGGAAATGGCAAAATCTATCGAACAAGTTTCAGGTCACGCTAAAAGTTCTGCTGAAGTTGCACAACAATCTGTAAACATCGCCCACAAGGGTGCCCAGGCTGTAAGTCGTACAATTGATGGTATGGATACTATTCGTGAACAAATCCAAGAAACATCAAAACGGATTAAAAGATTAGGTGAGAGTTCACAAGAAATTGGTGACATCGTAGGACTGATTGATGAGATTGCGGATCAAACAAACATTCTAGCGTTAAATGCCGCAATTCAAGCGTCTACAGCTGGCGAAGCGGGCAGAGGTTTTGCAGTGGTTGCCGACGAAGTACAACGATTAGCTGAACGCGCAGGTACCGCAACTAAGCAGATCGAAGCATTAGTAAAAACTATTCAAAGTGATACCAATGAAGCAGTGATTTCAATGGAGCAAAGTACATCAAATGTTGTAAGTGGCGCGAGGTTAGCAGAAAACGCGGGTGAAGCACTTGTAGAAATTGAATCAGTTTCTGATAACTTGGCAGCGTTAATTCAAAATATTACTGATGCAACGGATAAGCAAACCATTGCTGCATCAAACGTAACTAAAACCATGAACGTAATTCAAGAAATCACCATGCAGACATCAGATGGCGCAAGCAATACTGCCAGCTGGGTAGGTAAGCTTAAGAATCTCGCTCAAGAACTGAAACGTTCAGTTGCCGGTTTTAAGTTACCGCAGACGATAGAAGAAACAGTAATCGACAATAGAAAAGCATCTTAGTAAAAAACTATTACTACTATGAACATGAAAATGCGAAATAGCGCACTTGAAAAAGTTGCGGTAAAAAAAGTCAAGCATGAAGTCGATGTAATTATTGAAGAAGCGCGCACTAAGTTAGAAGAATATGTAGAAGAAGACTCTAATATTGAATATTTAGCCGAAGTCTCGAATTCTCTTTCTCAAGTTGAAAGAACATTACAGTTAGTGCAAATTAACGGCGCTGCAGTATTAGCACGTGAAATGTTTGAAGTAGTAGATAGTTTAATAAATGAATCTATAACACAAAAAGATAAAGCACATGAATGTCTATCAAGAGGCATTCTGCAAATGTCAGACTACCTTGAATATGTACAGGCAGGGAATAAAGATTTACCGGTTGTATTGCTGCCCCTGCTAAATGATTTGCGAGGAGTTCGTGAAGCTCCTTTACTATCTGAAAACATTTTATTTTTTCCAGACTTTGATGATATTGAAGTTCCCAGCGTCAATGTTCGAATTGATATGTCTGCACGAGACTACGCTAAGAAGATTCGTTATGGCTTCCAAACGGGTTTAGTTAGTCTAATTCAGAATAAAGAGATTGATGTTGCTGCAACGAAAATGTGCAAAGTGGCAATACGTTTACATCAGTGTTCATTTGAAACTGCAGCGAGAAGATTGTGGTGGGTATCCAGTGCAATTGCACAGGCATTAGCAATTGAAGCGTTACCTACTAGTACGGGTTTGGCTTCGCTTTTAGGTCAAGTAGATCGTCAAATTAAGCAATTTATCGATCTAGAGGAAACTGAATTTGCTGCGCAAATACCTTCTGGGCTTATTAAAAACTTACTTTACTATGTAGGTATCGCAGATGAACGTGGACGAATAGTTTCAAAAGTTAAGAAGGCTTATGGTCTTGATGATTTAATTCCTAGCGAAATGGACATAAACAAAATGCGGGAAGGTTTGTCAGGTCCAAATGCAGATGTATTAGAGGCCGTCTCTAAAGCGCTACATGAAGATATTGAAACCGTAAAAGATTCTATTGAATTGTATGTGCACAGCAAAAACCGATCCTCGGAAAATGTGCGAGAAGTTGGCAAAGAGTTGCAAAAAATCGCTGATACTTTAAGTATGCTTGGACTGGATGAACCTAGAGAAGATGTGTTACGTGAAGTAACTGCACTAAATGGTTTATCTGCCGAAGAACTCGAACATGCTGATAGTAATTTTATATCAATAGCAGAGACCCTTATTAAAGCTGAAAATATTGTTGATAATTTTGTTAATTATAGAATATTAAATAAACCCGCTGTACAGCTAGTAGATTCATCTGAGGGTAGTCTTGAAACTTCAGAGGATGACTCTAATCAGCTTAGAAAAATTCAAGTACAAACCCTAACCGAGGCACTAGGTGAGATTGAAGAGGCAAAAAATATTTTTGCACAAGTACTTACTGAACCTGAAGATCGAGATAAATATGCGCAAGTGCAGGATCATTTCCGTAAAGTAATGGGTGCTGTATCGATTCTTAATTTAGATAATGCTGCAAAAATGTTGGAGTGTATCCAGGCCTATCTGCTCGGTGGTGATGCGGCACAAGAGTTAAGTTCAAATCAGGACATGCTGGATGCGTTTGCAGATTCGATTACTAGTGTTGAATGTTACTTAGAAGCCCTAATTGTTGACGAGGGTGATCCAAAAGATATTCTTGAGTATGGAATTAAGAATGCTTCTAAGTTAGTGGGAGGTAAGGTTGGTTTATCTATCGACTCTGAGCCAATACAAACTGTAGAAGTAGAAGAGTTAGCACATGAAGACTCATCGCCTTTGTCAAGCTCAGCAGACTTAGAATTAAAAAAAAAATCTGAAATAAGTGCACAAGAACCTGTTTCTGAAGACACTAATAACGATTTAAATAATTCTGGTATCGACTTACAACAAGAGGCTTCTGCCCAGCCAAATAATAAAGTTCCGTTAGATGAAGAACTGGATCTAGAAGAGCTTAGTGCAACTTCTTTAGATCTATCTTTCGATTATGACTTATTAGATTCTGATCCTGCTGAACCTAATAATGATTCTTCAAAAGAATCATTATCTCAAGACTTATCATTTGAAGCTGCAAGTAGCGATGAAGTTTCGCTTGATATGGTCGCGGCGGATGAGGGAGACAAATCTGATGCATCTCAGCCAGTAGATGAATTATCTCCTGAATTGCTCGAATTAGAGTCAACAAGCATTGAAGAAGCGGCAACTGAGTTAAACAGCATTGTAAATGAAGATTTCGCAAAAGACATTGATGTAGATACGGGCAATGGAGAAGAAGCTGTTGGAGTTGTGGAAGTTGATCTGGATGCTACCAATATGCTTGATCTAAATGAAATTGAGGAGGAGCTCAGCACTAATGCCAAGGCATATGATCTAAATAAACTTGATGAGGTTCATGATAAAGATGTTTTGAGTATAGAAGAGGATTCTGGTGAAACAGAGTTACTGTTACCTGAGGAAATGTCTGAAGTTAATGAGCAGGGCGTTGAAGTTGATTCTGAGGACGACAATATGTCTGCTTATTCAATCACGATATCAATTGATGGTGATGATCATGTTTTGCATGCAAATAGAGGTGAAGCAGATAAAGATGTAATTGAAATTTTTATAGAAGAAGCTGAAGAAGAGATAGAAAAAATAAATCTCAACAAAGATATCTGGCGGACAGATGAAGATAATGAAGATGCTTTAGTTATTGTCAGACGATCGTTTCATACTTTAAAAGGCGGGGGTCGTTTGGTTGGCGCTGAGATTATTGGTGAATATGCCTGGCAAATTGAAAATATCTTAAACAAAGTAATTGATAACGCACTTGTAGTGAATATCGAATTACATCATCTGCTAGAAAATTCCGTCACTTTACTAAATGAATTAATACTGCAATTAAAAATGAATCAGGAGCCAATTTCTGATGTAAAAAACCTATTTATAGAGGCGCAAAATTTTCTAGATACTCAATCTCAACAATCAAATAGCCAAGATTCAGCTATCCAAACCAACATAGAGGTGCTTAGTATAGATGTTGATGAAATAGAGGCTATTGAACAGGACAAAGTACAAGAAGATATACAAACTGATGAGTCTCAAGAAATCAAATCAGAACCACAACAATCAGTTGCACAAGATGATCTTTCAGATGAGTTATATAGCTTGTTTTTAGAAGAGGCTATGGGCCATATCCAGTTCATAGATGAAATTATTGAACCTAAAAAAGAGCATAAAATATTACTGGTTGACGACAAAATATTGCATGCATTGCATACATTATTTGGTTGTTCACGCACCGCACAAGTTGAGGCCGTAGCCAAGTTAATTGGTCCTCTAGATAAATATTGTCAAGAGCTAAAACAAAATAAACAAAAACTTAAAGATGAACAGTTTGATGTATTTGTTGATTGTATTGAGTATGTTAAAAAATATGTAACAGAGAATCCTCAAGAATTAAAAACATCCACAGTCAATACTGAGTTATTGGAAAAAGTAAAAAACTTGAATATTGTTGAGAATCCAGAATTAGATGAAGTTGTTACACAAGATGATCTAAATGAGGAATCAAAACATGAGACGGAGGATGGATTAGAAAAGACTCAAATAGCTACTCTCTCAGACACCAATTTTTCTGCAGCAGATCTATCACAAAGCGCAGATGTTTATGAAGGTAAAGATGCTGATTTAGTAGAAATCTTTTTAGAAGAAGCCAGCGATATTTTAGA
This sequence comes from Gammaproteobacteria bacterium, assembly GCA_028279275.1. Classification (GTDB taxonomy): domain Bacteria; phylum Pseudomonadota; class Gammaproteobacteria; order UBA4575; family UBA4575; genus JABDMD01. Next base: position 7,704 of record JANQOB010000017.1, on the reverse strand, counting down.
TACCTGTAATGAATGTTTGGATAAATGGAGAAATAACCATAAAGACGAAAATTCTGTATCTGAATTTCGTCGTCAGCTGCATACTTTGAAAGGTAGCGCACGAATGGCTGCCTACAGCAATATTGGTGACTTTAGTCATATTTTTGAAAGTTTAGTGATTGATATTGCAGAAGCACGTATTCAAGCAAGTGATGAAGTATTTAATTTAGTACAGCGATGTCTTGATCATTTAAATGAGATGATTGATCTTGCTGCTAATAAACAACCTATATTTTCTGCCACTCGCTTGACTGCAGAATTAGAAGCCTTAAGGTCAGGTGAATCATTCACTGCAGAAGAACTATCAGAGCCCACCGAAGTAAAAGAGAAGATTGAAGACAAGTCAAAAGAAAGAATTAATACTGAAGCAGATAAAAGTAAAGTAGTTAAAATTCCAGTATTACGAAATCCGATAGACCCAAATAAACAATCTAACTCTTCGCCGAGCATTGTTTCGCAACAATCAGTTCGTTTGCAATCCAATGTGTTAGATAATCTGGTAAACAATGCTGGAGAAGTGAATATTTTCCAAGCCCGGTTAGAGCAAGTAAGCAATACATACAACGTCAATATTTATGAGCTTGAGCAAATTGTGAATCGTTTGCGTGAGCAATTACGTAATCTAGAAATCGAAACTGAAACACAAATATTATCAAGACATGCGCATGAAGTGCCTGAGCAAGAAGATTTTGATCCTCTCGAATTAGACCGTTATTCAAATATACAACAGCTTTCAAGATCTCTCGCTGAAAGTGTGAATGATCTATTGAGTATAAAAGACATTCTTTCAGATCAAGTGCGTGAATCTGAAATATTACTTTCGCAGCAGCGCCGTATCAGTGGAGATTTGCAAGAAGGCCTGATGCGCACACGTATGGTGCCATTTAATCAGCTGGTTCCTCGTTTGCAACGAATTGTCAGGCAAACATCACGTGAGTTAAGTAAAGAGGCTGACTTAAAAGTAATCGGTCAAAATACTGAGGTAGATAGCTCAATCCTTAATCGCATTATTGCACCATTAGAGCATTTAGTTAGAAACGCAATCTCACATGGTATTGAAGAAGTAGAACGTAGAGAGAGTGCTAATAAAGCGAAGCAGGGTGAAATTAAAATCGAGGTTAAACGTGAAGGTGCTGAAATTGTAATTGTAGTTTCTGATGATGGTGCTGGACTAAATGTTGAGAAAATTAAAAACAAAGCTAAAGAATTAGGTCTGTTAGATGATGAAGATTTATCTGAACGTGAAGCACTAAATTTAATTTTAAGACCAGGATTTAGCACAGCAGGTGAGGTTTCACAGGTATCCGGGCGAGGCGTGGGGATGGATGTAGTTGCCAGTGAACTTAAACAAATGGGTGGATCATTACAGATAGACTCAGTGTTGGGTGAAGGGGCAATATTCACAATTCATATACCTTTTACCTTAGCCATCACACAATCTTTATTGATCAAGTGTGCTAACGAGATCTATGGCATACCTCTGGCAAGTGTTGAAGGCGTAGTGCGTTTGTCTGCTCATGAGTTAAAACAGAAGTATGCAGAAGAGCAAGCAAGTTACCATTATGCAGATAGAAATTACCGATTATGTCACTTAGGTAGCTTATTGGGTGTTAACCAACCGCAGTTGGATGGTGCAGATAAAATGTTTCCAGTATTGCTTGTACGTTCAGGTGATTCCCGTATGGCGATTCATGTTGAAACTACACTAGGTAATCACGAAATTGTGGTGAAACCTCTAGCAGCACAATTAAGTCGTTTGCCGGTAGTATCTGGTGCAACGATTTTGGGAGATGGCAATGTAGTATTAATTCTTGATGTCCCGGGTTTGATTCGAATGGACGGTATGGAGCAATCCCGTGCGACGAGACCTAGTCATGATGAAACAACACTTGATTCGCATCCGACCATAATGGTGGTGGATGATTCTATAACGATCCGTAAAGTTACAACGCGTTTTCTTGAGCGTAATAACTATAAAGTGGCGACTGCGAAAGACGGTATTGATGCAGTTCAAAAACTACAAGATTTCACTCCGGCATTAATTTTACTCGATATCGAAATGCCACGTATGGATGGATATGAACTGGCAACTCATGTAAGAAATAATGAACGTTTGAAAGATGTGCCGATAATTATGATTACATCGCGCACAGGAGATAAACATCGTCAACGAGCAGAGGATATTGGTGTACAAAAGTATTTGGGAAAACCTTATAACGAAAGTGAATTGTTGAATTATGTGAAGGAAGTAGTGAAGTAATTTTTATGTCATTAGCTGAAACAACAACCTACCCTACGCTGAGTTGTATGTTGTTACCATTGGGTAGCAATGATGTGTTATTGCCAAAATCAATTGTGAAAGAAGTAGTATATAAACCTACTCTTAACACTTACGATGATGAAGATGATTGGTTGATTGGTGATATTGAATGGGAGGATTATGTCATACCAGTTGTTTCATTTGAGCGTATATGCAATCAACCAAGGGTAACTAAATCAAAACATATACGTGCAGTAATTTGTCATGTTATCGAAAACAATGAAGCTTTCCCCTTATATGCTATTGAAGTTCAATCGATACCGAGGCCGCTAATATTAGATAGTCGGGCGTTATATACTCACGAAGGTATGATGAGTAAATACTCTGAACTTATTTCATACTACGTAAAAATTGGCAGCAAAGAACTCGCTATTCCAAATTTTCAAAAATTAGAAGAAATTCTTTTAACACGCACAAGTTAATAACGGTTAATCTGCGAGGGACAACGGTCCAGGCCTTAATTATTTAGTCGTTTCTATTATCCTGCTAGAAGAGTAATGGTATAGACCTAAATAACTTAGTTGTTTCTATTATTGTGCGAGGGGGCTATGGTATAGACCATAGTCACTCAAATTTTTCTATTATCCTGCTAGGTCTCCCCATTCCCGTTGGGCTAATAATACAGCCGTAACTGCTGCAGTTTCCGTGCGTAATACTCTCGGGCCGCAATGAACTGCTTGAAATCCTTTTTGCAATGCCTGCTGTATCTCTCTTTCAGATAAACCGCCTTCAGGGCCAATTAAAAGCTTTACAACTTCGGGAGCACATAAATTTAAACTTTGAATGTTCTGGTTCGAATTCGAATCAAATACTAGTCCATGTTCGTTTTCAAATAATGTTTCAATTTCGTCTATTTCAATTGATTCATTCAGTTTAGGGATTATCGCACGACCACTTTGTTCACACGCGCTTTGAATAATGCGTTGCCAATGCTGATGTTTGTTGGCTAAAGATTTGTTTGTAGCTTTACTTACAGTGCGTTCCATCAATACAGGCTGAATACAACTTACACCTGTTTCTACAGTTTTTTGGATAGCAAAATCCATATGTGAACTTTTAGAGATTCCCAGATATAAATGTATCTTTAGAGAAGATTCATTATTTAAAGCTTGCTGTTTAGATACTTTTACTCGCAAACTTGATTTACTGCAAACGAGAATCTCGCAAACATAATCGAAGCCATCACCATTAAAAATGACTAGGCCAGAATGTTTGCTTAGTCTCAAAACATTTATCGCGTAATGGCGTGTTCTTTCATCTAGCTCCAGTTCAGAGTCAGGTGCTAGTGAGTGATTAGGTGAATATAGACGAATAACTCGCATCGAATGTTCAAAGCGAGCAAAAGAGCATGCTAGTTTTGATTAGTAACGGTAATAATCAGGCTTGTAAGGGCCGTCAACCGCAACACCTATATAATCTGCTTGTTCTTTGCTTAATTTAGTAAGTTTCACGCCAATTTTTTCTAAATGTAAACGAGCAACTTCCTCGTCTAGTGCTTTTGGTAACACATAAACTTTATTTTCATACTTATCTGCATTAGTCCAAAGTTCTATTTGTGCAAGCACTTGGTTGCTAAAGGAATTAGACATTACAAAGCTGGGGTGCCCTGTTGCGCAACCTAAATTAACTAGACGACCTTCTGCCAATATTATGATGCGTTTACCGTCTGGAAAAATAACATGATCGACTTGGGGCTTAATATTCTCCCATTGATATTGTTTTAAGCTAGTAATATCAATTTCATTATCAAAGTGTCCAATATTACAAACGATCGCTTGATCTTTCATTGCCAGCATGTGTTCATGGGTGATTACATTAAAGTTACCTGTAGTGGTAACAAAGATATCAGCTTTATCAACAACATCTTCAAGCGTTACCACGCTATAACCTTCCATGGCAGCTTGTAATGCACAGATCGGATCTATTTCAGTAATCACAACTGTTGCACCTAATCCTCTTAATGATTGTGCACTACCTTTACCAACATCACCGTAACCACACACCACAGCAGTTTTACCCGCTATCATGACATCGGTGGCGCGTTTAATGCCATCCACTAAGGATTCGCGACATCCATACAAATTATCAAACTTAGATTTAGTTACAGAATCATTCACATTGAATGCAGGTACTTTTAATTCACCAGATTTTTCCATTTCATGTAAACGGTGAACTCCTGTTGTGGTTTCTTCAGAAAGCCCTTTTACATCATTTAATAGCTCAGGATATTTTTCATGCATGACTTTAGTTAAATCACCACCGTCATCAAGAATCATATTTGGTGCCCAGCCATTGGGTCCGGAAATAGTTTGTTCAATACACCAGTCATATTCTTCTTCTGTTTCGCCTTTCCAAGCAAATACTGGAATACCATTTGCGGCAATTGCTGCAGCAGCATGATCTTGAGTTGAAAAAATATTACAAGAGGACCAGCGGATTTCTGCGCCAAGGTCAGCGAGTGTTTCAATCAACACAGCCGTTTGAATAGTCATATGTAAACAACCTGCGATACGCGCTCCAGTAAGTGGTTTTTCTTTTCCATATTTTTCTCGCAATGCCATTAAGCCTGGCATTTCAGTTTCTGCGATGGCAATTTCTTTGCGGCCCCAATCCGCTAGATTGATATCTGCGATTTTAAAATCTGGTTCAAGTTTTTCAGCAGTTTGCGTAGTCATGTGTGCGTATGCTCCTTAAGCACTAAAAAATAAACAAAAATAATTATCGAGATGCACGATCTTTTAGTTCAGAAACCTTGTCAGTATTTTCCCATGGGAAACCATCTTCATCACGACCAAAATGTCCATAAGCAGCGGTTGCTTGATAAATGGGTCGTAATAAATTCAGCATGACGACAATACCATAAGGGCGTAAGTCAAATACGTCTTGTACAATACTTTCAATTTTACTATCAGCGATTTTACCAGTTCCAAAAGTATCTATTGATACCGAAGTGGGTTGAGCCACACCAATAGCATAGGAAATTTGTATTTCACATCGTTCGGCTAAACCCGCTGCTACTACATTTTTTGCTACATAGCGCCCAGCATACGCAGCAGAACGATCTACTTTGGAAGGATCTTTCCCAGAAAACGCACCGCCTCCATGTCGTGCCATTCCACCATAGGTATCAACAATAATTTTTCTTCCCGTTAATCCACAATCACCCACAGGGCCACCAATTTCAAATCTTCCCGTTGGGTTGATGTGATACTTTGTGTCATTGGATAACCATTTTTCTGGTAGTGTCGGTTTAATAATGTGCTCCATCACAGCTTCCTGTAGATCACTTTGGCTGATATCTGGATCATGTTGTGTGGATAGCACTACCGCATTAATGCTTGTTGGTTTTCCATCTTCGTATACAAATGTAATTTGACTTTTTGCATCTGGGCGAAGCCAGCTTAATGTTCCAGCTTTTCTAACTTCAGACTGTTTTTGTACTAAGCGGTGTGAATAAGTGATGGGTGCTGGCATTAATACATCTGTTTCATTACTTGCATAGCCAAACATCATGCCTTGGTCTCCAGCACCCTGTTCTTCTTTAGATTTGCGGTCTACACCTTGTGCAATATCTGGAGACTGTTTTCCTAACGCGTTCAATACTGCACAGTTATGCCCATCAAATCCGACATCGGAATTATCGTAGCCAATACTGTTTACCGTATCACGGACGATATTTTCATATTCAATTTGTGCGGTTGTTGTAATTTCACCTGCGAGTACGACCATGCCTGTTTTAACCATGGTTTCACAAGCTACACGTGCATTTGTATCTTGTTTTAAGATGGCATCAAGGATAGCGTCTGATATTTGATCAGACATTTTATCTGGGTGACCTTCAGATACAGACTCTGAAGTGAATACACGTGTTACTGGCATTAGTATGTTCCTTAATGGACTGTTCTTTTTTGAGGCGTAGTTTATTACAGAGATAAATTATTTATTTAACTCATTAGTTATATGGGTAATATTAAGACGCAATATTTTACTAATACACAATTACATAGAAAGTAAGTAGGTCACGTTATGGTACAAACCCCCTCAAACATGATGCCATTAGGCACCAAAGCCCCTAATTTCTGTCTTTTAGATACCGTTTCTGGTCAACAAAAAAGCTTAGAAGATCTAACAGGTCAACTGGCTACAGTAGTCATGTTTATTTGTAACCATTGTCCATTTGTAAAACACGTCCAAGATGAGTTGGCTAAGCTTGGTCAGGAATATCCTTCCAAAGGAATAAACTTGATTGCCATTAGCTCAAATGACATCGAAAATTATCCTGAAGATTCACCGGATAAAATGAAACAACTCGCAGAATCATTGGGTTATGAGTTTCCATATTTATATGATGAGACTCAAGAAGTGGCAAAATTATTTGATGCAGCATGCACCCCAGACTTTTATATCTTCGATCAAGAATTGGAATGTGTATATCGAGGTCAACTGGATGACTCACGCCCAGGGAATAACATCCCAGTTACTGGAAAAGATTTACGTAATGCACTTAATTCTATTATTGCGGGAGAACAGATTAGTAGTCATCAGAAGCCAAGTGTGGGATGTAATATCAAATGGAAATAGGCCATAAATTGCTCCTAGTTCTAGGCTCAATTTTATAACTCACTGAAAAATATAGGAAATATTTAATTTCCAATAAGGTGTGAAATAATGTTAAAAAAATTTGCCTTTTATCTATAAAAATCAACAGCTTATCGTCATTCATAATAAACTTTTTCTTAACACCTTTCATCGCTAAAACTTTATCTTAAATCGGGTTTTTACCTGTAAATCCTTAGTAATGAGACCTGTACCGTCTAAAATTTGACGCTGTAGTCGTATTATTGGCTTTATCAAAGAAGTTAGGAATTTCTTTGTAAAGTCAATTATTTACAGCGATCACTCTAGTTTTTTGCGTGATCGCAAATGCCTCAATTCGACTTAATTTACTCAATATTTTTTGGGTAGCGATTTAGATTTTTTCTTAATCGTTGACGGGCGAGTTTGGGGTTATGGAACGCGTTGAAGGAATAACGAGTGTCAATTCTCATCAGGGAACGACAATCGAGTTGGGATCAATGTAAATTTTTACGTCCTCGTAAATATTTTGTTTTCATATTTCTATACATATTTTCATTTTCGGCATTTGCAGTATTTCCTAATCCATTAGTGAATACAGCTACTGTTACCACGCCGTCTGGAATCAGTGATCCAACTCCTGCAAACAACACAGCTTCTGATAGCAACACTCTATTGGCGAGTGCGGACTTAAGTTTAACGAAGGTGGTGGACAACGCGACGCCGAGTGTGGGTGCGAACGTGAACTTCACCGTCACCGTGACCAACAA
>JANQOB010000014.1 GCA_028279275.1 Gammaproteobacteria bacterium | reverse complement strand
GCTGTCGTGAATGCTATCGCAGCAGTAACCGGTAAGTTTTACCACACCTTGCCACTACCGCGTACAGTTTGATGTACAGTGCCGATCAGACAATTCTGGATTCGGTAAAAACGTGGCTTGCGCACGATACAGAAGTCTTGCTGGTCACGGTTGCCCGTACCTGGGGGTCTTCTCCGCGTCCGGTCGGTGCCATGATGGCAATACGTGAAAACGGAGAAGCAACAGGATCAGTGTCCGGTGGTTGTATTGAAGAGGATCTGATTCATAAATACCGTGCAAAAGAAATTCCTTCCAGGCCAGTAAGCACTCTGTCTTACGGGGTGGGACAACTTGATGCGCAAAAATTCGGCCTGCCTTGCGGCGGAACGCTTGAACTGGTACTGGAACGCGTACAATCGTTTGAAATACTGCAAGCAATAATCGATGCGGTGAACAACGATACTTGTATTTGCAGAACGACCAATATAAAAACTGGTTTATCAAGTTATGCAGAAGCAGATTGGTACTCGTCAACATGTTTTGATGAGCCTAATTTGCATCGAGTTTTCGGACCGCAGTGGAATTTGTTATTAATTGGTGCTAACGATCTGGCAAAGAATATTGCCATGTTAGCGCATCCGCTGGGGTATCGTACTATCGTATGCGATCCACGCGAAATCGCAGATATAAGTTGGATAAACGACAAAATTTCCTTTAGAAATAATATGCCGGATGATGTGGTTGCAACGCTTACTCCCTGTGAACGAAGTATTGTTCTGGCATTAACACATGACCCGAAAATGGATGACATGGCTTTGATGCAAGCATTGCAAATGAATTTGTTTTATGTGGGTGCAATCGGGTCTGTGAAAACACAAACCGCACGTAAAAAGCGTTTACAACAGCTCGATTTAACTGATGAGCAAATTGCCAAATTACACGGTCCAATCGGGTTCCCGATCGGAAGCAAGCAACCGCTGGAAATTGCAATTTCCGTTCTTGCGCAGCTCACGCAACTACGGAACCGGCGGTCACAGAGTTTGAGCAGGCAAAGTAATTACTCCAGACTAGCCTGATGCCTGTAAATGTATGCGGCATATTGTTAGCTGCCGGTAGCTCAACGCGGTTTAATGGACAAAAACTATTGCATCCGTTATCAAACGGAGACCCGGTCGGTGTTGCGTCCGCCAGGCATTTAAAACACGTCGTTCGCAATAGCGTCGCCGTAGTTGCAAACGATGATGATAAGCTGGCAAGGCTGCTGAAATTGGAAGGCTATTCTTTAATCATCAATAGTAACAATAGTGGTATTGGATCCAGTATTGCCCGCGGTGTCGGGCAAACAAAAGCAGATGCCTGGATTATTACACTGGCCGATATGCCCTACATACGCTGTGAAACGATTCATCAAATTGCGCATTTACTGCACGCAGGCAATCGTATTGTCGCTCCCTGTTGCAATGGATTGCGCGGGCATCCCGTGGGGTTTAGTCATTACTATAAAGAAGAGCTGATGGCGCTAAATTCAGATCAAGGTGCAAAAGCGATCATTGAAAAACATTCGCAGGATATCGTTTTATGCAATACCGCGGATAGAGGCTGCTTGCAGGATATCGACAGGCAGGAAGACATACAGCAACGTATTTTTAACAATTGAATGTCTGCTTACAAACAAAAACGCTTATTCAGAACTGCTGATTTCACTCGCTTTTCCGTTGTTGGAGGGTTGGACTCTACGAACACCAAATGTAACCGTAGGCGGTATTCCCATGCCCAATTCAATATCTGCAACGCGATAGTTACAACCTTTTTGCTTTAATATCTCATTAACTTTTTCCTGTTTTTCAACTGCTTTAATGACAGTGTTTGCAATGACTTCGTTGCTGCTAAATGTTGCAACTGATTCATTAACTTTATCACCAAGTTCTTTTGCTTTATCTAAAATTCCCATTATTGCTAACTTCCTTAAAATAAAAAATTATACCTGTTCTAGGTCAAAAACAGTCGTTTTATTTTTATGAAATCTACAACAAGTAAAACCCTAAAATAAATCATCAGAATTTATGGGGGCGCAGTATTTCTACCGTCTCCAGGTAAGTAATACCTGAGAAATCGTGGAAAAACTTTTCGGCCACTTCGTTGGCGATATTTTCCGCCGCTTCCCGACTCATCGTGATAACTTCTATTTTGACGTTACTAAAATCGTCAATCACTGCAGCCGGCCCCGAAGTGCGAACACCACGACTGCCTTTTCCGCCTCCTGGAATGACCGTGTAGCCGCTTGCACCTGCTGATTCGATTATTTTTGCAACGCGATCTAAAATGAGCTTCTCAGTAACAATTATGACTTTAGTTGCTTCGTAGGTCATAGATAATGCTCCTCGTCAAAAATGTAAGTGAACATTAGCCGTGGGTATATAATAATACGATTAGTTCTATACCTCATGTTCAAAAAACTATTTCAGCTAATGCAATATAAAGCGGTATGCCAATAGCAATTGCTACCGGGGTGCCAATGCTGGTTGAAGAGCCAACGTAGGTTGAAGGATTAGCGGTCGGGATTGCTGCTCGCAGTGTCGGAGGGCCTGAGATATCAGAACTGGAGCCCGCCATAACCGCTAATATAATTACACCTCCCGGGCTGAAGCCAGTGAACACATGAGCGACATAGCCTAATCCAAAAGCAACCAGGCCGTGAAAAAGTGGTGCAACAATTGCATACACAGCATACCAATGCGCAACACTTCGTAACTCATTTAATCGGGTGTATGCTTCCATTCCCATTATTAGCATTAATAACGATAAAAGACCGCGAAAAAGTGGATCGTAAAAGCTCTCAAATACGAGCTCGGGACGTGTAAACAGTCCCAGCACTAGACCGAGTATTAACGCGGAAAGAGCTGAGCCTCTTAAACTTTCTGTAACAATCGGCCAAATTTTTACGCTACTCTCTTCGCCTTTTTCTTTTTTCAACAAGTATATGTTGGCAAGTACAATCGCAACTATTAACGCCGGGATATCCATGAACGGATAAAGAGCCGGGACCCAGGCTTCGTAGCTTATATTTTGCTCTTCTGCCATCACCATTGCAGCCGCGAGGGTAGATGCGCTTACAGCGCCGAAAAGTCCCGCGGTTGCGATCGCGTCCTCGGCTTTCACTCCTGGAAAAAACGTTAAGGTGTAACGTCCGAGAAAGACAATTCCGACACCCAGTATGATTGCAAACAATGCCGGTAGTAGCATTGCGCTGATATTGCCTTCCTTTATTTCCATACCACCTTCAAGACCAATCCGCATAAGCAGCATGAACACACAGAACTTATATATGGCATCTGGTATCTGCAACTTGCTACGTAAAGCGGCTAGCAGAACCCCACCTATAAGAAAGGCGAGTGTAGGCGATTGAAATTGGCGAATTAAGCTACTCAGAAAATCAAGAAGTATGTCGATGGTTTCTCTCCAAGAGTTTTCTTCAAATTAAGGCTTGCTTACTTGATTTGATAAGCGTTACTTATAGCTGAAATTAACTTAATGAAAATCAGGAAAAACTTACGTTTAAGACTTACTCCTCAGAAATTACCTTCTTTACCCGTAACGCGAATTCAAGCGACCGAGAAACAGAAAAATATCTGCTTGTGGCGGAAAGCGGGCATTGACCTATGGAGTATATTAGTGTTATCGAATATACTAATCTATGATGCAGTGACAACTAACATCGGTGCGCTAGAAAGCCGACGTTTTGGAATAATGAACAATAAAAGTTTGGTGATGACTAAGGCTATAGCTCCAATTTAGTTATGTTTACATTCCAGGCTTTATAGTGATTCTGGAAATCGTGTTAATTATTATTTTGAAGAAACTAAAATGGCTTTAATAAAGATAATCATAATTGCGTTATTTGTAATAATCGCTCAGCCGGTTTCTGCCTCCAATCCTTTAAATTTACTACAAGCAGAAGAAGTTACATCAGAAGGAACTGCGCCTAATCCATTTTCATTACTCGGAGAATGGTGGGCATATATTGATATCTCCCATGAAAATCTAGACGAGCGGATAACTCATGTAAAAAACGTAACGAAAAATACAGTAGATTCAGTGCGGCCCGAACTACAAAAAGAACTTACCAGTACAGTTCAACAAGTTAATGGATATTTAGATAGTATCGCAAAGCTAAAAAAATCAAGTGCTGAAGAAAGAATAGAAGTTCTACAGGAAAAAAAACAATATTCAATTGACGAAGTACAAAAATTATTTTCCGAATATCATGACTTAAAAATTACAAAAGATCGTTTAATTAATATTCAAAATGAAGAGAAAGAGCGGGCGAAAAATGCCGAGAATGTAGTAGAAGAGTTAATTATTCCTTATCGGGATATAAAGGAAAATACCGAGAAAAAATTAAAACTCGGACTAACTATCATGGCGAATCGCTTAAATTGGTTAGTATGGAAGATCGGTGAGCCAATCCAGCAAGACAAGATAAATAGTATTAATGAACAGCTAGAATTTCTACTTGGTGAAATAAACTCAATACCTACTAAATTACAAGCAGACAAGAATTCATTTGAAAGTTTAAATCGATTAATTGAAAAGCAATCCAATCTAATAAAATCACTACATGAACAGACATTAGAGGCAAAAGGAGCGTATACAGAAAAAATTGGCGTAGACTACATATCAAGGCTGGAAGAAAGACTATATGCGCAAAAAGTATTAGTAAGTGAGGTAGCTGAAAATCAGGCAAAGATAGATTATTCAATATTACATTCACTAAAGTCTATTGTAATCCTTAAAAGCGACGAATTTTCCGCAGAAAATTATAATTATGTTGAAGAGCATTCGAGAAGCAAGACAATTTTTGGAGAAGTATCCTCGTATGTTTCAAATTGGAAATCAAATATAGAAAAAGAAAGAGAAGCTATTCAAGACCTCATTACTGGTGGTAATTTAGAAGAGGAAGAAAAGCGAATCAGAAGAATTCTTGATCAAAGAATCAATGCAATAAAGCTGTCGAATCAAGAGATTACCAAGTTAGAGCAATCTTTATTTAATTTAGAACAATTACAGAAAGTATTAGAGAAGCAACTGGGTGATTCTCACGGATGGCTGTTTAAACTCAGGTCTTCTGGTTTGTTTATATTCGATCAAACATTTGTTCGAATTTGGGACTTATTGAATTCGAAGCTATTTGAATTGGGTGATGTGCCGGTTACTAGCTGGGATATCATTCAGGCAATTATTATTTTAGTTGTCACATATTTTGTCGCAAAGTTACTTCAAAGAACTTTAATACGGTTAAATAAAACGCCGGAAGGAAAAATTCCTCCAGCGATATACACGCTTAGCCGTGTAATTTTTTATACCTTTATCGTTTTGGGAGGTATGGCTGCGTTTGCATCGATTGGAGTAAGTTTTACAAATTTAGCTATCGTAGCGGGCGCGCTCAGTGTAGGTATTGGCTTTGGATTGCAATCGATCGTTAATAATTTCGTGTCAGGAATTATTATTCTGTTTGAACACAATATTAAAGTAGGTGATTTTATACAGCTTGAATCGGGGCTAAGGGGGACAGTAAGAGACATAAATGTACGAAGTACGATTGTGAATACCCTGGATAATCTGGATATTATCGTTCCTAATTCAGAGTTAGTGACCGCAAAAGTAACTAACTACACTTTAAACGAGCCCATTGTGCGGATTCACGTACCTTTTGGGGTTGCATACGGTAGCGATAAAGATCTGGTAAAAACCGCAGCACTTGAAGCGGCAAGAAAAGTCGACATCACTTATGACGATGGGGCAAACCGTAGAACACAAGTTTGGCTGGTAGGATTCGGTGACAGCAGTTTAGACTTTGAATTAGTCGTATGGTTAAACCCGAAATTAGGCCGTGCTGCTCCGGGCTCGTGGAGAGCCCTGTATTCTTGGGAGATTGAATCTGCATTGAAACGGCACAATATAGAAATTCCATTCCCGCAACGGGATTTACATATAAAAAGTGGTTTCAATTTATCCGATTCAGTAAACCCGGCTATGAAATAGTTTATTTAAAATTCATTAATGAAAAAAGCTATGATCATTTTTATTTGCTCACCCAAAGTGGCAGTTCAGTCGAGTTAATGGGCTTAAATAGACGCCAAATATTACCTGGGCCGTAATCTTCGGATAGTTCTAGATATGAGAAACGCAGTTAGTGCAGGACTAAACTTTGGTCTAACCTCGGGTGTTATCACTACATTAGGCTTAATTGTCGGACTTCATTCAGGAACTCATTCTAAATTAGTGATCATTGGTGGAATAGTTACAATAGCGATTGCAGATTCAATGTCAGATGCGTTAGGAATGCACATTTCTAAAGAAAGTGAAAATGCATCGAGCCAAAAAGATGTTTGGATAGCGACTGTTGTTACTTTGTTATCAAAGATGTGTATGGCTATAACATTTATTATTCCAGTTCTGGTTTTTGATATATCAAATGCAGTGATAATAAGTGTAGCTTGGGGGTTGCTGGTGATTACCGCATTAAGCTTCCTGTTAGCCAGAAATCAAGGTGAGCGCCCTTTATTTGTAGTAGGTGAACATTTAGCTATAGCAATAGTAGTAATTATCGCAACGCATTACGTTGGCAAATGGGTGGCGACTTATTTTGGAGAGGCTAACATTATATAGGTGTATTTATTTCGACAAATGACACATACATGACCGCTTTGCGGTCTCTGTAAGATATGGGTAGCTGGAAAAGCGTAGTTATGGTAAAACGCTACGCGCATTTAGCGAGTGAAAGATTACGGGAATACTAGGATTGTCTAATAGTTAAACGCAAAATTGTACGAGAGTTAGCCATGAGAAAATTCGAAAAAATGACAAAGGCAGATGTGATCAATGCACAGCGTGAGTGGGCCAAAGCCATAATCGCGCAAGATGTGGAAGCGCTCCTTGAATTATATGACTTTGGTTCGCCCGATGAACCGCTGCTATTCAAGCCTACTTTGGCAGATGTAATCCGTCTGGATGAAGCGGGTACGCGTTCCTATTTCGTGGGTGGAAATCCGGACTATCCTAACGACAGTGGCTTTTTAAACCATGGCTGGAAGCACGTGGACTTTCAAAGCGCTGCCGGCCCAGTGCTGAAGGCTGGTGGTCTGGGCTATAAAGACATGGGTCACTACACTTTTGTCAATCAGAACGGTGATGCAACCCGCGCTGACTATACCTTCGCCTATCATAAGCTTAACGGTAAAGTGCTGATTTCTCTTCATCACTCCTCTCTAACATGGATACCACCATCTGAATGAGCGACTATTTCGGCTGCAAACATTATGAATCAAATGCGTATTCGCTTGACCATCATCAAAGTGACTTCTTTTAACTAACTCCGCATTTTCAAATTGAGTGAATACGCTGTAAATCGTTGCGAGACCAATATCTTCTTCGTCGATTTGCAGAATTTTAAATATATTTTCTCTACTTAAATGATAAGTTTCAGCTACCTTCAGCACCTCTAAAATATTCAAACGTGAATATGTGGTTTTACGTCCTGCACGTTTAAGACCGGAGAAATTTCTACGGGTTATTAATATGAGGATGCGAGAGGGGATTATATTAATAGGAATGATTCTTATTTGCAAATAGATTCCTGAACGCATAAAATCTGGTAAAAGAAAATTATCGAACTAGAGCCAATATGGACCCTGTATCAACAAAACTCATTGAATTATATAAGGATTTACTCTCTCACGAAGGGTTCGGTGAAATGAGAGTGGAAATAAAAATTTTAAAAAGAGGGCAAAAAGAAGTCATTATTCATTGTGGAAGGCAGTATCGATTTGTCGTGGATTTTCCCTGATTTTCAGCATTTTTGACCAGACGCAATTTTCAATAGTATTGATAATCATTCGTATTTAAGAGATAATCCGCCCTGTAAGGCCCAGGCAAATCCGTTGCAAAAACGGTATTCAAGCGGTGAGATGCCGTACCCACGCCTTAGAAATAACTCAAATCTTGTTTGACGGTCGTCTCTGTG
>JANQOB010000009.1 GCA_028279275.1 Gammaproteobacteria bacterium | reverse complement strand
CTGCATGTGACAATGTAACAACAACATTTTCTTCAGGAATTAAATCTTCCATAGTGAGGTCAGCTTGCGCATCAGTGATCTCAGTGCGACGTTTATCACCATAGTTGTCACGAATTTCTTCTAGCTCTTCACGAATAACTTTCAACAAGCGTTCTGGATCTTGCAAAATTTCCAATAAATCGATAATTTTTTCTAGAAGATCGCTGTAATCGTTGACAATTTTGTCTTGCTCCAAGCCAGTCAGACGATGTAAACGTAAATCTAAGATGGCCTGAGCCTGTGTAGGCGAAAGCTGATACTCACCTTTATGCATGCCGTATTTTGGATCTAAGTTCTCTGGCTTTGATGCATCCGCCCCTGCACGTTCCAACATTTTTGTCACCACACCGGGCTTCCAAGATTTAGCAACTAATTTTTCTTTTGCAACGGCTGGACTTTCTGATTTTTTAATTAACGCGATAATTTTATCAATATTCGTCAACGCAACCGCTTGGCCTTCAAGAATATGTGCTCGCTCACGTGCTTTTCTTAACTCAAATATCGTACGACGCGTGACGACATCACGACGATGACGAATAAAAGCCTGTAAAATTTGTTTAAGATTTAATAAGCGCGGCTGACCATCGACCAATGCCACCATATTGATACCAAACACACTTTGCATCGCTGTATGCTTGTATAAATTATTCAGAATAACTTCACTGACCTCTCCACGTCGTAATTCGACTACAATGCGCATACCATCTTTATCGGATTCATCGCGTAAGCCATCCGACGCAATACCATCTATTCGCTTTTCTTTCACTAAGTCAGCAATTTTGATGATTAAGTTTGCTTTATTAACTTGGTAGGGTAACTCCGTAACGACGATCCTCTCCCGACCACTTTTTTCATCTTGTTCGATATGCGTGCGGGCACGCATGTGCACGCGCCCACGCCCAGTTCGATACGCTTCAGTAATTCCTGCACGGCCATTGATCAACGCCGCAGTAGGAAAATCCGGCCCTGGCATATGCTGCATCAGTTCTTTGTAATCAGCTTCTGGGTTTTGAATCAATTCAATACTGGCATTTATAACTTCAGTTAAATTATGTGGCGGAATATTGGTTGCCATCCCCACCGCTATTCCAGATGAACCATTGACTAATAAATTAGGTATACGCGTTGGAAAAACTGAGGGCTCAGTTTCTTCATCGTTATAGTTAGGAATAAAATCAACTGTGTCTTTTTCAAGATCAGCAACAATTTCATGTGCAATTTTTGCCATGCGGATTTCGGTGTAACGCATCGCTGCAGGCGCATCACCATCCACCGAACCAAAATTGCCTTGGCCATCTACCAGCATATAACGCATCGAAAATGGTTGCGCCATGCGCACGATCGTGTCGTATACCGCTGTGTCTCCATGCGGATGATACTTACCAATCACATCGCCCACTACGCGTGCTGATTTTTTATAAGGTTTGTTCCAGTCGTTACCTAATACATTCATGGCATACAGCACGCGCCTGTGCACCGGTTTCAAACCATCACGTACATCCGGTAAAGCACGTCCGACGATTACGCTCATAGCGTAATCGAGATACGATTGACGCATTTCGTCTTCGAGATTTACCGGGAGAATTTCTTTGGCAATTGCCGCCATCTAAATGCTAATTTATGTAGTTTATATCTGTCTTTTTGCGAGATTTTATATTCGCTCTAATGCGATAAATTATAACATAAGTCTAGGGGAGTGGGTTGAAGTAAAAGGCAGGTAAAAACTATCTGAAAGCGTTAAAAATCAAATTGATCATTTTTGAATCTCTATTTTGCCCTTTGGCAAGAACAAAAATTCGCCTATTTACTTGCTTTTCATTAAATCCTCAATTTTGCTGCGATTGGGTAATTTCACCACCCCTTTTTCGGTGACTAAAGCCGATACGTACTCAGCAGGCGTGATATCAAAAACTGGGTTCCAAACCTGTACCTGTTCAGGGCTTATCGATTCATTTTGAACATGTGTAACCTCGTTGTGCGCACGCTCTTCGATTTCGATGTCATCACCAGAGCGCATATGCATATCGATAGTGCTGCTTGGTGCTGCAACCATAAAATTCACCCCATGTTCACGCGCCATCACGGCAAGAGAGTATGTTCCAATCTTATTCGCAACATCCCCATTGCTAGCGACACGATCCGCGCCGACTATCACCCATGCTAATTTTTTTTGCCGCATTAAACTTGCTGCTGCACTATCACAAATTAAGGTCACTGGGATACTGTCTTGCAATAGTTCCCAAGCCGTTAAACGTGTACCTTGAAACCATGGCCTTGTTTCATCAGCATAGATAGCTGTTATCTTATTTTCAGCATAAGCACTACGAATTACACCTAGAGCTGTTCCATAGCCGCCGGTTGCCAAAGCGCCTGCGTTACAATGAGTTAACACAGCAGAACCCTTACTGAGTAAATTTGCACCAAGATCACCCAGGGTTTTGTTAGCTTGAACATCCTCATGATGAATTTTTTTTGCGACTGTCAACAAAGTGTTTTCAGGATCCTCTGAACCAGATTTAACAATTTCTTGTCGCATTTTCTCAATTGCCCACCTCAAATTTACTGCAGTAGGTCTAGCGCACAATAGCTCGCTTAAGTCCTGTTCTATATCTTGCTGCCAATTTGATTTCGATTCTTGATAACGCACCCGTGCCGCTAATACCACCCCATAAGCTGCTGTAACTCCAATTGCAGGCGCACCACGCACCACCATATTCTTGATGGCATGAATGACATCATTGACGTTTTGACAGTGGATATATTGCACATCTTTGGGCAACTTTCGTTGATCTAATAAGACTAAATGATTGTCTTGCCACACAATGGCTTGATCCGCTAATGATTTCATTATTAGTTAAACTAGCTTTAATTTATCTCATACAGATTATGCACGTCCCTATACGGATTGAATATTACAATAGTGGCTCTAAGTTAGGTTGCCTAACAACAATCTGTTAAAGTCCGCAATAAATTTAATTTAGATACATGCAACAAGTCCAAACCCTGATTCATTGCAGCACGCTTATCCCAGTAAATGACCGTGCAGACAAAAGTGAGCGTGCACTAACTAACCACAGCATCGCGATACAGGATGGACGAATTCTGGATATTTTGCCAACTTCAGAGGCTAAGCAGAAATATTCCAGTGACATAAACCCACAGTTCAATCACCATATTGTTCTGCCTGGATTAATTAACACCCATACTCATGCTGCGATGGCTTTACTTCGTGGTTTAGCCAATGACTTACCATTAATGGAATGGTTAGAAAAACATATCTGGCCTGCCGAACAAAAATGGGTAAATGAAGATTTTGTTCAATTAGGTACACAGCTGGCTATTGCTGAAATGTTGCGTGGTGGAGTTACTTGTTTTAATGACATGTACTTTTATGCAGAAAACTCCGCACAAGAAGTCACTAAATCAGGTATGCGTGCCCATATTGGCATGATCCTTTTAGACTTCCCTACACATTATGCAAAGGACATCGACGAGTATTTTTCTAAAGGTTTAGCTTTACATGATCAATATAAAGCTCACCCTTTAGTAAAATGCGCCTTTGCACCACATGCGCCTTATACGGTTTCAAACCCTCCATTAGAGCGCGTTGCGGTATTAGCTAACGAATTAGAGTTACCGGTACATATTCATCTACACGAAACACAAGATGAAATTTCACAAAGCTTAGATCAATACAATGTAAGACCCATCCAACGACTACATGACATCGGTCTAATTAATAGCAGCTTAGTAGCAGTGCATATGACTCACTTGGAAGAAAATGAAATAGATCTGCTTGCAGAAAACAAAGCCAATATCGTGCATTGCCCTCAATCAAATTTAAAACTAGCGAGTGGGTTTTGTCCGGTACAAAAACTCAAGGAAAAAAATATAAATGTCACAATTGGTACAGATAGTTGCGCCAGTAATGATGATCTGGATATGTTTAGTGAAATGCACACTGCTGCATTACTGGCAAAGGGTATTGCAAACAATGCAGCGGCCCTACCCGCATACGAAGCATTGCGCTGCGCAACCATAAATGCTGCTATTGCATTAGGCATAGACCAAGAGACAGGTTCTTTGGAAATCGGTAAATCCGCCGACCTATGTGTAATTGATATTGATACTCTCGAAGCACAGCCCATATTTGACCCTATTGGGCATCTAGTGTATGCCACGCAGCGCAGCCAAGTGACAGATGTCTGGGTTGCCGGCAAACAATTACTAAGTAATCGTGAATTATTAACACTCGATCAAGAAGAAATTCTTAACAAAACTAAAGATCTTAATCAAAAAATTTTAAATTAGAACTCGCATGCCTGACTCACAAGAAAACCTGAATGTTGATGAAGCTGAACTCGCTAAGTTTGAAGCCTTGGCTTATCGATGGTGGGACAAGGAGAGTGAATTTAAACCACTTCATGACATTAATCCTTTGCGACTTGATTTTATTGATAGCCATGTAGGGCTCGCAGGAAAAAAAGTATTAGATATCGGCTGTGGGGGCGGTATTCTCTCCGAATCCATGGCTGCACGTGGCGCAACAGTAAAAGGAATAGATTTGGGTGAAGCCCCGCTTGCTGTTGCCAAAATACATGCAAAAGAAGCGGATGTTGATATTGATTATCAAGCTATCTCTGCTGAAGAGATCGCTGCTCAAGAACCACAAACTTATGACGTAGTCACCTGCATGGAAATGTTAGAACATGTCCCCGACCCTGCCGCAATTGTTCAAGCATGTTCGAATTTGCTCAAACCTGATGGACATGTATTTTTCTCTACTATTAACCGCAACCCAAAATCTTTTTTATTTGCAATTATCGGCGCTGAATATGTATTGAATCTTTTACCCAAGGGTACCCACGATTATGAAAAACTTATACGCCCTTCAGAATTAGACAGTTGGATTCGTCAAGCAAAATTACACAGCAACAAAATTATCGGCATGACTTACAATCCTTTAACTAAAGTCTACAAATTATCTTCCGATACCAGTGTGAATTATATTGTGTATGCACAAAAAGGTTAATGCATAACTCAATGTCAAATAATGCACGTGTTCAAGCTGTACTTTTTGATTTGGATGGTACGCTTGCAGATACCTCTCCTGATATGACGGATGCACTTAACATCCTATTTCAAAGATACAATAAACCTACGCTCGATTATCAATCTGTTCGTCCACATACTTCTCGCGGTAGTGTTGCCATGATTCAACTTGGTTTTGATGAAAACCTGGAAGTACAACACAGCATGCAACTACGTGATGAATTCTTGGAAATTTATGCTCAAAATTTATGTAACCATACTAAGCTCTTTCCTGGTATAGATGAATTATTAGATTCGCTTGATGAATTCGAAATACCTTGGGGGATTGTCACAAATAAACCTGGAGCACTCGCAGAACCTTTAGTTCAAGAACTAGGCATTGCCTTTCGTGCAGTATGTATGGTGAGCGGTGATTCTTTATCACGAAGAAAACCTGACCCGGACCAATTACACCACGCAGCAAATATGTTGGGTATAAAGGAACAAAATACAGTGTATATGGGCGATGACCCCAGAGATGTCCAAGCGGGGAAAGCTGCAGGGATGCAAACAGCGGTGGCAGCATATGGATATATTCAAGACGACCAAAATCCAGAAAACTGGGGATCAGATGTTGTCTTACAACATGCTCTTCATCTAAAGGATTGGCTTTTTAGTAATAGCTGATCGACAATATCTACATGATAAGTGTAGAACTCCAAAACACTTGGCAATTTGTGCTGTTATGCGCGAGTTTATGTTTACTCAGTGCCGCTTTAGGTGCGCTCATTATGCGAAGCCGGGCTCGCATGGAACGTGAAAAATTAGAATCTATTTCTCAGCAACTATCTATGCAGTTGCAATTAGAAAAAGAGCGTTACCTCGAAAAAATAGAAACGATAGAAGAATCTCGCAAGCAGCTGGAAAACTCTTTCTCTACCCTTTCACAACAAGCACTCAAGCTTAATAATGAAAACTTTCTCACCTTAGCAAAAGAAAAACTTTCACAATTTCAAATTCAAGCTGAGGCAAATTTAGAGAAAAAAGAAAAATCAATTGAAACTCTTTTGCAGCCAATTCAATCTGCACTCAAGCAAACTGAAGAGCAGATTCAATCGATTGAAAAAGACCGCAAAGAATCTTTTGGTTCGCTTTCACAACATTTAAAAATTATTAACGAAACACAGGCTGATTTACGACTGGAGACGCAGAATTTAGTACAGGCACTTCGACGCCCAGAAGTTCGCGGGCAATGGGGAGAACTGACATTAAAACGAATCGCTGAGCTTGCAGGCATGGTAGATCATTGTGATTTTTACGAACAACAACAAAGTGAAAATAGTGATTCGCGAATGCGCCCCGATATGATTGTGCGCATGCCAGATCAACGTGAGCTTATTATAGATGCAAAAACACCATTAGATGCCTACTTAAATGCCAGCCAAACTACTGATGAAAATATGCGTGATAGCGCATTAGTGCGGCATGCCCGAAATGTACGTGAACGCATGCGTGAACTATCCAGTAAATCTTATTGGAATCAGTTTAAAAATTCGCCTGACTTCGTGGTGTTGTTTATTCCAGGTGAACAATTTCTTTCGGCAGCGCTAGAACAGGATCCAAAATTATTAGAAGATGCTCTAAAAAATAAAGTGATCCTTGCTACGCCAACAAGCATTATCGCGTTACTGCGCGCAGTCGCATTCGGTTGGCGGCAGATCGCTGTAGCTGAAAACGCGGAAAAAATTCGTGAGCTTGGTGAAGACCTCTACAACCGCCTTGCCACATTTGCTGAACATTTACATAAGCTTGGCAAAAACATCGATTCAAGCGTCGAGCAGTACAATAAAGCTATCGGCTCACTAGACCGACAAGTACTCAGCGGGGCAAGGAAATTTACTGAGCTTGGCATAGAGAAGAAAAAATCCATCCCTGAGCTTAAAATTGTTGAAAATTCCCCAAAAAATTCAATAAAACATTAAGTTACATAAGTTAATAAAAATTAAAAAAATACCCTAAGAAACTAAACAGAATTAACAGTTTGCCAATATAATTTGTAGAATAATCACCTACCAGAATAATAAATAGCAATCATTTTATGTCGAGCTCAGCAAGAAAAATCAGTTCTGATGTTGTCTATCATCAGGCGACCGTTACACGCGATAGAAGAGAGAATATTCTCGGACACAATGGCGTTGTACTTTGGTTCACCGGCTTATCGGGTGCTGGAAAGTCTACTTTGGCGCATTCTGTCGAAGAAGAGTTACACAACCGAAACTGCCTTACCTACGTATTTGATGGGGACAATGTGCGACATGGATTGTGTGGTGACCTAGGTTTCTCTCTAGAAGATCGCAAAGAAAACCTGCGCCGTATATCTGAAATGTGCAAATTGACTGCCGATGCCGGACTCATTACTTTCACAGCATTTATCTCCCCGGTTCAGGAAGACCGGCAAAATGCTAGAGCATTGATCGGCGAAGATGATTTTATTGAAGTTTACTGCAAATGCCCTTTAGAGGTCTGCGAACAACGAGATGTAAAAGGCTTATACAAAAAAGCACGTGAAGGCAAAATTAAAGATTTCACGGGTATTTCCTCTCCGTATGAAGAACCTGAAAATGCAGATTTAATAGTGGATACGGGAACAAATACATTAGAAGAATGTACAAACCAAGTATTGGGTTATTTATTCCGCAGAGGCATTTTTATTAGCGCAAGAAAATAATTCAAGATTTTCTTTTACTTCATTAAATAATATACAATTCTGTTTTTTATAGAACTTAGTTCTATTGAATGTCTACGCCTATTAATAAAAACAATAGTCTTAATACTTATAAGCCAAAAAAAGACTGTCTTCTAAACAGACATATTTTAATTACTGGTGCTTCAGATGGTATAGGTAAGGCATTAGCCTATGCATGCGCTGAACTGGGGGCTGAGCTTTTGTTGCTTGGTAAAAATGAAAGTAGCTTAAGCCCTCTTGCGGAAGATCTATCTAAATCATCAGATCATGATCATAAATACTATTCATTAGATCTAGGTATCGCAGGAGAACAGGATTATATAAAATTTGCAAACTACCTGGTTGAATCCAACAAAGTCATAGATTCCCTAGTTTTAAATGCGGGTTACATGGAAGCCATGCAAGGTATTCGTAATTTTCAACTGGATACTTGGCTGAAAACCATCACAATCAATCAACACTCACCTTTCTTATTGTTAAAGTGTTGCATTCCACTACTTGAATTATCTGATGACCCAAGCATTGTA
Source organism: Gammaproteobacteria bacterium (assembly GCA_028279275.1). Classification (GTDB taxonomy): domain Bacteria; phylum Pseudomonadota; class Gammaproteobacteria; order UBA4575; family UBA4575; genus JABDMD01. The sequence continues at coordinate 285,492 of JANQOB010000009.1, read as the reverse complement.
TTTTCTACACATGATTGCTCTAAAGCGTATTGGGGCGCATACGGAGTAGCCAAATCTGCACAACTTGGAATGATGGAAATTCTTGCAAAAGAACTGGACGGTGATAAACCTATTCGTGTAAACGGTGTAGACCCTGCACCTGTACGAACCAAGTTACGCTTAACAAACTTCCCAGGAATTAATCCAGAGGACTTTGCCGCACCTGAAGATGTGATTGCACCTTATCTATATTTTATTGGCCCGGATAGCAAAGGGACAACTGGTTCAAATTACAAACTCAATCCTGAGTTTGTGGGTTAGTAAGTACATTACCTAACTGAATTTTTTAATCTGCGAATTTGATTTAGCGTTAGCTCAATAAATTTTCCCATTCTTAACTCTCTAGGTAACTCGATTGAACCGAATCTTGTACGTATCAAGCGGCTTACACGTAAGTTTTGTGATTCCCAAATTCTGCGTACTTCTCTATTTCTCCCTTCGTTTAAAACAACACGACACCATGTATTGGAACCTTTGCCATCTTGCACTTCAAGAATTTTTAACTTAGCGATGCCATCCTCTAAGTAAACGCCTTTTTGTATGTTGGACATCATCTCATTTGTCACTTTACCTTGTACACGTACATGATATTCACGTTCAATTTGATTCCGTGGATGCATAAGTTCATTTGCCAATGCGCCATCTGTGGTGAATAAAAGTAATCCAGAAGTATTTACATCCAATCGCCCTACTGAAACCCAACGACCAGATTTCAATTTGGGTAAATTTTCAAAAACGGTGGGCCGATTTTCAGGGTCCGAGCGTGAAACGATTTCACCTGTGGGTTTGTTATACAAAATGACACGACTATGAACATTGGCTTTTAAATTAAGCACCTCACCACGGACTTCGATACGTTCGTGCCCCGAAATACTTTGCCCCAAAGTGCAAAGCTCGCCATCCACCAATATGTCGCCAGCTTTAATCCAACGCTCTATTTCTCTGCGTGAGGCAACCCCTTGGTTTGCTAAATATTTTTGAATTCTTTCAGACATGGATGAATATTCTATGTGCAATAGCCCCTTTCAGCTAATTTATGGACATATGAACAAAGTGCTTGAATTAACTAGGCAGTAAACTCAGGACGGAAATATTCAGTGGGCGCAAATTGGGTATATTTAGGGATTCATGTAATGTTATAATATAACATTAAATATAAATACAATATTAACTATAACAACTCATAAATTAACCCCATTTAAATTTTGTAACTTAGTTCTACAGAGTTTTAACATGTGTTGGAGAAAAATAATGCGCGCACGTATTGCTATTAGTTTCTTACTTATATTAAGTACGAATTTGTATGCCGATGATGAAGCTACTTCAGAAAAATCTACTTTGCCTGAAATTGTAATTGAATCAAGCTGGTTTCCAGGTGAAAAACCGGATGAATTTACACAGTCCGTCAATATTCTCACTGGTGATGAGCTGGAGCGAAAACGTTCCAATTCAATTGGTGAAACCGTTAAAAATGAGCTCGGTGTTAATTCCACTTACTTTGCTCCTGGTGCAAGCAGACCCATCATACGAGGCTTAGGCAGTAACCGAGTGCGGGTACTTGAAAATGGTATTGGTGCATTAGATGTTTCCAGTCTGAGTGAAGACCATCCTGTGTCAATTGAACCTTACTTTGCAAGGCAAGTAGAAATCCTTCGCGGACCCGCTACTTTGCGCTTTGGGCCGGGTGCAATCGGGGGTGTGGTGAATATTATTAATAATCGAATTCCACAGTCCTTAGACACTGAACCTTTTGAATTAAATGCCGTTGTGGAACACGCCACGGTATCGGATGGTGAAACTGCGGCACTCGAATTAAATGGTTCGCATAATTCCTTTGCATGGCATTTTGACGGTTTAACCAGAGATACCAATGATTATGAAATTGATGGATTCGCAAATGATGATGAACCAGAAAATCGAGGACGATTATCAAATAGTGATCTAGAAACGGATAACCATGGTTTAGGTGCAAGTTATATTACCGATAAAGGCATGATCGGTTTTGCCTTTAACCGGTTTGATACCAATTTTGGCGTTCCTGGAGCAGAGGAAGGTGATATTCGTATCGATCTCAAACAGTATCGCTACGACATGCTTGCAGAATTGTATAACCCTTTCAGCAACATTGAAAAAATATCACTACGTTCAACTTACAACAATTACCGACATTTTGAAATTGAAGAAGATGGAGAAATTGCGACGGAATTTGATAATGAAGAACTTGAATCCAGACTCGAATTTATTCATGTAATCAATGAAGATTGGAAGAATGCATTTGGCGCACAATATAACGATCGCGAGTTTTCTGCTGTTGGCGAAGAAGCTTTTATTCAGCCTCTAGATCAAGAACGATATGGATTCTTTGCAGTAAGTCATCACCACAGTGAGGTATGGGATTTGGAAGGTGGTATTCGCTTTGATCGAGATGAATTTGATCCTGATAACGGTGATGATGAAGATTTTAGCGTTTTCTCAGTTTCCTTCGGTGCGCAGCGCCAGTTAGCTAATGATATGCAATTTAATGTATTTGTTGCGCGTAGTGAACGCGCACCACAAGAAACTGCTTTATATGCAGACGGTCCCCATCTAGCGACCCTGACTTTTGAAATTGGATCAACGGATATTGATGAGGAAACCTCATACAATATTGAACTTGGTCTTGAACAAAATAAAAATAGTCACAGCTGGGCAGTGAATACCTACTACAATCGCATCGATGATTTCATTTATCTTGCGGGAGTCGATGCCAATAATGATGGTGTTGCCGATCGTGTTGATGAAGACGGCGTGTTTGACCTGAATGGCGAACTACTCCTAGGTGTTTTCGAAAATGAGGATGCAGAGTTTTACGGCATTGAAGCAGAGTTTGTGAAGCAACTCGTGAGTAATAACACATACGATTTACAAGGCCGCATATTTGGTGATTATGTGCGAGCAGAATTCGACGATAGCGATGCGGGTGATGTACCACGTATTCCCACTGGGCGCGTGGGCTTAGGCTTAGAATATTATCGAAATACTTGGGATGGAAGTATTGATCTAATCTATGTAGATGACTCAAACAATGAAGCAGATCTTGAAACCGATACAGATAGTTACACTATGTTGAATGCAAGCCTGTCTAAAACATTATATGCCGGTAACTCAGACATAAAATTATTTGTTAAAGGCGAAAACTTATTGGATGAAGATGCACGCCAACACACATCATTTACTAAAGATCGTGTTGTGTTGCCAGGAAGAGGAATTATATTCGGGGCCTCATTAGACCTTTAATAGGTGTATGACTGCTAGTAGCAATATTGCTATTAGCAGTCAATTTGAAGTCCTAATGCCTGGTTTGATTCGGCTCTACTTCAACGATATCCCCTGCGTCGGTAACAACTCCTAGCTGTGCTTGTGTGTCATCCTCTACGGGTGCACCAAGATCAAGTTCTGGGTGCTCTTGATCTAAATCGGTAAGATCAGCAAGCGTAGGTAATTCATTAAGGGTTTTTAAATTAAAGTAGTCGAGGAATTTTTTTGTACTTGCATAAAGTGCAGGACGGCCTGGCACTTCTTTATGTCCGATAACTTTTATCCACTCTCTTTCTAAAAGAGTTTTGATAATACTGCTACTAACACTCACACCACGCACTTCTTCAATTTCACCACGAGTAATCGGTTGGCGATATACAATTAAAGATAATGTCTCTAACAATGCACGCGTATAGCGCGGTGGTTTTTCTTGCCATAATCGCGCTACCCAAGGTTGCACATCGACACGTGTTTGATAACGATAGCCACTGGCAATTCTTTTTAGTTCAACGCCGCGACCTTCACATTCATCTTGCAAAGCTGTTAAAACATTTTTGACTTGCTCGCGTGTTGGTTTATCTTCATCATGCTCAAATAATTGCAACAATCGATCGATATTCAGTGCAGTATCGGCCGCCATTAAAGCCGCCTCAATTATCTGTTTTAGCTGATCATCTTTCATAAAATTAGAGTACCTCGTCCTCTACTGGGCCTTTCACAGCCGGTTTCACATAGATGGGCGCAAATGGTTCTGACTGAACCAATTCAATTACATGTTCTTTAATTAATTCTAACAATGCTAAAAATGTAACAATTACACCACTTCGTCCTTCTTCAGGTTTAAAAAACTGATTGAATTCTACGAAGTCTTCAACATTTAACATCGTAAGTACCATCGACATTCTCTCACGTACGGAGAGTGGTTCCCGCTGAATATGGTGGCTGGCAAACATTTGTGCGCGTTGCATAACTTCCTGAAAGGCAGCAATCACATCTTTAATGTCTACTGTTGGTTGGGGGCGTTCATACTCGTATTCAGACTGAATAACTGAAACACCAAAAATATCTCGATGCATGCGTGGAATTTGATTAATTTCCTCTGCAACTTTTTTGAATCGTTCATATTCTTGTAAGCGACGGATTAATTCTGCGCGAGGATCATCTTCTTCATCTTCCTCAACGGGTCGCGGTAACAATAAACGGGATTTGATTTCCGCCAACATAGCCGCCATAACCAAATACTCTGCGGCAAGCTCCAAGCGCATTTCTTGCATCAGCTCAATGTAATTCATGTATTGCTGAGTAATTTGAAAAACGGGTAGCGTTAAGATATCTAAGTTTTGACGCTTAATTAAATAAAGAAGCAAATCAAGCGGACCTTCGAAGGCATCAAGAAAAATTTCTAATGCATCTGGTGGGATATAAAGGTCCTCGGGTGGGACCGTCATCGGTTCGCCTTTTACGACAGCAAAAGGCAATTCACCTTGAAGATTATCCTGCGAATTGGAATCTGTATCAGCCACTTGTTCTCCTCTATGGCTATGATAACCCAACTGCCTCCCTCACGTCTTCTAGCGTATCGCGCGCAACATCTCTTGCCTCTTCACAACCTTCTTTGATGATGCTTTGCACCGTCGATTCATCTTCCAGATACTCTTTTGCACGCTCTCGTATCGGCTGAATCTCTTGCTCAATGGCATCGATTACGGGTTGTTTGCATTCAACACATCCAATCCCTGCTGATGTGCATCCTTGCTGTACCCAACTTCGAGTATCTTCTGAAGAATATATCTCATGGAATTGCCATACCGGACATTTTTCAGGATCACCTGGATCGGTTCGTTTCACTCGCGCAGGGTCAGTCGGCATAGTACGTATTTTTTTCTCGAGCGATTTTGCATCTTCACGCAACGAAACCGTATTGTTATAAGACTTGGACATCTTTTGACCGTCCAAACCAGGCATCTTAGAAGCTTTAGTTAATAACGCATGCGGCTCAGGCAAAATTATTTTCCCCTCACCCTCTAAATAACCAAATAGTCGCTCTTTATCGCCAATCGAAATATTTTGCTGAGACTCTAGTAGTGCTTGCGCCACTTCTAATGCTTCGGGATCACCCTGCTCTTGAAATCGTTTACGATGCTCTCGATAAAGTTTGGCATTTTTTTTGCCCATTTTACTGATTGCGAGTTTTGCCTTTTCTTCAAAATCTGGCTCTTTGCCATAGATATAATTAAAACGGCGAGCAACTTCACGTGTGAGCTCTACATGTGCAACTTGATCTTCACCTACAGGAACGTTGCCTGCTTTATAAGCCAAAATATCGGCACTTTGTAAAAGCGGATAACCTAAGAACCCATAAGTCGCTAAATCTTTTTCTTTTAACTTTTCTTGCTGATCCTTATAAGTCGGCACTCGTTCTAACCAACCTAAAGGTGTAATCATAGAAAGTAATAAATGCAACTCGGCATGTTCGGGCACATGTGATTGAATAAACAACGTTGCTGCACTTGGGCTAACACCTGCAGACAACCAGTCAATAACCATTTCAGTAACACTGTTTGAAATAATTTGTGTATTGTCATACTCGGTTGTAAGCGCATGCCAATCAGCAACAAAGAAAAAACATTCATGTGTATGTTGTAGTTCTATCCAGTTATGCAACACGCCATGCAAATGACCAAGATGCAATTTACCCGTAGGACGCATACCGGATAGCACGCGATTATTCTGCGAAGGATTAGTACTCATTTATTTAATTTTTAGAACCTAAAATCATTTCAAGATGTGGAATAAATTCTGCGGGCTGAATACCTAGTACAGACATAATATAGAATAAAATTAATATCGAAGGAGTAAATACAAGCGCATTTAGTAAGCCTGCAAACAATAGACCAAACATAATAAATAAACCATATGGCTCTATTTTTGCCAGCATATTGGAAAATTTATCTGGCACAAGTCCAGCTAATACTCGACCACCATCCAAAGGAGGAACAGGTAATAAATTTAAAACCATTAATATCAAATTAATAAATATACCAGCCATGCTCATGTATACAAAAAATATGGCATATTGATTATTATTATTTGCAGCACTTAAGAATGTAATTAAGATTACTGCCCAGAAAACCGTCATCACCAAATTAGCAAAAGGTCCGGCTGCCGCTACCCATACCATATCTTTCTTTGGATTATTCAACAGACTAAAGTTAACCGGTACAGGCTTCGCCCAACCAAATGCAAAACCTGTCGTTGCGATTAATACCGCAGGTATTACTACGGTTCCAATTGGATCAATATGTTTAATAGGATTTAAACTCAAACGACCAAGTGATTGTGCTGTTAAATCACCAAATTGCTTAGCTGCCCAACCGTGGGCAACCTCATGCAGGGTGATCGCAAAAAGAACAGGTATTGCCCAAATAGTAATTGCTTGAATGGTACTCATTAATCGCGACTATTATACGCAGCGAATTATGGAAGTAATACGCTCGAAAGAGAAATTATTCGGTTAGCCAACTTGCATCACCCTTTCCTTGACGCAAGACAGTCGGACTTTTTTCTACAAGATCAATTACGGTTGTTGCTTCAATTCCACAATAACCTCCATCGATTACTAGATCGACTTGATTACCCAGCATCTCACGCATTTCTTGAGGATCTGATAACGGCCCATCTCGATTCGGCAAGATCAGCGTACTACTCATTAATGGCTGCCCAAGTTCTTCACATAATGCCAATGCAATAGGGTGATCAGGCACTCTTAAACCAATCGTTTTCCGTTTAGGTGCTTGTAATCTCCTTGGCACTTCATGTGTCGCCTTCAACAAAAATGTATAGGGTCCGGGAGTGCAAGTTTTCATGAGCCGATAAGCACTGTTGTCGACGAGTGCATAATTGGATACTTCAGAAAGATCACGGCATACTAAAGTAAAGTGGTGTTTATCATCTAGATTTCGGATTTTTCGAATTCTTTGCGTAGCTTGTTTGTCACCGATGTGACATCCTAAGGCATAACAAGAATCGGTTGGGTAAACAATCAATCCTCCTTGATCAATAATTTCCACCGCACGATGGATCAAACGCTTCTGCGGTGTGACCGGGTGAATAACAAAATACTGGCTCATGAGAATCTAATTGCTATTATAATGCGTGAAACAGCATATAGCTCTTTACGCTGTAATCTGAAAATTATTGTTATACTCAAACTCTAAAATCAATCATATTTAATAACATGTTATATGCTTTCATTAGTCAAGACGTAGAAAATAGTCTTGAAAAACGCCTATCGGTTCGTGAACAACATATTGGGCGTTTAAACGATCTCAAAGACCAAGGCCGGTTGATCATTGCCGGACCTCATCCCGCCACCGATAGTCCTGATCCGGGTGATGCGGGCTTTACGGGCAGCTTGATTGTTGCAGAATTTGATTCACTTCAAAGTGCACAAGCCTGGGCAAATGACGACCCTTATATTGATGCAGGCGTGTATGAAAAGGTAATTGTTAAACCCTTTAAGCTCGTTCTACCCTAATAATCAGTAAATAATTTATCCTCTCAACTTTTAAGGAAATATTTATGCTTAAACAATATATTGCAGCCCTGCTGCTGGTACTAATTAGCGTTGGTTTTATCTTTGGCTGCAAAGGAGAAAAAGCATCCGAATCTTCCGACTCCATGGTGGTTGATAACAGCGGCGAGTTCGCAAAAATTAATGATGAAGTCATCACGAATAACGAATTTCAGGCTTACGCAAAAGCAAAACGTGCATCTCAACCGGAAGCAAATTTTTCAGACAAGGTAATCGCTGATGAATTGATTGCAACAGAATTGCTTCGTCAAGAAGCTGTAAATGCTGGAATTGCAGATCGTCCAGAAATAATTGAACAAATTAAACGTCAGGAAAGTAATATTTTAATTAATACTTTAATGACTGAAAAATTTGCTGACTTAAGTTTTACCGAGGAAGAGCTTAAAGCAGAATATGATCGTTTACTAAATCTTTCGGATTTTAATGAGTACAAAGCAAGACATATTCTTTTGCAAACGGAAGAAGATGCTAATGCTGTAATAGAAGAATTAAAAGCCGGCGCAAACTTTGAAGAACTCGCAAAAGCTAAGTCGCAAGGACCCTCCGCACCAAATGGTGGTGACCTTGGATGGTTCAAAGCGGAAACCATGGTGCCCGCCTTTGCTCAAGCCGTAAGAGAAATGGAAAAAGGTGTTTACTCCTCAGCTCCAGTCAACACGCGTTTCGGCTGGCATGTGATATTACTAGAAGACAAACGCACCACCGAGCAACCAAAGTTCGAAGACGTTAAACAAAACATACAACAGAATCTCACTCGCCAAACCGTTGAAGAATATGTTGACGATTTGGAAGCAAATGCCACCATCACTCGTTCGGACGAATCAACAGAATCTACTGATGGCTAATTAGATATAGAACGGCTACTAATAAATTTTAATAGATAAATATATTAAGCCCTGCCTTCATGGCAGGGCTTTTTTATATTATTAAGTTCTTTGGGGAAATTATTTAATATAATTCAGTGACTAAATCTGCAGAATTGCCAGCTTGCGCGCTGTCTTGGCAAGACCACCCCCAAGAAACATGTTTCTCAATGAGTTCAAGCGCCTTACTTTCGCAATAGCCAATTTCGGATTTCGCAGTCCACAAAGTTTGCACACCCTCTCCCTTGTCATAATTTACCTCACAAGGAACCTGATTTTGATCATCCTCGTACGTAACACTGATTACTCTCACAGCATCACCATATGTACAAACATGCTCTTCATCAGCAAAAACATTGGAACTGAATAATAAAAACGGAATTAATAAAATAGTTGAAAGGTACTTCATAATGTCAGAACCTCCATTCTTTTGAGATACCAACATTGTCATGCTAATAAATTATGCATGCCAGAGGACGTTTGACCGTTAGCGCATAGTATTTCAGCCGCCTAGTAATTTTTGTACGTATTTTTGTGATCGCATGGAAGTGAGCGCAGGGATGCGCGAATATAATGTCCATCAGGACGATGCATCTAATTAATAAAAGGTTGGTTAAAAAAATGAACAGACTGGGAATTTAGTTTCAAATTTCAAAAACGTTTGCTTTTGAATAAATATTTCATTATTGAGAATAACTGCAAACAGTCCAAAACAGATATATTTCCGCTTTGGGTCGATACCTGACATTTTGAACCGATAAGTAATTGATTCCGACCTCATTTTCCTTAATTTATGACTGCTTTCGGCCAGAATCGAACATTTTAAATAATTGAATATATAAAATTAGTGAGTGATATATTTAATTAACTTTTCATGGAATTGAGTTTTATGGCCAAGCCACCATTTAGAGAGAAAACTAATAACTTCATTAGGCTCTTTATGTTGTATCGAGCTATTAACAATACCCCGTAGTTCTTCTAAAAACTCTTTTCCATAATCTTGAACTATAGTTAGTTGCTTGTGTGGTATACCCTTCTCAATCAATATTAATTCTTCTGTTTTTAAATGAAAAATAACATATTGCTCAAGCATCAAAATCGTGGGCTTTAATGATGAAATCTCCCAACCGCTTTGAATAAAATAATATAGAGAGTTTATGATTGAAATCAATCCTCGATGCTGTTCATCTACAATATAATGATTGAAGTGATCCTCAGGTGTCCACTTGATATAGAGATGTTTTGGCATGTTTTAATATACAAGTACAGTTACTAAAATTTTTTTTTAGAAATTAATACTACTTTAAATGAATTACAGCCAACTGAGACAAATCAGCATTACTTGAGATTTTAATTTGAAAATCAGATTTGAATAATCAGAATATTACATTGATGTAATTTTGACTGGTTACATTAGTCCGCTTTGGGGCATTACCGGTCATTACCATTTCTCCCATATTTCAAAAACAACATACTCCTCCTTTTCAACAGTTCGAATACCTGCTCTACGCCCAAGACTTTCCGCTTTTTCAATTGCGCGGTTACGTGACTCACAGGCTTGTGAATCTTTACGACATTGAAAGTAAGTGACTAGAAACCAACCACGCTTATTTAATATAGCACTAGTGTTACAATCTAGATCTTCAATTTTTTCTAATTTCTCCATTAAAATAAAACTAAAACGATAGCCATATTAATCTATCTGTGATAAATCTCGAGTTATATAACTATCGATTAATATACTGGATAGTCATAAATCCTCATTGCATGACATCTTAAGAATAACTTCTACCAGTTTTTGTCCTTTCTCGCTTATATGTAATAGTTTAATTCGCGAGTCTTCATTATGACTTGATTCATTTATATAGCCGTATTCATTAACCATATCTTTTACATAACGTTTTAGACTCGTAGGAGAAACGTTTTCGATACTGTTGATTAAATTTTGTCGCGTAATTCCGTCATTCAGATATACAGTGATTAGTATTTCTAGATGACTTAAACAAAATCCTAGTGATGCAGATTTTTTTACTTCCTTAATAGTATCCATCCAACTAATAAGGATTTTTTCCTGCCTATTCACTTAAGTTTCTGCTCTATTTAGTCAAGACTTAAATTGTATTTATTTAAAAAATAAAATATATGATAGGAGCGAATATGGCCCAAAACACTTATCTCAATGGCCAATAAAATTGGCTAATTTTCAAACAATTTATTGATATTAAGTTTTGATGCTTGGTTGAGCAGATTAGAAGTTAGATTCGGATAATGGCCATCATCGGCCATTAGCAGTGATGCTTAAGCAGCATAAATCTAATAGCCTAGAGATCTATACTTAAGGATTCTCAAGAACATAATCATGGACTTTTTCAGAGAAATCTTTATGTTGAATGAGGCCCCTGTCTTTGAATCCTACTCTCTCTGCGACTCGTCTGGAGTGCACGTTCTTAGGTGAAATTGGAGCTAAAACTCGCTTAAATTTAAACTCATTTAGTGCGTATCTTGCCAAGGTAGCAGCAACCTCAGTTGCATAGCCTTTCTTTCGTTGATCAGGCATCACTGCATACATGATTTCTACATTCTCTATATCATGTGGATTTAAACCACAAAATCCAACAAACTTTCTCGTATCAAGCTCTTCCACAGCATATGCATGCATAGGTTTTGTGGAGTCATAGGACAAAATAGTTGCCTCAAGTAATTTTTTAGCCCCACTTTTACTTTTTTGTTCAGCATCAAAACTTAGATACTTTGTCGATTCTTCATCCGTCATGAATTCTACAAAAGGAATGAAGTCTCTATTGCAGAATTTTCATATTTGCAACCTTGAAGTTTCTAACGGAATCATAAGTGTTACAAACTCATATTCAGATCATGATGAGATTCTGTGCACTGAAGATCGGGCTAAATAGAATGTCCGCTTTGGGTCAATACCGGACATTTTAAGTTTGTAGTTAATTAATTCCAACTTACTACTTCTCATTTTATGACTGCTTTCGGCCAATAGCGGTCATTGATCAAATAAGACTCTGATATAAACTCAAAAAAGTCGTGCCTAATTTAGCGCTTGTTCAAGATCAGCCCACAGGTCTTCTACATCTTCCAACCCAACAGAAATACGAACCATACTGTCAACAATACCACGCTTAGTTCGTTCTTCAGGAGTTAAGTTAATATGTGTAGTTGTGATAGGTTGAGTTACAAGACTTTCCACACCCCCAAGGCTGGGAGCAATTGAAAAAAGTTTTAGTCGATCGACCACGTCTGCAGTTTCCTTTGCATCTCCATCGATCACGAAACTAATCATTCCGCCAAAGCCTTTCATTTGATGTTTAGCTATGCTGTATCCATTAAAGTCAGGTAGGCCTGGATAATTTACTTTGTTAATCCTAGGATGTTCAACCAATTGTTTAGCAAGTATTTTTGCGGCTGAATTATGTGCATTCACCCTTACAACTAATGTACGTAAGCTTCGTGCTAATAAATATGCAACTTCAGGCGCCATTATCTGACCAAGGTTCTTGCGCCAAGTCCAAATAGGGGTAAGTAAATCTGTTGGCCCAATTACTGTTCCCCCAGTGAGATCACTATGCCCACCTAAATATTTTGTGGTGCTATGTATCACAAGATCTGCACCTAATTCTAATGGCTTCTGGTTAACGGGAGTTGCAAACGTATTGTCTACCACCGTGAGAACTCCATGTTGTTTTGCAACTGCAGCTATCGATGTAATATCTAACACTTCCATATTAGGATTCGTAGGTGTTTCAAAAAAGATGATGCGTGTATTACTCTTTATAAACTCGCTAAGTTTATTAACCTCATCACCTAGAATGAAAGTTGTGTTAATGCCTAGATCAGGTAGATTAGTATCGAGTAATTCATACGTTCCGCCATATACATCGCCAATACATACGATATGATCGTTAGATTTACAGTGAGCTAAAAAAGTTGCTGATTCTGCAGCCATTCCGGAACTAAACACCCAAGCGGATTCTCCACCTTCAATGGCTGCTAGTTTTTTTTCCAGAGACTGAATGGTGGGGTTTAGTCCATAACGAGTGTAAAGGCTGCCTTCCACTCGCCCTTCAACAACATCAAGTACGCTTTGCGTGTTGGGAAAGCCAAACGTAGAATGATTGTATAGCGGAGTAAAAATACCACCACGTTCGTCTAACGTGTCTCCAGTATGAATACACTTCGTAGCTAGTCCCGAGTCGGTTGATTTTTTCATAGCATTATCCTTCAACGACGTTGTATATGTTCATATTAAGACCGAATGTACCTGATGAAGAATAGTGTAGACAGTGTTGGACATTAAATAAACCTGTCGTCCTCAATGAGGAATAAATAATAAAGAAATTGTGTAAACGACTAGTAATGGTGAGAAAGTTAAATATTTTCTTTCGGCCAATAGCGGACATAATAAAAGCCCATTCAACAATTTATTTCTTTGAAAATTCTCTACCTTTATTTTTTACTTTTTTCAAGAGCTTAGCGAATCAAAACATTATTTTTAATGCGCCAATTGCGTTAATTCATTGAATTTTTTTTATCAGCCAATGTCTATTATACAAATCAAATAAAAGGGAGGTGAATGGATAGAATTTTTGGAGATTAACTATGTATGAATTTGTATATTTTCTTTTTGCATTAGTCGCAATTTATATAATCTGGGAAAATCTGAGAGCAAAATAGAATCTTTCAGTACTCGATTGTACACTTAAAAATAATTTATAGATTTCTTATTTTTATTTCAAAGCAATGAGAATGTCCGCTTTGGGTCGTAAGCAGACATTTTAAGTCTGTAAAATATTGATTCCAACCGATTTCATCCTAAATTATGATCTCATCCGGCCAATAGCGGTCATATAATTTTTTTTTAATTTGAACATTAATAGACAGTATTAATCAAAGAATTTACATTGTGATAGTGTGCTGTTTTCGCATGCAGGAGGGGTTATGGTTGAAATAATTGAGTGGACAATCTATATCATAATTGTTGGACTAGCTTTGACCATTTGGGCGGTAGTTGCCAGGAATAAAAGAGAAAAGAATAAGTAAACCACAATATAATAATTCCGCTTTCGGCCTATAACGGTCGGAAACTTTGAATAAGTTATATTATTATTTGGACAACGCTAATACCAACTGTTAGTTAGGATAATGCACAATACTAGCGCGACATGAGTACGGGTATTTGAGTGTTTCTTGAAATTTGATTAGTTACCCCGCTGAGCACGGCATCACCGAGTCGTGAATGTCCAAAACAGCCCATAACTATTAATTCAAACTCTTCTTGCATAGAAAGCTCAATAATTTTATCGCCTATTACTTTATCAATTTCCATAGGCTGACCATACTCTATAACATTACTATCAATAATCTTTTGATCTATTTTAGCCTTTATATTGTGTGTTGATAGATATGAATTGAGAGACTCTTTCTCTTGTTTATTATCAGAGAAAGTTATTACTTTTACTTCTTCGGCTTGGTGTAATAGTGGAAGTGAATCATGCAGTGCACGAGCTGACTCTCTAGTGTTCTTCCATGCGACTAATATACGTTTGAAATTTCCACTCGAAATACTTGCTTGAGGGATCAGTAATGTCGGACAACTTGCGGTTAAAAGCACACTATCAATAGTCTTAAGTTCACTAACACCCAAACCAACTACAATTAAATCGCTGTAAAGACCTTGTCTTGCCACTTCAGTAGCGATATCCCTACATTCTGAATAATTCCAGTTTGAATTTAGATCAGCTGCTTTTACTGAGGATTCAAATTTTTGACGTATTTCTTGTGCTTTATCACGAAACGATTTGACATCAACAACTTCAGGCATGCTCAACATTGTCCGATTTAATGGTAAAACATAGACACCTGTAATATTGCTTCCACTTGCTTTAGCCATGTTTATAGTAATATTGATGAAATTTGTACTGATACTTTTATCTTCGAGCAATATGGCTATATTTCTAAACATGTAACATCCTTTTTATAAGTTGCTGGTTAGGTTCATTAATACTAACGATGCCATAAGTAATTTAACTAACATGCATCAAGCAGCTACAACCCAATTTCATTTGCTTGTTGGCCTTTATGATAAGTTGAATAGATATATATTGGGATTGGCAACTCAGCTAAATGTTTTTCAATTAAAGGCAAAACATCACTCCAATGTAGACCACCCACACCTGTAGCCAATTTTGGTAAGGCAAGACTACTTATCTCACCTTTATCAAGCTCATGTCGTAATCGTTTCAAACAGTGATTTACATTTGATAAAGTTGCAGGGCCTGGCTTAGCTCCATGTTCATGCTTACCAGCTTGTGTAAGCAAATTAAAAATTCTTACGCCACCCGCACCACCCCACATCCATATATCTCCTTCTTTTGGATGAGTCTGATTCGCATAATGTCTGAAATCCTTGGCCATAGCAGGCCATTGTTCCCGCAAAGAAAGGGCTAGCCCATTATTAAAATGATCATTTGGAGCAACTCCATGGGCAATTGCATTTGCTCTTGTTAATAAAATATCGCCTGCTACTTCATAAATCATTAAGTAAGGGTCCTTCGTATTTTTTTAATTACTTCAAAGCTACTTTTGTAAAGTAAAATCTAAATATGCAAAATAGAAATCCAATATATTTTATATTGGGTTTTTATTCGATAAAGAAAAACAACAGTTAAGTTATTTTTACTTGTATTTGTTTCGGCTTTGCTTCCTCTGCCTTAGGCATAGTTAGTTTTAATACACCATTTTTAAAAACTGCATCTACATTGTTGATGTCAACTTGCTTAGGTAATGTAAAACTACGCTCAAATGAGCCATAAACACACTCAGTACGATAAGACTGGTCTTCATCAACTGATTTCTCATACTTTTTTTCGCCCCGTATACTTAACAAGTTATCATCAATAGAAATATCTACATCCTCTTTTTCTACACCAGGAAGCTCACCCTTTATAATGTATGCATCCTTAGTTTCGCTAATATCCACAGCGGGAACCCAGTTTCCAGATAACATTCCTTCATATTCTCTACTAGCAAGATCTCTTGATGCAGGTTGGCGATAGCGATTAAAGATTTCTTCCATTTCTCGAAATGGATCAAAACGAGTGATATTCATAGAGTCCTCTCTCACTTAATTCGATTTTGAATATGACCAGATATGCAGTCATTTTATTTATTTTCAACGCACCGGTTGACTATATTTTCAAAAGAAGTCGTATTAATTGATCTAAATCAAGTTCACGCTACGCAAGTTCATTTAATTGCTTACTTACTTTTTGAGAGAGGTTTATAAAAAGGTAAATACCGACAATGTTCATACCGATACCTATGCCTGAAGATGATCTGATGGAGCTCGTTATAGCAGTTATCGATGACGATGAAGCTATTTGCGGCACCATTACATTATTGTTAGAGAGCTATCAAAGGAGTGTTCCCACCATTCCGACAAGTAATGAATTTTTCAACGACTTAACAAATGACCACAAACCAGATTGTGCAATTATCGATTCTTATTTACCAGAAAGGTAATATCACATTTTTAAAATGTTGATTTTTATCTCGTTCCATGAAATTTCAAGACTTCACTAATTACTTCACCAATCGTGGTATTTGAACAGCTTTCACCTATCTCATCTAATATTTCTGTAGTAAATTCTAAAAACTCACCTGTATATTTGGAATCTACATCATTGTAAAAGCAAGTCGGTTTAAATTTTGTACCGAGTCGGTAGATTGTTGCTAGACGTGATACAAAATTTATAAGTGGAGTGTTAGCTTGACTTCCCGACTTTATGTTCGTTTGTATTTCTTTAGCTAATATAGGTGCATGTATAGCAAGATGGTTGAGTTTATATCTTATTTCATCTATGTCTAAGCTTGGCCCAAATTTTTCTATGATTTTTCCTCTTTCCTCAAAACCAAGTTTATCAAAGCATTCGAGTAATGAATTAGATCTCTCGCCCAGCTCATCTAACAAAATGACTTGCTCTTTGTGTGATCTTTTGCTCTGTATATCTTTATTAAATTTGTACCATAAAACGGCATCTAGTAAGTACTGATGAAGGTTAAAATCTACTTCAAGAGTATATTTATTTTTTATTTTTTCACATATTTTTGGATTAATTTTATTCTTTAAATTTGATGCTTCAATACTATGATCAGGTAAATTATTATGTTTTGGCATGTCTGTAAACTACACTTTTATCTATTGATAACAATAATCCCATGAGATTTCTGCTTGGTGTTTTATAAAAATTTGATTCAAAAACTCCATACCACCCTTGATTTCAGATTCACTAGGGTGTTGCCCTTCACTAAAGTAGACATATTCATAGCCATCCGCTCTAACCAAAGTTTCATTAGCCTTTGCTTCTCTAGGACTCTGTCCATACTCTTCCATTTCTTCAGAATAGTCGACACCAAAGCAATACTCTTCAGTGACCTTACCATTCGAATACAAAATATATTCAAGATGGCCGGATGCATCTCCAAATTTAATTCTGATACAACTGCAGTTCAATTGCTCTGATAATTTCTCAGCTAATTCATCTAATACATAGGGGTCATACGAATCGGTTGGCGAGATTACTATCCACTTAGTTTGCTGTTCGTCGTTAAGCGTATAGTCCTTTGGACAAATTTTAGAATCTAGCACTTTAGTTTTTTCAATTTTGGCCAAAACGACAGTAAAATTTCCCGGAAACTCATCCAGTTTAAACCCGTAAGTGCTCATGCTTTAACCTCCACTTGAATACTTTAATCTGAGCCCGTTAAATTTAACTAAATATTGTCTGCTTTTGGCTGTAAGATCTTAAAGAAAATTAAATTAAGCTCGAAAATTATATATCTTTATACAGTTGTCGCGATTAAATCTCAAACCACTTTATTAACAACTATAACTCACAAGAAACCACGTGCAATATAGAAACATAGTGCAATGCCAAGTAACCCAATTACTCCATTAACGATAACACTTGCAAAAAGATTGTAATCTGTTGGTATCTCAATAGGACGTAATGTTTTCAAGATACGGTTGTGTTGCCATATCGAGTAAATCGACATAGAAGATGCTAATAAAATTAGCGAAGCACCGACAAAGAATGAAATGTCTCTTTGAAATTCTTTTGTATATTCAGGCCCTAAAAGCTCCAAAAATAATCCAAACCGCTCAATAACGAATCCAAACACCATCAATGAAATAGATGTTCTGTTCCATGCAAGCAGGGTGCGCTCTGCAGCAAATAATACTCTAGGGTCATTCAGATCTGACATATTTATTTTATCCTTAAAATTAAATAATTATTGTTATTAGAGGCTTGTATGGTAGCCAATACATAAATACACATAATTCAAAATATTTTATTATCAAAACTTGTGCGGACGTAATATTTCTACTGTTTCCAAATATGTGATGCCAGAATAATCTTGAAAAAATTTTTCTGCTACATTAGTTGCAATTCTCTCTGCAGCATCTCGATCCATTGTCACAACTTCTATTTTTATATTGCTAAAATCGTCTACAACTGCTGCAGAACCCGTAGTCCGTATTCCTCGACTACCTTTCCCACCACTAGCGATTACGGTATAGCCACTTCCACCTGCCTGCTCAATAACTTCAGCAACACGTTTTAAAATTATTTTCTCTGTAACAATGATTACTTTTGTTGCAATGTATGTCACTTGTACAATCTCCTTTGTAAAGGATTAATCATCTTACTTACTCCTAAAGCAAATATTTCTTTTGAAATCTTATGATGTGAATATTTCACATCTCAAAAACAGCTTGTGCTAATACAATATATAGCGGAATACCGACAGCAATTGCTATTGGTGTACCTACACTAGTAGATGAACCAATATACGTTGAAGGATTCGCTGACGGAATTGCCGCGCGCAGTGTTGGTGGACCGGAAATATCCGAACTCGAGCCTGCAATCACTGCAAGTAAAATGACACCACCGGGACTAAAGCCTGTAAGAATGTGTGCCACATATCCCAAGCTAAATGCAACAAGACCATGTGCCAAAGGAGCTAATGCCGCATAGACTGCATACCAATGTGCGACTTTTCGAAGTTCATTTAGCCTTGTGTAAGCTTCCATTCCCATAATTAGCATTAACACTGATAATAGTCCGCGAAATAAGGGGTCATAAAATCCTTCGTATACTTTCTCTGGTTGTGCGAAAAGGCCTAGCGCTAAACCAAGAATCAGTGCGGAAAGCGCAGATCCACGCAAACTTTCTGTGATGATTGGCCAGATTTTAACTTTAGTCTCTGCGCCTTTTTTCTTTTTTGTCAGGTAAATATTTGCCAATACGATCGCAACAATCAAAGCCGGTATGTCCATGAAAGGATATAACGCTGGCACCCAAGCTTCATAAAACACCTCATTCTCATCAAGAATGACCATTGCTGCTGCTAATGTCGAAGCACTAACAGCGCCAAACAGTCCTGCAGTAGCAATGGCATCTTCCGTTTTTACTCCAGGTAATGCTGCAAGAGTAACCCGTCCTAGAAACACAATTCCACAACCAATAGTGACTGCGATAAAGGCCGGTAAAAACATATCCTCAATTTTGCCATCCCGAATTTCCATGCCTCCCTCAAGACCGATACGCATGAGTAGCATAAACACACAAAACTTATAAATCGCATCAGGTATTTGTAACTTGCTTTGAAATGCAGCGAGTAATATTCCTCCTAGTAAGAATGCAAGTGTTGGAGATTGGAACTGATTGAGTAGACTTCCTAAAAAATTTAAGATGAATTCCATCACTGTCCCCAAATCTGCACAGAACAATCTAGGAAAGAGTTGATCAGCTTATCTTTCACACAAAGAGTTAAGAACATATAGTGCGCCTGTTTGTTTAGTATTGAGGCGGCATTTTGCAAACGTCTTATGTTTATGTAAAATAGATTAATGTTCATAAAACGTTCTTTTTTAGTGAATGATTCCCCTACAACACCTTAATTTCCACCACCTTTTTTATTTCTGGTCAGTCGCCAAGGAGGGCCACTTAACAAATTCAGCGAATCGACTTCATATCTCTCAGTCAGCACTTTCCTCTCAGATTCGTAAGCTTGAAGAACAGTTTGGATATGACTTGTTCATACGAGATGGAAAAAAATTAATATTGACGGAACTTGGCTCCATCGTATTGGATTATGCTGAGGGAATATTTGAATTAGGAAACGAGCTAATCTCAACAGTTTGTAGTGGCGAAGGACAGAAGATTCAACAGTTTCGCGTGGGTGCTGTTTCAACACTGTCTAGAAATTTTCAGGAAAATTTTTTACGCCCACTTTTAGATAAAGATAATGTTCAACTCTTTTTAGAATCAAGTAGTTTGAAAACATTACTAAATCATTTAAGCGTACATAAATTAGATTTAATTTTATCAAATCAACCAGTTTCGACTAGCAAACATGAACCTTGGCGATGTAGACGTATTGCACAACAATCTGTATGTATTGTTGGTCCCTCTAGAAAAACAAAAAAAAGACGCTTTAACTTTCCAAAAGATTTAGCTTCACATAAATTTCTTCTACCCGGACAAAATAGTGATATTCGCAATCAATTTGATTTACTTTGTGAAGATTTGAAATTAGATATAGACGTATTTGCTGAAGTAGATGATATGGCGATGTTACGTCTTTTAACAAGAGATTCTGGAGGAGTTGCTGTTGTACCTGAGGTTGTGGTTCAAGATGAATTACACAGCGGTGCTTTAGAAAAATATTGTGTAATACCGGACGTATATGAGAACTTCTATGCGATTACTACCAAACGTTATTTTAAATCTTCAGTCCTAAACGATTTATTACCAAAAAAAATGGCAAAATAAGAATAATATTTTAAATTTTTTCAAATTTAAGTTCTACAGAAGATATAATATCAACACCACGACACAATTGTAGTGCTCGGTCAATTACAAGCGTCCGAATTTCTGTCTCAACTTGACTCAGAAAATTTGAATTCATAGCTGCGAATTCAATATTAAATTGTGTCTCAATTTCGGTAGTCACAATTTTCTTTTCAAAAAGATGAAGCCCACAAACCGCACCAATTTTTCTTAGTTCTTTTGCACTTTTTATACTGTATGCAGGATTTTTGGGCCGATGCATCGGTGGCTGATCAAATTCGGCAAGTGCCTCATCCAAGAATTGCATCCAATCCACTTTTTGATTCAAATCTACCGCCTCATCGAAGGAGTGTCCCCATAGATTAGTAGAGAATACAGATCCCTGACGGAGGACAGATGCCACGCTCGGCAAAGTAGTTTTTTCGTTCATTAAATGAAATGAAGCACTACAAAATGCTGCATCGAAAACGGCATCAAGCTTATCAAGTTCGTCGCTAGTGAAATCCTTAATTTCAACTTGATCACCTAGGCGACGGGCAGCCAATGCACGCATTTCTGCTGCAGGCTCTACCAAGGTTACGCTTGCTTTTGGATGCTTATTCAGCAATCGCTCGGCAACTAGACCAGTTCCACCAGCGAGATCAAGTGCATGCCCATTAAATTCCTCGAAAATACATTCCAAAAGTCGGTCTGCCATCGATGTAAAAATTGGCCATCGTCCAATTAGATTGTCGTACGCTTGGGCTCGATCATGCCAACTGCGTATAACATCTTCTTCTGTGGACTCAGTTAAATTATTCATTGATTTGAAAGAAACCAATTGCTAGCAAATGGCCAACATTGATTTTTACGCGCCAACTGATTGAGTGATTGGTTAACGCTCGATTCGAATAGCAGCCATCTTGCACATTCTTCTATGAAGCTCTTTCTCAAGGTCATTTCTAGCATATGGCTTCATTGTCTTCCATTTATTACATTCCTGTTCCGTTCGACCGCAACCCAGGCACCACCCTTTGGGGCCCGCAAACTCGCATACATCAATACATGGACTTTTTTTCCGCTTCATAGTTTTACTACTTTATGTAAAACGCTCTCTTGATTAGGCTAACCAAGCTAAGCTTGCACCAGACTTAATGCCTGTTCTATCCCCTTTTCTAACTGTCGAAGCCTATTGAACTCTTCGAGTAGTCGTTGTTCTAGATTCTTAAAATTGAGAGGGAGCTTTCTTTTGCAAATATTGTAACCCTCACCGATCTGATAACCCTTCCAGTTGTTTATACGATCTTTTTCTAATACTAAAAACTCCTGAACGAATTCCTTCTGTGAAGGACAATCCTGCTCCGCATGCAGACAGATTGGGAATGCTTTTTGTTTGACTTCTCTAGCTTCTATAAAAGTCTCAAAATGAATCCCTTCCTGATTATGGTTATGCCAATTAAACTTGTATAGCTGCAAATAAACACCGCGGTTGTAAATTTCCCAGCCGTCATCAAACCAGCTTGATCGACTCATTTCTTTTTCTAGGTTACGAAATATTTTTTTTAGATCTTTCATGATATTAATCTCTAATTAAATATCTGCTTTCTAATTATTAACTTGAATATCGAAGTGAAATACGTCTTCACAAGTTTCTCCAAGTTTATTATAGAGAGCAATGGCTGGTTCATCCTCAATACCTTTGTCAGCCTGAACAAAAATTACGTAGGCTCCTCGTTTAACAGCAATATTTTTTAGCTCTTCTATCAAGCTTGTTGCAATACCTTTACGCCGATGGGATTTATCTACTGCAAGATCATAAATGTAAATTTCACTCCGTTCTTGCTCAAACTTTACAAGCTCATATGCTGCCATAGCACCAACAACATTATTATTCTTTAACGCGGCCAATGCGATAAATGAATCGTTATTTAGTAATTTTTCCAAGTAGTTTGAATTGGGCTGCATTTCAGTATAGGTATTCATATCATTGAATACTTCACCAAAGGTGGTCAGCATAGATCTCATGATTGTTACATCATTCGCAGTTAGATGATGTATTTGTGTAGTCATATTTATAAAACCTTGTAGTTAGATTATCCCCACTTCGACCATCATGGATGGCGGAAGTGCTAAAAAAAACTGCATCGTTACATGGATGTAACTTATTAGCGCTATGCAGGAGCTGTTGCCGAATAGCGTATTTCTGCCAGCCAATAGCGGACATTAATATATTTCTGACGCTACAATTTTATTGCGTATCTAATTGATATTAATTTTATGAATGTCCTCTATACATAGTACTTTACTTGTATTATGAATTAAAATTATTAAGAAGTTTGACTAAGTGCAATTCATATAATATGTTAAGACTATATTGCGCCGATTTGAGCTACAGCTTGCGGGCGCATAACTAAGTACTGCTAAAGCGAGAGGTTATTAAAAAGCCCGCTGTAGTCTGTACTATAGTGGGTTTTTTTATGTCGCTGATTTAATAAACAACTTGCAGGGCGACAACAAAATACTGCTAAAGCGATGATAGTACTTGTTGCTTCTAAGTCATATCAGCGTACTCAAAATTTAGAAGCAAGGAGTATTTGACTATGCCATTTAATCTTTCAATTACAGACTGGCTTCCATTTAAACAACGCACGAAATGTAACGCGACGGATACCTTCACACCAAAAGGGTATACGTCCATAGCATACACACGCGATATAACAGCTGCCGCACTTGCATGCGCAGAAGCGATTTCGCACCCAGGTTTAGATAAAATTCTTATAGATGATTTACTAACATCTGGTCTAGCAAATAGCTTAGAAAATAAAAATGTTTTGCCTAAGAACATAGAATCTACACAGAAGCTCGCAAAACAATTACTACCGGAAGTAAAAGAGTCTTTAATTAGTTTTTACAATAAAAGTAAAACAGAAAATTCTGATTTTGAAGATATTATTAACTCTGCAAATTCAGAATGTGATGTAGAATTTTTAAGACTTGTTACAAGAATATTTACAAAGGAATATGTAAAACAAGTCTATGCGTCTAAATTATAGCTTAGCAACAATTGAAAACTTAGCTAGGTGCTGAGTTGATATTGGCTCTCTGTTTTAAATTCAATAATTGTTCGCTTTCAGTCGATAGCGGACATTCTAGCTAAGAAATGAAACGGATACATCGCGCATGATGAACGTTATATAAGCACTCCCGTGTGTTCACATTTTGGTTTGTGAGTAGATCTCACCACTTCTCCCAAACTTCAAAGACAACATAATTTTCTTTTTCTACAGTCCTTATACCTACTTCTCGATCTATACTATTTGCTTTTTCAATCGCGCGATCACGTGACCCGCAGGCTTTAGAGTCTTTACGACATTGAAAGTAAGTGACTAGAAACCAGCCTTTATTGTTCAACTTGTCGATGTCTTCAAGATCCAAATTTTTATATTGGTCATGCATCAAAGAAGCCTTAAAAAGATTTCTTTATTTTTTTAGGAGTAAATTCTTCAGGAAGCGGTGGGGGAATATTGTAAGCCCAATGCGAAACACGGTCTTTTTTGATCCCACCCCAGGATATTTCGGTTTTGCTATCTAAGAAACACCGTACGGTATGCCCTAGAACGGTACCATCGATGAGCAACAACCAAATAGGATCAGATGCAATTCTATTGTTAGGTTGCCGTTTGATTTCGGGAATTATGTTTTTACAGTCATTCCATCCATGCAGTTCCATTGCATCCAACCTCTGTTCAGTATCAGTTAATTGACTTATGGAAATTCAAGACACTTATCCATTGTTGTTGTTTAAATTATACATTGATTAAAATTGGTGGAAAGAAAAGAGGTAAGTCTCTCTTTATACGAGATATTAATTTCTTAAAAGCTAATAATTATCTGCTTTGGAGTGTTTGCAACTATTTCCAAAAAGGAAATATTTTTTTCGAAAGCAAAGACTTTTGAAATTAAAAACTAAATTCCCAACCTGTTCATTTTTTAAAGCAACAGTACTTTAATCTATTGCATCATCCCTGATGGATATCGTATTCGCGCGTCAAGGCGCTCACTTAATCGCGAATATGCTCCATAAATTCTGAGCGTGAACGTGAATCATCTCGAAATGCACCAAGCATCGAGCTGGTAACCGTTTTACTATTTTGTTTTTGTACGCCACGCATCACCATGCAGAAGTGACTCGCTTCAACTACTACTGCGACGCCATGCGCATCTAGTACTTCAATTAATCCTTTTGCAATTTGCGAAGTGAGTCTTTCTTGAACTTGTAAACGTCTTGCAAATACATCTACTACACGTGCAATTTTGCTTAGACCAATGACCTTATTTTTTGGTAAATACCCGACATGTGCACGACCGAAAAATGGCAGCATGTGATGTTCACATAAAGAATAAAATTCGACGTCCTTAACAATCACCATTTCTTCACATTGTTCTTCGAACAATGCATCACGAACAACATCTTCAACTCCGAGGTGATATCCTTCCGTTAAAAAATGCATCGCTTTAGAGACGCGCTTTGGGGTATCCAATAGCCCTTCACGAGTTGGATCTTCACCTATGAGCTCAAGTATTTTACGAATATGACGTTCAAATTCAGGGTCTCGATCCTTGTCATGTATCACCGTGTCCTCAAGGTATCTACCGCCCGCCAGTACTTCCAGCGCTTTTCTATTCATCCTTTAAATCCTTAAACTCGTTATGATTATTTAATAATTTATGCCTAACTATAATACCAGCTTATTAGCAAGTAGTTAAAACTTAACCACCATAAAAATAGATCAAATTTCCTTGCATAGTACCGCATTCTTAGTTGACCCTTTGCCAAACAAAGCACAAAATCCCTGACTGTACCTAGGTACAAGCAATCTCCATAACAATAACAATACCTATCCTTGTTTAACTAAGGTCAAAAGGAGAAAGTATGGATAATGCAGTCCCAACTGATTCGGTTTTACGCCGTCACTATGAAGCCCAGAACGGGCGAACCACCCAGTCAAAATCATCACGAACCGGTGATAGCGGTGGCTTTATGTGTTGGCTCAAAAAACTATTTGGCGGTTAAGCTTATCTAGAATCTTTACCTTGCGCATATTGCAGCAAGGCATATGTAAAACGCCCATCTCCAGTTATGTAGGTATCTGGTGTAGCATTCCTTATTGCGGCTTGAATTCTTATGCCATGTTTCATAGGCGTTACAGAATGAATATCTGAAAATTTTGTTTCTTTTACCGAGTTATCTAACAAATAATGGAGTGCTTGGTTCGTAATTAATAATTTACCCGACTTTTCAAGTTTCACATCTAAGGGTTTGTAGCGCGACTTCATAAACAAATTGTCTAAAAGCGAACTAAATAGCGTCCAAGACTTTTGTTGTGAGTATTGATGTTGTTCTGATTTATCTATTTCATCAAATTGCCAAATTGCATACTCACCTTCATTAAGCTCTATCGCAGTCATATCAAAGTTAGAATGAAACTCTATTGATTGATCATTTTGCAGGGCCTGCAAATATTCAAAATTCATTAAGCGAGAGATTAGATAAGGCTCTGTTTCATTTTTGTAGATTTCAAACTCATTCGCAATATTTAAAAGCTTCTTGGCTACGGGAACATTTAAAGACGCCTGACTTACAACATGCCTAGCATGCTCTTGCCAAGCCTTGATGCAAATTTGTTTAAAGTGATACTCAGAGAAACCTTCAGAAGGTCGACATGCTTTCAAATCCGCAATCGATGACTCTTCGTCAGAATCAAGATAGCTAGACAATTTTGTTTTTAAAGACTGCTGTGTATTCTGGTAAACAGGTAAACAAGCTTTATGTAAGGAGTAAAAAGGTCCTGCAGATTTATTGCAGACGATGCACTTACCCACGATGCATTATTTAGCAACTATTCGTCTTCGAGCTCTTCGTAAAGATCATCGTCTGTTGAAATTTCACCATCATTAACTAGAAATTCTCGACGATCCAAATATGCATCACGAATAAACACGTAACGATCTCGACTTAAGTCACCTGTCTTCTCTTCCAACTGCATTAATTCTGCACGGGTGTTGATTAGATTGAGAGCAAATAAACCATTTCGTTCTGAAGTTTTTATGTCTGCCCAATTAGGCGGGTAAATAAGAGTATCCACGACTCTTCCCGGCCCGTCACGCACAGTACTCGGACCGAAAAATGGCAGCATTAAATAAGGACCTGAGTCCATACCCCAGTATCCAAGTGTTTGTCCAAAATCTTCATCGTGTTTTTCCAAACCCATGCGACTGGCAACATCCATAAAACCTAATAAGCCAATCGTCGAATTCACGATGATTCGTCCGATATCGGAAGCGGCATCTAAGAACTTAAATTGCAGAGTATTGTTAAACGCAACACCCAGATCGCCTATATTGGAGAAAAAGTTGCTGACGCCCTGTTCGGCAATATCTGGAGTCACTGCACGATAACTCGCAGCGGCTGGAACGAGAAATGAGCGATCTAACGCATCGTTAAAACTATAGACTTTACGGTTGAATCCCTGCCATGGATCTCTTTCATCAGGTGCGTAATCTGGAGAAGTTGCACAGCCACTGCCAAGCAATGCAAATAGTATGAGAACTGCTAAATACTTAGTCATAATGAATTAGTTCGAATTATTATAGTTTATGTTTTAAATTGATTTAGTCGCGATGTCTAGAAGATTTTGCCGCAATCCTCATTCTTAGGGCATTTAATTTGATAAAACCCTCTGCATCTTGTTGATTATAGGCACCCTCATCGTCCTCAAAAGTGGCGATATTTGCATCAAATAAGCTATGACTGTCTGATTTACGACCAACGATTATTACATTCCCTTTATATAATTTGACTCGTACAGTACCTGTGACGTTCACTTGCGTTGCATCAATGCATTGTTGCATCGCTAAACGTTCTGGGCTCCACCAATAGCCATTGTAAATTAACTTGGCATAACGCGGCATGAGCTCATCTTTTAAATGCGCGATCTCTCTATCCATGGTTAATGATTCCATTGCACGATGTGCTTTCAACAAAATAGTACCGCCCGGCGTCTCATAACATCCTCGTGATTTCATTCCAACATAACGATTTTCCACAATGTCTTGCCTTCCAACGCCATGTTCACATGCAATCTTGTTTAAAAATGTTAATAACTGTGCAGGTGTTTTCTTTTCACTGTCTATGCTTACGGCATCACCTTGTTCAAAACCAATTTCAATAAATGCTGACTCATTGGGTGCTTGCTCAGGCGAAACACTCAGCTTCCACATATCTTCTTCTGGCTCATTCCATGGATCTTCAAGTGGCCCACCTTCGTATGAAATATGCAATAAATTTGCATCCATAGAATAAGGAGATTTTTTACCACGCTTTTGCTCTACTGCTATTCCATGTTTATCTGCATAAGCCAGTAACTTTTCACGTGAGTTTAAGTCCCACTCTCTCCAAGGCGCGATTATTTTAATATCCGGATTTAGTGCATAAGCACCTAACTCAAAACGAACTTGATCATTACCTTTACCAGTAGCACCATGCGAGATTGCATCGGCACCTGTTTGAGCCGCAATTTCAACTAGTCGCTTTGCGATTAAGGGTCGAGCAATAGATGTGCCTAATAGATATTCTCCTTCGTATACGGTATTTGCTCTAAACATCGGAAACACATAATCACTGACAAATTCTTCCGTGAGATCTTCAATAAAAATCTCTTTAATCCCTAATGCTTGTGCTTTTGCACGCGCAGGCTCTACTTCTTCGCCCTGCCCAATATCGGCCGTGAACGTCACAACTTCACAGTTATAGACTTCTTGCAGCCATTTGAGAATCACCGAAGTATCTAAACCACCCGAATAGGCGAGTACAACTTTTTGAACTGATGACATAGTATGTAATCTGTTAGATGAATTGTTCGTATTTGTGAGAATTATAACTTGAATGTACTCATTAGCTAGCAAAAGAAAATTCTAAGTGAGCGAAGAAGCACAAGAATTTATCCCATTCGCCAATCATTTACGTGGTTTTTGCCCGGTAGTCATTGACGTTGAAACTGGAGGTTTTAATTCAGAAACGGATGCATTACTAGAAATTGCTGCAGTACTTATCAGTATGAATCAAGATGGCGATCTATATAGAAAAGAAACGATATCCACACATGTCAAACCTTTTGAAGGTTCCAATCTGGAACAAGCCTCTTTAGAGATAAATGGAATTGATCCCTTTCATCCTTTAAGAATTGCGCTTGATGAAAAACAAGCGTTACCTGAAATATTCAAACCCGTACGCAAACATGTAAAAGATAACAAATGTACACGTGCCATACTTGTAGGTCACAATGCATTTTTTGATCTCGGATTTCTCAACGCAGCAGCAGCACGAAATAATATTAAAAATAGTCCTTTTCACCCTTTCAGTTGTTTAGATACTGTAACTCTAGGTGCCTTAGCGTATGGCCAAACAGTATTATCTAGAATTGCAGAAGCAGCTGAAATTGAATGGGATAATAACAATGCCCACTCTGCAATTTATGATGCCGAAAAAACGGCAGATGTGTTTTGTAAAGTGATGAACTTATGGAAGGCGCGAAAAGTCTCTGAGTAACTTGTAATCAAGCTGCAGCTTCATCGACCATTTTTTGCAATTCGCCTTTCTCATGTAACTCCAGGGTGATATCACATCCACCAACTAACTCACCATTAATGTACAACTGAGGAAACGTTGGCCAGTCTGCAAATCTTGGCAAGTTCTCAAAAATTTCAGGGTCCATCAATACATTCACATAAGCAAACTCTTTTCCACAAGATTTTAATGCTTCGGCTGTGCGACTTGAAAAACCACACTGGGGCATTTGCGGTGTGCCCTTCATATATAGAATTACAGAGTTTGACTCGACTTGTTCTTTTATACGTTCCAATACGTCCATATCACAAAGCTCCAAAATGATCTAAAACTTAGACAATATTTTACTGTGATGGAGTCACGTAGCAATAGATGTATCCACATTGCGCTGTAACCATAGCTCTAATAAGGCTAAGTGCCATAACTTACTGCCTTGCAGAGGCGTCATATAGTCTTCGGGTTTGTCCAATAATTTATTCACATACGAGGATTGAAATAGTCTACGATTTTTACATGCATCAGAACTTAAAATATCGCACATAAATTCTAAAAATTCTCCGCGTACATATTTAAGTGCAGGTACTGGGAAATAACCTTTCCTGCGATCAATTACTTTATCAGGTAATAAGCCTCGCGCTATTTTCTTTAGTATATGTTTACCACCACTACTTGTTTTGTATTGGTTAG
The DNA here is from genome assembly GCA_028279275.1 of Gammaproteobacteria bacterium. Taxonomy (GTDB): domain Bacteria; phylum Pseudomonadota; class Gammaproteobacteria; order UBA4575; family UBA4575; genus JABDMD01. The sequence continues at coordinate 255,528 of JANQOB010000009.1, read as the reverse complement.
GCATTTGCATGGCTAACTCTACCAATTCATGATCCAAAAAAGGTACACGTGCTTCCAGACCATATGCCATAGTCATGTTGTCCACGCGTTTAACCGGATCATCTACAATCAATGTAGTTATATCCATTTGTAATACCGCTGCTAAAAAGTCTTTCGTATTTGCTGCTTCTAATAATTGTGCAACTTTCTCAGAAGTAAAATCTTCACTTATAAGATCTGGATTAAGCACTTCAGACATTTCAGAATGACTACGATCAAAATAGTGCTTAGCAAAACTTTCCACTGAAAAATTATTCTCTGCCTGCATCAGCGGATACCAAAAGTAACCCCCAAATACTTCGTCCGCTCCCTGCCCTGATTGGACCACAGAAATGTGTTGGCTCACTTGCTCAGCTAATAAATAGAACGCCACAGCATCTTGACCGACCATAGGTTCGGCCATTTGCTCAATGGCTTGAGGTAATCTTTTTAATACATCACTATTCTTGATATAAAACTTATGATGTTCGGTAGAAAATTTTTCTACTACTGCATCAGAATATTCAAATTCATTGCCCTGCTCTTCTGGCTGGTCCTCAAAACCAACAGAATAGGTCTGTAGGTTTTCTACACCAGAATCTGCAAGCAAACCCACCAACAAGCTTGAATCTAAACCTCCAGATAACAACACGCCAACAGGCACATCTGCAATATGTAATCTACGTTCAACCGAAATGTTCAATGAAGTTCGAATAGCTTCAATCCAATCTTGTTCATTGCGTAGATCATCCGTTTGGCTTGCATCTAAGTGCCAATAACGTTGCGTGATTACCTCACCTTTTAAATTGACCGTCAAGAAATGCGCAGGCGGCACCTTGCGCAAACCTTTTAAGATAGTAGTAGGTGCTGGAACAACAGCATGTAAAGTTAAATGATGATGTAAGCCTATTGCATCAAATTCTGTATCGATCTCGCCTGCTGCCAACAATGCTTGCGAGTTTGATGCGAAGCGAAAAAAGTTTTTATGTTGTGAATAATAAAGCGGTTTAATCCCCAGGCGATCACGTGCTAAGAATACTTCTTGTTTATGTGCATCCCATATAGCAAATGCAAACATGCCAATTAACTTAGCAACGCATTCTTTCCCCCATTCGGCGTAGGCCTTGAGAATAACTTCTGTGTCACCTGTTGAATTAAATTGATGTCCTTTCTGTTTAAGTTGTTCTCGTAATTCAGGGTAGTTATAGATAGTTCCATTAAATATGATAGTTAAGTTGTGCACGTTGTCGTGCATAGGCTGGTTAGCATTGCTCGATAAATCAATAATGGATAAACGCCGATGTCCCAAACCAATCATCTTAGAGATGAAAACACCTTCATGATCAGGACCACGCCTATGCAAAGGCATTAGCATGCGCTGAATAGTCGCTTGATCTGCTGATTTATCATCCAGGCGCAATTCACCACAAATACCGCACATGCTATTACCTAATAAAAACTTTGAATGGAAATGAAGGGATATATGACCCTGTAACCAAGCTATTACCAATCGAACATCTTATACAGCACATATAAATTAATTGGAGAAGATTCATACACTTAAATTTAAACTTTAAGTTAGCTATGGAGGTTCGTTATAATTATCACTTATAGGAATTAAGCCAAATATGGCACATTCACAATAATAACGATATTTTATTCAGAGAGGCACGCTTATGAATCCTTTAAATTCTATCCTTGGCACAATTATTTCTGGTTTCATTCTTGCCATATTAATTGCTCTAGCCTATGAACCGAATGCCATCAATTCATGGTCACTTGTAGTCTGGTTTCATGTACTCGCAGGTGTTGTATGGATTGGTTTACTCTACTACTTCAATTTTGTTCAAGTCCCTGCCATGAACGAAGCTACAGCAGACAGTAGCGGACCTGGACCGGCGGCGATTGGCAAGTATGTTGCACCTAAAGCCCTTGCATGGTTTCGCTGGGGGGCTTTGGTTACCTGGTTAACAGGTGCGGCAGCTCTAGAATATGTTGGTGGTTTTACAACTCATTTTTTTGCAACGAATGGCGTAACCGTTATCGGTATAGGCGCATGGTTAGGCACAATCATGTTACTCAATGTATGGGGGCTAATCTGGCCAAATCAGAAAAAAGTGCTTGGCATTAAAGAAGCAAGCGATGACGAAAAAGCTAAAGCAAAGAAAATTGCTTTTATTGCCTCGCGCACCAACACGTTATTATCTATCCCAATGCTTGCTTGCATGGTGGCCTGGGGGCATGGTGGAAATGCAGGTTTATTTTTCTAAATTTTAAGTTATAGCTAATTTAAACTGACATAAACCAGCCTCAATATTAATGAGGTAGACCTATAATATTTTGCTTATTTTTTAAGCAGCAGTATAATCTCAATTTCGGCAGCTCTATAGCTGCCGTTTTTGTTTCTATGAGTTGATATGACTAAATCTGCAAATAGCTTGATGAGTACTTATGCGCGTAAACCCGTAACGTTTGTAAAAGGGGAAGGTGTATGGCTGTACTCGAATAAAAATGAAAAATATATGGATGCCTTATCCGGTATAGCAGTGTGTGGTTTGGGACATGCTCACCCTAAGATATCACAAGCCATTGCTGATCAAGCCGCAACACTTACTCACACTTCAAATATTTATCATATTGAATTACAAGAAAAGCTTGGAAACAAGCTTTGTCAACTCTCTGGCATGGATGCTGCGTTCTTTGGCAATTCTGGTGCAGAAGCAAATGAAGCGGCCATTAAACTTGCACGTGTATATGGGCACCATAAAGGTATTAACGAACCTACTATCATCGTAATGGAAAATAGTTTCCACGGCCGCACTATGGCAACACTTACTGCAACAGGAAATCGAAAAGCACAAGCGGGGTTTGAGCCCCTCGTTCCTGGTTTTATAAGAGCACCCTACAATGATGCTCAGGCAGTAAAAAAAATTCTTAAAAACCACACTAATATTTCTGCAATTTTAGTAGAACCGATACAAGGTGAAGGTGGCATTAATATTCCTGCATCTTCATACCTTACAGAATTGAAAACTTTATGCGAACAACATGAAATTTTACTGATGCTGGATGAAGTACAGACTGGAAATGGTCGAACTGGAGAATGGTTCTACTTTCAACATGATTCAATACAGCCTGATGTGCTGATAACCGCCAAAGGGCTGGGTAATGGTCTACCCATTGGCGCTTGCTTAGCAAAAAAATATGTAGCCGATTTATTTGTCCCAGGCTCACATGGTTCTACATTTGGTGGCAATCCCTTAGCATGTCGAGCAGCACTTGAAACCATTAATGTAATAGAAAAAGAAAATCTAATTGATAATGCACATTCAATCGGAACCTATATTGTTGATGCACTAAAGAATAAACTTTCTACAAATTCACATGTAAAAGAAGTGCGTGGAAAAGGCTTGATGATAGGCATAGAAATGAATACACCTTGTGTAGAACTTGTCGATCATTGTTTAGATAAAAAGCTACTTATTAATGTAACTGCGGAGCGAGTTATTAGGTTATTGCCACCGTTAATTTTTAATAAAAATAATGCTAACGACATGATTGAAACTCTTGTGAACTGTATTGAAGCATTCACTGATAATTTGAAATAACTATTATTATGAGCACACGCCATTTTTTGACATTGCTAGATTACAGCCCAGACGAGATTCGGGCATTGTTAGCACGTGCAACTGAACTCAAGAAAATGCTCAAAGCAGGTAAACACCACACCCCTTTGCAAAATAAAACTTTGGCAATGATTTTTGATAAGTCTTCCACACGAACACGGGTTTCATTTGAAACGGGAATGGTTCAGTTAGGAGGGCATGCCTTGTTTTTATCTCCAAGAGACACTCAATTTGGACGTGGCGAACCGATAGAAGACAGCGCAAGGGTACTATCACGAATGGTCGATGGGGTAATGATTAGAACCTTCGAGCATAAAAATGTAGAAAGTTTTGCTGCACACTCTTCCGTACCTGTCATTAACGGGCTCACAGATCTATTTCATCCATGTCAGTTATTAGCGGACATGCAGACGTGGTTTGAACACCGTGGCGATATCAAAGGTGCCACAGTTGCATGGATAGGCGACGGTAATAACATGTGCCATTCTTATATCAATGCGGCTAAACAACTTGGCTTTCAACTAAACATTGGTTGTCCACAAAACTATTGCCCAAATTCGGAGATTGTTAAGAGTGCAAGCAATAGTATTCAGATAACACATGATGCAAAACAAGCGATTGAACAAGCCGATCTAGTAGTTACAGATGTTTGGGCCAGCATGGGCCAAGAAGAAGAAGAAAAAGAGAGAATAAAAGTATTTCAAGCTTTTCAAGTAAATAAAGAATTGCTTTCCTTGGCCAATAAAGATGCATTATTTATGCATTGTTTGCCCGCACACCGTGGAGAAGAAGTAACAGCGGATGTGTTAGATGGCACACAAAGCGTAGTGTGGGACGAAGCAGAAAATCGCTTACATGCGCAAAAAGCACTAATGGAAGATTTGCTAGCCTAATCTAAAAACTATTCTTTTTTTCGCTTGGCCAATACTATCGAAAAGTATTTGTTATCTGGCTCATAATGCTTTACTTCAACAAGTCCGCTTTTCCCCAATAGCCTATGTATAGATGCTTTTGAATATTTGCGACTTATTTCAGTAAGAATTTTTTCACCTCTTTCAAAGTGTAGCGTTTCATTTAGGTCAACAATATGTACTTGCTGGTCAGAGTTTGAAATTAAATACATTTCAATTTGTTGTTCATCTTCATTATATACAGCTTCATGAGAAAAATTATCTAAATTGAAATTGGCTCCCAAATCTTTATTAAGCACCGTTAATACATTGAGGTTGAACTTAGCTGTAACCCCCTCTCGATCATCATAAGCCTGTTCAAGAACATTTTTATCCTTAACTCTGTCCATACCAATTAAAAAATGATCATCAAATGTCATTTTTTTCGCTACGTTAGATAGAAGATCAATGGATTCTTGTTCTGTAAAATTTCCTATTGAACTGCCTATAAACATGAACAGAACTGGATCATCAAAATTTGGCAAAACTTGGATGGAAGGAACATATTCTCCAACTATGGATTGAATAAATAAATTTTCAAAATTATTTTGTAACCGCGCTGCGGTTTCTACTAATACTTCTTCGCAAACATCAATACTTATATAGTTAAATTTGCTTTTATTAAAATGAGCGCTGATCTCTGAGAGTAATACTTCACTTTTTGCAGAAGTACCTGCGCCAAGTTCAACACAAGTATTAGAATTTACTAAAGCAACTATTTCATTCGCATGCTTTTGCAACAATGCCAGCTCGGTACGCGTTGGATAATAATCATGAGTTTTACATATTGAATCGAAAAGTTTAGATCCTATTTCATCGTAAAAATATTTTGGCGGTAAACTGCGAGGACGTTCTATTAATCCCAGCTTTACATCTTGACGCAGCATGGCTAGCTTGTCTTGAGAGGACAATTGCCGCAAATGGAAGCGTTTATTGAGGGTTGGCGTATCCATAGATATCCCTTGGAATTCAGGGTAGCATTGCGCTTGTACACTGTCTAATGATGGCAAAAAATGAGCAATATTGTTCATTACATGAAAAGTAAAAATAGAATAATAAGCATCACTTTTCATGACTTAAAATATAAAAATAATTCTCTACACTCTGTAGAAGGGAGGAATTAATGGAAGCCATTACATCGCTTTTAACCCAACTCAGTAGTTTTATTTGGGGCCCTATCATGTTGGCACTGCTATTGGGTGTTGGCGTTTACTTAAGTATCGGCTTAAAACTCATGCCATGGCGAAAACTGGGTCATGGATTTAAATTACTTTTTTCTGGACAAGCCGATAAAGACCAAGGTGACATTAGCCCTTTTCAGGCGTTAATGACCGCTCTCTCTGCAACGATTGGCACAGGAAATATTGCCGGCGTTGCTACAGCTATCTTTTTGGGTGGACCTGGTGCGGTATTTTGGATGTGGATAACGGCTTTGTTTGGTATGGCAACAAAATATGGAGAAGCTGTTCTTGCAGTCAAATATAGAGAAGTCGATTCTCGCGGTAAACGTCAAGGTGGACCGATGTACTACATTAAAAATGGGTTGGGTGAAAACTGGAAGTGGTTAGGTTTTTTATTTGCATTGTTTGGAACGATCGCTGCATTTGGAATAGGAAACATGGTGCAATCTAATTCAGTTGCCGATGCATTGAAAAGTAACTTCAACATAGACCCCATGATCACAGGAATTGTATTAGCAATACTCGTAGGTCTTGTAATTATCGGTGGTGTTAAGCGCATAGGAGAAGTAGCTGGGAAACTTGTTCCGATTATGGCCGTTGCATATATCGCCGGTTCTTTAATTGTAATTATTGCCAATATTGGACAAGTTGGAAGCGCATTTAGTCTAATTTTTACTAGCGCATTCAGTGGCACTGCAGCAACTGGTGGATTTGCAGGTGCGGCAGTTTGGGCAGCTATTCGCTTTGGTGTGGCGCGAGGTGTATTTTCTAATGAAGCTGGCTTAGGTAGCGCTCCTATTGCGCATGCTGCTGCACAAACAGACGACCCCGTGCGTCAAGGTATGATTGGCATGCTAGGGACTTTTATTGACACTATTATCATCTGCACCATGACTGCACTGGTTATTTTATTAACAGGTGCTTGGACTAGCGGTGAGAATGGCGCCTCACTTTCTACTCTTGCATATGGACAAGGAATTACGGGTGGAAATTATATTGTGACCATCGGTTTAGTCGTTTTTGCATTCACTACCCTCTTGGGTTGGAGCTATTACGGTGAACGTTGTGCCGAGTTTATTTTTGGTACTGCCATCATAGTTCCTTACAGAATAGTTTGGGTAGTTGCAGTAATGACAGGTGCATTAATTAAACTTAATTTTGTATGGCTGCTTGCGGATGTAATGAATGGCTTCATGGCAATACCTAACTTAATTGCGCTCGCATTATTGAGCCCAGTAATCTTTAAAGTTACCAAAGATTACCTGAATAAAAATTAATTCACTAACACTTAAAATAATAATGAAAAATGGATCTAGCAATTCATAGCAAGGATGCTTTGCGAGAAATCAGCCAATCGGTCAGCATTGCATTAAAAGAAGACGTGGGTACAGGCGATGTTACCGCTGCTTCATTCAGTAATAATGAAACTGCTTCGGCAATCCTTATTTGCCGTGAAGAAGCAGTGTTATGCGGACAAAAATGGTTTGAGCAGACATTTCACCAACTTGACCCTAACATAAACCTAGAATGGGTTTTCCAAGATGGTGAAATTATGCAAGCTGATGCCAATGTATGCCAACTAAAAGGTAACGCACAAGCAATCTTAACAGGTGAACGTACCGCACTAAACTTTTTACAATCCCTTTCTGGAACTGCATCAAAAACCAAAACATATGTTGACCGTATTGCTGGCACAGGCGCAGAAATTTTAGATACACGTAAAACTATACCGGGATTGCGCTATGCACAAAAATACGCAGTGCGCTGTGGTGGTGGGAAAAATCATCGCATGGGTTTATACGATGCAATTTTGATAAAAGAAAATCATATCGCTACATCGGGTTCCGTTTCTAATGCGGTAAATTCTGCCAAGCAACAATATCCTGCACTTAAACTAGAAATAGAAGTAGAAAACATAGAACAACTCAAGGAAGCATTAAACACTCAAGCAGATGTTATTCTTTTAGATAATTTTTCTCTGGCTGAATTGGAAAAAGCCGTTTCAATGACAGATGGAAAAAAGAAACTAGAAGCTTCTGGCAATATGACATTAGATAATATACGTGAAGTTGCAAAAACGGGTGTGGATTATATTTCCATAGGAGCCATCACTAAACATATTCAGGCTGTAGATTTTTCTATGCGATTTACTTAGAGGCGATATATTGAGAGATGCTTTTTCTGAAGAGGTTTTCATCTAGACTTTGCTTGTTCCCAATAGACTTCTAATTCATCTAATGAGCACTCGTCTATATTCTTACCTTCTTTTTCTAAAGTTTCTTCAATATATTGAAATCGGTTAATAAATTTCTTATTACTTTTACGCAGTGCATTTTCAGCATTAACATTTATATGTCGACTCAGGTTAACCACTGAAAATAGCAAATCACCCAACTCTTCCTCTAGTTTGTCTGGTTGATTATCCGAACTAATCACTTCTTTTAATTCACTTAACTCTTCTTCAACTTTTGCAATCACAGAATTTAACTCTGACCAATCAAACCCCACCGATTCAGCTCTTTTTTGAATTATTTTTGCGCGCAATAATTGTGGCATTGCATTGGGAATATCATTCAATAAACTTTTAGAATTTGATTTTTCAACACGTTCTTGTTGCTTAATTTGCTCCCAAGTTTGATGTTGATCGATATCCTTTTTATTGAATACATGCGGATGACGACGCACCAACTTATCGCAAATACCTCCCGCGACATCTTCGAAATCGAATAAATTTTGTTCTGTAGCCATTTGCGTGTAGTAAACAATTTGCAATAGCAAATCACCGAGCTCATTTTTTAGTTGCGCAAAATCTTGCTCGTCGATGGCATCCGCCACTTCATAAACCTCTTCCATGGTATACGGGAGGATGGAAGCGAATGTTTGCTTTAAATCCCAAGGACAACCCGACTCAGGATCTCTCAGTTGTTGCATGATTTGGATTAAACGATCCAGGTTATTCATGAGCAATATGCTTTTTTAATCATAGAATTTTATGTATTAGTATTTGGTAATATTCTTATTTATCATATTCATTAGAAGCCTAATAGCTATAAATGCTTTGAATCCTTCTTTATTTATCAATACCTTCCAGAGACTTTTCAAACCACTTTTTTTGTATAGTAATGTAAAATTTGTCATACTATTATCATGATATTCGAATGATAATGCTATGACACCACCCGACGTAAAAAAGCCCTCAGAATCCGCCCTACTACAAGTCAGAATTTCCCGTGATTTGCGCGATGAATTTATGCGCCAGGTTAAAGAGGAGGATGACAGCGCTTCGCGCTTGGTCCGGCAGTGGATTCGACAATATATAAAAGCTAATTCCCAAAGCAACCTCTTCAAAAGGGAATCTTTTTAACTCGTGATTCGAACTATCGACAAACGCTACAAAAACAAATTGAGCGCAAACCAAACATCTTCCAGCCAGTTCTCAAGTATGGCGATAAAAGTATCTCTTGTTAATGTCGGCAAGGATTTGTGGACTTATCTTTGTCGTCATACCCCGCCGCCGCTTGCAATTTCTAACCTGGCTAGCGAACAACAACTTACGGAAATTCTACATGATGGACACATTGATAGCCGAGTAATTGTCCTTGGACATCATATGAAAGAGCCTTTGCATGTTATTAATTGGATTCTCGAACATGATAAAAACATAAAAATATTTTTATTACGCAAGCCCACTGACTTTGACCTAATAAATGAAACTATCAAAGAAAATCCTGCGCTTGCTGGTGAAGTAGAAGTATGGTCAACTGCAAATATTAAGGCTTTACCCAATGCATTAAAAAGCTCGATTGAAGAATCTAAGCCCGTAACTGAAAAACTTATCGATTTTGATTCTTCTGCCACCAGTGAGCTCGAGGTTAGCCCATTCCAAGACCAGCCTATCTCCGATAACAAACTAGACACTATTTTAGAAGTGGCTGCAATTGGGCTACTTAGTGTAGACGAAGAAGATACAATAGTTGAACTCAACACACCCGCGGCAATGATGTTGGGATTGGATGAACAAGATTCATTGGGAACACCCCTATCGCTAGTATTTGAACAGTCTGAAATCATAAAACTGCATCACATTATTAATACCTGCGATGATGATGCCAATGAGCTTATACCAGACATTAAATTTGTTGGCCTTGATAGCACAATAAAGTTTTTTCGTGTTTCTGCTTATAATGAAAATGAAAACGACCAAAATTTCTTTAATTTAATTTTACAAGATATTACCAAAACGGCTGTAACCGAAAATAAACTTGAGCAAGAAAAACAGCGCAATCGAATTACTTTAAAACTACTTAAAGATGGTGTAGTTGCTACCGATATAAACTGCAAAATAGAATCGATGAATCCTGTAGCTGAGGGCCTAACTGGCTGGCCTGGCTACGAGGCAAAAGGTAATCATATAGATAATATTCTTAAACTTATCGATGCTAACACGCGTGAACGCATTACAAACTTAGGCAAAGAATGCTTAGATACAGGTAAACCAATTGAGTCTGAAAATAATCTTGTTTTACTGGATAGATTTAATAATGAGCATCCTATTGAATTATCCATCACACCGAGCAGCTCACTAAACCTCGAGAGCGGTGGATTAGTAGTCATTTTTAAAGATGCCTCAGAAACCAAAAGACTTACCCAAGAAATTAGCCACCAAGCCTCTCACGACTCATTAACCGGCTTGTTGAACAGACAAGAATTTGAGTATCGACTGGAAGAAGCAATTTCAAGCGCAGCAACACATGATGTGCAACATGTATTGTGTTACCTGGATTTAAATCAGTTCAAGATTATTAATGCACAAGCTGGGCATACAGCAGGAGACATTATTCTTAAACAAGCTGCGGAGCATATGAAAGAGCATATACGCAGTATTGATATATTTGCTCGTTTAGGTGGCGATGAATTTTCACTGTTACTCGTAAACACCACGGTCGATCAAGCTAAACTAATTGCACAAGAACTGATAAATACTATTCGTAACGCCACATTTAAATGGCGCGACCAACATTTTGAAATCGGTATTAGCATTGGCCTAATTACGATTGATAAAAACTCTCAAGACCCTGCACATATGTTAACGCGTGCAGAGCTCGCATGTTTTACCGCCAAAGACCATGGTCGTAACAAATTACATATTTACAGACAAGAAGACGATGAACTGACACGCAGACACACTGAAATGATGCGCGCCGCGGGTGTTACAGGAGCTCTACAAGAAGATCGTTTTCGTATTTATTGTCAACCCATAGTTGCCCTTTCACCTCAGAACCAAGAATCTTTACATTACGAATTATTAATTCGACTTACCGATCCTAAAGGCGATTTAATTATGCCAGCAAGTTTTATTCCTGCTGCTGAACGCTATGGATTAATGACCAGCCTAGACCGCTGGATGATTAGCACCGCATTTCGAAGCTACAACGACATATTTGGTAAAGAATCAGGAGTACAGATCGCAATAAATTTATCCGGAAATTCACTAAATGATGATTCACTATTAGATTTTATCAAAGGTGAAATCAAAAAAACTGAAATTGAACCTTCTAATGTTTGTTTCGAAATTACTGAAACTGCCGCGATAAGTAATCTAGATCAAGTTAGCCAGTTAATTCTAGAACTCAAACGCATAGGTTGTCGGTTCGCATTAGATGATTTTGGTAGTGGATTGTCTTCTTTTACATACTTAAAAAATCTTCCCGTTGATTATTTAAAAATTGATGGCAGCTTCGTTCACGACATGATCGATGACACGATTGACCATGCAATGGTAGAAGCCATTAATCAGGTAGGACACATTATGGGAATCGGCACTATTGCGGAGTGCGCTGAGAGTGAAGAAGTTGTTGAAATGCTGCGCGAGCTGGGGGTGGATTATGCACAAGGATTTGCCATGGGTTCACCAGTACCAATCGAAGGATTAAAACAGGTAAATTAAATGTCTACACTCCCTAACCTTGAAGAAGAATTAACTGAGATTGACGCATTACGCAGTCGACTTGAGTCATTAGTGCATGATGCACGCAGAAACGAAGTCACCTTGCGTAAATTTCAAAACTTAGAATTGAGACTATTAAGTTGTAGTTCTCTTGCTGAGCTCATGCAGCTAATTGCACATAAGAGTAAATCCACTTTTGGTTGGGATGTGTTAACTATTGTCTTACACGACGAACATCAAGATATTAAAAGATTGTTACGTGATGTGGGCGAAGACACTAGCCGCTATCCAGAACTAATCTTTACAAGTGATATCTTAAACCTAAAAAAATATTATGGACGATACAAAAAACCCCTACTCGGCGCTTTTGATATCAATCATCATGAGGATTTATTTTTAAGTGATCGAAAATATCCTCGCAGTGTGGCTTTATTACCACTATTTCGAAAAAATAAATTATTAGGCAGCCTTAACTTAGGAAGTTTTCAACTGCACAGATTTAATAAGCAAGACGCTACTGATTTTCTCGAACATCTAGCAGCCGTTTTAGCTACTTGTCTAGACACTACTATTGCGCAAGAAAAACTCAAGCAGGCAGGTTTAACGGACGCTTTAACCGGAGTAAATAATCGAAGGTTTTTCGATCAACGTTTAAATGAAGAACTTTCCCGCGCACAACGTTTGCAATCGTCAGTAAGCTGTTTGTTTATCGATATTGATCACTTCAAAGTAGTCAATGACAGCTTCGGGCATGAGACAGGAGATACCGTCTTGACTAAAGTGGCTGAATTAATCCGCGCGCAGCTTCGCAATATAGACGTAGTAGCACGTTATGGAGGAGAAGAATTTGCTGTCTTGTTAGAACAATCTGGACAAGATTATGCTGAAGAAGTCGCTCAACGAATACAACAGAGCATCTCTGAAACTACTTTTGTTGATGGAGAAGATTGTTCACTAACGGTTTCAATCGGTGTATCTACACTAGAAAAGCCTGATACTAAAAAGAATACATTTGACTTAGGGCGCGAATTATTACGCAAAGCAGACAAAGCCCTATATCAAGCAAAGCAAGATGGCCGTAACAAAGTCGTATTACATAGCACAATATAATTTATTAATTTCTTATCACTCAATCCAAACTTTCAAATTCTCCCAAAGGCCGCTTAAATGTAAATGCTGTTGGTTCTTTAACTAACTTTTCTCTGGCTTGCTTTTCGTTTCCACCTAACAAACTAAAAGGTAGTGAGACAACATAAATAGCAGAACCGACTACTGTTGACACCAAGCCTATAGGTCTTGCAATCACTACGTCTGCCACCATAGCCTCGGCAGAACCTGATTCTGCAAACCCATATGAATGATAGCTATAGTGAATATGCGAGGAACCACCTGCAAATGTATTAAAAGGCACTATTAATATTGCAGTAAATATTAAAATCCAAAGTTTTTTGTGCATATTTACTCTCCTTTTGAATGATTTTGAAAGAAAATTTTCAATACGTTACCAACTATAACGGAATTTGCTCACATTTTTAGTAAAAAATCTAAGCAAATAAACATAAGTAAAATTAATTCGTTACACATTCTCAAAAAACATTTTAATTTATTTAATCATTACTATTTATCATGTAACTCTAATCAAATTATAAGGTTACTTGTTTGCTAGAAGAGTTATATGTAATGATTTTTATTATCGTTTAAAACAATAACAATTAATCAACTTTATTCAGTTGGTGCCGTTACATAGAAATGTAAAGGGCAAACCCATTGAAAGATGGGGACGCAAAGTCACCGACCTAAGGTTATTTTTCTAAGCTGCGTGTCAAAAGTGCGCAAATAAAAAATATCTAAGGCAGCGGGACCGCCGAATAAAGCAGCGAGATAGTTATTCAATATATCTCTTCGAGTGGTCTCACATTTCTGTGTACTTTGCATATTGGAAATGTGAGATGGATACTACCGTAAAAATTAATTTAAAATTAACACTTAAATTATTTCTTTTATTATCATTACTTGTATTCACAAGTAATGCGGTATTAGCGGCTTCACAAGGTAAACGAGGCAAGTCTTCTACTGCATCAGTTGATATTTCAGTTTACGTCAGTCAAACACTCAATACCGTGAGTCCAAGTGAATTATTATTGGATCAGTCAAAAATACTTGAACCTGTAAATTCAAAACTATTTTGTATTACTCACCATGGCTTTGATCAAAACGCTGGAGTACCTTATGAGTTAAAGGTTGATAAAATCTCATCAACACTTTCGAACGATTCTTTTCCATACAAAATCTTTTTAGAAGACCAAAGTTCGCTTAATCCTAAATTACATCTTGCTGCTGGAATGACTTTACCTAAACAAAGTAACATCAGTACAAATAAAAATTTAAATGAAAAATGTAAAAATTCTGGTCTTTCTCTGTCGATCGAAATGAATGAAGCGCATCAAAGCATGTCACCCAATCAAATCCCGCCAGGTTTAATGATTCTTATGGTCGGACCGATTTAATTCCACGTTTTCTATGCACTTAATGTGTTTGGCTAAAAATTAAACACAAATTCATACCTATTATGAGATATAAGACTTGGTATCCTCATAATTAATCTTTCCATAAGCTTAAATCTTCATCTTCGCTATGTATAATCGGGAACTCCGAATTTTTTAGCTTGTTGCTAATAATAATAATTACAAAACAAGTCTCATAACTTTCAATTAAAACAAGGAATTACAGATGAGTACGACGAATGATGCCTTGGCAAAATGGGTAGAGGAAACAGCGGCACTTACCAAACCAGATAATATTGTTTGGTGTGATGGCAGCGATGAAGAATATAACCGAATGGTAGACATGATGTTGGAATCTGGAACGCTGCTTAAACTCAATGAAGAAACTCACCCTAATTGTTACCTACATCGATCAGATCCTTCTGATGTTGCACGTGTTGAACACTTAACATTTGTTTGTTCAAAAAATGAAGAAGATGCGGGCCCGAATAATCACTGGATGGACCCCGTAGAAGCAACTAAAAAATTAGATGAATTATTCGATGGCTGCATGCAGGGTCGTACCATGTATGTTATTCCCTATTGCATGGGCCCCATTGATTCTCCACTTTCACGTAATGGTGTAGAAATTACCGATAGCCCATATGTGGTAGCCAATATGAAAATTATGGCACGCATTGGAACCCCCGCTTTAAAGAGAATTGAAAAAGAAGGCACATTTGTAAAAGGCGTGCATTCAACAGGTGACTTAGATCCTGAAAAACGTTTCATTATGCATTTCCCAGAAGAACTTCTTATTAGAAGTATCGGTTCTGGTTACGGTGGTAATGCACTGCTTGGTAAGAAGTGTCATGCACTTCGCATTGCTAGCTGGCAAGCAAGAACAGAGGGCTGGCTCGCAGAACATATGTTAATTATGGGTCTTGAAAGTCCTGAAGGTGAAACCCATTACGTTGCATGCGCATTCCCTTCTGCATGCGGAAAAACCAACCTTGCAATGTTAATTCCACCTGAACAATACAATGGCTGGAAAGTAACAACAGTAGGTGATGACATTTGTTGGTTACATTTACGTGAAGATGGTCGCTTATGGGCGATCAACCCTGAGTCTGGTTACTTTGGTGTGATTCCGGGCACTAACGAATGGTCAAATAAAAACGCATATGAATGTTTAAAATCGGATGCAATTTTTACAAATGCTGGCGTGACAGCAGATAACCAACCTTGGTGGGAAGATAAAGATGACGGTATGGAGCCCGTAACGGATTGGAAAGGGAATCCTTATGATCCTGAAGTAGGACCAGCCGCACATCCAAACTCACGCTTTACGGTTTCAGCAAAAAACAACCCAGTTTATTCACCTATGGCAGATGATCCAAACGGTGTGCCGATTAGTGCAATCATATTTGGTGGTCGACGAAAAGAATTGGCTCCTCTTGTATATGAAGCCAAAGATTGGGAACACGGAGTGTTAGTAGGTGCTTCTTGTGCCTCTGAGATGACTGCGGCTGCAATTGGTGGTGCCGGTCAAGTGCGTCGTGACCCCATGGCAATGAAACCATTCTGTGGATATAACTTCGCAGATTATTTTGCGCATTGGTTAACCTTTGGACCTAAATCTGACAAGTTACCAAAATTGTTCCACGTTAATTGGTTCCGTCGCGACCAGGACGGCAAATTTATGTGGCCTGGTTTTGGTGAAAACATGAGAGTACTTGCTTGGGTACTTGATCGCGTAACAGGAAAAGTGGATGCGCGTGAAACACCAATTGGTTACTTGCCAAATGTGGATGATATTGACATTGAAGGCCTCGACGTTTCTAAAGAAACAATGGAAGCACTTTTAAGTGTTAACGTTGCTCAATGGCAAGATGAAGTTCAAGCTATTAGTGAATATCTTGATGAATTTGGTGCGCGTACACCACAGACCTTGAAAGATGAATTAGCAAAAATTTCGAGCGCTTTACAAAGTAAAGCTGCCTAAGCTAATTATTTTTTAAAATAAAAAAGCCCCTTTCTAGGGGCTTTTTTTATGCAGAAATACTTTATAGATAAGTAACAGATTTAAACATTTAATTAATATTCATTAAAAAATCCACTCAAAAAAAGCTTGCATGCGTCGCCATGAATCTTCATCAGCATGCTGGTCATATTCTAAAGCGGGTAAATCAAACTTCTCGCTGAATTCATCAGCCTGTGGGTTGGTAAAACTATGCTTTACATTTGGATAAGCAACAAACTCATAACTCACTCCAGCATTTTGCATCTCTTCTTTAAAAGCATCGACTTGTTCCTTGGGAATAAATGGATCTGCATCTCCATGCAATACTAATACTCTTGCTTTAACAGCATCTTTTTGTGCAGGGTTCTCTGTACTCAAGCTCCCATGAAAACTGACTACGCCATCAATATCAGTACCAATACGTGCCATGTGCAACACCATTGCCCCACCAAAACAATATCCGATAGCGGCAGTTTTTGAAGTGTCTACTACTGGCTGCTGATGTAATACATCAAGTGCAGCCTCCATTCGCTTTTCTGCTAACGATATATTGCTGGTTACTTCTTGCATAAATTTACCAGCATCATCGGGATGCTCTGCTAACTTGCCATCACCATACATATCGACAGCGAATGCCACGTAACCAAGCTTTGCCAACATTTCAGCACGAGTTCTGGCATATTGATTGTGCCCCCACCACTCATGCACAACGAGTACGCCCGGGCGCTTTTCATCCGTTGATGCATCAAAAGCTAAATACCCTGTTAACTTTGTATCACCAACTTCATAGTCAATTTCTTGTGTAATGATATTAGTTTCAATCGAATCCTCTGCGTGAACATCTAATCCAAATAGAACTAACACAAAAAATAAACTTAAATATCTCATTACCAACTCCTCGTTTTTAGCCACAATATAAAAATGTTTTATTAAAATTTCCTATTTCGTACAGGAATACTGTTTGTAAAGTGCTGCTTCTACCTGAACTGAACCAGCATTTTTTGACCCTTTTATCATATATTTCAAATAGTCAGATACAACTTGTAGAACATCATTTTTAGTAATTTCATCTGGCGTACAAATATGTTGTTTTTCAGATAAGTGATCAAATAACGCCCCCACATAGCCCACATATTCTGAAACCAATAATAAATCTACCTCCTTTGAGTTTGTTCGTGCCTCTTCCCATTCCATAGCCGCTTCTGTGATACCTTTTCCATTGAAAAAGTGATACACCGTTGCATTCACAGATGTAACAAAAAACATAAATACGCATATAGTGAAAAAAATAGTTTTCATTTGTTCCTCCAGTCTTAAAGTATCCAACATAACGAATAATAGACTTAATTAATCAAAGATGTAGAATTATTGGCGAATATAGAAGAAAGTTTAACTCATAGCAAAGTGTACCCACCCAAATTAAAAAATCGCTAATTTATACATGGATGTTACATTTTCAAATAATAACGGTGAAATCCTTGCAGGAGTTATCGATGAAGTTGACATACCGAGAGTACAGGCCATTTTTACCCATTGCTTCACATGCTCTAAGGACCATGCTGCAAGCTACCGCATTTGTAAAGCACTAGCCAAACAAGGCATACAAGTATTACGTTTTGATTTTACAGGACTTGGAAAAAGTCAGGGAGATTTTTCTAATACAGACTTCTCTAGCAATATTAATGATATTAAAGCAGCAGTAGAATTCTTAACGAATAATTATCAAAAACCCCAACTACTCATAGGGCACAGCCTAGGCGGTATTGCAGCAACCGCGGCTGCTTGTGAATTAGATGAAATTCAAGCCGTAACTACTATTGCCTCTCCTAGTCGCCCTGCGCATGTGCTTGACCACTTTGAACAACATATTCCTAAAATTTTAAAACAGGGTTTTGAAGATGTAAGTATATTTGATCGACCCTTTAGACTTACCAAGGAATATATTCAGGACTTAAAAAGCTACGACGAGAAACCGTTTATTAAAAAATTAAATAAACCAATTCTTATTTTTCATTCCCCATTCGATGACATTGTTTCAATCGACGAAGCAGCTAAAATTTTCGTGGAAGCCAAACACCCCAAAAGCTTTATCTCTTTAGATGAAACTGATCATTTAATATCCAGAAAAACGGATGCAGAATATATTGCCGAAAATATTGCGTGTTGGGCTAAACGTTATATAAGAGAATGGTAAATTTATTTGAAAAAATTGAACTTTATCGCATTGCTGTGGTTTAAGGTTATAATTAGAAAAAAATAACTCTCCTAATATAAAGGTTATTCAAATGAATAAGATTGCTCGTAAATATTTCTTAACATTATCCGTATTTACATGTTTTCTATTTGTTTCTTCTTCACAAATAAATGCGTCTACTGCAACTGCAGAAGCATTAGTCGATGCTGCAGCTGAGTCAGTTAATACATTTACGATTGACCCCGATATGACGTGGTTTCGTGACAATATGAGTAAAGCTAAAGGTGTTTTGATTGTTCCCTCACTAGTAAAAGGCGGACTCATTTTTGGTGGCTCAGGAGGGAGCGGTGTATTGCTAGTAAAAGGAGATGGCAACATTTGGAGCGATCCTGCATTTTATACCATGGGTTCTGGCACGGTAGGTTTTCAAATTGGTGTTGAGGTATCAGAAATTATTCTCATGATAATGACCGACAAAGGTGTTGATGCTTTACTCACATCTTCCTTCAAACTAGGAGGAGATGTCAGCATTGCTGCAGGTCCGATAGGTGCGGGAGCAAAAGCACAAACGGCAGATATTCTAGCGTTTTCAAGAACCAAAGGAATATATGGTGGCATTAATATTGAAGGTGCTGTACTCAAAACACGTAACGACTGGAATCATGATTATTACGGAGACCAAACATCTCCACGAGAAATTTTAATTGAAAGATCCGCAACCAATTCACATGCTGACAATTTGCGGAATGCAGTAGCCAACCTTGCAATCAAAAGTGGTGGATAACCCACTATAAAACTTTAAATACAATAAGAACTTTTTTTTATTTGCGTGTCGTTTTTAATAGACGTGCAAGTGCTTTAGGCGCATTTGCATCTTTTTCTTTATGCCAATACATCGCAGTGTTATAACCAATTTCGACACCCCAGTGCATACTGGAATCTTTAGCTTGCTCAATTATAGTTCTTGCTTCTGTTACCGATTGTTTGTCGGTTAAACCTTGGCGCTGCAAGTAAGTGTCCAGCACTAAAATATGTTCCGCTTCTGGAACTTCATTAAACTCTGATAGGAATGTAAGCGCGCCAAATGTATACATCGTCAACATAACTTGTTGAGGTGGTGTAAAGCTGCGCATAGATGCTTGAGATTTACTCTCAATCATAAATTTTTGAAGCAAATCTAAGATGACGTCGTAAGTATCAAACTTCGGTTTCCTCTTACCGATAAGGGTCTCTAATACGGACACGAATATTTCCCTAGTTGATATCGCTTAAGATTATTGAATAATCATTATTCTATTAAAATTCAATTGTTTACGCAGGGTCTTTCAGGGTCAAGCTGTGCGTACCAACATGTATAAAAAAGCCGATGAAACTATCATAAATACCCAATCCTTCACTCATTATTCCTCTTTCTTATATTTGCACATTTCAATATTTTAACTATTAACGCTCCAGCTCCATTTCAGAGTTTGATTTAAGGAATATTGGCTACCGCCGATAAAACTCAATAACTTAATTCGAATTTATAAAAAATGGCAACCTCTAAGCTTCAGAATAACCCTCGTTTTCGTTTGGGTCTACGTGACACATTTCGAATTTTATGGCCTTATGGAAAAAGGAATTTTATAAGCCAGGTTGAAGGCATTTGGTTTATCGTTTTTTATCTCATCATTTTCCAATTACTCGTTTTACAACTACCCATCGTATACGCAGCAATGATTGCAGTTGGAATATTCATTGTTGCAATCGGTTTAATGTTTTTCATGGAGGGCTTACGACTGGGCCTCATGCCGTTAGGTGAAATAATCGGAAGTATGTTGCCACGCAAAAGTGGCATGCCACTTATTTTACTTTTTGCATTCTTGCTTGGTGCAGGAGCTACTTTTGCAGAACCAGCTATAGCAGTTCTTAAAGCAGCAGGAAGTGGCGTTATTGCGAGTGAAGCACCATTGTTATACAGCTTGCTGAATGATTTTTCTAATCAACTTGTAACAAGTGTAGGTGTAGGTGTCGGCCTTGCGGTTATGTTAGGGGTGTTGCGATTTTTTTACGCATGGCCATTGAAATTTCTAGCCATCCCCGCAGTACTCTGTTTATTAGCAATATCTTTTTATTTTAGTCAAGTTCCAGAATTACGTGATGTTTTAGGTTTAGCTTGGGATTGTGGTGCAGTAACCACGGGTCCTGTAACCGTTCCTCTAGTGCTTGCTTTAGGAATTGGTGTTTGTCGAGTTGTGAGTAGCGGTTCCGGGGGCAGCGGTCATTCTGGATTTGGAATTGTCACACTAGCCTCTCTATTCCCTATTCTGGCCGTACTGCTACTCGCTTTATATCACTATACAAATAATGACTATTATGGTGCTTCAAATTACAAAGGCACTGAAATTCTTCAGACCCAAACAGAGACTGCTAACAATTCGAAAGCACTAGACCCTAAATTAGAAGCCATTACGGATGAAGAATTTGCGACTTACCTAGAAACAGGTGCCTTACCTAACGGCTATGAGTTAGATTTTGATGGCGGAAAAGCAGAACTTGTAGATGGAAAAATTGTTGTAACAGATCCAAATCTTGTTGTTAAAAAAATATATACCCGAGATTTTGAATTAATTAGTGATAAAACATGGGATAAGGAAACTTCTCTTACAGATCAATTGTGGGAAGCATTTGTAGGAGCACTTCGCGCAATTATCCCCTTATGTTTGTTTTTATATTTTGTTTTACGCTTAATACTCAAACAACGTTTAGATAAAGACAGTGATGTAGGTATCGGAGTGACCTTTGCACTCGTAGGCATGGCACTGTTTGGCCTTGGTATCGCGCTTGGTCTTACCCCACTTGGTGGGCAGTTAGGCAGTAATATTCCTCTAGCGTTTGCACAAATTGTTCCTTGGGGTTTTGAACATGCAGAAGGACCTTTATTTGGTGATGGTCATGCAGGCAAGTTAGTTGCTATCGGTTTTGCATTTTTCCTAGGTTATGGTGCAACACTTGCCGAACCTGCTCTAAATGCATTGGGTGACACTGTGGAACGAATTACAGTGGGTGCATTTCGAAAGAAATTGTTAATGCAGGCTGTAGCGATTGGTGTTGGCTTAGGTATTGGTGCAGGCATTGTAAAAATGGCTTACGACTTACCTTTAATTTGGATGTTAATGCCACCCTATTTACTTGTATTGATTCTTACCTGGCGCGCACCAAACAGCTTTGTTAATTTTGGTTGGGACAGCGCGGGTGTTACCACAGGCCCTATAACGGTACCCCTTGTATTAGCAATGGGCCTTGGTGTGGGTGCGAATATTCCTGGTGTAAGTGACGGTTTTGGAATTTTAGCCCTTGCTTCCGTTGGTCCGATCATGACGGTTTTAGCTGTAGGCTTATACACGCAAAGAAATGAGAAAAAAGGGCAGAAAGAAAATTTACCGGACCCTGCTTCTGAAATTGATAGCGACTCTACTCAACTAGGACCCGCATAATCATGTTTAATACTAAACACGAAATTTCACTCATCACTGCTGTATTGCCTAACCAATCAGCAGATACAGTTGTTAATACGCTAACATCTCGAGAAGTCACGGATGTACTAGTCTCAAAAGCACGCGGTACGTTATTACGCGAGCACTGGTGGAAGTCATGGGTCCCTCCGATTAGCCCATCAAAAACCATGTTACAAATGGTCGTTCCCGTGCATGATGTCGATCGTGTTCTCGGACTCGTTATTGAAGAAGGTAAATTAGACTTGCAAGCAACGGGAGCCGTCTTTAGCACACCATGTGAAAGTGCTTATGTAGGATCTAATTTTCATAATTTACGAACAACTGAAGCATTAAATACAAAAAAAGACAGTCATAAGCTTTCAGAAAATTTAAGTGTAATTTTTTGTAGCGTAAGTCATAGCTTAAGCGACCGCATTGCTAAAGCCGCCATCAATGCCGGTGCACACGGCCCTGTAGTCTATTACGCAGAAGGTAAAGGTCTTCGTGATCGACTTGGTTGGCTACGTATTACAAAAGATAGTGAACAAGAAGTTCTGATGGTGCTTGCTGACAATTCGGATGTAGAAGGAATCTTTACCGCAATGGCTAAAGCCGGAGAGTTTCATTTGCCAGCGCGCGGCTTCATGTATAGCTTACCGATTGATAAAGGTATGTTTAATATACCAAGCCGAATTGCTAACCCACACTATCCTGCAAACACACAACAAATTATTCACGCGATTGATCATTTAACCGGTCACACACATTGGCGTGATCAAGCTGTTTTTGATGTTGGAGGGCAAGGTAAAGGCACAGGGCTTAAATTCTTGGAGAAAAATAAAACAGCTCAAACCAATCAAGTGTGTTTTTCATCTGTAGTCAATCGCGATCAATCACAACAATTCATGGACTTAATGTTGGATTCAGGAGCGCCCGGTGTAAATGTTAGTTATTCACGATTCGTTGCTATGGGTGATGATGACTATGAACTCGCACACGCAAATGTTAATCAGGAATACGCGACGATACGCTGCATAACGAATCAAAATATCGCAGATTCAATTACTGAAAACATCGAGGCTACAGCAGAACAACAAGGTATCAATGACATATGCGTTCTCGCACATTCCGTACCTCGCATCGCTAAATATGTCCCCGGCCAAAAAGATCATCGCAAGAAACCAAAACTTGCAATGGCCTCGTGAATAATTTAAAGAATCCACGTCGAGATTATTAATTTGTGAGTAATACCTACTCGGAAGGGTGGTGGCTATGATTGGACTTGAACCAATGACCCCAGCATTATGAATGCTGTGCTCTAACCAACTGAGCTACATAGCCATATACTTAGATTGACCCATGATTTGGGTTAGCGGACCTTATATAAGGCCCTGCAAACTGTCAATTCTACCCAAAAGTATTAAACATTGAACCTAAAGTGGACCACATCCGCTTCTTGCATCACATATTCTTTACCCTCTAGACGCCATTTACCGGCTTCTTTGGCCCCTGCTTCACCATTGGCATCGACATAGTCCTGATAGGCAACGACTTCGGCTCGGATAAATCCTTTTTCAAAATCGGTGTGAATTTTGCCTGCCGCTTGCGGAGCAGTTGCGCCTTTAGCAACTGTCCACGCTCGTGCTTCTTTTGGACCCGCAGTAAAAAACGTTTGCAGCCCCAGCAACTCATAACCTGCGCGTATTACTCGGTTTAAACCTGGCTCTTCTAAACCTAACTCTGCTAAATACTCTTTTTGCTCTGAATCATCTAATTGAGCAAGTTCGGCTTCAATTTGTGCGCAGACAGGAATCACTTGAACAGATCTTTTTTTTGCCAACTCTTCAAGTTTTTTTAAATGTTCGTTATTTTCAAAACCATCTTCCGCTACATTTGCAATATAAAATGAAGGTTTAGCAGTAATTAAATGCAGCTCATGTAAAAGTATTGCTTGTTCTTTACTTATTTCAAAGCTAAATGCATCTTTTTCGTTTTCAAGGTGTTCTTTTAGTTTTTTATATAGTTCTACTTGTGCTAAAGCATCTTTATTTCCAGACTTGGCAACACGTTCTACTTTTGCGATCGCTTTATCAACGGATTCTAGGTCGGCTAAAATTAATTCTGTATAAATGGTTTCAAGGTCTGAAATTGGGTTAACTTTTCCATCTACATGAATAATGTTTTCATCTTCAAAACAACGTACCACATGTGCAATCGCATCGGTCTCTCGAATATGGCCTAAAAATTGATTGCCCAATCCCTCACCTTTAGAGGCTCCTGCTACGAGTCCTGCAATGTCAACAAACTCTATCGTCGTTGGAATGACTTCTGCAGAAGATGCAATCTTAGCAAGTGTGTCTAAGCGTGGGTCAGGAACTGGAACGATTCCTACATTTGGATCGATTGTACAAAAAGGATAATTTTCTGCTGCAATTTCTGTTGCAGTCAAAGCATTAAAGAGTGTTGATTTGCCTACGTTAGGCAGACCTACAATTCCACATTTGAATCCCATTGCATCAACCTTTTGTGTGCAATTTTTTCATTGCAGAATCGAAATTACCCTCAACACATTCTTCTATGCAGTTCATTGCGTCAATGATCGCATCATCAATATCTGCACGATCTTGTTGATTCACTCTTTTTAGTACGTAGTTGACTACTTGATCTTTATGCCCGGGGTGACCAACACCAATTCGCAAGCGCCAAAAGTCTTTATTTAAATGCGCAAAAATACTACGCAAACCATTGTGCCCACCATGACCCCCTGACCATTTAATTTTTACTTCGCCATTGGGCAAATCTATTTCATCGTGTGCTACTAAAATTTGTTCGGTGGGAATTTTATAAAAATCACAAAATGGCCGAAGAGATTCGCCACTATCATTCATGTAAGTTTGGGGTTTAAGTAACCAGGTTTTTTGTCCCTGACAACTGAAATGAGCTACTTCGCCTTTGAACTTAAGCTCATGTTTGAATATTGCATTTTCTCTTTGGGCTAGAGCGTCCACAAACCAAAACCCGGCGTTATGCCGGGTTTGTTCGTGTTTATCACCTGGATTGCCAAGTCCGACAATTAGGCGGATGCCTTTATTATTAGACACAAGAGAGATTAGTTAAGAATCATCTCCTGATGATTTATCTTCGTCTTTGGCATCATCCTCTGCTTTAGTCTCAGCTTCACCTTCTGCAACCTCTTCACCTTGTGCCGCTACAACAGGTTCTTCTTCAACAGCACGTTTAACATGTACCGAGACAACAACGTGGTCGTGCCCTTCGCCATGCGAAAGCTCTACGATAGTAATCCCCTCTGGAACTTTGATTTCACTAAGATGAATAGCTTCATTTAATTTAAGTTCGGCAGTGTCGACTTCAATAAATTCTGGTAAATCTTTTGGTAAACATGAAATTTCAATTTCTGCGATGTTATGGCTGATAGCACCACCTTCCATTTTTACACCGTGGCAAATATCTTCATTTAAAAAGTGTAAAGGCACATGCACGTTAATCGCAGTGTCTTCACGCACGCGTAAAAGATCCATATGTAAAACCGTTGGTTTATATGGATGGCGTTGTAGATCTCGCAAGATAGCACGCTGTGATTTGCCTGCAACATCGACAGTCAGGATATGAGAATAGAAAGCTTCCTGCTCTAAACTATGAATCAATGTGTCGTGATCGAATGTAACGGAAACGGGATCTTCCCCACCTCCATAAATGACTGCAGGTACTTTGCCCGAACGACGTAACCTGCGACTCGCTCCTTTGCCAAGCTGCGATTCGTCACGAACTTCGGCACTTAATGTAAAATCGGCACTCATTAGTATTTCTCCAAACTTTCTTTATTTTCTGCTACCGGGCCGCGAGATGCCCATATACCTTAATCCATATACAAGGTACTCACAGATTCCTCTTGATTGATACGGCGCATTGATTCAGCTACCAGGCCCGAAACCCCTACTTGGCGAATTCGAGTACAGTGGCTAGCTTCTTCGCGGAGCGGAATTGTATCAGTTACTACCAATTCATCCAGCATAGAATTCTCAAGATTTTCAACAGCCTTACCTGAGAGTACTGGATGTGTGGCGTAGGCTCTGACACTTTCAGCCCCATGCTCTTTTAATGCTTTAGCCGCCTGGCATAGGGTACCGGCCGTATCCACCAGATCATCAATGATGTAGCAGGATTTCCCTTCCACCTCGCCGATGATATGCATGACTTCTGCTTTATTGGCCTCCGGGCGACGTTTATCGATGATGGCGAGATCAGCATCGTCTAATCGTTTTGCTAGAGCGCGTGCCCGTACTACACCGCCCACATCAGGTGAGACCACGATTAAATTAGGGTCTTTACGTTTGTATACATCACCTAACAAAATGGGAGATGCATAAATATTGTCTACTGGAATATCGAAGAATCCTTGAATCTGGTCAGCGTGTAAATCAACAGTTAATACCCGGTCAGTGCCAGCAACTTGCAACAGGTTAGCAATGACTTTGGCTGAGATTGGTACACGGATCGAACGAACGCGTCGATCTTGCCTGGAGTAGCCAAAATATGGAATCACTGTGGTGATGCGCTCTGCCGAAGATCGTTTTAAGGCATCCACCATGATCAGTAACTCCATTACATTATCATTAGTTGGCATGCACGTAGGTTGGACTAAAAAGACATCTTTACCTCGAACATTCTCTTGGATTTCAACCTGCACTTCTCCGTCACTGAATTTGCTGACTAATGCTTTGCCTAGCGGGATGTTCAAATCATCACAAATGTCCTGCGCAAGTTTTGGGTGCGCATTGCCTGAGAACACCATTAAATTACTGTCAGCAGGTAAGATTCTTTGGCGAATCATGATAAATACGGTCTCAGCTTATTAATAAAATAGTCAATTAATCATGTTGCCCTTACTTCGGGGCTTTTTGACCCTTTTTGGGCGCGGGTGATTATATCACCCAAATCTGCAATAAACATAACCTTAGCAGAAGGGGTGCATATTCTATTTTTAATAGGATCAGAGCTGGTAAATTTCAGATAGTAAAACTTAGCAAAACTAATTACGTAAATTACTTGATAAGTTAAACAACATTTCACTAGATTTTATACCTAGACAATTTATTATTATTTCTTATAGTTATTTTGATAGGCTCGATTCGATGACCGAGAAACGCAAACAAAACGTAGTGTTTGTCTCTGATGGCACAGCAATTACTATCACTGCACTTGCTGAGTCGTTATTTACTCAGTTTCCTGATGTCGAAATAAATGAAGTTGTATTTCCATTTGTGTCTGACACAGATATAGCAAAAGATGTGATCCGCCATATCCATTACCAGAAAGAACAAACAGGAATACAACCTTTGGTTTTCACGAGCTTGACCAATAATGAAATAAAATCATTATTCACCGAAGAAAACATACCTGTTTACGATATTTTCTCTACATTCATTCCATCCATGGAATCAGATTTGGCAACTCATGCCTCGTCGGCATCAGGCATTATGCATGGATTAGGCAACCCAAACTCCTATGGCCATCGTATGGATGCACTTAATTACGCCTTAAGTCATGACGATGGTTTGCTTGCAAATGACTTGCAAGAAGCAGATGTTGTGATAACCGGAGTATCAAGAAGCGGCAAAACTCCAACCTGTTTATATTTAGCGATGCATTACGAACTAAAAACTGCTAACTACCCTTTAGCCGACTCAGATTTCGAATCACTAGAGTTACCGGAAGCAATCAAAAAAGTAAAACACAAACTTATCGGGCTTACAATTTCACCAGAACAACTTTCTGATATTCGAGAAAAAAGAAGACCCAATAGTAACTACGCTACATTAAAACAATGTGCGTTCGAAATACGTCACACTGAAGAACTCTACGAAGAACAAAACATTATATATATTGATACCACATCAATATCAATAGAAGAAATTGCGACTAAAATTATACATGCGTTACACTTGAAAATTGAACGCAACTGGTAGGAAAAAGAAATTTAAATAAACTGAACTTGTAAGAATACTAGCTTTTCCCCAATTGCATCATCGTAGCAACAATTGAGTCTGGGTTGAGTGATATGCTATCTATACCTTCCTTTAACAGCCATTCAGCAAAATCTGGATAATCAGAAGGCCCTTGACCACAAATACCAATATATTTTTTTGATTTTTTACATGCCTGAATTACATTTTGAATTAATGTTTTCACAGCCTCGTTTCTTTCATCAAATTTATCTGCGATGATCTCTGAATCTCGGTCTAATGCTAATGTCATTTGAGTAAGATCATTTGAACCTATCGAAAATCCATCAAAATACTCTAAAAATTCTTCTGCGAGTATCGCATTACTCGGAATCTCGCACATCATAATAACTTCTAAACCATTTTTACCTCTTTCAAGCTCATTCTGCTTGAGCAATTCGATGACCTGTTTGGCTTCCTGCGTTGTGCGTACAAAGGGAACCATAATTTTTACATTAGTCAAATTCATTTCATCACGAACAATCTTAAGAGCCCTGCACTCGAGCTCAAAAGATGATTTAAATGAATCAGATATGTATCGTGATGCTCCGCGAAAACCAATCATGGGGTTTTCTTCATGAGGTTCATAAAGACTCCCACCAGTCATATGTGCATATTCATTTGATTTAAAATCTGATAAACGCACTATTACCGGCTTGGGATAAAATGCGGCGGCTATCGTTGATACTCCTTGCCGTAACTTATCTACATAAAACTCAATAGGGTCTTGATATGGGACCATTAAGGTTTTAATTTTTGTCTGAAGTTCTTTTGATAATGAATTAAATTCAAGCAATGCTTGGGGGTGCACGCCTACCATTTTGTTAATTATAAATTCTAGTCTTGCTAAACCGACTCCATCATTTGGAATTTGTGAAAATGAAAATGCTCTGAAAGGATTGCCAACATTTGCCATAATTTTACAAGCGATTTTAGGAACATTATCAAACTCAAAACGATTTACCTCATAATCAAGCTCGCCGCTATAGACATATCCTGTATCACCCTCAGCGCAGGAAATTGTCACACTCTGATTTTGTGTCAATTTTTCTGTAGCATCACCACATCCTACAATAGCGGGTACTCCAAGTTCGCGTGCAATAATTGCAGCATGACATGTTCGACCACCTCGATTCGTTACAATTGCTGATGCGCGCTGCATTACTGGCTCCCAATCAGGATCAGTCATATCTGTAACTAAAACTTCTCCATCATTTAAGTCTTCAATATTTTCAATACTGTCAATAATACTGACCATACCATTTGCAATTTTCTGACCAATACTTCTTCCCGTAACTAATACTTCAGTCCTGTTCTTTAAGGTATAACGTTCAACTGCTTGTTGGTTTTGACTCATAACTGTTTCGGGACGTGCTTGAACTATATATAACTTCTCTGTTACTCCATCTTTCGCCCATTCAATATCCATTGGACATTGATACTTCTCTTCAATTAAACATCCTATACGCGCAAGTTCTTCAATATCATGATCGGAAATACAGAAATTATTTTGCTCCTCTACAGAAACATCCACCTTTTTTACACCACCATTGGAGTCATAAATCATTTTCATTCTTTTGCTTCCAAGCGAGCGGAAAGTAATAGCAAGTTTATTAAGTTTTAATGTTGGTTTGAAGACATAAAATTCATCTGGATTTACTTCGCCTTGTACAACAGCCTCTCCTAATCCGTAACTTGCAGTAATAAAAACTGCATCTCTAAAACCCGACTCCGTGTCTAATGTAAACATAACGCCACTTGAAGCTAAATCGCTACGGACCATTTGCTGGACCCCAACAGAAATAGAGACATCACTATGCTGAAAACCTTTATGAACACGATAAGCAATTGCCCTATCGTTAAACAACGAAGCATATACTTGCTTAACCGCATTAATGACTGAATCTATACCTGAGATATTTAAAAAGCTTTCTTGCTGGCCGGCAAAAGAAGCTTCAGGTAAATCTTCAGCAGTTGCGGAAGATCGAACGGCGACCGCAATATTTTCACCCAATGCATGTTCCATTTCTGCATAGGAATCTTTGATTGCGTTTAGGAGATTATCAGGCAAAGGCGCATTAGTAATTAAATCGCGTATCTCATTACCTGTTTTCGAAAGTTCTTGTAAATTATTAACATCTAAATCATCTAATAATTGATTTATTGATGATGTTAGTTTGTTTGTATCTAAAAACTCTTGAAACGCATCAGCAGTAGTTGCAAAACCACCAGGAACACGCACGCCTTTATCGGTAAGATGATGAATCATCTCACCAAGTGACGCATTTTTCCCACCCACTATAGATACATCACCGATTCTTACATCTTTTAACTTGAGAGTGTATGTCATCTATTCTCTATATATTTTGAAAAATTTATAAGAACAGTTTTATTAAATCTACAACTTACCAAACCTAACAAAGAGTCATCGAGATATAGCTAAATACTATTAAAACTAGGCTTGATAAGTAATAATTTTTATATGGGAAAGATCAGTTTTAAATTAAAACTGACAGGGCTTACCTACTTCATGCTATCTTGGAACCTTATTTTTATCGATTAGTTAATGGAAGCATGAAGTCTGCTAATTGATACCCGCTCCTAAAATATGTGTTTATATATAGTTTATTGTATTGTGGATAGTATATCAGTGCTACTGCTAACAGAAAATATTATCTAGCAATATAATTAAGCTAAAAAGAATCCATTAAGACAATGCTTTTTCAGCAATTTTCAAAAACCACATTTAATATCTACTCATGGGCTCATTGCGTACCGTTTCACCCAAACTCGATTTTGTAATCGTTTCAATCTTCTTTTTCACCTCTGGCTTTACGGGTCTAGTATACGAAGTCCTGTGGATGAAGGAGTTAGGATTAATTTTTGGTAACACAGCCCATGCTGCTTCAACGACACTTTCGGCTTTTTTTATAGGTATAGGATGTGGAAGTTTTGTTTTGGGAAAATTTCTTTCTAGAATACAAAAACCACTTCGTATTTACGCATTTCTAGAATTTTTAGTTGCAATTAGTGCACTACTCTACTTTCTATTGTCCGATCTTTATAATTATTTATATCCTATTCTATTCAATACTTTTGGTTCAGGTCATTGGGCGTTTATATTTGTTAAATTCTTACTTGCACTAGTCATACTATTTCCTCCTGCATTTTTTATGGGTGGGACTCTTCCAGCAATAAGTCAATATTTAGTCCGCAATAAATCAACTCTTGGCAAACACGTATCTGTTATCTATGCCATAAATATAATTGGCGCTTCACTAGGGGCTTTTGTAGCAGGATTTTTATTACCGAAGTATTTAGGGTATACATTTTCTTATCTTTTTGCGGTGGCAATCACCTTACTAGTTGGACTCTTTGCTTTTCTATACGATCGTTTTTTTAAGGCTAAAGATTCATCAACTAAGACAGAATTTTTAAATGAAGATACCGCGACTTTGAGAATAAAGTTATCGAATAGATCGATATTAACTCTTGCATTTGTTTCAGGTGTTGTAACATTGGGCATGCAGGTACTGTGGACACGAATGTTCGCTCAGGTTCTACATAATTCTGTATATACTTTCTCAACTATTCTAATCGTATTTTTAATCTCGCTCTCATTGGGCAGCATCATTGCAAGAGTTCTTCTGACACGAGTAAAACAACATACGAATGCTATTTTTATTGTTATAACTTTTTCAAGTTTGTTAGTCGTAGCAACACCATATTTGTTTATATATGCAACAGATAATTTAAGCTACTTTGGCTCAACTCAAAGTTGGATAGAGTATACTTTAAGTGTATTTGTACTTATTGCCAGTGTTACTTTCATTCCGATAATTCTTCTTGGAATAGTATTTCCATATCTCATAAAAGCATGTGAATCACAGCCGCTAATTAGTGGTCAAATTATTGGCAACCTTGCTTCCATTAACACTATTGGCGCTGTGGTAGGATCAATTGTTGCTGGATTTATATTTTTAGAAATCTTTGGCTTATGGACAAGTGTTAAACTTTTTGCAGCAATTTACTTAATCGTTACAATAATAATTGTCCTAATAAACAATATTAAGTCATTTAAAACCATCATCTTTCAAGCAATCGTACTCTTTTCAATCCTGATAATTAACTACTCTGAGCTTCCGCTCGTTACATTACGAACTGTGAATAATGTACCTGTGGAATTAGTAGAAGTATTTGATGGCAGTGCTGCAACCGTTAGTGTAGTTAAACGCTTAAACTCTTTGCGCATAAAAGTTAATAATTTTTATAGCATAGGTGGTACTGACGCTCGTAATCATGAAGAAAGACAAGCACACCTTCCTTTGCTTATGCATGAAAATCCTAAATCTGTATATTTTCTTGGTATGGGTACAGGTATCACCGCAGGTGCTGCTTTACGTCACCCTGTTGATCGCGTAGTAGTAACTGAATTAATCCCAGATGTAATTGAAGCTTCTAATAAATATTTCACAGGATACTTGAACAATCTATTTCAAGATAAGCGAGTATCCATTTTTGCAGAAGATGGACGAAATTTTCTACTTGGTACTGATGAAAGTTATGATGTGATTATTGCGGATTTATTTGTACCTTATAAAGCTGGGACTGGAAGCTTATATACACAGGAGCATTATGAAACTGCAAAGATGCGCCTTAATAAAAACGGATTTTACGCACAATGGCTGCCACTATTTCAATTATCTGAAAATGAATTTGCAATTATCGCAAAAACAATGCTGCAGGTATTTCCACAAGTTACCCTGTGGCGCGGAAAATTTCATCCAACTAAACCTATCGCATTACTCGTTGGTCATACCGTCCCAACGAAAATAGATCTGCGAACTGTTAGAAAAAGAATATCACAAATAAAAAATAACTCTTTTACGAAAAATGACAGCACTGCTATTTCTGAAGGACCATATCCTTTGACAACTGATCGATTACTTCAATACTATGTAGGCAATCTATCTATTTCACAAAACATATTTGAAAACTATCTAGTAAATGTTGATGATCATCCTGTCATTGAATATCAAGCTCCGATAGCGCATCGACAAAGAAGCGCTAAACAAGAAAAATGGTTTAACACAACCCAATTATTAAAATTCTATGAGCAGATATATAAAAAATCACCTTCAATAAGCGATCCATATTTAAATGATATTACTAAACGTGATCATAATTATGTTTATGCGGGCTATCTCCTGCATGTTTATAAAGTTTTAGGCCTAGGGGAAAATGAGGCTCAAAAAAGAAATATTTTGAGAAAATATAATAGTATCGTAGGAGATGATCTCAACTAGCAACAGCTAGCTTTTAATCATCTATTCAAAAATATTTGCTTGGGTCGGCGCGATTCGTTAGTCCAGCCAAGATCAAAACACTTGTATTTCTATTCAATATATGCGCGCTTATTCATCCACCAGCCAAATAAAGCACCACTAAAAAACATAATCAATGAATAAGTAACTGCTGGAATCATCATGACTTCATTGCCAATTAATGTACCAGCAACAACTAGGGCTAATGTTCCATTCTGAATGCCAACCTCAAAACCAATTGTTATAGCCTGAGAATGTAAAAGTTTTGCCAATTTAGCCAGTAGGTATCCTAAAATTAATGCAGTGAAATTAAGCAATAATGTTGCTAACCCCGCTTGTGAAAAATAACTAGGCATGTTTGCATAATTTTTTAATACAATTAAAACAATAATCAATATCAGAAATAATATTGAAAGCCATTTGATTACAGGTTCAATTTTTTTTGCGAGAGTCTCCCAGCGAGACAAGACGAACATGCCTAAAACAACAGGAATAACTGTAATCACTAACAGTTGAATAATTGTTTCAATAATCGGCAAATTGAATGTTGTATTGCTGCCAAGAAAATAAACCATACTCAAACCAACAAGAACAGGAATGCTAAAAGGCGCAATTAAACTTACTATTGCGGTTAATGTGATGGATAAAGATACATCGCCCTTAGATAAATAAGTGAACATATTTGATGTTGCACCTCCTGGAGCCAACGCAATAATAATTAGGCCTACAGCAATTTCTGGCGGCAGCTTTAACGCATTAGCAAAAATAAAAGCGATCGATGGCAGTAAGAGCATTTGCGCGCAAATACCAATGGCCACGACTTTCGGTGATTTAATAATCCTCTTAAAATCTAGTGGTCTTAAAGAAATACCCATCCCAAACATAATGCAGAAGAGAGAGACTGGAAGAATTACTTTTGTAAGTAAATCTGCTTGCATATTTTTGTTTATTCTTTTTTGTGATTATAATTTAATAAAACTGATTTTTATTGAATACTACTAGTAATGATTTTTATTTACGGCCAATATCTTTCACGTAATAATTTATGGGTCTAAGTCTAAAGTGTAATGAGCAATCGCTTTATTAACTTTGCCAGATGAATCAAAAAACATAACCTCTATAGCCATTTTATCCATCACTGTTTTGTAATACAAAGCAATAGATTCGATACTTATAACGACATCTATAAGCTCAAGATGCATATGTGGTAATTTTTTTAAAGCTGAGGCCCAATATTCTTTTATATTCTGCTTACCTTGCAATGTCCCTGTATCAATCCCCAAGAAAGTTTTGATCAATGGAGTAGTGATTTCAAAGTCATCGCTATAATGCGAAAGTATCCTATCTAGATCATGAGTATTCCATGATTCGACCCAATCTTTAGCAAATGCCTGTGCTTGTTGTTCTGTAATCATTGTCTTTAATGATTATTACATTGCACTAGGTTAAATATGATGATTTTTTAGTGGAGAGGTGTTGGTTTTGAATCTAAAAGCTGGCTGGGCCGGCAGGATTCGAACCTGCGAATGCCGGGATCAAAACCCGGTGCCTTACCACTTGGCGACGGCCCAATAATATGTACTCGTATAGTAAGTGCTACGCGTAATTATACTCGCTTAATGAAATCACAGGTGATTCATTTATTCCTTTCACTACAAAAACTGTAAATTCGGTTGCACATTTTGCAGCGATGGTTTCTGCCTGTTGTTTAGATTGGCAACTCGCAAACAATGCACTTCCGGAACCAGTTAATCTCGCAGATGCATACTGATCTAGCGATTTAAATGCACGATCTACCTCTGGATAACGTCGCGCAATATTTTCAAATACATTTTCTGTATTAGCAAACTCAGTCAGATTTGTATCACTCATCTGTGAGAAGTCGCGTATTTTGAGTGGAGCGCAATCGCGTGTCAATTCCTCATCTGCAAACATTTTACGTGTATCCAAATGTACATTTGGATATATGATGACATACCAATTTTCTGACGGCTCGATTGGTGTTAGCTGTTCACCTACTCCTTCCACCCAACAGGAATGACCCCTTATAAATACCGGGACATCTGCCCCTAGTTGCTGACCTAATTCCTCAAGCTGCGTTAAGCTCATTTTACAATCCCAAAGTTCATTTAAGGCTAATAACGTAGTTGCCGCATCAGAACTGCCACCCCCCATACCGGCACCAAGTGGAATCACTTTATTCACAATAATATCTACGCCTTTTTTATTTGAGCTTTGACTTTGTAATAGTTGCGCTGCTTTTATACATAAATCATCTTGTGAGGAAATGGACTGAATAGAATTTTTACAGTTTATATTGGGATCTGATCGCAAATTGAATGTAAGTTGATCGCAAAGATCGACAAACTGAATGGCCGTTTGTAATAAATGGTAACCATCATCACGCCGACCAATGATATGTAAAAAAAGATTTAACTTTGCAGGCGCGAGCCAATTTTTCATCACAGCTTTAGAGAATTAAGAATTCTGATTCAGATTGATTAGTTGAGTTGCCAATGATCAATTTTAATATTTGCATCTACATTTGAATTAGAAATCTGAATAAGCGCAGGTAAGGTGGGAACACCATCATGATAGCGCTTGTAATTAATTAACCACCCTGTCTGATTAAGCTGCATTAACCGGCCCTTTCCGTCTAGCTGTAATGATACGTGAGCTTGTTTTGGATCAGGAACACCTAATAACCAATATCGCAAACCATTTACCGGAAGTGTATAACCAAACAATTCTTGTAATAACGCTTCTGGGTCATCCGCTATATAGCTCTCACCTTTAGAAGTTTTTAACTGAACATTACCGGGTTTACCCGTAATTACAGCTACTTTTCGTCCCAACGGCCCATGTAAATCAATAATAAAATCATATTGCAATTGTTGCCAATGCACTCCGGCACGAAAACCTTCATTATTTGATTTTCCTGCAACACGTCCTTTGAGATTCCAGCTTTCTAATGTTTGCAGGGTTGCTTTATGAGTTTCCCATAAGGCTTGCTGATTAACTTCAGAATCAACAGGCATAGGATGTTTTTCAACAGTGACGCATGCTGAAAACATAAATATAAATACTAATGAAAATCCCAGTCTGCAAAACGCATGCTGGAAAAGTGATAGACACTTCATTACTGAAGTCTTTGTTTTAGCTCTAATATGTACTCATCGTCTGGATAGCGCTCAAGCATATCATTCAATACTTCTTTAGCTTCTTCATAATTACCTTGCGCCCATAACAATTCAACCAAATGCCCAGCTATTTCAGTATCTTCTAGTAAAGCGAATGCTTTTCGTAAGTAAGTTTCCGCTTCTGCATAATTTCCAAGTCGAAACTGCACCCAGCCCATGCTATCAATCACAGCGGGGTCATCCGGTCTCAGTTCGAGAGCACGCTTTATATATCCAAGAGCTTCATTTATTCTGAAATTATGATCCGCCAAGGTATAACCCAATGCATTTAAGGCAGATGCATTTTCAGGATCTTCGGAAAGAATAGCTCTTAAATCTTGCTCCAATAAATCAATCCGATCAATTTCTTCTGCCATTAATGCACGTGCATAAAGTAGATCACTATGGCCTGGGAACTCTTGCAAACCTTCGCTGTAAAGATCCATCGCTGCAACGTATAGCTCTTTATCATGTAATAATTGACCTTCAATCAAATACACTTCGATGATTGCTTCGGGCGCACTTAAAGAGCGTCGTAATTCTTTTAAATAACTCTGTGCTTTTTCAATATTATCACGCTCTGCATAAACCGAAGCGATTCTAGCTTTTGCGTCGATGTAATATTGGCCTTGTGGAACTTTTTCATATTCATCTATCGCTTCCACATATTTTTTTTGTTCTTCATTAGCACGACCGATGTAATAATGTGCTTCATCTACTCGTTGTTTACGATCAACCAAACGTTGAAATTTGGCTTTTGCTTTTTCATATTCTTCTTTTTGTAAATACAACAACCCTAGACGATAGATAAGTTCTCCATCGTTCGGATTTTCAAGTAACAGTAATTCAAACTCATCGATTGCTTCTTCATAGCGCTCAGCATTAATCAGCATGCGTGAATACGCCATACGCATTTCACGATTACCAGGTTGTTCTTCCACGATAATTTTCATTTCTGACAATGCTTTGTCAGTATCGTTTAAGTTCATTAATGCTTGCGCACGCATAGCACGTGCTTCTATCAAATCAGGTTTAAAACCCAGTGCAATTTCGCTCTCGTCTATGGTGCGTTGAAAATCTTGCGCCTGAAATGCCAAGCTTGCCATCGTCAAGTGGCCATATGGGTTTTCAAAATGTTTGTTAACTAATATTTCAAGCAAATTAAGAGAGGATTCAAAGTCTGGTTCGCGTGCGAGTACTGCACCGATAATACTGAAACCTTTCGCTGGAGAATCTTCAGCAGCAGACATAATTTTTTCAAAATGAGGTACTGCACCCTCAACATTTTTATTGCGGAGCTCCATCACTCCTAGAATTTGGCTGATTTCTAAGTTTTCACCAACCAGTTCTTCCCAACGAGTCGCTGCCTTTAAGCCAGCAGTCCAGTTTTTGGCAAACATGGCAATTCGTGTTGCACGTTCTGCTACGGCGGGATCATCCGTGAGTTGTGAAGCATTCACATAGTGCTCTAAAGCCTGCTCGACATGCCCAAACTGACCCGAAAGCTCGCCGACCAAAACCTCATACATGAGGTCGGATTGAGCATCATATTTCTCGGCTTGAGGCTTACGTATCTGTATAGATTGATCAGGGTCCAAGCGAGGCTCGCTCAACATGCTGGTACAGCTGGTCAGCAGGAATACTGCCAAAATTGCTGCTAAAACAAGCCTATATAGGTAGGGAATCTGTGGAATTGTGGCGTTGATCTTCAATATACTATGTTGTGTTACGTGCTCAATTAGACTATACCTAATTTTACTGTAGTTATCTGAGCAATTGATACGCATTTTGACAGAATTTACGGGTATTTAGGCAATATATATCTCGCTTTGATTTAGGCAAATTTATAGCTGTACGATACAGAATTTCACATACTTTCATGTCTTTACTCACACTTGGAATCAACCACACAACTGCTCCCGTCGAAGTACGGGAAAGGGTGGCGATTAATGAAAAAAAATTGGGGCATGCCCTCAAGAAATTAATCACTGTGCCCCAAGTAGATGAAGCGGCTATTATTTCTACCTGCAATCGCACCGAGCTCTATTGCGAGGTCAACCATATAGACCAAGGCAAAGAAGAGATACTAAGTTGGTTAAATAGTTTTCATAATTTAAGTTCTGATGACACACAACCCTACATTTATGATCATTTAGACAATTCCGTGGTGCGTCATATTTTTCGGGTCGCTTGTGGACTCGACTCAATGGTATTGGGAGAACCTCAAATTCTTGGACAATTGAAGTCTGCCTATCAAGACGCGGTGCAGGCAGACACATTAGGTAGAAATTTAAATCAACTTTTTCAACGCGCATTTAGTGTTGCTAAAAAAGTACGTACAAATACCGCAATTGGAACTAATCCTGTTTCTGTTGCATCTGCTGCTGTATCTTTATCAAAAAAAATATTTGGAGAATTTAGTAATCATTCTGCCTTACTCTTAGGTGCAGGTGAGACCATTGAACTTGCTGCTGAGCATTTACAAAGTGCCGGTATTGGAAAAATTGTAGTTGCAAACCGCAGTGTTGAACGTGCACAAATGCTTGCAGATAAAGTGGGCGGACATGGTGTAAGTTTAAGTTATGTTGGTGAGGCACTACCAAAATCTGAAATTGTAATGACGGCAACCGCAAGTACTTTGCCGATATTGGGTAAAGGTTTAGTGGAAAGTGCATTAAAACAACGTAAACACAAACCAATATTCATGGTCGATCTTGCAGTGCCAAGAGATATAGAACCCGAAGTGGCTAAACTATCTGATGTTTATCTTTATACTATTGATGACTTGCAAAATGTCATTGAACATAATTTAAATTCACGCAAAGAAGCGGCGGACGAAGCAGAGAGCATCATTGACCTTGAAGTACAAGAATTTGCACTTTGGTTACGCGGCCAAGGTGTAGTTGATACGGTACGTGCTTTCCGCACTAAAGCTGAATATCAACGTGATGTTGTCTTAGAGAAAGCAAAAAAAATGCTGGAACAAGGCAAACCTGTTGACGAAGTATTACAGTTTCTTGCACATACTCTTACCAATAAACTTACGCACGAACCTACTGAAGCATTGCACGTTGCTGGAAAAGAAGGTAAAAATGAGTTGGTAGATGCAGCAAGAATCTTGTTAAATATTCCACCTAATGAATAAACAATCTTCAATTATTTTTCAAAGAGTGACTACTTTAGTCATCTGTATACTACACTTTCATTAGCTACTTAAAACTAGCTGGACATCGCTATGCTCTAATCTACCAGAGCATATTATTATTTTTAACTTTAATTTCGCAAATGAAAGATTCCATCATAAAAAAATTAGAAAATTTAAAAGAACGGCACGAAGAAATAGCAGCTGAATTGTCTGATGCAGATGTA
The DNA here is from genome assembly GCA_028279275.1 of Gammaproteobacteria bacterium. Taxonomy (GTDB): domain Bacteria; phylum Pseudomonadota; class Gammaproteobacteria; order UBA4575; family UBA4575; genus JABDMD01. The sequence goes on along the minus strand of JANQOB010000009.1, from coordinate 215,735 downwards.
ATTAATAATCAAAAAGAATTTACCAAACTTTCCAAAGAATATGCACAGCTTGAGCCGATCGTTGCTAAATTCAATGAGCATTTACAAGCTTTAGATGACTTAGAAACAGCAAAAGAAATGGCTGATGATTCTGATAAAGAAATGAAAGCTATGGCTCAAGAAGAAATCAAAAGTGCTGAAGAAAGATTAGGACAACTCGAAGCAGAACTGCAAACTTTACTTCTGCCTAAAGATCCTCATGATGAAAGCAATGTATTTTTAGAAATTCGTGCGGGTACAGGTGGTGACGAAGCTGCAATTTTTGCCGGTGATTTATTTCGCATGTATTCTCGCTATGCTGAAAACAAAGGCTGGAAAGTGGAAATCATCAATCAAAATGAAGGTGATCATGGTGGCTATAAAGAAATTATCGCTAAAATTAATGGCAAAGAAGTATTCTCAAGTTTGAAGTTCGAATCGGGTGCACATCGTGTCCAGCGTGTGCCGGAAACAGAATCTCAAGGTCGGGTGCACACTTCAGCAGCCACAGTTGCGATCATGCCTGAAGTAGATGAAATTGACGAAGTTGAAATTGATAATTCTGATTTACGTATTGACACTTTTCGAGCCTCAGGAGCGGGAGGACAACATGTAAACAAAACCGACTCTGCTATTCGCATTACCCATATTCCAACTGGCATTGTGGTGGAATGCCAAGATGAGCGTTCACAACATAAAAACAAAGCGCGTGCAATGTCTTTACTCAGTGCACGTATGCTAGATCAAGAACGGCAAAAACAAATGGATGAACAAGCTGCAACCCGTCGTAATCTTGTGGGCAGTGGAGATCGTTCTGAACGAATTCGTACCTATAACTTTCCTCAAGGCCGTGTGACTGACCACAGAATTAACCTCACACTTTATAAACTAGACGAAATGATGCAAGGCAATGTGGATCAAATTGTGCAACCGCTAAGAAACGAACACCAAGCAGACTTACTTGCATCCATGTCAGACTAATATGACATTTCAACAAGCGGTTGAACTGGGTACCGCAAAACTATTAACAATCAGCGAGTGTGCACAATTAGACGCGCAGCTTCTCGTTTGTCACAGTTGTGATATTGAGCTCACAACTTTAATCGCGCATCCGGAAAAAATACTCACCAAAACGCAAAGCGATATATTTAATAATAGTTTACAAAGACGAGCTCATGGTGAACCACTGGCTTATATTAAGGGCTCAAAAGAATTCTGGTCTTTAAATTTTTTAGTCAACCCACAGGTGCTAATTCCTCGTCCTGAGACTGAGTTACTTGTTGAACTTGCCTTAAAAAAAATAGCGAATATCAAATCACCACAAATTTTAGATTTAGGTACTGGTTCAGGGGCGATTGCCATTGCACTTGCACATGATCGCGAAGATAGCCAAATTACGGCAACGGATAGTTCACTTGAAGCATTAGAAATAGCTAGATTAAATTCCACAAAACACAATGCTGAGGTTCGCTTCATCCACAGTGACTGGTATAAAAATTTATCACACCAAAAATTTGACGTAATCGTTTCAAACCCACCTTATGTTTCTGAACAGGACCCAAATTTGAATGATTACGTTACTGTATATGAACCAAAAAATGCTGTGATAAGCCAAAAGAATGGACTCGAGGACTTGGCTAATATTATTGAAAATGCTCCAAGATTTTTAACGGCTTCCGGAACCTTAATCGTTGAGCATGGCTTTCAACAAGCAGAATCAGTATATAAGTTATTTGAAAATGCAAATTTCAACAACATCGAAAGTTATAGTGACCTGTCTGGTAATCCGCGCTGTATGCAGGGAAATTTATGACATATCGTGCAGTAATCTACATTTACAATTAATTTCTGTTAACTAATAGTAATTATTAATTGTAAAGATTTGCTTAAATTCTTTTTTTTAAAACCAAGCACTTGTCATTCACAATGTTTGGTTTTTTATGTTTATACCGATAAAAATTATAATGACCGAAACTGCAACACACGATAGAACCCTAATTACGAAAAATTACCTACATTCTGTTATTGGCTGTATTGAAGATAATGGTTACGAACTCACGGATTTTGAAATTTCAACCGAGCGCGTGCAAGGTTATAAAAATGGAAACTTACAACCCAAAGCAATCATCTATGTTTATAGAATCAGTACAGAAATTGAAAAAAGTTACGTTCTTGAGGGAAAAGTAAGCTTCCCAAGAAACTTTTGTTACGACCTTAAATCACGGTTATTTGATCGCTAGCACACGCAACACATTCGTGGTTATTTGAAATGTGTGATTCAAATAATCCTACTTTTGCAAATGCTTAATATCTAGCAAGAGTGAAGTCATTAATACCGCATCATCAATAAACTGAATTTTATTGTCTACGACTGGATATTTATTAACTAATAATTCGCGAACATGCTCATCAATCTCATCCAAGCTAAATAACTTCATATTCCAGTCAATAAACTCTGGCTTAGAAACTTCTTCATAACTGATTAGCTCAACATCATGATGACGCTCATCTTGAACGATATTTGCATATAATCGATTAATGAATTTGGACTGCCCTTCTATCACTTGAAGAAATCGCCCATTCGACAAAACCAATATTCCGCAAATATTAAACCTTCTATTATTATTGGCAGCGAGATTTGCTAAACGTGCCAGCGAATCTTCGTCGAGTATTTCCGATTCAGCAATACTTCTATAGATAAGACGGCATGTTTTCATTTTTAATTTTCCGTAGAACCTCCAACATCCAATTTAAAGTCAAAATATATAAGCATGAGTTATTGTAATTTAGCTTTTAACAATTCATTTACTTGCTGCGGGTTGGCTTTGCCTTTAGAAAGCTTCATGACTTGTCCGACAAAGAAACCAAATACTTTATCTTTGCCTGATTTGTATTGCTCTACCTGCTCAGGATTATCAGCAATCACTTGATCCACTAACGCCTCAATTTCACTGCTATCAGTAATTTGTTTTAAGCCTTTAGCTTCAATAATTTCATCTACACTTCCTTCACCTGCCCACATCGCATGAAACACTTCTTTGGCAATTTTATTTGAAAGCGTATTGTCTTCAATTCGGATTAATAGCTCAGACATCATTTTAGCTGAAACAGGACTATTCATTATCTCAATATCATGTTGATTCAAAGCAGCAGTGAGTTCGCCTAATACCCAATTCGCTGCCAATTTTGCTTTAACGTTTCCAACATTAACAATATTCTCAAAATAATCAGCAGTGTCTTTATCCATGACTAGATTTTCGGCATCGTAATCATTAAGTTCATAGGATTGCTTAAAACGAGCATTTTTTGCTGCTGGGAGTTCCGGGAGTTCTTTCTTTATGGCCTCAAGCTCTTCACTATTAATTACTACCGGTAACAGATCAGGATCGGGGAAATAGCGATAATCATTCGCTTCTTCTTTACTGCGCATTGAACGTGTTTCATCTTTATTGGCATCGTAAAGTCGAGTTTCTTGCACAACTTCGCCACCATCTTCTAACACATCAATTTGACGTTCTATTTCATGGTTGATAGCACGCTCAACAAATCTAAAAGAGTTTAGGTTTTTCGTTTCCGTGCGCGTACCGAATTCTTTTTGCCCTTTCGGCCGCATAGAAACATTAGCATCACAGCGAAAAGAACCCTCCTGCATGTTGCCGTCAGAAATACCCAAATAACGAACAATAGAATGTATCTTTTTCATATAAGCAACGGCCTCTTCAGCAGATCGCATGTCAGGCTCAGATACAATTTCAATTAATGGCGTTCCACATCGATTTAAATCGATGCCTGTAGAATCTGGGAACTCTTCGTGTAATGATTTTCCTGCATCCTCTTCGAGATGAGCACGCGTGATACCTATTGTTTTACATTCACCATTATTTAAAACAATTTCCAGCTTACCATGTTCTACGATCGGCAACTCAAATTGACTAATTTGATAACCTTTAGGTGAATCAGGGTAAAAATAATTCTTTCGCGCAAATACAGAACGCTCCGCAACGGTGGCATCTACTGCAAATCCAAACATCGCTGCCATTTTTACAGCTTCTTTGTTTAATACCGGCAATACACCAGGTAAACCTAAATCTACCGCGCATGCTTGCGTATTGGGTTCAGCTCCATAAGCTGTTGAAGCACCCGAAAAAATCTTGCTCTGGGTAGCCAGCTGTACATGAATTTCTAATCCAATTACGGTTTCCCACTGCATCTTTATTTGCAATCCTTATTCATTAAAACCAGGAGGAATTTGCTGATGCCAATCGGTATCCAATTGATACTGGTGCGCAAAATTGAGCAGTGTTTCTTCTGCAAAATAATTTCCAATTAGCTGCATGCCTACTGGCAAACCTCCTTGCTGACCACATGGAATCGAAATTGCCGGTAAACCTGCTAAGTTAATAGAAATGGTATAGATATCAGATAAGTACATAGTGACCGGGTCATTGGTTTTTTCACCAATCTTAAAAGCGGGTTCAGGTGTTGTTGGACCCAAAATTACGTCGACTTGTTCAAAAGCTTTTTTAAAATCATCACTAATTAAATGTCTTATTTGCTGTGCTTTTAAATAGTATGCATCGTAATAGCCTGCTGATAGGGCGTATGTACCAATCATAATCCTGCGTTTTACCTCATCCCCAAATGCTTCACTACGACTACGATCATATAGATCACGCATATCTTTAGGGTCATCACAACGATAACCAAATCGCACACCGTCATAACGAGATAAATTAGATGAACATTCTGCAGGTGCAATTACGTAGTATGCCGGTATCGCTAAATCTGTATTTGGCAAGCTGATACTTTTTATTTCACAACCTTGTTGTTCGTACCAAGTAATGGCGGTCTGTATAATTTCTTTTACACCAACACCCAACCCTTCACTAAAATATTCTTCAGGGATACCGATCACCTTCCCTTTTATCGAATCATTCAGTGATTGTGTGTAGTCAGGGACCGCTTTATCCAGACTGGTAGAGTCTTTTTCATCAAAACCTGCCATGGCCTGAAGTAAATACGCGCAGTCTTCTGCTGAAGCGCCAAACGGACCACCCTGATCAAGGCTGGACGCATAAGCAATCATGCCGTAGCGCGAGACTCTTCCATAAGTTGGCTTCAAGCCGGTAATGCCGCAAAGGGCTGCGGGTTGCCGAATAGAACCACCAGTATCCGTCCCAGTAGCGAGAGGTGCAATACGCGCAGCAACTGCGGCAGCTGAACCCCCTGATGATCCACCCGGCACATAATCTTTATTCCAAGGGTTCTTAACCGGTCCATAGTAGCTAGTCTCGTTTGATGAACCCATTGCAAATTCATCCATATTGGTTCTACCCAATGTGACACAACCTGCTTGATCAAGTTTGTGTGTCACGGTTGCATCATATGGTGCAATAAAGCTATCTAACATTTTAGAACCACAAGATGTTTTAACACCATACATACAAAAAATATCTTTTGTTGCTATCGGCACCCCTGTTAATGGACCATGGTTTTTTTCTTTAATTAATTTATCTGCGTTTTGCGCTTGTAAAATCGCACGCTCTCCAAGTTCAGTGATAAATGCATTTAGATCACTAAATTTTTGCATGCGCTCAACACAGTGTTGGGTTAACTCAACACTGGAAAAATCACCATTGCGTAAACCTTCAGCAAGTTGTGAAACAGAAAGATCGTACATATTCAAATTATTTGACTAGATAAAAAAATATCTAGAACCTATTCCATAATTGAAGATTTTAGGTTTATACGAGGCCCGAGTTTTTCGAAAAACGCAGTGTACAGGCTAGTACATGAGCATTTGAGAAAAAGAAGAACGAAGTATAAGCGTAAAAGATTCATTATGTTTACTCAATTACTTTTGGTACCAAATAAAGGCCTTGCTCTGCTGCTGGAGCAATTGTTTGGAATTTTTCACGCTGATTTTCTTCTTTGACTTCGTCTTCGCGCAAACGTTGTGTTGCATCTAAAGGGTGCGCCATCGGCTGTATATCTTTAGTATCCACTGCATTCATTTGCTCAACCAAATGAATAATGTTGGATAAATCTTTTGCATATTGCTCAACTTCATCAGGCTTGATTTGCAATCGAGCTAGGTTGGCAATTTTTAGAACTTCTTCTGGTGTGATCGACATAGTACTTATATATAAATGAACGAACGGCAAACTACCACACTTATGCGGCACATTTAATGGCTTGCCCAAAATTTTAGCCACTGATAGAGTACGCTAACTCTCGAATAATTAATCACTTAACTACTCCAATATGCTTAAAGGCTTCCTCGGGGCATTCTCCAACGACCTATCGATCGATCTTGGTACAGCCAACACGCTGATTTACATGCGTGATAAAGGTATTGTCCTCAATGAGCCATCTGTGGTCGCGATCCGTCGAAATCCAGACGGTGGTCAGCGCACCCTTGAAGCCGTAGGCGCTTCGGCTAAAGGTATGTTGGGCCGCACCCCCACGAATATTGAAGCCATCCGTCCTCTGAAAGACGGCGTGATTGCAGACTTCACTACCACCGAGAAAATGCTTCAGCATTTCATCAAGAAAGTACATGAAAGGCGATATTTTAAACCCAGTCCTAGAGTATTGGTGTGTGTGCCATGTGGAGCAACTCAGGTTGAACGGCGCGCTATTCGAGAATCTGCCATGGGAGCCGGCGCACGCAAGACCTATTTAATTGAAGAACCTATCGCAGCAGCCATTGGAGCAGGTCTTCCTATTGAAGAAGCTCGTGGTTCGATGGTATTGGATATTGGAGGGGGTACTTCTGAAGTAGCCGTCTTATCGCTGAATGGAATTGTCTATTCATCATCCGTGCGCATCGGGGGCGATAAGTTTGATGAAGCCATCGTGAATTACATTCGCCGCAACTATGGTGTACTGATTGGCGAATCCACAGCAGAACGTATTAAACACGAAATTGGCACGGCCTACCCTGGAAAAGAAATGATGGAACTCGAAGTAAAGGGTCGAAATTTATCCGAAGGTGTACCTAAAAGCTTTTCACTCAATAGCAATGAAATTCTTGAAGCGCTCCAAGAGCCTTTGTATGGAATTATCAGTGCGGTAAAAACTGCTTTAGAGCAAACCCCACCAGAGCTAGGAGCAGACGTTGCAGAACGAGGTATCGTACTTACCGGTGGAGGCGCATTACTGCGCGATCTTGACCGACTCATTATGGAAGAAACTGGAATTCCTGTAGTCATTGCCGATGATCCACTTACTTCAGTAGCTCGTGGTGGTGGCCGAGCCTTAGAACTTATGGATGAACTAGGCAACGAACTCTTAACTGTTGATACTTAAACTATAAATCCCTGCTACGCTGACGGTTAACGAGTAATTCGTTATCATTACAACGCTCTTAATTAAGACCTGTTCAATAGTTGTGGAGATTTCACCATAAAACCGCTCTTCAGTCTTGGTCCATCTGTTGCTGCTAAATTATTCCTGCTCGTCATTTTGTCGATAGTAATGATGACAGTTGATCACCACTTCAATCATTTACGCACAGTTCGCCAATCGATTAGTGTGGCAATGTACCCAATCGAGTATTTGGCAAGCCTTCCTTCTAAAGTATATAACTGGAGCACTGAATCTTTCTCATCGCGTAATAAATTGTTACGAGATAATGCTGCGTTACGAGCCGAACAAATTCGTTTGGAGTTACGTCTACAAAAACTCGCCACACTAGAAGAGGAAAATAATCGCCTGAGAGAACTACTCTCCTCAGCAAAGTATTTTAAAAAAGAACATGTACTAATTGGTGAACTGCTTTCGGTAGATTTAGATCCTTATAGACAACGCATCGTTGTAAATAAAGGCACACGCGACGGTGTTTACGAAGGTCAACCCTTACTAGGTGCCAAAGGCATTATCGGTCAAATTGATAAAGCAGGACCATTTAGCTCAGTTGCAATTTTAATGACAGACCCAAATCACGCGTTGCTTGGTGAAGTTGCACGTAGTCGACAAAGAAGTTTAGTAGTTGGTACTGGAAATATAGAAAAACTTGAACTACTACATTTAACCAACACAGCTGACATTAAAATTGGTGACTTAGTTATTACTTCAGGTCTTGATGGTCGTTATCCAAGCGATTACCCCATTGCAGAGATCACCAGTATTCAACAAATATCTGGGGAAGCATTTGTAAAAGTTGAAGCCAAACCTTTGGTAAAACTTAATACCATTCGTGAAGTACTGCTCATCTGGCCGGGCGAACAAAAATCAGAATCAAATGCTGAGAATAATTCGGCTGATCAAAAATCCGCAATGATTAATCCATGAATAGTCGACCAATATTTTTAATCATTTTTGCAAGCCTCATTGTGGCGATGATACTCATGCTCATTCCTTTACCTGATTGGGCTCGTCCTTACCGACCTGAATGGATTGCCCTAGCCCTCATCTATTGGAATATTACTATTCCAAAAAAAGTCGGTGTCGGCATCGCTTGGATATTAGGATTATGCGTAGATGTCATTCAAGGTGCTCTATTAGGTCAACACGCACTAGGGTTTGCGATCACAGCTTATATTGCAATTCGTTTTCATCAACGCGTGCGAGTATATCCATTGCATCAACAAGCGATGTTTATCGGCATGATCTTATTGCCTTATATGAGTTTGTCGCTATGGATATTGGGAATATTAGGCGAAGACCCTAAAACCTGGGTCTACTGGGCACCTGTAGTCACGAGCGTTATTGTTTGGCCTTGGATTTATTTAGTTATGCGGGCCGTGAGTAAAAAAGTCTTGATGTTCTAGAAATTGTTCGAATCAAGAACACAATTGCTCATAAAAATTCATCCCTGATTCGACTCCGATTCACATATCCCTGTGTTCGCCTGACGGATTAGTATATTCATCATTCAATGTCTGAACAAAACGATCAGCTGCTTCTCGAATCTGGATGAGTTTTTGACGGGTGTGTTTATTCCAGCCGACAATAAAAGGACGCCATAATGGTTGCCAACATTTCGTATTGCGCAAAAAGCCTGCCCTTGCACTTCCTGTTAACTCTCTTTTAGGTAAGGACTTAGCCACCCATTTGCTCACAAAATTTCTTATGAAGTGATGAATAATAAATAACAGCAACAATGCAAGAATAATAGCCCAGATCACACCTGTTTTTCCAAAACTATCAAAAGCGGTTCCGTAGCCAAAATGTTTAACAAAGTAAATAAGCATAGCCAAGAAAACAGGTATCAAAATTAGTGCATCTATCATCAGTACTCGTTTGCCCCATGTACGTGTTGCTTCCTGAATTTGTGGTGCAATATTATTTTCAATTTGGTTTGCAGTATTTTCAAGCGAACCAATAATTCTATATACACGCTCCACACTGACTTCTGAAATGCGTTGATAAATTTCACCTAGGTCATGGTCGCGTTTACGTTGGTAACGTTCTCGCAAAGCTTTATCTTCTATCTTTACGGCTGCCTCTTCATTATAGGTAGCATAAAAACGTCCACTCACCAAACCTCCTGACGCGAGCGCACGCTGCCATGCTGCTACGACTTCTTCTGCATTATCCTCCGCAGCGGTGGTATCAATTTGATTGAGAATAAATAACACTTTATTTGAGTCATTTCGACGTACTGTTCCTGCAACTAGATGTTCCAAAGTATCACGCATTGCACCCGGCTCTGGATGACGCGAATCAAACAACACCAACACTAAATCGGAAAGATTAATGATGTGATCCGTAATACGTAATGTTGAGGTGCGCTGTGCATCAGCATCAAAACCTGGTGAATCAATTAAAATTTTTCCTTTAATTAAATCAGATGGACAAGTTTTTAACTGCAAATAAGTATCGATTCGAGAACCTTCGCCCGTTGATACTTTTTCAATTTCTTCACTAATTTGATAGAATGGAAAACGCGGATCAGCATCTAATGCTAGACCAGGTAAGATTCTTATTTTGTCATCGCTGCTAAAACAAATAACGGTAAATTTATCATCGACGGCTTGATTACCCGTTTTTTGCAAATCGGTTTGCACATAGTGATTGATAAAGGTCGACTTACCTGCGGAAAACGTCCCTAACACAGATATAAGTGGCCACCATGATATATCGGTGGTGTAAGATTCTTTATTTGTAAGAATACCAAGTTTATATGCAATCTTATCCAACTCACAAAAATGGTCCACCACATCCACTAATAGAGGATTTTCGTTTGTAATATGATTGCGAAGACTTTTTATTCTTGCTTTTAAATTAGCATCAGGCCCAATGAGCATTTAATGTCCTATTAAATGTAAGGTGAGCAAATTTCTATATCTTATTGTCGCACATACCCCAACGACTGCAAGCAAGTGTATGAAATTATTGGTCAAAATTGTTCATTGATCCTGGCGTTGACGCATGTTCTGCAACTGTTTTTGAAATTTCACACACGGATCTTCTGTAGTATGACTAGGGGTAAAATAAAGAATGTCATATAAATCATGAGAATCCTGCAAATATTCTTGTGGATCTTCTATGCCCTCACGCACAGGAATGTATGCAACGGATAAGTAAGATGTTTGTTTAAAATTTCTTCTCAGCTGCATAGGAACTGCGTAATCATTTCTTACATGCCCTTTACCTGCAATAAAAACGACAGGTTGTTTCTTATCCAGTAATGCACTCACCATGATGTGATCACGTTGCATTTGCGCACGTGACATAAATTTTACCAAACCTTCATTCGCATACCCACAATGAGAATCAATAATATCTTTTTTTAATGTCTCAAAGTTTTCTTTTGTATAAGAGTAATTCTTTTCAGCGTAAGAGTAGTCAAATAATGAATTTTCGTATGCACGATTTTGCAATTCTTCACCACTAATATTTCCTGCATATAAATTAAGCCCATGCCTGACAATTGAACTTAACACAGGTTTATATAATTCCCACGGCCAGCCGTCGTTTAACATACTTGCGAGTTCTTGTAACTCATCGGTTTTTTCCCAAGTGAGTGGTTGATCCTTCCAACTTTCAATGGTTAACATTTCCATCACCACACTAGGATTTATACCTAAATTTGCTAAAGCATCTAAAACTTCAGCCTGTAGAATATGATGGTCAGGATGGTTGTGCACTTCACCTAACAAAATATAATCATAATTAGTCAATTCATAATAAAATTGATTCTCACTTAGCCAGTCATCTTTGTGAGTGTCCCAAACTTTGCCAACCAGCGTATGCTCCTGCAAATAAGGTGCTTGCCATTCCTTTATTGATTCCTGAGCTGTTACACTATTTTGTGATAGAACAAGCCAAAAAATTAATATATTGGTAGCCTTGCGAACTCGAAGGAAATTCACGAAGTTTATAATTATGGAATATAAATTAATCACATCTACCAGAGATTTAGAAACATTTTGTTCAGCATCCTCCAATGTAGATTGGCTTGCACTGGATACTGAGTTTATACGCGAAAAGACGTTCTATCCAAGCTTATGTTTAATTCAAATTGCGTCCGAACAGGAACTAGTATGCATAGATACCTTAGCAATTAGTAACTTATCTTCATTAAAAAAATTACTATATCAACCCTCTATTACTAAAATTTTTCATTCGGCTAGCCAAGATCTCGAGATTTTTGTCAATTTATTCGATGCAGTACCTACGCCAATGTTTGATACTCAAATTGCTGCCAGCCTACTAGGCTATGGAGAACAAGTAAGTTATGCACAATTAGTATCCGAAATTTGTAATATTGAACTTGATAAATCACTTTCTAGAACAAACTGGGAACGCAGACCATTAACCAGTAAAGAACTAAAATATGCTGTTGATGACGTCAAATATTTAGCTGAAATTTATCAGTCTTTAAAAACTAAATTAGGTGAAAATGGTCGCAGCCATTGGGCAGACTTTGAGTGCAATAATTTAGCCTCTATTGATAAATATATAATAAATACTGATAAAGTCTGGAAAACAGTTAAAGGTGCAGGAAAACTTAATTCCAATCAATTAAATATTTTAAAACAACTTGCTAAATGGCGTGAACAACAAGCTATGACTGAGAATAAACCTCGTCGATGGATTCTTAGTGATAAAATATTACGTAACTTAGCCATAGAACAACCAACTGATATCAATGCATTCAGCTCTTTAGAAATTATTACTGAAGAACATATTCCATATGCTGAAACATTAATTCTAGAAATTAACGAAGCACTAAAAATACCAGAATATGATTGGCCTACGACAAGCACTATAGGACCTCTAAATAGTGCTCAGCGCAAACTGGTTAAATTAGCGCAAAGTTTTGTACGCGAACGTGCCGAACAATTGAATATTGCGCCTAGTCTACTTGCCACTCGTAGTGTTGTTGAAAAACTCATTCGCGGAAAACGTGAGCTGGATATTCTATCTAGCTGGAAGAAAGATCTTATCGGCGATGAATTAGTAGCCTTAATTGAAGCAAATGATATAAGCTGACCAGTCTTATATGGCCTAAGCGATATAGCGTGATTAAGTGCCTAGTAGATAATTATCATTATGACCACAGACGAAATAGAAAAACTGATTGAAGCTGGCTTGCCCAACTCTAAAGCTATGGTAAGTGGCGGAGAAGGAAAATACGAAGCAATTGTTATCAGTGATAGCTTCGCTAATCTCAGCATGGTTAAAGAACATCAAATGGTATACGCCACTGTAAAAACACAAATTGCCAGCGGCGAATTACATGCACTAAGTATAAAGGCGTTTACTCCCGAAGAATGGGAGCAACAGGAAAAGTAATTTTTATCTAGTTTCTTTAGAAACTTGATTCGTCATCAATATTTATTACAGAAAGTCCGCCGCCCATGTTGGCGTAATATTCAGAAACATTTTTCATTTCTTTTTCACTTAGAGCGGCAACAATACCCGCCATAATAGCGTTTTTTCGGTCACCATTTTTATATGATATTAAAGAATGAAACATGTAATCTGCATGTTGTCCGGCTAAGCGTGGGAAATTCGGCGCTATACTATTTCCATCTTCCGCATGACAAGCCACACATTGCTTGGCAACTTCCTCACCACTTCGAGCAGTGGCTTTTGGTTCATCATGTCCACTTTCTTCCGCTGCAACGCAAGGCACAAGTGTAAAAACAAAAAGAAGTGAGATCGTTGTGATAATTAATTTTTTCATGAGCAGTTAAAAATTTTTAAAAGTTTAGTGTATTGTTTACTTTAAAGACTGGAAATATGCACCAATATCAGCCATATCTTGTTCGCTCAATCCTACTGCGTGTGCCTGCATAGTAGGATGACTACGTTCACCATTTTGATATGCTTTTAAGGCTATAACAATGTATTCGGCATGCTGGCCACCTAATAGTGGAACACTATAAGTGGGATATACATTTGTATAGCTTGGAACTCCATGACACCCTAAACAGGTTTCCGCTTTATATTTTCCGGCCTCAACATCTCCACCAGCAAAACTCAGCGATGTTAGGAGCATACTGGTGATTAATATAAGTACTGATTTGCGTAAAACACAACGCATCGTGGTATCTCTCCGTAGAATGATAAGTGGGATAAAATTGCGTGGTGAGTATACCTAGTTTTCGTACAATATGGATCTCTCTTTTTGGACAACCCGTAGCATTAAGCACATCTATAGCGGTGAGGTGTCATATCATGGAAATTACCTATGGTGTATTACAAAGACCTGAAAGCTGACTCAATTAATGCAGTCCTGAAGCGCTATGGCTTAGAAATTAACTGCTTAAATTTTGACAGAGAGATACCGCATAGCTTTTGGGGGGCACCAGAGGCAGGAAGGCTCAAAAACACATTATTTGTGCGGGGCGATACCCCCATACACTCTATTCTGCATGAAAGCTCACATTATGTTTGTATGCCGAAAGACCAACGTGAAAACGATGAAGTGGATGCCCAAGGCACTGCCGCCGAAGAAAATGCAACCTGCTACCTACAAATATTGCTAGCCGACTACATACAAGGCTATTGTCGGCAACAAGCCTTTAACGATATGGATTTGTGGGGATATAGTTTTCGACTGGGTTCAGCATTTAACTGGTTCACTGATGATGCAGAAGAAGTTAAATACTGGCTAAAACAGCATGACATTATCAATGCACAAAGAGAAATTACCTGGAACTTGAGAATATAATACTAAATGCAAAGATATACTTAGCCACTAATAACCCAGTTATTGACATCAACTAAAAATACCCCTAGCATTTTTACTTACTAACCTCTTGGTTATGTCGCTGATTTAATTCAACAACTTGCAGGGCGACTAAAAAATTCTGCTAAAGCGATGACCGCCCTTTAAGCTTCTAGGTCGAGTCAACGCCCGAATAATTTGAAGCACACAATTAAGCTAAGGGACGGATTTCATGACCAAACATTCCAGTTTTATACCATGTAATTTCGCATTAATTTGCAGTCTCACGCCTTTGTTTATTAACTTATTTCCACCTCACACACTTACAGAGGTTAACGATTATGAAAATTGAAACTCAAGCAATACATGCAGGTTATAGCCCTGACCCCACTACAAAAGCGGTTGCAGTACCTATTTATCAAACCACTTCATATGCATTTGATAACACACAACATGGTGCAGATTTATTTGACTTAAAAGTTGAAGGCAATATCTATACACGCATTATGAACCCCACCACAGCGGTATTAGAACAACGTATCGCTGCCATGGAAGGAGGTGTGGGGGCTTTAGGTTTGTCATCCGGCATGGCTGCAATCTCTTACGCAATTTTTGCCTTAGCTGAGCAAGGCGACAATATCGTATCAGTAGCCACCTTATATGGCGGTACCTATAACTTTTTTGCACATACACTGCCAAAACTAGGAATTGAGGTCCGCTTCGTAGACTATCGCGACATTGATGCCATGGCTGCTGCAATAGATGACAAAACAAAAGCCGTATTTTGTGAATCTTTAGGAAACCCGGCAGGAAATGTCATTGATCTTGAAACCTTAACGAATGTTGCACATCAGGCTGGAGTGCCTGTGATGGTAGATAACACCGTACCTACACCCTACTTGTGCAGACCGTTTGAGTTTGGTGCAGATATTTGTATCCACTCACTAACCAAATACATGGGAGGACACGGCACATCCATTGGCGGTGTAGTGGTTGATTCAGGTAACTTCCCTTGGGAAAAACATAAAAAGCGTTTCGCGGTGCTTAATGAGCCTGATCCCTCTTATCACGGTATTGTTTATACAGAAGCGTTTGGCAATGCGGCATTCATTGGACGAGTTCGTGTAGTACCACTACGCAATATGGGTTCAGCCATTTCTCCAATGAATAGCTTTATAATTCTTCAAGGTATAGAAAGCCTTCCTGTTCGCATGGATCGACATTGTGAAAACGCTACAGCAGTTGCGAAATATTTAGAAAAACACGAGCTTGTTAATTGGGTGAGTTACGCCGGGTTGCCTTCGCATGAAGACCATGAGCTTGCACAAAAGTATTTTGGTGGACGCGCTTCTGGAATTTTAAGTTTTGGTATTAAAGGCGGGATTGAAGCAGGTACTAAATTTATTGATTCACTTAATCTCATTGTGCGTTTAGTGAATATTGGTGATGCAAAATCATTAGCATGCCACCCTGCTACAACTACACATCGACAGTTATCAAAAGAAGAACAAGCTGCTGCAGGAGTCAGCGAAGACTTAGTGCGACTTTCTATAGGTATTGAGCATATTGATGATATCTTAGAAGATATTGAACAAGCATTAAATAAAGCAAAGTAGTGGCGGAATATCTTCCTACTCGACTATTTCGTAACGGTCATATAAACACAATTGCTGCAGCATCTGCTTTGCGCAAAACGTATGCTTGGCATGTAAGCAAAACGTTTCGTAAACACAGCCAGCCAAAGATTTTATCTTTGTCTGATGATATACGATTGCAAGGACTATTTAACACTCAAAGCAATTCTGCAAGTAGTCCCTTGGTATTAATACTACATGGTTGGCTGGGTTGTGCAGAATCATTATATTTATTGCCACTTGCAAGTCAGCTCTATGCAAGTGGCTATAACGTAGCTCGTTTAAATTTTAGAGACCATGGCGGAACGCAACACTTAAACAAAGACTTGTTTCACTCGTGCCGTCTAACAGAAGTTTTAGAAGCAACCTGCGCTATTCAAAACCAAGTACCCCATTCTGCTTTTTACATTGTAGGCTTTTCTCTTGGCGGTAACTTTGCATTACGCATTGGCGCTGAAGCAAAAAGCTTTAATTTAAGCATCGACAAAATAATTTCCATTTGTCCGGTCATGAATGCTGCCAATGCATTAGATGAAACAAAATCTATGCCGCGCATTTACACACAATATTATTTGCAACGCTGGAAAAATATGTTGAAAACAAAACACAAGATTTTCCCTGATCATTTTGATTTAAAACCAATTTTTCAACAAAGCTCTCTGACTGATATGACCGAACATTTATTGTTGCAATACACTGAATTCGATTCAGTTGAAAAATATTTAAGAGGATATTCCATCACTGGAGATCGCTTGGCATCTCTCAATATTAAAAGTGATGTTTATATAGTAAAGGATGACCCTGTTATCCCACCGCATGACCATCAAGACCTTTATGCGTCAAAATATCTAAACGTACATCTCACGCAATATGGTGGACATTGCGGTTATCTCAATGGGCTATTTAACACTAATTGGATTGATGAGCAGATCATTCAAAACCTGCAAAAATAAAAAAACCTACTGCATCAAAGACGCAGTAGGTTTTAAGGAAGTCCCTGTTGAATTACTTAATCTATTGAGAAGTTATTCAATATATATTTAGCCGTATTGGTAGCACAGTCATCTACACAATCAGTAGGTACTCCAATAATTGTAGGCATGTAGGTAGCAAGATAAGCTTCTAAAGTTGCTTGATCACTACATACCTCTCCACCAGGCACTACATTATTAGCACACATGTTTGGGCCAATTGGTGTAGCAAACAATAAAGAACCTTCACCTGCAGCCCCATGACAAACTGCACACTGCAAGTTATAGGCTGTCTGACCTAATGCTAAATCAGGATCAGGATTAGCAGTAACCGTTACCGATTGAACAACGTTCGCACCATTGATGCCAGTGCATGTTAGTGTGAACGTAGTGGAATCTTGAACATTAGCAATAACTTCATTGTAGGTAGCTAAGGTTGCTCCTTTAGCTCCAGTCCACGCTGCATTTGCAGGAACAGCACTTGCCGTACAAGAAGCCAAATCAGTTGGGTTCCACGCAAGAGTTACCGAATCACCCTTAATGATCGTAGCACTTGCAGCACCATTAACTGTAAAGGTTAAGGCTGGATTTACATCAACTACATCCACTGTAGTGCTTACAGTAGTTGGCGTACCTATTGCATTTACACACGTTAAATTAAAAGTTGTATCAACAGTAAGATTATTGATCGCTTCATTACCATTTAATGCTTTAGCACCAGTCCATGCTGCATTTGCAGGAGTAGCGCTAGCAGTACATGTTCCAACTGCACCCGTTGATGTCCAAGTTAACGTTGCAGTTCCGTTATACGCTAGCATTGTTCCAGCTGCTTGGTCTGAAGTTAAGGTAACAACTGGCGCACCTGGTGCAGCCGCTACGGTTACGTCTACTGTTGATATCGCAGAATCAATTCCACCCTTTGTACAAGTCAACGTAAACGTGTTAACACCCGAAGTCGTTAAATTAGTCAAAGTCTGCATTCCACTGGCTAGAACGGCACCCGTCCATTGACCACCAGCATTTGCGCCACCAGCAGTACAGCTGTCACCATCTGACATCCAATTTAGTGTCACCATTCCTGCATAAGGAATTGGTGCACCAGCATTAGATACTGGGTCAGCAGTAAACTGCGCAATTACAGGTTGCACATCGTTGTCATTGTTTGTCACAGATACATCAGACGCATTTAATCCGCTGTAAGATGGATCCGCACTAACTGCAGCAGCAGTAACAATACTGTAGGCAATATTGCCATCCACAGCAGGAGCCGCTGCATCGTCTACACCTGTTACAGTAATGGTTTGTGCAACATTGTAGTTTGCATTCGTAAACACTACAGATGCAGGGGAAACTGTTCCTTCAGCCGCATTGCTGCTTGTTAAACCAATGCTTACGTTTGCACTAGGTTGTGTACCAAGCACTATTGTAAATGTAGCCGTTCCACCGTCTTCGGTCGTTACAAGACCAGATGTTGGATTCACGGTAATCACACCTGGAGGTGGTACTTCATCATCTGTATTAGTAACTGAAACATCCGCTGGGTCTATGGCTGCGTAGTCTGCATCAACACTAGCTGCTGTTGTCACAATGGTATATGCAACATCGCCATCAAGTACTGCATCATCTACGCCAGTAACCATTACGGTTTGAGGCTGGTTCCAGTTTGCTGTTGTGAATGTAAGTGCTGTTGGAGCAACTGTTCCTTCAGCAGTATTACTACTTGTTAAGGTAATATCTACATTATCAGTAGGTAAAGAATTTAATGCGACTGTAAAGGATGCCGTACCGCCGGCCTCTGATGTCACAAGACCTGAAGTTGGATTAACAATAATTGCAGGATTATTGTTTGCACCTGGTAATGCTTTACCTTGGATTAGACCTTCAATGATGAACTGTGATACATCACTTGCACATGCACCCACACAAGAACTTGGTTGATATGGATCATCTGGCATCGTCAATTCGTTAATATTTATTAATGTTGCGAGATCTCCGCATGATGAACAATCAGCTAAATTATCTAGTGCTCCACCCGAATTAGTTCCCTGCCCTAGTGCACCATGACAACTCATACATCCGTATTGAGAGTCCTGGAATATGGCTAAGCCGCGTTGGCCTGCATCCGAGAGAAGAGCTCCGCTCAGGCCACCGCCTGTACTCATAGTACCCGAACTATCGCCTGAAGACTCACCACCACAAGCGCTTAAAAAAAACGAGACGACCGCAACTAATGCGATACTTTTTAGTATGCCGTTCATTGTTCCAACTCCAATTGAAATCAATTTATTTGTTACATCTAAGCGATAGAAATCCTATCTAGCGCTTAATGCAAATTTAGAAAATAACTATATCTTTGTTAATTTCCCTCTCATAAAAAAAACGATAAAGAGGCCAAGCATTCATGACCAAAATACGTGCTATCTATAATAGTTACCTAAAGTAATATTTAATAATTAATCAGTGACCACTGATCCGTTTTTTTTGCCCTTTTGTCATGGTCAAAATTGAATAAAAATGTGAACTGAAAAATTAGCACGCAGATTCAGTTAATTATGAATCGGGTTTAGGGGTCACTGGTTGCAGATGCAAGCTTAAGCGCGTCGGACTCTGATCTAATTTCCACTCAAACAAGGCAGTGTATGCCAGAATCGCACGCACATATTCACGTGTTTCAGTAAACGGAATAGTATCTACCCATACATCTGCGGGTAGAGTATTTTTTTCAGGTAACCATGCGTTCACTCGATGAGGCCCTGCATTGTACGCTGCTGATGCAAGAGCTCTGTGACCGTTGAATTTAATCAACATATCAGTGATATAACGACTGCCTAATTTTATATTAAAACCAGGTGTATATAGGTCATAGCGAGTGGGTGCTTTTAACTTTAAGGATCTTGATACTTGCTTCGCTGTAGCTGGCATTAATTGCATTAAGCCCCTAGCACCTACAGGTGAACGAGCTTGCGGATTAAAAGCACTCTCTCGCCTTATGATTCCAAATATAAAAGCAGGTTCTAAATTTCTTTTTGTGGCATATTTTGCAACTAGGTTAGCAAAAGGCATGGGGAACCGTATGCTTAAATCATCAAAGTAACCGCCCTTTGCAATAGTTCGAATTGCATAATCGTGCCATTGCCATTGATGTGCTAAGTAAGCAGCAGCTTGATATTCATGCGGAGAATAATTTTGTGTTGCAAAATTCCATTCTCTACGTGCGTCCGTAATTTGATCTACGAGTAATAATTCGCTCGCACGAATAATGCTGGGTGTTTGCGCAATCTTTTCAAGGTCCGTTTGATCGAATTGAACTGGAATATCTGAAATATTATACGGCTTTGATAATTTGTCAGCGGCTAAAAAGCCATAATAACTACGTTCTCCAGCAATTTTTTCGTACAAAATTTTTGCATCGGATTGAAGTCCTTTTTCAGCTAACGCACGTGCCTTCCAATATTGCCATTGAGGCTCTTCTTTCTCTTGTTCATTCAACATGGCAATACCGCGAAGCACTAAATCCCAGTCAAGATTGCGAAGTGCTGAGCGTGCGCGCCACAAACTTGTAGAAGGATCAATCAAATCTTTAGGTAATTGATACATCCATGTAGTTGCTCGATCATCATGCCTGTAGGCTGCTCGCAAGGCTAAGCTTCTTTCTACTTCATCATGCAAATCCGAACCAAATGCATAATTATCTTCAATAGATAACCAAAGCTCATGAGCCTGGGTTAAATCTTTTCTAGCCAAGCGCTGCAATCCATGACGTACAATTTGTCTATTTATGTGATTATCTTTTTTTAGAGCTTTAGAACGTAATTTATTTTTAGGATCGCGATGAACCTCTAGCCATAGTTTTGCTTGTGGTTGCTCACTAGCCGGCAATTTTCTAATTAAATACTTTGCCAAGCTCGAGCGGTTATGATCCATTGCCAAGGAAATGCGTTCCCAAACGAGCTCAGTGGTTAAGTAGCCCTGCTTCTCAAACCAACTGAATAGAGGATCACATTGCCTAGGCTGAGATTTTCCCACCACCCATATATCACGAACATGATTTAAGTATTGCTTTTCATCTTCTTCAAACTGTCCGTGACGCATCTTTGCACGTAAAAAGTAACACTGTAGTTCAACCGCTTGATCGTTTTGGTAATACTTTAAAAAACTTTTGGAGCGTCCTTTTCTTTGCAGTTGATATAGCCATGCAACGCGTAATCGCTCAGCTAGCGGCCCATCATCATTTTTTAGTAAAAATTCATCAATTTCTTGATTCGTCACGCTAGAGAATCGTAATTTTAATTCCTCATAACGCAAATAAGGATATAAAGGATATTCACTTAACTGCGAAGAATACTCATGAAATTGATTAATTTGTTTTTTAAAAAGCGCGTTTCGCGCTTTTTTATATAACTCTCGCTCTTCTTCCCAACTAGCGTTTGCATAACTTACAGTGAGTGCTAATACAATAAGTAACATCGCTCTCCATATAAGAACGAATAAATTTGGTTTGCTCTTAGGATGTATGTGGCGCAGCGCTTGTGTTTGCTGCGCAACATTTTTTGAATAGAAGTTAGAAAGAAGTAGCTTCTTCGAGTGATTTATTAAGGTTGTCTTTTGATTCGTTAGAAGAAGATTTAGCACTATCTGTGTCAGTTTGATCTACTAGTCCACTACCATCATGAATTTTCATTGTACCGTCAATCATCGCGCCTTGTGCAACAGAGACACTTGTGCCGCTGACATTACCAAAGATTCTAGCACTTCCTGTAATCTCTAGTTTACCGCGGGCAAATACATCTCCCTTTACTGTACCACCGATAATCACATCATCGGTATGGATATTACCTTCCCATACCGCAGTTGATACAAGCTCTACAAGCCCGTCTATTTCACCGTTACCTTTAACGTTGCCACTGATTACAATTGAACCAGAACCTTTTACATCACCATTAATTACAAAATCTTTTCCAATAATGGTGGCAGGTGTCGATACCTTATCTCTTAGTTTTCGCATACCCATATCGTGCCTCCACGCATATTATTTATCTTACAATAATACACGTATGCTAGTCATATTGGTCAGCAACCATGCACCTACTCCGACTGAAGCGTGAAATAATGCTATGAAATGACTATTTTCTAACTAAAGTTGATTTTAAAGGCTCAAGTTACAGAAAAATAACGCAACACTATGGATACTATTAAGACTTTTCTAGAAATGTTAATAAATTCACCGCATTACTCTTTCGGCTGGATCGTAGCTGCCATACTGGCAATATTGCCTGCAATAGTAAGTGTAAACCTGATTCAACACGATTTAAGCCGGCTAATCCGTGGCGCAAACGCAGGTAGCGATATAATCAAAACCTTGTGTAAAAATATTTTAATATTGTTGGTTTCCATAAGTGTAATCGCATATGCATATTATTTGTATTTCTGGGAATAGTTCTTAACTTTTTTGGATAACTTTAAATACGTTAGTCTGCTTTTGTTTTTCTTCTCGCAATTTTCCTTCCTGAAGCGTTGAGTAGTGACTAATCTCAGTATTTTCCTCAATCTTTGAGGCAACTATAGAAGAATATGTGCTTAATGGACCCAAACCAGCCATTTTTTGGTGCAATCTATTCTGTTGCCAACCTGAAGGCATGGCATCATGCGTAATCAACAATCCATTGGGCTTAATTTTAGCCCATACTTTATCAATTAAGCATATTTGCTGATCTTCATTCAAGCTGTTCAAACAATGAACTAAGCAAACGACATCTGTATTTTTGTCCAGTACAACATCGTCAAGTGATTCAAATTTTATCGCATGCTTGATACCCGTGTGGGGCACAAAATAACTAGTAAAGTTTTGTGTGACTACTTCATCTACCGCCGCGACGTGGCTTGTACTGCCTTGAGAAACATTAATATAGGCACTTAATAATAAATCCGTAACTAATAGTCCATAATCATTGCTTAGACATTTCACTGTAAGTGCTGACTTCGCGCCAAAATGATCCAAAATGATACGCTCAACAACTGAGCTATGGGTGTAGTTGGCCCAGACCCTTAAAGCCATATCCGAATAGGTTTTGGCAATTTCATCTCGACTACCCGTTTGTTGTAACTTTTCAAATGCGAGATTTGCACGTTGTTGATAAAACCACTCAGCTGTACTTGGGATTGGGTTTGGCCACTTGCGACCTACACCCAGCGACATCACCCCATCATTTTCTGCTCTTACATTACTAAAACCGGTCCAGCGTTGACGGCTTAAAAAGATGTTCTCTAAAAAACTTCTCGACCAATAGCCTTTTTCTTGCGCCTGACCTTCAGGGTACACGGGCAAAATCACAACCCCTCCAGGTTTTATAACTTTCAATAATTCAAGTAAAAAAGATGCACCCCAGTTGCTAGCAAACATTGGCACACTTATACCTATGTAAATACGGTCTAAAAGATTAGGAAGCGTGGGATAGAAAAAGTTACCTACTTTTTCATCATCCAAGCTTAAGCTTAGATGCGGAGCCATCGGTGTCATACTGTAAATATTATCATCAGGACGAATCTGATTGTTTTTATCACGCTCGCCAGAAAAATAATAATCTAAATCTTCTTGGATAAACTCCTCAGATAAATGAAATGCAGCATCAGCCATGATGTGTTTTTATTATTGATGACAAGTTTAAATTTGGAAGGGGGATTCTGCTTAAGCAGAAAGCTCAATGCAAGACTATTTAATGCATAAAGATAAAATTGCCTCTTAACGAATACTAAGCGTTAAACCTGAACCACCATAACGTGACTTGCCGCTCCTGGGCGATTTACAAATTGGTCCTCTATTAGTATTTCTAAAACCATTTAATTTGTTCCCACCCAATCTTTTACTCACGAAGTTTCTATGACTTTTAAAACCAAATTGGTAGGGATAGACAGGATAATAGCGGGTATTTCGCTCTTCTTGTTCACCAATATATACGATTTGTGGAACGGTTGCTGCTTGAGCTTGCTTCAGCGCCATCTTTTGTTTGGCTTTCTCAAGTTGTAATTTCTTGCGTTCGAGTCGTTCTTCACGCATGCGTTTCCATTGGTTAAGAATCGAGTAATAATCATCTTGATCAACAGTTGATCCATAAGTGCTTGGAATTTCAATTCTCTCAGCACTACTTGGTATATCATGTGGTACATAATCTGAATAATGCGTGATGCCTTTTTCATCAACCCACTTGTGTACAGAACCCGCATGCACACTAGACACATAAGTGAATAACGCTATTATTAATAATGTAATGTATCGTTGAGTTTTCATACACTTTTGACTGTAGCCCTTATTATAGGTTCTGTCATCTAGTGTTTTTCATGCAACTCTAAGAATCAATGACTTCCCAATCACTCAAATCCCTTGGGGCCGTATGTTTTTCTAGTTGATCCCAAATTGTATAGCCGGTGTGCTGCTCAAATACGGCTATCGCAGCTTCTTCAGGTGTAGGAAAAGTTAAGGTTGGTAAATTGTCCACCCATAGATCCCATAATCCCAGCGGCTCTTGTACTATTTCAAATGTTGATGTTTCGGTTTCTAATCTATACTTCATATTCTAAATTATAACCCAAGTATTATTGTGGCAACTGCAAACTTTTTTTTTCACGGTCTATTTCCGGATCAAATAGAAGCCAATGAAGGTACCGGCAAACTAATTTCCAAAGTACTTTTTGATGTCGATTTTGAAGGCGAATTTCATTCTCACTTATTGGCAGATCTTTGGCCAGTGGATGATGGAGATGGTATTCCAACTTATGAAGTCCGTTATGACTTGCCCTTTCATTGCGAAGATTTTTCTAAAGCAGTTGTCCAGTATTATCAGCAAATTTTAGGCCCACAGTCTTTAACTATTAGTCACAGTGGCCCTAAGGGCATGAATCCTAGAAACAATGTTATTCGAACACAGTGGCAAGTTTCTTTACAAGCAAATAAAAAATAATAATCAATGAGCTCAAGTTCTAAGGTCACGCATTGCGTGGCTCCTATTGCAGAAAAAAAACCATCTGAAATCAATCAGCATGGTGAAAAGCGAGTTGATAATTATGCCTGGTTGAAAGATGAAAATTGGCAACAAGTGATTCAATCACCCGAGCTGTTATCGCCAAAAATTAGAGAATATCTTGAAACAGAAAATAAATATCTAGATGCTTGTATGCAGGATACAAAAGCACTTCAGGATAAGTTATTTAAAGAACTACGCTCACGAATTAAAGAAGACGACAGTAGCGTACCGGAAAAAGATGGCGACTATTTTTACTACGAACGCTATGAAGAAAATCAACAGTATCCAATTTATTGTCGATATCATAAAAACACATCTGAACAAGAAGAAATTTTATTTAATGCAAATGATGCTGCCAAAGAACATGAATACTTTGACATCGGTGATGCAGGACATAGCCCTAATCATCAATACTTCGCTTACAGCGCAGATACCAAGGGCTCTGAATTTTACACTTTATATATCATCGATTTATCTAGTGGGAATTTATTTAAAGACCAAATAAGTAATATTCAAAGTACTTTTGTTTGGGCTAATGATAACCAAACACTTTTTTACACCACACTTGATGAAAATCATCGTCCAGATAAAGTTTTACGTCATAAACTAGGCTCGGATGGCACTGATGATGAAACCGTGTATCAAGAAAAGGACTCTGGTTTTTTTGTTTCACTTGATATCACTGAATCCAATAATTTTATTTTAATTTCAGCTCATGATCACATAACGACTGAAATATATTTCATTAATGCTGACAAACCTGAACAAGCTGCAACTTGTTTTTCTAAAAGGCGAACAGGTGTTGAATATGAAATTTCTGATCATGGAGACTATTTTTTTATTGTCACGAATAAAGATGGCGCTGAAGATTACAAAATTATGCAGACGGATCTGCATCATACTGAACAAGAGCACTGGAAGGATATTTACATACCCGAGAATGGCACATTACTAAGAAACATTTTTATATTTAAAGAATATTTGGTGAGGTCAGAACGCATTAATGGCTTACCAAGAATTACCATAGTAGTCTTTCAAGGAGATCTGCTAGCTGAAGAACACTACATCGAATTTAATGAAGAAGCATATGAATTAAACATTATTCCAGGATATGAATATGACACTCATCTAGTCCGATTTTCTTATACTTCGATGACCACACCTACGCAAATATTCGACTACGAGATGTCAACACGAACACGCAGGCTAAAAAAGCAACAAGAAGTCCCCTGTGGGCATGATTCAAATAATTTTATTGCACGCAGACTGTTCGCAACTTCACAAGATAAGCAAGAAGTGCCTATTTCATTACTTTATAAAAAAACAACTCTGTTAGATGGTTCTGCGCCTTTATTGTTATATGCCTACGGTTCTTATGGCAGTTCCATGCCGGCCAGTTTTGCAACAAATCGTTTTAGTTTAGTGAATCGAGGATTTATCTTTGCGATTGCTCACGTTCGTGGCGGTATGGAAAAGGGATATGCTTGGTATAAAAATGGAAAATTAGATAAAAAAACAAATACGTTTAATGACTATATCACCTGTGCAAATTATTTAATTGAACAAAACTATACTCAAACAGGAAGAATAGTCGTTCATGGTGGATCCGCAGGCGGCATGTTAGTGGGTGCAGTATTAAATATGAAACCTGATCTCTTCCATGCTGCGGTTGCGGATGTTCCTTTTGTTGACGTACTCAATACCATGAGCGATGACAGCCTCCCGCTCACCCCTCCTGAGTGGCCTGAATGGGGCAATCCTATAGATAATAAATCTGACTATAATAATATTTCTCAATATTCTCCCTACGATAACGTTACAAAGCAGGACTATCCAAATATTTTAGTTACTGCGGGATTGACTGACCCACGCGTTACTTACTGGGAACCAGCAAAATGGGTAGCAAAGCTTCGCGAATTCAAGACTGACAAAAATTTGTTGTTATTAAAAATGAACATGGGAGCGGGACATGCAGGTGCGTCTGGCCGCTTTGACTACTTAAAAGAAGTTGCTTTGATGTACGCATTTATTCTTAAAGTTTTTAACATGGCAAGCTAAAAGATTTTATAGTATCTTTATACATTCATTAAACAAATATAGTCTCACTCATAATAATAGCGGAAAATTAAATGGTGGAAGAAAATCTAATTAGACGTGATGATGACGCAGGTTATATCATCGCATGGAAATTAAAATATGATTTTGAAACAGGGAAGTTAACGGACAATACTATGACCTATGGTGAAGCCCGTAAAAAATGTGCTGAACTAAATGCTGAAAATACTGAAAAAACTTTTTGGCCTGAAAAAGTGAAGCCTGCGCCAGAGTGGCATCTCATCTACGAATAATTTAATTTAAGGCGAGAGCCTTTCAATTTTCCAATCAATATCCGTTTTAAAGTAACGTATTCGGTCGTGTAATCGATTCGGTCGACCTTGCCAAAATTCAAATTCAACTGGCATCACTCGGTAACCACCCCAATGCTTCGGACAAGGGATTTCCTGATTTTCATATTGGTCCTCTATTGTCTTATATTCGTTTTCTAAATATGCATAATCTTGAATAACTTCACTCTGCTTGGATGCAACTGCACCAATTTGGCTACCACGTGGACGGGAATGAAAATACTCTTCAGATTCCTTTCTAGTCACTTTTTCAACAGTGCCTCTTATGCGTATTTGCCGATGAAGTTTATCCCACCAAAAGGTTAGAGCCGCTTGTTGTGTGCTGGCTATATCAGAGGCTTTGTTGCTTTCGTAATTTGTAAAAAACACAAAACCATGTTCATCAAATCCTTTTAGAAGCACCATTCGTGATGAAATATCACCATTCGAATTTACGGTAGAAATGTTCATAGCATTAGGCTCAATGAACTCTGCTTTCAAGGCGTCATTAAACCAAATTTCAAATTGTTTGAAGGGATCCTTATTGATTTTATCTTCAACAAGCGTAGACGACTTATAACTTTGTCGTAAATGTTGCACATTAATATCTTGGCTCATAATAATTTACTCAATTTGCGAGACACACACCGGTACCCCCCAAACCACAATAACCACCCGGATTCTTTGCTAAATATTGTTGATGATAATCCTCTGCATAATAAAACTCAGGTGCATCCATAATCTCTGTTGTGATTTGATCATAGCCTTGTTTACTTAAGGCAGCTTGATAATTATTTTTCGATTGTAGTGCCAATTTTTTTTGCTCTTCACTATACGTATAAATACCAGATCGATACTGTGTTCCAATATCATTTCCTTGCCGCATCCCTTGAGTGGGGTTATGTGATTCCCAAAAGAATTTTAATAATGCCTCATAATTGACAATATCAGGGTCAAAAATTACCCGCACCATTTCATTGTGACCCGTTTGCCCTGTACACACTTCTTCATAGGTAGCGTTAGGAGTAAAACCTCCTGCATAGCCTACAGCAGTAGAATAAACACCTTCTATTTGCCAAAACACTCGCTCGGCTCCCCAAAAACAACCCAAGCCAAACATGGCCATCTCTAAACCTTCAGGAAATGGAGGCACAATAGTGTTTTTGTTTACATAGTGCTGCATTGAAACTTGCATTTTCTCTGCCCGACCAGGCAATGCATCCAGTTTCGAAGGCATAAGTGTTTTTTTATTAGTGAATAACATACTTTAAATTTACAACATCCCTAATGAATTTCATATTCGCGCATCCCTGCACTTACCAGTTGCTTATATAAACTCGACTCTCGTTTAAAAAAACCTTCAGTATGAAAGGAATCTTCTAGTCTGTAGAGTTCGTAATCTAAATGATGGCAAAATTCATGAAATAAGGTACGCATATAGGTTTTAAATGCTACAACTTGTTTGCGTTTTGCGGTGAGCATCCATACTGAAATCTCAGCGACTTTCTTCTTAGGAGAAATAGGCTCATATAACCCATGTAACTCTCCATAATTATTATGCGGTCTACTTGTGAGAACCTTAATTTTTATAGGAGGAATTTCTAATTGCAGCGTTAGTTGGTTAGTTAGTGTCTGACTTGCACGCAATACATTTGTTTTTTCTTTAGTTTTAAGTGCAGATTGCACATCCCACACGTAAGGTAATAGCTTATTAGAGTCTTTAAGAGGTACGTTAGATATCTTATCGCTGGCACGATAAATTTTTTTGTCTTTTGCAGGAAGACGACGATAATAAGAATAAGGCATCGCTAAAACACTGACTAGGAAATCAGTATTTTAGCGGTTTAAATTTATATAAACTAGTTTGATACGAATTTATGTATGTCTTGGCCGAGATCGAAAGTAAATTTTATATCACTTACTGCTACAGAAATAGAATAATCATCTAATCTAACCAAGCCATGCTCTGTTCGATATGCACCATAACCACGCAACATACCTGCCAATACAAACTCTCCATTTTCACAACTCAACAAACCTCCACCAGACGCACCTGAGTCAATACCTGCGCTGGTATGTATGGCTTCTGCTATTTGAGAAACAAAGCTACCGGAAGTAGTAAGTAAATTTTGTGCGCGCGGATATCCAGCCGCCCACACGTCCTGACTATCATTTAAAGCGACTCTACTTAAAGGTATAGGATATAAATTTTCAGTTTGCACAGAGAGTAGTGCTACATCAGATTCTCTATCTACTAATAATACAGTAGCCAAGTACATCGTATTATTAATATCTACTGAAGTATCTTCATAATCCTCTAAGGCATGAGCAGCAGTGATGACTAAGTTATTCGAAATAACAACGCCACTTGCATGACTATTTTCGCCGCTCTGGATTGCAACTATTGAGTTTAGTATTTGTTCAGTAGGCCAATTGCAGGCGAGGTTCTCTGCTATTGCTGTTGAAACAAAAAAGAAAAGAAGAACAATTTTAGTAAGGTGCTTCATCTTACGCTCCTTATAATGATGCAAGCATCGCTCGTATTATTGTCTACAAATAAGTTTATCTGCATTTAGAGATAATACTGTATAACAACACATGTATACGTATCATCCTTCCAGCTAAACGGTAAATATCCTTTAATTGTATGTTATGTAGTTTTTTAAAATTTGAATTTAGTCACAATAGCTGTGCCTATAAATAAATATTACGGGTTTTTTGAATAGGTTAGGTTTTCACAGCACGCTAATGGATAATCGAAATAAACAATCGAGTTATTTTGAAAATCTTTTTTTCTAAGCAAATTTACGTTGTGATGCATCACTTATTTTTATTGAAATGTTTTTTAATGTACATTTACCATTATGCAAACATAACAGTAAAAAATTATTCGCTTTACTTTAGACTGTCGTCACCAAATTTCAGAGCATCTTTAGTTTTTATTAATATTTAAACTTTTTGGTAAATTTGCGAACCGGATTGCTTAAACTCTTGCGCCTTTTCCTGCAAACCTTTTTCAATCGCGACCGGTATGGTTTCTATGCCTTGTTTTGCAGCGTAATCACGTACATCTTGAGTAATTTTCATAGAACAAAAATGAGGCCCACACATTGAGCAAAAGTGTGCAACTTTTGCAGAATCTTTGGGCAGGGTCTCATCATGTAGTTTGCGCGCATGCTCCGGGTCTAAGCTTAAATTGAATTGATCTTCCCAACGAAATTCAAAACGTGCTTTGGAAAGCGCATTGTCACGGATTTGAGCGCCGGGATGCCCTTTGGCTAAATCTGCCGCGTGCGCGGCAATTTTATATGCAACTACCCCATCACGAACATCCTGCTTATTCGGTAAACCTAAATGTTCTTTTGGTGTGACGTAACAAAGCATTGCAGTTCCATACCAGCCTATATTCGCAGCTCCTATCGCTGAAGTAATGTGATCATAACCAGGTGCAATGTCAGTAGTAAGTGGGCCAAGTGTATAAAAAGGTGCCTCAAAACAATCTTCTAGTTCTTTATCAAAATTTTCTTTGATCATCTGCATAGGTATGTGTCCAGGGCCTTCAATCATTACTTGAACATCGTGATCCCAGGCAGTTTTTGTTAACTCCCCTAGCGTTTCTAACTCTGCAAATTGTGCTGCATCATTTGCATCAGCAATTGAACCTGGGCGCAAACCATCTCCTAAAGAAAAAGCTACATCATAAGCTTTCATAATTTCACAGATATCATCAAAGTGGGTGAATAAAAAGTTTTCTTGATGATGGGCTAGGCACCATTTCGCCATTATTGAACCGCCACGTGATACGATTCCAGTAACGCGATCCGCTGTCATGGGCACGTATGCTAAACGCACCCCTGCATGAATAGTAAAATAATCTACTCCTTGCTCGGCTTGCTCAATTAGGGTGTCTTTAAAAATTTCCCAGCTTAATTCTTCTGCTTTCCCATTTACTTTTTCTAATGCTTGGTAGATCGGCACTGTGCCAATAGGAACTGGAGAGTTGCGAATTATCCATTCCCGCGTTTCGTGGATATGTTTTCCTGTCGATAAATCCATAACCGTATCGCCACCCCACCGAACAGACCAAACCATTTTTTCCACTTCTTCTTCAATAGAAGAAGTCACTGCAGAATTTCCTAAATTGGTATTAATTTTTACTAAAAAATTCCGACCAATAATCATCGGTTCAGATTCAGGATGATTAATATTATTGGGAATGATGGCGCGCCCACTGGCCACTTCATCTCGAACAAATTCAGGTGTGATTTTATTTGGCAAGTTGGCACCAAAATTCACTCCAGCATGTTGCTTTAATAATTTTTGATAACGAGGATCATTTTTATGTTGCTGCAATCGCATATCTTCTCGAATTGCGATGTATTCCATCTCTGGAGTAATAATGCCACGCTTAGCATAGTGCATTTGCGTGACATTTTTACCAGGCTTTGCTCTTCTGGGTGGATGATAGTGTGCAAAACGTAAGTGTGATGTACGCGGGTCATTTTGTCTTACATAGCCATACTCTGAACTCGGCCCAGATAGCACTTCAGTATCTTTTCTTTCATCAATCCAGCTTTTACGCAAATGTGGCAAACCACGCATTAGATCTAATCCAGCATCAGATTCCGTATAAGGACCTGATGTGTCATAGAGGGTGATAGGGGGATTTTCCTCTTCACCAAAACTTGATGAAGTGTTTGCACATATTACTTCACGCATACCTACATTAATGTCGTCACGTGAACCCCTAACATAAATTTTTTTTGAACCTGAAAAAGGTTGGGTAAACTCTTTTGACAAGGTTGCCGATAAAGTTGAATTCTTGTCTTGAATACTTTCAGCGTTTGCGCTCATGGTGTAATCCTATAGCTTAAAATTACTGATTAACATTTTAATTTGGGCGCGTAGCGTGTGATCTTGCTGCGCTTCCCTCCGCCAGCATTACCTGGTTCAGGTGATTAAGAGTATTTCTCAGCCAATTGCATGAAGCAATCGACACCTCTAGCTCAGTAATATAATTTTAATTGAATCAAAGCAGCATTGATATCTCTTTGCCATAAAATTGTATAAATAGTTGCTACTTAACTGTACACCCCGTAGCCTTTTACTATCTATCCATGACAGAATTGTCTACATGCCTTTAAGTGTTGCTATTGTGGGCCCAGGTCGCTCTAAACAAGGTACAGGACCATTTATTGCTAGAGTGTTTATGCAATTAGGCTGTGATATTCAAGCTATAGTCAGCAGCTCACTAGAATCGGCTCAAGATGCTGTAGAAAATTTAACAAACGAGTATTCAATTAAATGTAAAGCTTATGCGACACTTGATGAATTACTCGACAAAAATTCAATCGATATTGTTGTAATTAGTAGCCCTGCTGATACGCACTTTGATTATTTACACGCAGCTCTTAAAAAGGGTTGCCATGTGTTTTGTGAGAAGCCACTTTGGTGGTCTAACGAACCATTAAAATCACTAAATGATATCGAGCGCATAACATCTGAAGCCATCAACCTGGTAACCATCTGTAATGCGAGCCAGCTAGTGCTACAACTCAATACTCAATGGCCTTACACCTTGCCCACCTATTACGAGCTTTACCCACAACTAATAAAGCAAAGTACGGTCGAGACGTTTTCTATGTGGTTAGCACCTCAAAGTAGAGACGATAAAATGATTATAGATTCTGTCTCACACATTCTAAGCATGCTCTACACATTAGTAGGCACTGGCAAAATCAATAACATTGAATCCAATTTTGCTCAACTCACGAGTGGAGATGATTTACTCATTGAGTTCAATTTCTTACATGCCTTTGGAGACACTCGAGTGTCTATTTCGTTAGCGGCCAGTGACACATTCCCGAAACCCGCGGCCTACGCAGTCAATGGTTTACGTGTAGATCGCCATGTCGAATTGCCAGATTACCTGATATCATTACGTACAACAGATAACCAATTACCCGTGGTAGACCCACTTGAGTGTTCTATCAAGAACTTTATTAGCACTATTCACTCTAAAGCCTCTTCGGATGAAGTGGCAATAATTGATGGCATGACGCATCTTGCACAAATTTACCAAGAAGTAACCCAAACGAAATATCAAAATAGTAGTAATGGAAAAAATACATAGCGAAAGTGGTGAAGTCTTAATGACACTTTCACCCTTAATTGATTTCACCCATCTTAAGTTTGAATCTGAGCCTGCTAGTGAAGCAACCCCTTTACACATCAAAGCGACAGCGCGTGAAGTAGAAAAACAAACCGAACTATCACCCATACATGATTTTATGGGTAAATTACGTCAACCGGATGTGCTGAATAAATTAAAAGAATACGTCAGATGGCAAATTGAATGGCGCAATGGTTATGCCAATGGTTCGTTGACGCTGGAGGAAGCACTAGAAAATGCCCCTATCAGTGCGCCTATTTCAATTAATTTAGACGTTACAACAGCATGTAACTATCGCTGCGATCATTGTGTAGACATGGATATTCTTAACAAGAATATTAACTATGAGCATGAGAAACTTAAAGATTCTCTAACCTACCTCGCTGAAAAAGGTTTACGTTCAGTAATCATTATTGGCGGTGGTGAGCCTACCGCATACAAAGGCTTTGAAGACATTGTTCGACATTTAAAAGCCATGAATATTCAAATTGGCGTGGTAACCAATGGCAGCATGTTGAAAAAAATTGAAGCTGTCGCAGATGTGTTAGAGGAACGAGACTGGGTAAGACTCTCACTTGATTCAGGTACGAATGAAACCTTTCGCGCTATGCATAAACCCGGAAGTAAAAAATGTACCCTGGAATGGATTTGTAGTCATATTCCAAATATTAAAAAAATAAATCCTAATTTTCAGATTGGTTTTAGTTTTATTATTGTATGGAAAGATTGCGAAACCAACGATACAAAAATCATTGAAAATGTAGACGAAATAGTGATGGCTGCAAAATTAGCAAAAGATCATCAATTTAATTACATATCATTTAAACCATTTCTAACACGCGCTGAAACTAACAATGCTGAGATTATCGGTATCGAAAAAGAACGTGAATATGTTGAATCAATAATGAAAAAAATTCGCGATTCAATCAATGAGTCAAAAAAATTAGATGATGATAATTTCGCTGTGATTGAAAGTACTAATTTACGTGTTTTGGAAAATGGCACCTATATGAATTACACCGATCAGCCGCATAATTGTCATATGCAATACTTCAGACAAGTATTGAGCCCGCTCGGTATTTTCAACTGCCCAGTTTACCGTCATGTTCCCCAAGCGCTATTGGGTGAAAAACATGCTTATGATTCTCAAGCAGGTGTGATTGAAACGCAAAAAAATACCTTGCGATTGATTGAAGCTTTTGACGCAACCCAAGAATGCAAAGATGTTACGTGTTTATATAACCATGCAAACTGGTTTATTGAGGATTTAATTAATCATCCTGAAAAACTTGACTCATTAGATTCAAGTTTCGATCGCAACGATTATTTTTTATAGAAATTTTTGCGCACTCGCATAAACTTTTTCTACTTCTATCCCCTTTAAGCAATTATAGTGCCCATAAGGACATTGCTTTTTAAAGCATGGACTGCATTCGAGCCCTAGATATTGCACTTCTTTTTTATCAGTTAGTGGAGGGGTGTATTTGGGTGTAATAGAACCATAAATTGCCACAATGGGTCGACCCACTGCCGCCGAAATATGCATTAAGCCGGAATCGTTTGTGATGGCAACTTTAACTAATGATAATAAATCGATGACTTCTTCAAGCGAAGTTTGGCCACATAAATTAATCGCATCGCCATTTGAACGTTGTGCGATTTCCTCACCTATTTTTTTATCATTTGGCGAACCAAATATATAAATGTTGTAACCTTCTTTTTTAAATCGTTGCGCTAACTCTGCAAAGTAATTTGCTGGCCATTGTTTTGAAGGACCAAATTCTGCACCAGGCATAAAGCCAATAATAGGTGTGGTTTCATCGAGCTTAAATTTACGCATCGCTTGTGTGCGTTTAGCTTCATTAATTTGAAGTTTTGGATAAATAATTTCAGGTGTTTGATCAAGTTGCGATGGAAGCGATACCAGCTGAAGATATTTTTCAACCGCTTTATAGGTTAATTCAGTATCAAGTTTGCGCATATCATTGATAATTCCGTAACGCATTTCGCCGCGATAACCGATACGTATGGGGATCTTTGCAAAAAACGGAATCAATGCCGACTTAAATGTACGTGGTAAAATAACGGCTTTATCGTATTCACCCTTTAAGCTTTTACCAACTCTATAACGTTCCGATAATTGTAATTTTCCATGTTGCAAGTTGACTTGCACAACTCTTCGGACTTCTGGCATGCGCTCTAACACAGGAGCAGACCATGCAGGAGCGACTACATCAATAACATTGCGTGGATTTTGGCGTTTTAGAGTAATAAATAAACTCTGCACCATTACCATATCACCTACCCATGCTGGCCCAATGATAAGGATTCTCTCTGCGCTCATATGTTAAGTTTTAACGGCAATAAATTTATAATAATAGTGGGCGGATATATTCTGCTATCATGTTAACAATCAAATGAATACAAACAGTACTATTCCTCAGTATAAAAACATATGAATATAGAGCAAGCAAGATTCAATATGATCGAACAGCAAATACGGCCCTGGGACGTATTGGATATTGATGTATTAAAAGTAATTGAAGAAACACCACGCGAACTTTTCGTACCTGCAAAACATCAAAAATTAGCTTTTTCTGATTTAGAAATTCCATTGGCTCATCATCAAGTCATGATGGAACCCAAGGTGGAAGCACGCATGTTGCAGGCACTGCAGATACAAGCAAACGATACCATTTTAGAAATTGGTACTGGGTCCGGATTTGTAACAGCATGTTTAGCCAAATTAGGAAAACATGTTGATACCATTGAATACTTTGAGGACCTCAGTCGTAACGCCCAAAAAATTTTACATCAACAAGGCATCAATAATATTAGCTTTGAGGTTTCAGATGTTCTGAAAAATGCTTCACTGAGTAAACAATACGATGTTATCGCTGTAACTGCCTCTATGCCTGTGTATAGTGATCAGTTTGAAAAATATCTAACCAACAATGGACGACTTTTTGTAATTGACGGCAAAGCTCCTGTAATGCAGGCAAAGCTGGTTACTCGCAAAGAAAACTATGGGAGCACGATTACAAACTTATTTGAAACTAACTTGCCCGCCTTGATTGGCATGCAAGCTCCGCAAGAATTCGAACTATAATGGGACATTGCTATAATGTTTAGGGAATTCAGCCCTAAACAACTTAAAGATTATCTAGAGCAAACCCCTGTAACACCTCTTTTATTAGATGTTAGAGAACCTTGGGAATTTGAACGTTGTCATATAGAAAACTCTAAGCTCATCCCGATGAGAGAAATTCCGGGAGCATTATTGGATTTAGACCCTGAAGAGGAAATTGTGGTCATATGTCATCATGGCATACGCAGTCGAGCGGTAGCCAGCTATTTGGCACAGCACGATTTTACTAAAATCATCAATCTTTCAACTGGAATTGATGGTTGGGCAAGAGAGGTTGATATCAACATGGCCATCTACTGAGAAATAATGACCGATTACTCATTATCAGCTTTAAAAATGCACCAAATTACAGATAGATAGGCATGATATTATTAAAAGAAAAAGGGCTTAGATTGTCTATTAGACCACTAATCATCTCAGCATGTTTGCTCGCATTTTCAGGATTAAATACTGCTCATGCATTAAGCCTGATGGATATCTACATGAGGGCTAAACAACATGATGCAGATATCTTAATTGCTGAATCTAGGTATCAAGCTGAAGTTCAAGCCAAACCGATTGCACGCGCTAATGTTCTTCCTCAAGCCAACTTAATCGCAAACACAACTGACGTGAGCCAAGAAACGGATGGTGATACTTTTGGTGTAGCCGGAAGAGATGTCGATTTTAATGACCATGGATATACATTGAGCATCACTCAAGCGTTGTATCATCATGACTATTACATACAACTACGACAAGCTGATGACTCTGTTGCTAGAGCAAGCGTTGACTTAGATGCCTCTTACCAAGATTTAATACAGCGAACCGCGGAAGCCTATTTTAATGTTTTAGCTGAACAAGATAATTTAACATTTAGACAATCTGAGATAGAGGCCATCCAACGCCAGCTTGAACAAGCACAGAAGCGCTTTGAAGTAGGATTGATTGCCATAACGGATGTAAAAGAAGCACAGGCATCTTATGACTTAGCTGTAGCGAGTGAAATTGAAGCACAAAATGCGTTAGAAATTTCTAAAGACGCATTGGAAGTCATCATTGCTGAGCGCGCAGAGTCACTAAATCTGCTATCCGATCGTATGGAACTTATTACTCCTGATCCTAATGACGTACAAGAGTGGATAAATAAAGCACTTGATCAAAATTTAAGTTTATTGTCGAGTGAATACACCACTAAAATCGCACAACAAGAAATAAAATTACAACAATCTCGACATTATCCAACCCTTGATATTGTCGCTTCACATAATGATACCGATACGGGCGGGCTTTCCGGTTCGCGCGAGACAGAAGACATGCGCATAGGTATCGAGTTGAATATTCCTCTAGTTGCGGGCGGTCGTACTTATTACCAAACCAAAGAAGCCCGGTATCGTGCTGAACAATCGCTCAATGAGTATGAAAAAATTCGTAGAGAAACTATCAAAAACACTCGCGATGCATACTTAAATGTGATCTCGGGAATCAGTAGAGTAAAGGCACTAGCAAGAGCCCTTGAGTCTACCGAAGCCGCTGCACAAGCTGCGGAAGCAGGCTTTCAAGTGGGCACTCGGACATCAGTAGATGTTCTCCTCGCTCTACAAGAGACATTTCGCGCCAAGCGAGATTATTCTCGCGCCCGCTATGACTATTTATTAAGCACATTAAATCTAAAACAAGCAACGGGTTCCCTGAATGTGGATGATTTACTTCAGATTGATGGTTGGCTAAATTAGGCCAACGATAAATCTTGATGCCACACTTTGCAGTCCACTAGTACTCAATACAAACTCGTTTTACTTGCGCTAAGCCCCTTAGCTTTGGCACACGTGATTTACAGGTCATTTAAGGATGGTGGGATACAATATTTTTTACAACGTTTAGGTTTTACATATACTCGTTCGAAATCAAAACCCATACATTTTCACTGTGCCTCCGTAGGTGAATATCTTACTGCCAAAGCGTTAATTTTCACGTTACTTAAAAAATATCCTGATAGTTTTATTGCCATTACTACCAATACGCCTACTGCGGCGAGCTTAGTTAAGAAAGATTTAAATAATAATATTGCACACTATTACTTTCCTCTTGACTTCGCATTTAGTGTTAATCGATTCTTAAAGCATGTTCAACCATGTGCGAGCTTTATAATGGAAACTGAAATTTGGCCTACTTACTACTCTCAGGCAAGTAAGCTTT
Source organism: Gammaproteobacteria bacterium (assembly GCA_028279275.1). Classification (GTDB taxonomy): domain Bacteria; phylum Pseudomonadota; class Gammaproteobacteria; order UBA4575; family UBA4575; genus JABDMD01. The sequence continues at coordinate 177,084 of JANQOB010000009.1, read as the reverse complement.
CTCTTCCCATATCTATTATTAATGCAAGACTTTCAAATAAAACTCTTCAAGCTAATAGTTTTATTAAACGAGAATATAAACGTGCACTAATCAATGTGAATCAAATATTTACTAGATCAAAACAAGATTTAAAAAATTATCTTAGTCTCGGCGCAGATCCACAATCTGTCGTGATCTTGGGAAATTTAAAGTATGCAATGTTGAATAATAAAAATGATCAGCTTGCATGCACAACAATTAAGCGACCCTTTTTTCTAGGTGCCTCTACTCATGAAGATGAGGAATTACAACTTTCCCGACACGTCGAATTATTAAAGAGAAAAAACTATCTCCTAGTATTAGCACCACGCTATCCAGATCGTTGTAAAGCTCTTGCTAAAAATCTGAAATACAATGGATTGAATGTTGCTGTGCGTAGTGAACATGATGAAATCACTGATGAGACCGATATTTATATCGTCGATACTCTAGGGGAATTGGACATTTTTTATAATGAAGCTGCACTTGTTTTTGTGGGTGGCTCGCTAATAGGAAGGGGTGGGCATAATGTTCTCGAGCCTGCCCGCTATGGAAAGTGCATTATGGTTGGCCCTTACACAGAAAATTTTGCACTAGAAATAAACGATTTGCTAGAAGCAGACGCAATTATTCAAGTTAATGACAATAATGAACTTGGCATACAGCTGATTTCATTGCTGAAAAATGATAGTCAGCGCGAAAGTTATGGGAAGAACGCAATGTTTTTTGTTAGTCAGCATTCAGAGATTCTAAATAATTATTTAGAAAATCTTGAATCAATTATTGAGGCGAACAAAAGAAGTCTAGTAGGCTGAATATCCCTGCTTCAGCTCAGAGAATACCTCCTCAGTGTAATTAAATTTTTTGTTACTAGAGGATAATTTTTCTAGTGAGCGCTTAAGTCTCTCAAGATTCCCATCTCTCCATTGGCTTGAAGAGTTGTCAATTTTAGACTTATCAAAATCAATTAAATAAATGCTCCCATCATCACATAGCATAATATTATGGGCGTTGAGATCTGCATGATTGCAGTTTTTAGAATGAAACTTTTTAATTGTTTCTCCAATTTTATTCCATACTTCTTCACTAAGAGCTTTTTCAAGTAATACAGTGCTCAATGTTCTAGCATTTGGAATATATTTTGTGATTATATCCGCATGATAATTCAGCCCAGACCGATGAACATGAATAGCAACAGGAGTAGGTACTGGCAAACCTAGTTTCAACATTTCAAAATGCATTAAAAACTCCTTCATTGCTCTAGTTTTAGCTAAGCATGTCCATAAATATTCATCGTCGACAATCTTTGCCACCATTCCACCTCGATGATAGTGCCGCAACACTAAGTCTAATTGTTTATACTTAAAGCAGTGTATATTGCCTCTTCCATGCTGAGTGCTCGAAAGCAAAGAAATTAATAATGAATTTGATTCTAAATAAACGGGATCAAATAACTTTAGAGGAAATGTTTCAAATAGTAATTTGTTATGGGCAACGATATGATTACCTTCATATTTCACCTCGATATTTTCCATTGTACAGATATCTAATAGATTGAATCTTGCTAGTTCGCTAAGTCTACTATGAATAATCCCCCAAATTCGATTTGTATTCTACGCTTATCCGCAATCGGTGATGTCACGCATATGGTTCCTATAGCACACACCATACAAAAATATTGGCCAAAAACTAAACTTACTTGGGTGATAGGTAAAAATGAGGCTGGGTTAGTAAGTGATATAGAAGGTATCGAATTTATTGTCTTCGACAAATCCGATTCGATACGAAGCTATCGTTCGATCGCTAAACAAATGAAAGTAAAGTCTTTTGATATTTTAATATGTGCACAAGTATCATTACGCGCTAACTATATTAGTAAATTGATACCAGCAAAATTAAAACTCGGGTATGACAAGTTACGTGCAAAAGACTTTCATTCACTATTCATTAACGAAAGCATTGAATACACACCCGAACAACATGTTTTAGATAGTTTTTTTAGCTTTATCGAACACATAGGATTAAAAGAACGTGAATTAGCCTGGAACTATGTCATCCCTCCCTATGCGCATGAATTTGCAGAACAACATATTGATAAAAAGCGCCTTAACATCATCATTAGCCCTTGCTCTAGTCACCCTAAACGCAACTGGAGCAGCACTAGCTATGCGGAAGTTGCTGACTATGCCATACAAGTATTTGATGCACATATTATTCTATGCGGAGGGCCGTCAGATATTGAAAATGCGCTTGGAAAAGAAATTCAAAAGCATATGCAAAAAAAGGCAACTAATTTAATTGGGAAAGATAATTTGAAAAAATTTTTAGCTCTGCTAAAGCGAGCTGATGTCATCATTACTCCTGATTCCGGGCCTGCTCATATGGCTACTGGAGTCGACACGCCTGTACTAGGCTTGTATGCCGCAACTAATCCTAAGCGTAGCGGCCCTTATCTTAGTATCGATAACTGTATAAACAAATATAATCAAGCTGCAGAAAAATTTAGTAATAAAACAGCGAGTGAATTAAAATGGGGAACAAAATTAGAGCATGAAGGGGTAATGGATCTAATTCATACCAAAGAAGTTATAGAAAAACTTAAGCACATATTGCAATCACAAAAAAGAAAAAATATTAGTATCTAAATATGGAAACAATCAATGCACCCATCTCTCCAGGCGAACTCCTAGATAAAATAACTATTCTTGAAATTAAGTCTGAACAGATTAAAGATAAAACAAAATTAACTAATATAAAAACTGAATTAGAGCTATTAAGTAAAATATGGAATGAAGCAGCTAGAAAAGAAGAGTTAGCAGAACTAAAACAAGAATTAAAAGAAAATAACAAGGCTTTATGGGATATAGAAGATAAAATTCGAATAAAAGAAGCTAAAAAAGAATTTGATCAAGTATTCATAGAGCTCGCTCGTGCTGTGTATGTACAAAATGATAAACGCGCTGAGACAAAAAAGAAAATTAACACACTCCTAGGCTCTAAAATCGTAGAGGAGAAGTCATACGCTGATTACTGAAACTCAAATAGAACTAACAATTCGATTACGATACCAAATTGACAGTGCATACATCATGATAAACAATGCCAATAGGCATTCTTTAGTCTCGCCAGCACGTATATCCAGAACTACTGGAATTGATACATCAAAGAATTCATATAATTTTTCATGCCAGCTTACTAACAAAGAAAATAGTGCGGCTGGTATACAAACATAAGTGGGAAATAACCAATCTAATAATGAGTTTTCACTTGGGATATGATTTTTAATCTTTCTATAAATGGGGATGAATACTCCGCCAATTAATGCTGCAATGGATAATAAGGTTCTGGGAATTTGATCAAATATGGCAGCTGTATTGTGTAAATTTGTCTCTTGTTGATCATTTACATCTTTCCATGTTTCAGGCGTCCCCCACCCAAAATAATGTTGCCCCCAACTAATCTCTTCTCCAGCGTAATAAATCGATCCCAATAAAAACAAAATAATCCAGACTCTGAAGATTAAAATATTGTATTTCTTCTTAGATTTTAAATAAATAAAACTGGTAATAATCGCTACACATAAAAATAAAACAGTTAAATTCTCAATTACACCTAATTCACCATATATATATTTATCAGAACCAAGACTTATCATACGTGCAACATATGGCAGCAAGACTACAATAAATGGAAGTAACAGCCATACTGTCTTCGGTATATCTTTGTTCATAAATTCAGCTTCTACCTAACCAAAAGCGTTTTTCACCACGCCTTTTCCAGTTTTTCAAACTTCTATAATCACGATAGGATTTTTTGCGTATCCCGCACTTTATTGCCAAGCCCAGAATAGGATTTGTAGGATTCAAATACTGTGACATCAAATTAAAATCATATAGCTTTGGTTTCCATGCCCCATCGACTTTCTTCACCATAAGGTTACCGGCACTTATGTCTAAGTCATGAATACCATTTTTCTCTGCTTCTCTTACAATTGTGTAACCTGCTTGTAAAATTTCCTTAGGCAAGTAATCAAGCTCTATGATCAATTTCTCTAAAATAGTACCTGTCACAAACTCTTGGATGATTGAGTGAGTACTATGACTTTTTTGTGCATATACACGATAAGGTTTGGCTATATATTCTTTAATATTTGCAATACTATATAGAGCTTTATTTCGATCAAATTCATATTGAGCTATATCGACTCCATATTTTTCAAGGTATTTTTTTACAACATTTCTTTTATATACCTTTACTATAACATCCAATGCATCCATTTCGGCACGGTAAACATAGGCCCTACCTCCTTCACCTATAAATTCTGTAACTCTGATATCATCAGGCAACCGTAGCGCATTACTTGGAACTTTTATAATCTCGCTATTTGCCACAACTGCCTTCTAGGATAGTTTCTCAAATGAGCGAATAGAATAATTTAGCATAATCAACATCATATCCCATCTAGCTTCGATCATTAAGTATAGTAGGAATATAAAAAAATATTTCCATGAAAGCCAAAATTGAACACATATATTTCTCCGATGGTCAAAAGGGGAAATATTCTTATGCACCCGATATTTCACACCATATCGACCTAACAGAATGGGTGAAAGATAAAAAGTACGCCGAATATACGAATGAAACTTTTCAACTCAATCGACATACTCGTAAAAGAAATAAACTATATACATTCAATCATCCCATTCTTAATACAGAGGTTATACTAAAAGTTTCAACTATCGATAGACAATATAAAATTCTAAGAAGATTAAATTTATACATTTCAACTCTTTTTAAAGATTATAACTTTCGTGCGTTTCAGGGTTCTATTCAACTCAAGTCAATTGGAGTTAAATGTATAAAACCTTTAGCTTACTGGACTGAATCGAAGCATTTATTTAATAATAAAAACTTCTTCATGTACGAAAAAATTCATGCTGAAGATTCTTTAATTAGCTTATCTGAAAAGCTCTCTGACAATAGCAATAAAAACCTGGATGCCATTTACATGCTTCTTGCAGAAAAAATAACAACAATCACGCGCACAATTCACAATGCAGGATTTAGACAGGGAGATCCACATCCAGGCAACTTTTTAATTTCTTTACCAAATAAAGATATAAAAAAACTAAATGCTGAAGATATTGATAGTGCCAATCTTTATATTTTAGATTTAGACAAATTTTGCAAAGCAAAACCATTAGGCAAGACTTTAAAAAGATTTTTTGACCTAAGGTGTATGAGGCGTTGCACATTGGGGCCCTATGATCAAAATGCAATGCTTAAATTCTATCTAAACGATGACTATTCTAAGAGTTGGGAACGTGTATTATATTTTTGGATAAAGGGTGGTTTTAATATTTTTAAATGGTTTAAGCCGCCCAAAAGAGGTCGATAAATTTACGATGTTTCTGTTATTTTTGAAATTAAATCTGATGTGGAATATGAAGGTACATAATCTATAATCTTTACTTCACCACCATTCTCGCGCACAGTTTCTGCTCCAACAATTTCATCCACTTCATAGTCCCCGCCCTTTACCAATACATCCGGTAAAATTTCTTTAATTAATTCTTCTGGTGTTAGCTGATCAAATTCAACTAAGTAATCGATAGACTGCAAGCTAGATAATACCTTCATACGGTCAGATAATTTATTTATAGGTCTTGGATCACCTTTTAATTCATTGACAGATTTATCTGAGTTGACTGCCACAATCAATACATCACCTAACTTCCTGGCTTTTGACAAGTATTCAACGTGACCTGAATGTAAAATATCAAAACACCCATTCGTCATTACAATTTTCTTACCTTCAGCTTGTAAATTACGAACCTTAATAGCTATCTCTCCATAAGCAATAGATTTGGATAAAGTTGCACTGGAACGATTCAATTCATTTTCAATTTCACTTTTTGTTACTGTAGACGCACCTAATTTACCAACCACAACACTGGCTGCTGCATTGGCTATGTTAACTGCGTCTTCAAATGACGAGCCTGCTGCATGCGAGGCAGCCAAAACTGAAATAAAAGTATCTCCAGCACCCGTTACATCAAAAACTTCTTTGGCTCTAGCAGCAATATTTGTCATCTTTCCAGATCTCTCTATAAGCGCAACACCCTTTTCACTACGAGTAATGACCAATGCAGTTAAATTTAAATCTTTTAATAATGCCAGGCCTTTATCAGCCAACTCTTGTTCGGTATTAAATTCACCTACTACTGAAATAAATTCCGATTGGTTTGGTGTAATTGCAGTAACATTTTTATATCGGGAAAAATCATTTCCTTTTGGATCAACAAAAATATCAACTCCTAGTGAATTTGCCTTATTTATGACTTCCTCAATATTTTTCAATGTGCCTTTATTATAATCAGATAGAATCAATACATTATGTCGCTCTACTTCACTATTGATAATTTCAGCAAGCTGATGCACACACTTTTCAGAATATTTATCCTCAAAATCTAATCGTATTAATTGTTGGTTTCGGCTTACAACACGCAACTTAGTTACTGTTTTCGAGGATGAATCTTTCACGCAATAGAGTGAAACTTGTTCTTTATCTAATAGCTCTTCTAATCGAATTGCATTTTCATCATCCCCAAGAAGTGCGATTAGCGCGCAATCTCCACCTAAAGCAGTAACGCTCCTAGCAACATTTCCTGCACCACCCGGACGTTCTTCTAATTCTTTAACTAATACAATAGGAACTGGCGCCTCTGGAGAAATTCTTTGTGTACTCCCATTCCAGTAGCGATCTAACATTAGATCTCCAACTACTAAAATATTTATCTTTGTGTAATCTGGTAATACAACTGACATAATCAATTTAGCAATATTGAGAAACACCTTGTGTTATACGCGTTATACTGGATTTTATCCTGCTATCTAATCTATTTTTATTTTCTTTTAGATTAGAACGATCATTCAAAGGATGCCACAAATGCAAAACTGTGACAGCATTAACACCTTCTTTTCTGCGAACACCATTGTTAATTAAACGAATAGCAAGATCGGCATCTTCATGTCCCCAACCGATATATTGCTCATCAAAACCATTCACTGCAAAAAAATCTTTTCTCCACATACCCAAATTACAAGTTTTAACTCCATACCATTCTTTTTGTTTTAGTTTTCGCAATTTGCCTAAAGGTATCGTAATTAAAGGAAATATTCGTTTGATTTTTTTTCTCCACCATAAAGAAAGTAACTGCAAGAAAGATAAGCTGGTTGGTCTAACCTTGGAGTTCATAAACTCCTGGGTATAAGATTCTGACATCATTATTCGACTGCCTCTAACAAAATAGCTTTTCTCTGCAAGATGGGCATGTTTGGATATGAATTTTGGAAAAGTCGCACAATCACCATCAAGAAAAATCAAGTATTCACCACTACTTTTGGCGACAGCTTTATTTCGAATTTGTGCTGCACGAAATCCATCATCTTCTTGCCATACATGCAGAATATCAAAGTTAGATATTTTTTGAAATTTTCTAATGACCTGCAAAGTATCATCTGAGGAGCCATCATCAGCAATCACTGCTTCAAAGGATAAATTCGTTTGATTATTTAGAGAATTTAGCACACTAAAAAGCGCATCGGGTCGATTATAGGTACTAATAATGACTGAAACCAACAAAGTTAAATTTTCCGTATTAACTCAACATCTACTAAATTATAAATAATAATATCAACCCTCACTCTCGCGATTAACATTATTCTTTTCCTTTAACTCTAAAAAAATACTAGTCATAAAAATTAGATTAAGTATCAAGTATATTGAAATCGAATTATTTGTAAGCCAAGTATTAAACATCCCAAAAACAAAGTGGCAAATCATTATTGTCAGACCTGACAAACATAAGAAGCTGATCTTTGAGTCATTTCTGTATCTAGCTAGATATTTTGTATAAATAAATGTTGGAATTATGAAAATACAAGTAACAAATGCAATAAGACCGATAATTCCTGTTTCAGCCAGATGGTGGATAAAAATATTATGAGCCCCCATCAACATCAATGGATCATCTACCAATAGCTTTCCAGATTCCATCAAACTCACTATATCTCGATGGTAATCACCCAAACCCGTGCCAATTATTGGAGACTGAGAAAACACTAACAGGCCATGATACATTAATAGTAATCTGACACCCCAAGAATTATTATAATTATTCAATGGATCTTGAAAAAAATTATTAAGATCAGAAATTCCTAAATAATACCATTGCCCGATAATAGATTTTGGATGAAAAAAAATTGCTAACAGCACTATAAGTATCGTTATGAATAAATATGTATTTTTTTTAGATAGTGGGTTCTTATAATAAAACATTAACAATAGAACAAAAGGAAATACACAAAGCATAGCGCCGCGCGTATGATTTAAAATAATTGCATAAATTATAATTAAAGATGCGACTATAGATAACGATAAAAGCAGTTTACTCTGCCTATTAAATATTACTAGTAATACTAGTAGTAAGAAAAATACGATAGCCGCAAATCCAAATCTATTAGCATTACGCACGCCATAGGGTTTTGGAATATCTAATATATAAAATTGATAAATCGCAACTAATCCGGTTACCAAACATCCCAACACCAAAGCCCAAGCTATGTATGGCGATAGTTTTATTTCAAATTTCTTAACAAACAAATAAAGAGGTATAAATAAAAGGCATCTAGCATATCTTTCAAATGAACCAATACTCTCTGAAATATCTTCAGAGTTAATTAAACTCAACGCCATTATTAAAGAGAAAACAAAAAAGCCCCACAAAAAAAATTTCTCTTCTTTATATAATTCTATATTTCTTCCCCAACCAAAAATTAGTGCGGGCAACAAAAGAAGCCAATAAGAAGTAGTAGCTCCAGAATCAACAGTTACCGCAACTGCTGGCAGAGCTAAAATAACTAAGATAAAAGGATAAAAATACCATTTCGGTATTTTCTCATTCAATTGAGTTGAGAACATTGAAACCTAAGATAGGCGGTTAACAATTCATATTTGCAAACGATAACCAAGATTCATTATAGCTTTCACGCCCATAGACCGAATCAAAATACATTGATTGAAGTTTAGCGGTGATTTCTCCGCGAGTACCTTCACCTATTTTTCGATTATCCAGCTCACGTATAGGAGTTACCTCCGCAGCTGTACCAGTAAAAAACGCTTCATCTGCTGTATACACCTCATCTCGCGTGATACGTTTTTCGATTACGGGTACATCAATCATTTCTGCAAGTGAAATGATGGTTCTACGCGTAATCCCATCTAACGCAGAGGTCAGCTCTGGCGTAAAAAGCTTGCCCTGACTAACGATAAATACATTTTCACCACTACCTTCTGCAACAAATCCATCTACATCAAGCAACAATGCTTCATCATAACCATCCTGCAATGCCTCATTTAAAGCAAGCATAGAGTTTACATAATTTCCGTTCAGCTTTGCTCTACACATTGAAACGTTAACATGATGACGTGAATAAGATGAGGTCTTTACTCGTATGCCATTTTTCATATTATCTTCGCCTAAATACGATCCCCACTCCCATGCAGCAATAATGCAGTGCACTTTCAAATTATCTGCACGCAAACCCATCCCTTCCGAACCATAAAAACACATAGGTCGCATATAGCCATAGCTCAACTCGTTTTTATTAATTACGTCAATCTGTGCTTGATTAATTTCTTCAGGAGTAAAAGGTATCTGCATACCGATTATTTTTGCAGAGTTAAATAATCTCTCAGTATGATCGATAAGTCGAAAAATAGCGGTGCCCTGTGGAGTTTCATAAGCACGCACGCCCTCAAAAACACCAGCACCATAGTGCAATGTGTGAGTTAACACATGTGTGTTAGCGTCACGCCATGGTATAAATTCACCATCACACCAAATCCATCCATCTCTATCAGACATCGACATCTGAACCTAACTCCCTTAAAACAGTTAAGAAATAATCACTCTTTAGCAAAGTTCATTGTAATTTATGTTGTGCCTGAGTGTAACAGACTTGCCCAATATTTTTGCACCACCTGCCTTTCGCTATTGAATTTGTCTAACTCTGCAAAATCAGACGACATCTGCAAGCTCACCTGATGCAAATATTTACGATATTTCAAGTAAATTTCTTTCAAAATTGAATTATCCGAAGAATCTATCAATCCGGCTTCTGCACAACTCTCCAGTATTCTTACGTTGTCTGTATATTCACAAATTTGAGGGAATTTGTGAGCGTGACTAAGTACAAGAAATTGCACCATAAATTCGATGTCAATAATTCCTCCAACATCCTTCTTAACATTAAAAACCGAGTTTGAATCACTTTTATTTGCACTCAACATTTTATTCCGCATCTCTAAAACTGAAGATCGCACATCCTCAATGTTTCGTTTAATACACAACACTTTTTTTCGAATTGTGGAAAATTTTTCAACAAGTATTGGATTATTTTTTACAGGGCGAGCACGCACTAATGCCTGATGCTCCCATATCCAAGCATCATTCATCAAATAATTTTCGTAGGCATGTATCGATGTTGCAATGGGTCCAGATTCGCCATGCGGTCTAAGCCGTAAATCCATTTCAAAAACTTTCCCATTTGAAGTTACGGTGGTGAGGATATGGATAGCCCTTTGGACTAAGCGTGTAAAAAAAATGTCGTTATGTATTTTTTTACTACCATTTGTTTCACTCCCGCTTGTCTCACAATGCTCACCTCTACTCGTATGCAAAAAAACGACATCTAAGTCAGAGCCATAACCAAGCTCTAGCCCTCCTAACTTTCCATACTCCACAATTAATAATTCTGGCATGCAAACCTTTCCATCTAAAACACACTGAGGTGTACCATATTTAACTTTCAACTCCTCATTTGCATATTGCACAGCGCTGTTAATACAAACTTCTGCTAACCATGATAAATGATCACTTACTTTCATAATTGGAAAGCTCTCAACAACATCCATCGCAGCTATTTGTATAACTTGTGAATGCTTAAACTCTCGCAAAACTTGCATAAACCTCTCTAAATCCAGTTCTTCATCTTGCAACATCAAATTCAATTGGTTTTGCATAGCGATAAAACTAGGTGGCTCGTAAGCACTATCCATACTTAAGACTTCATCCAACAATAATGGATGTGTCGAAAGATATTTTGATATCCACGGACTGGCTTGAATTAGCGAAAACACTGCTGAAAGTTTATTTTTGTTTTCAATAAGTAGAGATATATATGTTGAACGTAGAATAATTTGCTTAAGTATATTGAGAAAACGATCAAATACAGGAATCGGTTCATCAAATTCTTTAAGCTCTTGTAAAAAAATCGGTATGAATGAATCTAACCTATTCCTAGCTACAGGTATCAGCTTTTTAACACGGCTACTATCATGAAATTTTTTTAAATGAGTAAATAAATAATCCGCATTTTGTTTGAAATTTTTAGTTAAAATTTCAAGGCAATATTCTTTTTCATCGATTTGTTTCCAGACATTTTCAATTTCAATAGAACCAGGCTGAGCGTCTTGAGCATCATCGTTAACATTTAATATGGATTGAAACAATTCGTTAACATTTTTCGCATGACGTGTATATTCTGTATAAAACTCTTCCCAATTATGTTTATTCACCAAATAAGCATAATGGCTTTTATGTTCTGAGCTTGTTGGCAATACATGAACTTGCTGATCTTCGCGTAATTGCAATGCATTTTCGGCTTTACGCAAAAATAAATATGCTGCAGTTAAATCATTGACCCAGTCAGATGAAAGTAGGCCTTGGTTTTTTAACTGTTGTAATGCATCCAAAGTAGATTGTACTTGTAAAGATAAATTTTTACCTCCATGAATAATTTGAAACATCTGAGTTATAAATTCTATTTCTCGTATACCACCAAAACCGATTTTTAAATCTTCCTTATCAAAATTTAAGCGTGCTTTTTTGTCTATAAGTAGTTTCATTTCACGCAGTGACTGCATGGCACCATAATCCAGATAACGACGATAGATAAACGGCGTAATCTCATGCAAAAATTGTTCTCCTTTTGACATATCGCCCGCCACAACTCTTGCTTTCATCCATGCATAACGTTCCCAGTCGCGCCCATGCGTTTGAAAGTATTGATCTATAGATGAGAAACTTGGCAGTAATGTGCCCGATTCACCGAATGGCCTAAGTCTAGTATCTACACGAAAAACAAATCCATCTTTGGTTTGTTCAGTCAGAACTTTAATAAATAACTGTATAACTTTTAGATAAAAGTCTGTTGCTTTAGCTGCCTGCTCTTGTGTGTAAATGTCTTGATCTACACATGCAAAAACAATGTCAACATCAGAAGAAAAATTAAGCTCCCCTCCTCCAAGTTTTCCTAAAGCAAAAACAACAATATTTTGTGGAAGGTTCTGAACAAACTCACATGCATTAGATCGCGACCTTAACCATTCAAAACACCATAAGAGTGTTCCCTGTAAGCAAATTTCTGCGAAGATGCTTAACTCTATTAAAGTTTGCTGTACGCTTGCATATTGCTGTAAATCTCTCCAAGCAATTCTTGCGAAATTTGCTGTCCTTAATTTTCTTAGTTCTTGTTGTAGAACTTCTATATTGTCGGCGTCAAATGCTGGTTTTAATAATCTACGATATTCATCAAAGCTGTAATTCTGTTTTAAAGCACCTTCAGAAAATAATGCTGATAACCATTCGGGTTGCGAAATACAAACCCTCTTTATAAAGGGACTGGCATAACAAAGAGAAATTACTTCAGATTTTTTTGCAGCGTCTCGTAGACCAATACTTTGAAATAGAGGGTTTAACTCTTCTTCTAGGGTTAAGAAAGCATTCTCTGGAGGAGATGGGAGCATATATGACCAGCAGAGCCTTTTAATCGCGTTATTCCAATTTACCTTTTAATCAATATTTATAGCTCATCTGAGCAATCGTGATATTCTAAATGCTAATGAGAATAGGTATCATTTATATTAATATTAGCCATGCTCAAATCATGGTTTATTTTGAAAATACACCATCCGCTTCGATGGCACCAATAAGGATAACGATAATGAAAACCTTTATACAGAAACTATATGCAACTTTAGCGTTTTGTTTAATGTTAACCGCTTCTATCGCTCAAGCGGCCGAGGTAAATATTTATTCTGCAAGGAAAGAAGACTTAATAAAACCAATTTTAGAAAAGTTTGAAGCCAATACGAATATAAAAGTAAATCTAATCACAGGTAAAGCAGATGCCTTGTTACAACGCTTAATCAGCGAAGGCAAAAATAGCCCAGCAGATATTTTAATTACAACTGATGCAGGTAGATTACATCGCGCTAAAAATGCTGAAGTTCTACAAAGTATTCAGTCAGACGTACTAGCCAATACCATACCAGAACAATATCGAGACCCGGCAGGCTTTTGGTACGGCCTCACTTTACGTGCCAGACCAATAGTCTATGCATATGATCGAGTAAAACCTGGGCAACTCTCAAGCTATGAAGCGTTAACAAATTCCGAATGGCGACAAAAAGTTTGCATAAGATCTTCAGATAATATTTACAACCAATCTTTAGTAGCATCATTTATCGCACATGAAGGAGAACAAAAAACGCTTTCATGGATCAGCGCATTAATTAAAAATTTAGCTAGACCACCTCAGGGAGGTGACCGCGACCAAATCAAAGCAGTAGCTGCAGGTCAATGTGACTTAGCAGTCGTTAACACTTATTACCTAGGTGGAATGTTAACCTCTAATGACGAAAACGAAGTTGCAGCCGCGAAAAAAGTAAAAATATTTTGGCCGAATCAAGACTCTAGAGGTACACATGTCAATATAAGTGGTGCGGCCATCACAGCTTCCTCTAAAAATAAAGCTTCCGCAATTCAATTGTTAGAATTTCTAGTGAGTAATGATGCGCAACAATGGTATGCAGAAAAAAATTTTGAGTATCCAATAAAACCAGGAATACAAGCCAGTGAAATTCTTAAATCTTGGGGTGAGTTCAAAGCAGATTCATTAAGTTTACATCAACTTGGTGATCTAAATGCGAAAGCAGTGATGCTTATGGATCAAGCCGGCTGGAAATAACATCAAAAAGCAAATTAATTTTAGCTTAACCAGATTTACATGGACGCCTTATATCGCAGCAATCAAAAACCAAGATTGTTGCAAAATTATTTTCAACAACAAAGTAATTTGGGTTGGTTGATCGGTACTGTAATTACTGCTCTCGTATTAAGTATTCCAATCATTACAGTTTTATCTTCTGTTTTTTTACCAAGCAGCGAAGTATGGGTACACCTTAAAGCAACCGTACTAGCAGACTATGCAATCAACTCAGTACTGCTTGTGCTCGGTGTTAGCATTGGCACACTATTAATTGGAATCAGCACTGCATGGTTATGCAGTGTGTGTGAATTTCCAGGTCGTAGATTATTTAGCTGGTTGTTGTTATTACCCCTAGCTTTTCCTCCATACATTATTGCGTATACCTACACAGGTTTACTCGACTTCTCAGGCCCCTTTCAAAGCTTTTTACGTGAAGCATTTACCTGGAATTATGGAGACTACTGGTTTCCTGAAATTCGTTCGCTACCTGGCGCTGTCACAATGCTCTCGCTAGTACTCTATCCGTATGTTTATTTACTTTCTCGCACGGCATTCTCTGAACAATCTGCCAGTTTCAGGGAAGCTAGCCACATCTTAGGAAACAGCTTGTATAAAACTTTTTTAAAAGCCGCGCTACCGTTAGCACGACCTGCTGTTATCGCGGGCTTGACACTAGTAATCATGGAAACTCTTGCAGACTATGGAACAGTACACTATTTCGGAATTCCAACATTTACAACTGGAATATTTCGCACCTGGTTTGGTCTAGGTGATCGTATAGCGGCTACGCAGCTTGCTAGCCTGCTGCTACTTTGTGTATTTTTTGTAATTATTGCAGAACGCTACAGTCGTCAGGCTGCAAAATATCAAAGTCACACTAATGGAAAGCAAAATTGGCGCTATTCTCTATCTGGTCATCAAAAAGTATTGGCAATTACTATATGTGTGATCCCTGTATTACTTGGATTTTTCATTCCTGCCATGCAATTATTTTTCTGGGCCATCAATACTGCATCTGAAATCATTAATAACTCATTTTACGCATTAGTATTTAACACTCTGCGGTTGGCATTAATTGTCTCCATATTAGTCATGATAGTGGCCACTTTTCTTGCATATGGGAAACGGGTTAGCACCCACTTTATAATACCGTACAGCGTAAACATCAGTGCAATGGGCTATACCGTACCTGGAATAATCATTGCAGTAGGAGTGCTATTACCGTTTGCATGGTTTGATAATACTCTGGACGCATGGTTGACCAAACAATTTGGAATATCTAGTGGATTAATTTTAACCGGCACACTTGCTGCATTAGTGTTTGCTCATGTGGTACGTTTTTTAGCGATTGGCCTGAACTCTGTAGATGCGAGCTTTGCTAAAATTCATCACAACATTGATGATGCTGCACAATTACTAGGCCATAAAACCTTCGATAGGTTTTTTAAAATTCATTTACCCTTAATTCGAAGTGGTGTACTAACTGCTGGTCTATTGGTATTTGTTGAAGTGATAAAAGAACTGCCCGCGACCCTGGTAATGCGCCCGTTTAATTTTAATACCCTAGCTGTTCGCACATATGAGCTTGCATCGGACGAACGTTTGGCAGATGCGTCATGTAGTGCGCTATTTATTGTTGCAGTTGGAATTTTACCTATCTTAATTTTGAATCGCTCAATCAATAGAACTACGACATGACAGATAATCATTTAAGACTGGATGTACGCAATGTTGATGTTGATCTTCAAAGTAAAAAAATATTAAGTGATGTTTCGCTAAAATTAAAACATGGGCAGATTGCTTCTCTATTAGGTCCAAGTGGCTGTGGCAAAACAACATTGTTAAGAGCAATAGCTGGGTTTCAACCCATTACTCAAGGTGAAATCTATGTGCATAAAAAACTTTTTAGTAAAGCCAATTACTCTTTAGTGCCTGAAAATCGTCATATAGGGATGATGTTTCAAGATTTAGCACTGTTTCCACATTTAAATGTAAAAGAAAACATTTGTTTTGGTTTAAAAGCATTATCAAAACAAGAACAGCACTTGAGGATGCAACATGTTCTTGAACTAACTGAACTTACAAATCAAGAAAAAAAATATCCGCATCAATTATCAGGTGGACAACAACAACGAGTTGCCCTCGCACGTGCGATAGCTCCAAAACCAGAAATACTGTTACTCGATGAACCATTTTCCAGTCTTGATCCCGACTTGAGAGAACAAGTTGCAACCGAAGTTCGTAAGATTCTAAAACATGAAAATGTCACAGCGGTGTTAGTCACACACGATCAACATGAGGCATTTGCTATGGCTGATGAAATTGGAGTTATGAATGACGGTAATATCGCTCAATGGGACACAGCTTATAATATTTATCATAAACCTAAGACCAGATTTGTTGCCGATTTTGTTGGTCTGGGAAGCATGGTTCCTGCAACGGTATTGAACAATGAAACTTTGGATACAGAATTTGGCCCTATCAAGGGAACATTAAACAACCACTATCAACAAGGCGATAAGGTCGATCTTCTGGTACGTCCAGATGATATTCCACATGATGACAATAGCGCGATTACTGCATTAGTGGAGGAAAAACGTTTCCGGGGTGCCGAATTTTTATACAAGTTGCGCCTGCAAAGTGGTAACACAGTGCTGTGCTATGCCCCCAGCCATCATAACCATCAAATCGGTGAACCCATTGGTATTAAGCTTGATTTGGAACATTTAGTGGTCTTTCCGCGTCTATAATAGCCTTGAAGGACTATTCAATAGCTTATCGCATAATCCTGAATTTGGGCTTGACCTTAAGCTAATAAACCCCAACAATATTAAGGAAGATGCTAACTAGAGGAGTCAAGCATGAGACTTAGTAAATCTTTCATTTATCTTTTAATTATTTCGTTTACTTTTGTACAAATATCACCAGCTTTTGCGGGTATTGTTGGAACAGATAGATTCTTGTCTGAGCAAACCATTCAGCAAGACCGTGAAAACTTACGCAGCTTAATGTCGCGCGATGAAGTACGGTCGATGTTGGAAATGAATGGTTTAACGGTTAAGCAAGCTCAAGAGCGTGTAGATTTATTAACCGATTCTGAAGTAACAGAATTAGCAAAGAAATTTGATGAATTACCTGCCGCGGGTGATGCGGGAGTAGTTATCTTAATTATCGTACTAGTTGTGCTAATCCTAGAACTTGCTGGCATTACCGATATCTTTACAGGTATCTAGCTTACCTTCGAACTGAATTATATCGCTCGATGGTATAACCACTATCGAGCGATAGACTATTTAACCCTATCTTTGCTCATCAACACCTATGTGTTGAACATTTTTTCTATCTAGATCATTTCTTGCTGAAGAGCGCAGCGTGTTTATAATTAACTCTGCTCTAATTTATCACCAAAGAAGAATTGCTCCATAACAAGCTTAAATGTTCGCAGTCTAGCCTATTAAAACTTTGCTTAATTGCAATTTCATTTTCATTATTGGCTTCATGTGTAGCTCCACAAACCCGACAATTAAGTACTGAACGTCCCAAAGATTTACCTACTAAAGCGTTTATAAAGAACGTACCTTTTTATCCACAAAAACAATTTCACTGTGGTCCATCAACATTAGCGATGACGATGAATTTCCATGGTATGAATTTGACCCCACAGGAGCTTGCAAAGGACGTATTTATACCTGGGCGCAAGGGCAGTTTTCAGGTAGAAATGAAAGCTGCTGTACGAAAACGCGGCATGCTTGCCTATGAACTTACTCCTGAACTTGTGTACTTGCTTGCTGAAGTTTCAGTAGGGCATCCGGTGATTATTCTGCAAAACAAAGCCATTAAGTATTACCCAATTTGGCACTATGCTGTTGTGATTGGTTATGACTTGGATAAAAAACGTATTTATTTACATACTGGAGAAAATAAAAACTATTCTGTCTCCATGAGCGTTTTTGAACATACTTGGAAACGCTCCAATCGTTGGGCCATGGTTACATTACCTGCCGGTACATTACCGAATGATCGAAACCAAATTAATATTTTACAAGCCGCAGTAGATTTAGAAGAAGTAGGTCAAATAGAAGCTGCAAATAAATCCTATCAAGCAATCACTAAACGTTGGCCGGAAAGTTTTGTTGCCATAATGGGAACAGCGAATACATACCTAACCCTTGGCAATCCGAAAGATGCTACGCGTTACTATTTACGTGCAAGTGAAATTAAACCACAGCGAGCTGACATATATAATAATCTTGCTTACAGTCTTTTAGCCCAATCTTGCTATCAACCTTCTTTGAACTCTATTCAATGTGCGATCTCCTTGGATTCAAGCAATCCAGAATTTCTTGACTCAAAACGTGAAATTATTCAATCGACATCCAAATCAACGTTGAAGTCATGTCCGAAAATTTCTTGCCCACACTCTTAAGTTTTACTAAAACTTAGACTGACATTTTAGTCCTATACCATCTACACTATGCAAACCAATAGGTATTGATGGTGTAAAAGTGACTCAGCAAAAAACTAAAAACCAGAAGAGAAAATATTCATCGATTGTAGTAGATGGTGTCGAGCGTGCGGCAAGTCGTGCAATGTTGCGTGCTGTTGGCTTTAAAGACGATGATTTCAAGAAACCGCAAATTGGTATTGCTTCAACTTGGAGCATGGTTACGCCATGCAATATGCATATCAACAAACTTGCGGACCAAGCCGCAGTGGGTACAAATCAAGCTGGAGGAAAAGCAGTAATTTTCAATACCATCACCATTTCCGATGGAATCTCTATGGGCACAGAAGGAATGAAATATTCTCTGGTGTCACGGGAAGTGATTGCTGATTCCATTGAAACCGTTGCCGGCTGTGAAGGTTTTGACGGTGTGGTAGCGATCGGTGGCTGTGATAAAAATATGCCAGGCTGCTTAATCGCCTTAGCACGCCTTAATCGGCCTGCAGTTTTTGTGTATGGCGGAACCATCATGCCAGGCAACTATAAAAACACAAAAGTAGATGTGATCTCTGTGTTTGAAGCAGTTGGCCAACACGCAAAAAAAGAAATTAATGACCAACAATTAAAACAAGTTGAGTCTTGCGCTATTCCCGGAGCAGGCTCTTGTGGCGGAATGTATACAGCAAACACAATGGCATCAGCAATTGAAGCATTGGGCATGAGCTTACCAAACAGTTCGGCACAGAATGCAATTTCGAAAGAAAAACATGATGACTGTGTTGCAGCAGGCAAAGCAGTAATGAGTTTACTGAATAAAAACATTTTGCCTAAAGACATCATGACAAAAAAAGCATTTCAAAATGCCATTACTGTTTTAATTGCTTTAGGTGGATCAACGAATGCCGTTTTGCATTTACTTGCGATGGCACATGCAGTGGGTGTAAATCTCAACATTGATGAATTCACACGTGTTGGAAAAAAAGTTCCTGTTCTTGCAGATTTACGCCCTAGTGGTAAATACATGATGTCAGAACTCATTGAAATCGGTGGCATACAACCATTAATGAAAATGTTGTTGGATAATGGTCTATTGCATGGAGACTGTTTAACCGTAACCGGAAAAACATTGGCAGAAAATTTAAAGAATGTTAAACCCTACCCCAAGTCTCAAAATATTGTTCACGATTTTAAAAATCCAATTAAAAAAGACAGTCACTTGGTGATCTTATATGGCAACCTCGCACCTGAAGGCGCAGTAGCAAAAATTTCAGGTAAAGAAGGATTGAGCTTTACTGGTAAAGCACGTGTATTTGCTTCTGAAGAAAAAGCATTAGAAAAAATATTAAACGGTAATGTAAAAAAAGGTGACGTGATTGTTATTCGTTACGAAGGGCCACAAGGAGGTCCAGGTATGCGAGAAATGCTTTCACCTACATCTGCCATTATGGGTAAAGGCTTGGGCAAAGATGTTGCTTTAATCACGGATGGACGCTTTTCTGGAGGCAGTCATGGATTTGTTGTAGGCCACATAACACCAGAAGCTGCCGTAGGTGGACCCATCGCACTCATTAAGAATGGTGATCAAATAACCATCGATGCACAAAAACGCGAAATTAATGTCAACCTAACCAAAAAAGAATTAACACAACGTAAAAAAAGTTGGAAAGCACCTAAACCCCGTTATAAACGTGGGGTTTTAGCGAAATATGCAGCACAAGTGTCATCCGCATCCAAAGGCGCTGTAACTGATTAAGCAGAATAGTATCGATAAAACACAAATTGTCACGGCTATCCTAAATAGTTTAGGATTGCCCGCTCGGCTACAATAGCTAAATAAATACAACTATATTCTGTAAGGAGCTGTCGATGGCGACATTATTATCCCCTGAAGAACTCGAAAAGGTAATGGAACGCAAAAACAAAATGCGTCGTGAAGCCTATGATCGTCGTAACGCACAAGAAAACAAAGATGAGCTTAGTGCCAGAGCATGCGAAAAGTTCATGGCATTAGATGAATACAAAAACGCCAATGTTGCTATGTGGTACATCGATTGTCGTTCTGAAACACGTACAAAGCCTCAATTACTAGACGAGGTAAAGAAAGGCGAGAAAAAAATTATCGTGCCTTACTGCACTGAAGACGAGAACGGTGAAAACAAACTAGGACTATGGTGGATGGAAAGTTTAGAAGAAATGGTTGTGGGTAAGTGGAACATTCTGGAGCCACCAAGAGATTTATGGGGTAATCCAGAAAAAGAAGTAGAGCCAGAAGAACTAGATATCATCATGGTGCCAGGAGTGGGTTTTGACAAAAAAGGTGGGCGAATGGGTAATGGTCAAGGTTACTATGATCGCTTACTTGAAAAAGCACGGCCTGATTGCCCATTAATCGCTTTATGTTACGAGTCTCAATTATTTGATGAAATTCTCGTAGCCCCTCACGATGTTTATATGGATAAAGTCATCACAGAAGATGCTGTGTATGATGGTATAGGTAGAGGTTAATAAAAAATGCCAGCCAAAATTGATGATACGTACGCTGAAGCGTTTAAAAGTTTATATACAGAATTTTTAATTACTGCGCGTGACCGCAAGTGGTTAGATCATGCTGTTAATGCGTGTACAGGTAATGCTTCTAGCTCAATTTTATGTGATTGTGAAGCAGGCATGGACCGCTACGTAGGTCCTGGTGGAGATGAGAGTTTTGAAACTCCGGACGGTCGTCCTGGTGCAATAGTTCAATTACACGTCCCGCGATTTCGCAAAGATCGTGTGAAAGCACTGGAGCGTTCTGCACTTGTTCGTATCAGTCAAAATGTAATGACCTGTCCTACTGCTTCCTGTTTCAATTTGATTGACTCTGAGGAGTACTATCACATGGGCCGTAAAGTCGCGTACTTTGGTAACGGTTATCAAAAACGTATCGAACGTTTTGGACGCAAGATGTGGTGGATTCCTATCTTAGGTGGTGAATTTATATTGGACCGTCGACTAGGTTATGCAGATGGTTTAATGGGTGGCAACCTTTGGTTTTTTGGTGACAGTGTCGATTCAGCATTACTCGCTGCGGAAAAAGGTGTAGAAGCCATTCTGCCCATGCCTGGGGTAATAACAACCTTCCCAGGCGGTATTGCAGGTAGCGGTTCAAAAGCAGGAAGTAATTATGACTTCACCATTGCCAGCACCTACGAAAAATTTTGTCCGTTGTTACAAGATGACCCAAGCGTTGAAGCTGGATTACCTGAAGGCGTCAATTGCGTAATGGAAATCATTATGAATGGGCAAGGTATGCAACCTATCGTGGATGCCACGCAGGCTGCAATTAAAGCATCTGTTGATACTCCAGGATTGTTAATGATTTCTGCAGGCAACTATGGCGGAAGATTAGGTAAGAGTTTTATCTACTTGGACCCAAGCAAACAACCTGCCGAATAAATAAAAATCTCAAAACTAAAAGGCCGCTATTGATAGCGGCTTTTTAGTTTATGAGGTATTCGTTTACGATTTTCTAAAGCATAATAATTGAATGAGTTCGGAAGTAAAAAAAACAGCTGGAGGAGCCATCCTTTTAGATGGAACAATGGTTGCCAAAGTTGTTGAAGCAAAAATAGAAAAAGAACTTGCGCAATCTCCAAGTTCAAAAATCACTCTTGCAACGGTTTTAATAGGTGATGATCCTGCGAGTAAATTATATGTAGGAATGAAAGAACGTCGTGCTGCTGCAATCGGCATTCAATCTAAACATGTTGAGCTACCAAGTAATATTTCTATGTCGCAAGCAAGTGATGAAATACGTAAACTTGCAGAAGATCAAAACATTCATGGAATTCTGATCCAATTGCCATTACCTACGCAACTGGATACACACGCCATTATTGATCTACTCCCCCCTGAAAAAGATGTAGATGGTTTAAGTAAAAATAACTTAGGAAAACTAATACGTGGTGTTGAAGGTTTAGTTCCTTGTACGCCTTTAGGTGTAATGCGTATTTTAGAACACTACCAAATATCTACTGCAGGGAAACAAGCAATTGTAATCGGACGCTCTACACTTGTTGGATTGCCTCAGGTTTTATTACTAAGTCGCAAAGGAGTAGATGCAACCGTAACCCTTGCTCATTCTCGCAGTGGTGAAATCGGTGAAATCACACAAAACGCAGACATTGTTATTGCAGCGGCTGGTATCGCCGGTCTCGTAAAAAAAGAACACATTAAACCAGGTGCAACAGTTATTGATGTAGGCGTGACAAGAACCAATCAAGGCATACGTGGGGATGTTGATTTTGATCATGTCCAAACCGTTGCCGGTGCAATTACTCCCATGCCTGGAGGAACAGGTCCTATGACGGTAGCTTGTCTATTAGAAAACACTTTATATGCAGCAAAATTACAAAATGCTTTGTAGGAGAGTTTTGCTTTTTTTGCTAAATAAACATTCTTATATTTGTATTTATATATCCCTAATACCCAACTCGTTATATGCGAATTGCTTGAGCCGTTTTAGGCCTTATGGCAAGATGCAGCACTTTTCGCGGCCTCTATTAACCGCGAGTCTGGTAGCCCGAAGAAATGAAAATATAAATGGGCTTATCCGTTTATTTTTTTAATTTTTACTTATAAGGGTTCACATTATGCCTGGTCAAAAGCTGTCTTATCCTGGAAGAAATTATTTATTCTGCCCAGGACCTACTCATATTCCTCAAGCAGTTCAAAACGCAATGATCGTTCCACAGGAAGATCATCGCGCACCAGACTTTCCTGAACTTGTAAAACCACTTTTAAGAGACGTTAAGAAAATCTTTAAAACTACTAAAGGCACATGCTTTCTATTTCCTGCAACTGGCACTGCGGGTTGGGAAATTGCCTTAGCGAACACCATGTCTCCAGGCGACAAAATTTTAACCACTCGTTTCGGTCAGTTCAGTCATTTATGGTATGACCTCGCAACGCGTATAGGTTTAGAAGTTGACTTAATTGAAACTCCATGGGGCCAGGGAGTACCAGTTGATAAATTCAAAAAGATTTTGCAAGCCGATAAAAATCATGACATCAAAGCTGTAATTTGTTGTCACAACGAAACTGCTACGGGTGTAACCAGTGATATTGCTGCTGTTGGCAAAATGCTTAAACAAATAAAACATCCTGCTATGTTGATGGTGGACTGTGTAAGTTCTGTAGCCAGTATTGATTTCCGTATGGATCAATGGGGCGTTGATGTGGCTGTGAGTGGATCTCAAAAAGGTTTCATGCTTCCAGCGGGTATGGCAATTCTAGCATTCAGTCCGCGTGCATTAGCCGCACGCAAAAAAGCAAAATGTGCTCGCTGCTTTTTGGACATTCAAGATCACATGAATACCAATAAAGATGGTTTTTTCCCCTACACACCCTCTGTGCCTATGCTTCGAGGATTACGAGCATCAATAGATTTGCTACTAGAAGAAGGTTTAGAAAATGTATTCAAACGCCACAATCGTTTGGCCGAAGGGGTACGTCGTGCAGTTAAAGCATGGGGTTTGAAAACATGTGCTGTTTCACCTAAATGGCATTCCGATACGGTTACTGCCATTGTTGTTCCTGAAAATAAGGATGCTAATGAAGTTATTCATATTGCATACCATAAATACAACATTTCATTAGGTGCGGGATTATCGAAAGTAGCCGGTAAGGTTTTCCGCATCGGACACTTAGGCGATAATAACGAAGCTCGCATGATGGCTGCATTGGGTACCGTTGAAATGGCACTCTTAGATGCTGGGATTAAAATTAAACCTGGTAGCGGTGTAGCGGCTGCGGGCGAGTATTATCGTAAGACCGGCAAGAAAATTAAAAAATACGGCTCTGCAAAAGCACCTCGCGAAACACGTGTTGCTAAGAAAAAAGCTACAAAAAGAAAGGCCCCAAAAAAATAGATAACAAAGAAGGTACGCACTATGAGTTTTACACAACCAAAACCAGCCAGACAACGAGTACAGCGATGTGAACTCGCTGTTCCAGCGTCCAACGTCAAGATGATTGAGAAATCAGCAGACTGCGATGCTGATTTCGTTTTTTTAGATTTAGAAGATGCGGTTGCTCCTGGAGACAAAGTACAAGCACGCAAAAACGCAATTGAAGCAGTTAATGATATTGACTGGGCAGGTAAAGGAAAAACAATTGTTGTACGAATCAATGGTCTTGATACTCATTACATGTATAGAGATGTCATTGATCTTGTTGAACAGGCTGGCAATAAGCTAGACACGATTTTTATTCCAAAAGTAGGTGACCCCGCTGATGTTTACATGGTGGATGCACTACTCACTCAAATCGAAGAAGCTAAAGGATTTGAAAACAAAATAGCCATAGAAGCAATTATTGAAACTGCGCTAGGAATGGCCAATGTAGAAGCCATCGCACAATCAAGCCCACGCTTAGAAGCCTTGCATTTTGGTGTTGCAGATTACTCAGCAAGTAACCGTGCACGCACTGTCAACATCGGTGGCTTGAACCCGGACTACCCGGGTGACCAGTGGCATTTCGCTATTTCACGCATGGTGGTTGCTTGTCGTGCTTACGGTTTGCGCCCAATTGACGGGCCATTTGGTGATATAAAAGACCCTGAGGGTTATATGCTTGCATGTCGTCGTGGCGCGGCTTTAGGAATTGAAGGCAAATGGGCCATCCACCCTTCACAAATCGAAATGGCGAATGAGGTATTTTCACCACCAGAAGAAGAAGTGGCTAAAGCGCATCGAATACTTGAAGAACTCGAAAAAGCAGCAAAAGAAGGCAAAGGTGCTGCAACGTTAGATGGCAAAATGATCGACGCTGCTTCTGCCAAAATGGCAGAGAACGTGGTCAGAGCTGCCGAAGCGATTGCCGCTAAGTCTTAGAAAATATAGATATAATTCTGAAAGTCTTACTTTTTATATTGTTTTTTAGCTGTCTACTCATAGTTCATTTAATAGGCAGCTAAAAAATCTTTGCTCAAAACATGAGCAATTACCCAACATGAGAGTTTGTAGTGGCCCAATAGAATAGGCTATAAAGTTCAGCTTGGTCTGATACTTTAGTACCAAGACTTACAAAATAAATAATAAATAATATTCGCGGGAGGCATTTAAGTGGATATCCATGAGTACCAAGCAAAAGAAATTTTGTCCGAATGCGGTGTAGGTATCGCCCCTGGCGGACTGGCATATAGTCCGGAACAAGCTGTTTATCGTGCTAAAGAAATTGGTGGAACAAAATGGGCCATCAAAGCACAAATTCACTCAGGTGCACGCGGTAAGGCG
This sequence comes from Gammaproteobacteria bacterium, assembly GCA_028279275.1. Lineage (GTDB taxonomy): Bacteria > Pseudomonadota > Gammaproteobacteria > UBA4575 > UBA4575 > JABDMD01. The sequence goes on along the minus strand of JANQOB010000009.1, from coordinate 151,233 downwards.
GGTGGCATCAAGCTTTGCAACAACGATGAAGAAATCTGGAATGCAGCAGATGAATTATTAGGTAAACGTTTGGTGACACATCAAACCGGTCCCAGTGGAAAAGTCGTTTATCGACTTTATGTAGAGCAAGCCACCGACATCGAAAAAGAACTTTATCTAGCACTTGTCCTAGATCGCAATAAACAACGCGTAGTTTTTGTAACCTCAACGGAAGGTGGTATGGATATCGAAGAAGTTGCGGCAACAAAACCCGAAGCGATTCATCGTTTAGAGGTTGAACCTGCAGTAGGATTGCGTGATTTTCAAGCTCGAGAATTGGCTTTCGCTCTTGGCATTAAACCTGAACTTATCAGCCAAGCTGTACGTTGCATCAAAGGGGCTTACCGCGCATTTCGTGATTACGATGCAACCATGGTTGAAATCAATCCTATGGTGGTCACCAAGGATGATCATATCCTCGCCTTAGATGCAAAAATGGGTTTCGATGACAATGCACTTTTCCGTCGACCTCAAATTGCAGAATTACGCGATAAATCTCAAGAAGACCCACGTGAAACTGCAGCATCCGACCGAGGCTTGAGCTATGTTGGTTTAGACGGAGATATTGGCTGCATGATTAATGGTGCAGGTCTTGCCATGGCCACGATGGACATGATCAAACATAAAGGCGGGGAACCGGCAAACTTTTTGGATATCGGCGGTGGTGCTTCTCCTGATCGAGTTGCTAAAGCATTTAAACTCGTACTTGATGATGAAAATGTTAAAGCAATGTTAGTAAATATTTTTGCTGGTATTAATCGCTGCGATTGGATCGCTGAAGGTGTAATACAAGCATTTGAAAAATTAGATGTGCGTGTTCCGGTAGTGTGTCGTCTTTCTGGCACTAATGTCGAAAAAGGTATGCAAATGTTAAGTGATAGTGGTCAACCGATCATTACTGCCGACACGCTTGCGGAAGCAGCAGAAAAAGTAGTTGCTGAACGCAATCGCGTTGTAAACGCTTAAGCAAGGAGAGAAATAATGACAATAATGATTGATGAAAGTACGAAAGTCCTTGTGCAAGGCTTTACTGGAAAGATCGGAACTTTCCATGCGGAAGAAATGATGGAATACGGTACCAATGTTGTGGGCGGCGTCACCCCCGGCAAAGGCGGGCAAACTCATATGGATTTACCCGTGTTTAACACCATGAAAGACGCTGTAGCAGAAACAGGTGCGGACGCGAGTATTGTTTTCGTTCCTGGTGCATTTGCTGCAGACGGCGTAATGGAAGCCGCTGACTCAGGGATTAAAACCTGCGTATGTATTACTGATGGTATTCCGGCGCAAGATATGATGCGCGTAAAACGTTATATGTTTCGTTATAAAAAAGAAGATCGTATGCGCCTAACTGGGCCGAATTGTGCAGGTAGTATCAGCCCAGGTAAGTGTTTACTAGGCATCATGCCAGGTCATATTTATTCACAAGGAAACGTGGGAATCGTTGCTCGATCCGGAACACTTGGTTATGAAGGTGCCTCTCAAATGAAAGCTGAAGGTATTGGTATTAGTACGAGTATCGGAATCGGTGGTGACCCTATTAATGGCTCATCACACCGTGACATTCTTGAATTATTTGAAAATGATCCTGAAACCAAAGCCGTGTTGATGATTGGTGAAATCGGTGGCCCTCAAGAAGCTGAAGCTGCCGAATTCTTCAAAAATCATATGAGTAAACCCTTAATTGCATACATTGCGGGCCTCACCGCACCCAAAGGACGCCGTATGGGACATGCAGGTGCAATTGTCTCTGGTAAAGGTGAAAGTGCTGCTGAAAAAGTTGAGATGCTACAAGAAGCAGGTGTAGTCGTAGCTCCCAATCCTTCAGAGCTGGGCTCAACTGTAGCCAAAGTCATGAAAGACATTTCTTAGTATTACTTAAAATTTTTTAAGACTAAGAAAATATTCAGGAGAAAATAAATGAGTAAATTAAAAGTAATTGTCTCACGAGCATGGCCTGCAGAAGTTGAAGCAACATTAAAAGAGAAATATGACGTTCAACTTAATGAAAATGATGTTGCAATGACAAAAGATGAAATGAAAGCTGCTTTAGGTGATTGTGATGCGTTCTTACCTACTGTAACCGACCCAGTAGATGCTGAAGTACTTAGTGCTGAGCCCTTACGCGCTAAGTTCATCGGAAATTTTGGTGTTGGTTTCAATCACATCGATTTAGACGCAGCAAAAGCACGCGGCTTGACGGTTACCAATACTCCTGAAGTGTTAACGGATTGCACGGCTGACATCGCAATGGCATTAATGCTAACTGTTGCACGCCGCACCAGCGAAGGTGAAAGAGAACTACGCTCCAAGTCATGGACAGGTTGGCGCCCTACTCATTTATTAGCGACTAAAGTCACTGGCAAAACTTTAGGTTTAATTGGCATGGGACGCATTGCACAAGCCATGGCACAACGCGCGCACCATGGTTTTGGAATGAAAATTATTTTCACTGATCCTTATCCACCTCCTGCAGATGTAATTGAAAAGTTTGGCGCTACTCAAGTGGATACAATTGATGAAGTATTAGCGCAGTCCGACTTTGTTTCGGTGCACTGTCCTGGCGGCAAAGATACTTATCATTTATTGAGTAAAGAAAATTTAGCTAAAATGAAATCAAGTGCATTTTTAATTAACACTGCTCGTGGCGATGTTGTTGACAATGATGCCTTAATTGATGCACTTAAAAATGGAGTGATAGCGGGCGCAGGTTTGGATGTCTTTGAAGGCGAACCAAAATTAGACGAGCGTTTTATAGAACTCGAAAATGCGGTCCTACTTCCACATCTAGGCAGCGCATCGATCGAAACTCGAATTGCCATGGGTAACCGTGTGTTGGAGAACTTGGCCGCATTTGAAGCGGGGCAAACACCGCGCGACAAGCTAGTATAAGTATTAAAATCGCTTATCTATGCCCATACGGGCCTATCAAATCGGCTTGATCAGCCCTATGATGAAGAGGTCCTTGTGACCTCTTTTATTATGTATTTGCGTATATCATTAAACTAATAACAGTATGAACGACACCTCACCACTTTCCTGGACTCAGCTCACTAAAGTTGCCACTGGCAGCATGATTATTAGTCCATCAGCATCCTATGAGGATGAATTAGTAGAACTGTTATATCAGCAGTTGTTAAGTGTTATCCGTGCACGTCAACCAGACATTGAGCCCATTCTTGAAGGAAAAGAAGACATGCGTAATTACGCAGACTCTCAAATCCTTTATGTATTACAAACCTATGGAATTTGGTTCCAGTTACTGAGCATTGCCGAACAAAACGCAATGGTGCAACAACGAAGACAAATTGAAAAAGAATATAATCGTGATCGAGTACCTGGCACCTTTGCCTATGCTTTTTCAAGTGCAGCACAAAAAGGCATACCTGCAGAAGATGTTCAAAAACTATTAAATAATAGTTTTATTTGTCCCGTCATAACGGCGCATCCTACGGAAGCGAAACGCGTTACAGTTTTGGAGGTACATAGACGCATCTATGTACTACTTAAACAACTTGAACTTGAGCGATGGACACCAAGGGAACGTGAAGATCTGATTAATGAATTACGTAATGAAATCGACTTACTATGGCTAACAGGTGAAATTCGTTTAGAAAAACCTACTGTCGCACAAGAAGTCACTTGGGGTTTGCACTTTTTTGATGAATCACTTTTTGACGGTGTAATGGAACTATATGCTGAATTAGACCGTGCTTTGGAACAAGCTTACCCACATTTTGAATTTAATGTACCGCCTATTTTTCGATTTGGCTCATGGATAGGTGGAGATCGTGATGGCAATCCTAAGGTAACACATAAAGTTACTGCAGGCGCAATTTATGCAAATGCTAAGGCTTGCGTAAAACGGTATCGGCAAATTTTACACGACTTAGGTGCAAAACTTAGTGTCGCGAGTCATTCAGTTGATGTGTCAGAAAATTTTATGCAAGTGCTGAATGAAAAACTTTCGATGATAGGTGAAACAAAAACCTATTCTAAGCGAAATCCTGGTGAAGTATTCCGCCAATACTTGCGTTATTTGTTAACACGCATCGAGGCCACTCTTGCAAATATACAAGACCCGAGAAAATCAAAAATCGCATATCACCGTGCTGTAGATTTATCTTCAGATTTAAAGATACTAGAAAAGGGTTTAACTGATGCTAAATGTGGAAACTTAAGCGACAGTAATATTCGCCCTTTACGGCATATGGTAGACACCTTTGGTTTTAGAACCGTTAGTTTAGATATCCGTGAAAATACTACCGTAATGAATAGTGTATTAGCGGAAATTTGGCAAGCACTCCATCAACGCACACATTTGGATGTACCAGACTTTAAATCTAAAGAATGGAACAGTTGGATTGTCGAGCAACTAATGCAACCACTGCGTGTGTTACCACGTTTTGATAACTTATCTGAACAAGCTCAATCTACATTAGCCATGCTTGAGCAAGTTAAATATTTTCAGCGTAAGCTTGATACCAAAACATTTGGTGTTTGTGTGCTCAGTATGACGCAAACCGCTACGGATGTTTTAGGAGTTTACCTTCTTGCAAAATACGTTGGGTTATTTACTGACTCAGATGGCTTGGAAGCATGTCGTATTATGGTTGTGCCGTTATTGGAAACCATTGATGATCTGGAAAACGGATCTGATGTAATAGAAGAACTTTTAGAATATGGATTTGTACGACGTACAGTCCGCAAATTTGGTGGTTCGCAGGAAGTAATGGTGGGTTATTCGGATTCCAATAAAGACGGAGGATTCTTAACGTCTAATTGGATTATCAGCAAGGCACAAACGCAAATTCATGAGGCAGGACAAAAACACAAAGTTCCAATTTCTTTCTTTCATGGCCGAGGGGGTTCGGTAAGCCGTGGTGGTGCGCCGAGTGGGCGTGCTATTGCAGCACAACCGGAGGGCACCATAGACGGAAGAATGCGAGTCACTGAGCAAGGTGAAGTTGTGTCATATAAATATGCAAACCGTGGTTTTGCTGAAGAGCAAATGGAAATTTTAGCAGCTAGTGTAATCTCCCATTCACTCATGTCTGGAAAAGACCCTGCTTATCAGACCAATCCTGAATTAGATGAAGTTTTGGAAGCCCTATCAGGAACTGCATACGTTACTTACCGCAAACTAATTGAACATCCAGGTTTAGTTGATTTTTATCAGGAGGCTAGCCCTGTAGAAGAACTGACATTCATGAAAATAGGCTCTAGGCCTGCACGTCGTTTTGGCGCCGCTTCTTTAGAAGATCTACGAGCCATACCATGGGTCTTTGCATGGACACAAAACCGCATTCTCGTTCCAGGTTGGTATGGCATAGGAAGTGCTATGGAACAACTAATTAAAATTCGTGGCGATTTAGGCAAGGATTTACTTAATCAATTATATGAAAAGCACTCATTGTTCAGACTAATCTTAGACGGTGCGGAAAAAACATTATTGTTAGTAGATTTGGAAGTCGCGCAAAAATATTGTGAATTAGTCAAGAATGATGAACATCGAACACAAATCTTTTCTGCTATTAGAGATGAATATGAACTCTCAACAAAAATGGTTTTACAAATCACTGGAGAAGATCAGTTGTGTGATCGCTTTCCAAACTTTAAGCGCCATTTTTATCGCCGTGCAGAATCACTCAATCAAGTAGGAATTGAACAAGTGGAGCTGGTCAAAAAGTTTCGTAACAATGAAAATATAGAAAACACGCTTATACAAGATGTTTTAGTGCCACTATTACTTTCTATTAACTGTGTTGCAGCTGGTATTGGAAGCACTGGTTAATATCATTTCATAAATTCAATTCTAAAAATATGAAAAAACTTTTATACCATTTTGACACTGATGTTATGCCTAGCGTATTTGATTCGGTGGTGGCTTATGACGGTGGTGCCGATCATGTCACTCAATTAAGTGGTGTAACAGAAGAAAACTGTAATAGTTTAGTTGAAGGCGCAATTTATACACGTGCGCCTAAAGACAAAAAGAATACGGCTATTTTTGTCGGAGGAAGCGATTTAATTGCAGGCCAAAAACTCTTCCAAGCCGTACAAAACGAATTTTTCGGAAATTTCAGCGTCTCGGTAATGCTTGATAGTAATGGTTGTAATACAACTTCAGCTGCAGGGGTTGCATTACTTAATCAGGCTACAAACTTACAAGGTAAAACTGCTGTAGTGCTTGCAGGAACCGGCCCTGTCGGCCAACGAGCCGCTGTTTTGTTAGCAAAAAGTGGGGCTAATGTTCGCCTCACATCGCGTAAACAATCACGATCTGCTGAGGCCTGTAAAGCCATGCACACTCGTTTTGGTGTAGAAATGACACCCATGCAGGCTGATGATGATGTTTCCATCCAGCAAGCTATGGATGGTGCACATGTTGTGTTTGGTGCTGCCAAAGCAGGAATTCAGTTACTCAATGCAAAGCAATGGCAAAACCATCCAAGCTTAGAGTTAATTGCTGATGTGGGTACATCGAAAATTTTAGGATTTGAAGGTATTGATGTGATGGACAAAGGCACTGAAAGATATGGGGTAAAAGTCTTCGGTGGTATTGGTATCGGTGCACTCAAACTAAAACTACATCGTGCATGTATTACTAAATTATTTGAATCCAACGATATAGTGCTAGATGCTGAAGCTATATATAAAATTGCTCAACACATGGCTAAATGACCGCACAAACATCTCCAAAACTGCTCCAGATGATCGAGCAGTTAATTGCCCAGCCCTCTGTAAGTAGTACTCATGCTGATATTGATTCAAGCAACCAAGCTGTAATTGACCTTCTAGCAAATTGGTTAAACGACTTAGGATTTAATTGTCAGATCATTCTAAGTAAAGCCGGCCCAAGTAATGAAGAAAAAGCAAACTTAATTTCCTGGATTGGCCCTGAGGGAAACGAAGGTGATGATGGTTTGGTGCTATCCGGGCATACGGATACCGTGAACTTTGACCAATCCGGTTGGAAATCGGATCCTTTTGTAGCCACTCAACGCAATGACAAATTGTATGGCTTAGGCACGGCTGATATGAAAGCATTCTTAGCCATCGCAATTGAAGCCGCTAAAGAATTCACCAATAAAAATTTAAAGCAACGTTTAACTATTCTTGCCACAGCAGATGAAGAATCAACTATGCAAGGGGCAAAAACCATTGCACAGTTTTACCAGAAACAAAACAAGAAACTAGGTCGTTATTGCATCATCGGTGAGCCTACTAACCTCACTCCTATACATCAACATAAAGGTGTATTCATGGAAGCCATTAAACTAACTGGACAATCGGGACATTCAAGTGATCCAAGCTTAGGTAACAATGCGCTTGTAGGCATGCGCATTGTTTTAAATGAGCTTGAAACATTTAAACAAGAACTCGCAAGTAAGTACGTAAATCATGATTTTGTAGTGCCCTATCCAACTTTGAATCTAGGGCATATTCATGGAGGCGATAATCCCAATCGTATTTGTGCTGAGTGTGAACTGCATATTGATATCCGCCCCCTACCAGGAATGCAGATTGCCACCTTACGAGATGATTTGTATCAAAGAATACTCAAAGTTACAGATCCTTTGGGTTTGACAGTTGATTTCAAGGCATTATTCGATGGAATACCTGCCTTTGAAACCGATGAAAATTCCAAGATTGTAAAACTCACTCAACAACTCAGTAATAAAAAACCTACCAGCGTGGCATTTGGCACTGAAGGTCCTTATTTTAATTCTATGGGCATGGAAACTGTTGTACTAGGGCCAGGATCGATTGATCAAGCCCATCAACAAAACGAGTATCTATCCCTAAATTCAATCCAACCTACCATCAATATCCTACAAAAAACCATACAAAAAATTTGTATGTAATTTTTTAACTTTATGGATAAAACAACGCAGATCGACAAAATCAGAAACTTTAGCCTGATAATTCAATAGTGTTTGGGTGAAGCATTTAACCTAGAGTCCACTGGTCAGCTAAGAGTAAGAGTCTAGTTTCTAATTTTTCTGCATCAAATCAAAAACAACATTTTTGTGATAGACGCAATTCATATTAGTCTTAACAACTATTTTTTAAGATTGAAATATTTTGAATTTTTAGTATCTTCAATAAAAATTGCAGGCCGATCATGTGCTGCTTTTTTATTTTTTTTGCCTCTAGAATCCGTTCTCATCTTTTTCATATCAGATTTAGCGATACTACTAAAATTCGTAGCCTTAAAATCATTCATAATCTCTATCCTCCATGCCCAAAAGCTACTTTTAGTGGAAATCTATTTATTCATTAAAGTAGTAACAATTTCTAACAAGCCAGCTTGGGGCTAGGAAACAAGATTATAGAATGGAGTTGAGAAATTAAGTGACTCAGGTATCAAAAAGAAAAAATCCATTGAAACAGTACTATTTATTCTTTTTGCATATCATAATTTTTTCATTAAGTTACCAATCTTTTTATACAAAACAACCTATAAAAAAGAGGGTTTGCTATGTGAGCTATTGGAGAATACAAGGATGTGCGAATAAGATACGCATTTTCGGTAGCGCAAACAAATTAGATTTATCCGAATTTACAATCACCGCTTTTAGCAAATAGTAAACAGTTAATCGATTGCGCTTGGATTGATATGCCGTTCAAAAAAACCCGATTGAAGATCATCGCAAAACTCGTTGGAGAAGTTTGTATTTTCATCAAGAATGTAGCTCTTTTCAACACCGGTACTAATTCGTGAAGCGTACACAATATCTTTTGGATTTAGGATTCCTTTTTTATATCCTTGAGTTCGCTGTGTTGAAAACTCAAAGTCTTCAAGTTCGTAGCCATGTTGCTCAATACAATCAACTACTGCAATTAAAAAATTGTCGGTAAGCAGCGTACGATCAAAATCCATTTACATATAAAGGTATTCTTGAGAGACCGTAATTATATTTATATTTAATAGCGGTTCAAATTTGATTGATCATTACGGACCAATTAATGAAAAATTAATGAAGTCAATCTAAATTTAAAATGAAAAATTAATGAAGCCAACCTAAAATCAAGCTGTTACGTCATACGTAAAGCAACTCTAATTGACATATCCATACGTATATCACAAAGATTTACTGCGTTTTCTTTCTTTTAAAACGCTCAAATTTTAATTTATAAATATTCCCTTGCGGAACTGCATCATCTTCAACAATTAAGTCTTCGGTTTGATTAGTTCTATCTCGCGTAGAAATAATTCGTGCATTTTCTTCATCCTGACATGCAACAGGATCAATATCATGATTTTGATAATCTTCAGGTGTACAGGGTCGAAAACCAGGTAACACTTTAGACTCATAGATTGTTACAGTTTCAGTCTCTACAGATTCTTGTTTTACTGGAGACTGAGTAGGGGGCGGTGCATCAACCACGATCTCAGGTGGTGGCAGAGCTTCTCTTTTATCATCCGCAGCAAATATATTTCCCACCCATGTTATGGAAAGCAAAAATAACACTATATGCTTTGATCTAATCATATCCAACTCCTCAGCATAAATGTTCAAACATTATTCTTTAATCCTATTATTCAGTTTTCAAAGCTCTGCTTTTTGTCTTTTTGAGATTTCAGCATCAATAGCTGCAATGGCTTGCTCAAGTTCATTTATAGAGTAAATATTTTGAATTAAATATTTGTCGTGCTCTACCTGCGCATAAGATTCGTCGAGCTCTTTTCGATATTTACCGATCGCAGTATTAACATCTTTCATATCAGATACCATCCGTTTATGAAAATCTTTGTTCTCATTAAATGAGAACATCATGGACATGTACACTGCAGAAAATCGAAAATCATAAGACTTATAGTCATCAATAGAGTGAACATAAGTTCTTGCGTTACGAATTTCAGTATCAAAAGTTTCACTGTAGCCTAAAAGCTTATCTTTGAACTCCCCTTCAATTCCATATTCTTCTATCATCTTTGGAATAACATGCACGATATTTAAGCGTATATCATCATGCGCCATAATCGAATCCAATAACTTCTGCTTAGCCACTTCAGGTTTGTCGTTAGCTTCTTTAATCACAGCCAAATCACGTGCGCGTATATCACGCTCATCTTGAAGCTGCTCTATACTTAAGGTATCCATGTTTTCAGGAACCTTATGGATGACTTTGACTCGATCCAAGATTGGAGATTTTTGAGTTTCGCCTCCAGCTAGGCATACTAAACTCGCCATAAGTAAGGCAAAAAAGCTCAAATTAGTAAAAAATAGCCTTATCTTCCGCATTCTCTATTCCCTATATAGAAGTTTCAGTGTATAAAATTCGACCGATTGCCAAAATGGCACTAACTTAGATGACAAACTCTGTCCTATTATAAGATGCGAATGATTCCTTAGATAGCAAAACATTTAATTTAATAACCTTTAAGTTTTCATAGACTTAACTAAACAATTACAAAGTACTCAAAAACTCTATTAACAATTTTTTGCAAGTGCCTAAAAACTCCACATTTCAGCTTGATAGTTTTAGAGAAGCAACGCCGTATATCTATGCGCATCGCGGTAAAACATTTGTCATATATATAAGTGACAACATACTTGCTAAAAGTTCTATCGCGTCCTTAATTCACGATTTAGCGCTGGTTCACACACTAGGGGTTAAGCTTGTATTAGTTTTAGGATTACGAGCGCTTATAGATAAAAAAATTAGTAAAACTTCGAAATCTTCATTTCAAAATAATTGGCGAATTACAGACTCAAAAACATTAGATGCCATAAAAGAAATTGCTGGCTGTGTAAAAACGGATATAGAGGCACTATTTTCAATTGGACTGATCAATACCCCTATGTCAGGAATGGAGTTAAATATTGTTAGTGGGAACTATGTGCGTGCCAAACCTGTGGGAATACGAGATGGCATCGATTATCAACACACGGGGGAAGTTCGCAATATTGCAGCTCACGAAATTCAGCAACAGTTAGATACAAACAATATTGTCATCCTACTGCCATTGGGTTATTCGAAGACTGGAGATATATTTAACCTATCCAGCATTGATGTCGCCAATCACACAGCTTGCGCATTGGAAAGCGAAAAATTAATTTTATTATTAGATAAATTTAAATTAGTTGGTAATAAAAAACAGAGTAATAATCACTATAATATAAATGAAGCTAAAGAGCTGGTAAAAAAATTACCAAAAAGCAAACAGCAACTGAAACCATACTTAGAGGTTGCCATTCAAGCATGCCTAGAAAACGTTAGACGTGTTCATATACTAGATGCATCTCAACCGGGTGCTTTACTAGAAGAACTTTATACTTTAGACGGTGTAGCAACACTAGTTACTGCTGAAACCTATGATGAAATTAGACCCGCTAGATTAGATGATGTAGGCGGGATTGCAGAACTTATTCAGCCTTTAATTGATAAAGGAGCTCTGGTAGCTAGAACGCGCGAACAGCTGGAACTTGAAATAAAGCAGTTTGACGTGATTGAACGAGATGGAATGATACTTGCCTGCGGCGCACTACACATATTTGCTGATGAGAACGCCGCTGAAGTTGCATGTCTAGCGGTACATTCTGAGTATCAGTCTAATGGCAGAGGCAGCAAAATGCTATCTCATTTAGAAAAGAAATCAATTGATGCGGGTATCAATTTAATATTTGCACTCACCACTCAAACTTCTCACTGGTTTATAGAACAAGGTTTCAAGTCCATAAAAATTGAATCTTTACCAATGAAGAAACGTGCCTTATATAACTATCAGCGAAACTCCAAGGCATATTGTAAACAGCTTTAGTACTTATAATTGAGGGCTTACCTAATAGCGTTTAGGGATTATAATTAACGTTGATCGTTCATACTAAGCACAAGGAGAGCAAAAAAGAATCATGAAGATCGATTCCACAGTATTCATCAGCCTCGGCATTTTAATAGGCGTTATCCTTAGCATGTTTGTCCACCCCATCACTTCAGCACTTATGGTGGCTGGTGGCTTAGTAGCTTTAGCAGTTTTAATTAACATAATTAAAAGTTTCGCGAAAAAAACAGCACTAAGTTCAAATAAACAGCGTTCTTCTAAAAGTGTGCGTTCGAATAGTAGTCAGACACAAGGTACCGTTAAATGGTTTAACTATAAAAAAGGATTTGGTTTCATTGAACAAGAGAATGGTGATGATGTATTTGTACATCACCGTTCTATCATTGGTAAAGGGCGTAAATCCTTGAGAGAAGGCCAAAAAGTATTAATGGACATTGTTGATGGTGATAAGGGCCTGCAAGCCGAGAACGTAAATCCACTTTAGTGAAAGAAAAATCAAATATTTTATTAAATCCAATGTTATGGATAATTTTAGCCTTAACATTGGGTTTAGCACCTTTCTATCCTGAGCCTCATATTTGGGAAAAATTAAAATGGATTATTTCTGGTGCAGAGGGAATGAGACTCATAGATTGGCTTGATTTCCTTATGCATGGTACCCCGTGGGTCCTCCTCACGATCTCCCTGATTTGGAAACTCTCTAAAGATTAAGTATTTTTTGCCTCAAACTCGCTAGGCCAAAACCATATTTTAGCCATTATTACGCATTTAAATGTAAAGCTCTTAATTTAATTGAGTCTTTAGGTCTGCATATTTGTCTATCAGATCTATTAAAGGAGCCAGCTATGAAAGAAATAGATTGCTTTTCATTTAAATCTCAACCCGGCCCATATGAAACATGGAGTTTATGTTCAGAAATAATTAAAGATGGAAAACGCACGGGAAAATATGTGCCGGGTTTTATCATCGGAGCACAATATGCATATAAAGATTTGTACCTAATAGTAACTTCGTGGGATTGCCCATATGAAGAGTCTCAGGAATTTATATTATTATCAAGTGACTTGACAGTTTTGTGCAAAAAACATATAGGTCATATCTATTCGACTGTGTTACTTGAAAGTCATGAAGTAGTAGCTGAAGATCAAGTTCTATTTCACTGCAACGATAATGTTGATATTTTAGTGACAGCCAAATCAGGCTTATTACATTCATCCCCTCCTTTTTTCACCACCAAAAAAATAAAACGTGAAATTGTTTCTATAATTTAAAATTGTTCTATGAACGTGGCCAATCTCGATAGTTATTTTTAATTTCTTCAACCATATCCGGTAAAGGAAGGTTCGTTTTAACATCAAATGATTCACCGAAATGCTGCTTCAGCCGGGTAAATATAATTTCCGCGTCTAAATCAAAACAATCTTCTAAGCATTCATTTACACGTTTTGGATTGGGCTGAAATTTAGGGTCAGGCTGCACAATATTAAAGAGATACTGGATCTCACGTGAATATTGATTGGCTCGTTGTTTCAGGCCTTCTTTTTCAATTTCTTCACGCATTGGGTCATCTGAAGGAAAAATAAATATTAAAATTTTTCCTATAATTACAGTAATTACTCCAGCAATAAAAAGCAGAAAATAGAAAGATCCAAGTTGGTATTTATCAAATAAAAACAACAGCCCAATTGTCGTTATGATAAATACTACAGCGTAGATTAGGACGGGATGCATATTTCTTGATATATTAAATATTGATTAAAATGCATTCTAATACATCAAACAACAGAAAAGAAAATCAATGGCATAAAGTTATCAATGATTGTCTAGTATAAGATGTGCTCCTGAAACTATGTTAAAGCTTTATCAATTTCCTATTTCACACTTTTGCGAGAAAATCAGATGGGCACTGGAATATAAAAAACTTAAATATAAAAAAATTAATCTACTTCCTGGTTTACATGTTAAAAAAGCAATTAAACTTGCTGGTAAATCTTCTCTTCCAATTCTGGAAGATAATGGAAAAATAATTAATGAATCTAGAAAAATAATTACTTATCTTGATAGCACTTATCTTAATAATCCGTTAACACCTCATGATCAAACATTAAAAAAAGAGGCTAGAGAGTTGGAACAATTTGCGGATAAAGAGTTGGGGCCAGATGTCCGTGTTTTATGCTATCACACTTTGTTAAATTATCCTGATATCACAATCCCCTTTTTTACTGATGATGGTCCTTGGTATGGTCATTTAATATTGAAATTTATGTTCCCCAAATTAAGTACAAAAATGCGTGCTCTAATGAAGATTGATGAAAAAAATGTGTTACTCATCCAAAATCGTCTTACTAAAGCTCTAGACAAAATACAACAGCAAACCAAAAACCGAACATATTTAGTAGGAGATTCGTTTTCACGCGCTGATCTTGCAGTTGCTTCATTATTGGCGCCATTATTCAGGCCAAATAAATATGGCTTGAATTGGCCTGATCAATATCCTGAACCACTAAACAGCACAATTGATAATTTTGGCGATAAGTTATCTTGGGCACAACAGGTTTACCAACAACACAGATAGCGGCACATTACGCATAAGATATCAAGAGATATAAAAATGACACTTACCATGGCTTTACGTCTAGTGGCGACTATTTTGATCGTTGCAGTCGCTCTACAATTCTATTTCCATAATGAACTATTAGTTAAAACTTTAGTTGTAGCGCATGTGTTATTTATTTTAAGCATCTTCAGCGACAGACACACACAAAGAATAGCCGTAATTACGATAGGACTCGCAATTGTCGTGCCTATCGGCGCATGGCGGATGGTTTCTACCGGTGATGCGACATTAGGTTTCTTTTATCTAAATTTGATTATATTTTTGTACATTGCCTATATCGCTTTCAACAACTTAAAACATAGATGAAAAAAAGAATCCTGCTCACTCTCTTATTTACTGCAATTACTTTATTTGCACTAGATCGTAGTGCAGCTTACATCTATACACCCAAGGCTAATTCAAAAAATATTGTACTTTATACAACTGATTGGTGCCCTTACTGTAATAGCCTGCGCATACATTTAAATAATAATAAAATCCCTTTTACTGAACACGATGTAGAGAAATCAATTTCAGGTGTAGCAGGTTTCTGGGTATTACGTGGAAGAGGTGTACCAGTGACAGTGATCGGCCCTAAGGTAGTCTATGGATATGATATCGATTCAATAAACCAAAATTTAATTTATCTTGGCTATAGCTTAAGTTCCATAGAATAAATCACTTAAATATTAAACCCTTTTGTGCTCTATAGCTTTTAAATGTCATTAACTATAATATCTTTAGTTGTTCTTGTTGCACTTATCTGGGCAATAATCATATACAACAAACTCGTCCACGATAAGAATACTTCATTAGCTGCATGGAGTGATATTGATGTGCAGCTTAAACGCCGACATGATCTGATTCCCAAACTAATAGATTCTGTTAAACAGTATGCAAGTTATGAAAGTAGCTTGTTACAATCCGTGACCGAGCTTCGTTCACAGGCAAAATCTATAGAAAAAATAGCTGAGCGTGAAAATGTTGAACGAGAATTAGAAACTCAAGTACATAAATTAATTGCAGTCGCTGAAGACTATCCAGAACTTAAAGCTAATCAAAATTTTTTAGACTTGCAGAATGAAATTTCTGATGTAGAGAACGATATTCAATATGCAAGGCGTTACTATAACGGAGCAGTGCTTAATCTTAATACTCGCATTGACTCATTCCCGGATCTGATCATTGCACGTATATTTAACTACCAATACCACGAATATTTTCAACTAAATGAAAAATAATTTTCGTTACATCTCGTACATTCTTATTTTAAGCATTTTATGTTTGCTTTTCTCAAAACATGCTATTTCTGCAGAGGAAATTTTACTATTTGATAGTCACATCACTGTGCATGAAGATTCCAGCATGACCGTTACTGAAAATATAACGGTTCGAGCAGAAAATAAAAAAATTAAGAGGGGTATTTATAGAGATTTTCCTACTAACTATAAAGGCAAGCTTGGAAATAAAATAAAAGTTGGCTTCGATATAATCGAGGTATTGAGAAACGGATATCAAGAGCCTTTCCACACGAAAAAAATAAGCAATGGCATCCGCATTTATATTGGAGATAAAAATCGTTATGTCAGCTCGGGCGAACATACTTACACTATTATATACAAAACCAATCAACAGCTTGGATTCTTTGAACAGCATGACGAACTTTATTGGAATGTAACTGGTAATGGGTGGGAATTTCCTATTCTGCAAGCGAAAGCAAGCATCCGCTTACCGACTACCATACAAGAACAAGATGTAAAGCTTGAGGCTTATACAGGCTTAATGGGCAGCAGAGGACAAAGTTATGAGACTGATATTGGCTATTCTGGAAATTACTTATTTAAAACTAATCGGCCACTATCAAGTAACGAAGGCTTAACAGTTGTAATAGCGTGGCCGAAAGGACATATCACCCTGCCAGGTTTCATACAAAAATTACAATGGTGGACGAGCGCTAACATTGACAACCCACTCGTTATTTTTGGATTCATCGGCTTGTTACTTTTCTATCTATTAACGTGGTGGCAAGTGGGTAGAGACCCTAGAGCCGGTTTAATTATTCCTCATTACCAACCCCCAAAAGGATTTCCCCCAGGTGCTATGCGGTACATTAAAGAAATGGGTCATGATAAAAAAGTTTTTACTGCTGCAATCCTCAACCTAGCAGTGAAGGGTTATATTAAAATTCATAAAACCAGTACCAAATTTGAGTTAGAAAGTATAAAAAAACCAGATATGAAATTACCCATTGGGGAACATGCAGTATTATCAAATCTTTTCAAAGTGTATGGCGAAAAATTGACTTTAAAAAATAAAAATCACAAACTAATTTCATCTGCAATCAGCGAACACAAAAAAGCTTTAAAACAAGAATACAGTCAGAGTTATTTTCTACATAACAAGAAGTATTTGATTATTGGCATTCTGATTACAATATTACTTGCAATCTATATATTTATTTCTATTCCAGATTCATCTGAGCCAGGAGCAGCATTATTTCTAGTATTTTGGTTATCCATTTGGACACCTGTCACGGGTTTTCTTATATATGCATGGTACCAAGCGTTACGAAGAAAGCTCTCAGGCGAAAAAGCAAGTGACCTTGGTACGTTCACTTTATTTGCAGGAGTATGGTCATTCTTTGAAGTGGGTGCATTGGCAGGACTAGGTGCACTCATTGGAATTGCTAATGGCATACTCATAGTACTATTGTTCGTAGTGAACATTATTTTTTACTTTTTACTAAAGACGCCAACATTGAAAGGCAGAAAATTGTTAGACAAAGTTGAAGGATTTAAACAGTATTTAGAAGTGGCTGAAAAAGAAGAATTAAATTTGAAATATCCGCCTAAAAAAACTCCAAAACTTTTTGAAGCATACCTCCCCTACGCCCTGGCACTAGGTGTTGAAAACCAATGGAGTGAACAGTTCGTAGACGTTTTTAACACAAGCGAAGGTAAAAATTATCACCCAACTTGGTACAGTGGTTATCAGTGGAGTTCAGATAATTTACCTGGTTTTACAAATTCAATTGGTGATGCGCTCAGTTCTGCAATCTCATCATCCTCCACAGCACCAGGATCTTCTTCTGGAAGTAGTAGCTTTGGGGGTGGAGGTGGATCTTCCGGTGGTGGTGGCGGTGGAGGTGGCGGCGGAGGCTGGTAGCCTTATTTGCCATTTATGATGAATACTGACACACGTTTAGCCGAGTTAGATAATTGGCTTAAAGAAAATTTTGGCAACATTGAATATTCACTAACGCCAGTATCAGGAGATGCAAGCTTTAGGCGTTATTTTAGATTTATAAGTCAAGAACTAAACTATATTGCAGTAGATTCCCCTCCTGAAAAAGAAAACAATGAAGCTTTTGTGCATGTCACCCATTTATTAGGCGCTGAAGGCTTACCTGTACCACATATTCATTATAGCTCGCTTGATTTTGGTTTTTTTCTGATTAGTGATCTAGGAGATGAACTGCTTTTAAATGTGCTCAATGACAACAATGCAAATGAGCTATATAAAAAATCTCTAAATGCCTTAGCAGTCATACAACAAACCTCTGCTTCAAGCTTACCTTTGTACGATGAAAAATTATTGTTACAAGAGATGGAGCTATTTAGAGAATGGTTTCTCACTCAACATTTATCATATGAACTATCTAAGCAAGATAATAAATTATTTGATAAAACTTTTACAACACTAGTGGATAATGCATTACAGCAACCTCAAGTCTTTGTACATCGCGACTATCATTCACGAAATCTAATGAATATTGATGGCAAATATCCTGGAATCATCGATTATCAAGATGCAGTTCAAGGCCCTATTACCTATGACCTAGTATCTTTGTTACGTGACTGCTATATCGCATGGCCCGAAGAAAAAGTTAAAGATCTGGCAATAGAATTTTACAATAATCTGAACAAAGGCATTCTAAAAAATACAAATGTGGAAAAATTTCTAAAATGGTTTGATTTAATGGGTATACAAAGGCATTTAAAAGCTATAGGAATATTTTCACGCTTAAATATTCGTGACAGCAAACCAAATTATTTATCAGATATCCCACGCACGTTGAATTATATAAAAATGATTGCAAAAAACTATGCAGAAACAAAACAACTCGCAGAATTTGTCAACAATATAGAATTATAATTACAATATGAAATGTATGTTACTTGCAGCTGGTTTAGGCGAACGTTTAAAACCAATCACAAACACAATACCCAAACCGCTAGTAAAAGTTGCAGGTAAACCACTCATCGAATACCACCTTGAAAATTTAAGTAAAGCAGGTTTTAAAGAGATCATTATTAATCTCTCTCATTTAGGTGAAATGATCGAGAATCACCTAGGAAATGGTTCCCGCTTTAATTTAGAAATTGAATACTCGCCAGAAGGTGAATTTCCTTTAGAAACTGCTGGCGGAATAATTCAAGCTTTAGCAAAACTTGGTGACAAGCCCTTTCTCGTGCTCAACGCTGACATCTGGTGCGAACATTCATTATCATTTACTAAACTTTCCGGCAATAAATTAGCTCATTTAGTATTAGTGGATAATCCTACGCATAACCCCGAAGGAGATTTTGCATTTGATTTCGGAAAAATTTACAACAGTGGTGAAAATTACTTAACGTATAGTGGTATCGGACTCTATGACCCTAAACTATTTAAAAACTATGCTGTTGAAAAGCTAGCTTTAGCACCCATCTTGCGTAAAGCTATTGAGGACGAGCTTGTAAGCGCTGAGTATTTTTCTGGCAAATGGTTTGATATAGGAACGATAAAACGTTTAGAAGAAACGGATAAATACGTATCAGAAATCAGCTAACCGCATCAATTTCCAATATACTTATACCATAACTTACCAAGATGCTCGCGTACTGCCAATCTTGTCTTTCTAAGCGCGCTCGCACTTGGAATATAACCTTTAAATTCTGGGACTTTCGCCCCACGTTTATAAATGACAGTAGGTGCAGCAATAGGCTCTAAACCGACATCTTCAAAACACCACATCGCTTTTGGCATATGGTATGCATGAGTAACCAATAAAAATTTTGAAATTGAATTTTCTTTTAATATTTTTTTTGCAAATTTAGCGTTTTCAAAAGTATTTTTACTTTCCTCTTCTAGCCAAGATGTTTCAACCCCAAAATCGGTTGAAAGCACATTTTTCATTAACGATGCTTCGGATTGTCGCTCTCCATTTACACTACCACCAACTAGCATGACAGGTAACTGATGTACTTTAGAAAGACGAGAAGCATAACGCAAACGTTCTAATGAAGCTGCACTTACAGTATCGAGGTTAGTATATTCACGTGCAACAGGAATGCGTCCTGCCGAAAGTACCACAATCGCTTGAACATCATCTGGTACTTCTTTGAGTACAGCGTGTTGATATTGCAGAGAATCCATCATTCTGAATGACGCATAAGGTGTGCTCGCAAAATACAATAAAACTGTAGCTAGAAAAATACAAAATGCAGCAGATTTACGTAAACGTATCAACCACAAGAAAAGACCTATGGCTAACAAAAGGATTAAGCCTGAGGGTGGCAAAAGGACTTCACTCACAATTCGTAAAGTATCTGAATTCATATACAAAGGTTAGCTGATTGCATGCCGAGCTTGAAGATCTGCGTGATAAGAAGACCGCACTAATGGACCACTGGCTACGTGTTCAAATCCCAATTCATCACCAATATTCTTTAACCTCATGAATTCCTCAGGGTGCAGATAACGGTGCACAGGCAAATGATGAGCGCTAGGCTGCAAATACTGTCCTAAAGTAAGCATATCGACCTGATGTTCGCGCAAATCTTTCATGACGTCCACGACTTCATTTATCTGTTCTCCTAAACCCAACATCAACCCCGATTTAGAGGGTACACCAGGTATATTTTGTTTATGTTGCAATAATAATTCTAAGGAATGCTGGTAATCTGCTCCGGGCCGTGCGGCCGGATACAAGCGCGGCACAGTTTCTAAATTATGATTAAACACATCCGCTGGACTAGTACTTAAAATATTGAGCGCTTTAGTTAATCTACCACGGAAATCAGGAACTAAAATTTCGACTTTTATACCTTGGCATCGATCCCGCAACTCCTGTATACAACGAACAAAATGACTTGCTCCACCATCTTTTAGGTCATCTCGATCAACCGAAGTAATCACTACATAGATCAAACCTAATTTGGCTACAGTTTCAGCCAAATGCAATGGCTCTTGATCATCTAATGCCAACGGACGCCCATGTGCAACATCGCAAAACGAACAACGCCGAGTACAAACATCACCCATAATCATAAATGTTGCCGTGCCATTACCAAAACATTCAGTTAAATTTGGACAAGCCGCTTCTTCGCAGACAGTATGTAATTTTTGATCACGTAGTAAACTTTTTAACTCTCGTACCTCAGATGTCGTCGGAGCTTTAACGCGCAACCAGTCAGGTTTCGGGATGCGAGGATTTGTTATTTCAACATTTACTGGAATTTTAGTAACTTTTTCATGGCCCCGTTGCTTAACACCCAACTTGGCTATATGAGAATCAAAAGGTTTTTTTCTTATTTTATTCATCATGGAAAGTAATTTGATGATCTTTATAGTTAAGCTGTTGGTATAAATTTTCAGCCAATTGCTTTGTAAGATCATTTATTGCCACAGATTTATAATGATCTTTTACTTGTGTAACGGCTAAATCTTTAAAACCACACGGGTTAATCAAACTGAATGGCTTGAGATCCATATCTACATTTAAGGCCAAGCCATGATAGCTGCTGCCACGAGATACACGCAATCCTAGTGATGCAATTTTTGCGTTATTCACATAAACACCATGCGCTTCTGCACGCGCCTCGGAAAGTATATTATATTGTTTTAAAACACTCACAACTGACTGCTCAATCTTTCCTACCAACTGCTTTACGCCTATATTTTTTCTCTTAAGATCCATCATCAAATAGATTATTAGCTGTCCTGGGCCATGGTAGGTAACTTGCCCTCCCCTATCAGTCTGGACTACAGGTATATCCGTGCGTTTCAGAATATGCTTTTGATCCGCATTTGCTCCTAAAGTAAAAACCGGAAAATGTTGTAAACACCAAAATTCATCTGCAGAGTTTAAGTCTCGTTGTTTCGTGTATTGACGCATGTTATCGAATACTGATTCGTATTCTTGCAAGCCAAAACACCGAATATTTAACATGGTAACTTTATTATAATGCCATGATGACCCATTCAGATGCTGTTAAATCATAATAAATTCCATCTAAGTGTTCTTGGCTGGTGGCATTCACAAAAACAGTAATGCTGCAATAATTTTTCTGCTTGCTTTCGGTTTCTTTAATTTTTGTATTTTCGAGATCGGAAAGGTGTTTTCTTAATATCTCAATTACTGCTTGATGAAAACCATGATGATTTTTCCCCATGATTTTAATCGGAAACTCACACGGAAATTCCAATAATGATTCTTCAGACATGAATTTCAAACACTAAGAGAGCTTACCTTTTACGTTCCTGGTACAGGTCATAGGTTTTTCTCCAAAGCTCGCCAGGTTTACCATCAGCAACCACTTTTTGATCAATTTTTGTTGCTGGTAACACTTCTTTAATCGAACTGGTTATCCATAACTCATCAGAAGAATATAACCACTCTTTTGGAATCACCTGTTCATGATATTCAATACCAAGTTCATCTAGTAATTCCAAAACAAAATCTCGGGTAATGCCTGGCAAAACTAAATTATCTTTTGGATGTGTATAGACAGTACCATCACGAATCACAAAAAGATTGCTTGCAGCACCTTCTAACGCATGATCATCACGCACCATTATTGCTTCAGCTGCAGAGGCTTCTATTGCATCTTGTCTAGCAAGAATATTTGCCAGCAAACTGATTACTTTAATATCACAACGTTGCCAGCGAATATCATCACTCGTAATAAGTTCAACACCATTTTGTAGTTGTTCCTCAGCAACCTTTGGTAAAGGGTTAGCCATTGCAAATACGGTGGCTTGCGTAGCTTGTGGGAATATATGATCACGTGGTGCTATTCCGCGTGTAACTTGTATATAAATGGCTAAATCATCATGATCGGATTGTTGAATTAAATTTTCAATCAGTGATTGCCATTCATTCAAAGAATATGGATTTTTAATTCGAATCTCAGCCATACTACGTTGCAAACGTTGCAAATGCTGATCTAAATAAAATGCTTTATTTTCATATACAGGCAACAGTTCATAGATTCCGTCCCCAAATATAAATCCACGATCCAAAGGAGAAATTTTACAATCTTTTAATGGTACATATTCACCATTTAGAAATGCAGGAGAACTATTCACTGACCTTTAAGAGATAAATTGCACAAAGAAATCTACAATACGACGCAACAAACCACCTTCAGGATTTGATTGCAAAGCCACTAAAGGCGTCTCTAAATAATCTTCACCTTTAAGTGTTATTTTAACAATACCAACCTGGTCTCCTTGATTAATCGGTGCAACAATTTTGTCATCAATATTCATTGAAGCTTTCAAGTCATCATATTTGCCTCTTGGAATAGTGACAAAAAGATCTTGATCTAAACCTAATTGAATCAACTTATTTTCACCCTTCCACATACGCTGTTCGAGCAAAGTCTCTCCTGCCTGGTATAATTTGTGTGACTCATAATACCTAAAACCATAATTCAGCAGTGCTTGACTGTTTACAGTACGCGCTTTATCACTATCGGCACCCATTATTACGGATATCAATCGCATATCATTCTTTACAGCAGAAGCAGCTAAACAATACCCTGCGGCTTCGGTGTGACCTGTTTTAATTCCATCTACCGAACTATCTCGCCATAACAAACGATTCCGATTGAATTGCTTAATATCATTGTAGGTATATTCTTTTTGAGAATAGCGTTTATAGTCTTCCGGGAAATCGCGAATCATGGCACGTGATAACACTGCAATGTCAGCAGCCGTTGTAAAGTGTTCAGGATCAGGTAAGCCGGTAGCATTCACGAAATGAGTATCACGCATTCCTAAGCGCTTAGCCTCAGCATTCATAATATCTGCAAACGCTTCTTCCGTACCGCCTACATGCTCAGCCAGTGCGACACTGGCATCATTACCAGATTGAATGATCATACCAAGCAATAAATCTTCCAAGATGATTTTATTGCCTACCTCAATAAACATTCTTGAACCAATACTGCGCCATGCTTTTTCACTAATTTCTACTATGTCATGCAATTTAATATCCCCAGCAGCTAAAGATTTATACACCACATAAGCCGTCATGATTTTTGTAATACTGGCAGGATCCACGCGCTCATTTGAATTATATTGAGCTAACGTTGCTCCACTAGCAAAATCCATCAAAACATAACTGCTTGCGTCAAATTGAGGTGGCGCGGGAACCGGTAACGATTGCGCACGAATTGCCACATTTGCAAATAATAATAAAATTACTATGACGATGAATTTTTTATTCATAAAAATTAACTTTAATATCCTGAAAAAATTAAACTTAAGTAAGTCCAACTCAAAAAATATTTTACTCAATCACTACTCGATGATCTTTCATTCCCATTGATGTTAATTGTGCAACAGTTTTATCTACTAACTCAACATTGCTAATGGGCCCTATACGCACACGATGGAGTTGTTGAGAATTCTGAATTACAGATGAAATAGATACATTTCCCAAATTGAGTGGACTAAGTTGATTTAGAAGCTGATCCGCGTTTTCACGTTTACCAAAAGCGCCTACTTGTATAAATAGCTTAGGATCTGTGCTTGATGTTGCTGCAGTGTCAACAACAGCATCCTCTGTAGTATAAACTGCCTGTTGTTCTATAGTTTCTTGCTGTTTCGTGGAATTCGGATTTACGTTTTTGTTTATTCTTTTTGAAGAATTATTTACATTGTAAGACCGTGGATCTAAAGCGCGTACCTCTACCAACCCAGTTCCTTCACGAATAATATCCAACTTTTTTGCTGCGCTATATGACAAATCAATAATTCGATTACCATGAAACGGTCCTCTATCATTCACGCGTAAAACAACCTGCCTGCCATTTTTTAAATTAGTAACTTGAACATATGTGGGAAGCGGTAATTGCGTGTGCGCTGCAGTCATCGCATACATATCGTACGTTTCACCGCTCGAAGTGCGTCTACCATGAAATTTTTTACCGTACCAAGAAGCTATACCGCGTTCCACAAAGCCTTGACTACTGGGCAAGGTGTAATAGCGCTTTCCAAATACAACATAAGAACTCGGATTACCGTATTTGCTCTTTGGCTCATAACGCGGTACTGCATCCTTAGGTAATTTATTATCTGTCTGATGTACAACTGCCGGCGGACCATCTTGCGGTTCACCACGAAATGTAGAACAAGCATTAATAGCAAACAGCACTAACAACCATAGCGCAAAGTTTTGGCTAACTCGAATAAATTTAATTTTGGGCAACGTAATCTTTAATGTCTTGTTTGATTTGCTGACTAAGTTGATACACAGCCATGGCATACATATGACTGTGATTATAACGTGTAATAACGTAAAAGTTGTTAAACCCTAACCAATACTCATCGTCATGGTCATTTTTAAACTCTAACAATGCAACTGCTTGCTCAGCAGTTGCGTTATGTTCGGCTTGCACACCATATTCATGTAATTCTGATACGGATGCTGCAGGTTTAAGACCTTTACTTAGTAAAGATTTGTAACCATCACCTTCTACAGCAGCCGGGACCGTGATGATATCATTTGGCTTCCAACCATGGCGTTTAAAATAATTTGCCACGCTTCCGATTACATCTTCATTACTGTCCCATAAATCTCGCACACCGTCTTCATTAAAATCGACAGCATATTCTCGATAACTACTAGAAATAAATTGGCTTTTACCCATTGCACCAGCATATGAGCCTTTAATCTTCAGAGGATCTAATTGTTCTTCCAATGTTAGCAAGAGAAATTCTTCAAGTTCGCTGCGAAAAAACTTTTGTCTAGGTGGATAGTCAAATCCAAGCGTGACTAAAGAGTCTAATACGGGATATTTGCCTTTGTAACGACCATAAAAAGTTTCAACACCAATAATTGCAACTATAATTTCTGGTGGTACACCATATTTTCGCTCGGCTGCCGCAAGAATTTGTGCGTTTTCAGTCCAAAATGCTAAGCCTTCTTGTATTCGCTTATCTGTAATAAATATTTTTCGATATTGCTCCCAGTTCTTTTTCTTTTCTGCAGGACTTTGTATTGCCTCAAGCACTTGAGTTTGCTTAGTGACATTTTTAAACAATTCATCTAATAATGATTTTGAATATTCATTCTTTTTTGAAAAATCATCTAAAAACTCTTGCACATCATTTCTTTCATAATAATAACCAATTGTATTTTTCTCTTGCGCAAAAATTTGCGAGACACAACTAAAACAAAAAATAACAATAATTATTCTACGCATGACCATTAATGAGAAATAAATTTACGATGTGAATGAATAGACATTAAAATTCCAAATGCAGCTAGTATCGTTACCGCAGATGTCCCGCCATAACTAATTAGAGGTAATGGCACACCAACAACCGGTAACAAGCCACTCACCATACCAATATTCACCATAAAATATGCAAAAAATGACAGGCTTAAACCTCCTGCCAACAATCTGGAATAGGTGTCTTGAGCGCGAGTTGCAATGGTTAATCCCCGCATCACGATCAACCCATAGACAAATAATAGTAACACTACACCCATAAAACCAAATTCTTCACTAAACACTGCAAATATAAAATCCGTTGTTCGTTCCGGAACAAAATCCAATTGTGATTGGGTACCATTGAGCCAACCCTTACCGTATACACCACCCGAACCAATTGCAATTTTAGACTGTATAATATGGTATCCAGTTCCTAATGGATCACTTTCTGGATTCAACATGGTTAATACACGTTGGCGTTGATAGTCATGTAAATTTAGCCAAAGCAAGGGCAAGGAGGCCATAGCTAAACCACCAAAGATCATCAACCATCGCAATGTAATACCGGCCAAAAAGATCACACACACTCCGCCAAATGCGATTAATAGTGCAGTTCCTAAATCAGGCTGGCGCAATACCAATGCCGAAGGGACTGCAATAATAATCAAAGCGATAAAAATCTGTACTAGTTTAGGAGGCATAGGCTTTTCACTGAAATACCAAGCCAACATCATCGGCAAAAATATTTTTAGCAACTCAGAAGGCTGGAAACGCATAAAACCAAGATCCAACCACCGTTGCGCTCCCTTGCCACTATAGCCAACAAACATTACTACTAGTAATAAACCAATTCCGAATGTATATAACCAGGGCGTCCAACGCGCCATTTCTTTTATTGGGATTTGTGCGAGAAAAAATAGTGCTATGAAGCCTACTGCAAAACGAATAGATTGACGTGTGATTGCGGCTGTCTCTCCACTGGTGGAACTATACAAAACAGCTAATCCAATCGCACAAAGTATCAATAATGATATTAATAAAGTCGGATCAATATTAAATAAGTTACGTTCTTCTTTAATAGGCGACGTAACAAGCGAATCTTTAATGGAGTATGTACTTGCCATTTGCTAGTTTACTCCTACACTTGCTAATCCAATTTCAAGTTTTTGCTCATCTTTATAGATATTTGCGAGCTCCTCCTTGCTTAATAAATAATGATCCATTACCACCTTGGCAACGGGTGCAGCAGATTTACTCCCTCCCCCACCATTTTCAACAATTACGGCAATCGCTATTTTGGGATCGTCCGCAGGTGCAAAAGCAATATAGAGCCCATGATCACGCAATTTTTCAGCCACATTTTCTTCTTCATATTCTTCATCTTCAGCTAAACCAAAAACTTGTGCGGTACCCGTTTTGCCAGCGATCGTATACTTAGCATCTTTACCTGTACGGTATGCTGTGCCATTTGGTTTGTGTGTTGCATCTACCATAGCAGTGATGATTTGATCCCAGTACAAATCATTTTCAATAAAAATGCTTGGTATTGCAGTAATGCTAGAGGCTTGTTCAGGTTCATTTGGTTTACGTGTTGCACGTAAAAATCTTGGGCGTACAGCATGTCCTCGCATTGCAATCTTGCTGGTTGCCACAGCAAGCTGCAAGGGTGTAGCTAACATATAACCTTGGCCAATCCCGGTGATTACGGTTTCACCTGGATACCATGGTTGACCATACACCGCTCTTTTCCATTGCGCTGATGGCATTAACCCTTTCGCTTCACCCCAGGTATCTAACCCTGTACGCGCGCCCAAATTAAATTGATTTAGAAATTCAGATAATTTATTGATACCAAGGTCTGTCGCAAGAGTATAAAAATACACATCGCAAGACTGTGCAATTGCCTTATACATATCTACCCAACCATGACCTTCTTTTTTCCAATCACGATACTTACGCTCGTGTCCGGGCAATTGATAAAAAGGACCAGCAAACATCTTCTCGCCTGCCCAAGTTTCACCATAATGCAATCCCGCTAATGCCACCATTGGCTTAATGGTTGACCCAGGTGGATACTGACCAGTAAGCGCACGATTGAACAAGGGGCGATCCATATCATCACGTAACTCTGAATATTGTTTATTACTGATACCATTAACAAAAAGATTAGGATCGAATGTCGGCGTGCTAACAAACGTTAAAACTTCACCCGTAACAGGATCCATTGCAACAACGGAACCATTACGTTCACCCAAACTATTTTGTGCAACTTTTTGTAAATTGGCATCAATGGACAAGATTAAATCCACTCCTGGTGTGGGCGGTACGTGCTCTAAAATGCGCAATTTACGTCCTTGCGCATTAATCTCTATATGTTGATAACCAACTTCACCATGTAAAATATTTTCATAAAACTTTTCTACCCCAAGCTTTCCAATGTGGGTTGTACCACTGTAATCTTGTCTATCTACCTGTTGAGCTTCTTGAGCATTGATACGACCAACATAACCAAGTGCGTGTGCACTCATACCTGAATACGGATAAAAACGATTTGCACGGGCTTTAATTTCTACACCAGGAAAACGATGACGATTAACTGAAAATTTTGCTACTTCATCTTCGCTTAGATTTAATTTCAACGGAATCGATTCGAATGCTTGTTTACGTTTAACATCTTCAAAAAATTTTTTTAAATGATGTTCTTCTAGAACTATATAAGCACTCAGCTGGTTAACGACTTGTTCAACATCATCGACTTCTACCGGTGTGATTTCGATTTGATAACTTGGTCTATTATCGGCTAGCAACTTTAAATTGCGATCAAAAATTAACCCTCTTGTTGGAGCTATGGGTACTACGCGAACACGATTCTCTTGCGACAAGGTTGCATAATGCTCGTTACTTACGATCTGTAAATGAAACAACCTCGCCCCCAAAATAAATATGCAGCACAGGACAAAAAATGCCACAACATAAACTCGGGTGCGAAAATATCGTTCCTCTAATTTTGGATTTTTTAGGAAGTCACGAGAAGCCAAATACTATACCGCCTTTGTATAAGAGCTTGATCAAGCTACAAAAATTCTCACTTACAATTTATAGTGTATTTTAGCCGATTGTATTTTTTGATTACATTAGTTTATTCAATAAGCTGTTGCTTGAATTACCTATATAATCGAGCGCCTGTCGTGTAGGACAAACAAAAATATTCACGTCAGAATCTCAAAAACATAATTATAAAAGGCAACTTTTAGGGAGAAAGTTCAATGACCTTATCCATGCATCAACTACCTGTGATTTTGGGGGTAGTAGGCCTAATTTCAGCATTCATTATTTACCGCATTGTTTTAAGATACTCGCCCGGAACAGGCAAAGTGCTTGAAATTGCTGAAGAAATTCACACAGGCGCAATGACTTTTATGCGCCGTGAATATACTATCATGTATATTTTTGCTGCCTTCGTTGTGGCGGCAATATGGATTTCAGATCTTGGTGCGAACACAGCAATCGCGTTCATAATCGGTGCATTTTCTTCATCTGCGGCGGGTTACATAGGAATGTATACCGCTACTCGTGCAAATGTGCGCACAACCTCTGCCGCAAAAGAACATGGTGCTGATGCGGCTTTAAATGTCGCATTTTTTGGTGGATCTATCATGGGTTTAACAGTCGCTGCCATGGGATTACTGGGTTTAGGAACTTTATATCTCATGTTTGGACGTGATCCAGCAACGGCAAACGTTATTCATGGTTTCGGTATGGGCGCATCTACCGTAGCACTCTTCTCACGTGTGGGTGGTGGCATCTACACTAAAAGTGCGGACGTAGGTGCTGATCTTGTCGGAAAAGTTGAAGCTGGAATTCCCGAAGATGACCCACGTAACCCTGGAGTCATTGCAGACAATGTTGGGGATAACGTAGGTGATGTTGCCGGCATGGGTTCAGATATATTCGAATCTTACTGTGGTTCTATCATTGCAACCATCGCCATTGCGGCAACTCTAGGGCCCGCGATCCTTGAACGCTTAGGTGAAAAATCAACGTTAATGTTTTTGCCTTTAGGTTTAGCTTCTACTGGAATTGTTTGTTCAATCATAGGAATCATTCTTGTAAAAATTGTTTCAGGTAAATCACCTGCAACGGCATTACGCATTGGAACTTTTTCAGCTGCGATAATATTTATTGTCGCAGCATATTTTGTAATCACACAACTCGGTATAAGCACTGGTGTTTGGGTGGCGGTGCTATCTGGCGCAGTAGGTGGAATCATTATTGGATTAGTTACCGAGTACTACACAGGCGGAAGCCCTATTAGAAAAATTGCTGCAGGTGGTGAAACAGGGCCAGCTACCGTAATGATTTCGGGTTTAGCCACTGGAATGCAGTCAGTAGTTGTTCCTATCGCGAGCATAGCCGCAATTATTTTCTTTGCTAATCAATTTGCAGATCTCTACGGCGTAGGTATTGCAGCAGTCGGAATGCTTGCAACCGTTGGCATCACTATGGCAATTGATGCCTATGGTCCGGTAGCAGACAATGCGGGTGGCATTGCAGAAATGGCCGAGCTTGGTGAAGACGTTCGCAAAATCACAGATGAGTTAGATGAAGTCGGTAACACTACTGCTGCAATTGGAAAAGGATTTGCCATTGGTGCAGCAGCGCTTGCAGCACTTGCCATCATCACTGCTTTCCTGGCAGAAGTAAGTACACACGGTAGTGGCACTATCGTTTTAGATTTAAGTAATCCAATGGTACTGATTGGTTTATTTATTGGTGGCATCTTCCCATTCATTGTTGCATCCATGACGATGACCGCAGTGGGTGACGCGGCATTCGATATGATCAAAGAAATTCGACGTCAATTTAAAGAAATCCCCGGCTTGCTAGAAGGCACCGCAAAACCTGACACCGTGCGTTGTGTGGATATCGCAACCACTGCAGCATTAAAACGCATGGTTCCTCCTGGTTTGCTTGCTGTTATCGCACCCGTAGTGGTTGGTTTTGGATTTGGCGCAGAAACCTTGGGCGGTATGTTAGGTGGAGCACTACTTGGATGTGTTTTACTTGCACTCATGATGGCCAATGCTGGTGGTGCTTGGGACAACGCAAAAAAGTATGTCGAAAAAGGTAACCTTGGTGGCAAAGGTTCTGACACTCATAAAGCTGTAGTGGTGGGTGATACCGTTGGTGATCCTTTCAAAGACACCTCCGGCCCTTCAATGAATATTTTAATTAACGTAATGGCAATTGTAAGTTTGGTAATTGCACCGTTACTTTGATAATTAACTTTTCAATATTCAAAAAAGCAACCTGCACATGAATATGAGCCCAAGGATGGGAGGACATGAGTCGCGTCTTGGAAGACGCGGACAGATTAAAGTTAAGCTATTTAAAAACGATCGCTTTCGGCAAATAGCAGTCATAATAATTAAGCACTTACCATCTTCTAGGTAGTTAAAATAATTGTGGCTATAGTAGATCACATGTACCACGAATCATTACAACATCATCTTTAGATGACTGGCTCAAATATGCATTTACGTATGTATATACAAATCGTTTTCTTGCGGGTTCATAATAAAGGCTCTCATTAAGACGGTCATAATGCCCAGAATAAACTCCACGGAAATAACTAGGAAAGCCATACGGAGTTGGCTCTTCGTCGAATGGACCAAAATCAAATCTATTTTTCCCGTCCTGCACGGTAATGTATAGCATGTATTTTTTTTCGTGAGCATGTGTTAGTTCATAATCTTCATTATTACTCCAACCTGTTATTGAACTAGGTATACAAAGCCATTTACCTGAAATATTTGGATCGAGTTTTTCATCTGCTGCAGTAGCAATACATACAAATAAAAAAATATAAATGCCCATTTCATACTTTGCTCTTAATTTGACTACATTGTAATTTCATCATTGATCTAGGTAATCATGTAAGACTTTACCTTCATTAATTTTCATATTTTCTACTCTATAGAACGGATTTGAAGTATTCATGATAGTAATTGCACCTAATGGATTTTTATCTATAGAAAACATGCTTAACGTAGCAGTGGCTAAATGCATTTCATGAATCACGATATCATTTTGAGGTGCAGATATAATCTGTTTGATTGCATATCCATTTTTTAAGTTTGGTTTAGGTATACGTTTCAGTGATAACATATTCCAGTTAGGAAGTTGGCCATTCTCCACCTTGGTTGTAATGTCAAACCTAACATCTATGAGCAACTCACCTTCGATTTCAACGGCACCCTGTATAGAATTATCTTCTTGTATAAATGTAATATCAGCCAGAAACTTTGGGTAACCATAAATTTCTCTCCCTCCAATAATCCCATCTATATGGTCTAAATACAGAACAGGGAAATAGCTTCCATGTTCAGTAATGTTTCCATCTTTATAGGTAACCGGAATAAGTAAACCTGCTTCACGATAGTTAACCTCTTGAGGATTTTTTAAATTAAATTCTCCAATGTAGAAATAAATAGTATTCCCGCTATTTGGAATTAAAGGCTCTGGAACAAGATTTCGTAATGTTTCTGAATCTGATGTGATTTTAATTACTGCAACTTTATTATTTTCATATATATATGGTTGTGTTATATGAGCAACTTCATTAGAGGAAAGATTTGAATTATCAAACTCATTAGCAAATAGATAAGTTGTAGCAGAAAACAGCATCAGTAATCTAATTAAAAACATGGAAATCCTCGTGCACTGATTGATACTAAATATCATATAGCTGTAAATTCAAATCTAAGAAGTGAATAAGTCGAATCACTTATTGGTGAGTAATCGAATACTGTACAGCCAGATGTGATGCCAATATCTTTGTTATAAGAATCAGGATCCGTGCTTTGAGGCGATTGAGTACGTGTAATGCACCCAGCTACAAGAAGAAATAAAAGTGTTAATAAAAATATATTCAAAGCAAGTATCTACGTTTTGCAAACAAAGATACTCATTCATCCAATTATTTTCAGTAATAAATGTCACATTGTATATTGTGATAAAAGTCACACATACATCTTGTTACGATCCATAGATGATGTCCGCTTTTGGTCGTTAGCAGTCATGAAGAATTAAATGCATGAAGAGTACTGAGCTTATTCACCTCGACTCCTACGTACAGTAACTTGTTCGCCAGCTATGCCCCAGTTATCTGTATCTACCTCATCAATAACTACTACAGTAGTATTTGGATTTTTCCCCAGCACATCTTGGAGTAAGCCTGTAACGCCTTTAATCAGCTCTTTTTTCTGATTAGAAGTCACGCCTTCTTTTGTTATTTTGATATTTACATATGGCATAAATTATTTCTCATTGTTGTTCGCTTCCGGCCAATACTGGAAATTAAGTACCTTCGATAATTTCTAGAATTTTTGACTGGTATGTTCTTACTGTGCTTTCACCACGATTAGCAGTGTGTTCAACACTATATAGCGGTGACTTCATTCCTTTTTGTACTGCTTCGCATACATATATGTCTTCTTGCATAAAATCCCCTGAGTTTAGAGGATCATCGGATTTTTCAGTACTTGAATATAACCAAGAAATTGCAGAGCCGAGTAACTTGGCAGTTTTTGAAGGCATAGCTTTTGTTCGTGTTTCTACGATACATTTTTCAGGAGAAACTGGAATCACATGAAAAGTGCTCCACGTTGATTCAGATTCAGCTAAACCTAAATTCGGGAATAACATCGGCACATATGCACCAACTTTATCCTCAGGTATATGATCAATCAGAGTCATTTCTGGTTTATGCCCTTTACTCAAGGGCTCATAAAACCAGTAATGTGGTCCATCCCATCCATATTCTGCATTTTTATGATCGTACATATATAGCGTCTTTTGATGTAAGTACCGTAAGTGATAAACATCCATGAAGTTTTCAACAACAATCTTCCAGTTTGCATTGATTTCATCACGCGTACTGTACTCAGGAAATTCTTGAAGCTTCTCTGGTTGATGTGGCCCTAAATGAGGGAGCACTTGATCAAAATAATCACTTGCCTTACCTGCATCGGGCTCTACATGCACCCATAGCATGCTACGCCAAATATCAACCGATGCAGGGTGCAAACATATTTTATCGATAACTAAGTTTTCAAATTCTTCGTTACGCTCTGGCACCCCTTTTAGCTGTCCATTTAAATCATACGACCAATGGTGATAAGGACACGTCAAGAAATCTGAAAGTTTCCCTTTCCCAGTAACTAGTGGAGTGCCGCGATGTCTGCAAATATTATGAAACGCTTTTAACGTGCCGTTATTATTAATCACAACTATTGGATAGTTTCCTACTTGAGCCGTCGTATAATCTCCATGATCACTCACATCTTCCATTAAACCCGCAAACTGCCAGACCTTTGAAAATAAAAGCTCTTGTTCTTTGTCGAACCACTCTTGGGATAAATAGGCTTCTTTAGGTAAAATTGGAACACGAGTATTCATATAAACGCCTCAACTAGAATATAAGCACTCAGTGCGAGCCAAGTAATTACAATTATCCAATACAGAATTGTATTTTCAGTTTTATGAATGGGTTCGATAAAATGAGTTGTGCCGGTAAATAAATCTGGAATCACCCAATATAAGAATAAAATTCCCCAAATCCATTGATAATTAGGATAAAGAACTACAGCTACGTAGATCAATAGTAAACCTAAGATAGTACGCCATTTTATGTTTTTCATGGTTGCTAATCGGGAAGCATTCACTAGCTAATGAATATCCGCTTTAGGCCAACATCAGATACCCAACTACTCGACTACTCGACTACTCGACTAATTAGGGTTTTTCAAAAGTAAAAACAAATTATCAATATTATTCTTATTTGCCTGCTGACTATTCATGCCTTTCGAGAGAGTTACCATTCCAATCAACTGTGTAAGTAACATGGAGGCTACTGATTTTGGTGTTAAATCATTTCTTATTTCACGTTGAGCTTGAGCTCGTTCAACTGCGAGAATCAACAACTTTGATAGTTTTTTCAAATGTACTTTTATAATCTTCGACACTTCTTCATCTTTGAAGGCAAGTTCATTGATGGCATTCACCATTAGACAACCTCGCTTTAAGCTCTGTCCACACACAAATTTATTATCTTCATGCAGCCATTTTTTCAGTGCTTCATAGGCACTTGATGACCCATTAAGCAATCGTTTATCAGATTCATAAGTGTGATCCAAGTACTGTTCTAATGAGGACACAAACAAACTATGCTTGTCACCAAAGGCTTTATAAATACTTCCTTTTTGCAAACTCATTGCATCCATCAAATCACTCAACGATGTAGCTTCATAACCGTGATTCCAAAATGCTTGCATCGCATTATCGAGAGCTGTTTCAGTATCAAACTCACGTGGTCTAGGCATTGTCCAATCCTTAATTGACTATATTTTAACCAGATTATACTTATTATTGACCGGATGGTCAATAATAAAAATCTATATAGCATAAAAAACTTTTGTTCAAATAATTATTGACCGATCGGTTTCTAATAGCTAATATACCTCCATTGTTGACCGATTGGTTACTTATACCAGATCAGCATTTACAAACTAACTACTTAAATTTATTTGGAGATTATTATGAAAATTAAAGCTCTTTTATTAACTGCTACTTTTTTTGCTACTAATGCAGCAATGGCAAATGGTGGTCTATCTATCGATAACGTAAACGACGCAATGAATGCTGATGCTTGGGTTAATACTCAAACAGAAGCCGCTAATGTTACTGTTCAAGGCCCTATTGATGCCTTTGATGTAGAGGTAAACACTAAAGAGATAGTCGATACAAATCGCTTCAAGCATTCAAATGATCAGCTAGCAGGTCAACCTAACTTTATTTATAAGTTACGTGCAAACGCTTAATGATTAGTTTCAATTTAATGGACTATCAATGAACAAGGACGTTCCAATGCTTAGGAGAGAATTATGAAATACGTACTCATATTAATTTTATTCATTTATAGCAGCATATCTAGTGCAGAAATTAATGCAAATGGAAATACATTCTGTGAATGGATGGGATCGGCTGCTAATTCTGTGGCACTTAATCGAGACAAAGGTATTGATGAATATGAATTAATTGACCGATACCTTAAACAAGGGTCTAGTTATGGCGAACAATCAGTCGTAATTCCATTGATAGATCGTGTATATAACAAAAAACAGACTCTCTCACCTGATGAACTTGCTTTTGCTGAAAGACGAAATTGTGAAATTGCGACTGTTAAATTTGGGCCGTAACAGATGATTATTTAATATGATAACGCTCTATAATTCGTTTATCTAAATGTCCGCTTCCGGCCAATAGCGGTCATTTTTCCATTTCATCAATAAGCTCCTGTATAAGTTCCGCTGAAGCAGAATATGGAGCAAATACGTTTTTTAAAAATTCTTTTTTATTATCTATTATGTCTAGTTGGCTCATGTAATAAATACTGGGTTTTATAGTTTCAACTAGCGCAGGGTTATCGTCGGCAGATAACAACTTATCCCAATCAAGTTGGCCATCTAAGTCAAATCCTGATTCTTTTAAGACATTTACAATGTTTACTGAGATTTCAGCGAGAATAGGACTAGCAAGAATATCTCTATCACCTTGGGCTTCGTTAAACTTTGCTTCCAGAATTGTTCTGAGTAAAGTCCACAATTTTATATTATCTTCAATTTCAAATAAGGCCATTCTTGTACCATTAAACACGAATTATTTAATGTCCACTTTGGGTCGTTAGCAGTCATTAAACTACTTTAATTTAATAATTCCAACCTTATGCCTTCTAACTGCCATTTGCGGTCATATGGTTTAGTTACTCAAATGGTGAGCAGATATCTATTAGACAACCATTAGGGTCTTGCGTTAGAAAACGGCGCTGACCATAAAACTCGTTTCGAGGTTCTTGAAGTATACGCACTCCCATTTCGAGTGCCTTTTGATATGCGGCATCAACATCTGCAACAACAAACGTTACGTACATTCCATTTGGTTTTTGTTGATATTCAGTTGGAATTAATTCGTGATCTCTCTGAATGATTCCGAATTCAATTTCTGGATCATCTGGTGAACTTAATTGCACATACCAATCGCTATCATATTTTACATTCAAACCAAGAAGCTCTACATAGTACTCTTTACTTTGTTGTAAATTATCCGTGCATATATTTGTAAGTATTCTCATATATGTGTATTTGGCTTTATATAACTGAATGTCCGCTTTGGCTCGATACCGGACATTCTGAATGCTAATTCAAGTAACAACCAACAGCCTCTTTTAGGTCAATAACAATAAAATATTTGAAAAATTACGACTATCAATTAGCCGCTTAACACATATTTTACATCTTTTATCGTTTTATCCTAATTCAAATGGTTATCAAATGAATAATGATCTTTCAAGGAAGTTATAGAAGGGACTCCACAATGAAAAAACTTATCGTATTACTGATATTTATCTTATGTATAGTTGGATGTGCTAGTACAACCAGTATCACTGACCCACTTGAATCATCAGAAATCGCAGAAGTTAAAACTTTTGGTGAAATTGATATCGATGGCAATGGATCAAAAGCACCACCTCATTTTATTACGGCAGTTGAATCCTACATTGTTCAAGGCTTACA
This sequence comes from Gammaproteobacteria bacterium, assembly GCA_028279275.1. GTDB lineage: Bacteria > Pseudomonadota > Gammaproteobacteria > UBA4575 > UBA4575 > JABDMD01. The sequence goes on along the minus strand of JANQOB010000009.1, from coordinate 113,682 downwards.
GGAACGATCGCTTTATGATTCTGAAAATGGTAAAAAAATTAGTATTTCTGTTAACAATTACAGAATGAGATCCGGATTTTCACGCATGATGTTTGGTATTTTTGCTGGTAAAGACGGCATCGACTCTACTGTAAAAATCTATTCGCCGGATGGCAATAGAATGCTGGGCTCATCAGAGGTGAGTAGCTACAACATGATGGCTGTTGGTAATCAGGAGGACATCGCACGTATGCATGGTGAAGAAATAGTGAAATTTTTAGCAGGTGAATCATCAGAAAAAACTAATGATTCGTAAGAACATAAGCTTTTTTGTCTATTAGGGCCTGTTAATCAGGCCCTTTTTAAAATTCAGGGAACTATGCTTATAAGATCGAAACTCAATTCAATTGTCGGATCTGATAAGTTTGAGTTTAATTTAATAACTTTTGATAGCTAATGTATCCTATCGGTCAATAGCGGTCATTCACTATTACAAGCCTCTCACAACTCTATTATATTCTTCAATAGAGTACTTTTACCTACAATATAGTCTGAAAAAATCGTTCAGAAATAAGCATTTGCAATACTTTTTCGGTCCTTAGAATATTTTGTTCATTAACTCATCCGCGAGAGAATGACAGATCACACAGCTAATTGTAAGAACTGGCTCATTTCAATTATTTAATGCGTAAAGAATATCCATATTGTGCCGTTTATTAAGATGTGACTAATTTTGCATGTAAAAACCTTTCTTAAGCTGCGTAAAAATGGCCGTAATATTTCTTGCACGTCAACCTATCTATGATCGTCAACTGAATGTATTTGCATATGAGCTTTTGTATCGTAAAAAAGCTTCAAATGAAGCAAACATTGTTGATGGAGATGAAGCAACTACTGATGTCATTATTAGTGCATTAATGGATATCGGTTTAGAAAATATTGTAGGAACAAAGCTAGCATTTATAAATATGACACGTGGGTTTTTGATTGGGGAGTTACCTTTGCCACAAATGCATGAGCAGATAGTGCTAGAGGTACTTGAGAATGATGTAATTGATGATGATCTAATTGTCGGTTTAGGCAACTTATCACATACTGGATACCAAATTGCACTGAACGATTTTATATATACCCCAAAGTTCGATCCTTTATTAAAAGTTTCTCAATTTGTAAAACTAGATGTAAGTATTTTAAGTGATATTGACTTGCAGAAGCACGTTAGCGTATTGCGCAGTCACAAGATAAAGCTTTTAGCTGAACGTGTTGAATCTCATGAAAAGTTTGAACAATGTAAAGAACTAGGGTTCGATTATTTTCAAGGTTTCTTTTTTTGTAAGCCTCAAATGTTCATAGGGAAACGAATTGAAGGTAATAGAATGATTGTTCTCAAATTAATTTCAGAACTTCAGAACCCATCCGTTAATATTGATGAACTTGAAAACCTAATTGGACGTGATCCTACACTTGCTTATCACTTACTTCGTTATATGAATTCAGCCTTTTATGCATTGCGTATAAAAATTGAATCTATTAAACATGCTCTAACATTACTAGGTACAGATGAAGTTAGAAAATGGGCAAGCTTGATGTTGATGTTACGCTTATCAGATGAGAAGCCAAAAGAACTAATGCTCACTGGAATGATGAGAGCAAAGATGGCAGAAATTCTTGGGAAATCTGATCCAAATGCAGTTTCTGATCAATATTTCTCAGTTGGGTTATTCTCTATTTTAGATGCGTTAATGGATATGTCACTAGAAGAAATTCTTGAAACTTTACCTTTAACAGAAGAAGTAAGTTTAGCCTTATTATCTCATACTGGAAAAATGGGTGAGGTACTTCAAAATATAAAATATTATGAACAAGGTGACTGGGATACACTTATGCATTTAATCGATCATAGCGCTTATCGAAAAGCTTATCTGCAAGCGATAAAATGGGCTAGCGATCTTGGCAGTATTGTCAAATAGAATTCAGCTTAACTAAACTAATTATTCAACTTTGTGTAGTAAAAACCTTACCTGCTAAAAAAATTTTCATTTTGATAAAATAGAGAATGTCTGCTTTGGGTCGTAAGCTTTCATTTTTTTTCACTTGGACGTTCTGCAAAATGCAGTAAGACACCGGCAGGATCCCAAACATGGGTAACAATTAATCCCCATGGCATAAGATTAGGTTCTGAAACTTTTGTGCCGTCAAATTTCTTTGTCAGCCCTATTGAACAAAAGTGCTCATACCACTCTTGTGCTGAATTCACCATGAAGTGGAGCATCAAACTATGTGCATAGTTATTATGATTTTTGGGTAATAATAAAAAACGATAACCAAACTGGGTGTCTACTTCACATACTTCTCCATCATCCCAATTAATTTTAAATCCCATATGCTGGTAAAATGATTTTGAAACATCATAATCATTTGAAGGAACAAATGGTTTAAAATCTAAAATTTCTTTCATTAGACATCTCAAGGTAGTAATTATTGAAATTAAATATCTTCATTAGCGATTACATTTCCACTTTTCCCACATAATTTTTGCAGGATGCTCACAAAGACTTGGATGCTCCAATGTCATCAGTGTAGACCCATAGTCAAGCTCCCACACGCCAGCACCGACATAAAATGGTGGCACATCTATTAATATTTCGCGCTCTCGGAATTTATCACTATTCATATATAAAATAGTGAGATTAAGACCTTCATTAACTCTTGATATCTTTATTACTAAAGACCAGTCACCGGCAGGATGCTCCATTAGAAATGGCGGGCTAGATTCGAAAATTTCTTTTTTTGATGAGAGCAAAATTATTAATAAGATATTAAACGATACTTAAATGGAAAAAAATTTAATATATGCAGTGATCAGAATTTATCTTAACATTTGCATATAGAAACTAATTGCTCTCGACTGAACTCCATTCAAACCTCAATTGTTTTCATTTTACTAAACCTTGCAAATGTATAATTTCTCAAATCGTCTGCAATCATATAAAAGCAAGGCAGTACAATTAATATTAGTATGGTTGCAAATATAAGACCAAACCCTAAACTCACTGCCATGGGCGACAAGAATGCAGTTTGACCACTGGCAAAGAATATTAATGGCGAGATACCTAAGAATGTAGTGACAGTAGTTAATAGAATGGGCCGTATGCGCACACTTCCAGCATCCACTAAAGCATCAAAACAACTTGCGCCCTCCGCAATGCGCTTTTTAGCAAAATCAATAAATATCAATGAATCGTTCACCACAATCCCTGTCAGGGCTAAGAAACCAATCATAGACAAAAACTGCAAGTTATAGCCAAATATCATATGCCCAATAATTACTCCTACAATTGCAAACGGAATAGCAAACATAATTACAAATGGATCCAACAATGATTTAAACAATGCGGCAAGAATGAAAAAGATAATGGCCAGTGCGATTATCAGCATATTGCCAATATCGTTAAAGGAATCTTGTGCTTCTTTCTTTTCACCTAAAAACAACAATGAGTATCCAAAATGATCATCACTTAAGGTTTTAAATTCTTCTCCAAGAAGTTCTGTTACTTCTAAAGGTGTAATCGCTTCTTTATCTACTTCTGCTGTGATCAATGATAGTCGTTCTGAGTTTCTTCGTTGCACAACACCCAAACCCCTGCCCAACTCAATATCCGCCACTTCACCTAAATAAACAGTGCCGCCATCGTCCAGGGTAATGGGTAAACGATTGAGCCCTGCACCATCTTCGCGAATAGCATCCGGGTATATTACTCTTACAGGATAACGATCAGCTTCCCAATTCACTTGCATCACTTCCAAGCCCAGATATCCAGTGCGCACTGCATCGGCAATTTGAGCTTGAGTTAAACCCAACTCACGTCCGCGTGAATTAATCGTATATTGATATTCGAGTTTACCTGGCTCTAAGTCTTGTCTTACATCTTTTACACCCGGAACTCGTCGCAAGAATGTCACTACTTCACCTGATAATGCCAAAAGTTTTTCAGTTTCTTTGCCAATAATTCCAACTTCAATATCGGATCCTGCTGGCCCTCCTTGAGGGCGCAAAATTGAAAAACGCTGAATCCCTGGGATGGCTGCAACGCTTTCTCGCACTTCGTCTAAAATAACTTCTGTACTTCGTTCACGCACACCACTAACTGTAAATTTTAAATTCACTATCGGACTTACAAATCGCTCTATAAATCCTTTAGGTTTTGGTTTTTTCAGATCCACCACAAACTGAATGTAATTACTTCCAAGCTTCAGGCGGTTAAAGTCAATTAAGATGACACCAACATTTGTTAATAAAGTATCCAACTCATTTTCTTGAAATACCGCATTCATTTTCTCTTCAATTTGGATAGCAAGCTGAGTAGTATCTTCAACACTGTAGGTATTTGGCGCTTCAATATTGACAAGAAACTGGCCTATTTCTACATCACCGAATTGATTGTAAGGCAAATGAATTTTTGCATATGCCAGGACAACACTTAAAACCCCCACTGTGACAGCAGAAACTAAGTAACGATTTTTTAGTGCGTATTTCACTACTGCTTTATATTTATCAAGCCATTTTTGCCAATTAATTCTGTTACGTTTTTTATTTTTCGCAACACGTAACAATTCAGCAGAATGAGAAGGTAGAACGATAAATGCTTCAAGAAGAGAACCTAATAATGCAGCTGTGACTACTACGGGTATTACCTGAATAAATAAACCCAAAGTGCCTGAAATACCAAACATCGGCAAGAAAGCTGCGATAGTTGTACAGGTCGAAGCCATGACTGGCCAAAATACTTCTCCTGCACCTAATTTTGCGGCCGGAATAGGCTGCATACCTCCTTCCATATGGCGATAAGTATTTTCCGTAACAATAATGGCATCATCAACAATCATTCCCAGTGCAATTAAGAAAGCAAACATGGAAACCATGTTAATCGTGTAACCAAGATAATTTATGATGATTACAGCAACCAAGAAAGATACTGGGATCCCTAGTGCAGTAATCGCTGCCACTCTAAAATTTAAGAACATATAAAGTGACAACAACACTAGAAACAATCCTACAGCTCCAGAGGACTTCAAAGTTTCTAAACGTGTTTTGACGTAAATCGATAAATCACTAAATATTCCAACTTGTATATTTGTAGGTAGCTCTTCTTGTAACTCGGCCGTAAACTCTCTTACTAATTTCGACACTTCAATAGTTGAAGCTTTTGCCGTTTTAGTAACAGTCAAATTTACTGAGGGTTTATTATTAAATCGTCCTAAAGTTTTCTTCTCTTCTAATCTGAGCTGGACATCAGCTACTTCATCTAAAACCAATTGCCCACCATCATTATCACTTCGTAATACAATTCTTTTAGTTGCCTCTATATTTGGAGCAGCGCCTTTACCACGCAGCAAAATATCTCCTTCTAATGCTTTCAAGGACCCACCAGGAAGATCACGAAGATTATTTTGTAAAGCGGATATCACGGTGGTTAAAGAAACTTTGCGTGCCGACATTGCAAATGGATCAACCTCAATCCAAAGCTCCCATTCACGTTCTCCAGCCATACTCACACTTGCGACACCATCAATTTGCTGTAAACGGGTTTTAATATCTTTAGCCATTTCAACTAAAGTGCCCATTGAAGCGTCCCCGTAAACACTGACACTTATCACTGGAAAACGTGTTTTTAAACGCGTGATATTAGATCTTTCAGATTCTTCAGGCAGATCCGTAATTGCATCCACCGTAGACCTCAGGTCACGCACAAATTCATCTACGTCTGCATCGGGTTTGAGCTTAATGATAATTTTGGAAGTGCCTTCGTTGCTTTCGGAGGTAACTACATCAATATCTTGTAGGCCATCTAATTCATCTTCAATAGGAATGGTGACTTGGGATTCAACCTCTTCCGGAGGCGCACCCTCAAATTCCGTAGTGATGCGGACCTGATCTATTTCTACTACCGGGAACATTTCTTGCGGCATGCTGCGCCAAGAAATTACACCTAGGACAATAATAAGAACTAAGAAAAGATTAACGACTAGCGGATTCTTAATTGAAAAATTAATAATGCCCATAAACAAATATTCAGTTTCAAAAAGTCCCCAAAATAGATACAGACAAAAAATTAGGATTTTAGTTTAACGTAACCTAAAGCAAAAAGTTATCTAAATTTCAAAATGCGTAATAGGTAAATGGGGTCAATATAAGTAATTGTAAGGGTTAGATTAGAAGAAGCGAGTTTGACAAGCATGCACACAGTTATACGCTGACCAGATTATCTTTTTTTCTATCAGGTAACGAAGCTTTTGTACGGGTTTAGTGACTTACCAGTGTTCCCAAACTTCAAAAACTGTATATTCACCTTTTTATGAATACGAAGTCCAGCTTTTCGATCAATTGACATCGCTTTATCTATAGCTAATTTATGCGCTCGAGACCCCGTTGGCTTATCCCTGGTTTGATAATAGGTAAGTAGAAACCAACCTTCTCTATTCAATATAGCACTATCATTACAATCTAGATTCTCAATATCACTTCCTTTCGTTGTCATAATTTTAAAAGCCCTTAGCTGTTATCTGAATTGTTTTAAGTACAGGGTCTAAACACAGTCCATGATGAACACAAAAACATTTTTATAAATTTATACTTTTTATTGATTGCACAAGTTGAGCATATAAACGCTTACCTTTGTTGGTGATTTTTACAACCCTTGCTCGGCGATCATGTTCAACTAAATCATATTCGATTAGATTTAATTCCTCTAAGCACCGTAAAGAACGAGTAATCTGCGGCTTATTCAGGACGGCTTCATTCACAATAAGACTTGGTTGAGTTATACCTTCATATAAGTAATGTAAAACTTCAAAATCGATATGAGAAAGCTGGTATAGCTTAAAACTGTCTTTAATCTTGCGTTGATACTGTCGCAATTCTTTTGAAACCACTAAGTATTGCTCCAACTGCATTGAGTTCCCCATAACTTAACTCTGGAAATGTTGCCAATTATTGCTAATAGAATCGAATGTTATTTTCGGTACAGTTTCATATGAAATATTTACACATGTAACTATATACAGCTCATATATACGTCCCCGCATAACCTTAATTATTCTGGCAATTATGCAAGCTTGCAATATGGTACCATATTGGTACCATAATCAAATGCCAACAAAAATACTTACATTAATAAGACATTTGGAATCCGTAAATTTTGTAAATAAAAACGGAAGATCTGGGTACAGAAACTATCAACACCCGAAAGGCATCAATATCACCATCAGTGGCAACAGTAACCATGATGCAAAGCAATATCAGATCAAAGATGTAAAACGTGCTATAGAACTCGTCAACAATGAATAAACAAAAACGATATATGAAAGTTGTGGAATGGTCTGAGCAAGACAATTGCTACATCGGTCGTATACCTGGACTCGCTTTGGGAGGTGTCCACGGAAAAAATGAAATTAAGGTGTATGAAAAGTTAGGTGTGCTGGTTGACGATTGGATCAAAATTCACGAAAACGAAAAAATTGTGCTTCCGCCAAAAACTAGTGGGAAAAAATACTCGGGTCGATTCAATATACGCGTTGGAGAAACACTACATGAACAACTCACTGTTGAATCACTAAAGGTAAGTGAAAGCCTTAATACTTACTGTGTCAAAGTACTTAAAAATGGTGTGGAAATGGACTAAGTAACCTCAATAAAGGTCAATTCTAACCTAGTCGAATTACTTAATTTAATTCCCTGATTTCAGAAATTTGCAATCACACGCTGGCCGTCTTTTAGTCCGGCAACATCACGCGCCACAATATTCGCCCCCGCCTCTATACCTGAAGCAAGTATATATTCACTCCCCACCCTATTATTCAATACGACTGGAAGCTTTTTTAGTACTCCGTTTTCATATTCATACACAAAACTCTCACCAGCATTGGTGGAAACTGCTGAAACCGGAACAGTAATTACATTCATTTGCTGACTTAAAGGTAAGTTAGCATTTGCTAACATCCCGGAGTGTACTTTTTCACCTGGCACCCGAATTCTTATGGCATGTGTATTGGTTGAAATATCAGGATCAGGTTGCATTGCTACTAATTGCCCAACAATTTTTATTGATCCTACAACTACATCTACTTCTTGATGTAATTTTAGAGCCGAAATGACTTCACCACGTACATCAAGATGTAAATCAAGTAAGCTTGTATCAACAATTGTTGCCACAATTTGACTTGCAGTAACAAAATCACCTACTTCCGCATTGATTTCATTTATGTATCCCGAAAATGGCGCGACCAAAGTTGCGCGCTCAAAATTTCGCTTTGCAACATCCCTTTCAGATTGTTTTAAAGATAATCTTGCCTTTGCAGTGGTCACTTTATATTGCAAATCGGATACTTGTGAATCTAAATTTAACATTTGCTGCCGCGCAGCATCGAGTTGTGAAGCCGAGATAAGTGAATCGTTATTTAATTTTTCATAACGTTTTACTTCTGCTTTCTGTAATTCTAAATTTTGTTGTGCCAACTTGAGCATACGTTGATCACGTTGTATACCTGCCTGTTCAATATCATATTGAGATTGTGCCTGAGTAAATTGATCTTCTAGATCTTGTGAATCAAGCTTTAGAATTTCATGTCCTTGTTCAACAAATACTCCAGGTTCAAGTAAACGTTGTTGAACTCTACCTTGTACTTCAAATTTTAGTTGTGCAGTTTTTACGGGTTGTAGTCGTCCAGTCAATGCTTCGGTGGGTGATACGTCATGACGCTGTACTTCTAGTAGCACAACCTTAAGGGGAGGCAACTCCTCAAGCTTTGCCTCAGGACCTTTATCAGTAACTACCAGGATCATAACGATCGCCGCAGCAAGTGTGATAGCCATTAAACTACCCCAAAGCTGCTTTGTAAGCTGGCTGGTATTACTGGATTGATTCTTATAATCGACCAATGCTGATCACCTTAAAACTGTTACAATATACTCGCCTCTAGGCATTAATAATAAAAATATTCTAATTCTATTTAACCCTACTCTACCTATATTCCGTGTTGAATAAAGCCTTAAGCAAGCTGTATGTAGCCATTTTGGGGCTAGTATGCCTGACAAATTGGGCTCAAGCCGAAGAAAACCCCTATGCTTTATGCGGCGATAGCGCTATCACCCAAGCAAGTCAGAAAATCATTGAATTAGACCCCAATACTCCAGCAGAGTTTACAGCCGATCAAGCTAAACGCGATGAAAGCGGCCTAGCTACATTAGAAGGTACTGTGCAAATGACCAGAGGTCCGCAAAAAATTGATGCGGACAAACTTGAATACGATGATCGTAATAAAAATGTAACTGCAACCGGGAACGTTCGCTCTGAAGATCAACAACTTATTATAGAAAGCCCGAAAGCCGAACTAAATCTAGATACAGACTATGCAAAAGCCGAGGATGCCAACTATTTTTACAAGCCATTGCATGCACGTGGCGAAGCTAAAAAAATTGAACGCACTTCTAAAGACTTTGTGCGTTTTGAAGATGCAAGTTATACCACTTGTGAAGAAGGCGATCGTTCATGGAATTTAACTGCTGATGAAGTTGATTTAGACAAAACCACGGGTGATGGAATTGGACGTAATGTAAAAGTTAAATTTAAAGGCGTACCCATTTTCTATACACCCTGGATCAGGTTTCCAATTGATGATCGTCGCAAATCAGGATTTCTAACGCCCACTATTGGCAACTCAAGCGATTCAGGCTTTGAAGTAGAAACTCCTTGGTATTGGAACATTGCACCAAATCGTGATGCGATATTAGCACCACGCGTCTTAACTGATCGAGGTTTACAGTTAAAATCTAACTTCCGTTATTTAAATCAAAAAAGTTATGGGCAATTCGGGCTTGAATACTTGGATGACAGTGAATTTAAAGATGATCGTTATTTAGCAAACTTTGAGCATATCAGTCAGTTCACTCCTAATTTACAGCTTGATCTTTTATATAACAAAGTTTCCGATGAACAATATTTTGAAGACTTGGGTGATGGTTTAGGTCTTAGCAGCACACAATTTATTGAACGTCGTGGCGATATAAAATTTAACACTGAACATTGGGACTTCTTAGCACGGGCACAAAGTTTCCAAACTGTAGATGATAGTTTACTCAATGTAAATGAGCCCTTTAAACGTGTTCCTCAGCTTAAACTTGATGGCACTTATTACAACCTGCCTGGCGGTTTTGATTTCAATTCAGAAACGGAATGGGTACAGTTTGAACACGATGATCGAATTGATGGTGATCGTTTACATTTAGGCATAGAACTTGAACGACCGTTTGAAACTGCTGCTTATTTTCTCCGCCCCGGTGCGCGCCTGACACATACAGAGTATGACTTAAATCGTAGAGATGGATTAGACGATAAACCCTCGCGTAGTTTGCCAAGTGCTCACCTTGATGCAGGCTTGATATTTGAGAAAAATTTAAAAAAGGCCGGTCACATTCAAACATTAGAACCGCGTTTATTTTATTTGCATACTCCATTTCGTGACCAGGATGACATACCTATATTTGATACCGCTGAATACGAGTTTGGCTTTGAACAATTGTTTCGTGATGATCGCTTCAGTGGCAGTGACCGAATCGGTGATGCAGACCGTCTAAGTGTAGGTTTAACGACTCGTGTACTTGACCTTGAAGATGGCGATGAAAAATTCCGTGCCAGCTTAGGACGTATTTTTTACTTTAGAGATCGCAAAGTCACGCTTCCGGGCGAAATTCTCGAGGATGAAGATTCCTCTGAAGTCGCTGCTGAATTAAAAATTGGATTCAGTGACCGATGGGAAGCCATTGCTTCGGCTCTTTATGATACGCACGATGACCATACTGAGAGAAATTCAATTCGCTTCAATTATGAAAGCGAAAATAAGTTTGTTTTCAATGCAGCGTATCGCTACCGGAGAAGTGATCTTGAGCCCATCAATTCCGAAACCGGTCAGCGTGAAAGTTTGGAACAATCCGATATTTCTATGGTGATGCCTATCAATAAACATTGGCGAGCTGTCACGCGCTGGAACTATGATCTTGAAGAAAAACGCAACTTAGAATTGTTAGCGGGTGTCGAATATGAGACTTGCTGCTGGAAAATCCGCCTAGCGGGCCGGCGCTATAATCAGAATACCGATGAGGATTATAATAATAGTATCGAACTCCAGTTGGTGCTTAAGGGTCTAGGCCAAATCGGCTCACCTATTGGTGAATTACTAGAGCGCGGCATCCGTGGATACGATGCACGTGACGATGAATATTTTTAAATATAATGAGTATACTTTTAATGCGTAAAATAGAAATTCAATCTACAACTAAATTTTTTATTACTCTTTCAATAGTCACTGCACTATTAGTATTCAATTCATCAGCCCATGCAAAACTGTTGGATCGCATTGTCGCGGTTGTAGAAAGCGACATAATCATGGAAAGTGAATTACGCCAACGCGTTCGTGTATTAGTCAAACAGTTTGAAAATAACCCTGAAGCATTACCACCGCAAGACGTACTCGTTGATCAAGTATTACAGCGCCTCATCGTTGAACGTTTACAATTACAACTCGCCGAACAACGCGGTATACAAATAGATGAGCTTAGCTTAGACCAATCTATGCGAAATTTAGCTAAGCGTAATCGTGTATCACTAGAGCAGTTTCGCGAAATATTGATACAACAAGGTCTAGACTATTCCGCTTATCGAGAGCAAGTGCGTAATGAGATGATTTTAGATCAATTACGCCGTCGTACCATTGATAATGGTGTACAAGTGTCAGAAAGTGAAGTAGAAGAACTTGTTAAAAAATCTAGCACTGACTTACTTAGGAAAGAATATGAGTACCATGTTGCTCATATTCTAATTGCCGTACCTGAAAACCCTAAACCAGGACAAATTGAAAAATCTCAACATCGAGCAGCGTTAGTTTATGATCGTGCAAGAGCGGGTAATAATTTTATTAAACTTGCAATTGCTGCTTCTGATGCTCAAGATGCCCTCCAAGGTGGCGACCTTGGCTGGCGTAACAAAGCACAGCTTCCCGAAGTATTTTTACAACAAATTGATGGTATGCAGGAAGGAGATATAAGCCGTATCGGCCAAAGCCCCGCAGGTTTTCACATTTTTAAAGTACTGGATCGTCGCGCGATTGAAAACACCATGGTAGATCAAGTTCTAGCACGCCACATATTAGTTCGCACAAATGCATTGACAACAGACGAAGCAGCAGAACGTAAGTTAAGGGAGCTTAAATCGCGTATTGAGCAAGGCGATGATTTTGGGGAACTTGCCAAAGCACATTCAGATGATCCAGGTAGTGCCGTTAACGGCGGCTTAATGGATTGGACTGTATCGAGTAATTTTGTTCCAAAATTCAAAGAAGTGGTTGACTCACTTGACCTTAATAATATATGCGAACCGTTTCAAAGTAGATTTGGCTGGCACATAGTAGAAGTCTTAGATAAACGTAAGCATGACAATTCCCAAGAAGCCATGCGAGCTGAAGCACGTGAATTGATTCGACAAAGAAAAATTGAAGAAGAAACGGAGCTATGGCTAAGACAACTACGCGATGAAAGTTATATAGAAAATCGTTTGCACACCTCAAATTAACTCGCTACAGACTGCGGGATAGTGACCTTTACAATCCATGTCTGAAACAACTTGTATTGCTATTACACCTGGTGAACCTGCAGGAGTTGGTCCTGAATTATCTTTAAAACTTGCGCAGCATTATCTTAATTATGAAATTGTTGCAATTGCTAATATGAATATGTTGCGACAACAAGCTAAGCAGTTAAATTTAAACGTGCATATAAAACCTTTCGACGAATTTGATAACAATACTGCACATGAACCAGGACAGTTAAAAGTAATTGATATCGAAATGCCTCAGCTTACAGAGCTCGGTAAACTTAATATGGCTAATTCAAGATACGTCATTGATACACTCAACACTGCTATAAGCCTAGTACAAAATAAATCAATGCATGCTTTATGCACAGCGCCGGTGCAAAAAAGTATTATTAATGATGCAGGCATCGCTTTTACAGGACATACTGAATTTATTGCAGATAAGACGGGTGGTTTTCCAGTGATGTTGTTGGCCAGTGAAACTCAAGATAACAAAAATAATCATCCATTACGTGTCGCACTTGTAACGACGCATGTTCCTGTTAGCGAAGTTCCGACAAGCATCACTGAAGAGAAAATTGAAAAGACATTAAAGGTTCTTCATCAAGATTTAATCTCACGCTTTGGCATTGCTAACCCCTGTATCGCGGTATGTGGACTAAATCCTCATGCTGGTGAAAATGGGCATCTAGGGACTGAAGAAAAACAGATTATCATCCCTGCTCTGAATAAATTACGTACACATGGCTTAAACATCGTTGGTCCCTTAGCAGCCGATACCGCATTTACTCAACAACAATTAATCGGCAAAGATGCGATTGTTGCGATGTATCATGACCAAGGCTTACCGGTAATTAAACATCAAGGGTTCGGTGATATCGTGAATGTAACACTGGGTTTACCTATAATTCGTACCTCTGTAGATCATGGCACAGCATTAGATATTGCTGGACAAGGTATCGCAGATGAAAGTAGCCTACTTACAGCAGCAAATTTAGCTGCAAAACTATATGCTCACTCAAAAATATAATCATAAATATCATTTTTAGGATAAAGCAAATGGCCAAACTAACATCTGAAGCACTATCGGCATGGCATAATCATGATGAGCGGATGGTGCTAACCACTCTTAGCAAAGATAATGAGCCGAATTCCATCTGGGTAATTTGTGCAAAATTAATCAATGAGAATCAATTTGTAATAGCAAATAATGCTATGCACAAAACCTTGCAAAATATTAGAGACGGAAGCAGCGGAGTGCTTCTGTATATCGCACCTGAGCGGGAATCGTATCAAGTCAAGGGCACTCTAGAATACTATGAAGACGGCCCAATCTATGATGATATGAAAAGCTGGTTAGATCCAAAATTTCCTGGTAAAGGTGCTCTGGTTCTGAATATTGAAAAAGTCTATTACGGCGCTGAACAAGTTGTCTAAATATCCTTTATAACCATGAAATTAAAATTATCTGCGATATTATTCTTTTACCTTGCTTGCCAAGCTTCAGTTGTTGCAGCTGGTTTAGAAAAAAGAACTATCATACTGAGTAGCAATGAACGTTTTGACCTAGTCCAGGGCAATAGCGTTAAATTCAAATTCAAACCTCTTTCGGAGGATGCGCGACAATTAGAAATTACGAATGATGCATCCTCTCTTGGTGTAGCCTATCTCGGAAAAATTAAATTAAAAGAAAATTTCACCGCATTAGCAGCATTACGATCAATCGCCGATCAAATTGGCGAAAGTTTAAAAATTAATTTTGGTGTCATTGCTGATTCCAATACTTCAGAAGCTTTAAAGGAAAACGAATTATTGTTGCTATACCACCCACAAGTAACTATTACACTTGCCTTAGTAAAACCGAACGACAGTACTGATTATGAAATAATCTGCACGTATGCTCTAAAAGACTTAACAGTAAAAAAAGCAAGCGATTCAAGCATTGAAGGTGAAACAGAACAAAATTCCGAACCAAAGGAGAACGAAGAAAAAAATACCCCCTCAACTGAAAATTAAGTTACTCACTTTTTGTCAACTTCAATGCGATTACACATTAGTCAGTTCTTTATAGATCAAACTAGAGTTAATTTTGAGCAGTAAACTTCGCAAGCGTTTCGGCCAACACCTACTTATTGATAAATCTGTAATCGAAAATATTGTTCACGTAGTACATCCCAAAGAAAATCAACTTATTTGTGAAATCGGCCCAGGCAAAGGCGCAATTACATTTCCAATTTTAAAAAAATCTAAATTTTTACAAGCAATTGAAATTGACCGCGATCTAGTTAACTATTTAAAAAAATATTACCCTGAACATGGCATACTAAAAATACATCAAACAGATGTGTTAAATTTTGATTTTAGTACTATCAGTTCAAAAACAAGATCTATTAGACTAATAGGTAATTTGCCTTACAACATTTCTACTCCATTATTATTTCATTTGCTTAAGCACAAAGAACTAGTATGCGATATGCATTTTATGCTGCAGAAAGAAGTTGTTGATCGTATTACGGCATCAACAGGTGATTCTAACTACAGTCGTTTGAGTATCATGATGCAAACGCATTACAATGTGACAAACTTATTTAACATCAGGCCTGATCAATTTGATCCCCCACCTAAAGTTGACTCAAGTTTTATGCGTTTAATTCCTACTGAAAAGTACACTGAAAAAATTAATAACATGTCCAACTTTAGCAAGTTGATAGAAACGGCATTTCAACAAAGACGCAAAACGATAAAGAATAGCCTCGCAACATTAATCAATGAAGAACAACTTAGGAGTAGCAACATCCAACCCTCGCAGCGACCCCAAGAAATTTCTATTCAACAATATATAAATCTTTCCAATAAGCTATAAACACCACATTATTTGGGATGCAACTTACTGAATTAGTTAGAACAAATTGCTCATAAAGAACATAAACACATTGCCAGAATGGTTAATATTTAAACTGCTTTTACTGTTAGCTAGATCTGAGTTTTTTATCTTTAACAGGGTATAATTACTAATATGGATGACACAAATAATCATGATATCGATGTCAGCGTAGACACTTCGTTTATTGAAGCACAATCTGATGAGGGTGAAAGTCGCTTCGTATTTGCATACACGGTCACCATTCATAATTCAGGCCATGTACCTGCAAAACTCATCACTCGTCACTGGTTAATTACCGACTCTAATGGCAAAACACAAGAAGTAAGAGGTGAAGGAGTTGTTGGAGAGCAGCCTTATTTACGTCCTGGTGAAGCTTTCCAGTATACAAGCGGTACCATGCTTGAAACGCCAGTAGGCACAATGCAAGGTAGTTATCAAATGATTGCGGATGATGGCACTGAATTTGATGCCCCTATTGACCCGTTTACCTTAGCGGCTCCGCGCGTTTTACACTAGAATTTTCTTAGAAATTAATTCTATCTTTATGATGCAACTAAATTGTTGCTTTATATTTGTAGTATTGTTTTCATAAAATTTTGCATATCTCAAAAACTCTGATTAATTATGTCGGTATATGTAATCGGTGATGTACAGGGTTGTTTCGATGAACTCCGAGAACTTGTCGATTACATCTCTTTTAATCCTAAAAAAGATCAACTTTGGTTTGTTGGTGATTTAGTTAACCGTGGGCCAAAATCACTCGAAACACTACGTTGGGTAAGAAATTTAGGTAATTGTGCAGTTACTGTTTTAGGTAATCATGATTTACATCTATTAGCTGCCTATGCCGGTGCAAAAGATATTAGAACAACAAGTAGTTTATATAGCGTACTGCAAGCCAAAGATATTGATGAATTAATTGACTGGCTACGTAGGCAACCCTTAATACGTTACAACAAGTCCCTAAAATTTGCCATGGTTCATGCGGGTCTGGCACCACAGTGGACCATTAAAGATGCACTGTCTTATGCAAAAGAAGTTGAAACGATCTTACGATCTAAAAAATACAAAGACTTTCTTTTCAACATGTATGGGGATAAACCTAATCAGTGGGATGGAAGACTTAAAGGCTGGAACCGCTTACGTACAATCACTAATTTCATGACCCGAGTTCGCTATTGTAATAGAGAGGGCGTAATGAGCTTTACATTTAAAGGCCCTCCAGGTACTCAGCCTTCACGTATGAAACCATGGTATGAAATTTCATCGCGAAAAAGTCAAGAAACCACAGTTGTGTTTGGTCACTGGTCGACTTTGGGGCATATACAACAACAAAATATCATTTCAACCGATACAGGTTGTTTGTGGGGCGGACAACTCACCGCTATCAAAATTGAACTCGAAAGTTTGACTATTTATCAGCTGAACTGCGAGGCTAAAAGAGAAATTACAAGAGTAAATTAAACAAAATCTACTCAGTTAATTTCTGATAAACAAAATTTTCAATATCAAATTTATTTTTTTCATCTTTTACACGATACTCATGTTCTAGCTCTCTCCATGCTTCTTTATTCCATTCCGGGAAAAAGGTATCCCCTTCAAGATCAGCATGCACAATAGTGATATAAAGATGTTTTGCGATAGGCAAGGCATACTCATAAATTTTAGCTCCCCCTATCACGAACGCTTTATCTTTTACTAAACTTGCTACATGCCCCCAGTTTGTAACCACTTCACAACCCGCTGCTTGATAGTTTTTATTATGAGTTAAAACAATATGTTGTCTGCCCGGCAATATACCTGGCAATGATTCAAAAGTCTTGCGGCCCATGATGATGGGATAACCCATGGTAATTTTCTTAAAACGTTGCAAATCTGCAGGTAAATGCCATGGAATTTGTTTATCTTTCCCGATGAGGCCAGCAGGTGTCATCGCTACGATGATTGCGATCTCCATAATAGTAAATTTTAAACCGCTATAGGTGCAGAAATATGCTCATGGCATTGGTAATTCTGCAATTCAAAATCTTCATATTTAAAATTGAAAATGGATTTCACGTCAGGATTAATGTGCATTTGTGGCAATGCATAAGGAGTACGATTAAGTTGCTTTTGCGCTTGTTCAATATGATTATTATATAAATGCACATCACCAAAAGTGTGCACAAACTCACCCGCTTGATAACCTGTTACCTGAGCTACCATCTGTAGCAACAACGCATAGGATGCGATATTAAATGGCACTCCTAAAAACACATCTGCACTTCGTTGATACAGTTGGCAAGAGAGTTTATTTTGCGCGACATAAAATTGAAAAAAAGCATGGCAAGGTGGCAAAGCCATATTATCGAGCTCACCGACATTCCATGCGCTTACAATATGTCTTCTCGATAGCGGGTTTTCTTTTAAGTTATCGATTAGCTGACTAATTTGATCAATCGATTCACCATTTGCCCCTCTCCAACTGCGCCATTGCGACCCATAAATAGGTCCTAGCTCTCCATTTTCATCTGCCCATTCATCCCAAATGGAAACACCATTTTTATGCAAATAAGAAACATTCGTTTCACCACGTAAAAACCAAAGTAATTCGTAAATAATGGACTTTAGATGTAATTTTTTAGTTGTTAATAAAGGAAACCCATTTTGCAAATCAAAGCGCATTTGATATCCAAACACGGAAACAGTGCCGGTACCGGTACGATCATCTTTATCTATGCCATGGGTCATGACATGATGTAATAGTTCTAAATATTGCTGCATAAATTAATGCTCTTTTGCATAACCAAAAGTGTTATAGGCAAGATATATTGTAACAACTCCCACTAATATCATTGGTAAGGATAATAACTGTCCCATCGTTAACCAATCAAAGGCAATAAAGTTTAAATGCGCATCCGGTTGACGCACAAATTCTGTAACGAATCTAAATACACCATAAAGTAACACAAACAAGCCACACACTGCCCCAATTGGACGAGGCTTTTGCGCGAATATCCAAAGAATAGTAAACATCAATAAGCCCTCTAAAAAGGCTTGATAAAGTTGTGATGGGTGTCTAGGTAAATCACCGGCATGTGGAAACACCATACCCCATGGAACATCTGTTACTCGACCCCATAGTTCACCGTTAATAAAATTACCAATTCTTCCTGCACCTAATCCAATAGGAACCATGGGAGCAACAAAGTCACATAAGCGCAAAAAACCATATCCTTTTGAACGCTGGTAAATCCATAAAGCAACAATAACGCCCAGTAAACCACCATGAAAACTCATGCCACCTTCCCAAATTTTAAACAAGTAAAGCGGGTTTTCTAAAAAAAGTGGGAAGTTATAAAACAAAACGGAACCTATTCTGCCCCCCAGAATCACACCTAGCATGCCATAAAACAAAATATCGCCGACATCATTGGGTTGAGCTACTGTGTGAGTCTTTTTTGCATGAATGCGTCCAACTAACCAAAACCCTAGAAAACCGACGGCGTACATTAATCCATACCATCGAAGTTTTAGTGGACCGATTGCAAAAAATACTGGATCGATTTCAGGGAAAGTCAGCATACTTACACTATAACAACAGTTAGACTTCGTTAGTAATTTACGTATATGTATAAAAATTGAGCACAGCCATGTCAAAAAATAAAAATCATCTTGCTGATCAAACAAGCCCCTATCTTCTACAACATGCAGAAAATCCCGTGGAATGGTATCCGTGGTGTGATGAAGCACTACAACGTGCTAAAGATGAAAAAAAACCAATCTTACTCTCTATAGGCTACTCAGCATGTCACTGGTGCCATGTCATGGCACATGAATCATTTGAGAATGAAGCCACAGCAAAAATAATGAATGAGCTGTACATCAATATCAAAATTGATCGCGAAGAACGTCCCGATATCGACAAGATATATCAAACAGCGCAGTATTTACTCACGCAACGTAGCGGTGGTTGGCCACTTACAATGTTTTTAACGCCTGAAGATCAAATGCCATTTTTTGGAGGCACTTATTTTCCTGATTCGCCTAGACATGGTTTACCTTCATTTAAAGAACTCTTACATCACATTTCTGATTTTTATCAAAACCGTCATGGGGAAATCATTACGCAAAATCAGTCTATGCATCAGGCGTTACAAAGTATCTATGAACCAACGTTTACCAAAATAGATTTATCCGAAAATATTTTAGATATCTGTACCGAACAACTTGAGCAAACATTTGATGCACAGCATGGAGGATTTGGAAATGCTCCCAAATTTCCACATCCTAGTAATATTGAAAGATTGTTGCGTTACTACGCACAAAATAAAATCAAATTAGAAAATAAACCGCGCGCTTTGCATGTCGCAATTTACAGTTTAGAAAAAATGGCAGCAGGAGGTATTTACGATCACATAGGCGGTGGATTTAGTCGCTATTCGGTCGATCAATACTGGATGATTCCACACTTTGAAAAAATGCTATATGACAATGGCCCTTTGTTAGCACTCTACGCTCAAGCATTTTCACTAAACTACTCTGACCAATTTCGAAGAACATGCAAAAGCACTATCGAATGGCTCATTCGCGAAATGCAATCACCTGAAGGAGGCTATTACTCCACCCTAGATGCTGACTCTGAAGGCGTTGAAGGAAAGTATTACGTCTGGGAAAAATCTGAAGTTGAAGATATTTTAACTCAAGAAGAATATACAATCTTTGCTCCACATTTTGGTTTTGATGGTGCGGCAAATTTTGAAGGAAGTTATCATTTGCATACCTTTAAAAGTGAAGAGGAAATATGTTTAGCACAATCAATTGATTCAAAAAAATTTAATGATTTACTCGATAGCGCAAAACAAAAACTTTTCAATATCAGAGAAAAACGCATCCGGCCCGGGCGTGATGAAAAAATTCTTACTAGCTGGAACGCATTAATGATCCGCGGTATGGCCATTGCAGGACGCGCATTTAACAACTCTGATTATATTGCCTCTGCTGACCAAGCATTGAATTTTATTCGAGATACCATGTGGCAAAAACAACGTTTATTTGCGACCTATAAAGATGGTAAAGCCCATCTTGATGCCTATTTAGATGACTATGCATATTTATTAGATGCATTATTAGAAATGTTGCAAGCACGCTGGAATACTGATGATTTAAACTGGGCTTGTGATATTGCTGATGTGATATTAGAACAGTTTGAAGACACCTCAACAGGAGGTTTTTATTTTACCGCTAACGATCATGAGCAATTAATACAACGACCTAAAACTCTCAGTGATGACTCCACTCCATCAGGTAATGGCATCGCAGCTCTTGCATTGGTAAGGCTTGGTTATCTGTTAGCTGAACCAAAATATCTTGATGCAGCCACACGCACACTTGAATTTTCTGCCCAAGCCATCAGCCAATCGCCTATAGGACATACAAGTTTGTTACATGCATTTGAAGAGCAATTACATCCACCACAAATCATTATTTTATGTGGTGTGGAAGAACCATTAAACCAATGGTATGAAGCCTGCAATCATGGCTATGCTCCGCAAAGAATGGTGTTTGCGATTAATGAAAATGAAAAAAACTTGCCTCTTGCGATTGCCGAGAAAAAATATAAATCAAGCAGCAGCGAGGGAGTTACAGCCTATGTGTGTAGCGGCACACAATGTGATGCTCCAATAGAAACCTTTAAGGAACTACAAGAAATCCTGACTGAAACAAGCGTTCAGTCACCTATCCATTAACATGAGCATTCTACGGGGTTTATACAGACTGCTACATCTGCTTACGCATATTGTAAAAGGACTATTCTTATCCTATACCCGCTTGCATGGCACTCAAAGCCATGATTTAAGTGATGCTCAACACGAAATCATACAAAACTGGTTGCACCGTAGTGCCGAAATAATTGGCATTGATATACAAGTGCGTGGAACACCCGCCCAACCTCCTGCATTTGTTGTTTCCAACCATATTTCATGGATAGACATATTAATAATTTCATCTGTTTTACCCATATCATTTTTATCTAAAGCAGAAATACGTGATTGGCCCGTAATTGGCACACTTGCAGCCAAAGCAGGTACTTTGTTTATTCACCGCGGGTCAAAAAATGGAGCTGCAGAAGCCATTGAATTAATGAAAACTAAGTTAACTGCAGGACAAAGCGTAGCCTCATTTCCTGAAGCAAAAACTACACACGGATTTGAAGTACATACATTTCACCCTAGGCTGTTCGCTGCCGCAGTAGACACTGATGTTTTAGTTCAGCCCGTTGCACTTTGCTATCCTCATGAAGATGGTACTCATCCTCATGTTCCATTTGTGGATGAAGCGAACATTATTAAGCATTCATTTCGAATTATGTGTGCAAAATCAACACTCGCAAAAGTCACATTTTGCAAACCAATTGCAAGTAAAGGAAAACTTAGAAAAGACCTTGCTGAAACAGCAAGAAATGCAGTCGCTAAAATTGTAGAAGATTAAGCTAATGCTTGCATGGCTGCATCGTAATCAGGCTCATTAGCAATTTCATCAACTAGTTCAGTATGAATCACACTATTCTCTTGATCTAATACAACTAATGCTCGTGCAGTAATACCAGCCAGAGGCCCATCTTCGATTAACACGCCATAGTCACGTGAGAATGAATCCGAACGCATAATTGAAAGCGGCACCACATTCTCAGCATTTTCAGCAGTACAAAAACGTGACATTGCAAAAGGTAAATCAGCCGAGATGATTATCACTACGACATCCTCATGTTCTTTTGCATAATCATTAAATTTTTTAGTTGAAGTAGCACACACAGGTGTATCTAAGCTAGGCACGATACTTAAAAGTTTTTTCTTACCTGGAAAAGATGACAAAGAAACGTTTTCTAAATCTTTATTTACTAATACAAAATCTGGTGCACTCGCACCAATTTCAGGAAGATTTCCATTTGTATGAATTTCATTTCCTTGCAAGGTAATTTTAGCCATTAATTTCTCCGACCTGCTTTCGTTATGAGTATTTGTATAGTTATAGTGATTAAAAAATAATCACTATATCTCAACCATTGAGTCATATTGGCTGGCATTTAGTAGAGTGTCAATTGCCGTTTTGTCTAATATCTCTATTTTGCATAACCAACCTTCTTCATATGGCGAATCATTTAATACTTCAGGAGAATCAACTAATTCCTCATTAACCTCAATGATTCTACATTCGACGGGACAGTGTATATCACTTGCAGTTTTTACCGATTCCACAACGGCACAGACCTGACCTGCTTGATATTCGCTGTCTAGTTCTGGTAATTCAACATAAACAATATCACCAAGCTCATTTTGCGCATATCCCGTTATGCCTATTAAGGCAACATCATCTGTTTCTAATAACAACCAAATATGCTCTTCAGAATATATACGATCATCTGGACTTTCACTCATAATGCAACCCTAGGCTCTAATTAATTCCAAATTGATATAGCTAAGATTATAAAAGTTTCCTTAAAACGAATCGAATTAAATGAACTGCAATTTGCTCACAAAAAACATAATGTACAAATCTATTTTATTAACGTTAATTGTATTATTAACGGCGTGTCAAAAAACTGGACAAGAAAGTTTACTAATCGAAGATGCATGGGTGCGAGAAGCTCCACCAAACGCTTCGATGCTGGCGGGATATGTCACCCTTACAAACAACACAGAGGAAGTACTTACTCTTACTTCTGCAGCTAGTAAACAGTTTAATCATGTTGAAATTCATCGCACTGTTGTTGAAAATGGTGTGGCAAAAATGCGTCACCAAAAAGAACTGCCCATCCCTGCTGGAGAGTCGGTAAAACTTGAGCCCGGCGGATATCATTTCATGTTAATGCATCCAGAATCGGCAGTGAAAGCGGATGATGAAGTTTTAATCACTGTACGCTTTCATCAAGCTGACGATCCAAATGCAACACAAGAGCTAGACATCGTCATGCCTGTGAAAAAACCATAATTTTCAAAAGGCTAAACAAGAAATTACCCCAAAATAGCGCGCTTCACGAATACTGAATTCGGTATCATTTCAACAAAACTTTTTTTGCAGGTCAGTACATCCTGCTAGATACGGAATTTTTTCTTGAACGATTTTTCACAAGCTTTTGCGAAAGCACTGCAACTTATATTTCAGTTAGACCCTGCGCTATTAGAAATTATTGGGTTGTCTTTGCGCGTGAGCCTTACTGCAGTTTTCATTGCAAGTTTAATTGGCTTGCCACTGGGCGCTGCGTTAGCGTTATATAAATTTCCTGGACGCGGAATAATTGTCGCACTCCTAAATGCTTTTATGGGTTTACCACCTGTTGTAGTGGGCTTGGTTGTGTATTTAATTTTGTCGCGCTCGGGCCCACTGGGTGTACTTGGTTTGTTGTTTACGCCAACTGCAATGATCATCGCTCAGGTGTGCCTCATTACACCTATTGTAGCGGCACTTACACGCCAAACGATTATGGATGCCAATGATGAGTATCACGAGCAACTTCGTGCACTGGGTGCAAAAGCTTCACGCATGATGAAAACTTTATTATGGGAAACACGCTTTAGTTTAATGACAGGAGTGTTTGCAGGATTTGGCCGAGCAATAGCAGAAGTCGGTGCGGTTTTAATTGTAGGTGGCAATATCAATCATGCTACACGTGTAATGACCACAGCCATTGCGCTCGAAACACGCAAAGGGGATATCGAGCTTGCACTTGCCTTAGGTATTATCTTGATTACGCTTTCATTAATTGTTACTTCATTAGTTATGAGTGCTAAACATGCTGCATACCAATATCATAGCTAACACGAACACAATTAATATTTTGCCTTTGCAGGTGAAAAATTTACAGATTGTTAAGAAAGGCAATCTGTTATTAAACGATGTTTCACTCAATATTGAGTCTAATGATGTAACCATTATTCTTGGGCCTAATGGTGCAGGTAAAAGTTTATTATTACGCACTGCACACGGTCTTGAAGCCCCTACACAAGGCAGCTTGAAATGGAATACAACCGTTCCACTGCCTCAACAATCTTGGCGTGCCTATATTTTCCAAAAACCCGTGTTATTAAGACGTAGTGTGCGTGCAAATCTAGAATATGTTTTGTCTTTACATGATGTTGATAAAAATGACTATGATTCACTCATCAATTCAGCTCTAGAATACACAGGACTATCTTCATTGGCTGAGCGCAATGCACGTGTGCTATCAGGTGGTGAACAACAGCGGTTAAATATAGCCCGAGCTTGGATATTGCAACCCAAAGCCATCCTATTGGATGAGCCCACAGCAGAATTAGACCCTAGTGGCACAGCGGCGATTGAACAATTAATCAAGACAATTGCCGAACAAGGCACTAAAATTATCATGACTACCCATGACTTAGGGCAAGCACATAGGCTCGCAAACGATATATTATTTTTTCATCAAGGAAAACTAATCGAACACACTCCGGCAAAAGACTTTTTCAAATACGCTCAAACACAATCTGCTAGAGACTTTATTGACGGGAAACTATTAACAGGAAGCATCGAGAAATGAAACGGACTTTAATATTTATACTAATATTATTATTTAACATCAGCATAGTTTACGCTAAAGATGAAGTATTCATTACACTTTCATCTACTACCTCGACTGATAATTCTGGTTTGTTGGATTATTTAATCCCTAAGTTTAAAAATAAAACAGGAATTAATGTACGTGTAATTGCCGTCGGTACTGGCCGAGCATTGCTTCTAGGCGAGAGAGGCGATGCAGATTTAGTCTTAGTACACCATAAACCTTCCGAAGAAAAATTCATTTCCAAAGGCTTTGGTATTGAACGTCGCGATGTGATGTATAACGACTATGTAATCATTGGACCTAAAAATGATCCGGCAAACATCAAACACTTAAAAAAAGCCGTAGATGCATTTAAGTTAATCAGTCAAAGTGGAATACCCTTTATCTCACGCGGGGATGAGAGTGGCACACATAAAAAAGAGCGAGAGCTTTGGGAACTAACCGGGGTTGATATCGATGCATATAGTGGCGATTGGTATCGCGAAGCAGGAGCCGGTATGGGCGCTACACTTAATATAGCAAACGCCATGAACGCTTACACAATGTCAGACCGAGGCACGTGGTTATCCTTTAAAAATCGTGATCAGCTTACACTACTTTTTGAAAATGACCCACCATTGTTCAATCAATACGGTATCATCTTAGTCAGTCCCGAGAGATATGAACATGTTAAACATAAAGAAGCTAAATTATTTTCCGACTGGCTTACTTCTGCTGAAGGCCAACAAGCAATTGCCGACTTTACCCTTGAAGGACAGCAACTTTTCTTCCCTAATGCATCACGGGAAGTGGCTACATCAGTTATGAAATAATTCGATGATGAACAAATATGAAGCTTAAATGTATTTTGTTTTTGTTCGTTTTTTATATTTCAAATATTGTGTTTGCTGAAGAATTAGATCTAGTAAAATATAAACAAGCCTATATAGATCAAATAAAGCCCATTTTAGAAAAGCAAATAGCGCCCATGCTCGAGCGCCAAGAAGATCCTGAAGCTACATTAGATTTTCTGGCAAATGGAATGGCTGATTGCCAAGTAGAAATTCTTAGTTACTACCCTGAAAAATACCAAGCGGCTACTGTAAATCCTGTTGTTGCAGGTAAAGGCCTCAAAGAAGTTACCAAAGATGTAAATGAACTCATGAAACAAGACATCGAAACAGGCGATACAACACAAGAAGAATTAATTACGATGGTTCAAAGCTCTAGAGAGCATTTTATAAAATGTTCAAAAGAGCTTGATAAAGGTTTAAATAATTAATAAGCAAATAGCTCATCATTCAATTGGCTCTAGCTTCAATAGTTTTCCATCTGTGTCGTCAGTGAGAATATAAAGATATCCGTCAGGACCATTACGCACATCACGAATTCGAGCCATGCCATCTAACATTACTTCTTGAACTACAACATTATCCTCATTCATCTCTAAGCGTCGCAAATGAGTTAGAACTAAAGACCCAATAAATAAATCGCCTTTCCAATTAGGAAAACGATCACCAGTGTAAAACGTCATGCCACTAGGTGCTATGGAAGGATCCCAATAAACAATTGGCTGTTCCATACCCGGTGCATGGGTTTGATCAGAGATAATTGCTCCACTGTAATCTATACCGTAAGTAATTTTTGGCCATCCGTAGTTTGCACCAGGTTGAAGTTTGTTCACTTCATCACCTCCACGTGGCCCGTGTTCATGTGACCAAATAGATAAATCGGATGGCCTCACAGTGATTCCCTGGACATTTCTATGCCCATAAGAATAAATTTCTGGTTTTATGCTTGCTTGCCCTACAAATGGATTATTACTTGGTACCGTTCCGTCATCATTTATACGTATGATGCTTCCTATGTGATTGTTTGGATCTTGCGCATCGTCCATGTATCTATACCGGTCTCCTGTCGTTACAAATAGACTTTTATCTGCTGCAAAAATTAACCTTGAACCGTAATGAGCTGTACCACCAGTTTTGGGTTCGACTACAAAGATGGTTTCAAGATTTTCTAGCGCATTACCATTCAAGCGGCCCCTTGCTACTTCAGTCCCAGCTCCGCCATCTCCACGGCCAGCATATGACAAATAAATAAATCTGTTTTTATCAAAATCAGGATGCAAAGCGACATCTAATAACCCGCCTTGTCCGGCAACATAGATATTATTCGGTAACCCTTTAATAGGCTCAGGTTCAAGCTTTCCGTTCTTTATTAACCTCAATCTACCAGCTCTTTCGGTAACAAGGACATCTCCACTAGGTAGAAACACGAAGCCCCATGGATGTTCCAGCCCACTGGCAACTATTGCTAACTTGAAATCGTGTTGGTCAGAGCGATGTATTTCTTGGGCACTAAAAACTATTGTTGTTAGTGAATAAAAAAGAATGAATGCACTGAACTTACCTATTATCGTATTAATCATATCCGTTTTTTATTTAATAATGTCTGCATTGGATCGAAAACGGATATTTTAGTTCAGAATAGGGCCGGATACATTGTCCATGATGCCTATCATATCCGCTCCTCTATATACTCACACTTTAAGTCGTTAACACACATTAAAAATTATATTTAATAAATGACTAAATCAACGTGCACGTTGCTGAGTAAAATCTTTTGAGGGTGTGCCCTTATAGCATCTAGGAATTATTGGCCAAGACTCTGTTAAGTAGTAAGCATAAGTTCCTTCAGGAAAGTCAGGTGTAACCGTCATTCGACCATTGCACTCATCAAGAATTCCTGCGCCATCAACATAAAGATAGTCATTCACAAACGTGCCATCAAATTTGCCACCCGGATTGCTTGCACCACTCAGTCTATTACCCGATCGTAGTGAATAGCTTGATGTCATTTTTATTATTTTGGAATTGATGTCTTGTGGATTTTCATATCCATACATTGCATAGATAGGAAATCCGTCTGCTGCCCATCCAATCAAGGGAGAATGCGATGTTCCATTAACACTCAAGCTATCGAGTAATAGTGTCGGTATTCCGTGGTAATGATACGCTCCACTAGGTTGTACATGCGCATGATTTTCATCTAAACCTAAACGTATGGCACCAGACATTGGCTCATATTGCCATTCGCTGTTTCTATTTCCTAAGTACCATTCAGCCGCACCCGGATCAAAGGGAACTCCGTTCACTGCTAATCCAAAATTATGCATTCCTAGTGGAGTGAAATAATTATTAGGTGTAGGTTGAGCATCAATTTTATAAACATAATTTTGTTCTTTTATACTGTGAGGATTCCCACTATTTGGAAATACACCTGTGTCATGTTGTGGAATACCATTTGCTCGGAGTACGCGAGTGTTACCCTGCAAAGAAATATCTAGTTTACTTTTTTCAAATAGATTTGTTGTTGCAGGGGCAGTATTTATAATTCCAGATGACTGATTAATTGTGTGTTGTCTTGTATTTGGACGTTGATTTTGATTTTCTGATTGGCGTGCAGGGTTATTGCCTCTGTTTTGATTTTCCCTTGAAGGTATACAAGCCAGTCGCGATTGATTTGGAGGATTTAGACACACTCCAGTTAATCTTCCATGTGGTGTATTGAAAGCACATTGATCACCAGAACTGACATTTCTACATGCATCA
Organism: Gammaproteobacteria bacterium; assembly: GCA_028279275.1. Classification (GTDB taxonomy): domain Bacteria; phylum Pseudomonadota; class Gammaproteobacteria; order UBA4575; family UBA4575; genus JABDMD01. The sequence goes on along the minus strand of JANQOB010000009.1, from coordinate 85,020 downwards.
ATAGCCTCTTTTGGCGGAGTTCGCGCATGCGCAATTGCAATCACATGCATAAACACAAAACAAAAAACGAAATAAGATAGAATTTTATTCATTAAATAATTTACTTGAAATAATCTACTGGCTAATGCACCCTTCGACCGCTATGGATGGCAGAAGTGAAGCAATTTTAAAGAACTCATTTAATTTACCAACCTACAAATTATTCTAGCTTACTTAAGTTTAATCAGCTACTACATCTCTGATGGATTTAAAATTTACTAACGTGCGTAAGTGGGCCGATCTTTACTCAGCCCCATCGCATGTGTCATAAAAAACTTCTTTATAGGCTGAAGTGAGTCAGCGGTTCGAAACGCAGCATTTCTTGCTGTTACGATTGCGTGATTAGTTGAACCAAAAGCTGTAACAAATGCATCCATTGCTTTTTGCATGATTTGTGTTTCTCCTACTCTTGCACGTTCATATTTGCGTAATACTTTTAAACTCCCCATATCGCGATCCGTATTCGTTAAGACATCAGCCAGTACTGCAGCATCGGTAAACCCTAAGTTCGCACCCTGTCCAGCTAACGGATGCAAGGTATGCGCCGCATCTCCCACCAAAGCAATGCGAGATTGAATCATAGTATCTGCTTGACCAGAAATTAATGGAAAGGCCGCACAATTTGATTTTAGAATGATGTTACCTAATTTCATGTCACTGGCTTGTGTGAGTGCGTTAGCAAATTCATGTTCATTAAGCCTCATGAGTTCATCTGCATAATCTTGGCTTACAGACCAAACGATAGAACACATCTTTTGACTTTCTTGGTCATGATTTAAGGGCAGCAATGCAAGAGGCCCTGTACTTAAAAATCTTTGCCATGCAGTATTCGAATGCGGGTACTCAGTTTCAACTAATGCTACCAATCCCATTTGTTGGTAACTTTTTTCATGATAGTTAATCCCCGCAAGGTTCCTGATAATCGAACGTCCGCCATCTGCACCCACCACTAATTTTGCAGAAATGGACTTACCACTATCTAATAAAACTTCTGCATGATCTTGGCGGACGGCTATCTCATTTAAATGTTCACCTAGCAACCATTCAATATTGGCGTTTCGATTCAACGTTTCGTATAAACTAGTTTGAATCACTCGATTTTCTACGATATGACCGAGAATATTCCGCTGTAATTCCTTTGCACTAAAATGTATTTTTGCCTCTCCTGCCTCATCCCATACATGCATATCTGTAAAAGGAGAAACGCGTTTAGATTGCATGAGTTCCCACGCATTTACATACTCAAAAATGGCTTGTGATCCGGGACTCACTGCTGTAACACGTGCTTCAACTGGATGACTATCATTAAATTCTGCAACAGGGTTATGATCGATGATGGCAATCGACTTTTCTTGTTGAACTAATAAGTTAGCAAGCGTTAGACCAACCATGCCTGCTCCAGTAATAACTACGTCAACCGTTAAGTGCTCAGCGGTCATGAGATAGAACCTTTTATAACCACGTCAACAGAAAAATGCTTTGATGTCATGAGATAGAGACTTTTATAACCACGTCAACATAAAAATGCTTTGATGTCATGAGATAGAGACTTTTACAACTTCTTCAAGTGAAATTAGGAAGCTGCTTTTAATGAAATTTCTCATAAATTAACGGCTTTACCTCTAAGCAAGCTGGCATTTGAACCAGCTTCACCTAAATTTTGTTTTACAATACGTTCTTCCAAAATAGGTATGGCACCCAACATGGCTAATCCCAAACCGCGTGATTGCGCGAGCACAGGATAATCTGCGTTGAATAAGAAATTTAAACGGTCCGTAAAGCGAATAGTTTTCTCAATATCGGGTTGGCGTTTTTCTGCATATTGTAATAGCTGTGTATCAACTTCATTTAGATTATTCTCAGCTAATAACTCTACTAATTCAGCAATATCACGCAAAGCGAGGTTCAAGCCTTGTCCTGCTATAGGATGCAAAGTTTGTGCAGCATTACCAATGAACACCACTCTCTGTTGCACGCGTTGTTGACTCACTAATAATGCAAGTGGATAGGAAAAACGTTTACTAATATTTTTGAAATGCCCTAGACGAAAACCAAAAGCAGATTGAAGTTTATCCTTAAAAGCCTGATCGTCCAGTGCCAAGTTAACTTTCGCAGAATCCGTAGGATTCATCCAAATAAAACCACAGTGATTTTCTTGTTTAGGCAGTAACGCCAAAGGACCCTCCTGCGTAAATCGTTCAAACGCCGTGTTGTTGTGATGTTGTTCGCATTCAACACTTCCAACAATTGCAGACTGCTGATATTGTTTTTCTTCAATATCGATGTTCAAAGCTTTACGTATAAATGAATTCGCACCATCTGCAGCGATAAGCAAATTTGCTTTAACAGCATTATTTGATTGTTTATTTAGCGCTACATGATCAGGTAAATTATCGACTGACGATACTTCATAAGGCTGCAACCGCGTTACATTTTTTAAAACATCTACAGAATTATTCAAGCTATGAATTAAATAATCAGCCGGTACTAAATAGCCGAAACTTTCAACTTCGTAGCGCTTACTGTCTAAACGCGTTGCTCCAAATCGTCCTTGATCCGATATATGAATATTTTTAATTGCCGTCGCATATGGTTGCAAGGATTCCCACAACCCTAAAGCATCAAACATCTTTTTAGATGATAAGGCCAAGGCAATACTCCGACCATCATGTTGGTGGGCATTGAGATTAATTTCAGCCAGTGGCTGAGAATCGATTAGCGCAATCTGGTAACTAGCGGATAATGATCTTGCTAAAGCAATGGCTAAGCTACTACCAACTAAGCCGCCACCAACTACTGCAATATCATATTGGTTTGACATGGCATGATGTTTAATGACCGGAAGAAGCCATAAGAGCTTCTATTTCATCTGGGTCACGTGTTAATTTTTCAGTGAGTACCTGACTGCCTTCTTTTGTGACCAGAACATCGTCTTCAATCCGAATACCGATATTCCAAAATCTCTTAGGCACCCCTTTCGCTTGTGAAATGTATAAACCCGGTTCTACAGTGAGGGTCATCCCCGGTTCAAGTAAGCGCCACTCTTCATCAAACCGATAATCACCTACATCATGCACATCCAGACCTAACCAATGTCCAGTACGATGCATATAAAACTGTCGGTATTCTTCATCTTTGATAAGTTTTGTTGGCCGACCCTTCAATAAACCTAAGTTTACAAGACCTTTGGTTAGCACTTTTACTGCTTCATGGTGAGGATCATTCCAGTGATTACCCGGTTTAACTTTTTTAATTGCAGCGGCTTGTGCCTCTAGTACTACTTCATACACTTCACGCTGTACTTTTGAAAACGTGCCATTCACGGGGAATGTGCGCGTAATATCACTGGCATAACCTTGGTATTCCGCCCCTGCATCTATCAGTAGAAGATCACCATCTTTCAACTCTTGGTTATTTTCAATGTAATGTAATATACAACCGTTATCACCACCGCCAACAATTGATGGATACGCGGGTACGCAACCCGCTTTTCTAAACTCATATAAAAGCTCGGCTTCTACTTCGAATTCAAACATGCCGGGCTTACATGCTTGCATTGCACGTGTATGCCCCGCAATGGCAGCTTTTGCAGCTTGACGCATTAATGTCAGCTCACTGCGAGATTTATATAAACGCATGTCATGGACAAAATAATCAAGTGACAATAATTCATGCGGCACATGCTTCGCTGTGCGTGCGGAGCCGCGGGATTGGTTCACCCAATTAATCACACGCTTATCAAAATTAGTATCACGGCCCATCGGATAAAAGAAACGCTCACGATCAGCTAATAATTTTGGAAGCATCTGATCCGCTTCATCAATTGAGTACGCTACATCAACGTTAAAAAAATCAACCGCTCCTTTTTGTCCTGCACGGCGACCATCCCAGATCTCTTGTTCAGGATTACGTTCCCGACAAAATAAAATGTATTGACCTTCCGAATGACCTGGCAGTAATAGTGCAAGGGAATCCGGTTCATCAAAACCCGTTAAATAGAGAAAATCACTGTCTTGGCGAAAAATATAATCTACATCACGGTTTCTAGGGATAGATCTCGCAGATGGGACGATGGCAGCACCGTCATGCCCAACCATACGCATAAGGGTTTTGCGTCGCTTGGCCAGCTCTTTTTGACTAATTGAGTACACGTAAGACTATTGAATGGTTTGGAGACGATTCATAGGCTGCAATTCTTCATTAATGAGCAATACGCCCATGCGTACATACTCAACGATATCCATATACGCAACTTCATTCATTTCATCTTCATCACTATCTTCATCCGCCTTAGAGATGCTCGTGATGTCTTGTAGAATTTCCATTGAATCCTCTGGCATATTTGACAAATCTTTAACTCCTGCAAGCGCTAAACCAAATAAAAAACCATCACACCACTTCTTCAACGCACTCACACGTGCATTCAAACTGTTATTTTCTTCCGGAATAAGCAATGTGAAATTGAGCAGAGTGTCATTCAACTCTTGCTTGGTATGCTCGTAAAGTGCACAAAGTGTATCTTGAACATCTTCTTGCATAATGGATTTAGTATGTCCTTGTGTACAAATTTCATCCAGCCAACGTGCGCATTGCAAGGAATTATTTACTACTAACATTGCACACAACATTCCATGAGAATCTTCAGGGCTATAGGGCGACTGCACAGATGCGAGTGCATCTTCGATTTGTTCGTACCTAGGTGACATATGTTATTGATTCTATCATTTACTAATCCTATTCACTCAAAAATTAACCTAAAATTTGTGTAAGTAAAAACCATGCTTTTTAATTTTGGAATGATCTTATTTTTATATGCCGATTACCCCTATTTCTACAGTGAATTTTATGTTTTTTATTAACTATATTTGTACATAATTTTAGTTGACGAAAAAGTCACTTAGGCCTAACATTTTGCACCATGGAAAAGCGAGACGCCGGAAAGCTCAGCGAGCAAGATTTAAAGGGATTAGAAATTCGTGTTAACGAACTGATTTCCACTTGTGAAGAACTGAAAAAAGAAAATAAACTTTTAAAGTTACAACAAGAATCTTACTCATCAGAGCGTGCTACCTTGATCGATAAAAACGAACAAGCACGTAAACGCGTTGAAGCTATGATTACACGTCTCAAATCAATGGAAGTTTCTGCTTAATCCTCTGCATACTATGGAGCAACCTGTAACTCTCAATATTCTCGATAAAGAATATCGGATTGCCTGCCCATCAGGCGAGGAAGAATCTCTACAGGCCTCTGCTCATTATCTCAATACAAAAATTCAAGAAATCCGTGACAGTGGCAAAGCCATTGGAACAGACCGTGTAGCTGTAATGGCGGCGCTCAATATGGCACACGAGTTCTTGAGCCAGAAAAGCGAACATGAAAAGCACAGTAAGTCGTTTTTCAACAGGGTCCGCAGCTTACAAGACCGCATTGACATCGCATTAAAAAATACCCAGCAACTCGAACTATAACTTGAGTTTATCTAAGCTCATTTTTTAGATATCTGCTACAGTTTCACTTAAGTCGGGTACTTCTGCGGTACAGGTGCGCTTCCTGGTATATCCCTTGAGCCTATTTTTTTATGCCGGGGGCAATGCTGTTTAAATGTTGATGTGCATATCCGCTATGCGGAAAGCCTAATTCATTTTTCGGTGCTCCCACTTGAACCTTTGGTTCAAGGACAACGGTTGCCACGGTATGCGTGGGGTGCCCGCATTTCAATAATCTTGCACTTAATATATGTATGTCGAGGAGGCATAAGCATGCAATATTGGTTGATGAAATCTGAACCAGGTGAATACAGTATTGATGACTTGAAAAAAGATAAAGTCGAACATTGGGATGGTGTGCGAAATTACCAAGCTCGCAATATGATGCACAAAGAAATGAAAAAAGGTGATTTAGCCTTTATGTATCACTCTAATTGCGATGACATAGGTATTGTAGGCATTATGACCATCGCTAAAGAGGGTTATGTTGACCACACTGCCTTTGACAAAAAAGATAAACACTATGATCCGAAAAGTGATCCAGAAAACCCGCGCTGGTTTATGGTGGATGTACGTTACAAACGTAAATTAAAACGCACGATTACATTGGGCGAGCTCAAACAACACAAAAAATTAGCCGATATGCAGTTGCTAAAACGCGGAAATCGACTCTCAATCATGCCTGTTAGCAAAAAACATTGGGATTTTATTCTTTCATTAGAGTAAAAATTTACAAAATTTCGTTAAATTTTTATAAATTTCGTAAAAATTTTTGTTTTTTTAGTTAAATTTTTTAATTTTTTTTACTTTTTTTAAAAAAATTTTTTTACATTTTTTTTCACTTATTTTTATATTTTTAATGTAAATTTCGTTGTTCGCATGCAACCTAAATTTGCAAAAAACTGCACAAAATAAACAAAATATGAGTTGTTATGTTAAATAAATGGTGTTTTTTGCCATTTTTTAAGTCGAAACAGTCACATTTTTTTTAAACATAAAAATACTTTTTAAGATTTTTAAATCGAAAATTTTTTAACAAACTAAAAAACATTAGTGATGGAAAGTGATAAAAACATTACAAAAATACTAGTATTTGTAGTTTAAATATATATACTTTGGCGCGTTTACAACTCACATTTATTGTTTGGAGGGAGTATTGATGGCCATCAAACGTAAAGCTACCACTAAACGTCGCACTAAACGAAAGGCGACTAAACGTAAGGCTACTAAGCGTAAATCTACCGCGAAGCGTAAAACCGCGAAGCGTAAGACCAAACGCAAGACTAAACGTAAAACCGCAAAGCGTAAGACTGCGAAGCGCAAGACCAAACGCAAAACCAAGCGTAAGACTGCGAAGCGCAAGACCAAACGCAAAACAAAACGTAAAACTGCGAAGCGTAAAACGAAGCGCAAGACCAAACGCAAAACCAAGCGTAAGACTGCGAAGCGTAAAACGAAGCGCAAAACAAAACGTAAGACTGCGAAGCGTAAGACCAAGCGCAAAACAAAGCGTAAGGCTACGAAACGCAAAACCAAGCGTAAGGTCAAACGTAAAACTACTAAGCGTAAAACGAAGCGTAAGCGTCGTTAACAGTAGTTGGATTCAATATCCAAATAAAAAGGGCTCTTTCAGAGCCCTTTTTTTATGCATGAATATTATTTAGTTTTGCTTGCGTCATCCAAGACGCGGCTCATATTCGCATATCCCTATGCTCACACACGTCCATGTGATTACCCTAAAAATAGCTTATATATAGGGTTATTTGATTCTTCCCAGTACCTATAACCTAATTTGTCTAAAAACTTATCAAAACGAGAACGCCCTGAATCAGGTACTTGAATCCCTACTAACACTCGCCCATAGGCGGCACCGTGATTCCGGTAATGAAACAAACTTATATTCCAATCTTGACCAATCGTTTCTAAAAATTGGAGTAATGCACCTGGACGTTCAGGAAATTCAAATCGAAATACGATTTCATCCTGTAGTTCGGCACAGTGCCCACCTACCATATGGCGAAGATGCAGAATAGCCATTTCATTATCGGATATATCCATTGCCGCATAACCATCTGCATTCATGATTTTAAGTAATTCAGGCTTTTCTTTTTCGGAATCTTCCACTTTTATACCGACAAAAATATGTGCATCACTTTTGTCTGCATAACGATAATTAAATTCAGTAATCCCGCGCGCACCTAGAATTCGACAAAACTTTAAGAAACTCCCTGGCTGCTCAGGAATGGTCACCGCAAACAAACATTCCCGACGTTCTCCTAATTCGGCACGTTCCGCCACATGACGTAAGCGATCAAAATTGATATTGGCACCACAGTTAATACCTACCAATGTTTGATTGCTGACTTTTTCTCTTGCTACATACTGTTTAATACCAGCCAATGACAAAGCACCAGCAGGTTCTACAAGTGTGCGAGTCTCATCGAATATGTCTTTAATGCCGGCACAGATTTCATCCGTGCTCACAAGCAATACTTCATCGATGAGATCTTTTGCAATTTCAAAGGTTTTTTCACCAATTTGGCGAACCGCTACACCATCTGCAAATATTCCTATTTGTTCTAGCTCCACTCTCTCATTTGCTTGAAGTGCGGTGTGCATCGTAGGTGCATCTTGCGGTTCGACACCAATAATTTTGGTTTCAGGTCGATAATGCTTAATGTATGCCGCCATTCCGGCAACTAAACCTCCGCCTCCAATTGGAATAAACATTGCGTCAATTTTTCCCGGGTGTTGTCGCAAGATTTCCATGGCTATCGTGCCCTGCCCAGCGATTACATCTATGTCATCATAAGGATGAACGTAAGTTAAACTTTTCTCTTGCGCCAACTGCAGAGAGTGCTGATGTGCTTCATCATAAGTATCCCCGTATAGAACTGCATGGCCTCCTAAGCGAGCAACGGATTCAACCTTGATACTTGGTGTTGTGCGGGGCATCACTATAGTGGCAGGAATTCCAAGCTTGTTACCTGCTAATGCCACACCTTGTGCATGATTACCGGCTGAGGCAGCAATAACACCCTGCTTTTTCTCTGCATCAGATAGATGTGCAATTTTGTTATACGCACCACGAAGCTTAAAAGAAAACACACTTTGTTGATCTTCTCTTTTAAGCAATACATTATTCACCAATCGTGATGAAATGACTTTTGCGTGCTCTAGAGGTGACTCAATTGCAACGTCATAGACCTTAGAATTCTCTATTTTTTTTATTAGATCCGTATTCACAGTTTCCTGACTTTACTTTGTAGTTACTTTTTTTGGCTAATATATAGCCTATTTTGCGCTTCTGAAGATAGAATTTAACGATGCTTTTGCTAATGACTGTGGGTATTATTCAGCAAAACTAAGTCGAACCCTACATGTCTTTAGAAAAAAAGAAACAAATTGCTGCAGAAGCGGCATTTGATTATATACAAGTCAATGACATTGTCGGTGTAGGCACAGGATCTACCGCAAATTATTTTATTGATGGCTTAGCGAAGCTTAAAGGTAAAATAGATGGTGCCGTAGCAAGCTCTGTAGCGTCCTCTGAGCGATTAAAACAACATGGAATAGAGGTTATTGATGCAAATAACGTTGCATCGCTTCCTATTTACGTAGATGGCGCTGATGAAGCTACTGTACATAAACATCTTATTAAAGGTGGGGGCGGTGCCCATACGCGCGAGAAAATTGTAGCTGCGATCAGTGAAAAATTTGTTTGCATTGCAGATGATTCCAAACTGGTAGATGTATTAGGCGAATTCCCGTTGCCGATTGAAGTCATTCCTATGTCACGCAGTTATGTTGCCAGACAGCTTGTAAAAATTGGCGGTGCACCGGAACTTCGCGAAGACTTTGTTACCGATAACGGTAATCTGATTCTTGACGTGCACAACTTGCAGATTCTCAATCCAGTGGAAATGGAACAACAGCTAAATAACTTAGCAGGTGTAGTCACGGTTGGTATATTTGCAATTCGCCCAGCCGATGTGCTCATCCTTGGCAGTGATAGTGGGCCAAAAATATCCTAGGCAACACCTATGATGGAAACAAACTTATGGCGTTCTTATATACCCAAAATCTATAACTTAAAATTGCGGAGTGATATACGTTGAAATCCTTTCGGCAACGCCTTCAATCTGGAGAAGTTCTCCTTAGTACATTGGTTTCTTTACCCAGCCCTGAAATTACTGAGCTGCTGTCAAAACTAAATTTCGATTGGTTGTTTATTGATGGCGAACACGGTGCATTCAGCACACTAGAAATGCAACGTATGTTGCAAGCAACACTGGATCACTTCCCTTGTTTAATTCGAGTCGCGAGCAATGACGTCGTAGCTATCAAGCGTGCACTTGATATTGGTGCTGCAGGCATTATCGTTCCACAAATCCGCAGTGCTGAAGAAGCACAAGCCGCTGTACGTGCGGCAAAATACCCTATAAAAGGAAATCGAGGTGTGGGTCTGGCACGTGCACATGAATTCGGCATGTCATTCACTGAATATTTATCTATTGCAGATGATGATACATGTGTGGTCATTCAGGCAGAAACTCCTGGCGCAATTTCTGATATTGAAAGAATTGTAAGGATTGAAGGTGTTGACGCCATATTTGTGGGCCCATATGACTTATCGGCTAATTTGGGTTACACCGGAGAAGTTGATCATCCTGAAGTTATCGCAGCAATTGAAAAAGTTACTAATGCTTGTAAGCAAGCAAATGTGCGTTTAGGCTATTTTGGTGTAAATGCAAGTGCAGTGCTGCCGTTTAAAGAAAAAGGCTTCACACTGCTTACAATTGGTGTAGATAGCCTATTTATTTTAAATAGTGCTCAACAACTTCTTAAAGATATGAATTCTTAAGCAAATTTAACCATGTCGCGCACAATTCAAATTATCATCAATGAACATGAAATCACGGCTCACTTAATGGATACTGCAACTGCGAACGCCATTTATGCAGCTTTACCCTTTGAATCCAGCGCACAAACGTGGGGGGATGAAGTCTATTTTTCTACTCCAGTGACTAATCAGATTTTGGAAGACGGTGCCAAAGATGTCGTGGAACTCGGAGAACTGGCATATTGGGTAGAAGGTAATTGTATTGCGATTGGTTTTGGCCCTACGCCAATTTCACAAGGTAATGAAATCAGACTTGCTGCACGAACGAATATTTGGGCACACACAGATTATGATCTGACTGCACTTAAAAACGTTAATAGTGGCGATCAAATTCAGGTAAAACCCACTTAAACACTTTTTAAACCGTTTGTATTCTTCTGCTCATTAGCTTGTAGATCCCTAGTGCTGTCAAAATTCCAAAAATGTTTGCGGATAGATCATAAATACTAAAAACTCGATTCGGGATGTATAAGTGTAATAACTCAATTACCAATCCAAATAACGCCATTAGCAACCCTGTAACTATAAAAGGGTTGTTAAATTTATAAGCCAATAGCAGCAAGATTGATAACAAAAAGAAAGTGAAAAAGTGAACGACTTTATCTAAGTTTTGTATTGTGAAAGCTCCTGGGTCCTTACCAGGTAATGAAGACAGAATTAACACAGAGACTACCAATAGCCAAAATAGCATTTTTAGATATTTCTGTTTCACAGACACGTTGCCAATTTTTATTCAAAATACACGAGCCTTAGATTTATCAGGCATGAGAAGGTTTCGTTAAACAATCATTTCTTGCTTGTAGCTCTTCGTAAAGTTGCATCAAACGTTTAGCCATTTCTTTTGGCTGCCAAGTACGAGCATATTCTATGCCTTCCTTCCTTAAGATCGCTGCTAATTCTGGATCAAGCAGTATTTTTAGTACTTTATCTGCAAAATCGTCAACCTGCTCTCTGGCAATTATAGCGCCTTTGCCATTCACTAAAATATCTTTAGTTCCCATTTTAGCAGTTGAGACCACTGGCACTCCTAACAACATTGCTTCTAGCAAAACCAACCCCTGAGTTTCAGTGCGTGAAGAAAAAACAAAAACATCACCGGCTTGATAGCAAGCACTTAAGTCTTTATTACGATCTAAGTAGCCAACAAATTTTACATGAGCTTCTATACCCAACTTATTTGCGAGCAATTTAAGCTGTTTTAACGCAGGCCCCTCACCAGCAATAATCAATACCAAATCAGGTAGCTGATTAATCAATAATGCAGCAACCGATAACAAAAACTCGATATTTTTTTCAAAGGCTATGCGGCCAATATGCACCAATACTGGTTGGCTAGGTAAGATTCCATGTTTTTTTCTAAATACTAATTCCGCATTTTTACAACCTTGAGCAATATCGACTCCTGTCGGCAAAACGGTATGAGGTGTAGTAACTCCATATTCTCGTAATACATCTAACATAGGTTGCGATGGCACGACAATATGATCAATTTGCTTACACTGTGATACAGAAAATTTTCGTGCTAACAACTTTAATAATGCTTTAGGTAATAGTGGCACATAGTGGAAGAAATATTCTTCAAAGAAAGTATGGTAGGTTTCAACGACTGGGATATCTAATTCTCTCGCCAAATTTATCCCTGCATAGTGCGCAACGAAAGGAGTATGAACATGCAATACATCATATTGATTCACTCGCAGGGTGGGCAACAAGGCTTGCACATGCCTTTTTGACATTAAACGATCTTCCGGGTCAAAGGGTACGACTTTAGAAGGTATTCTAAAGATTTCAGCTTCTTTTAAATTTGCATTATCTAAATGCTTTGCAGAATAAGCAGGTGCGATCAAATGTACTTCATGGCCTTGCAGTTTAAATTCTTTAGCAAAGGTCGCAATAGATGTTGATACTCCGTTAATGCGTGGGAAAAACACATCCGAAATCATGAGAATACGCATAGCAACGCCTGAGCTTGAAATGATGTTGTGGGAATGCTGGATATTAATGTCACTTGAAATTGCGACAAATATATGTGGACTTAAGGGATTATGTCTTATGAATGTTAAACTAATGCTACAAGCAAACCTGCCGAATCACTCAGCCAGCAGAATTAATCTATGAAAATTATTACAAAATTGATGATAGTGGTTGGAATTATTTTCATAATGATAGTTGGCTTGTTTGTAAACTTGTTACCAAAATATGTAGAAAAATCAAGAAACCAGGTACAAACCGGTCAAGTTACACGTATCACTAACGAAACAAAAAACCTACATCAATCGCTCTTTATTGCTGATTTACATGCCGACTCATTACTATGGGATAGAAATTTAGCTAAAAAATCAAATTATGGGCATGTAGACATACCGCGGTTAATTGAAGGCAATATTGCCTTACAAGTATTTTCAGTGGTTACTAAGACGCCAAAAAATCTCAATTTATATAAAAACACAGATGATTCCGACAACATCACTTTGCTCGCGATTGCGCAATTATGGCCTCTTAAAACCTGGACTAGTGAATTTGAACGTGCAAACTTTCAGGCACAAAAACTACAAAAATTAGAAAAACAATCCCCAAATACATTCTACTTAATTAAAACTAAACAAGATTTCCAGCACTATCTGCACCAACGAAAAACTAACTCCAAAATAACTGCAGGCCTCCTGAGCTTAGAGGGTGCACATGCGCTAGAAGGTAAAATTGAAAATTTAGATAAGTTATATGCAAGCGGATTCAGAATTATAGGATTTACACATTTTTTTGATAATGAATTGGGCGGTTCCGCACATGGAGTACTAAAAGGCGGGATCACAGAATTTGGTAAGCGTGTGACTCAGCGTATGGATGAACTAGAGATGTTTATCGATATCTCTCATGCGTCTCCAGCATTAATTGAAGACATTTTCGCTTTAAGTAGAAGACCAATTATTGCCTCACATACAGGTATACAAGCTGTATGCAAATCTGCATCCTTTAGAAATCTTACTGACGAACAAATTCAAAAAGTTGCAGCATCTGGTGGCATTGTAGGCATTGGTTTTTGGCCTACAGCCACTTGCGGCGAGGGTATTGCAGGGGTAGTAAAGGCTATACGATATGTTGTGGAATTAGTGGGTATTGAATATGTTGCTCTAGGTTCAGATTTTGACGGCAATGTAATGGTTCCTTTTACTGCATTAAATATTTCACAAATTACCCACGCACTAATCAATGCAGGATTTAATGAAGCTCAAATCAATAACATCATGGGTCAAAATGTAGCCCGATTATTTAATAATTATCTACCAAACCACTAAAACTAAATAAATCAAAGCCGTGCGAAAGGCTTTAGAGTTTTGTGACGAATACTAAAGACTAGTTTCTTTATCCAAATGCTTAGGTACATTCGTTTTAATAATCTGATTTTTTCAAAATAGGTTTGTATTGGACGTTCGGCGTCTACCGGTATATACCAGCAATTTTGCCGTGTGCGTCTCACTAGCTTATAACCTTGCTTCTTTAGATATCTATGCTTAACCAAATATAAGTGCTTATCTTCTAGCAATATTAATTTAGGAGCGTAATAACCTATATTGAGCCCCTTCAGCACTCCTAATTCAGCACCTTCTACATCAATTGATAGTAAATCAATCTTATTTATCTTTGCCTCCTCCAAAATTGAATCCAGTGTTCTCGCTTTAACAAAAATTTCGCGATATTCGCTAAAATTTCCATCATCTATATTTTTCCCTATCGATGATTTGGAATGTAGCTCTTCTCCATTAATTGAAGACTTTGGAATATAGAGCTTTATTTTTTCTGTAAAATTTGAATCAATACAAGCACTCTCAAATACTTTTGAATTAGGTCTAGTGGCCCTACATTTTTCTGCTAGCTCGGGGACAGGTTCAATTAATACACCTTGCCAATTTAAATCTTTTTCTAAGTGATAAGATTGTGAACCAAAGTTTGTAGGATCATTTGCACCAACCTCTACAAAACAACCGTTTGTTTTGAATTCGAAATATCCTTGTATGAGAGTATTTTCCTCTCGTGCCCTTGCTACTTTATCTCGTTTTTTTTCATTAAACACAGTTTAGAAACCAAGAATTATACTTCTTAGAGAAGTGTATTATTTATTTTCTAGATCTTTTGTCGCTGTAAAATTCTTGTCCCCATAACGCTTATATACGATCTGCGAAGCAATATCAGATAAAAGTTTATCTGGATGTTCCCCACAGCGCTTGATAACTAAATCTGTAAGCATATAGATATCTTCACCCCTAGTAATGTCATAAACATCGCTAGAAGTAAAATTCACTCCAGACATAAAACCAGATAACCATACTGCACCTAGTTCTTTATAACCACTTTCTTCAGATTTTGATGTAAATTCTTGGCATGGCATATTGCCTAGACCAATCACTTCCCAAAAACCACCACCATACACATCAGCATTTACTAAATTCGATTTGACCACAAATATTAAAACAATAATAAATAATAATTGTTTTACAAGTTTAATCATTGATTTATAAATTACACCAGAAAGGTGCATCGTCTCTTTTACATTGCTCTTCAGAATCACTCAGTACGCCCTCTTGATAAGCTGTTAATTTTTCCCAAACTGTACCACCGAACAATGCAAGTGAAATGTAGATAATTCCAATTACTAACATAAAATATAATAAAGTTAATAAACCATTTTTTTTGATAGTAATTATTTTTTTACGGTTTAGCATCACTAATAGCGCCACAATAATCGTTAAAATTGCAACAGTTATTAGTATTAAATTTGACATTACACCACCACTATCTATGTACTAAACACAACTACTCACCCGAAATTGGTTTAATTCCATAATTTAAGAAATATCATATTTCATCAAAATACTTGCGGAAAGATTTTTTGATACAAAAAACGGATGGGTCGTTAAATCTATTTCCTTTTCTTTCGTAAAACCATAAGACTCATACAACTTGATTGCTTGAAAATTATTTTCATAAACATGCAAGCTTAAGCATCGGAACTCATTTTGCAATGCTCTTTTAGCCGCAAGATCGAGCAAATGTCTTGCAATGCCCTGGCGTTGGTATTCGTCGGCAACACCTAGTGTATTAATATACCAGCTATTTTTTATCTGATTATCTGAAAAGAAGCGCATCCATTGAACACGATCGTGACTAAGAGCGCTTATTATCTGTGGGGTAAGCTCATTAAAATACGCACTATACGAAAATATCAAGCCAATAATTTTATTTTCTTGTAAGGCTAAATCTACATTTCTGTAGGAATAATGAGGGTCTTGACTCAACACAAGTGCTAAGTGTTGCAATGCAGTTTGGCCTGGTAGAAGACCGCCGAGTAAATATTCTATATGCCCAAATCCAACCGAATTAATCCAATTTGCTATTTGAAAACAATCTTGCTGTTGTCCTGACTTATATTGAATTGTCATGGTGGATTATATTTGCAAACGCATTACAACTTACACAAAACATTTATACCAGATTAAACGAAAAGTGCCCGCATTAGCGGGCACTGAATTGAAATTTTATTAGGCTTGCTAGCAGGTATAAATAGCAAGTGAACAGATGTTTAACGCTTGGAGTATTGTTCTTTCTTACGCGCTTTGCGTAAACCTACTTTCTTACGTTCGACCTCGCGCGCATCACGCGTGAGAAACCCATTTTGGCGTAATGGCGAACGCAGTTCTTCGTTGTATTTTAGTAGTGCTCGCGCAATACCCAAACGAATAGCACCGGCTTGGCCATTAGGACCACCACCTTTAACCATTACGTTAATATCAAAAGAATTCTTGGTATCAGTGACTTCAAGCGGTTGACGGATGATCATACGCGAGGTTTCACGTCCAAAATAACGTTCTGCGGCACGCATATTTATAGTTATATTGCCTGTTCCAGGCTTCATATACACACGTGCAGTTGAGCTTTTTCTGCGTCCGGTACCGTAATACTGTTCCATTGCCATCTTTTAATACTATATCTCTAAAACTTGCGGTTGTTGTGCCGCATGATTGTGTTCAGGACCTGGATAAACTTTTAATTTTCGAAACATTGCTCGTCCAAGCGGGTTTTTTGGCAACATCCCTTTAATAGCAGTTTCTAAAACTCGTTCCGGATGCTTAGCTAGCATTTCTCCCAAAGATGTTGATTTTAAATTACCGACATAACCCGTGTGTTTATGGTAGATCTTGCCATTCAATTTATTACCGGTAATGCGCACTTTTGCAGCATTAATCACAACGATACAATCACCGGTGTCCACATGCGGGGTATAAATGGGTTTGTGTTTACCCTTTAATCGTTTAGCAATTTCACTAGCAAGACGTCCAAGCGTCTTGTCTGTAGCATCAACAACATACCAATCACGCTGGACTTCAGCTGGTTTAGCACTGACTGTAGTGGTAGTTAACATGGTCCTAATGTGATTGCTTCAAAAATCTAATTCTTAACTGCAGAAAGGCGCGAAATAGTATCGAACAACGCTGGCCCTGACAAGGAATACCGGGCTATCTTACTGACTCATTTGGGTTATTTTTTAAGTCCCTCGGCAGATGCGGGCAAAAAAAAGCGCGGTTACTTGCGTTCCGCGCTTAAATAAATCTCTACTAGAAGTAGATGGAGGAGTTCTGAATGTTGTATAAACTATCAGAATATAAACATGTTCTAATATTATTTTATTCTTGTCAACTAACTTTGTAGTTAAATGCGTCGATCTATACCGAAATTGCAGTTAGATGTATCTAACTATAGGTAGCCAAAAAGGTTAGATTTTCAATCTCTCAACCACTTCGCCCTTCATTAAGTGTTTTTCTATGATCTCATCCAAATCTGCCTCATCTGCATAGCGATACCAAACGCCATCTGGATACACCACCGCAACTGGACCCTCAGAACAACGATCAAGGCAACCTGCCTGATTTACGCGCACCCCACCCTGCCCGGATATACCAAGCTCTTTGGTCTTATTTTTTGCATAGGTTCGAAACTCAGCGGCCCCATGGTCCTGACAACAGCTTTTATCCTCTCGCTCATTTACACACATAAACAAGTGGCGCTTGTAATAAGACATATCCGTACCTTTATCAATTAACCTAGTGCAAACTATTCAAATTAAATTATATCTGGACTATTGAACTCACCCATTTCCTAATTGGGCCAAGACCCTTAAAAAAGCATACCTATATATAGATGCCAACAAAAGAATGCAATCAGATCATATAAATACACAAGAAATTATTCAGGCCGCGGATGAATGCGTTATGTGCGGACTTTGTTTGCCGCATTGTCCAACTTATGAATTAGCAAAGGTAGAGTCAGAGTCGCCACGAGGCCGCATTGCACTTGTGCGCGGGCTATATGAACAGCACATACAGCCTAATAAGAATATACATACACATCTAGACCACTGTTTAACTTGCTTGAACTGTGAATCAGCATGTCCAGCTAATGTGAATTACGAAATAATTATTGATGCAGGACGTGCGCTAACAAAGACTCAACAATCGTTCAATAAAAAAATACAACAATCTATTTTGTTATTTATTCTAGGCAATTTATACGCACGAAAACTTTTTAATTTTTTGGCTAGAATACTACGCTTTCTGGGCATTGCCACGCAGCTACACAAATCACGTTTATTAAGCTTATTGCCAGACAAGAATATACCAAACAAAAATAGACTAGAGTTCGAAAAGGAATCACGAAAAAACAACGATAAACGAGTTATTTTATTGAATTCATGCGCTGGAGATCTTACCAATGATGAGACACTGGCTGCAGCAACATATCTTTTATCAAAGCTTGACTGCAATGTAACACATCCCAAGAAAATTAATTGTTGTGGTGCATTACATCAACATTGCGGGAACATTCAAACTGCTACAACACTTAAAAATAAATTCATTAGTAGTTTACAAAATAAAAAAACTGAATATATCGTTCCTCTAACAACAGGTTGCGGTGCATATGTTAAACAATTTTCTGACAAATTGAATGGGAAGTTTATAGATTTAAATGAACTTATACTTAGACAAATCGAGCAGCAAAATATTTCATTTAAACCATTAGCAAAAAAAGTATTCCTACATATTCCTTGCTCTCAAAAAAAAGTTATGAACGATGACTATCTAACAGATAGATTATTATCTTTTATTCCCGATATTGAGATTATCCATTTTCAAGATGAAAATGCGTGCTGTGGCGCTGGAGGCTTAAACACCCTTATATATGATGATATTGCTGATCAGCTTATTAGCAACAAGATCAATCAAATAAAACAACATAATGCAGCATACTTAGTAAGTAGCAATATTGGTTGTGCTTTGCATTTTCAAGCACGATTTAGACAAGAAAATATCCCTGTACAGGTATGCCATCCCGTCACTTTGTTAGCTCAGCAAGTGTTATAATAAGTAAATGAGAAATTTAAATTCTACTGATCTACTGCTCTCGCAAATTGATAAGGGTTTGCGCGCCTTATTTGTCAAATCCAATAGCAAAGCTACATCCTCACCGGCTGATGAAGTAACTACGGATACAGCATTAACCGATGAAGATAAAAAACTATCTGCGCGCTTAATGCGTGTAAATCACGCAGGCGAAATTGCGGCTCAAGGCCTATACCGCGGGCACTCAATCATGACTAAAGATGAAAGTATAAAGGAAAAATTTACTCAATCTGCTAATGAAGAACAGGCTCATTTGGAATGGTGTGAAAAGCGTCTTGATGAATTGCAAGATAAGCCTAGTATGCTTGCCCCTGTTTGGTATTTAGGTTCTATGGCAATAGGTGCTGCGGTTGGTGCGTTTGGTGATAAATGGTCATTTGGCTTTGTATCTGAAACCGAAAAACAGGTAGTGAAACATCTCGATAAGCATTTACAACGTTTGCCAAAAGACGATATTAAAAGCCGAGAAATTTTATTAAAAATGCGCGAAGACGAAGCCATGCATGATCAAAAGGCACAAGCTGCTGGTGCCTATGAATTACCACAACCCGCAAAAACTCTTATGACAGCGGTTTCAAAAATTATGACCAAAACTTCCTATTGGATATAGTTAAACCGCTCAATCTAATGAGTTAATTCCATAAAAAATTTCGCTCATTTCTTTTCTAAGTTTCGCTTCTATTTTTTCTTGCTCTTTTGCATTTAGCACATTTATGCCTCTTCCGAATAGATAATCGTCTAATTTAAATTCATTCAATAACATTTTTGTGTGAAAGATATTTTCTTGATCAACATTCATATCAATCATCTGATACTGGTCTTTTGTTTTGTCGGATAAAAAATCCTGTATAGAAGTAATCTCATGATCAATATAGTGTTTTAATCCATTTACATCGCGCGTGAATCCACGCACCCGATAGTCCAAAACCACAATATCTTCATCAAAACTATCAATAAGAAAATTTAACGCCTTAAGAGGTGAAACACGTCCACATGTTGATACATCAATATCCACTCGGAACGTGCTGATGCCATTATCAGGATGGAATTCAGGGTACGTGTGAGCGGTGATATGGCTTTTATCTAAGTGACCTATGGCAGATTGTTTGGTATGTATTTTTACTTCTTCAAATTGTGTTTCTTCATTAGAAAAAATTGCTTCTGCTAATGTAGGTTCTTCCGAAATTAAACATGTCACGCTAGCACCGCGGGGCTCATAATCATAAACCGACATATGGAGAATGCTGGCACCAATTTGCTTGGCAACTTCATTCAGCACAGCTTCTAATCGAGCTGCATTGTATTCCTCATCAACATATTCAAGATATTCTTGTTGATGCTCAGATGTTGCCGCATAACAAATATCATAAAAATTAAAACTCAATGTTTTTGTGAGATTATTAAATCCATGTAATTTTATTTTTTGCATATTTATTTACATATCTTCAATTGATTTCATAATCAAACGTAATGACAACTCCTGGCCTTAGCATTTTTACCACCGAACAATATTTATCTATCGATAACTCAACTGCACGCTTTACATGTTTTTCATTTAAACCTTCACCGCTTAGTATGAAATGCATATGAATTGTGGTGAATACAGCCGGTATTTCGTCTGCACGTTCAGCTTCAATTTGAATTTGACACTCCTGAACATTCTGGCGCGATTTTTCTAGAATTTCGACCACATCAAATGCACTACAACCTCCAAGCCCTACTAAAACCATCTCCATTGGTCGAGCTGCGAGATTACGCCCACCATGATCTGGAGGACCATCCATAGTGATTCTATGACCGCTACCGGTGGTAGCCTCGAATGTTCTTTGCTCTAACCACGTGATTCGTACTTGCATTGCTACCGTTTAATCCTTTTTTCTGTCGACATCAGTGAGTTACTTGGCATAGACTACTCTAAATAACAATACTTACTTTTTTAACTTGAATAATCCAAGCCCATCCATACCAACACAGGAATCTGTTGTGGAACGATTTCTAGAACATTGCCATACCAAACGCTATGCCTCTGGTAATCGCATTATTCATGCTGGCGATCCCTCGAATACCTTGTATTACATCACGCATGGATCTGTAAAGATTATGTTGGAAGATGATACCGGTCATGAAATGGTGCTGGCATATCTTAATAAGGGTGACTTCTTTGGGGAAATGGGATTGTTCGAGGAAAACGAACGAAGTGCTCTTGTTATTGCTAAAGAACAGTGTGATGTTGCAGAAATCCAGTATTCAAAATTTCGTGAATTAATAAAATCTGACCCTGATATTTTGATGCACATGGCCGGACAACTCGCCAAACGTTTACGTGATACCAGTCGCAAAGTAATTGATCTTGCGTACTTAGATGTGACGGGACGTGTAGCTCATACACTGTTAGACCTTGCTAAACAGCCCGATGCCTTAACCCATCCAGAAGGTATGCAAATCCGCATTACGAGACAAGAAATCGCCAAAATTGTGGGTTGCTCACGTGAAATGGCTGGGCGTGTACTAAAAGAGCTTCAGCAACAGGGGTTAATTTCTGCACACGGTAAAACCATTGTAGTTTACGGCACGCGCTAAACCTTACAAAAGCTAGTATATATTGCTAGCTAAAACCTCCTAAATTACCACTTCAATTTTGTCTTATTGCGATAAGAGGTATGTTATATTATAACACTCATATCTGGACCAATAACTGAATCCTATGTGGAAAAGACATCGACACAGCGAATGCATTAAAGAAGCCATTAGCAGAGCTGAAAAAACCTGCATTGCTCGTAAATGTCGTCTCACACCTATAAGAAAGAAAGTTTTAGAACTCATCTGGAAAAGCCATAAGCCGATTAAAGCCTATGACCTCCTCGCGCAATTGAGTTCTGATAATTTTACTGAAAAACCACCCACAGTTTACCGTGCCTTAGAATTTCTTCACGAGAATAATCTAATACATCGCATAGAAAGCCAAAACGCATATATCGGCTGTAATGCGGATCATGACTCTTTTGATAGCAAATTTTTAATCTGTGATAAATGCAATGAAGTTGAAGAACTTATTGAACCTAAAGTCAACAAGGCTCTATTTGAAATAAGTAAAAAACAAGGCTTTACTCCAAGCCTCGTAAATGTAGAAATTCATGGCACTTGTTCTCAATGTGCTCAACGATAATTAAATAATTAGAATAAAAAATAATGCAAGCTTATTTTGATCGAATCGCTATTACCTTGTCGTGTGTATGCGTAGTCCATTGCATAGCCTTGCCTATTGTCGCAAGCTTCATTCCCCTTTTTGCTGCTACACTGAATCACGGTAGTGCTTTGCACGAATTTTGGTTTCATTATTTTATTTTAATATTTATATTGCCATTTAGTATTTTGGCAATCATTTTAGGATATCGCCGTCATCGGCAAATTTTACCTGCCATAATCGCAGCAGTAGGTCTTTCTATTCTGGTTTTTACTTCAGTATTTGCTGGGACATTAATCTCTAACCATGTCATTCCACATGAAGGCGAAACATGGTTAACAATCTCCGGCGGGATTGTGCATGCTATTGGCCATATTATGAACCTTGTTGCTACAAGCAATATGCGTTTATCTTGCGCGAATCAATAAATTAATAATTTCCATAAAGTTTTAAACTCTATATAGATTTATAACTATGCTTAAATTTAAAATATTAACTTTGTTTGTAACACTTTGCTTAGTAAATCTAGTTTATGCAGGAGAGGATGAACATCACCATGATCATGATCATGAACAGGACGAAGATCATCAATTTGAAGAACATGCATCACATGTTCATGGACTTGCCACTGCTAATGTTACCTATGAAAATGAAGCTTTAAACATAGATTTATCCTTTCCCTCTATTGATATATTCGGCTTTGAACATGCACCAAAAAATGACGAGCAACATAAAAAAGTTGCGCAATCAATTGCTACTCTCGAAAATACGAACAAACTTTTCCGATTCGAAAGAAATAATGCATGTGAAATAGCTTCGGCTAAAGTAAACAGTGAAATTATTGAAGCCGACACTGATAAGCACCATAAACATGAGCAACATCATGAACATGAAGAACATGAAGAACATGAAGAACATGAAGAACATGAAGAACATGAAGAACATGATCATCACGACACAGATGATAAAGAAACCCATAGTGATGTAAATGCTAATTATTCATTCAAGTGTTCAGAGGGCGCTCTCGAATCTATCGAATATCTAATTTTTGACCATTTCCCTACACTTGAAAAAATTGAGGTGCAATTCATTTCAAGTGATCATCAAGCATTATTCAATGCTTCAAATAAAAATCGTCTCCAGTCACTAAAATGATCTAACGAATTTTTTAAACTAGTCTATGATCGGTAGCGCATGTCTTGAACTTTCAAAAATTGAATTTCACTGGGATGACAGTCATCCGTCTTTAATAAATATAGATTCATTAAACCTTAATCGCGGTGAAAAACTATTTATCCATGGCCCGAGTGGATGCGGAAAATCTACTCTTCTAAATTTAGTTACTGGTGTACTTAGACCTACAAGCGGAGAAATTAATATTCTGGGTAAAAACTTATTTTCACTTTCTCAAAAAGAACGTGATCAATATCGTGTTGATCACATAGGAATTATCTTCCAGCAATTTAATTTAATTCCTTATTTAAACGTATATGAAAATATTTCTTTGCCTTGCACTTTTTCTTGGAAAAGAAAAGAAATGTTAACTATTCAAAAGCGTAATATCTATGAGGAATCGGTACGCTTACTTTGCTCTCTTGGATTAAGTGACGAAAAAATTATTTCACAAAATGTCACAGAGCTGAGCACCGGACAGCAACAACGTGTTGCCGCAGCACGCGCCTTGATTGGTTCACCAGAAATGATTATCGCAGATGAGCCAACATCTGCATTGGACCAAGATACCAAGCAAGGATTTTTGGAACTATTATTTGAAGAAGCTAGAAGTAGTAACAGTGCTGTACTATTTGTCAGCCATGATCTTACTCTTTCAAAGTTTTTTGATCGTACAATTTCTTTTGTAGATATTAATCACTGTACTACATGATCCAGAGAATTTTCCAGCTAGCGGTAAAAAGTTTGCGTTTTCGTAAACTTACTATAGGGCTGACGATCTTATCATTAGCAATAAGTATAGTGTTATTGCTAGGGGTAGACATGATCCGTGTACAAGCCAAAGAACAATTTACTAATACAGTAAGCGATACAGATTTGATTGTGGGATCGAGAAGCGGTTCTGTTCAATTACTGCTATATAGTATTTTTCATATTGGCAATGCAACCAATAACGTTTCTTGGAAAAGCTATAGCAGGATTACAAAGCATCCCAGAGTGAGCTGGTCCATACCCATTTCTCTAGGCGACTCTCATAAAGGTTTTCGTGTCATTGGCACGACAGAAGATATATTTAAGTATTACAAATATGGTAAAGGTCGTGCTTTAGAACTTTCAGATGGCGTTATTTTCTCAGGTATTTATGATGCAGTAATAGGTGCAAAAGTAGCAAAGTCACTTGAATACCAGCTTGGTGAAAAAATTATAATCTCACATGGCATAAGTAGCGCTGATTTTGTAGAACATAAAGATTCACCATTTACCATAACGGGTATACTGAAGCCTACTGGCACACCGCTTGACCGTTCGGTTTTAATTTCACTCAGTGGACTTGAAGCAGTTCATATTGGCTGGGAACAAGGGGCGCCGTCTAGAAGTATTCCTAAAAAAGATCTAAATCTTGATGATGCTTCTCTTGAACCTGAATCAATTACCGCTTTTCTTTTGGGACTGAAAAGCAAACATGATATTTTTTCGATACGTCGTGGCATTAATGAATATAAATCTGAGCCATTACTCGCCATCATGCCAGGAATCGCATTATTGGAACTATGGAAAGTTGTTGAGATTATAGAAAAAGCACTTTTTGTAATAGCTGGACTCGTTGTATTAACCAGCTTAATTGGAATGTTGACTATATTACTAACTAACTTAAATGAACGCCGACGTGAAATTGCAATTCTTCGCTCGGTCGGCGCCTCACCAAGAACAATTTTTTCATTAATGGTGATCGAGTCTGAAATATTAGTATCCCTTGGAATATTTTTTGGCTTAACCTTTCTATATTTATTCTTAATTCTTATTAACCCTATGTTATTTAACACTTTTGGTTTTAATATTGAACTTAGCCCTCCCACCAAGTTCCAATGGTTAATGCTGATAGCCGTATTAATTGGTGGCATTCTAGCGGCACTTTATCCTGCAATCAGCGCTTATCGAAAAACACTGCAAGATGGATTAACTATTCGATTATGAATTTCGGTTTCGCAAAAATATTTTCTTATTGTGTGTTCATAAGTTTCATTCTGTATGCCAATGGAGCCTTGTTCGCAAAAGATGCACGAATGCTTGAATGGGGCGACTTAGCTCCTGAGGGTTATTTCGAATCTTTAGAAAAAAAGCAAGAATCAATACTGGGTGGAATTTTCGATGGACTAGAGTTTGGAAGTGAGGAGGAAGAGGACGAATCACAGGAGGCAATAATTGCATACGAACAAATGCAGATGGAATTACGCTCAGCTCCTATCGTTAAAGAACTGGATGGCGAATACGTCAGAATTCCTGGCTTTATCGTTCCACTAGAATTTGATTTTGAAAATGGAACGTTCAGTGAGTTTTTACTTGCACCCTACTTTGGAGCATGCATTCATGTTCCTCCGCCTCCATCTAATCAAATTGTATACGTAAAACCCGATGGTGAACTTAAACAAAGGTGGCTAGAGGATGCAGTCTGGGTGACGGGAACTATGACGACTGACAGTGTTGACAGCGAATACGGATTCGCCGGGTATTCGATGAATAATATACAGCTGGAAGTCTATGACGGCGAATAGTCTTGATTAGATTAAAGATCTAATAAATATTTAATTTTGAATTAAACATTTTCGAATAGCCCTGGATGCTGTTTTTCCGCAAAACTTAGAATCTCTTCATCTGTTGCACTTATATTTTCATTACGTGGATCGGCTCGCCATTTCGTAATATACCCATCTTTTCCTCCCCATTCTTCTAGCAACAATTTTGCGATCATTCCCTGATTAGCTTTTTCAACTTCTACCAAACAAGAATAAAAAGTCGGGCTATTACCAAAATCGGTTAATATTTCCGAGTTAAGCGCATTTACATTCACACCACCCGGTGTATTACTGCCTTTGTATTGTTTTTGTGTTGAGCATACTCCTGGTAGCAGGCCATCTACAATTAACGCATATGCATAAGTTTCACCTCTATCATTAAACAATCTGCATAAATCGCCATCCTGAATATCGCGCTTTTGTGCCTCTTCACTGTTTAACTCCACGGTAGGTCTAGACATCATCGCTTGCAATCTTGGGACAGATTGGAATGAGTCACCAATAAAATAGTGTGCTGCACTACTAAGCACTTGTAGCGGATATTTTTTACGCTTGGGATCTTCTTGTCCTTCTATTTCAGGGATATAGGTTGGCAACGGATCAACACCTTGCTCCAATAATGCATCACACCAAATATCTATTTTCCCTGAAGGAGTAGGCCAACCATTTTTTAAAAAATTCCTTCTTTCAGAATTTGTATTGGCACGCACAAAGCCATTTTCTTGGATGTCTTCGTATGTTATTCCTTCCATTAACGGATTGTGTTCTCCTTCATCAAACATGATGTCACGAATGATTTCCTCGTCTGTTTGTGTGAATGCATTGTCTCCTTTTTCAACATAACCCATCTTGTTAGCCAATAAACGAAAAAGTTCGGAGTTACGAATACTCTCGCCGAGCGGCTCTATAACGGGTTTATTCATGCTGTAATACCAATTGCCATAGGTTGCAAACAAATCTGTGCGTTCTAATTGCGTATCTGCTGGAATAACAATGTCTGCATAATTGCAAGTATCTGTCCAAAAAGTTTCATGCACGGCTATAAATAAATCTTCTCGCATTAAGCCTTCTCGAACTTTATTTGAATTAGGTGCGCAATTTGCTGGGTCTGAGTTGTATACAAAAAGACTTTTTATAGGCGGATCTAAAACTTGTTCAGATATTCCTAAGTTATCCACTAACGCCTGACCTAATTGCACCATGTTGATAGCACGATCACATGATCCCAGATCCGTGCGATGTAATTTATCCAAATCCCAGCGGCTCCACATTTCTTCTAGGTTTCCAAAACAAGCTCCTCCACATGATTCGCGCCATGCGCCAGTTATACATGGAAGTATTAGAACAGATCGACACATTTGCCCTGCATTTTGATGACGGTTTAAACCATAATTTGCACGTATAAATGTTTTCTTTGTCGATGCATATTCCAATGCAAACTTTTTAATTTCCTCTGCAGGAATACCAGTGATGCGTTCAACTTTACTGAGTGGATAATCCGGTAGTTTAGTTTCCAATAATTCTTTCCAACCATTTGTTTGTTCTTTTAAGAATTCAATATCATGTAGTCTTGCGTCTACGATTACTTTCATCATCCCCAATGCTAGTGCTGCATCTGTTCCAGGTTTAGGTTGAATATGCCAATCTGCCATCATTGTTGTTCGAGTGACACGGGGATCGACAACAATTAACTTCATACCTCGCTCTTTCGCTTCACGGATAAAAGGAATTGCATGCACACCTGTGCTTACTAAATTTGCACCCCACAGAATCATAATGCCTGCTTCAGCTGCCGCCTCATGTATAGACATGTTGGGATGAGCTAAGCCGTAAGTTTGTGTAGTAGCTTCCGTTGCGGCATACGTACATATCGATCGAACAAGCCCGTTGGCTTGCATCTTGTTCCAAAACCGCGAATCCATAGTCCAATACCCAACCATTCCCATAGTTCCAGAATATGAATAAGGTTGAATCGCCTGACTACCAAATTCAGAAATTACATTTTTAAAATTATTGGTAATGCAATTTAGTGCTTCGTCCCAACTAATTCTCTCAAACTGAGCACCTGGTCCCTTTGGGCCAATGCGTTTATGTGGGTAGAGAACACGATTTTCGTTATAAACCAAATCAAGGTAATGATTTACCTTGTTACATAGATAACCTTTAGTAATTGGATGAGTGGGATCACCTTGAATTCGAACCGCTTTTCCTGTGGCTTCATTCCTGGTGACCAGCATTGAGCAAGAATCTGGGCAATCATGTGGACAGGTGACGTGATGAAGTGTGTATCCATCATTTACTTTGAGTTTATGAGTTTGCATTTATATCAACCCTCCTCAACGCTTGATATTTATGGTTATTTGACTCTTAAATCAGGTTCATTTAATATACAACTATATGGTTGTATATTCAAACTTAGCAAATACCTTTACTGCATTAGGGGATGCCACTCGTCTGCAGATACTGGCTCAACTCGAGAAAGGCCCAAAAACTTGCTCAGACCTCGTGAGCCATTTTGATTTAACACAGCAAGCGGTGAGCAAGCATATTGGAGTATTAAGTAAGGCAGGTTTGCTTACCCAAACCAAAAAAGGCCGTATTCGTCTATGCGAACTTGTACCGTATAAATTAGAAGAAGCCTTTAAATGGATAGATAGTAGAGTGAAAAAACCCGAACCTTCATCAAAACCTATAATAGGTTACGGATCTGTTGCCATCGTTCGACAAGGTGGAAAAGTACTAGCGTATCACGCACCCTCTTATCAATAATTAAAACTAGGACGAGGGTAATTTATTCTTGCTTTAGTTATGATTTAGCAAATCAGAAAAATAATTCCTTAAGTTTTGCGCCCGGATTTTCCGCCACCATAAATGCCTCGCCTACCAAGAATGAATTAACTCCTTTTTCATTCATTAGAGCAATGTCCTCTTTGGTATGGATTCCGCTTTCTGTCACGACATGACAATTTTCTGGAATATTAGACAGCAATTCAAATGTTGTATCCAATGAAACATCAAAAGTATTTAAATTACGGTTATTGATACCAATCATTGTTGGTTCAAGTTTGAGCGCTCGATCCAGTTCTTCTTGATTATGTATTTCTACCAATATATCAAGATGTAATTCATTTCCCAATGCATAGAGTTCTGCTAACTTTTGATCTTCAAGGGCAGCAACAATTAATAACAAACAGTCCGCATCAATCGCTCGAGTCTCATACACTTGATAAGAATCAATAATAAAATCCTTGCGTAAAATTGGCAGAAAACAGGTTTTACGTGCCAGCTCTAAGATTGCACAAGAACCTTTAAAGAACTCACTATCCGTTAATATGGAAACACAGCTTGCACCATTCATTTGGTAACTTGCAGCAATCTCCATCGGATTAAAGTTCTCGCGTAATATACCTTTACTGGGCGATGCGCGTTTAATTTCTGCTATAACACCCGGTCGTTTTGATGCTTGCGCGGCTCGTAAAGCACGCTCAAATCCACGCGGAGCCGGCACTTCTTTTGCCATTTCTTGAAATTTCTCAAGCGGCATATGCAATTTACGTTCTACAAGTTCCTTTTCCTTATGAGCAATTATTTTTTTTAGTATTTCTGGCTGATCCATCATTTTTGACTCATACTTTTTGTAAATTCGATGTACTGTTGAAATTTATTTTTTGCAGCCCCATTTTCTATAACATTGGTAGCTTGTTCTATACCATCTTCTAAACTCGCAGCTTTATCACTTGCATAAATTGCAGCACCAGCATTAAGCTTTACAATATCTAATGCAGCACCTGCTTGATTTTCAAAAACGTTGTTTACAATTTTTAGACTCTCAGAAACATCGCTAGCCACAATTTCTTCAAGACTTGTTTTTTGCATACCAAATTGTTCCGGTGAAATTGAATACACCTTAATTTCACCCTCTATTAATTCAGCTACTTGAGTATCACTACCGATACTAATTTCGTCTAAACCATCATCCGCATGCACAACTAAAACATGTTTACTTCCAAGTGACTGTAAGACTTTCGCCAATGGCTCAACCCATTCGCCACTAAACACACCCAATACTTGATGTGGCGCATTGGCAGGATTAGTCAGAGGGCCGAGTAAATTAAATATTGTCCTTATTCCAAGCTCTTTACGAGGACCGATAGCATGCTTCATAGCACTGTGGTGAGCAGGCGCAAATAAAAAGCCAATACCTATCTCTTCTATGCATTTCGCTACCTGTTCAGGTGTTAGTTGTAAATTCACCCCTGCTTTTTCTAATAGGTCAGCACTGCCACTTTTACTCGATACTGAACGATTACCGTGCTTGGCTACCCTAG
The DNA here is from genome assembly GCA_028279275.1 of Gammaproteobacteria bacterium. Classification (GTDB taxonomy): domain Bacteria; phylum Pseudomonadota; class Gammaproteobacteria; order UBA4575; family UBA4575; genus JABDMD01. The sequence continues at coordinate 54,878 of JANQOB010000009.1, read as the reverse complement.
CGCCGGCCGCTGCTACAACAAATGCAGCAGTAGTAGAAACATTAAAAGTACCTTTGGCATCTCCACCTGTGCCGCAAGTATCTACTAAGTTCTCAGAGGCAACTTTTACCTTGGTTGAAAGTTCACGCATCACGGATGCGGCAGCAGAAATCTCGTCCAAAACTTCACCTTTCATACGCAAAGCCACAAGCAAACCTGCAACTTGCGAAGGTGTAGCTTCACCTGACATCACACTTCGCATTACTGTTGTCATGTCATCGCGGTTTAAATTATTCCCTTCAATTATGGTATTAATTGCTTGTTGTATATTCATAATGAAATTTAGTTTTGACGAACAAAATTGGTTAACAGGTGATGGCCAAAATCGGTAAGAATGGATTCTGGATGAAACTGCACACCTTCTACCGCAAACTGTTTATGACGCACCCCCATGATTTCATCCAACTCACCAGAGTCATCTTCAGTCCACGCGGTAACTTCTAAACATTCCGGTATAGATTGTTTTTCAATGACCAAGGAATGATAGCGTGTTGCCGTAAAAGGGTTGTCACATTTTTCAAATACATGTTTGCTCTGATGATGTACTCTGGATGTTTTACCGTGCATGACTTCCTGGGCCTTAACAATATTACCCCCATAGGCTTGACCTATGCTTTGATGCCCTAAACAAACGCCTAAAATGGGTATCTCACCACCTAGTTCAGTAATAGTCTCTAACGAAACACCCGCTTCATTTGGTGTGCATGGTCCTGGTGAAATAACAATATGATCAGGCTGCAAGTTTTTTATTTCTTTTACACCAATTTGATCATTTCTCACTACTTTCACTTCCTCACCAATCTCACCCAAGTATTGCACGAGGTTGTAAGTGAACGAATCATAGTTGTCGATCATTAATATCATGGTATTAATTCACTTTTGATTAATTAAATTAGCAAGCTCAGCGGCTTTCTTCATTGCACCGGCTTTATTGTTAGTTTCAATCCATTCATTTTCTGGAATTGAATCATAAACAATCCCTGCACCAGCCTGTATATAAAGTTTTTCATCTTTTACAACTGCAGTGCGTATTGCAATGGCGGTATCCATATTCCCATCCCATGAAATATATCCCACCGCACCAGAATAAATTCCGCGTTTAGTGGGTTCGAATTCATCAATAATTTCCATCGCACGAATTTTGGGTGCGCCACTTACCGTGCCCGCTGGGAAAGTTGCTTTTAATACATCAATTGCATCAAGATTTTTACCAAGTTTCCCAATTACGTTTGAAACAATATGCATAACATGAGAATAACGTTCGATAATCATCTTGTCAGTCAACTTTACACTACCCGTTTTAGCAACACGCCCAACATCATTTCGACCAAGATCTATAAGCATTAGATGCTCTGCTAATTCTTTAGGATCGGCTAGCAACTCTCTCTCAAGATCTAAGTCTTCTTGAGCATCATTACCGCGTGGTCTTGTGCCTGCAATAGGCCTTAGCGTTACCTCCCCATCTTCTAACCTAACCAAAATTTCTGGCGAGGAACCTACAATATAAAAATCCTCCATATTCATGTAATACATGTAGGGAGAGGGATTTAAACTTCGTAAACTACGATATAAGTTGATTGGTGGAACCGTAAAATCTCTGCTTTGTCTCTGAGACAAAACAACCTGCATTACATCTCCAGCACGAATGTAATCACGGGTTGACTCTACCGCTTGCTTGAATTCATCTTCAGGATACTCGGTAACGAAATTTCCATTAGACACAGTCGAGTTAGCATTTACATCTGGCACAATTTGATGAAGCATTTCTGCTAGTGAATTTAATTTCTGTTTTCCGTGTTCTAATGCTTGATCATCTTTTGGGTCAACATGAACAATTAAGAAAATCTTCCCGCTTAAGTTATCAAAAACTACTAATTCTTTTGACACCATCAAAAAAATATCAGGTGTTTGCAGCACATCAGGTTTTGTGGCTTTTTTAAGACGCGGTTCTATGTATTGAATTGTTTCATAACCGAAATAGCCTACAACGCCACCCGTAAAACGTGGCAAATCAGGAATATCTGGAACATGAAATTGTTGTAAATAGTTTTGAATCCAGCCTAATGGATCATCAACATGTTCCTCATTAGCATCTTTATCAAACTCATGTACTATTTTATTGCCAAATACCTTAATGCGTTCAGCACAAGATAAACCAATAAAAGAATAACGACCCCAACGCTCTCCCCCCTGCACCGACTCAAACAAATAGGTGTATGGTTGATGAGCTAGCTTTAAGTAAGCACTAAGAGGGGTATCAAGATCTGCCAGTACTTCACGCACCAGCGGAATACAGGTGTAACCTTGGTTTATTAGTGAGTCAAATTGTGCGGAATCCATATCATCTCCAAATCGAAAAAAAGAACAGCGAATACGTCAGGTCAACTAGTTACAAACTAGCTACGCCAACTAAAAAGCCAAGCTATTCCTTTCTGTAATGAGATGATCATTGAAAATAATTCCTTAATCTGTATTTGATAGATACTGAGGTACTTCCTCAATGGAGTCGATTATATAGTCTGCGCCCAAAGCATCAACACCTACTCCTTGATGATATCCATATCGGACACAAAATGACTTGATATTGGCTGATCGAGCCGCTTTTATATCACTAGCGGAGTCCCCAACCATTACCGCTTGCATAGGACCTACATTAGCCTCGCTGAGTACATTCTGTAATACCTGAGGATCTGGCTTTTTTACTGCGAGATCATCACCACAAATTAAATAATTAAAATACTGATTTAAATTAAAGGCCTTTAATAAGGGTGGAGTAAATCTTCTTGGTTTATTTGTAACACAAGCAATGAAATATGATTGCTCACGTAATGCTTCCAACCCCTCTAATACGCCCTGATATAATGTGCTTTCAGCATGTATGTTTTGTTCATAGAGATCAAAAAATTTTTGATGAGCTTTTTTGAACAAATCTTTTGGTGGTTCTCCATCCATTTTACCTGTGAGTGCACGTTTAATTAATTTACCGGCACCATTTCCCATCCAGTTCCTCACTTGAGCAAGATCATGTGTTGGATAACCAAGTTGTTGCAACATTTCATTCATACTGATCGCAATATCTGGAGCACTGTCAACTAATGTGCCATCCAAATCAAACATCACGCATTGCGTTTGCGTTAGTGAATTATTCAAAACAGAAAATTATTATGGAGTTACTTTGGAAGAGCTGCCGAGTTGTTCACGCATTTTATCGATCGTACCTTTATAATCTTTGGTATTAAAAATGGCAGAGCCTGCAACAAAGGTATCCGCACCTGCAGCTTTAATTTCTGCAATATTGTCCACTTTAACACCACCATCAATTTCCAGGCGGATCGGTAAACCTGATTGTTCAATTAATTTTCTAGCCTGTTTTAATTTTTTCAAAATAGCCGGGATAAATTTTTGTCCGCCAAAACCCGGATTAACTGACATCAGTAGAACCATATCAATCTTATCTAATACATATTCTAATTGTTCCAACGACGTTGCAGGATTAAAGACCAAACCTGCTTTACATCCTTGATCACGTATTAACTGCAAACTGCGATCGATATGCTCCGATGCTTCAGGGTGAAAAGTAATATAACTTGCGCCCGCCGCAGCAAAGTCTGAAATCAGCCTGTCCACTGGTTTGACCATTAAATGCGCGTCGATAGGTGCTTGAATTCCGTAATCTCGTAGTGCCTTACAAATTATTGGCCCAAAGGTTAAATTCGGTACGTAGTGATTATCCATTACATCAAAATGAATAATATCCGCACCCGCCGCCAGCACAGCAGTAGTCTCTTCGCCCAGCCTTGCAAAATCAGCTGAGAGAATAGAAGGAGCTATCCAATCGGGGTTTGGCCAGTCTTGTGACATACTTTAACTACGTTTGACTAGAATCAAGCCCGCACTTTAGCCTATCAGCATATAATTTGCAGCAAACATACAGTAAACTTTATCTGTAGATCAGGACGCACCGTCCATCACTCTGAAGATAATTAAGAACTTAAATAAGAGAGTACAAAGTGGACTTACAGCCATATTACTTCCCAGCAGCCATCGCAGCCCATGCAATTGCAGCGGTCGTATGGGTAGGCGGAATGTTTTTTGCCTATATATCACTCCGACCTGCTGCTGCTAAAGCCTTGGAAATGCCCCAACGCTTAAAACTATGGAAGAGGACATTATCAAGTTTCTTCTTTTGGGTATGGGTCAGCATCATCACCTTACCCGCAACCGGCTATTGGATCATAGCAGTGCATTATGGAGGTATGGCGAGAGTTGGCTGGCACATACACATCATGCAAGTAATTGGCGTGATCATGATTTTAATTTTCTTGCATGTATTCTTCGCGCCCTTTCGACGCTTATGCAAAGCAGTCAAACAAGAAAATTTTCAACTCGCCAGCGAACATCTTGCGCAAATTCGCAAGTACATTGGAATTAATTTGTTACTAGGAGTAATTGTCGTAGCGGTTGCAGTCGGACTACGCTACATTGCAGCATAGTCCGCTTCACGAAAGTCTTAATTGCAACCTAAAGATGCGTAGTATGCAGCCAAATTTGCAATATCTTCATCGCTTAAATTTGCTGCCATTGGCGACATTTGTGCGTTTTCTCTAGCACCATCTCTAAATGCCTTAATTTGTTGAACTAAATATTCTTCTTTCTGACCTGCAAGATTTGGCCATAAACCATTAGGGCTAATACCTTCTCCACCATGACATGCCGCACAAGTAACTGATTTTGCTTTTCCTGCTTCTACATCACCTGCATAAACAACACCTGATGAAAGTGCTATTAATAAAATACTAATAAGGCTTACAAACTGTTTCATTTAGATTGCTCCGCTTTGATTTTGTTTAATTGCTATATATTAAGATTGCAAAGATAAACTATTGGTTCCCTTTATGCAGCTGATTTTGCAGTATTTTATTGATCTTATCCATTACGAAGATGAGGAATATTACTATCTTTGAGTGAATTCACTCGAAGATTACGGGTAACATACATCAATACTATCAGTACAGATAATAACAGCATCGTACCCATTAATAATGCGTAGTCCTCTAACTGCAGCAACGAATACAAGACCGTGTATAGTGCACTTAACAAAACTAATATAACCCAAGCTTTAGACCAATTTTTAAGCGCTGCGCCCGTATATAAAGTTATCAATCCAATATTAATTACTGCTGCAACAACATATGCATGCATGAATACTATGTGTTCAGCTATGGATAACAACACTAGATAAAAAATAGTTAAGGCCACACCGATTAATCCGTATTGCACATAGTGCAAACGAGCTTGTGTAGTTAACTCAAAGATAAGAAAAGTTAAAAACGTTAACCCTATAAAAAGAATGCCGTATTTTACTGCACGTGTCATTTTAGAATAGAGAAATACAGGTTCGAATAAGTCTACTCCAGCAACGAATTCACCGAGATGATAATCAACATTACCTGACACCCATGCTTGTGGATAATTGCGTGCTAAATGCGGAATAATCCATTCAGCCATAAATCCAGTATCTGTGATTTCACGATTTGAAGGTAATGTCATCCCTTGAAAACTAGGATGTGGCCACGTTGAATGCATTGAAACGATGGTCTTTTCACCAAATGGCGCAAACCTAAAACCCTGACTACCATTAATAGAAATTTTAGTAGCAAAATTATGTTTTTCAGCTGCTGCACTTAAATTTTTAATGCTTGCATGAAAACCATGTGAAATTAAATTAGTGACTCCCGTGCCAGGAGAATAACCAAGCTCATTACCATTCCATTTTAGTGGCGCAACTTCATTAATTGCACGCGTATCGGATAAACCTAAAACGAAGTATGACTTATCCCAATCAATTCGATGGATGTAATCAGACATGTTTTCAATATCTAATTTTTCAAAACTACCCGATAAAGATATCGCAGCTTCATATACTAAAGACTTATAAATACCACGTTTGCGATGTTGTTCTTCTATATCAACACTAATTTTTAAATCTTTTGGTAAGTGAATAGCATATTTGGTTTTATAGCTAATTTTAGTTTTAACTTTCTCTTCACCATTTTCATCCGTAGTCGTTTCTCGATTCACATGTTTCTCTATAAATGGCACTACCAACATAGGTCCTTGCAATAATTGTCGACCTCCCCAAGTATTTGCAATGTCATGCAAAACATTTCTATATAATCCATTTCGTTCATCAACAACACCTTGCATCATCACCAAGGGAATCAGCATTACTAATGCAATTACACCAACAATAAGCGCACGTAGCGTTAATGTCTCACTCATATTTTTTACTTTTTTACCAGATTGATTACTGAGTTTAGAATTATCATTGTCCATAGCACTTGTACTTGTATGTTGAATTTTACGAACCAATAAATAAATCAGAAATCCAATGCCCGCTAACACAGCAAACAATATGAGCAATATCAGCACTGCGTAAATCATTTTTCCCCAGACTATTTGAAAGTGATTGATATCAACTTAATGACTAAAAATGGCAAAAAAGTGAGTCAAATATGAACAATTATGGAGAGTGACATATTCCCCTTGCATAGGTATAAACGCGAGATTTATAGCGACGAACTGTAAGTATTTTAAACCCTCAAGGAATGGTTCAAGCACTCATTCCAGCCAATCAACAAAAAAGGGCATTTTGGCAATTTCTGTTGGAAATTCAGTTAATTAGGCACTCTAATCCAATGTGTGTGTAAGTCATACATAGATAATGAGTAAAATATAACCAAGGATTAAGTTCTGATGCCAATTCAACAAAACATTTCAACTACACAAAAATATCTTTCACATTTAGCACTTTTCGTTGCAATGTGTTTTTTATTTCTCACACCTGCATCTACTGTTTTAGCCAACATGGTATTAAGTGAAGCGATCATTCATTTTGAACCAGGTAAACCATTACGAAAAGACATTGAAGTTGAAAACCCAAGTGATTCGGAAAACTTATATATTGAAATTACCCCGTCAATAGTCGCTGAACCTGGCACAGAAAACGAACACCGCTTGACTATAATTGATCCACGTGAATCGGGTTTGTTGGTCACTCCCAACAAACTTGTTGTTCCTCCAGGCGGAAGGAAACTTGTGCGTGTGGTGTCTTTGCAGCCTTTAGGCGAGAAAGAACGTGTGTATCGTGTCACTTTTAAACCGGTTGTTGGTGATTTAGAAACTGAACAAATTGGCGTTAAAATCTTAGTTGGTTATGAGGTTTTAGTTCTCATGCAACCAGCAACACCAGAACCCAATTTAGTAGCCAAACGTTCTGGAAAATCAATATTTTTTGAAAACAAGGGCAATACAAACATTTTATTGCGTGAAGGTAAGCAATGCCCGGATGGAATACCTAATGATTCAGAAAGTTGTCAACGTTTAACAGGCCGACGCCTATATCCTGGAAATAGTTGGACACTTGAATTGCCTTTTAACAAAGCCGTCGATTATCAAATGAGCGTGGGCACAAAAAACTCTGTTGAAACTTATAAATAATCTTTAACAATTAGTTTTTAAAGATTGCCCATGCTGAGTACGCTGCAATACTTTGTAGTCAATACGCTTCAATGCGCGCGTATCGCATATGTATTGATTTTTATTTTATTTTCATCACAAGTCCTTGCAGAAGATACACCCGCCATTCGAGTCAAAGATGGCCCTCCTCCCGGTTTTGAGGATTTAGTACTACCACAAACCACAGAAGTCGATGTGTACTATGGTGGTGATAAAGTTGGTAACACTCTTGCAACCTATACACCTAAAAGCATCGAACTAAAGTTCCCAGACGAAGTCAGTGCTTTGATTCCGCATTTAATTGATCCAACTGTAATTACCGAAGCACTTAGTGGACCACTAGATACGCATGCCGGTGCAGTATGCTTATCTGATTTACAAAGAGATTGCGGAGTCATTGAACCTAATATTGCTGGTGTTATCTTTGATGAAAGTCGTTTTCATTTACATGTATTTATAAACAAATTACAACTGTTACCACAGGGAATTGTGTCTAATAAATTTTTACCAAAAAATACATCAGACAAATTTACCAGCGTGAGTTCTTTTTCAAGCAGTTTTAGCGGCGAAGATGGAGAGACTGCTTACACTACAGGTGCAAATCACATCATTTCTCGTGGACAATCACGGTTGCAAACCCAGTGGGACTATTCAGATACGCGTAATTTTAATCTCGAGACATTGTCACTGCAAAATGACAACTCGGGCATTGCGAAAGAACTTGGGTATTACAATTCAAGTACGCAATTTAGTTCATTTACAAATAGTTTAGATTTACTCGGAACACGAATCTATGGATCTACTAGAACACGTGCTGATTTAGATTATTCTCAAGCAACTGAGATCTTTTTGTTTTTGAATTCTCGCAGTCAAATTGAGGTTTTCAAAGATGGTAAACTCATTGATGGTGGTATTTATGACACAGGCAATCAACAGCTCAATACCTTAAGGCTGCCATCAGGTTCTTATCCGATTACATTACGCATTACAGACTCCAGTGGTAGTACGCGAGAAGAGCAATACTTTTTTGTAAAGTCGTCAATACTTCCACCCTTAGATCAACCATTACATTATTTGGAGCTTGGTTTACTTGAGAAAGATATTTCAAATAATAGTTTACCGGAAATTTCAAGTGTAGAAATGCTACGCGCAGGAACGGCATATCGCCTTAAAAATAATCTTGGTGCATCATTGGAGTTTTTACATTCAAAAGATACTGATTTATTACAAAGCAGTGTTGCTTATTTTGGATCGGGCTATATTTTGCAAAATGCAACAATGCTCGGCGCTGATGGCGAATGGGGTTTGCATCTACTAGGACAATTCCGATTTAAAGGGATATCTCTGAACATGGATTATCGTCAGGTTGAATCAAAGATAGATGACGATGAAGATATAGATGTTCGAATCTTGCCAAGTGATTTCAGTCAAGGAAATATGTCTGCAAGTATTCCTCTTAGTAGAGGAAATTTAATCTTGCGCACTCAATACCGAGATAGAAGTACCGAAGAAGCAAGCACATCTTATGGTTTAGAGTATCGTTATCCTTTGTTCTACAGAAATCGTTATTCGATTGAAGCAAATTTAAGTTCTTTTTTTGAAGAAGATGACTATAACCTTCAAGCCGGTATACGTATTACAAAATCTGCGCCAAACCATAATTTAAGTATACGCCCAAGATATTTAGCATCTGAAACGGATGGCGAAACTGATCAAGGTCCTGTGATATTTGCAAATTTAAATAAGAGTTATGAAAACTTTCAATATGGTGAATTCACATTAGGCGGGTTTGTTTCAGAAGAATTAGAACGATCCTCAGCAGGCTTACGTGCCGAAAATATTTCGTCCTTTGGTCGATTCGATACTCAGATTGAGCAGGTAGATGATGACGAGCGAGGAAGTTTCGTACGCTATCGAGGCGTTCAAAATACAAACCTATTATCTAACGATGGTCAACTTGCATTCGGCGGTCAACGCAATACTGACAGTGGTGTAATTTTGAATATTACAGGGCCAATAAAAAACGAACCTTTTGAAATATTCGTAAATGGACAACCTAGAGGTATTGCTAAAATTGGTCATCGAACAGTATTGCCATTAATTGCATTTCAAACCTATAGCATCGCAATTCGCTCACAAAGTGATGAGTTATTACATTTTGATGAAGGTCTTAGAAAAGTAACCTTGTACCCAGGAAATGTAGAAACATTAGATTATGAAGTTCAACCCATTACAGTATTGATCACCCGAATTGAGTTAAAAGATGGTGAACCCGCATCGCGCATGCGAATAGACAATGCTATCGGATATGCTGTTACAGATCAGGATGGTTGGTTACAAGCTGAAATTATTGGCACAAAACCATTAGAGGTATCTAAAAATGGTGCTGCGACATGCAAGATTGAGCTACCTGAGCTTGAAATTAAACAAGGTGTTGCATTTGTAGAAAGCTTAGTTTGCAACAACTAGTATTATTCTGGGCCCACTACAAAAACAATAGTGCCACGATAACGACCCGCTGGTACTTGAGTAAGATCAGCATCTGAAACTAGAACTGCTATGTTTGCTGTAGGGCGGCCGCACTGTCTGCGAATACCTTGCCCTCTTCTACCACGTAAACCCCCAAGCGTTTGTCCAGCAAATAACTCTTGTGCCCCATTTGGACGTGGACGGTCATTGAAAAATAATCGAAATGGTAAATGTACACCAGCATCAGAGAGAACAAATGCGTTTGCGGTACCCTGTCCATATGCTGTTATTTGATATGGGCCTCGAGGCCTGACTGCGACACATATATTTGCATTGGCGCGGATTGAGCCCGAACCTGTTACCCATCTGCCTAAACTAAAATCTTCTAATCCGTATATGCGAATAACAGCATGTGCTGAGGAGATGCACAATAATAATAACAGCAACAACAAAATGAACTTCAAATGCTTAAGCATAAGAAAACCATTAAATTAAAGAAGCACTAAGACTAATCGGGAATAACAAGTAGTGTCAATGTGCCAGAGTACGCACCACCGACTGCAGACGATAATTCTGTATCAGGAATTTCAATTTCGATATTTGCGTTAGGTAAACAAGCACCAAAAATCACAGCAATGATCACATGGAAGTTTGTCTCAACTTGCCCATGTTGTATTACACCTGGTGTAAGTTGATTTGTTGGATTCGCCCCGCTTGGCGTATCTGTATCATTCCAGTAAACATTATAGTTTATTTGGTCAATCCCATTAGAAAGAGTGAATGCTGCTGGATCAAATCCATCACCATCTCCTGCAGCTCGAATACCATATGTTCCAAAGTTTGAAGTTTTAGCTACACACACATCATCATTATCAATTAATGTGCCATCGCCACTGTTCCATACACCAAAATTAAAATCACGTAATCCAAGAATAATGATACTTCGATTTACGGCGATACCAAGTTCTACCGTTCCACTTGAAGTTGCTCCAAACGAACCCTGAGTAGCCGCTTGTATTGAGGAAAATGGAAGTATGGAAAATGATAAAAATAAACCGAAGAGAAATAAATAGTTTTCTATTTTTCCCCTGATACTATTTTTATTTAATTTGATTTTTATCATTCTTAAATGTAACGCGCCAACAGATAGTTACTGTTGGCGCATTAACAATCGTAGAAAATTACTTATCTAGAATTATCTAGGTGCAACTAAAATAGTAATTACATCTGAATATGTACCTGAGCCAACAGCATCTAAAGATGCAGCAGGTACAGAAATATCAATTGAAGATTGAGGAGCACCGCCACAGTTAGTTGAAGCAGTGTCTGCGTTATCAAAAGTTGTATTGACTTGACCAGATAGCATAGTTGCTGAACTATCACCGTCATCATAGTCAACTGTATAGACTACTAACCCAGATGGGCCGTTTAACTGGAATTCATTACCTGCACCAGGGTTCGCACTAGTCAAAGTAACGTTGTAGTTTCCTGTTGGATTGTTGGTATACACACAGGCAGGACTGCTTCCAGTGAAATTATTTCCAGGTACGTGACTTCCAGTGATATCAGCTAAAGCTGTGACTAAAATTTCATCACCCACACTTACATCGATATTAATGTCACCTTGTGAAGTACCGCCTAATGTACCTTGTGTAGCCGCAAATGCGCTACCACCAGCTACCATTGCACCTGCAACGATCAATCCTTTAACTAATTTCTTCATTTCCATTATTTAAGTTCCTATATATATGTAGTTAAAAATCTTCCCAAATCCGTATGGGTGTTAAAATCCTTATTCTGTTGAGTTCCCTACAAATGGGTACAAATTACAGATCAATGAGCTAAAGTATATCTTTAAAACTTAATTTGGATTGTCTCGCCCGATGAGATAAAGCGCTTTAGTTACAAAAGGTTACGTGAATTACTAAAGTGTTGAGGCCAGTCATAAAGTGACAATTTTGGTCCAAAATATAGAACCTAAAGTAAAATTTTTGGCGATTTAGTTTGCAGTTATTTACACTTCCAGCCGGATAAAGAACATAACTAATGAGTTTTATTAAAGATTTAGGGGCATTACGTCTCATTCTAATTGCTTTTGGCTTGATCATTGCCTTGCTGTCTCCCGAGCCTGGTACAGGAGTGAATTTAAATGACTGGCATGTCATTTCTACGTTAGTTGCGCCTGCAATAGCACCGCTAGTGTTCATGGTTTTAATGTTTGATTTCATGATGTGCCGAATCCGCATGTCTGATACAGCAGTAAAAGATAAATTTCGTACAATTGGATTTATCGAATTAGCCGTTGCACTTTTTCTATTTATGATGTGGCTACCATTTTTTTTAGCCATCGGTCGATAAAAAATTTAGCTGTTAACCTTATGCATGCTTAACTATATTTGGCTCGGATTTTTCTTAGCAGCGTTTCTAAGCTGTATTTATCAATTTTTTGTTCGTGATAACAATGGCATCTTTGCACAGGTCGTGCAGGCCACATTCGACATGGCTTCTTTAAGTGTCGAGATTGCCCTAGGTTTAGTTGGAGTATTGTGTCTATGGTTGGGGTTTTTCACTATTGCAGAACGCGCAGGCTTCGTTGAGTTACTTACAAAAGCATTCCGCCCTCTGTTTAAAAAACTTATGCCGGAAGTTCCAAGCAATCATCCCGCGATAGGATCGGTCACAATGAACATGGCTGCGAATATGCTGGGTTTAGATAATGCTGCAACCCCACTCGGCCTTAAAGCAATGCAGGATTTACAAGAACTGAACCCAAATAAAGCAATTGCCAGCAACGCTCAGATTCTATTTTTAGTACTCAACACATCGTCGGTAACTTTATTACCCGTCACAATTTTTTTATTTCGTGCACAACAAGGTTCCGTAGACCCTACTGCTGTATTCATTCCCATCCTTCTTGCCACTTGTTGCTCTACTCTAGCGGGTTTACTCATTGTTGCATTCATACAACGCCTAAATTTATTTAACAAAACTGTATTATTTTACCTTTTGGGTTTTGGAGCTTTAATCGGCTTGTTACTTGCTTTTTTACTAGGCGAAAGTTCTGTATCACTTGCAGAGCGATCCAGCCTACTTGGTAATTTACTATTACTTTTAATCATCATTACATTTCTCGTAATGGGATTTTTACGCAAAGTTAATGTTTATGACGCGTTTATTGATGGCGCAAAACAAGGTTTTGATGTTGCACTCAAAATTATTCCTTATTTAGTTGCCATGCTCGTGGCTATTGGCGTACTTCGTGCCAGCATGGTATTGGATATTGTGCTGAAAAGTATTGAAAAAGTTGTAATAGCACTTGGTTTAAATCCGGACTTTATTGCAGCCTTACCCACAGCATTAATGCGTCCGTTCTCAGGCAGTGGAGCACGCGCAATGTTATTAGAAACTATGAACAACTACGGTGTAGATTCTTTTGCCGCCAACGTAGCCGCAATTGTACAAGGCAGCACTGAAACAACTTTTTATGTTTTAGCTGTATATTTTGGGAGTGTCGGTATCAATCGTGTGCGACATGCGATTGGCTGTGGATTGTTTGCAGACCTAGCAGGAATCATCGCCGCTATTACACTAGGCTATTGGTTCTTTGCCTAACCGCAGGGATGCGAGAATATGATGTTCATCTGCAACGACTCAACGGACTAGAATTAGCTGAAAATAAATTGTTCGCTTCGACCGGTATGGATGGTGGAAGTGCAGAAATTGCATCGTTACACAGATGTAACTTATTAGAGCAACGCCGGAGCAGTTGCCGAGAAGCAAATTTCTGCAGGCCAATAGCGGAGACCTGCTGGTTTCGGTTGATTCTTAAAATATTGCTTAAGTATTTTTATCTTAGACGTTAATTAGCCTCTTCAAATTTTCGTTTATATAGCCTTTTGAATAACTCAACTCTTTTTCGATTTACCCCACCATCACTATATCCGACTCTTGAGGCTGATCGGAAATGTAAAGCTCTATGATTTTGATCGATTCTTATTTCTAAATCATCTACGAAACCAAATATTCTAGAAATAAAAGTGGCAGCGATGTAATCATCTGTCTCATTATGAATGACGCCGCCCATTTCTTGAATAGTGGCAGATGCTTTAGAAATATCAATCATATCCATGTTATTGGAATCCTCAATGGGTTGGATATATCGATCAATATCAGCAATATATTCACTGCATACACAATTTGGTTTTGTAGAACATTTAGAAAGCCTTCCATCTAGCAAGCCTGGTGCATGCCCTTTTTGTGAATATTTCCCTATGACTAGAAGTAGAATGAATGAGAAACATACAAGTATGGAAAATATAATTACGAAAGTTTTCATTATCCCCACTATTTTAGGACTAGCGATTTAATACCCTATAGGTATTAAAAATTTGAAAAAATATAAGAATATTCAGATTAATGCATTAGCCTGCCTACGGCAATAACGGATATTCATGAACTCGAATCATTCCAATAAAATTTTCTTAATGATAGAAACAAGTCTCACAAAGTCTTGGTTACTACATCAAAATTAAATTTATTTAATGAAACTCTAGATAATTTAACTAATGATCTTTAGATATGTGATTGATAAAGCTCACATTGAATAATTAACTGAGTTTAATTTATTTCAGTTGTATTACAACTCTGTACTGTAAATCGATTTGTTAAGCCTACCTGCAAATATTATCTTGAAATATCTGATACAACCCATTAACAAATAACACAGGAAATAGCATGAAAAAAATCAGTTACATTCTACTCTCTTTATTAATCTCACTAGTGATGACAACAATATCAATAGCTGGTAACAAATACGCCTCAGAAAGCAAGCCTAAATTGGATATTGTCGATACAGCAGTATCAGCAGGCAATTTCAACACCTTAGTTGAGGCCGTGAAAGCCGCAGATCTTGTCAACACTTTGAAAGGTGAAGGCCCGTTTACTGTATTTGCACCAACTGATGAGGCATTTGCAAAAATTCCAGAGGATCAACTTAACAGTCTAATTGCTGACAAAGAAAAGCTAGCAGAGATCCTCACTTATCATGTCGTAGCTGGTAAAGTAATGGCAAAAGATGTAAGTAACCTATCCAGTGCTAAATCAGTGCAAGGACAGAAAATAACAATCGACACAAGTGATGGCGTGATGGTAGATAATGCTCGAGTAATCGCAACCGACATTGAGACGTCAAATGGTGTCATACATGTAATTGACACGGTAATTATTCCTAAAGGATAATTTAACCAGCAAGCCAATGCTCTGCTGATTTGTATCTACATAGCAGCAGAGCATTTAATTTAAAATCAACTTACAATAAAATTTCCACAGATTTAAGTTAACCAAATTTGGCCCAATTTTAATTTGAATGTCCGTTTTCAGCTAATAACGGTAATTATTCATCTTCAAAAAAAGTAAATTATCTAACTAGTACCCTAACTTTCTATGAACGTTCTTTGATTCTCACTCCATCAGCTATCTGATTGCTAGGGTGCAAAATTACTTGATCTCCTACTGATAAACCTTCTGTAATCTCGGCTTCAAGTGTATTGCGTTGTCCAACTTGAACGTGTTGTAGTTTTGCGTAATTTTCTTGTTCTATAAAAACTGCCCATTTTTCATTATCTCTAAATAATGCGGTTAATGGCACTTTTAACGATTCATCATTTTCCCAGAGAACGACACTTGCCTCTATTTGATAGCCATGGCCTAGTCTTTGCCATTTCTCAATATTATCATTCAAATCTATTATTACATTTACCCTTTGTTCATCAATACCAAGCGCCGACGTTTTAGTAAAACCAAAAGGCTCTATCTTACGTACGATACCTTGTAAATTATCACTTCCACCCCACTCATCAATTATTACACGTTGTCCAGGTTTGATTTTTACTGCATCTGTAGATAAAAAATCTACAACAATTTCTAAATCCAAAGGATCGCCAATTTCAACCAACGGTGTCCCCATTGATATAACACCTTCGCTCTCATTCAAAACTTGTAATATTTTACCTGTTATGGGTGAGAGTATAGTTATACATTGACAGTCAGCATCATTTGTTTGTAAATCAGCAGGTGATACCAAGTGTGCGCGTGCTTGTGCTAGTTCAAATTGACGCGCACGCAGTGCTGCCTTAGCTGTATTCACGCCAGCTCTTTTGGATTTAAATTCTCTTTTTGCATTATCCATTTCACGTTCTGGAATGACTTGTTTCTGTATTAATTTTTTAGCTCTATCCAATTCGCTGGTTGCAAACTCAAATTCCGACTCAGCTTCTACTAATTGTGCCTCTGCTAGTTTTAGCGATGCTTCAGCGGTTTTCACTGCTGCTCGCGACTCCTCTTCACTACGCACATCTAGAAACTCTGGATCAATTGGTTTAATTTGTGCAATTAAGGTCTCCGCAGCCGCTACTTCATCACCAACTTCTGCATCAATACGTAACATACGACCTGTAACAGGAGCGGATAAAACATAAACATCTTTAATTCTTGTTTCACCTTCTTCTTCTACTGTTACTACTAAAGAGCCACTTTTTACTTTTACAAAATCAACAGCTATAGCTTGTGGGCGAAACGCAAAGATTAAACCTGTAATGATTAATAAAAGAATTATTAACCAAAAAATACTACGTCTCCATTTTGAATTAATATTCACTTCATGCCTCTTCTATGTTTACTCTCTGGTTTTTAGAACTTTGATTAAATCTAGTCGATCAAGTTTTTTCCTGACTAAAAATGCTGAAACAGCTGTTGCAATTAAGGCTATTATGACAGCCATACCATATGTTGATGAATCAATTACTAATGCCATTCGATATAATTCTGATTCAAATGCATTTACCATGAACCACGCAAGGCTATAACCAAACAGACATCCAATGGGAAGGCTTAATGCAATCAATAAACCTACTTCTCCTAATAAGATGTATGATATTTCTGCTCTTGTGAATCCTAATACACGCAAAGTTGCTAATTCTCGTCCCCGTTCTGATAATGTTATACGAGTGCTGTTATAAACTAATCCAAATGCTAATGCGCATCCAAAACCTGAAAATAATGTGACATAAATAATAAGCATTTCCGCAATAGTATCGTTAAATTTTTTTAAAGCCGCTTTTCGTAAAGCTACAGCAGATACATCTGGAAGCTCTTTAAGCTCAGCAAACAATTCCGACTCGTAATTCTCATCAACAAGTAAATTTAAAAAATCGACTTGTTTACCTTCATTCATATATCTATTTAACGTATGTATGTTTATATACGCAGGCATGCCTATATAGGTTTCAAAAATATCGGCTACGGGAATATGAAGTTCGGGTCTTCGATCATCTAGAATTTTTACACGAACAAAATCACCAGCTTTAACTCGTAGTTTTTCAGCTAGCATGCTCCCCAAATACAGGCCACCTGAATTAATTGGTAATTCACTTCTATTGATGTCGTGTACAGGAGTTAATACTGTATTAGATAGAACCCCTTGTATGCTCCCACGGTGTGTTCGATTACTTACATGAAATTCTGTATTCACAATTCGTGATGGTTCTACATTCAAAACCCCTGGTAGGTGCCGGAGTTCATTTACAATATCGTTATTTTGTGCATGAGTTAACCCAACAGTTACATCTTGATGTTGTGCGTCAAAAAAATATACTTTGATAATTTCATCTATAGCATCAAACCATTGTAAAGCCATTACTAGAACCGCAATAGCAAATGCAACACCAATACTTGTTAAAGATGAACGAATAGGCCATCGAGAAATTTGCCTAAAAATGATACGAGTTGGTTGGTCAAGCCACGAAAATACTTGCGTAAAAATATTTTTACTTCTTTTATAAATTGGTGGAGAGGGAGGTATCATTGCTGTTGCAGGTGGAAGTGTTGCGGCACTATAGACTGCTCGCATTGAACCAAATAGAGCAGCAGCTATAGTAACCAAAGCACTTATCGCAAAAGTAGCGATGCTTGGTCTAAAATAGAGAAACGGAAAACGATATAATTCAGCAAATAACTCAGTTTGGTATCTACCTAACCAAGTTCCTACAACCCAGCCTAATAATATACCAATTACCGAAATAACTATGACTAATTTGGCATAATGCCATGCAACCTGTAAACGCGTATATCCAAATGCTTTAAATAATCCAATTTCGCTACGCTCTGTTGCAATTAGTCTTGATAGCACCATTTGTGTCAGAAAAGCCGCTACCGTTAAAAATATACTGGGTAGTAAAACGCTCATAGTGCGTAACTGATCAATTTCATTCATTAAAAACCAATTAGAAATTTGATCTTTACGAGCTATTGCGCCTATACCACCATAATCTTTAGTTAATTGATCTAATCGTTTTATTACAAAATTAGGCTCGGTATTTACAAGCAAAGATAGTGAAACATCATTAAACGCACCATCAAGATCATAAGCAGATGCCAAGGCTTTGCGACCCATCCATAAGATCCCAAAGCGTTTTTCATCGGGCATAAGCGCACCTGGCCCAATGGCGTAGACAAATTCAGGCGCTAGAGCAATACCAACAATATCGAGTGTGCGTTTATTACCATTTATGATTGCTTTAAGTTGATCTCCAATCTGTAATTGATGCGCATCAGCAAATGGTTCGCTTAGTACCACCTCGTTTACTCGACTGGCTGATACGAATCGACCTTCTCTCAATGCGAGACGATTTAAAAGTGGCTCTCCTTTTTCAGGAATAGACACCAATTGACCAATAACTGGTTCTTCAAATCCTTCTATATCGAGTACTGCAACTTTTACAATACGTGTTTGTAAAGATTGAACACCAGGTATATCTGCAATACGGTTTTTCAACCTTAATGGTGCTCGCTCTAAACTAGAAAACACATCTGCAAAGCGATAACGATCATAATATGTATTCGCTGTAAGACTTAGTGATTCAACAGTGCTAAGTGACATGACTAACATTGCAACACCTGAAGCTATCACTAAGCTTATTGCCAGCACTTGTCCACGCAGACGCCATAAATCACGCATTAATTTATAGTTTAGAACTTGCATTACCAACTTAACTCTTGAGGTTTGCTCCGATGTGCATTTTTATCAATTGAAACAATTTCTCCGTCTGCTAGTGTGATTACACGATCCGCCATGTCTGATATGACAGCATTATGTGTAATCAGTACGGTTGTTGTGCCCAGTTCTTGATTGACTCGCTCAATTGCATCAAGAACTAAAACTCCAGTTTTGCTATCTAGCGCACCAGTGGGTTCATCGCATAGTAAAATTGAAGGACGCTTGGCAATCGCACGTGCGATTGCAACTCGTTGTTGTTCGCCCCCAGATAATTGAGCGGGAAAATGATTTATTCTTTCGGTTAGTCCTACAATCGATAGCGCTTCTTCAGGTTGCATGGGGTTTTTAGAAATTTCTGTTACAAGTGAAACATTTTCCAAAGCAGTTAAACTTGGTATTAAATTATAAAATTGAAATACAAAACCCACATTTTCGCGACGAAACATAGTGAGCTGGTGATCGTTATAAGCGGTTAATTCATCCTCATAAAAAAATACTTGGCCTGATGTAGGTATATCTAATCCACCTATAATGTTTACAAGAGTAGATTTTCCACTTCCAGATGCGCCAAGCAAAACAACTAATTCAGATTCATATAATGAAAGATCCACATCATGTAATGCATGTACTTTTACGTCCCCAGTTTGATAAATTTTACTTAAAGCTTTTGTACTGAGTGTAGTCTGTGAATTTTCACGATTGCTCGATTCGTTATTGTTGTTAAATTTCATCTTTAATTAATTGAGCGCCAGTTTCTTAAATTAAGACTTGATCAATCGGTCTGCGTAGCGTTCGAGGTGTTGGATCACCATATCCAAACCTAATAATTAAATCTGGAAGTTTATCTCCTAGCTCTAAATAGTTAGCTAATTGGGGGCGTAATTCAGGCACTTCGACTGGTTGATTAATGAATGAGTGCCTAATTCCATTAGCAGTTGATAGCAGTGCAAAGCGTTGATATGCACGTCCTGCGTTTACCCAATCAGGTTTGGTTTGATTCGTACAGCTAAACACTATAATTCCAGCAGAACTAGCAATTTGCTCTCGATACTTATCGTTTTCATTATTTTTTCTGTACATCAATTTAAACAGAAGATTGCCGATCCAATTTGGAACTGATGGGGTTCCGGTCGATCGATATGTTAAGCCATCTCTAAATTCTAGAGCATCAGCTTCGCTGAATCGTATCCAATCCTGAAGTTCCTCTACAAACGCCTTGTCATCCATTTGAATACTATTCCCTTCAACAACATAATCAGTAATGACTTTTTTTGACTTATTTGTAGTTAAAAGATGAATGTCAATATCTGAAGAATTTGCATAGGTAGCGATTTGATTTAAGACTGAGCTTGAAACCTGTTTCCCATTAAATGGAGCACGTGTACATTGTCTCTTAGGAATCGCTTCATATGCAGAAGTTGTATGTTCTTTTGATTTATCGAGTGAGATGATAATAGTTGATTCGTGTTCTTCTTGAATTATCAAATCACCATGCAATCCAAATGCATTAGCTGCAATCAATATATTTTCTGCAGCACATCCTAAACTTGCATATAGATGATGATCATCAGGATCAACTGCGGGACATCGGCGACTGAAGTCAGGGAGAATATGTATTTCATGATCAGTTAATTTAAATTTCCAAGGTTGAGTGTTGTGACTATTTGCAGCCATGGTCCCATAACGTACCAACTCACGTAAAATATCTGAATGTTTTGTTATTAGCTGTTGATGGTGCTTATAAGTTTGGGAAACTAAATCATCATATGAGAGATCACTTTGGTTATTAGCCAAAGTTAATACAGGGGCTAAAGCAAAGGATGAAGCCCCAATTACAAATTCTCTTCTAGTTATCATTAAAGTTTTCTCGAAGTCTCTGCGCACTCAATAATTGCTAAATGCCAAGCAGTCTACTTAAGAAAGTAGTTAGGACTTTTGATCTAAATCAGAATATCCAGAAATCAAAGCCTAGAGGAGTAATTGTTGAGAGATTAAAATACCCGCTATTGGCCGAAAGAGGATATTTGTATAGTTTATTAATAAAAAATGACGCAAACCAAGAAAATGGTTAAAACTATCAATGAAATATTGCTGGTTTTAAATAAAAAGAATATCTTTATTCGAAACACAAACCACAATCCCTCATGAAATATACTTACTTGGTTTAAATATACAATGACAACCAATAAACATTTCGTATTTATCCTCTCACTGTTATGTGTAGTTCTTAGTATAGAATCCGCTTGTGTATGGCTAGGGGACAGTGATGCTGTGTTGTTTCTTGAAGATTTAGCTGCGGGTGACAAAGATAGCCGTCTTAAAAAGCGTACAACTAAACCGAAGTGGACGCCTATTAATTATGAAATTTTGGGGATCGACTATCAGGGTGATTTGTACCAACCTAGTGAAACACCATTAGCCGGTATCGTGTTGATACCGGGTGTCGCACAACATGGCAGGGATGACAGACGACTAGTGGCTTTTGCAAACACTCTGGCACGAAATCGTTTTATCGTTTTAGTACCAGATATTCCCAACCTACGCGATTTTAAAGTTCAGGCAGAAGATAGTAGAACTATCGCAGCTGCTTTTTTATATCTTATTGAAAGACCTGAATTGCCGGCCCAAAAACAAGTTGGAATTGCTGCAATGAGTTACGCAGTTGGGCCTGCAATATTAGCAGCGCTTCAACCTAATATATGTGAAAGAGCAAATTTCGTATTTAGTGTAGGAGGATATTATGACGTAGAACAAGTGGTCACTTTTTTTACTACAGGATATTATCAACACGAAAATGAATGGCAGTTTTTAGAGCCTAACCAATATGGTAAGTGGGTATTCGTATTGAGCAATGTTGATCGTTTGAAAGATCCAATGGATAAAGAAAATTTTTTTAAAATAGCTCAGCGGAAGATGAAAAATCCAAATGCAGCCATTGATGATCTAGTGACAGGTCTAACCCTTGAAGCAAATACAATATTAAGGTTGTTAGAAAACAAGGATCCAAAACTTGTCTCAAAACTTATACATGATTTGCCTAGCTCCATTCGCAATGAATTGGATGCATTAAATATTTCTAACAAAGATCTCACACAGCTTAAGGCTCAGTTAATTTTACTGCATGGTACTGATGATAATATTATTCCTTATACTGAAAGCATTGCACTGGCTAGTGCTGTAACAGAAAATCAGGCTGATATATTTCTTATTGATGGGCTAGCTCATGTGGATGTGCACCCAAAAAAACTAGACAGGTTGGTTGCATTACGCGCGATAAATGCATTGCTAGAAGTTAGGAATGTCAAACTTGAAAAATTATAATCTCTGTTAAAAAAAGATATTCACACCTGTCACCAAAGTGTGACGCGTAATAAAATCCCCTTGAATACGAATGCGGTTATGACGATAGCCTGCTTTAACCTTTACATTATCAATCGGGAAAAAAGAAAGTCCGGCTGTGGCCCAGTTGGCTTCAACCCAATCATTACGAGTGCTGTAAAATATTTCGTTTTCTATGAAGGGCTTTAGTTCTAAAGGTGTGAATTTTAAAGGTGCTGTGATCGTAAACTCTTGGCGAAGGCGGACATCATCCTCACGCCAATCCGGTTGACGAAACTCGATGCGCGAACGACTGCTTAATCGCCAGCCATCATACATACCGCCATAGTAAGCTTCGATCATAGGCCGCCTTTCAGTGCGCCAATCCTCACCAATTCGAAACCGTGCAACTCTGTATCCGACGCGAACGCTCCAGTCTTTATTCATTTGATAACCGATGCTGGCACCCGTATAACCCAGGAAAAGCTGTTCATTATCCCGGCGTGTTGCCAGATTGGAGCGTGAAAGTAAAAACCAATCTTCGTTTATAGTCTTTTTCAAAAGAAGATTATGAGATGATCCCCAATCATCTTCGGCATGAAGTTCTGAATGAAGCAAACACATCAAAAATAAAATTGGCAGCAGCCTTTGTTTATTACACTCAAAGCTATACCAATTCATAGCGGCCTATATTTTTATTTCCATAAATCTGACAATAATTGTCTCCTTTCGGCCAATAGCCGCCATTTTTGGTTACCATTATTTATAGCTAATAAATCAATCCAGAAATTATAGAATATGTCGGCGGATCAATACCCAAGCAAGAGGAATTAACGAAATAAATATCGAAACTAATAATGATTTTCTAAACATTCCTGCACGCGCCTCAATAAAATACTCAAATACAGCCATCCCAGAAATAACGATGCTAAGTATTATAGGTATTAGAAACAAAGGTGCTGCAGACCATGCTCCCCATCCATCAAAGTTGCGTACATATAATTCAATTCCGACAAGGACTGTTACGGGAATCAAACAGAGATATTCAAGAATATGTTTTCGGCCTGCAGAAGTCATTCTATCAACCCTCTAAACTCCATATTCGCATTCCTTTGTGCTTGCTTTAAACGATTTATTCTATTTTGTAGTGCATTCGAGTGTTCGTATTCTTTGTTATATAAATCCCTATAATCACTTAGCTCCTCGGTTGTTTGTAACAAAAGCTGCCGAAGCTCTCCAAGTGACATATCTTCTGTTTTTTTTCTAAGTAGTTTCAGTATTGTTACCATTTATTCTCAACTTTTCTCATACTTCAAAAACAACATATTCTTAATTTATGTCTAGTACACACCAATGTGCTACTGAGCAAATTTTATAGATGTTGAATATAATATATCTTGCTGGCGGGCTAGCCTCCTAAGTTATAAATGTATTGGCTTCCCCTAAATGCCCGTCAGCATTAATCTTCTCAACCTTCCTAAATTACCGTTTATGTTTTCTCAACATGGAGGAATCTAGAGATGATGAAAATAATAAAACACATGACGATAAAAGGAACAATGCTATAAAGATTACAATGATAATTTTATACTCAATGGTCATGTAATTTTTATTTTTTAATAACAATATTTTTTGTCAAGTAAGGCTTTGAGCTATCTATATCAATGATATGCCGCTCTTCAAATTCTATTATTTCTCCAGACTGTAAATCTTTAATATATTTTGGAACATCCTCTAACTGCCCTAAGTATTTATTATTTTGTACTAATAGGATTTCAACCCACAATTCCTCAGAATTTGGTACTTCAGGGTCATCGCATTTAAAACTAAACACTAACTTTGCTTTATTACCTTTTTCTAGTGGTTCAAAAGCTTCTTTTGAATGGTTTGATAATGCATCTGTGTACTCTTCTATCGGTTTTTGTGCATCTTCAATTTTCCAGCTTCTATCTAACATCGTTTCTCCTAATTTTAAGGGTAGTAACATATAGTTACTACAAAACGATAATGTCCGCTTTGGATCGTTAGCGATCATTTAAAAGGTATATACCGAACTTTACGATTAGCCCAAATAATAAATCCTATCAGCACAATATAGCTCATTACACTTGGTAACAACCATTCTTGATTTAAGAAACACCATCCTATAGTAAATATAAGTGAAATGAGTGTTATAAAAAGAGCAATTATTTGCCGTCGTTTAGTTGCAGAGTCTACTGTGAAACGCCCGTCGCATTTTGGGCAATTGCTATACGGCTTAAAACTAAGTGTATTAGTGACATTCTTACCCGTAATTAAGAAATCACAATATGGGCAATTAGGCATTCTTTACTCCTAAGTTATGTCTACCTTCGATCATTTGCAGACATTAAATACTCATGTAAGTTAGGTAAATATTTCCTTATACAAACCTGCATGAAACTCTCTTCTTGCATCCATATTTATTTTTAAACCGCGTGAAAAGCTTGCTTGATTTTCTTGTGAATCCAGATAAGGAAGAATAGATTGTTCAACTAATTGTGAATGTTCTTCATCTAAACTTATATGGCCAATAAATAATTCTAAATCACTATCTTTTATGTCTGGTATCTTCCTTAACCCACGCAACAATAACGTATAGTATTTTGGAATTGCATGTTCACTTGCTACTCCCACCGCAGCAATTGCCGCTAACCAATCATCGCCTTGTGTCAACCGCATCATTGCACGGATATACGATTGCAGCTCTGGAATGATTTCCTGCTCTTTGAGCTCTTCTTGCTGAAATCCCAAGGCATACATAAACTTACGATATTGCTCCATATGAGACTTTTCAAGCTTCCCGGAACCATACTCATCATAAAGAATTTCAGATAGTACAAACTGAATATTCTCGTCCGGAGTAATTCCTAATGTATTTGCCTGGTACAACCTCGTTCTTAAAATGTGTGGGTAGTATAAACGAGCAAATCGTTTAGCTTTATCAGGCGCAAAAGTATCTAATGACGATAGAGTGGAAAGGAACGGGTCATCAAATAAAGGGTGATTTAATAACTTTTCCTTTTCCAATTCTAGAAATTCGTATCCTTTCAATATTAGATCCTTTTGAGATTGAATAGCACAATTGACTCTTCCTATCTGTTGTTCATTTTAGATCACTTAACTCTAATCGGAAACATCATCCCTGATGGACATCATATTCGCGCATCCATGCGCTCATTCCTTAAGTAGCTGTGCAATTAATTTTTCAATCTTTTTCGCTCTGCGATCACCTTCGTGAGTTTCGCCAATAAATCCTTTTCGAATGTTACCTTGCTTATCAACGATGTAGTACGCAGGCCAATATTTGTTGCGCAAGGCACGCCAATATGCAAAGTCGTTATCAATCATCACGGGGTGATGCAACATAAATTCTTCTACTTTTTTAACAATATTTTCACGTTTTTTCTCATGATCAAACTCTGGTGTGTGAATACCGATAACTGTGAACTCTTGATCAGCAAATTTTTCCTCAACACTTCTTAACCAAGGAAATGAGTTATAGCAATTCCAACAACCGTAGGTCCATACATCGATCAAAACAACCTTGCCACGTAGATCATTAACTACCAATGGTTTTGAATTGATCCATGCAGCTTGATCAACTTGAGTAAATTCAGGCATTTGCGCAGGAGGATTCACTTTTGCTGCATAAACCACCGTGCTAGCGACTATTGCAAAAATAAAAGACAAAATTGTATAAGTGCGCTTCATAAATAATCCTCTAATCACTATTTACTTCCACTAGCGTTCTGCCTTGAATTTCATTATTGAGTAATTTTTCAAATGTCTGCGGTAAATCTTCTAACTTAACTGTATTCGAATGTATTTTTGCAATTTGATCAGGATGTAACTCGTCACCAAGACGATTCCAAATTTCTTTTCTAAGTGTTTGTGGACAATTAGATGAACTCACACCTAATAAGTTCACACCTCGAATAATAAATGGCATGGTTGAAAGCTCAAACTTCACACCTCCCGCAATACCAACACTGACTACATTTCCCCATGGCTTAGTCGCACGCACCAATGCACTTAATGTATCTCCACCAACATTATCAATGGCACCCGCCCAACGTGTTTTTTCTAATACGCCATCTCCTATTTGTATTTTTTCTCGCCCCACTACTTTAGTAGCTCCTAATTCATACAGGTAATCAAACGAATTTTTTTTACCCGTTACCGCAATGGTTTTAAAACCCAATTTATGTAATATGTTGATAGAGAAACTGCCTACTCCACCACTTGCTCCAGTAACTACAATCGGACCATCATCTATTTTTTGCTTATTCTGCTCTAACAAATGCACACATAAAGCGGCCGTAAAACCCGCAGTGCCAATAATCATAGCTTGGCTCAAACTTAATCCCTTTGGTAAAGGCACAACCCAATCTTTAGGGACACGAGCAAATTCTGCATATCCTCCATCATGGGTTTCACTTAAACCGCTACCATTAACTAAGACGTGATCACCTGGAACAAATTCACCAGTTGTAGATTCAATAACTTCACCAGCTAGATCTATACCTCCCACTAATGGCGATCGTCTAAGAATTTGTGCTCTACCGGAGCCAGCAAGAGCATCTTTATAATTAACGCTTGAATACTTTACCTTGATAACTACATCGCCTTCACAAAGGTCATCTATACTGAGTTGTTCAATCCCTGCTTGTGTGCCTTTATTATCTGAATGGATTCGAAAAGCAGAAAAATTTTTCATTGCGAAAAAATACTATTCAGTAGCAAGTTTTAGAAAACACTTTTTAGCAGCGGTTAAAGTGTCTTCTCCTTTTGAAGCAAGATAATTAAAGTGACCCATCTTTCTTCCTGTACGAGCTTGATGTTTGCCGTATAAATGTAATTTTACATTATCAGATAAGATCCGCGACCAGTCGGGTTGTATTTGCTTATTTTGATTCCAAAGATCACCCAATACATTTACCATTGTAACTGCGCTGTGTGCATCTGTATTACCCATGGGTAAGTCACAAATTGCTCTCACTTGTTGCTCAAATTGTGAGGTATAACATGCGTCCATCGAATAGTGTCCGCTGTTATGAGTGCGCGGCGCCATTTCATTAAAAAATAATTCTCCCTCTTCACTAATGAAGAACTCTACCGCTAAGACGCCACAGTAATTTAATTCCTCCGCAATTTTTTGCACATGAGACTTTGCTAAAGAGAGAATTTCTTCATTTACATTAGCGGGTACGGTACTTGTAAATAATATGCCATCTTTATGCACATTTTCTGCAACTGGAAAAAAACTGATTTGTTTACTGAACGAACGCGCTAATATTACAGAGATCTCACTAGCCAACTTAATTTTTTGTTCTAATACACAATCAACATTTCCTAAATCACTCCACTGCGCAATACACTCTTGCGCTGAGTTCACAGTAGCTTGACCCTTACCGTCATACCCTAGACGTGTTGTTTTTAATATTAACGGCGCACTTAATGAGCTAAACGCTTGCACTATACCTTGCTCACTACTCACAACATGAAAAGGCGTGGGAGGTATAGACAATGACTGCGCGAATTGTTTCTCCTTGACTCGATCTTGTGCAAGTTCAAGTGCACGCGCGTTAGGTGAAACTCGACAGGATTTTTCTAAATGCGCAAATACCTCGGCAGGAACATTCTCAAATTCAGTGGTAATCACTGCACATTCTTGCATAAGTGCTTTTAAAGAATGTGCATCATCGTAATTCGCCTGCAGATGCAAGTGAGCGATTTCTCCTGCTGGGCTAGAGGAGTTAGGATCCAGGACAATCACGCGGTACCCCATTGCTGTAGCCGCATGTACAAACATTCGACCTAATTGGCCGCCGCCTAACATGCCAAGCGATGCGCCCGGTAAAATCATAGAATCAAATATTAATCAGGAAGTTTAGCGCTGAGAACTTTTTCAGATTGAGTCGCACGAAATTCATCCAATTTTGTTTTTAAAGCAGAATCATTGTTCGCTAACAATGCCACTGCAAATAATCCTGCATTGGCGGCACCTGCCTCACCTATAGCAAAAGTTGCCACAGGAACTCCTTTGGGCATTTGAACAATAGAGTATAAAGAATCTTGTCCTGACAAATGTTTACTCGGTACGGGTACTCCCAGCACAGGCACAGTAGTATTAGCAGCTACCATACCGGGTAGATGCGCTGCACCTCCCGCGCCTGCGATAATACATTGGATACCCCGAGATGCCGCATCCTCGGAAAATTCTGCCATTAATTTAGGTGTTCGATGAGCAGATACCACGCGCTTCTCGTACAATATATTAAATTGAGCAAGCACCTCTGCAGCAGCACGCATTACAGGCCAGTCGCTATCACTACCCATGATGAGACTCACTTGTGGATCGGCCATTGTAATTCCTCTGATTCTGTAGAAAAAATTAATCGGGCATTTTCGCTGAGACAGCTTAATAAAACCAGCGGAAAACCTAAATAAAAAGGCAAATTAACGATTAAATATACCGAAATGTTATTCGAATCTAACCTAAAAAGCCTGAAAAAGGTCTATCAAGGCAAAGTACGTGATATTTACCAAGTCGATAGTGAGCATTGGCTTATCGTTACGAGTGATCGCTTATCTGCTTTCGATGTGATTTTACCTGACCCGATTCCAAAAAAAGGCATCGTGCTTACTAAAGTTTCCAACTTCTGGTTCGATCGTTTCTCTAAGCAAGTAAAGAATCATCTAAGTGACATACCTCTCGAAGATATCATTAAAGATGAGCAGGAATTAAACATACTTAAAGACAGAAGCGTCATAGCACGAAAATTAAAAGCGCTGCCATTTGAAGCTATTGTACGCGGTTATGTGATTGGTTCTGGCTGGAAGGAATATCAAAATACTGGGGCTATTTGTGGTGTAAAACTACCTGAAAATTTACAGCAAGCCCAGCAACTGAATACTGCAATATTTACTCCTTCTACAAAAGCTGCTGTAGGCGATCACGATATTAATGTAAGTTTTGATGAAATTATTAATTTAGCAGGAAAAGATATTGCTGAAAAAGTTAGAGATTTAAGCTTACAAATATATTCTGAAGCGGCTCACTATGCATTAGAGCGTGGAATCATAATTGCCGATACCAAATTTGAATTTGGATTAGATGAAAATCAAGAAATTATTTTAATTGACGAAGCACTCACTCCTGACTCATCTCGTTTTTGGCCTTTAGATTCTTATCAAGTGGGGCAAAGTCCAAAAAGTTTTGACAAGCAATACGTACGTGACTATTTGGAAACCTTAGATTGGAATAAAAAAGCTCCCGGCCCAAAACTCCCTCAAGAAATTATCGACAATACTAGCAAGAAATATTTAGAAGCTTGTGAAATTCTCACTGGCGAAATAATTTAGAACATAGTGTTGTTATTTGCTGATTCTTTAGGAACGGCCTGTAAAACATCCCAGTGCTCAATAATTTTCCCGTTTTCATCAAAACCAAAAATATCGATTCCTGCATAATTTTCATTATCGGGCCATTCTTGTAAACAATGTAGAACAACAAAATTATTTTCTGCGATCACTTTTTTAAAATGAACTTTCTTTTCTGGATACTCTTTTGCCATTCTTTCAAAATACTCAATAAATGCCTTTTTACCGTCACCGACATGAGGGTTATGCTGGGTATAGGAATCCCCTACGTATTTTTCAATAGCTTCAGAAGGCCTACATTGATTAAACATAAGGTCATAAAATGCTTTAGCATTTAATTTGTTTTTCTCAAGCTGCTCCTTACTTACCATGCTTATTAGAAATAATATGCAAGATCTACTTGAAAATAATCATCGCGATGAAAATCACGTTGTGGATCTTCATTTGCAACATTGCTAAACATTTGTAATTCGCTCTCAAGCTTCCAACTATCGCTAAATCTACGCTGCAACTCTACACGAAAACTTTTACTGCTAAAGTCGAAATCATATAAACCACCCGCTAAAATTTCTGTATCTTGTGCATCATTAAATACATAACGCGCACCTAAAAATAGATCATCCTGAAACGGAGTAGCAGCATCTTGCTTGCGATCATCATAATGATATTCAGACAACACGCCTAAATCCGCACCGCTTTCAGAAACACCATAAAACGTATATTCAAATCCACCTACGGCTGCTGTGAAGTCACGGCCTTTTTTAGTCTGCAATATAGATTCTAACTTCCATGTCCAATTGCCTATTATGGCTTGCAAGTCTAAGCCTGTTTGATCAATTAAACCGTAAAATGGGATCAGTTCTATATCACCACTTGAATTAACAGTAGGGCGTAATTCTGGATTACGCGATGTGCCATTAAAGTGTGATAGCCCTAAATCAATGGGCCCAAATTGGGTTTTCAAACGTATCGCCCAATCCACGTGATATTCTTCTGCCCCTGATTCATATTCTTCTTTATCAGTATCTACCACTAAACCCGTACGCAGACGTCCATGCCGACCCGGGAAGGTTCGTTCCCGAAATCCCGGTAAAATATAAAACTGTAATGCGCCCCAATCTTGCAACCAAGTAGTCTCTATCATTGGTTGACCAAGCTTGTCTTCGGTATCTATATTCTCAACTAAGTCTGTTTGATTAATGATATCGACCAGATGTTGAGATTCGGTTACTCCCCAAAACACTTTGGCTATGCCGACACGCCATTCCCAATCACCGACTACATGCAAATAATGTGCTTCTCTAATATCGACATGAGTACGTTCTGGATCAGTAGAATCAATTCGTATAAAAGGTTTAAAAGTTATTGCACGTAAACCATTATTCCAATCTTTGTAATACTCTGGTTCTGTTGCGAATGAAATATCACCATCACGTTGATCGTTGAATTGCGGACTTTGCCAAAATCCGCGCCCTTGACCAGAAATATAACCAGACCAATAGCCAGTTGATTCTTCTTCTGCCAAAACCACATGAAAATAGAACGGTGAAAAAACAATGCCCCACATAAGCACATGTAAGACAGTTTTTAATGTCCGAAACATTTTAAATTTTTAGGTTATTTTTTTAACGCAAGCGAGGCAATGCATTAGGATTAAAATCACGCTCAGCTACTTCTGTTTTAAATTTATAGTTTGACCATTTTAACGTAGTTGTTTTGCCGGTTTGATGATTTTCCATAAACATTTCATCAGGACGCCAATAGTAATCAATATACTCTTGATAACCACTATAAGTTAGTGTTTTAAGTAAGGCATCTTTTCGATCGTAGAATTCTATTTTCACCGGACGGTACTCGGCCTTGTCTATCCACGCTATCTGGCGTGTATAACCAGAATATTCATATTCAGGATATCGTTCTACTACATAACAATCCCACTCCCCACAAGCTTCATCTCGTAAATATTTATATGAATATTTTTCTACTTCTTGCGAACCTAAATCTTCAAAGGCGAATTCACTCCCTACAAACGGCCCAGATTTATTCCTTGAATTAATGCGTTTTACACGCTTCAATGCAGGTAGATATAGCCATTGATCATCCGGCTCTAAGCCATGACTGTATGTGAGAACGGCTGTATGTTTTACATCTGCAGGACGATCAAAAATAGATAAGGTCTTATCGCCGTCACCTTCGACTTCCAAGGTGCGCGTGCGTATATAACGTGTGCTTTCTTGCCCTTGACGATTACGCAAAATCATCACCATATCTGCTGTAATGGTTTCAAAGCCAGAATCCCGCTCATCCGCTGCGATAGCAATTGCTAGTCCTTTCTCCTCAGGTGTTTCAGACCAAGCAAATGGGCTGGCACTAAATACGATAGCGCTAACCAGCAGTTGCCAAATCAGAGTCCAACTCTTTTTCATCACGGTTCTCCTGTTCATGACCGCCACCTTCTAATGCAATCAATAATGGTGGTAAAAATAAGAAATCAATTACTAAAGCAATGACAATGGTAATCGCGGTTAATAAACCCATTGCAGAATTCAACTCAAACGCTGACAAAGATAAAACTAAAAATCCCGCAGCTAGGACGATTGTAGTTACTAATAATGCGGTTCCCACATTTTCAAAGGCATAGCGGACAGCCTCAATTGCAGATGCATTTTCTTCACGTTTTGCTCGTAAATACTTACTCATAAAGTGTACGGTATCATCCACGACAATGCCTAATGTCATACCTGCAACAATGGATAACGCGAGTCCAACTTCACTATCAAAAATAGCCCAAAAACCAAATGCAACACCAATAGGTGTGAGATTTGGAATTAAACTCACCAAACCTAATTTAAAAGATCTTAATGCAAAAATTAAAATTAGCGAAATAACCGCCAATGCAACTAAAGTGCCTTTAATCATGCTATCGACATTACGTACAGCGAGGTGCGAAAAAATTACTGCTGGGGCAGAGGCAACCATTCCTATGTTTGGTGCATTTTCATTAATCCAATTTCTTGCTCTTGTTTCAAAATTTAACATCTGCTCAGTACTTAATGTCTGCAAAGTTGTAGATATTCGAGTAGAGGATTTATCAATATTAATTTGATCGTTCAGATCAAGTCCATAAGGCAAGGATAATTCATACAACAATAAGTATTGTGCTGCTAGCTCGCGATTATCTGGCAATTTATAAAACTGCTGATCATCTGCATGCATGTTTTTATTTAGACGTTTGAAAGTGTCTGAAACCGTATTTACATGCATCACCTCAGGTTGTTCACGCAGCCATTTGGTAAAGTCATCCATTATCTGCAAGAAAGCTGGCTCACTAATACCACCCGAAACGTTTGCTTCTAGGGAAAATTGAATACTATAAAGACCAGAAATTTTTTCAGTTACATAGTCTGTGTGCTGACGAAAATCAATTGATTCATCGAAATACTCTACAAAACGATCATTAACTTCATTACGTGGAATAATTGCTATGAATGCAAGAATCACCGCCCCCATCCCCCAAAGCAAAACTTTACGTTTAGCAATTACATAATTTGCGAGAGCTTGCATTAGTTTTGTTTTTCTATCCATACCGACTTTAACTCTAAACGGTAATATTGCGGCCAAAGCAGGTAAGAAAAATATTGATAAAACAAACGCAAATGTCACACCCATTGCTGTGATATTGCCGAGATCACGAAACGGGGGAACATCACTAAAATTTAAACTTAAAAATCCGATTACTGTGGTTAATGAAGTTAAAAATATTGGATTAAAGTTAATTCTTAATGACTCTTTAATTGCAGCAAACTTATCTAGACCAGCACGCATGGATTTAAGAAATGTCGTCAAAAAGTGCACACAATCAGCCACAGCTAAAGTAAGAATCATGGTTGGAGCGGATGCAGAGGGTGGTGTTAACTTAAAGCCCAACCAACCCGCAGCGCCCATTCCCATGATAATGGAGAGAATGATTACGATTAACGTGGAGACCGTTGCACTGATACTACGTAAAAACAAGAATAAACCTATGATAACCGCAGCAAATGCAAACGGTATGAGATTTTTCATATCATTTATGCTGGCTTCCGGAAATGCATTGTTCATTATTACAATGCCAGTGGTGTATACATCAATTTCTGGATGTGCTTGCTCAAAGGCTTTTACCATGTCCCTTGTAAAGTTAACGACTTCAGGTCCTTCTGTAGTTTCATTTTTACCCGGCAGCTCAATTGTAATATTAACTGCAGCAGCTTGAGAAGCTGCCGAAACTAATCGATGTACTAATAAAGGTTCATTTAAAGCAACATTTTGAATGTAACTAATATCACTCGTTGATAAATTTTCTACATCATCAACTAAATCGATAACGATAAGATCATCATCCTCTGCATAGGTATGTTGAAAATTAGTAATTGAATCAACACGAATAGAATAAGGAACCTGCCAAGAACTTTCTGTAAGTTCTTTTAATGCTGCTAAAAACGGTTTATCAAATACATTGCCACTTTTAGGTTCCAGCATTATAAAAACATTATCATTTTTTGTATAAGTATCTTGTAATGTTTCAAATTCAAGCAGCTGTGGATTGTCCTCACTAAAAAAATACCGGTAATCATTTGTGAAAACTAAATTCTTACCTCCTGATGCTAAAGCAAATGCACATACTAAACTTATAAGTACTACTAGATAACGCCAACGGAGAATAAAATCTGAATATTTGCTTAGCATAACTGTGTATCTATGGTCTTAAGCTTTCGAGATAATCCATTACACTTTGTCCACATTGGAATAATACTTTTTTACTTTGTGAATTTTTTGCTAGACCCATACAACCTTCCAGGCTGGCCACAATCATCGTTGCAACGCTTGTAACATTTACATTTTTGTTAACGAAACCACTTTCTTGGCCTTTAACAAGTGCTTTTTCAATTCCTTTACGCCAAGCACGATAGACAGCTTCAACTCGCGAACGAAAACCTTCATCAATTGGTGCCATTTCTTGTGCAAGATTATTTAAAGGGCATCCACATTGAAGGTCCTCTTCGGTAATTTCACCACCTAATTGCATAATGATATTTTTAAACGTTGTGATAGGATCATCTGCTTGTAGCAGCGGTTGCACCCACTGTTGTTGAATATGATCGGCAAGGATTTCATCGACTACTGCATAACCAAGTGCTAATTTGGTAGGAAAGTAGTGATACAACGCTCCTTTAGTAACATTGGTAGAGGATAAAATTTTCGACAAACTTGCAGCTTGAAATCCACGCACGTGAATTTCTTCGTAGGCAGCTTCTAATATGACTTGCCGAGTATCGAGTTCTTGTTCAGTATTCTTAGCTGTAGATGGCATTCTTATTCTGTGTTTTGTTTATCATACCGGTCGGTATGTTATACATACCAGGTGGTATGTTTGTCAAACAATACAATAAGTAACTGTTTTTAAATAAATAATATAGTGATAAAAAAAGGATTATTTATTACCGGCACGGATACTGATGTAGGCAAAACCTACATTGGTGCACAAATCGTAGCGCGATTACATGATCTGGAAGTTGATGTTGTGCCACGCAAACCTATCGAATCGGGTTGTGAACGTATCGACGGATCATTACATCCTGATGATGCAAATCGCTACTATGAAGCGATTCAGAAAAAAAATCCGCTATCAGAAATTTGTCCATTTCGTTTTGAGCCAGCCATATCACCACAACGTGCAGCACGCCTAGCGAACAAACCCATTAGTGTTAAAGAAACTAAACAAGCCTGTCTAGTTAATGTAACTGATAAAAACTTTCTTGTGGTTGAAGGTGCTGGGGGTTTCTATTCGCCACTTTGTGAAAATGGCTTAAACGCTGATCTTGCAGAAACATTGCAACTCCCTGTATTACTCGTAGCAAACGATCAGCTAGGATGCATTAACCATATTTTATTAACTGTGGAAGCAATTCAGCAAAGAGGCTTAACGCTCAACGCAATTATCTTAAATAGTAGAAACTCACCTCATGATAAAGCGATGAACAATCATGAGGACTTACAAAGTTTTTTAGATGTTCCAATTTTTATGGTTTCAAATAATGAAACTATCGGAAGTAATTCGCCAATCATTGAACACTTAATTAGCTCAGCAAGATAAATATCTGCATTGGCTTGATGGTCAGCACATGGATGTGCGAATAAGAGTAACAACATGGAAGTTGTTTCAGATTAAAGTTATGTGTTTTAAATATAGCCGCTTAAGGCCATAAGCGGTTATTCAATGTGAAACTAAGTTCCGTATAGATTGACTCCATTAAACAATTCTTGATTTTTTAATTTAAGCATTACTTTCTAATTCCAAAAGATATTGTTTACGCCAAAGTCCTCCTCCATAACCTGCTAATTCACCGCTTTTAGCAATGACTCGGTGACAAGGAATGATAATTGATATTCTGTTATCACCATTTGCAGTTGCAGCTGCTCTTACGGCTTTAGGTTTTCCTATATCGATTGCTTGTTGTTGATAGGTGCGTGTTTCACCATACGGAATACACTGAAGCATATCCCAAGCTTTTTGTTGAAATTTAGTACCGGGGACTACCAGCGGAAGATCAAATGTCTTTCTCTTTTTATCAAAGTACTCTTTTAGTTGTTTGTCTAATTCTTGGAAATGATCGTTATCTCCAGGAACAAACTCTGCTTTTAATAATTTTCGTAATCTCTTAATTTGAGTTTCCAACATCCTTCTGTCTGTAAATTCAAGTAGGCAGATACCTTCTTCGGTTGCCCCAGCAAACATAGGGCCTATCGGTGTTGATATTCTTGTTATTGTCACAATATTTTCATTTTTTGAATCAGAAGGTGCGAATCCTGTTGCCTTTTTAAATGCTTCATTGAACCCACTTAATGATTCATAACCATTGTCTAGCGCAGTATCAATCACTTTATGGTGGTGTTTTATCTGGCCAAAGGCGCGATTAATTCTTAGAGACCTTAAATATGCATGAAACGTGATGCCATGATGTTTTTTGAACCATCTTCTAATCCTGGCAGGGTCAATTCCTTTTTGCTTTAATTCATAGTCATTTAATTTAATATCAGGATAAGTTTTAACTTCATTTAATATTTTCTTAATCCATGAGGGTGTTTCCCCATATAACTCCATAGGCTGACAGACCTGACATGGTCTATACCCATGATCCAACGCTTCTTTAGTAGTAGGAAAAAACTCAACATTTTCCACTTTTGCTTTTCGGGCAGTACAGGTTGGTCTACAAAATATGCCGGTAGTTTTGACACAAATGATAAAAGCACCTTCAAAGGAATGGTCTTTTCTAACAAAAGCGTCATACATTGTTTGATTATCAAGCAGCATTTAATTACTCAAATTTAATTAAACTGATAGGTACTATACGAGTTAATGGCAGTTGATACATTCGAAAACTTTACAAGCAATTTTAAATACTATCTATTTTGGAGCTTATCAGGTACGAGCTATATCCGCTTTGGTCGACAGAAATTTGCTCCTGCAATTTCTGCACTTCCGCCATCCTTGGCGGTCGTTAGCGGACATTTAATAGATCTAATTTGAATTTTCCAACCTGCTTTCGATTTGAACCTAACAGACTTTAATTTGTAGCAACATCCCTGTTGCTACTCTTATTCGCATATTCCTATGCTCACATATTATATCCCGTCTCTTCGTGCTGAGTGATATCCAGCCCTTCAGTTTCTTGTTGTTCGTCGACTCGTAAACCAACAAGTAACTTAACAACTTGTAAAATAATAAAGGTTGCAACAACTGTCCAAACTAGAACAGCCACTACGCCTATGACTTGCACACCCACTTGAGACCCAATAGTCATGCCTTCTGCAAGACCTGCCCCACCAAATTGTTCAGCAACAAATACACCGGCGAGAATGGTTCCTAAAATTCCCCCGACACCATGTACAGGAAAAACATCTAACGAATCATCAATTTTGAGTACACGTTTTAAGAAGTTAGTTGCAGTGAAACAAATGAGACCCGCTGAAGCACCAATTATGAGTGCACCTATTGGACCCACAAAACCTGAGGCCGGAGTAATCGTGCCAAGACCGGCAACCATACCTGTCACAATGCCTAACACACTAGGTTTGCCATATTTTACCCATTCGGCAAACATCCAAACTAATGATGCTGTTGCTGCACTAATGTGTGTGACTAACATGGCCATACCTGCATCTCCACTAGCAGCCACTGCACTTCCAGCATTAAACCCAAACCAACCGACCCACAACATGCCGGCACCGGTTACTGACATGGTTAAATTGTGTGGCGGCATGGCAATTCTTGGAAATCCTTTACGAGTTCCTAATACCATTGCGGCAACAATTGCTCCAGCTCCAGCAGTTAAATGCACAACTAATCCACCTGCAAAATCAAGCACTCCTTTTTCTGCTAACCAGCCACCGCCCCATACCCAATGACACACCGGGAAATAAACGACTACGAGCCATAACAGTGAAAACCACATCATGGATGAAAATTTCATGCGTTCTGCAAATCCACCCACTACGAGCGCAGGTGTAATAATGGCAAAAGTCATCTGAAACATTACAAATACACTTTCAGGAATCGTGCCATTTAAAGCATCACGAGTAACCTCTTTTAAAAATAAGTTAGAAAAATCTCCAACCAAACTATTTCCTTCACCAAATGCAAGACTGTATCCAAACACTAGCCATACAATTGATGCTAAGCAGGTAATACTGAAACATTGCATCAAAACAGAGAGGACATTTTTACTACGCACCAAACCAGCATAAAAAAGTGATAGACCTGGTATGGTCATAAACAAAACAAGTGCAGTGGATGTAAGTAACCACGATGTATCTCCTGTATCAAGAACATCCTCCGCAAGTGCAATCCCAGGTATAGCTATCATTAGAAGTAAGTAAAGTGACAATACTCGTTTACTCATAACAAAGCCTTTATCTAATATTTGTTTAAATAAACTCATTCTGTTTCCCTTTATAAATTCTTTTATTTTTTATTCTTTTATAAGGCATCTTTACCTGTTTCACCGGTTCGAATGCGTATCGCTTGCTCTATATTGCTAACGAATATTTTTCCATCACCTATTTTTCCGGTATTTGCAGACTTAGTAATTGCTTCAATAACAGACTCCACCTGATCTTCTGGTACACCAATTTCTAATTTAACTTTTGGTAAAAAATCGACGACATATTCTGCCCCCCGATAAAGTTCGGTGTGGCCTTTTTGTCTGCCAAAACCTTTAACTTCAGTTACCGTGAGACCCATAACACCGATTTCGGAAAGTGCTTCACGCACATCATCAAGCTTGAAGGGTTTAATTATGGCTGTGACCATTTTCATGACAGCACTCCTTTTTGAATGTATTTTTTTACTTAATTTAGTCTTAATTCTTATTTTTTAGGCTATATTGCTAGCCTCTTTATGCCTCATCACTATAATTAAATTATAGTGCGAATGCACTATTGTAGATACTGGCGCCATGCGAATGCACTAATAGAGTGCGCATGGCTATCAATTTGTACGGTATTTAGTCGTTACTTTTCTAAACAACCAGAGAGGAATTTGGAATTTTTGTAGGGAAAATTTCTTTCCCTACATAACTTTATAGCAAGATTTAAGCGGCTTGTTTTTCCATGGCTTCAGAATACTTGCCTAATGCCGCGGAACCATTACATTTGGCCCTCCATAACAAGGCATTTTGTGCAGCTTCAACATTTGCAGTCTCACCTTTCCAGGTTTTCATAGCAGTTTGCTGCAAAGCTCGACCATAAGAAAAGGTTAAGGCCCAAGGTAAATCGATGCCCAATGCATTCATAGCATTTAAATGTGCACTCGCTTCTTCATCAGATTGGCCACCTGACAAAAAAGCAATGCCGGGTACTGCAGCAGGCACTGAAGCAAGTAAGCATTTAATTGTTTGCTCAGCTACAGTTTGAACATCTGCTCTGTTGTTATTTGTGTCACCGGAAATCACCATAGATGGTTTTAGAATCATACCTTCTAGTGCAATACCTTGATTCTTAAGATGTTGGAAAGTGATGCGTTGGGTTAACTCGGTAACTTCATAACAACGTTCAATGCTGTGTTCACCATTCATAAGCACTTCAGGTTCTACAATCGGTACGATACCCGCTTCCTGGCTTAACATTGCATAACGTGCTAGCGCATGCGCGTTAGCTTCTATACATGCCCAACTTGGAATTTTTTCACCAATCGTGATCACTGCACGCCATTTAGAAAAACGCGCACCTAATTCATAATATTCTGCAAAGCGATCACGCAAGCCATCTAAACCTTCTGTAACTTTTTCAGTTTCATGGCCCGCTAATGCTTTCGCACCGGCATCTACCTTGATACCAGGAATGATGCCATTTTTACTCAAGTATTCCGCAAATGGTGTGCCGTCTAATGTTTTTTGACGAATTGTTTCGTCAAATAAAATAGCACCGCCGATATAATCTGATAAACCAGGAGCAGTCACTAACATATCACGGTAGGCCTGACGCATTTCTTCTGTAGTCGCGATGCCTAATTTTTCAAAACGTCCATTGCAGGTAGGATGACTTTCATCCATGGCTAAAATGCCGCGGCCTGGCGCAACCATTGCACAGGCAATTTTATTTAATTCTTGAACATTCATACTTATTCTCCTAATGAGGCCTCTATTTTATCTTTAGTAATACAAAATTTATTTAGGGTGATTTTACCAACTATTGTGGATCAATTAAGTGACCAACTCGAACAATTTTTAATGCATTCGTGCCGCCATCAACACCCACGAGATCACCTTTGGTAATTATCACCAAGTCATTCTCCTGTACTACTGCACACTTCAATAGCACATCAATGGCCTCTTTGTTCACTTCCGCATGAGTGCGCCCCATTAGCTCAAGACTAGCTGGATATACACCTTTATATAAAGTTACTCTACGCAAGGTTTTTTCAATACGGGAAAGTGCGTAAATAGGTATCGCAGAATTCACGCGCGACATCCACAATGCAGTGGATCCAGATTCTGTTAGTGCTGCAATAGCTGCCACATTCAAGTGATTAGCGGTGTACATTGCTGACATAGCAATCGCCTCATCCACTCTTTCAAATAGTGTATCTACGCGTTCATCTGAGTTCTTTTTTAATGCACGGCGTTCCGATGCCAAGCAAGTGCGGCTCATAGCTCTAACGGTTTCAGCAGGGTACTTGCCCACTGCCGTTTCACCTGAAAGCATTACTGCATCTGTACCGTCTAAAACTGCATTTGCTACATCAGATACTTCAGCACGTGTGGGAATTGGGCTATACGTCATCGACTCCATCATTTGTGTGGCCGTAATGGCAATACGATTTTTTTCGTGCGCCATGTCAATCAAGGTTTTTTGCACACCCGGGACCTCTGCGTCTCCAATCTCGACTCCTAAGTCCCCGCGACCAATCATGATTGCATCACATTCATCTAAGATTTCATCAATGGATTCTAATGCTTCAAAACGTTCGATTTTGGCAATAATCCCGGCCTTGCCACCCGCATCGGTAAAAATTTGCTTCGCTAATTTAATATCGTCCGCATCTCTTGGAAAAGAAATTGCAATGTAGTCAACATCAAAATTAACTGCATGCAGAATATCTTCACGATCTTTTTCAGTAAGTGCCGGTGCTGATAATCCTCCACCCTTGCGATTGATTCCTTTGTTGCTAGTAAGTTCGCCCCCCATGACAACCTCACAATTTATTTTACTCCCATCGACGTTGAGCACACGTAAAACAATACGCCCATCATCAATAAGTAAAATATCATCAGTATTGACGTCTCCTGCTAAACCTTTATAGGTTGTACCAACTTTTTCTTGATCACCCTCTTCCAAAGATAATTCAGTATCAACACAAAAATTTTCTCCATTCTCCAAATTAATTTTTTTATCTTTAAAAAGACCAATTCTGATTTTTGCTCCCTGCAAATCACCCAATACACCAACTTCATAATTTTTTTCTCTACTAAGCTTGCGTATTGTTTTTATTCTCCAAGCATGCTCCTCATGTGAACCATGAGAAAAGTTGAGACGAACCAAATCAATCCCTGCATCAATTAACTGACCCATTACTTTTTCACTGTCCGTAGCAGGACCTAAGGTTGCGATAATCTTTGTATGTCGCAGAATCGCTTTGCGTTGGCGTATTTCTGTTATTAGACTCATTTATTTATTTGCTCGTTGTTCGAGAATTTCAACAGCGGGTAGTTTTTTTCCCTCTAAATACTCAAGGAAAGCACCACCGCCTGTAGAAATATAAGAAATTTGAGTTTCTAAACCAAATTTATCTACTGCAGCTAAGGTGTCTCCCCCGCCCGCAATTGAAAATGCGCTACTAGCTGCGATTGCTTTAGCCATCACTTCCGTTCCTTTAGAAAATGCATCAAATTCGAAAACACCAACAGGTCCGTTCCATACAATTGTACCGGCATCTTGCATTAAAGTAGCCAACTGTTGAGATGATTGCGGCCCAATATCCAAAATCATGTCATCATCTAGTACATCGTCAACATTTTTTATTTCAGCTGTTGCTGTTTGTGAAAATTCTTTCGAACATACGACATCAGTTGGCATTGGGAGACGTGTGTTTTTGTCTTGCGCTTTCGCAAGCAAAGATTTGGCAGTAGCCACTAAATCATCTTCATACAGCGATTTTCCAACTGGTTTACCTGTTGCTGCTAAAAAAGTATTTAGAATACCACCACCCACGATTAGTTGATCTACTTTATCCAATAAAGTTTCTAGCACGGTTAATTTTGTCGAAACTTTTGAACCACCAACGATAGCTGCCATCGGGCGCTTTGGATTGGAAAGCGCTTGTTCTAATGAGTCGAGCTCTTTTTTTAATAATGGTCCCGCACAAGCAATCGGCGCATATTTTGCGACTCCATGAGTCGAAGCCTGGGCGCGATGAGCCGTTCCGAATGCATCCATTACAAATATATCGCAAAGGCTCGCCATTCGCTTAGCCAATTGGTCATCGTTTTTTTTCTCTCCAACTTGAAACCGCACATTTTCACAAAGCACTATTTCATCAGCATTAAAATCTATACCTGAAAGCCATTGTTTTTCTAAACGAACATTTAAATTGCATTCATTCGATAAATAATCAGCTATCGGCTGGAGTGAATGTTCTTGATTATATTCTCCTTCTGTAGGACGGCCTCGATGCGACATCAATATGACTTTTGCACCATTATTTTGGGCAAGTTTAATCGTTGGTAATGCTGCTTGAATGCGTTTGGCACTCGTTACTCGGCCATCATTTACAGGTACATTTAAATCTTCACGAATCAGCACGCGCTGATTCGTGAGATCAAGATCCGCCATGCTTAACACTTTCATGGCTTCAAGTTCGTTTCATCAATATTTTGTAATCTGAATTTCTTTTCAACTTACTTTGCATTCATTAAAGCAATGGTGGTATCTAACATTCTGTTAGAAAAACCCCATTCGTTATCGTACCAAGAGCAGACTTTAACGGTGCGCGTACCCATAACTTTGGTAAGTGATGCATCAAAGTTAGAAGAGTGTGGATCATGATTAAAATCGACCGATACCAATGGTGCGTCGACATAATCAAGCACATGCCCGTCCGCAGCCTCCTTCATAACTGCATTAACTTCTTCAGCAGTGGTATCTCGTGAAGCCAAGAACGTCAAATCAACAATAGACACATTGATGGTTGGAACACGCATTGCAAAGCCATCTAATTTTCCATTTAGCTCTGGCAACACCAACCCTACTGCGGAGGCGGCACCGGTTTTAGTGGGTATCATCGACATGGTTGCAGACCGTGCGCGACGTAAATCGCTATGATAAACATCTGTTAAAACTTGATCGTTGGTGTAAGCATGAATCGTTGTCATTACACCGTTTTCAACACCAATCTTTTCATGCAACGGCTTTACCAGCGGTGCTAAACAGTTTGTGGTGCATGATGCATTTGAAATTACAGTATCCGTTGCTTTAAGCACATCATGATTGACGCCATACACAATTGTTGCATCGACATCGTTACCACCCGGAGCGGAAATAATTACTTTTTTTGCTCCTGCAGTTAAATGAGCTGAAGCTTTTTCTTTACTTGCAAAAAAACCGGTACTCTCATGTACCACATCAACCCCTAGCTCACTCCAAGGAAGTTTGCTTGGGTCACGTTCTGAACATACTCGAATACGATCACCATTAATAACCATGTAATCGCCATCTACTTCTACCGTGCCATTAAACTTACCATGCGCGGTATCGTATTGAGTTAAATGTGCATTGGTATGCGCATCACCTAAATCATTAATTGCTACCACTTGAATTTCATTGTTGCGGCCTGATTCGTAAATCGCGCGCATAATATTTCTACCAATACGCCCATAACCATTAATTGCAACTTTTATAGCCATTTCCTTTCTCCGTACGTTATCTCTTTAAATATTAATTGCTTTTTCAGTTTGTCTTTACCCTAGCATTTCATTTGCATGTAGAACGATATTCGCTTCACTAAATCCAAAATACTGCATGGCCACATTCCCTGGCGCTGAAGCGCCAAACGTATCCATACCGATCACGCGTCCTTGCAGGCCAACGTACTTGCACCAATAATCCGAAACTCCGGCTTCGATTGCTAAGCGCTTGGTCACCGCAGCAGGTAACACAGCTTCTTTATATGTATCATCTTGCTGATCAAATACATCAGTCGAAGGCATGGAAACCACTCTAACCTGTTTGCCTAATTGTGCTAATTGTTTTGCCGCACTAAGCGTAATACTTACTTCCGAACCCGCGGCAATTAAAATAAGTTCTGGGACTTGGTCACAATCATGCAGTACATAACCACCTTTTGCTATTGCAGCTACTTGATCATTTGTTCGTTCTATAAAGGGTAAATTCTGACGCGAGAATATTAAACTCGTTGGACCATTGGTACGTTCAATTGCACTCTTCCATGCCACGGCAGATTCCACTGTGTCAGCGGTACGCCAAACAGACATATTAGGAATCATGCGCAAGGTTGCCGTTTGCTCAATCGCTTGGTGGGTAGGCCCGTCTTCTCCTAGACCGATCGAATCATGTGTGAAGATAAATATATTTCGCAAACCCATTAAC
This sequence comes from Gammaproteobacteria bacterium, assembly GCA_028279275.1. Lineage (GTDB taxonomy): Bacteria > Pseudomonadota > Gammaproteobacteria > UBA4575 > UBA4575 > JABDMD01. The sequence continues at coordinate 9,937 of JANQOB010000009.1, read as the reverse complement.
GCAGACATACGCAACGCATTTCTGGCGTAGTCAGAAAATACTAAGAAAGTTGCACTATAAGGAATAAATCCTCCGTGCAATGCAATTCCCGAATTGATTGCAGACATGCCGAATTCACGCACTCCATAACGTAAATAGTTTCCTGTTGTATCGTCAACCTCGATGTCTTTAGAACCAGACCACCAAGTATTATTAGATGGTGTTAAATCTGCGGAGCCACCTACGATTTCTGGCAGGTGTTTTGCGTAGCCATCCAAAGCAAGCTCGGAAGCTTTACGTGTTGCAACGGTCTTTTTTTCTTCTACCGCATTTTGAATAACTTCCTGGGACACACTTTCCCAGTGTTCTGGTAGTTTGTTTGTTGTGCGTCTTACAAATTCAGCAGCAAGTTCTGGATATTTTGACTTATAAGATTCAAATGTTTCTTGCCACTGCTCTTCTTTTTCAGCTCCTGCACTTGATGCTCTCCATGCACTGTATATTGATTCAGGAATTTCAAAAGGCGGATACTGCCAGTTAATTTTTTCACGTACTAACTTAATTTCATCCTCACCCAATGGCGCACCATGTGCATCACCGGTACCTTGTTTGTTAGGTGCACCCCACCCAATTATGGTCTTACAACAAATTAATGTGGGTTTGGAAATTTCGTTTCTTGCTGAATCTATAGCATTCTTAACTTGTGTAACATCATGACCATCTACATTTTCAATAACATCCCATCCATAAGAACGAAAACGCATCGGTGTATCATCCGTAAACCATCCTTCAATTTCACCATCAATTGAAATTCCGTTATCGTCATAAAACACAATTAATTTACCAAGACCTAAGGTGCCTGCCAGTGAACACGCTTCATGGGAAATACCTTCCATCAGACAACCATCGCCAACAAAAACATACGTATAATGATCGACAATATTTATGTTGTCTTTATTAAACTGTGCGGCAAGCATTTTTTCTGCAATTGCCATGCCCACTGCATTAGCCACTCCTTGACCTAATGGTCCAGTCGTAGTTTCTACACCAGGTGTATCCCCATACTCAGGATGGCCTGGGGTCTTAGAATTCAGTTGACGAAAATCTTTTAAGTCTTGAATGGAAAGGTCATAACCTGACAAATGCAATAAAGAATAAAGCAACATTGAACCATGGCCGTTTGATACTACAAATCGATCTCGATCAGGCCAGTTAGGATTATTAGGATTATGTTTAAGAAAATCGTTCCAAAGTACTTCTGCAATATCTGCCATCCCCATCGGCATGCCGGGATGACCCGAGTTAGCTTGCTGCACAGCATCCATACTTAATGCTCGTATGGCATTAGCGAGTTCTCGACGATTTTCCATCTGTTTTTATACTTATATATATGTGACGCTACTCTGGTCACCAATAATGGGGTCGCTATTGTGAAATAGAACCCAAGCGAGGGCAACAGCACTAAGTGGAGGGGAGCTTAATAATCTCCCATATTACTCGAAAACTGCACTGGCACATTAACCGTTATCACTCCACCATTAATAATGTTAGCAGTCAGAGAAACTGTGCTGCCTCCTGCACTGCCTCCGCTTGCGGCACTACAACTAGATCCTGCTGTTGCAGAACAGGTCCATTGTGCTGATAAGGTAACACCATTCGGTAATAAATCTTGAATAGTAGCCCCAGTCACTGATTCGGGGCCATTATTGGTGACCGTTATTACATAGGTACCTGTGCCGCCTGGAGAGTATGTTGCACTGCTATCCGTTTTAGTAATAGATAAATCTGCTTGAGGAACAGCCTGACAAATTTGTGAGTACTGCACACCATCCACCCATAAACTTCCGCTATTACGATCAAAACGAACGTATCTCGCTCCTCCACTTGGAACGGTGTAACTAATTTGTTGCGAAATATCATTTGGACCAGCACTGAAGGTTATTAAACCACCAAAGCTACTATTGTCAGCCGAAGCATCAATATCGTAATTACCACCATTGTTATTTCTTGCAATGGAAAGAATAATCGTCGAATTCTCCGGAACCGTATCGGTCAAATCTAATACTAAAGTTGGCTCTGGTGAACGCAAACGTGCCGCGGTTAAGGTACTTTGAAGATTAGTTCCAAGTGCTTCGATCGGTCCATACGCTTGAGCTTCTCGCAGAATTCCTGCAGATGTACCCGCAGCACTTGCATCAGCATTTCGAGGTGTGCCAAGCGTTACCAGTGTTGTCCCTGCAGGACATGTTGGCGAACCTCCACCTGCGTTAACGGTTAAATTATCACTGGCAGAACTTGCATTACTACCCACATTAGTTTGTAGCGCACCAACAAAGATTGTATTTGTTACAACTCCAAGTGTGCTAGAAGTTACATTCACAACTATATTGCAACCACCACTTGGAATACTTGAACCATTTACATAACGAACGCGTGTATTAGTACTTATATCTACGGTACCAGGACAAGTAGTGGCACCACTTACAGAAGATGCGGTTACGCCAGCTGGCAAATTATCATCCATGTTTGAAGTCAGCGTAATTGCAGCGGCATTGGTATTACCAAGTGTAATCGTAAGTTGACTTGATCCGCCCGCGCTAATGATATTTGGACTAAATGCTTTTGAAACCGTTGGTGGCGATGTTGAATTAACAGTTAAAGAATCTGTCGCAGCTGTACTATTATTACCTAAATCGGTTTGCAATGCCCCTGCTGATATGGTGTTCGTATATGTACCTATAATTGATGAAGTTACATCCACTGTTATTGTGCATCCGCCGGTTGGAACGATTGCGCCACTTGCATAAGTTATCGTAGCTGCCCCTGCCGCAGCAGAAACATTCGCACTGTTACAAGTGCCACCGATGTTAGGTGCCGCAGCAACTACAACATCGCTATTTCCAGCAGTAGGTAATGTATCTACTAACGGTGCGCTTAATGTTGCATCAAGAGTGTTTGTATTCCCCAAAGTTATAGTTAGTGTACTAATACCACTTGCGTTGATCGAATCAGGACTAAACGTCTTTACTACTGTGGGTGCTACAACTGCATTTGAAGTTAGATCATCACTTGCGGCAACAGCATTATTTCCTAAGTTTGTTTGCAACGCATTTGCGGCAACAGTATTTGTAACGGTGCCGACTGTTGAAGAAGTGACATCCACTGTGATGCTACAACCACCTGCAGGAATCGTAGATCCACTTGTATAGGTAATTGCTCCTCCGCCTACTGGTGCATTAACCGTTCCGGGACATGTGCCGCCAATATTTGCAGGGTTTGCTACCGTGACACCAGCAGGTAAATTGTCAACTAAGTTTGAGCTTAGTGTTGCTGTGTTCGTGTCGTTATTCCCTAAATTGATTGTGAGTGTACTGACATCTCCCACTGTCATGGTGTCAGGACTAAATAATTTCGTAAGGGTTGGTGCAACGTCGAAAGTTAAATCATGCAATGAAATCCATTGATTACCCGGCGTACCAGTTGTGGCGTTTGTATACACAATGGTTAGTTGCGTAATTCTTGTTTGGTTAAAAGTAAAGGTGACATTACCATCTGAAGACGCATTTGCTGCATTATTATTATCTGCGGGATCACCTATCGAACCATTTGCACCAATAGGGCTGTTAGTAACGCCATCCGATACGCTTGAAGGATTAACGGTTGCACCCCCTGCAACTGCTGTGACTTGTAAACGATCATTCCATTGCGGAATATCTGCATCTACGTCCCAAACAGTAAAGCTTAAATCACTTACACCTCCAGGATGTGTGAAATCAATTGTTACCGTTATGTTTTGACTTGTATTTACAAAGTCAGTGCGAATAAATAAGGCATCTTCGTTGACGGTTCCTCCCGTTAAATATTGACTGGTTTCGGGAGAAGCTGGGTTTCCTGTGGTATTTAACTGTGCAGTGTTTCCAGAAATTGTAACGTTAATATTACTTCCACCTACATTATAAGTTTGTGCAAGTGAAGGAAGCGGCCAATTGTTTACGTCCCAATCTAGAACTGCAGAAAATACCGTTGTTGGTATTACCATAAAAAATGAAAGTAAGATTAGAAATACTTTCTTTCTTTTCAATATTTTCACTTTACTGTCCTTAGTATTTTCCTGTTATATCAAAGAACCAACCATGAGAATCGTAATCGTTATCAGTTAAGTCATCGCTGAAATCGGTAAAGTTATAACCCGCACCCACCTTCATGTGTTTACCGATATGTCGATACACACCTGCTAATGCGCCATCTTTATCATCATCTCGTTCTTCGGTTTCTAACCATCGATATTCAAATAATGCATCCCATTTTTTAAGCATGTGATAACGCGCGCGTGCGACCGCTAAATGCGCTCCGGTTTCAAACCATGGGCCTGATCCTCTAGAAACACGTGTGTCGCCAGATTTATAGGCAAGCTTCGCACCGACTTCCCATTTTTGTGTCAAATCGTAAATACTTTCCACTGCAAATACATGACTACGTTGATCCGCCAATGAAGTATCCTGCCCACTACTAGCAAGATCATAAATAAATGTATATTTACCAAGGATGTTGAGTCGATCATTGAAAGCAGGACGATAAGCAAAACCTAAATCAAGTTCGACATATTTTGCTTCGTTACCTTTGTTTTCATCACTATGAGTAGTAGATAGCTCAGCTTTACCTAACCATCGTAAGCTTTCACTTTGCTGCCATTCTATTGTGTTTGAAGTTATCCATTGGGTAGCATCTTCGTCAGTCTGAGCGTTGGAATCTTCACGATATTCAAGCACTGAACCAAGCTTAAGGTCATCGCCATAGTAATTTGCGCCCAATGTTGCAGCACGGCGATCAATATCACCTAGATCATCTTCGATATCATTCTTTTGTACCGATGCTGATAAACGCCATTGTTCAGTTAAATCAAAATCCAGCCCATATGTACGTGCAATACTTTGTGCATCTTCACCTTCGCCAAACTGATTCTCACTATATAAGTAAAGACCATTTCCATAACGTTTACGTGTTCCAAATGTAAATATGGATTCGCCACTATCCGTGCGATCTGGATCTGTCGCATAACTACCATATAAATCTAGTCCACTTGCAGTCGTGTAATTAGTACCAATTTGACTGGTCGCGCCACTACCAAAACCTGCATCAAGACTAATATTCATATTTGGAGTGACGTCGTATTCCATACCTAGTACTACGGCATCACCACGATCACCTGTGGCAAGTTCACCTTTAATTGCCAATCGCTCACTTACTTGTTGTTGTATACCCACTGTACCGAGCGCATTACTTTCATAATCACCACTATCCTCTATAACAAACTGTCCGCTTGTATAGACTTCCGTATTATCGGTTAGGGCATAGCGAATCTCTGCGCCAGCTAAGGTCGCTTCACCCTCTTCATTTAAAACATCATCCTCTTCGTCTTCGTGCCGTAGCTCTAAACCAACATTAAGCTTGTTATTTACATCGTAATTACCTTGCAGGCTGACTGCACTAAATTCACTTTGAGTTTTCTTATCCAGTTTTGTAGCGCGTGTTGTAAGTTCTAAGCGCTCAGTAGCCTGCCATTGTGCTTCGATGCCTGTATCTATGGTTTCAATTCCGTCATCCAAACGTGCAGCAGATGAGAACCCTGCATCACGATCTTTCCACCAACCTAATACGTAACCCTCATGATCACTTAATTCTGCAAAGTTGATACGCGCTTCAATGCCTTTTGCTTCACCATCTGGTTCATCGGTTGATGAATTCTGTTTTGTGAAACTAAGCCCGCCATTTGCAGAAATAAAATTGTTATCGGCCTGCTTCGCATCAGACTCAGCATATTCAAGACGTAAATAAGTTCCTTTACCTGCTCGCAAAGTGACGTCAGTACCTTTCAACTCGTAATCGACACCATCACGATCTTCATTAACATAAGTTCCACCCAAGGCTATGTAATCATTCAACCAAGCTTTACCACGCGCACCAGAGGTAACATCATCTGCACTAAACGCGTCTGGGAGGTATTCATAATCTACAAGCAAGAACACGTCATTACCGTCCAAAGGCGTGTCTTTTATAATTGTAGGGCCCGAACCAAAATCAAATTGTGTTAATGGACGCGTGAGAATGATGCGACCCTGGATATAATCAATGTCATAGTCCCTACCGTGTTCAAGCGTAATAGACTCCACTAATTGTTCGCTGTCACGTGTACGTACTTCGACCCAGACTTTATCCGAACCTTGTACGACATCGCGATCACGCAAGTAGTAGAGCGAACCACCTGTAGAAATAAACTCGTTATGTGCTGCTGCAGTTTGTGCTTCGCTACCAAACAAATGTACTTCATGTTTATGATCACCAAATTTAGTAACATCAACGTTGCGATGTTCTAATTTGGCGCCATATAAACTGCGGTTGTATTGCGCGAACTCTGTGCCCGTAAGATCCGTATTGTAATTCCCCCATAGCACCATGCTTTTATCCCAATCCACGCGTAAATAGAATGCTCCCTGGCTGTCGGTATCATCAATCGTAGTTGAGTCATCTCCATAGACCGCATAGAACTGGTCTGGATCAAGACGACGGAAGATTGCGGTTGGGTCCTCTTCTTCCAAGCGATCGCCTAACTTGTGTAATTCATCTTCTGTGGTATCCAACTGTGCGGTAACCAAATACTTACCTTTGATTTTACCTTTTAAGTAGAATGCGACTCTTCCATCTACCCACACATCTTCATCGAAATGATCATCATCACCAAGTGGTTCAACACTTCCAGATAAACTATTCTCACCAACAGTCAAGTTAGCTAATCCCACCATGAACATATATTTGCCCGTTACATCTACATCTAAAGTGCGCTCAAAATCTATATTTTTGTTATCTGTTACCTTAACCACCATATGATGCTGGCCAACTGGTAAATGTTGCTCTAAAACAAACTTACCATTTTCATCAATAATTACGCGCTCATCATTTACGGTGATAGTGTAATCTGTATCTAGATCCACACCATTAACACGTACTCGTGATCCTGCAAGTGGAATGGTTTGGCGTATTAAATTTGATTCTCCATAACTGGCAAGTGCAACTTCTTCTTGCTCTTGCTCAAAGTCGCGTTGTTGCACTTTAATTATTCTTTCATCAGTAACCGCGAGCGGGCGTGGTGCCGTTTCATCCATGCGTCCCTGCTTATCGAAAACTCTTAATACATAAGATAAGCTTTCGCCTTCTTCAAAATATTTTTCGTCAACATTTTGTGCATGCCATTTAATTGTGTCTGTAAACGCAAACTTATTACCGGTTATCACTTCAATAGGTTTAATCAAGTCACGATCATTATGTGCATAAATTGCTAACTCCCAACGATCGATAAATGCAATGTAGTTACTGTATAAAGTAAAGTTAATCGAATCTTTAACTTTTCTGTTCTTACGTACAATCGCACCTTGTGCAATAGCATTTAAGCGAGGATCATTTGTAGCTGGGTCTTCTACTGCCCATATAGCTCCACCATTAGGGATTTGTGCTTCACGCTTAATTATTGGCTCAGGTGGTGGTGAATAATCGATTTCCACAACTGTTTTGGTATAACGCTCGTCATATACCACATCAATTTCAGCACGACGGTTTTTCGCACGACCTTTAGCAGTATCATTTGACGCAATTGGTTTTTTTGCACCATGTTCAACTACCGTGATCATTTCATGACTAAGTTGTAACTCACGCTGTAAAATTTCGGCAACCTGCTCGGCACGAGCTCGTGCTAAACCGTGATTATCCTCAAACTTAGCTTTTGTACGTTCTGAAAGTTGTTGGTTATCTGCATGACCCACTACACGTATTACTACTTTTTCTTTATCTTGTAATCGTTCGATTTCTTTTTGCAATGCTTCCAATGCTTGTTGAGAAATGTTTGCTTTACCTGAATTAAAATAAATTGGATCGACCACATCTTTAATTTCACGTGTTTCTACTACTTCTACTTCTCTTTCAACACGTTTTGCCGCGCCATAGGCTCTTTCAGCCAACACTACTTCTTGTGCAGGAAGCTTCACACCAAAATTAAACTTACTCATCAACGCTTGTGTAATACGTAATACACGCGGATTCTCTGTAGTGAAGACAGCGCCTTCAGGCAAAGTTGCAGGATCTACTTTTATAATAAAGTTACGTCCGCGTTCCCAGCGACCACCGTCGATATCAGCCAGATGATAACGGCCATATTGATCGGTTTCTACTAACAATCCTTCAACCGTTGCCAACCGCACACCTGGAATACCTGCTTCCTGAATCCCGTGATTACTTATCGTTATAACAAGTTCATCATTTTCACGTGCTGTACTTATAGTCAGGTCTTGAGCAGTTAAACCTTTATGTTTAGAACCCTTATATTCCTCAATAACATTGCCATCATTATCTACAGTAATAATCGTGCCTTCCGAACTTTCAATAACAAAACTATTATCCCCTTCAAGATTTAGTGGCATACGCACTTGCAATTGGTTTTCTTCAATAGAATCAAATTCACTCGCACGTCCATAAACTGTACCTAGGTCATGCCCATCCCATCCAAAATGTTCACTTTTAATAGTTACATGCGTCGCATGCGCGCTATCTTGCCAACCGTCCTCATCACGATCGTTAAAGACTTTTCCAATAATGGTTGTCTTCTGCAAAATAGAATCTTGTGTAACCACTACCGAGGCACTCGCCACATTACTTATTGTTGATGCTCCCGCTCCTAGTACTTGTGCAGTATTTTCATATACTCCTTCAACAACACCAGAAGAAACTCTTAACAAGTAACGAATTTGTACAGATTCATTTACGTCAATATCAATATCTTCAAAAGTGATTGGATCAGAACCAGTAACGGGTATGGTTGTTTCAATATCATCGTTAGTATTTAGTTCACCATCCGGACCAGCAGTAATCAGTAATGCAGAATCCTCTACGTAACTAAACCCACCAGGAATATTGTCTACTACATCTATATTTGTGAATGCAGAAATTGAATTATTTTCTAAGTTCAATGTGTACTGAACCACATCACCAATTACCACTTGATTAGGGTTTGCTGTTTTAGTTAACAGCACAGGTGTTGCAAACGAAGCACAATTTGTTAACGGTATATTGTTGTTCAGTATAATTGGATCACCAGAAACAAAATCAAAACCATCAAACCATGGCGTGTTGGTTGCAGCCGTAAAGTCCGTTAAAAATCCACCTGTTGCACCGCTCCCTAATAGAGTTGGATTTGGTGCTCCAACGGGCGAAACATAATTTGCAGGATCAACAGGTCTTGTAGTACTTAACGCAGTACCTGGCGGAACCGTTATATTCATTGTGTAAGTGTCAGTACCATTAAAAGTAGCTTGATACCTTCCACTAGAACCATCTTCTAGCAGTGTTACGATCCCTGCACCTGCGGCTGTAAAATTAACACTACCTCCTGGTATAACTTGACCAGTGTCTTCACAATAGAAAAACCCAAGTGGATCACCAATAACTGTCAAATCATCTGAAGTCTCAAATAAATTACTACCTAAATTAGTTTGTAATGCGCCAACAGGAATTATGTTTGTTGAAGTTCCTTGTGTAATTGAAGTTACGTCGATTGCTATATCACAACCACCAGCGGGAATAATTGAACCTACTGGGTAACGAATTATATTTGGGTTACTTATATCAATTGCATCAGGACAGGTTGTCGCCGTATTTACTGCTAGCGCACTCATACCTACTGGCATGTCATCTAGCAAATCACTAGTCAGAGTTGCATCAACAATGCTTGTATTACCCAAAGTAATTGTCAGTAGTGTTGGTGTACCTGCAACGATCGTATCAGGCACACATTGTTTAACAACACTAACTGCGCTTCCAGCCACCGGTGTGGTCAGTGCATTGTCTTGATCATCTTCGGCCGCAACGTTGTTGTTCGGCGTACTGTCCGGATCGGCTTGGTCACTGGCACTGA
>JANQOB010000001.1 GCA_028279275.1 Gammaproteobacteria bacterium | reverse complement strand
ATATTAATTTATTTATCAATAAAATAAGTAATTATTTATGAATATCACCTTTCGTCAATTACAAATCTTTAGATCGGCTGCCACACATCTAAGCTTTACTGATGCTGCAGCAGAGCTTTTTCTAACCCAACCAGCGGTATCAATCCAAATTAAGCAATTAGAAAGTGCGGTTGGTATCCCTTTGTATGAAAAATTAGGTAAGAAAATTCATCTTACTGAAGCAGGTGAAATTATGTTTCGTTTTAGTTGCGATATTCATCGGCAATTTATCGAAACAGAAAAAGATCTTGAAAATTTGAAAGGAGTAGATGGCGGTTTATTACAAATTTCCGTAGCGACGACCGTAAATTATTATGTTGCCCAAGTGTTATCAAAGTTTTACCAAAATCATAAAGGGGTAAGAATAAGCTTAGACGTAACTAATCGAGCGAGACTTATTGATAAATTGGAAAATAATGAAACTGACCTTGTGTTGATGGGTCCGGTCCCCAATGACTTAGATCTCATTGTTGAACCGTTTATGGAAAATCCACTTGTGATCATTGCACCACCCAATCATCCATTAGTTGACGAAGAACAAATCCCTTTAAGAAAGTTAAAAGACGATACGCTCTTGATGCGAGAAGTAGGTTCTGGAACACGCATGGAAATGGAACGTTTTTTTCTTGAGAAGAAAAATTTCAAATTGATCAGTACCATCGAAATGAATAGTAACGAAGCGATAAAACAAAGCGTGGAAGCGGGCCTCGGCCTAGGAATCGTATCAATGCATACGATTAAACTGGAAAAAGAAGTTGGAAGGTTAAAAGTACTTGATGTAATTAATTTTCCAATTATCCAAGATTGGAATATTGTTTATAGAAAAGGTAAAAGGCTCTCATTGGCTGCTGAAACATTTAGGGAGTTCATACTCAACTATCGAGGTGATATTAATACCTAGTATTGTCTCTATAGCTAAATTATAAATGAGTACAAAAAAATTTAGGAAACATCGTGTTCTGGTGGCGGGGAGTACAGGGACTATTGGGCGAAGTGTAGTCCGTGAATTAGTTTCACGAGAATACGAAGTTGTTTGCATTGCCAGACCGCATGACAAGATTGAGAATAATCAAGCACAACCTAACTTCACTACTAATTTTACAAACACTGAACTGCGTTATGCTGATGTCACGGATGTGTCGTCTCTATTGAATAACGGTTTTTGTGAGCAACAATTTGACGCTGTGATATCGTGCTTGGCCTCACGCACTGGTGTTTCTCATGATGCATGGGCGATCGACTACCAAGCCAACATGAATCTTTTGTCTTTGGCAAAAAAATTTGGCGTTAAGCATATGATTCTCTTATCCGCAATTTGTGTGCAAAAACCACTACTTGCATTTCAATTTGCAAAATTAGAATTTGAAAGCAAACTCATTGAATCGGGTATATGCTATTCAATAATTCGCCCAACAGCATTTTTTAAGTCTCTATCCGGGCAAATAGCACGTGTTCAACGTGGCAAATCATTTGTAGTATTTGGCAACGGTACATTGACTGCCTGTAAGCCGATCAGTAATGCTGATCTTGCCAAATATATTGCTGATTCGCTTGAAGACTCTTCTTTGCAAAACAAAATTTTACCAATCGGAGGCCCAGGACCCGCTATTACGCCAATTCAACAAGGGGAAGAACTATTTAGACTGTTAGGACTTAAGCCTAGATACACGCATGTACCGGTTTCAATCTTAAAGGGATTGGCCTTTTTATTAAGTAGCGTTGGAAAATTAGTACCAAAATTAGCTGTTAAGGCCGAGCGGGCTAGAATCGGGCATTATTATGCTACAGAATCAATGTTAGTGATGAATCCTGAAACTGGTCATTATGATGCTGCTTCAACACCTGAAACTGGTAAAGATTTACTTTTTGATCATTATCAACGGGTTTTGAATGGCGAGAAACAAATTGATTGGTGAATTTAGCGTTGCTGCTAAATAACGTCATACTTCAATGAGCTATATTAAATCCTCCAACTTACCGTCTTACGTTATAGAATGTTGTGCCGGTTCGAGACCGGTCTGGAACAGTGTCTAGATGTAAACTACTGACTAATGGCCTAAAATTATCCGATTAACGCTAAAGTGATAGGTGCAAATGACTCAGAGGTCATTTACTATCTATCAAGATTATTTGAACGATTTAAAGATTAGTATTATCAATTGATTATGAGCGAATATTCATTCAATACCGTCGCTGAAGTTTTAGAAGATCTCAAGTTGGGGAAACTCGTGATTGTTGTGGACGATGAATCCCGTGAGAACGAAGGAGACCTAATTGGGGCAGCTGATAAGTGCACACCAGAAATGGTCAATTTTATGACTAAGTTCGGTCGTGGATTGGTGTGTGCCGCCATCACTGAAGACCGTTCTAGAAAGCTGGCTTTAGACTTGATGGTGGATAAGAATGAAAATAATGCGCTGCATAAAACTCCCTTTACTGTATCCGTTGATTATATACATGGCACTACCACTGGAATTTCAGCTTCAGATCGTTACAAAACGATTAAAGCACTTGCTGATCCTTCCATAGCTGCTAATGACTTTGCGCGACCTGGGCATGTCTTTCCTTTACGTGCAACCCGTGGAGGAGTTTTCAGAAGAGATGGACATACCGAAGCTACAGTAGATTTAATGGAACTGGCTGGTTTAAGTCCTGTGGGCGTACTTTGCGAGATTATGAAAGAAGATGGCAGCATGGCACGACTGCCAGATCTGTTCGAGTTTGCAAAGCAACATAATTTGAAAGTTCTTACAATTAAAGAGCTGATCAAACATCGTTTACGTTATGAGTCACGTGTTGAACATGAAGTAACGGTGCAATTACCTACATGTTGGGGCGATTTTGAGATATCCGCTTTCAAGGATATCTACACCGATAATGAGCATATGGCCCTAGTCCATGGTGAATGGGAGCCGGATGATAATGTCTTGGTGCGAATTCACTCGGAGTGTTTAACGGGAGATGTTTTTGGCTCCATGCGATGTGACTGCGGTGAACAAGTCCGAATGGCCATGGATATGGTGCAACAAAATCAACGGGGTGTGATCATATATATGCGAGATGAAGGCCGTGGGATAGGCCTTGTTAATAAGCTTAAAACTTATGCACTGCAAGAACAGGGCTTAGATACAGTGGACGCGAATCTAGAATTAGGTTTTGAGGCTGATCAGCGCGATTTTTCTGTCGCGGCCCATATCCTGCGAGCATTGAAAGTTAAAAATGTACAGCTGATCACCAACAACCCGGATAAATGTAATTGGATGGAAGCCTACGACATAAATTTAGTTGAGCGTATTCCTATGATTGCACCAACCGATAGTGAGTATCGTCGACGATATATGGAAGCCAAGCGAGATAAGATGGGACATGTTATCGAGCTTAAAAATATTGTTCCGCACTGGAAATAGCTCTAGGACCCCCTGATGAATTTGCTTGGCTTATCTGGTAGCCCCGCACGAAATGCTGCATCCAGAACATTAAATGCCGTTAAACAGGCAGTAGAGTATGCGCACCAAGTAGATCCAAACATATCTATGGAAACGATTAATGTTCGTGACCTCGATATAGTGCTTTGCGATGGTCGAGATCCAGCACTATATGAGGGTGATACCAAGACTTTAATCGATAAAATTGTTGCAGCGGATGCTTTGATATTGGGTACGCCTGTATATCGTGGTTCATACACGGGCATTTTAAAAAATGTTTTTGACGTTATCCCAAATGATGCCTTAGTGGGTAAACCCGTAGGAATTATCGTTACGGCTTCTACACAACATCATTATTTGAGTATAGAGCATGAAATTAAACCGCTATTGGGTTTTTTCCATGCTCATGCGTTACCGGGCGGGGTCTATTTAACCTCAGACTATTACCTTGATGATGTGCTAGTAGATGAAGGTGCATTAGAACGTTTACAGCAACTATCGACTGCAATTGTTCAATTCGTAAAACATGTTCCCAATGACCGCGAGCTCTTAGCCGGCGCCTCTGGACCTGAAATTCCATGGGATTCTAGACTGAAAGGTGCAAACAAGCTCTAGTGATCTCTTCAGTAAAAGTCTGCCTTGACATAATCATTTGATCTGCAGGATTTTTGCATAAGAAATTTATAAATTCTCATAAATTCAATAGGATATATTACAGAGGTCCATAGTTAATTTAGCTATTATTTGTATCTATCTGTTTTATAATGAGTTATAGATAAATGCCCGTAAAAATATATATACATCAATGCATTTAACCTCATTTTTAATGTACCTCTTTTGGTTAAGCTGTGGTAATTTAGCGACTGGTGGTACATTAATCTCATTGCGTTGAGAGGCGAAATAGAGAATCCAGAAGGAGCAATAACTATAAATAAATCTTCTGAAACCATCATATAGCCTTGCGTTAATACATTTAGCAGCCCTTTCTCCTCTAGTTGGGTCATCAATTAAAACGTATAAACGCTAAAGTTGAATCGCAAAAGAAAGGCATCTATCAACCCGCCCATCGTGGCGGGTTTTGTTTTTACTGGGTACACTATTTCTTTTTTATTACAAGACAATCTTCTTGATGAAGCACAAACTTTATTTCGCAAAAATATTTTTAGTGTTTGTATTAGTTTTTGCTGGTAATTTAGTTAACTCTGCAGATATGGCAGGTCGTTACTTAGTTTCAGGAGTGGGTAAAGATTCTTGCCGAGGGTTTGTGGATGCGGATGAGGTCGGGAAATCTTACTATCGTACTTGGCTATCCGGGTATATATCTTCATATAACTACCTAACTGAGGACACCTATAGCATAGTAAATGAGAAAACCGTTGAAGAACTAGAAGCATGGTTGCGCGGATATTGTTTTTCTAATATTTCGCACACGTACGAACAAGCTGTAAAAAGCCTAATGCGCAAATTAGAGTATTTTAAGAAAAAGAACTATTACGACAAGTAATTTGAAAATGAAGACATAAATAGAATGGAAAAAAATCAGGATTTAAAGCGCGCTGGTTTAAAAGTTACTTTGCCACGTATGAAAATATTAGAAATCCTAGAGGGATCTAATAAAAAGCATATGAGCGCAGAAGATATTTATAAAATACTTCTTGATTCAGATGAGGAGATTGGTTTAGCAACTATTTATCGTGTATTAACACAATTTGAAGGTGCAGGCCTCGTTATACGCCACCACTTTGAAACTGGACAAGCCGTATTTGAATTAGAAAGCGGTAAACATCATGACCATTTAATCTGCGTTACATGTGGCAAAATTGTGGAGTTTGTAGATGAAACAATTGAAAACAGGCAAAAAGAAATTGCCGAAAAAAATGACTTCCGTATTTCAGATCATTCGTTAATAATTTATGGCGTTTGCGACAAAGCAAACTGTGAGAATAATTAACCTTTCAACCTGAAAATCAATATTTTTCTTTAATGTCTAAGAATCAGCTTCCACCAGGTCCTGAAGGAGAGGGCAAATTAGGTTGTTTACCTGAAATGCGCGCAAATCCTATGGAGTTTCTTAGAAAAGTAGCATCAGAATATGGTGGAATCGCGCGTATCAATATGGGTGCATATTATTCCTATCTCGTTTCTGATCCAAAATTGATTAAGGAAGTACTTGTAGATCACTATGATAAATACAAGAAAAATACGCGCTATAAACAAGTTCGCATGGTGATTGGTGAAGGTATGTTATTAAGCGAGGGCGAAGTCTGGAAGAATCAGAGATCTCATGCACAACCGAAATTTACATCTAAGGCACTTGATAAACAGGTTGATTGGATAACAGGCTTAGCATCCAAATTTATAGACAATTGGGACAGTAATGCAAATCAAGAAAAGCCGATAGAACTTGAGTTCCAATTTAATTTATTAACTCAGTTATTGGCAGGGGTTTGGGTAATGGGTGAAGGGTTTAAGTCGCGATCACAAAGAGTATTCGACATCTATAACCAAATACGAATGAACTGGCCTGAAATGACGGATTTAAAAGCTTCATTGCTAAAACCAAAAAATTTAAAGAAAGAAATAAATTTTAGACGAGCACTTCATGATTTGAACAAGACAGTGTATGAATTATTAGATGAATATCCTGACATAATTAAAAATGATATTGGATTTTTAAAACACCTTATATCAGATGCGGATATGGATAAGACAGCAGTTAGGGACTCAATAACAAAACAAAAGAGAAGCTTGAGAGATCAGTTACTTACTTTATTTGTAACAGCCTTTGAAACTACAGCAACCTCGCTATGTTGGACCATATACGTTATAGATAAATACCCTCAGGTTAAGCAAAAAATCTATGATGAGGTAAATGAAGTAATAGGTGATCAGACTCCTACGGCTGATTTATTAAATAAGCTTGATTACACCGAAAAAGTAATTAAGGAATCTTTACGCTTATATTCTTCGGTGCACTCTTTCTCGCGTGTAGCATTAGAAGACCATGAAATAGGCGGATATCACGTACCTAAAGATATGACAGTGATTATTTCTTCCTACGTAACTCACCGTTTACCAGAGTATTGGGAAGAACCCGATACTTTCGATCCCAGTCGTTTTGACAAAGAGCGAACCGTAGGACGCTCACGTTTTGCATATATTCCGTTTGCGGCAGGGCACCGCAATTGCATTGGCTCATATATGGCACTAATGCAAAGTAAATTGGTTGTCGCGCTTATTGCACAGCGTTATAACTTAAGTTTGTATCCAGGGCATAGAGTAGAAAAACATGCTGCTACAACGATGCGGCCTAAATTTGGTATGAAAATGAATGTTGAACGCCTTGCGGCTTAAGAAAATAATTATAAAAACTTGTATCAGTTAATTAGTAACCAGCCTTTCTCGCTCTCTCGTCAGGTCGATCATTATCATCATCTTCTTGATTTAGAGTGGTATTTTTATTTGAATCAGAATTTTGCTCTTTAGCGACACCTCGTCCCGCGTCGATCTGATTTTGAGTGTCATCTTCTCTTTGTTCTTCCATGATAATATACTGCAAATACAACTATTTATAGGTGATAAACAATAGCGTTTTCTAGTGAATGCTGACCGTGAACTAGATCAAAGGACTAAAAATCTATTCGTTCGGTCAATGATTTTATTAGGATATTTTGTGAATTACGTCCCCAAGGAGGCTATAAATAATCCCTATAATTTGTGATCAAATAGTTTTGAAGTAATAAATTGCAATAATTTTAAATATTTACGAAATTATTATCATTAAATAAGGCCATCTAGGATGTATCTGAAACACTTTGGACTCGAGCATCAACCATTTCAATTAACTCCAGACGCAGACTTTCTCTACTTGAGTAAAGCGCACAACCGTGCCAAATCATACATGGAGTATACAGTATGGAATCGTGATGGATTTGTGGTGATTACGGGTGAAATCGGTTCTGGCAAAACAACTTTAATTCAACAACTATTAAGATCAGTTGATGAAAATGTGCTCATCGCACGAATTTATCAAACTCAGTTAAATGAAGTTGAGTTTTTCCAAGCGATACTCAATGAACTTGGTTTAGATCCGTTCAAAGCAGGAAAAGTTGAACTTATCTCCATGCTTAATGATTTTCTGCTAGAGCAGTATGCAGAAGGACGACAAGTAATATTAATCGTAGACGAAGCTCAAAACCTAAGTAAACGTGTATTAGAAGAACTTCGGATGTTGACAGGAATGGAGACTGACGAAGAGAGAATTTTGAATTTGATCTTAGTTGGTCAACCAGAACTTAAAAATTTACTTGATGCGCCTGGCATGGAGCAATTAGCCCAGAGGATCCGATTTAGGTTTCATCTCTCAGCGCTGGATGAAGATGATATTCAAAACTATATTAGTCATAGATTAGAAGTTGCTGGGATTAAAAAGAATAAATCCTCAACTGTTCCTAAAATTATTAAGGATGAATGTATTCCCGTTATATATCGTTATACGGGCGGTATTCCACGTTTAATCAATTCTCTGTGTGATACAGCGTTAATATGTGCATTTGTTGAAAACAAAAAAACAGTCACTGCCAAAATTATAGAAGAAGCCGTGAATGAACTGCAGTGGGTGCCTTACCATGAACGTATAGGTATCAAGGCACTTAAAGGCAAGCCGACTATGGCAGTTGAATTTGATATCCCTGCAAAGTTGGTTGATCTTATGCATGACGACGTGCGCGAGTATCCTATTACTGAAGATGCCACAACAATAGGCAGGATCGGTACTAATGATATACGGCTAAAAGATGAAATGGTAAGTGGTCACCATGCAAAAATTATTCGCTTCCAAAATAACTATTTTATTGAGGACATCGTCAGCACCAATGGTTCGTTCGTAAATGGCAGGCGAATACGAAAGTGTGTGCTTAAAAATGGCGATAAAATTTCTTTTGGTCCTTACAGAATGATGTTCCAAATGGATACTTCTGAATATTCTAGCGAGGCACCACCAACAGATACTGCAGGTTCAAGTGACACAGTAGTCTCAATAGAAGATACGATCATTGGCGGGCCTGCTGCAGCAAACCATTAAAAACAGTTTAGCTTAAGTTCGAATTCCGATGCCTTTATTGAGTAGATAAAGGCATACAAAAAATAAAATTATAAAAAAACTTATCATAACCGTCATGGCTGATTGTAGGCTTATATCGGTAATACCCAATATACTTAGCCTGAAGCTATTCACCATATAAAGTATAGGATTGGCTAGAGATACGGTCTGCCAGAATTTTGGGAGCATATTAATACTGAAAAAAATTCCTCCCAAATAAGTAAGAGGTGTTAATACAAAAGTTGGAATAATAGAAATATCATCAAAGCTGTTTGCAAAAATCCCATTAATTATCCCTGCAAGTGAGAATAGGGCAGAAGTTAAGAGAACTGTAATAAATACTAATCCAACATTGTGAATTTGTAACTGCGTAAAAAATAGTGCAACGATTGTCACAGCTATACCAACAATAATTCCACGAGCGACACCACCCAGCATGAAACCTATGATGATGATGTAATTAGGCATGGGAGACACTAGCATTTCTTCAATATGACGTTGAAATTTAGAACTATAAAAAGACGACACAGAGTTAGCATAAGAGTTAGTGATGATACTCATCATAATCAACCCAGGAGCAATAAACTCTATATAAGAAAAACCTTGAATGTCATCGATTTGTGAGCCAATAAAGTTGCCCATTATAATAAAATACAAGCTCATCGTGATCGCAGGCGGAAGAATCGTCTGAATCCAAATTCTCATGAAGCGCCGAATTTCTTTTACCACAATCGTGTGTAAGGCGATTAATTGTTCTTTAGATGTCATAGTGATTTAGGAGTTAGAATTACTCGTCAGCTTAAGGAATAGTTCTTCTAACCGATTAGATTTATTTTTGATGCTTAATACCTCAATTCCTTGTTCATTTAAAAGTGAAAACAATTTATAAAGAGATTTGTCAGTATTTAGGGTGATTTCTATGGTTTTTTCATCTATCAATCTAAATTGGTACTCGGGTATTTTTAGTTTTTCAGAAATAGGTTTTTTAAGGTAAAGTATAAAACTCTCTTCGTTTAGTTTTTCTAAAAGCGCACGCATTGATGTGTCTACGATAATGTTTCCGTTATCAATAATAGCTATGTTTTTACATAGACTCTCAGCCTCTTCTAAATAGTGAGTAGTTAAGATAATTGTTTTACCATTTTCATTAATTTTGCTTAATAGTTCCCACATCGAGCGGCGTATTTCGATATCAACACCAGCAGTAGGTTCGTCTAAAATTAACAGTTGCGGATCGTGAACTAATGCACGTGCAATCATAAGCCTTCGCTTCATACCGCCAGAAAGCTCACGTGGAGTAGATTTTCGTTTTTCCCATAGCCCCAATTTCTGTAAACATTCTTCAGAAGCATCACCCGCTATTCTTTTATCCATGCCAAAATAGCCTGCTTGGCTCTTTACAATCTCAACAAGGGGTTCAAAGTTATTAAAATTGAATTCTTGCGGGACTAAACCAATTTGACTTTTGGCTTTAGAAAACTCGGTATCAATGTCGCAACCCATTATGCGAACCTTGCCAGCCGTTTTATTTATTAATGATGTAAGGATACCAATTAGAGTAGATTTTCCTGCGCCATTTGGTCCTAATAAGGCAAAGAAATCACCCATTTTTACTTCAAGGTCTATATTATTTAAAGCAATCACTTTATTCTTATAAACTTTATTTAGACCATTAATCTTTAAGGCATGTTCGCTCATGTTTACTTTAGTTAATTACTTATAAAAGGATTTTTACAGAATATGGATTTGATGGAGTTTTTTTATACGGATGAGGATACTAACAGTATTCCTATTAATGTCGTACCTAAGTCAGAATTCAGTGCTTGGAAGAAAGTTCAATCTGAGGAACTGCAAAATTGGATAGAAACTGCACAATTTAAGCCTAAGCCAAGTGCATTCTTATGTGTGCCAGATACTCAAGGCAAATTAGATAGTGTTTTGGTCATTGCTGATAATCAAGATCTAACTTGGACATTAGGGTCTTGTGTCAATAACTTACCATCGGGTCATTATCATCTTTCTTCGAACCAAAATAATGATGAAAAAGTTTACTTGGGTTGGATATTAGGTGCTTATCAGTTCCAAGAGTATAAAAAGTCTAAAAGCAAATCGTGCAAATTATTCGTTGAAGCATCAGTAAATATTCTTCAAATTGAAGCGCAAGCACGTGCGATTATAACTGTTCGTGACATGGTAAATACTCCTGCAGCCGATATGATGCCGCAACATATTTCAAGTGAATGTAAAAAAGTAGCTGAAGAATTTAGCCAACAAATTACTGAGATAGCAGGGGATGAATTATTAAAGCAAAACTATCCAGTGATACACGCAGTAGGTCGTGCAAGCGTACATACTCCAAGATTAATTGAGTTTAATTGGGGTGATTCAAAACATCCTAGGGTCTGTTTAATTGGCAAAGGAGTTTCATTTGATAGCGGAGGTTTAGATATTAAATCATCTCAAGGAATGCGATTAATGAAAAAGGATATGGGAGGTGCTGCACATGTCATAGGTATCGCTCACGCGATAATGAAGTTAAACCTTCCCATTCAATTGCATGTTTTAGTGCCTGCTGTAGAAAATGCAATATCAGGAGATGCATTTCGACCAGGTGATGTTTTGACATCAAGAAGCGGCAAAACCATTGAAATTGATAACACCGATGCAGAAGGACGCTTGATATTATGTGATGCCATTACAAAAGCAGTAGAAAGCAAACCTGATTTGATTATTGATTTTGCGACGTTAACGGGTGCGGCAAGAATTGCTTTAGGCACAGAAGTACCTGCTTTTTTTAGTAATGATGACTCTTTGGCAAATGAGCTTATGCAAGCTTCAGAGTTTGCGCAAGACCCAGTATGGCAAATGCCACTACATAAACCATATCGCTATATGCTTGATAGCAATATCGCAGATATTTGTAATTCCGCTGCTAGCGGTTATGGAGGCGCCATTACTGCAGCATTATTCTTAAAAGAGTTTGTTCCAATTGATATTAAATGGATTCATTTTGACGTAATGGCTTGGAATATTCGCGCTAGGGCAGGTCGCCCTAAGGGTGGTGAAGCAATGGGCCTACGAGCCGTTTTAGAATTTCTACAGCAGCATTATTCGTAAAACAAAAGCATGACTTATTCACATAAATTCTGTGTGGCGCCTATGTTGCATTGTACTGATAGACACTATCGTTATCTTGCGCGACTGATGTCAAAAAAATGCTTTTTATATACAGAAATGATTACTACCGGGGCTTTAATTTATGGTGATCGTGATCGTTGGTTGAGTCTACATAAACAAGAAAATCCAGTTGCATTACAGTTGGGTGGGAGCAATCCAGGCGAAATGGCTCGATGTGCTGAGTTTGCCGAAGAGTACGGATTTGATGAAGTAAATATAAATGTAGGTTGTCCTAGTGATCGCGTGCAAGCGGGCAAGTTTGGAGCCTGTCTAATGCTTGAACCAACAACAGTCGCAAATTGCATACGAGCGATGAAGAGCGTTAGTGAAATTGAAATCACTGTTAAAACAAGAATCGGTGTTGATAATGAAGATAGCTACGAATTTCTTCGTAAATTTGTAGATAGTGTCATATCTGCTGGTTGCAATACCGTTATTATTCATGCGCGAAAAGCTGTTTTATCTGGCTTGACACCAAGACAGAATAGAACTATCCCACCTCTCCATTACGATTATGTTTATCGACTAAAACAAGAAAATCCCGAGATAAAAATTATTATCAACGGAGGAATTCGTAACAAATCTGCTATATCTGAGCACCTACAATATGTTGACGGAGTTATGATTGGTCGTGAAGCATATGACAATCCATATTTTTTATCGGATGTAGATGAGTTTATCTTTAATACAAAGACCAATACTCCTTCGCGTTTTGATGTGTTAGAAGAATATAAAAGTTATGTTCAAACTGAACTCGATAATGGGATACCATTAAAAATACTTGCCCAGCATATTTTTGGTTTATTCAACGGAATGCCAGGAGCAAGATCATGGCGTCGGTATTTAAGTGAGCATATTTATGCTAAGGATGCAGGGCTAGAAGTTATTAACCAAGCTGTAAAGGCAATCATAGAACATGAACAAATAGCGATAGCTAGCTGAATAAATGTTTATATTTTTCGTGAGTTGAAAAATAACGATAGTCTTCAAATGTATCTAGATCACGAATATACGGGAGGAGTTTATGTTTCCAACCAAGCTCTGAAATTCTCTGTTCTGTTTCAAATGTAACTGTATTACTGCTCCAGGAAATATTTTCAAAAATTTCTTTTTTTATTCTATCTGCGCCAATCAGTGCATAACCGCCATCTATTGTTGGCCCCAATACAATGTCATTACCTTTGCTCAGAACATCAAATGCTTGTTCAATATAATTCATATCTAATTCAAGGCAGTCAGTGCCAACCAGCACAACTTTTTTACTCTCATTTAAGTGTTTTTTTATTGCTTGATACATTTTTGCACCCAAATCACCATGTCCTTGATTTTTTAACTCAAGAGTATATTTGTCGCTATATTGTTTGAGTACTGGATGATCGATATTTGGATAACAGTATAAGTAATTTTTGATATCTTTTTGGTGAGTTTTGTTTAGAACATATTCTAATAATATTTTATAAATCTTTGCTGCTTTTTCTTCTGTTAATTTTTTTGCCAATCTAGATTTCACCATACCTGGTTCAGGATGTTTGCAAAAATATATAAGAACATTATCAGATGTCATTTTTTTATCTGGAATAATATTGAGTCGCGATTGTTTTCGCGGGAACACCGAAGAAATAAAGTAAGCGCAAGCGCCACATTAGAACAATTGTTTTAATTACACCATGTTTCTCCCATTTGCGACTGGAAGTTATTACTTTAGATGCAATACAAACGGGACGTGAATATTTTTTTAATCTTTTGCTAAATTCAACATCCTCCATAATTGGAATATCAGAAAAGCCCCCAGATTTGAAATATGCTTCACGTTTTATAAATAAAACATGATCACCGGTAACGATTCCAGTTAAACAACTTCGTACATTCATAAACCAAGCGATTATTTTGAAAACTAGTTTTTGACTAGTGAATGAAACACTAAAACGGCCCCAGTGAATATTAGGCCGGTCCAAGGCATCAAAAATATTCTTTATTCCATATGAAGGCAGCATGGTATCAGCATGTAAAAATACTAAAATATTATTTGAACTTTCTTTAGCACCTGCGTGTTGTTGAAGTCCACGTGATGCAATCGACGAGATACATTTGCAACCAATATTTACTGCAATTTCTGAAGAATTATCTGTGCTTCCACCATCAACAATAATCACCTCATGTCCTTTATGTAGCAGTGATTTAAGTAATGCTTCTTGATTGATTAAATTATCCTGTTCATTCAACACAGGGACCACGAATGAAATTTGCTGCATATTTTAAGAAAAGCGTATAGGACAGATATAAAAGTTCTTCAGTTTGTTACTTAACTTATTGATTATTATAAAAATATAGAACCCTGTATGCACACAGATTTTGTTACAATGCCTACCTAGCTAAATTAATCACAAATCAATAATAAGTATTTAGCTTATACAAACGGAGGAGTATATGAAATTCATAACTCGAGTATTGTCTAAAGCAAAGCTACATTTTGCTACGATTCTTGTCTGCACGCTGTCTTCAACTGCATTTGGCGCAGGATTTCAAATTAGTGAACAAAGTGGAACAGGCTTGGGGCGTGCATTTGCTGGCTTCGGTGTAATTAATGATGATTTATCAAATGCTTTTTATAATCCTGCGGGATTAACTTTAAAAAAGGGCACTCAAATACAAGTTTCTGGCTATCTTATTGATGGGAAATCGAGGTTTTCTGATGAAGGTTCGTCTAATAGCACATTTGTTTTACCTGCAGGGCCACTAATTTCAAATTCACCTCCATTAACAGGTGGTAATGAAGATGGAGCAACATTTGGTGTAGTACCAAATTTGTATTTTACAATGGATCTAACTGAAAAGTTGAAATATGGGTTTTCGATAACAGCTCCTTTTGGATTGGCAACGGATTATGACCGAGATTGGGTAGGTAGGTATGAAGCTAAAGAATCTGAATTAATAACTGTTGATATTAATCCTTCACTTGCTTATAAGGTTAATGACTCCTTTTCTGTAGGGGTTGGTGTGAGTGCACAATATGCTGATGCAACTCTGAGCCAAGCTGTTTTTACTGGTGGTCCAGATGGGTTTGCCGAGGTAAAAGGTGATGATTGGAGTTATGGATGGAATGTTGGCTTTATGTATCATCCAAATCCTACTTTTCGCGCAGGTATCGGATTTAGATCTAAGATTAGTCACACATTAGATGGTGATGATAATGACATAACGGGCGTAGCAGCATTAGGTGGTGGTGATTTTTCTGCTGATGTAGAAGCGAGAGCTACACTACCTGAAACAGTGTATGCAGGAATTTATAAGCAGTTTTCTCCAAAATGGGGACTTTCACTGGGGTTTAGATGGACTCGTTGGAATCGAATTCAAGATATTGTCATCGTAACTGATAGCCCATTAGTGGCAGATAATGTTCTTGAGTTAAATTGGGAAAATGTAATTTCGGCTAATATTGGAATTGATTATTTTTACTCTGATAAGTGGACATTTCGAGCAGGGTATATGTTTGATGAATCACCAACGAGTGACGAATTTAGAACACCGCGTATTCCTGATGAAGATCGCAATTGGTTGGCAATCGGAGCGAGTTATCATCCAAATGATAATTTACAACTAGACGTTGGTTTCACTCACATATTAATTGATGATGCTGATATTAATTTGTCAGAACCAATAGCCGGACCACCGTTATCGCCAGCAGCAGTAATCACGAACAACTTAGTAGGGGAGTACGAAGATCCAAATGTAAACATACTTAGTTTACAAGCGGTTTATAAGTTCTGACTTTTTAGATTGCTACACCATACATATTTGATGATGAATTAAATGATCAAGATTATGAAAGTGGGAGATCGTTTTTTGAATACGGAAATAAGTACTAGTTTGAAATCCCTTCAAACTTTTTCTTAGAAAAAATTAGTTTGGTAGACAATGATCGTGCATCTGTATACTTGTTAACGATTTCCCACTTGTTCGATTCATAAAATTCATTTGCAACTGTATTCTTTTCGAAACTTTCAAGTGCAATGGTTTCATATGACTGCATAAGCATGTTTTCACAAAATCCTAAAATCTGTGAGCCATATCCTTTACGTTGAAATTCGTAACCTACAAGCATAAATTCGATTACGTTTTCGATACAAACTGCAAAACCAACAATGATGTTATTGTCACTGGCAATCCATGTGTTTTTGAGGTTCTCTCTGATATGCTTATCCAGGCTATCTGTCGCTAAGTAATGATTAACAATACGATCACCTAACCAATATCGGTAGCTTTTATCGATTGTTTGCCTGGAGAGAGTAATTACCATATCAAAATCAGTAATCAGAGCTTTTCGAAATGTTATCCCCATATATCCCCACAGATCCCAGCTTCATGCAGCTACGCTAATGTATTGAATATTTGCTCAAATATTTAACATTGAGTAGCTAAAAAATTATAACAAAAATATTTCAGCAGACAAATTTCGTATAAATAATATTATTATTTTTTAAGAAAATTTTATTGAATCTATAAATGATGCAAGTTTTTGATCTAGGCTTACAATAGTCTCTTTCCATCTAGATTTGGAATTAACACAAGTATTAGGTTCCAAAGAATTTTCTAATTCGTTTTCACGTATTAGGATTCCAGATTGTGCGGCAAAAACCGTATATACAATATTCGGCTTCATTTTTTGATAAGCAGAGCTTCCGTAAATAGTATCTACGGGAGGGAATTCATTCTGATAACGTTCTGCGATTTTACTTAGGTCAAGCGTGGAATCCGTTTTTAAATCATGAGCACTGTGGGTTTTAGAATTTTCATCATTAATGTCTGTATAGCGACCAGATAATCTATCAATTCGATACATAGCGTCTAAACCTAATAATGTCGCCCAGGATTTCCATTTTAAAAATTGAGAATCGATACGCCATTCATCACCATAGATTCTATAAACGTTTTCTTCGCAAAAATTACCCAACCTCAATGAGGCATCAAAGACTTGTTCGCTGATAGGGATAAATGAGAGCTGTGCGATGGGTTTTTCTGAAGTTAATCTTTGATATGTATATAGGTTTCCTAATACCAGGAAACCAAGAACAAGAAACAATAGAACAAATAGCTTGAATAGCTTTTTAGAGATAAGTTTCAGCATTGAATAACTGTATCAGCTAACGGGAGATATAAGCCAACACTAATACTACAGTTGGTGGTGATATTAATAGCTAATGGTAGGCAGATGAGGCTGAAGTAGGGGATATTTCATTAAGCAGGCAAAACCCTGAAGTCTGTTCAGATTTCTTAATAAACCAATTTGTCAGTCACTTTATAACTTTCATCTCAATAATATTTAATTATCTGCAATATTATTTAATCTAAACTATATTCTAAATCAGGTTGGCACATGGGGACTTCTCTTAAGAAATTAATTAGCGAAAGCAAAGAGTATTATTATGTAAAACCTTTGCTAACTAAAACAGAATATCAATTTTATGTAGTGCTTTGTGAAGTGCTTCAAGCTTATAAAGAAATAATCTTATTAACGAAAATACGCATAGCAGATATTTTAGAGCCAAGTGTCAGACCAAGTGAAGATTACAAAGTGTATAAGTCTTTATATGGAAGAATAGTGAACCGACATTTTGATTTCGTATTATGCAATCGAAGAACGATGAAAATATTATGTATTATGGAATTGAATGATCACTCTCAGAATAGAATAAAAGGCAGTAAACGTGACGAATTTATACACAAAGCATGTGAGGTAGCAGGGTTAGAAATATTTATGTTTGAAGTATCTAATAGATATTCAATAAAATCGTTGAAAGTTATTTTAGATACAATATCGGGTTAGTATTCGCGGTAGCGAACTTTAAGCAGATGGACAAAGCTTAATGTGGGGTTAAATTGCAATGCTCGCGTTCCAACATACTTTTAGGTCTCTTTGGGTGAATCGTGACCTTAGTCCTTCATTGAATAATTTGTCCCTAACGATGACCCAACCAGAAGACTCGTCAATACGTGCTCGTTTATTCTATCAATGTTAACTAAAAGCAGGAGAGATCTTTCTCAAGCATCTGAATCATATAAATATATATAATTTAACATAATATATATTATGCGAAGTTATATATGGTTGGTTATCTAGGTTATTGCTTGGCCTTCGGTATATGGCACTTATACCTCACCATTTTAGTCACAGTTTAATATTCTGATCACATTCAAATATGTGTCTATTCTTTGAGGCTAATTACTCACTTAGAGGATCTAGGCTATTTCATTTGTAATAATTTGCTCAATTTTAACCTATTGAAACGTATATATATTTCTAGTTCTTATCTTCTTATCAATATATTTTAGTAGCATAAGTAAAATATTATATTAATATATTCTAATAAATTTATTAATATTAGGGGTAAGTTCCAATGAAATCCTTTATCACATCTTATAAATACACGCTTGCTGCACTAGTAATAGTCATTTTAATTAGCATCTCAACAGTCGTTTTTGGTGAAACTACAGACGCTGATAAGCAAGCTATCGCAGCTACTTCTGAAGAATGCAAAGTAAAAGCTTATAGCGATCCTACAGTGATGGCTGCAGCAATGGCTGATCCAACTAAATTCGTTGAATTGATGACTTTGATGAGCCAGCCTCAAACCTATCAAAACATGATCGAATGCGGCATGGATACCACAGAGTGGAATGAAATAATTGCCAATATGAGCGATCCATACAAAATGATGAATGCTATGGCCATGTTCATGAATCCTCAGGTTTATACGAATTGGATGGCTGCTTCTATGAATCCAGCGTTCTACACAGCTTCTATGAATGCTTACATGAACCCTGCTTTATACACACAGTGGATGGCAGCTATGATGAATCCTGCTTACTACATGGCACCAATGGAAAAAATGGCTGATCCTAAATGGCAGCAAGAAAGCACTGCCTGGATGATGGATCCTACAAGTTTCCAGAAAATGTTTGAAGGTATGTACAACATTGCCCCTGTTGTAGCTGACGCAACACCTTCTAAATAACAACAAAAAGCTGGGAAGCAAAAGGGATGTTTTTGGCTCTCAGGAACTAGAGTAGAACGACTCCCCTACTAAAAGCCTCGAATTATTTATCGAGGCTTTTTTTATTTTACGACCAAAACAATTAGAATAACCATTATGAATAAAATTAAAGCATATGTTTTCAATGCCTATGGTGCATTGTTAGATACCTATTTGCCCTTTGAGGAATATAAAGCAGAATTGGGTGAAGACGCACTGGTGATTTATAAGCTATGGCGTTCAAAACGCTTGCAGTATTCATCTCAACTCACCCTAATGAATCAATACACTAGCTATGAAAAGATTCGCAAATATGCTCTTGATTTTGCTTGTGCGGTATATGGTGTTGAAGACGAAGATATAAAGAAAAAGATATTTGAGGCGCATTCAGAATTGGCCTGTTATCCCGATGTGAAAGAAGTGCTTACAAAACTAAAAGAAAACAATGTACAAACCGCTGTTCTATCAAACGGAACGCCGCAAAATCTCAGTACTGCCCTCAAACATGCTGGTATTAGTAATTTGCTTGACGGTGTGTATTCAACGGAACAAGTTCGCAGTTATAAACCTTCCCCTTCCGTCTATGAATTTGTTGAAGAACAACTTGGATTACCAAGAAACAAAATTTGTTTTATTTCTTCTAATTCGTGGGATATTGCGGGCGCAGCCTCTTATGGGTTTAGTTCTGTTTGGATTAACCGTTATGGCCGAACACCTGAGCAACTACCCTTTAAGGCGGACCACGAGATCAAGACATTGTCTGATCTGCTTTCCTTAGCCTAATTAATTGGCGTGAATGTATTGTTTTAGTGCAAAACTGCACTAATGCGATCCATGTCTAATGGGTTGTAATTAATTTATTAAGAAAACATGCTGAATTATAAGCACGTAATTATTGGCATGTATGTTGCAAATCTGTAGATACAGATAACTTTATTGTGATAGATAGAAATGAAAAACCTTGAACTAAAACTGTATACTCTTTTCGCTCTGATTGGATTAGCCTTCGCTGTTTACGCCTCTACACCAATGGTGGAAATAGAAAAGCCCGCTCAAACGGATCGATATGAAATGTCAGAACCTTTTTCTTCTGACGCATTACTATCTTATTCATCATTAGAAGCTTCACCAAACGAAAGTTGATGAATGAGCCTTAAGGTAAATGAAGCTATACAGTATTACTAAGTGAATTGACCATCATCAATAATTTATCTTCATCATAGGGTTTGGTCATATATTCATTTACGCCAATGCGTTTGGCTTCTTGTTTATGTTTATCTGTCGCACGTGAAGTAATCATAATGATAGGTATATCTTGAGTACTCTCATTTGAACGCACATGGTCGGTAAGTTCTAAACCGTTCATGCGCGGCATCTCTAAATCAGTAAGGATAATGGATGGTGTTTGTTTTTGAATTTTATCAATCGCATCAACACCATCAATAGCCACTTCAACCTTGAACCCTAAATCACTCATAAATTGTGCTAACGACTTTCGAGTACTAATTGCATCTTCGACAATAAGCGCGTTCTGATAAATCTCTTCAGGTGCTTGCACCCTTTGCAATCTCTTTGCTTGAGGGCTATCTGAATGCTGTGTATTCACAATGTCTAAAAGATCTAAAACTGACGTGACACTACCATCGCCTAATATAGTCGTTCCGAGTAATCCAGACATTTTTGGTATAAATTTACTGAAGGGCTTGATGACAATTTCACGTGAATCAATAATTTTATCGATTAAAATAGCATGATGTTTTTGAAACTCGTCTTCCACAATGAACACTACTTGACTGGCTTCAGTTCCATCAGCTACGTCATCACTGTACAACAACTTTTGTAAATCAAAAATTGGGTAACGTTTTTGCTTATAAGCAAAAATTTGTTGCTCGTCTTGTTCGATAATTTTTCCTGCGCCTGGATGTAAGATTTCTTCTACCCCCCTTTCGGAAAGCGCAAGCATATTATTTGCACATGAAACCAAGAATGCCTGTGTAGAGTGGAAAGAAGTTGGAATAACTAGTTCAATTTTCATCCCATTGCCATACTTGGACTCCATTGATAACGAGCCCTTTAAATCTCTTACTTGCTCAAACACAACATCGAGCCCTACCCCTCTTCCTGAAAGTTGCGAAACGTTTTCTTTTGTCGAAAATCCATGATGCAATATTATTTTCATCGCATCATTTTTACTAAAGGCTTTCTCCTTTTGAATAAGATTTTTTTCGAGTGCTTTTTCTTTAATTCTTTCAATATCAAGCCCGCGGCCATCGTCACGACAGCTGATATGAATTAACTTCCCTTCTTTTTTGAAATTTAATTCGATTAACCCGTTTTTATCTTTACCTTGTTTTTCGCGGAAATCTGGTGACTCAATTCCGTGATCGATAGCATTACGAAGAATATGCATGAGTGGATCAGTCAACTGATTTAATATTTCGCTGTCGATTAGTATCTCTTCACCCGTAACAACGAGCTGTGAAGTTTTATTAGATAGTTTATTAGCTTGTTTAACACTGCGCTTTAGCCTTTGAACAATGGAGCGTACAGGGACCATTTTCGTGCGTAATACGGTATCCTGATTTTCAACCATTACATGATTTTGACTGGCAGATAGGTTATCTAGTTTTAAAAGTGATTCATCTAAATT
The DNA here is from genome assembly GCA_028279275.1 of Gammaproteobacteria bacterium. Lineage (GTDB taxonomy): Bacteria > Pseudomonadota > Gammaproteobacteria > UBA4575 > UBA4575 > JABDMD01. The sequence goes on along the minus strand of JANQOB010000001.1, from coordinate 78,803 downwards.
TTCTAAAAATTCGCTTGAATCTGCTGCCAATTCTATTAGCAGGTTTGCATAGGTATTGAGTTCGTTGTATTGATCCATCTCTAGAGGATCAAAATTACTTAATTTATTTTGTTCTTGAAAACGTGATGAAAAACCTCGCACGTGAATTAAATGCTCTAGCTCACTTATAATTGATTTAATTTTGTTATTATTTGATCGAAGTTGTTTTGAGAATGATTTTGAACGATCGATAAATTCTTGTATCTGTGCATTTGAAATTATATTTTCACCTGCATATTTCAAAAGCTCATCAATTAAACTGGTAGGAATACGTAATGATTGTTCAATTTGCTGTTTACTACTAGTTTCAACCTGCTCTGTTTTTCCAGAGTCGATATCACGGCTTTGCTCAACATTTACATCAACATCACCGGGTGTAGCAACTTCATCCAGTGTATTATCATCATTCGGTACACCGTTCTCATCAATATAATTTGCCCAATTCAATACTTCTTGAAAAACGGATAATGCATCAGTTGGCGCGTCTCCCATTCCATGAAGATACTCTGACATTTCTTCAAGGCAGTCTGCTGCTTTTTCAATACTATTATGAAGCGCAGGACTAGGTACTGTCTTGGCTTTGAGTAATGCCTCTAAAATATCTTCCAAGTGATGCGTCATGTTCGCGAGCCCCATGATGCCAACAGTATTTCCCGCACCTTTTAATGTATGCGCCAAACGTTTTGATATTTCTAGCTGCTCAATAAATTCAGTTGTTCTCAACTGCTGAACAGCCAATGTGAACTCTTGGGTTTGATCAGGCAAATCTTGCAATAAACTATCAAACAATTCTTCATTAACATCTTCTGGTTTATCCAGGCTAACCGCTTCTGGTGTAGCCTCACGCGTTCGTTCGACAGTATTTTGATCTTCAATTTCGATTTTAGAAAAAACAAATGCTTGTTCAATTGTTTTTAGTTCTTCATCTGTGATTTTAATTGGCCAGCAGTCTAAATTTAGATAATCCAATAAAACCTGGATATATTCTTTATCATTAGGTGCATAAAGATATGCTTGTAACATATCGGGCCAAACTAAAATTTCTTCCTGTAATTCACACAGTTGATTTGGCTTGGTTTCTAGAACATGCTTGAGAATTCGGGATAGTTGCTGACAAAATTTACTTACCCCTTTTAACCCAATCATATAGGTTACCGATCCAATTCGCTCTAACTGCTCAACCTGAGTTTCAATTTCATTTTCATAGTTGGAATTGCTGCTTTGGGCATCGGTTATAAGTGCAGAAATACGGCTCGAATGTGTTTCCTGTATATCAATAATCTCAGCAATGATAAGTTCTAAAAACTCTTTTTGCTCTGATGTTAAATCAGTACTTCCAAAGATTTGGCTATCAAGCGGTGACAGTGATTCTATTAATCCTTCATCATCTGTCGATACATGACTTGACGTTTCAAAGGGTGAGTCTACTTCACTTCTACCCGTTGAAAGATAACGTACCGGCCAATCCTCTTTATTCAGAAATTCCTCGAGATTAAATTGAATTTCTTCATCATCCCGGTTCGATATATATTCAGTCAAATAAATAGGCCAGGCAGAGATTAATTCAATATGTTTTTCTGAAGCTGACGATTCGTTGAATGATAATAAATTTTCCTGAAAATGCGTGAAAATATTAATGATTTCTTGATCGTTCTGAATTTCTGTTTGAATTTTTAAAGAATTGATCACCAAATCTAATTCAATAAATAATTCATTTAGAGCTTCATGATCTTTATCAGGCATATCAATCCAGTTTTGTATCAGGTCATTGATGACCTCTAACTGATTGACTACGTGGTTATTGTCAGACATCTCGCTAAAACCTATTCCGTTAATGATTGCTATATCATTATGCGTTTACGACTTTGTCATTACCCGAAGCATCTACATCTTGTTTTTTCATTGCATCTGAAATTTCCGGGACATCGATGGTTGCAACATTAATGTTGTAAGGATCAGAATCTTTTTCAGGAAGATTGAATGTGCGAATGGTAGAAAGCAGTTTCTTAGAAAATTTTACAAGATTATTTGTATTTGTAGCTTGTTTTTGAAGGTATTTATCTGTTTTACGTGTGTTAAGTACAATTTCTTTCGATTTTTCTACAATTTGTTGACTCACATTAGCTTGGTCTTTCGAGCTTATGGTAATTTTTTCTACCGCTTTAACCAAATCCTCTGTAGATTTTTCGGTATGCTGCATGGCTTCACCAGCTTGTTCAGCAAGCTGGGTTCCATCAGCTACTTGAGTGATTGCCTTGTTCATTGCTGTAACCGTATCCTTTGTTTCGATACGAATATTATTCACAAGCGTGTCAATTTCAGTTGTAGCTTCACGTGCACTTTCCGCAAGGCGCTGCACCTCCTCTGCAACCACTGCAAAACCACGGCCGGCCTCACCCGCTGCTGAGGCATGCATGCTCGCATTCAGTGCAAGAATATGGGTGCGTTCAGCGATGGAGTTAATTAAGTTAACAATACCGGTAATTTCTTGTGAGCGCTCACCCAGACGTTTAATTCTTTTTTCTGTTTCACGAATTGTATCTCGAATACTATTAATACCCTCAACGGAACGATTTACCGCTGTTAATGCATACTGTGTATTTTTTATGGCGTTATCTGCCCTTTCATTTGCATCTTCTGCATCTTCTGAGATCTTATTCATAGCATCAGAGGACTTATTAAGCTCAACCACAGTATGTTCAACTTGCTTGCGTTCTTGCTCAGCAACCGCCATTACCAATCTAGATTGTTTATGTACAATATTAGAGACACCAGCAACTTGTGAAGATATTGTTCTTACATTTATGAGTGCATCTGCAGTCTGCTTTGTCAATAAATTCAGTGAATCACCAACAGCTCCAGTTATATCCTCTGAAACGGGTACTTTTACTGTAAAGTCCTTTTTACTTAGTTGTGCTACTGCTTTAATTAGCTTTATCACTGACTCATTAAGCTCTTCGTTTTCTTTTTCTGAATAAGATAACTGTGCGACTTTTTCATCTAGAAGCTGATCAAAGGATTCGGCGAGTTCACCAAATTCATCTTTTTGGTCAGAATTGACTCTCGCGTTTAAATTACCCTTGTTAACATCATGAATCGTATTCAAAAGCTTATTAATAGGCTTTCGAATTGAATCACCGAAATAGAAAAGTAAAGATGAAATCAATATCGCAATTGCAATTAATAAAATTGATACGACAATAGTTGCAACGATGGTATCTTTTTCTAATGCAGCCTGGTTTTGAATAATACTTAATTGCGAAGATCTACCCATCTCATCAAACATTGGCCCTAACATGAAGTCATAAAGCTCTGTATACTCGTTCGCATTCCGCTTATTTGTGACTATTTCATCAATAATATTCAAATAGTCATCTATATAATTAACTAAAATATTTTTATTTTGTAAATTTAGTGCAGTTCGCTTTAATATATTTTTAAACTCTTGTGTTTCAATTTTGAGATTTTCATATGACTCTGTTAAGTCAATTGACTGTAGAATATGTTTTTCGTTAAAGCGAAGATTTGCGATTGAAACGAGTAGTTTTGGATTATTCGCTGTTTCTAAATTACTTTCGATAGAATTGAGCAGTTGTTTGGCTTTCAGTCTTAAGCCATCATTATCTGTAAAGCCTACAAACTGGTTGAACTTCACGATATCTGAAAATGATGTTTTATAGTTATCTACAACTGTAGATGCTTGTGTAACGAGCTCGGGAATATACTCTACAGGCATCTCAATCTCATTAATAACAACCTCTTCTGATCTTGACGCGTTAATTTTATCCCCTAAGTTACGTAATTCGACCATGTTATCTTCAAGTAAAGAAACATGCTTTGCGTGCTCATCTAGCGGCGTATTGTTATAAGTTTGGCCGGTAGAGGCTGAAATACTTAACAAAAAATCTTTTTCAAATCTTCTGACTTTAAAGTAGTTCTTTTGTGCTTCACTAATAAGATTACTATATTCAATAAATAAATTTGTGCGTTCAATTGACTCACGTTCATTCATTACTTTGAACCAGTATGCGGCAGTGGTTATCGCAAAACCTATTGCAACTGAGATAAATAATATTGTAAGTTTTTTATTAATTGATATGTTTGAGATTATGCTTGAATTAATCATGGCTCTGTCCTAATAGCATGTATGTGTATATTTAGATTTAAAAAGAGATAGATTGAATAAATGAGGGAAAATTAATACAGAACCAAATATCATCATCTTTTGTATATGCATATTGAATAAATGGTCGTATACGTTCAGCTTGATTTGAAAAATCATTGAGCTTTTTTCTTTTATCAAATTCCAATAAAACCGGTAGTTCGTCTAATTCAATTCCAATGGTATTTTCGCCTTTACCGATGATTGCTAACTTTCTATTTTTATACTCGGCATTTGTGTCGTCGCCGTTAATTAACTTTTCTAAATCAATAATTGGAACGACATCACCTCTTATGTTAGAAACACCTATCAACCAAGTAGCGCTTAAGGGAACAAAGTGGATATTACTTTCCTCTAATATTTCGCAAGCTGTCGCCTCATCAATAATAAAATTCATGTTGCTTGCTTTGAAACCGTAGCACCGCAGTACACTACCACTTTGCTTTTCATCTGACGTTCCTTGATACGCAGATTCTAGTTTCTCAATGAGCTTTTCATTATCAAAAAGCCAGGAATTTTCATTGTGTATTTGTTTAGCTGTATCCATATTCACTTATCTAAATATGTTTATTAATTTCATTGACTATCTGATCAGGTGTAAAGGGTTTTCCAACGAGTGCTTTACCACCTTGCAATTCAGCCCATATTCGATCTGCTTTTTGACATTTTCCCGTAACAAAAATAATGGGTATGTCTTTTGTTTCTGTATTGGAAATTATCTCTCTACATGCCTCGAAGCCGTCTTTGTTTTCCATAATTACATCCATAAAAATTAAGTCCGGATGTGTGCTGGTAGCTTTTTCTACAGCTTCTTGACCAGAAATAGCAGTGATAACTTCATAACCTTGTTTACTAACAATTGTCTTCAATATCTCTAGATCCACTCTAGAATCATCAACAATTAATACTTTGCTACTCATAACATATCCTTTTACGCGACCAGACTAGCAACAACTTTTTCAAACTTTTCATGTTCTACCGGCTTGGTTAAGTATGAATCGCAACCTGCTAACCTTCCTTTAACTTTATCGAAGGGTGACGATCGACTTGTCAGCATTACAACAGGTATATTTTTGGTCGACTTATTTCGTTTTATAAGTCTACAAACCTCATAACCATCGATTCCCGGCATAACTACATCCAGAAATATAAAATCGAAGTGAGTTTTTTGAATGGAATATAAAGCCTGGCGGCCACTTGAAGCATGATGAACATCATAGTCCATCAGGCGAAGTTTCATATCTAAGGCTTTTCGAATCGGTAAACTATCATCAACAACTAAAACATTGCGTTTTCTGTTTTGTTGAATGCCAGTGTCAGTTTGACCTATAAAAGTTTCTAACTCTTGATTGCTTAATTCAGCTTTATAGTTACGTTGACCTAAAGCGCGATACTCTTCATTATTTACTTTTTCTGTATTTTTTGGTTCTTCAATCCGGAGCTCGGGTGTAAACCTAAATTCTTTTACCGTAACTTCATCTAATAGTTTTAATATTCGTGTTGGAAAGAAAGGTAAACTTGTACTGTTATACTGTGTACCTTCAAGCTTAGATCTACTCGCTAAAATAGTTGGAATCATACAAATTCCGTTTGTGCCTATAAATTCCTGTGCCCACTCCTCTTTTGTATTGTTATCATCTGCATTAACAATAAGAATGTCAGCCTGGTCAGTTTCAGTAGAATCAACCAGTCGATAGGTTCTAGTACGACCTTCAGTAATCGCTAGTATGCGCTTTAGAACGTTGCGGTCTTTTAATTCAATCCCGCGCAATTCTATGCAGAATTCTCGAGTCATTTCATTCACACTAGTTTCCTTACCGAGTGAATAATTAAAAATTTGTTGTATGTGCTCACAGAAGATTGCCTGCTAGCTAATCCGTGACTGTATTCTCATTAATATTATTGTGGTGTGGATCACATTGCCGGTGGTATATTTTTGCTGATATATAGCAAGAATTAGCAAGTTATCGGTAAATATACCCAAAAAATCAGATATTGATTTTATGCAGAATTTCTCGATCTCAGCTTTCTCAGATCATGTAATTGAAATGAGAGCTGATGATGAATTTTGAATGTGTGGTAGTGAAGAGCTGGCTATATAAAGCTAGAGTTGCTGCTACTAGATATGTTCACGTTAATCTTAATGTATTTCTTGCCTTTCTTGCCTTTCTTGCCTTTCTTGCTCTTGTAGTTCTTTTTGTTTCTCTTTGGGAAGTTGCTTAGCTTTTTTGAAATGAATTTCGATTTCTAGTCTTTTAATTAATAGGTTTTTAAATTCTTCATAGATTTCAGCCCGACTATCTATGCATTTAATTAGTGCTTCTGTAGCAATAATGGATTCAGATAATTTCTCTAATGCTTTATGTTCACTATTTGCATTTACTTTTGCGCATAACATTTCAGCTGTAGTGAGTAATAAAGCTCCCGCCAGATCAGCTTTTGCTGAAATGGATACAAACTTAGTTATATCTTCATTTGAATTATTATTATTTAGACCATCAATCGCGTTGACTGCCAGTTTCTTTAATTTTGCTTTAATATCTTTTCGTTCTTCTTTATAAGTTTTGCTTGAGAGTAGATCTCCCAGCGTTAAAAGCTCAATATCTGCAACATGCGCACAACTTCTTTCAGCGATGTGTTCGAGTATTTTAGTTGATTGTTCCAGGCGTGAAGTGAGCTCTTCATCGGCTGCCTTCAATTTGTCTACTCTTTCCTGAATTGGAATAACGGATTTTTCAGCATCTTTAACAATGTCTTGTTGCTTTTTTAAAGCCAAAACAATTAGCTTGTTCGCTCTTTTTCTATTTTTGTCAAATATAGTCTCTGCGTCTGCTATTGAAGTTCTAATTATTGTGATACGTTTCTTGTATGCGAAAACTATTACAATGATCCCTACAGTGCACAGGAATACACCGAATACCAATACAAATTCGTTTAATGGAAACACCCAACCTCTCCCCAATATTAATTCTTTAATGCTAAGTCATCTTTATTATTTTAAAGAAAATTCTTTAATTTGAATGTGTAGTGGTAAGGAACTGAATATAGAATTCAGATTATTGCTTCCAAATATAATTTTTGTTCTTACGACTAGCTCCAACCACGAGTAATCTTGCAGTCCAGTTTCTATACTAACCACTCCCTATGTGAATCAGATAGCAAGGCTTTGAACTGTTGCCACAGTCTGTTGTAAAAAATTGCATAAAACAAGCTAATGTATTGATAGACATCAAAAAAATATGAGCAAGATGAGGAACTTACATGGTAAAATAGCGTCTTATTACATACACTATTTCAATCTTATTTGTATAAATATTAACTAGTTAGCATAACTAATTAATCTAATAACTAATGAGGGATTCATGAAGATATCCAGAAGAAATTTTTTAGAGAAAAGCTTTTATGTGGGGCTGCTATCAGCAGTTGGCATCCCTTCCATTCTATCAGCAGAGTGGCCTACTGCAGCCTTTGATGAAACTGAATATGAACCTGCATTAAAGGGTTTAATCGGTGATCAAGAACTATTAGAAGGTCACGTAATGATTGATGCCCCTGAAATTGCAGAAAACGGCGCAACGGTACCTGTGAAGGTTTCCTCCGATTTGGAAAATGTTGAATGGATTAGCATTATGGGTGATAAGAACCCTCGCCCTTGGATTTCAAGGTTTTATTTTCACGGAAAATCAAAACCGTTCGTATCTACACGCATAAAATTGCGTGAGTCATCCAACGTGGTGGCAATTGTTAAATCGGATGGAAAACTTTATTCCAGTAAAAGTGCTGTCAAAGTAACAGCCGGCGGTTGCGTTTAAAGATAAAGGGAAAGAATTATGGCTGAAAAAGAAATGAAAATACGGGCGAAGTTAAAAGATGGCGTGACAACAGTGAAAGCTATCATGTATCACGAAATGGAGTCCGGTAGTAGAAAAGACAAAGAAACAGGCGAACTCATTCCTGCTCACTTTATTAAAGAAGTAAAAGCAGAACTCAACGGCGAAATGATTATTTCTGCTGAATGGGGGACGGGTGTTTCTAAAAACCCATACTGGTCATTTGAGTTTGAAGGTGGAAACGCAGGTGATACGGTAAAAATTAGCTGGACAGATAATCTTGGTGAAACCGGTTCCGGTGAAGCGGTAATTAAGTAAAATCTATTGGAAATAAACGATATTCAGCAGTGATTGATATAGTTTCAATTACTGCTGAATAGAATCAAGATATAAAATAAGTTCTAACATTCTTCCACGAACAATTTGTTCATCAACCTGACTGCAACCTTCCCAAATAGTATCTGTTAAAAACAGATCGCCCCAGGTCGGCATCGCGCGAGTGCCGTGCTCTTGTAATTCTTCTCTACCATCGATAATGGCATAGATCCTGGATACGGGAAATTCACCGTTATTTCTTTTAGAAATCAGTGTCAAATCGGGAGCGTTTATTTCTGCTTCACTAGAATTTATTCCTTTAGCATCATCTCCATGACATGAAGCGCACTTCGCTTTAAATGTTTTTGCGCCTGTAACAACTGCATCATCTTGAGTAGAAAATACTATTGGAGAGACTGTTATTAAACAGAGAATGATGAAGATACGATAGAAGGTGTGCACTAGATTAATACTTTGTTAAGGATAGCAATTTATTAAGCTTCTTGTTTTTTCCACGGTATAAGCAGTTCAGATAAGCCGGTACCAAGTGCTGAAAAGAATCCTTTTTCATCTAGCATGTGATACTGAATTTTCATGGTAAGTGCGCTTCCAAAAATAATAGAAGCTAAGGTCATCATTGAGCCAATCGCTAAGGTAGACATTCCAGTAACGCCCTGCCCAATGGTGCATCCAAATGACAATACACCACCAAAGCCCATCAACACTCCTCCAATCATGTGATTGACCATTTCCGTTTTGTTGCTGAAGGTTTCTATTCTGAAATTTCCGGAGAGAATTGCGTAAATGAATGAACCAGCAATCATGCCAAGTGCTACGGCTATTCCAAAGTTAATTTGTGCACCAGTAAAAGTCATTAGGTAACTAATGGTGTTTCCCGTTGGGCCTATAAAGGCCATACCTTGAGGAGTGATTGGATCAAAGTCATCTTGCCCGATATAACCCGTTACAAACCAAGCCGCGGTAATACATGCACCTATGACCACACCAGCTAATACATTATCAAAGCTGGTTCTGAATTCCTTTTGCTTAAATGCATAGGCAATAAAACCAAATGCAATTACAAAACCACCAATTTTTCTAAGCAGACTCTCATCTTCTAAATTGAAAAGTGAGCCCAGATAACTAAATAAACTCTGGTCTTGAATGCCTTGTGTTGTTAAGTCTGCATTGACGGCGTACACCCAGTTTAAGCGCACCATGGCGAGTATGCCACGCATGGTCATGTACGCTGTAATTCCTAAAATAATTAAAACCACAAGTGCTTTTAAGTTGCCGCCCCCTACTCTGACTAAATTACGTTGCCCACATCCGGCTGCGAGTGTCATGCCAATACCAAACAGTATGCCACCCAATATATAACTAAGTATATAAAGATTAGGTGATAAATAAACTGAAGCGTTTAAGTCTACATAACCTTGAAGAAAGAGAAATTGTGCACCAAGAATGGCAAGGCCAATGGCAAGAAACCATGCACCCAGTCTGCCTTTGGCGCCCATATTAACCACATCACTAATAGCACCCATTGAACAAAAATGAGTTTTGTTTCCAACAAAGCCAAATACTAGGGCGATGGCGAAACCTAGTAGTGCAACAAGATGTAAGTTAGATAATTCTTCCATGGTTATCTATCGCTGTGGTAATAATATTAAAGGCCGCGAATTATACCAATGCATAAGTGGATGTATACATCACTGTAGTTATGTATGGTACAAATTGTGAAGCTTCACAAGTGTTTATAATATAAGCGCTTGATTTCATTTTTTGCCTCATAAGCTTTATTTTCAGCCAAGTTAAGCACTTCTAATAATCATCAAGAATCACTTTTTAAGCTGCTCGTTGTACCACTTTTCATACTCTTCTGGGCTAAGTGGCTGATTGGCTGAATGTGACTGATTTGGCACCTTCATGTATGGATTCATCCATGGGGCTGAAGGATTACTCATACCAGCAGGTATTCTGGTCATTTGCTGCATCATCTGTGTAATTTGCATGTAGTTCATCATACTAATCATCAGATTCATCCATGCTGCAGGGTCCATAGGATTGCCCATATTGCATGGGTGTATGAAAAAAGAGTGTTCTGAAAAAGGTTCAGACATTGCAAATTGTTCATTATCAACGACATGCGGCAGATCAAAATCAACATCATTTTCATGATTCGAGTGAGAATTTAAAGCAAACATGCCTGAACTAGAAACGTTTGATTCAACTTCTTTATTTTGATGATCCATAACAAAGGGCGTCGCAATTAATACAGCAATTGGAATAACGAAAAGCGCTTGTTGAAATAACTTATTCATTTAGATTTTTCTAAAAAAATAAAATGAATACTATTTAGTTGTTGTATTTGTTTGTGGTGTAAAGTTTTTCATCATTTCTGTCCATTGATTAAACCACTGCTCATATTGTTTAGGGTCCATCATTTGTCCCATTGGGTTACCACTTTGTGCGCCGCCAGACATACCAGGCATGCCCATTCCACTCATAGGTGACATCATCGGGCCCATCATGCCCATCATTGGATACATCATATTCATGCCCATCATTGGGTTCATCATTGATCCCATCATCGGAGCACCCATTCCCATCATGGGGTACATCATGTTCATCCCCATCATAGGGTTCATCATGTTCGAGTACATCCCAGGATTCATCATCCCCATCATGGGATTCATCATGTTCATATACATTGCAGGATTCATCATCCCCATCATTGCACTCATATCTGGAGCCGTACTTTGGTTGTTCTTTTCAGCAAGGCTGATAGTCGCACTAATAGTAAAGAGGCAACACGTCATGATTAAGAAGCGGATGGTTTTAGAGAAAGATTGCATAGTTATTGCCTTTTTAAATGAGTTTTGTTCGTCCTGATGGAAATAGAGTGTGATGAGATAAATAAGTCGTGCATAGCAATTTACACACGACTTTTTATCTTAAAAAAATGACTTTACTGTTTGGGTTGTGGCGTCATGTTTTTCATTGATTCTGTCCACTGATTGAACCAATTTTCGTACTGCTTAGGATCCATCATTTGTCCCATTGGGTTGCCGCCATAGCTTCCATATCCTCCGTAGCCACCCATCATTCCCATTGGGTTCATCATTGGCCCCATCATTCCCATCATTGGGCCCATCATGCTCATGTACCAACCAGGATTCATCATCAGAGCCGGATTAGCCATTCCTGCCATCATAGGAGTCATCATACCAGCCATAGGTGCAATCATAGGGTTCATCATTGACATTGTTGGGCCCATCATTCCAGTCATAGGCGCCATCATGGGTCCCATCATTCCCATCATTGGGCCCATCATGTCTGCCATAGGATGCATCATGCTAATCATTGGATTCATCATGGGTTCTACCATGCCCGTCATAGGATTCATCATATCTACCATGGGCTTCATAGATGCCAACATTGGGCCCCAGTCTCGTGAAATTCTGGCCAAATTCTCGCCTTCATGACACGCTGCACAACCTTCTATGGTCATCATATCTTGAGGGCGAGCCATCCAACCCATCATTTTCTTTTGGACTTCAGGCTTCATTGTGTTCTGCATCGTAGGAGTCATTTGACCTCCCCAATTAAAATAAGAAGCAGTGGGGTTTGCTTTATTTTCAGCATTTTTTCCTGCATGTTCATCAGCATGGATCGCTGCAGCCCCAGCAATAAATAGACATATTACTACTGCGATTGATTGAAGGATTTTACTTTTAGTTATCATTACTCATCTCCGCTTTTACAATTAAAATTAAAACTTAATTAAAAAGAATTAAAAATCCCCTGTTGCCGCACCTTCCATGATGTATTGAATATTATCCCTAATCAGTTTTGCATGTTCTCGAATATCTTTAGATAAATGGCTATTCGGGTTTTGCGCATAGTCCAACCAACTAACATCCCAATCTAAAGTCATCACCCAAAGTTTTCCTTCTGCATCTTCTAGTAATGCAATTTTGCATGGTAAGAAAATAATAAATTCTGGTACTTCATCTAAAATTTTTCTTGCCATTCTCGCATCACAGAATCGAAACATTTCTACTTTTGCAGAAGGTTGTTCTGTTTCGGCTTCGATTTGTTTCCATAATGGACTCGAGCCAACGAATTTGAAATTTACTTCGTTAGCACGCAACTTCATGGCTTCTACTGCATCATCCCAAGAGACACCCTCCTCTACTGGGATTTTGTCAGCCATCATGCTAACCATGTTACGCATTGACAGTGGGCTCAATGCCATAGCCGTTTTGAATGTATTGTGTTTAGCTTCACGCGAAATTTCAGGTGAAACAGTATTTTTAGGCCAATTTTCGTAAGTTTGAGTGGGGAATCCGGGGATGGTTATGACTGGAAGTTGATCAGGTGTTTCACCATCTTTATAGCTTTGACTAGGTTGCCCAAACATTCCAAACATCATGTTAGGGTCCATAGTCTGCATCATTGCGCTAAGATGTTGTGGCTGCGTCATGATGCTGACTGAAGGATTCATCATCGTCATGGGATTCATATAGGTAGCCGGATTCATCATCGAACCCATCATCGCCATCATCATATTAGTAAATGGATTCGCCCAAGAGTTATAAACATTATTGTTCATGTATGGCGTCCAAGCAGACATCATTGCGGGGTTATACATGGGGAAATTAGAAGCGACTTGTGATTGAACGGCTTGATCAATTGCAGCTTCTGCTTCACTTTCAAACTCTTCTTCCAACTCAGCTTCTGCATTTTCAACAGCGTTATCAGCCGCAGCGACTTCAATTAGTTCAGGTTCTGAAGTGGCTTCCGATGTCTCACTTACATTTTCTTCTATATTTGCTTCAACGAATGTTTCATCCGTCTCGGCTAGCTGTTCTTCTTCTAGGCTTGCAGAGTCTTCTTCATCAGTTACTTCCAGGTCAGCTTCTGCAATTTCATTTTCAGTTGTTATGTTATTAGTGTCTTGAGCAATTTCTTCATCATTAACATCTTCTACGATATTAATTTTTTCAACATTTTCTGATTCTTGATTTGTGAATGATATAAGTTTTGAATAAACAACTTGGTAGTTGGTTAACAACAACCAAACTACTAAACCAACGATAAATAGAAGAATTGTTTTCATATGTTTGTACGTTTTATGCAGCAGGTATTTGTACAGGACTATAATTATACTTTAGACGATATATTAGTATATAATTAAGTACTAATTCATTTTATTTATACATGCCCTTTTTTAATTAATCTTCAATATTTTCTGTGTGTTACTGCATTTTTTTAAATCTATTTATTAGATAAATGCAATATGAATATAACTTCTAGAGACTTGGTTCGCTGTAAACGCAGTGGCACAATGCTCATTGTAAAAAAAAATGGCGTATTCCCCTTACCTTTATTAACCTTTCAAATTCTTTCTATTCATTGAACTAAGCTCATGAAGCTAATTTTTATTGTTTTACTTTTATTAATAGGCGTTGCGTTAAGCCATGGCTCATCGGTGACATTAAAAGCCACTAATAGCACGGAGTTTTGTACTTCTTGCCATTCTATGCAATGGGTGCAGGAGGAATGGATGGAAAGCGTGCACTACAAAAATATTTCTGGTGTTCGTGCTGAGTGTTCTGACTGCCATGTTCCCACTGAAACGGGACCCAAACTAGTTGCCAAACTTCGTGCGGCCAAAGATGTGTGGGGAGAAATTACAGGCGCTATTGATACTGAAGAAAAATTTGAAGCATATCGATGGGAAATGGCTAATTCCGTTTGGGATCGTATGAAAGCGACTGATTCACGCGAATGTAAATCATGTCATTTAATAGCGGCAATGGACCTGAAAGAACAAGACCGCTCTGCACGAAAGAAACACAAGAGAATTGCTGAAGGTGACAGCGACAAAACCTGTATCGATTGTCACAAAGGTGTGGCACACGAAGTGCCTAAAGAGCCTAAATCAGAAGAAGTGGCTCTAAAAAATTGATACGTTTGTTTTTTGCTTGTGCAAATGGATACACATTGATCTATGGTATGCTTTACCAAAATTTCTGATTAAAAATAAATTTCAATTTCTAAACTTGAATAGTTGCTAAATTTACATTGCGAGGAGTAACAAGATGTTCAACAAGCTCTCACTTCAAGCCCTTATATTGAGTATTCTCGGGTTTTGTTTTATCAGTGATGCAACGGCAGAAACGGCCTCTGCATCAATGCTAGCTGATACCTGTTTAGGCTGTCATGGACCTAACGGGATTAGTCATGGACCTGCAACCCCCACGATTTCTGGAATGTCAGAGCTTTACATCATTGGCGCTATGCTTGCTTATAAGTACGGCGATGACGAAGATAAAGTTGATGAAATTATTGAATCGGACCCTGATTTTGAAGACGTGGAATATTTTGCCAGAGCCTCAACAGTAATGGATAGAATTGCTCAAGGATATACTGAAGAGGAAATTAAAATTCTTGCCAAATATTTTGCTGAACTTCCGTTTGAAAGTGCAGATCAACCTGCAAATGATGACCAAGCACGTGCAGGTGCTTCTTTACATGAAACACACTGCGAGAAATGTCATGAAAACGGCGGTAGCTCCGCAGAAGATGATGCAGGAGTTTTAGCTGGTCAATGGGCGCCTTACTTAAAATACACACTTGACGATTACAATAGTGGTGATCGTGATATGCCCAAGAAAATGAAAAAACAAATGGAAGAAGCGCACGCATCTGCCGGTGATGATGCAATGCGTGATTTAATTCAATTTTACGCTAACCAAAAGTAATCACTGATAGCTGATAGGAGTTTAAAAAATGACAAATCTAAATCGAAGAAGTTTTTTAAAAGCCACTGGCGGTGCATTAGCTACAAGTGGTTTAAGTTTTCCGTTTCTTGCTCATGCAGCAAAGAAACGTGTTGTAGTTGTTGGAGGCGGTGTTGGTGGTTTAATTGCTGCTAAATATATAGCTAAAGGTGATTCATCTATTGAAGTAACTATAGTTGAACCAAAAGCACACCATCATACTTGTTTCATGAGCAATGAAGTCATTGGTGGTGATCGAGACATCTCTACTATTAAATTTGGCTACGACAATATTTCCAGTCATGGTATTAAATTGGTTCAAGATAAAGCCACCATGATTGATGCTGAAGCACATAAAGTGATGACTGCAAATGGAACTACTTTAGAATATGACCGTTGTGTTGTATCCCCTGGGATTTCACTAAAGTTTGATGCTATTGAAGGTTATAGTGAAGAAGCAGCAGAGGTGATGCCTCATTCTTGGATTGCTGGAGCACAAACTGCTTTGCTTCGTAGCCAATTAGAATCAATGGATGATGGCGGCCTCGTAGTCATTGCTCCACCACAAAACCCTTTCCGTTGCCCCCCTGGACCTTATGAACGTGCTGCTCAAATTGCACACCACTTAAAACATAATAAGCCAAAGTCAAAATTACTTATCCTTGATGCTAAAGATAAGTTTTCTAAACAAGGTTTGTTCATGCAAGGCTACAAAAATGTATATGGAGAGATGATCGAATGGGTCGCTGCTGCAGATACAGGCGGTGGTGTTAAGTCTGTAAACACAAAGGATATGACAGTAAGCACGGACTTCGATGATCACAAAGTTGCGGTAGCTAATATTATTCCCCCGCAACACGCCGCACAAATAGCACATGATTCTGATCTTGTTGATGATTCAGGCTGGTGCCCAGTTGATCTCGGCACCTTTGAATCGAAAAAACATAAAGATGTGCACGTGATTGGTGATGCCAGTATTGCCAAGGGTATGCCTAAGTCTGGTTATGCAGCAGGTACGCAAGCTAAAGTATGTGCTGCGGCAGTAGTGAGCATGCTGCAAGGTAAGGATGCGCCTGTTGCGTCTTATGCCAATGCTTGCTACAGCTTGATCGCACCGGATTATGGGATTTCAGTTGTTGCTGTATACAGGTTAGCAGAAGATGGCTCGGAAATTAAAAAGCTTGGTGGCGGATTAACTCCAGAAGACGCTTCCCCTGAAATGCTCAAGCGAGAAGTGGAATATGCATATAGTTGGTTTAATAATATGACCGCTGAAATGTTTGGATAAAATCAACAACTCTTTAAAACTATAAAAAGGCTACTTCGGTAGCCTTTTTTATTTGTACTAAGGTCAGATTATTTCTGGCTCACATTTTAAGCTTTACTGTAAAAGCTCCGCGGATATCCCCTATGTTGAACCCTGTTGCTTGATCGTCTGGATAGAGGGTGTGAAGTTTTTCTTGGATGGGTTGTGCAATAGTTTCACCATGACATATTAAACAAACCTCTGAAGTAGGAATCGCTTTCATATAACGAAACCACTTACCATCCTGGTCTTTAGTAACTTCGTAGATTTCAAGATTTTTTATCTCTGCTCCAGATTGTTTTTGCTGTTCAAAATAATGTAAGATTTCATTTTCCCAATCGTCTGAGGCATTTTTTACATTACGAAGTTTGAGCGAAGTACGCCCTACTTCTAAACCAAGATTGTTGGAAATGTTGGCCGCAATACCTTCAGCTTCGATATTGCAAACGTCCATTGCTTCAATAGGGCCATTGGCTTGCATGCTCTGCGATAACTTTTGTTTAAGATGACTACCAAGCTGTTTTGTAGCTTCTCTGCTTTCTGTAAGTTGTTTTTCCACATTTTGCGAGCACGCAGAAACGCCTAATAAAAAAATAAAACCAAGTAAAAATGATGCTTTCAATTTTAGCTCGCTAGATAAATAAACAAATATCTGATTTTTGCGCGGCAGGTAAAAATGATGCAGCACCTACCCAGTCGCTAACATCATCAATAAATTCATCTTTTTCATAACCAAATAAGTCTACGGTCATTTGACATGCTACGAGTTTTACATCTGCTTCTACAGAAAGCTCACGTAATTCTTCAATACTTGCAACACCTTTGTTCTTAAGAGTTTGAGACATCATTGAAGTTGCAAATTTTTCAAAACCAGGAATATTACTGCTCAGCGCATTGGGGATGTTCCATTCGACGCTTTTAAACCACTCAGGACCAAATGGCATTTTCATGGGCATTGCAGGATTGCCTAGAGGTGAAATTTCTAAATCAAGATCTTTTTTTAGTAAATTTAATCCATAAAAAGTAAAAAAGCAGGACACTTCCCAACCTAATGCTGCTGCAGTAGAGGCCAGGATAAATGGTGGATAAGCCATATCCATGGTGCCCTTTGTGGCAATGAGTGATAGCTGAGGGATCTTCGATTCTTCTCTTTCTTTCAGTTTTTGTTCCAATCTTTCATCAAACCAATTATTCAACGTTTCTTGGTTTAGGTTTTGAAGGTCTATTGAAGTCGGCATGGCTCACTCCTGAGTGAAAATAGATTCACGAACTTTGTATATTAATATTTGCTTATTTACTGATACTCTATCAAATCTTCATGCATTGAATGTACACCTAATGTGGGTAGCGCACGATTTTAATTTTAATTTAATTGTTTATATAAAAATTACTTAAAATTTATGTATTTACTAAAATTAATTAAATTGTTTTCTCATATAAAAGTATGACTATTGATTCAGCGAGTGCCAAATCGAAAATATTTTAGAAAATTTGAGGATTGTTTGTCGCTTAACTAAGTTATGTACTTAAGATTTCATAACCAATCATAAGCTATTTACTACCCCCTATCAGAGCATTAGTATCTCAACCATACAGAAAACTCTATGTTTAATGAGTGAGTTAGGGTCGGTTATAAATAAGGAATGAATTTCTTATTTTTTCGCCTAAGAATCAGAGTTATGGCGTCCCCAGGGGGATTCGAACCCCCGTTGCCGCCGTGAAAGGGCGATGTCCTAGGCCTCTAGACGATGGGGACATGATAAGACGATATAACTCTATTAATTGAAACTTCGTCGCTAGAGCCGGCGCAAGGTACGCTAACCATGGTTTTGATGTCAAGCTTATTTGGGCAGTTTGTTTAGCAAAGTAAATTGATGAACCTAATTAACAATTTTCAATCTTAAAACGCACCATGATTCGTTAATATAGAATGGACGCTGCAACTTTAAATAATCTCTGGCCCAAGATTGAAATGAAGCTGCCCCGCTGGGTCAGTATTGCTCTAGTTGCCCTAATCTTAATTACTTTGGCTAAACTGATCTGGGGGTTTTTTGATAGTGGTTCAGATCTAATTATTGCACCCCCGACCGCGGCACCTACAAACGTAAAACCACAACCACGTGCGAATCATGATCGAAAGATTGCGCAGTTGCATTTGATGGGTAAACCTGCACCTGCCGCTTCAGTGAAAAAAGTTGAAAATGCTCCCGAAACTACTTTGAACCTGAAGCTTCTTGGTGTATTGGCAGGCGGTAAAGAATACGGATATGCCATTATTTCGAGTGGCGCCAATAAAATTAAACACTATGCATTAGGCGATGATATACCGGGCGGTGCTGTTCTTCATGCTGTATACGCGGATCGAGTGATACTAGAGCGTGATATTAGGATGGAAACCTTACGTTTGCCGAGAGCAAATGCGAAAGGATTTGCTCAAAAGAAAAGCAGCACACCAAAAACAAGCACTCAGCAAGTAAATACTCCTAGCACTCAAAATAATTTTGAAACTCTTGGTCAATTTCGCCAAGAAATCATGAAAAACCCGGTTCGTTT
Source organism: Gammaproteobacteria bacterium (assembly GCA_028279275.1). Lineage (GTDB taxonomy): Bacteria > Pseudomonadota > Gammaproteobacteria > UBA4575 > UBA4575 > JABDMD01. The sequence goes on along the minus strand of JANQOB010000001.1, from coordinate 59,810 downwards.
GACAGAATTCATAAACGCTTCCCCCGAGAATTCACCAGACGGCAAGTTTATGGGTTATAAGCTGACACCCAGCAAAAATGCTGAAATGTTCAACAAATTGGGCTTGGAACCTGGAGATGTGGTAACTAATATCAACGGCATTACTCTAGATGCTCCAAATAAAGGCCCTGAAGCAATGCAATCCCTCGCAACGGCTTCTGAAGTCACAATGATAGTGAACCGAGCTGGCACCGAGATCACGTTATTTCAGGATTTAAGTCAATAAGCCGGGGTAATTTATTGGGATTCTCCATTAATCCAGGAATAGTGATCACAGAGATTAATATTAACCGTATAGATAAAGGAATTAGTGTATAAAAGTCAGGCAATTTGTATTCGCTATGAACATATCCTGATAAGCTGAAGATACAACGATTTATATTGTAAAAAATACGTAACTAAATGAAAAATAAGCCTTACTTTAGTCGATTATTGAGAGCTCTAAGTGCATGTACTCTGCTCTTCTTGCTCACTTGTTCTTTAGCGCAAGCGCAAACAGGTGTCACACTCAATTTAAAAGATGCTGATATTCGCTCATTCATTGAAACGGTGGCAGAAGCAACAGGACGAAACTTTGTAGTAGATCCTCGTGTAAAAGCTAAAGTAACCGTAGTTTCAGCACGACCCATGAACCGTGAAGAGGTATATCAGGTATTTCTTTCCGTACTACAAGTGCACGGTTATGCTGCAGTACAGGTTGGGGAAATCATCAAAATTCTCCCTGATGTTAATGCAAAACAAGGCCCGGTAATCACCGGTGGTGGAAGTGAAGATGCTACAGGCGATGAACTTGTTACGCGTGTCGTAGCAATTAAGCATGTGCCTGCTGCACAAATGGTACCGATCTTGCGTCCTCTAGTGCCTCAACAAGGACACTTGGCTGCTTACCCAAACAGTAACGTATTAGTCGTATCGGATCGTGCTGCTAATATTCAAAGGCTCATTTCAATAATTAATCGCATTGATCGACCTGATAGCCAAGAAATAGAAATTGTGCCACTTCAACATGCGTCGGCTTCTGAAGTGGTTCGTATTATTAATTCAATGAATCGCCAGGATGCCCAGGGACAAGTTCCTGGTGGCACTACACTAGCTGCTGATGAACGTTCAAATAGCGTTTTATTATCGGGTGATAATGCAGCACGTTTAAGGATTCGCGGCATCATTGCGCATTTAGATACGCCTTTACAGGGTGGCGGAAATTCTCAAGTTGTATTTCTAAGATATGCAAAAGCTGCGGAATTAGCCCCTATCCTGCTTGGTGTTTCACAATTTGAAGCAGAAGGCCAACAAGGAAATGCGAATAATGCTGCTGGCGGTGTTAATTCTCAAGAAGTTGATATTCAGGCTGATGAAACCAATAACGCATTAATTATCACTGCTGCACCCGCGAAGTTTGACAGTTTACGAAGAATAATTAGCCAGCTAGATGTGCGTCGCGCACAAGTTTTGGTTGAAGCCATCATAGCTGAAGTCTCAACGGATTTATCAAAAGACTTGGGTGTTGAGTTTGCTTATGTACCTACTGACCGTTCTTCTGGCACGACACCTGCTTTTGGAACACTCTTACCAAATAGCGGTATCGATTTAACGGGTGTAATTGGGTCCACAGATAGCGCAAGTGCAATTTCCGCAGTAACCAGTGGTGCATTTGTTGGTGCTGCAAAACTTAGTGGTAAGGATCGTTTTGCTGCATTATTGCGTGCGCTTGAAGGTGATGCGGCTACTAATATTTTATCCACGCCTCAGTTGATGACGCTTGATAATGAAGAGGCAGAGATTGTTGTTGCTCAAAACGTACCCTTTATTACAGGCCAATTTACTAATACAGGCTCCGGGACAGATTCTGCTGTAAACCCGTTCCAAACCATTGAGCGTCAAGATGTTGGTATCACGTTACGAATTACTCCGCAAATTAATGAAGGTGATAGCGTGAAGCTTGATATTGAACAAGAATCTTCTTCACTTTCAACATCAGCTGTTGCGAGTGACATCATTACTAACAAACGTTCCATCAAAACAAGTGTGCTGGCAAAAGATCAACAAACAATCGTTTTGGGTGGGCTTTACGAAGATGAATTCCAAGATAACGTACAAAAAGTTCCGTTACTGGGTGACATTCCCTTACTTGGGCATTTATTTAAAGCGACTTCAACAACCAAAGATCAGCAAAATTTAATGGTGTTTATCCACCCTGTAATTGTGCGTGATGCAGCTACAGCCGATTACGCTACGAACTCAAAATACAGTTACTTAAAGGCTAGACAAATCGAGTCCGAAATTAATGACCGTGGATTGTTAAAAAATGGTGCTCAACTCTTACCTGATCTTGATGAGCTCGTCACTCAGGTCCCAGGTAGTACGGTTTCGCCTGCATCTTCTGTTTCCGTCGATCAATTGCTAGAGCAATCACCAGGTGTTGAAACGACTGCGGTAGGTGAAATTGGGACTGAGGAAATACAAACTGAAGATCTACCTGAAGAAAATATCACAATAGAAACTGAATCTGATGTGATTATTTTGGAATAGTCTCGAGAAGTTGTAATGGAAGCCGAAAAAGCACAACCTTCACTAGCTCCACGAGAAATTCGTAGACCGCCGTTTAGTTTTGCTAAACGCCATGGAATTTTAATTGGAAACGAAATTAATGGGCGTGTCATGATTTTTCAGCGCCCCGATGTTAAGCCCCCCTCTCTTGCGGAAGCACGCCGATTTGTAGGCAAACCTCTTAATATTCGCACTTTGTCTGAAGATGAGTTTGATGAATTGCTAACACAACTGTATGACGAAAGTGCTACGGGTGCATTAGCGTTGATGGAAGGTTTTGAAGATGATCTTGACCTTGCCAGCTTGGCAGAAGCACTACCAGAACCACAAGATTTAATGGATGCGGACGATGACGCACCTATCATTCGCTTAATCAACGCACTTTTAACTCAAGCAGTTAAAGAAAACGCATCCGATATTCATATTGAAACCTTTGAATCTAGGCTTTCTGTACGCATGCGAGTGGATGGTGTGTTGCGTGAAGTATTACAACCACCACGTAACTTGGGCGCGTTAGTTGTCTCTCGTATCAAAGTAATGGCAGCTTTGGATATTGCAGAAAAACGTTTGCCTCAAGACGGTCGAATTTCATTACGTATTGCAGGGCGCCCTGTAGACGTTCGTGTTTCTACCCTACCATCCGGACATGGTGAACGTGTGGTATTGCGTTTATTGGATAAACAGGCGGGTCGGCTAGATTTAGAACACCTAGGTTTACAACCGGAAATTCACGATAGGATCAAACAAGCAATTGAAAAACCACACGGTATTGTTTTGGTCACGGGCCCGACAGGTTCCGGTAAAACAACAACCCTGTATGCGGCATTAAGTGAGATTAATAACAAGAAACGCAACATTCTTACTGTTGAAGATCCGATCGAATATTTCATTGATGGAATTGGCCAAACTCAAGTTAACCAAAAAGTAGATATGACATTTGCACGAGGATTACGTGCAATTTTACGACAAGATCCTGATGTGGTGATGGTGGGTGAGATTCGTGATTTAGAAACGGCATCGATTGCGGTACAAGCAAGTTTGACGGGTCATATGGTGTTTTCAACATTGCATACAAACACCGCTGTTGGTGCAATTACACGTATGCGTGATATGGGAGTTGAACCATTTTTGCTTGCATCAAGTTTAGTTGCAGTATTGGCACAACGCCTAGTGCGTGTGTTATGTGAAGAATGCAAAGTTTCTCACACTGCAAATGATGTTGAGCTTAAACAAATAAAACAAGCAGGAAAAGATTTTAGCCAACCACCTACTATTTATTCTCCTGGATCATGTAGCGCATGCAATGGCACAGGCTATTCAGGAAGAACAGGTATCTATGAACTTGTTGCGATTGATGAAAATATGCGTGGCATGATTCATGATATTGGCGCTGAACAAGAATTAGAAAAATATGCACATCAACATACGGCGAGTATTCGACAAGATGGAGTTCGCCTAGTACTTGAGGGAGTAACCACACTTGAAGAAGTCATGCGCGTGACTAAAGAAGATGTTGAATACTAAACCTCGAGCTTACGATGCCTGCATTTGAATATACCGCACTTGATACCGCTGGCCGCGAAAAACGTGGAGTAATCGAAGGTGATAGCCCTCGTTCCGCGAGGCAACAATTACGCTCCAAAGGTTTTGATCCATTAGCCATTAATCAAGTAAAAGAACGTGCAGAAAAAACTTCTGTTAAAGGTTTATTTTCACGCGGATTCAGTTCAACAGACTTAGCTCTTTTTACACGCCAATTAGCTACATTAGTACGCTCAGGTACCCCACTAGAAGAATCGTTACGTACAGTTGGAAAACACACTGAAAAACCTCGCGTGAAACGAATTATTATGGGCGTGAGATCACGCGTGACAGAGGGTTTTTCATTAGAAAAAGCTATGAGCGAGTTTCCTTCGGCCTTTCCTGAAATGTATCGGGCAACCATAGCTGCTGGAGAAAAGTCAGGTCACTTAGATGCGGTCTTAGATCGACTTGCAGATTACACAGAAACAAAACAAGAAACTACACAAAGTGTTGTAGGTGCTCTTGTATATCCTATAGCTCTTTTATTTATTGCAATAAGTGTTGTAATTCTTTTAGTTGTTGTAGTGGTACCAAAAGTTGTTGGTATCTTTGCTGACTTAGGACAAGAACTGCCATTACTTACCCGTATGTTAATTTCCTTCAGTAACTTTCTCGCATCATATGGTATTTATATTTTAATCGCAGTTATCGCTGGCGCCATTGCATTTAGTCGTGCCATGCGAAGCGAACCATTTAAAGCTAAAATGCATAAGATATTTCTTGGTTTGCCTATTGTTGGAAGGCTTACACGAGGAGTTAATACTGCGAGATTTTCAAGAACACTCAGTATTATGACGGCGTCTGGCGTACCCGTGTTGGATTCATTGCGAATTGCTGCTGAAGTAATCATGAATCGACCAATGCGCCAAGCAGTACAAGAGGCTGCAGTAAGCATTAGTGAAGGTGCAACCATTCACTCATCACTGGAACGTTCGGGGCACTTTCCTCCGATGACTTTGCATTTAATAGCCAGTGGTGAACAAAGTGGTAATTTGGAACAAATGCTAGACCGTGCGGCATCTCAGCAAGAACGTGAATTGAATACAGTTATAAATACTTCTTTAAAGTTACTTGAACCTCTAATCATCATAGGGATGGGAATCTTAGTGCTGGGAATAGTCATGGCTATTTTGATGCCTATATTTAATTTGAATCAGTTAGTGGGGCAATAAGTCGATGTTCTTCCAGGTTAAATAGCTTTAAAAATATAATGTAGGTCACTGATAAATATAAACTTTGATAAGATTTATCTTATTAGTAGCGTAAACACGATCGCCGATTATCTGTCTAGATTGACCGACAAAACTATCTATGAGCGCTAGTGCGTGCGGGTTGTTGTTACAATTTTATAATATTTGCCCTTAATAATCAGCGAGTTAACATCACGAGAGTAATTGCATGAATAAATATAGAAACTACCAAAATTATAATTACCGACATACGCGCGGTTTTACATTAATCGAGATCATTGTTGTCGTTGTCATCATCGGTTTATTAGCTGCAGTCATTGCACCTAATATTTTTGGACAGGTTGAAGAAGCGCGTGTGAAAAAAGCGTTAAGTGACATACGTGCCATTGAATCGGCATTGAATTTATATCGATTAGATAATTTTAACTATCCGACTACAGAACAAGGGATACAGGCTTTAGTTAGCAAACCAACCGGTGGTCCTGAAGCAAAAAATTGGCGTAAAGGTGGTTATCTACCAAGATTACCTTTAGACCCTTGGGGCAGCGAATATCAATACGCTAGCCCGGGCACCAATGGCGAAATCGATTTATTTACCTTTGGTGCAGATGGAAAATTAGGCGGTGAAGAGAACAATAAAGACTTATCTTTAGCCGATTTAAGATGATGCTTTAAGTTAAGTACCTGCGAAACATAAAAAATGTTGCTCAAGCAAAACAATTCATCTGCACGTTTAATAGGAGTAACGTTCAAGAACCGTAATGATTCTGGTTTTACGTTAATTGAGTTATTAGCGGTTTTATTAATTGTTGGCATAGTGGTTTCTGCTGCTACACTCGCTTTCGGGGATAACCAAGCAGAAAGGATGAATCGCAAATCTCAGCAACTTGCTGCATTGATTGAGCTAGCAAAAGAACACGCCATTTTTAACTCTCAAGAATTAGGCATTTTGTTTACTGAAGATAGTTATTCTTTCTACACCTTAACATCGACTTTAGATAAAGAAAAAAAAGAAAAATTAAGTTGGGAGCTGCTAGAACAAGATAGATTGTTAACTAAACGCACATTACCAGATGGTTTGGAGTACGAACTCTTTCTAGAGGGGGTTAAAGTGAATTTTACAGCGTCAAAATTAGAAGATACTACTCCGCATGTATTTATTTTATCTGATGGTACCGTTAGTCCTTTCGAACTTAAATTGACAGACAGAATTGATCATTCATTTAACATGAAATTCGCTGAAAACGGCGAATACGAGATTGCTGAACTTTAATATTTCATCACATGCTTATTTTTCAAAAACATAAAGGTTTTACTCTCGTCGAGGTTATGGTAGCCGTAGCAGTGATTGCGCTGGGTTTAGCGGCTGTAATTAAAACGGTGACTTCAACTACGAATAACACGATCTATTTAAGAGATAAAACACTGGCTTATTGGGTGGCACAAAACCAAATGGCTGAGATGGAGATAACTTCCGCGAAACCAAAAAATGGATTTACTGATGGCGAAGAAACGTTAGCTGGCTTAACTTGGTATTGGACAAGAAAGGTTGAGGGAACTGAGGATCCGGATACTAGCCGTATAGAAATAAGTGTAAGAAAAGATAAAGATAAAAGTGCACAAAACTTTGTAACGTTGATAACACTAATTTTCAACCCCAAATAAAATTATCGAACAAGACATACACATGCGCACACATAGAAACCAAATACTAGGATTCACTCTAATCGAAATCATGGTAGCTATATTTGTTTTTGCTGTAATGTCTGTGTTTGCTTATGGCGGATTAAATCAAGTTTTAAAAGGACAGAAATATTTACAAACTTCATCTGATCAATTGAAAGATTTGCAATTGACATTTCGATATCTTGAAAAAGATATAAACCAGCTTATTAACCGCCCGATTCGAAATCAATATGGCGATCTTCAGCCTGCTTTAGTTGGTGATGAGGATAAAGTGTTAAGCTTCACTCATGCGGGCTGGCGCAACCCCGCTAACCTTGTGCGCAGTCAATTACAACGCGTGTCATATGAGCTATCTGAGAATACCTTGATGCGTCATACCTGGGGGCAACTTGATGGCGCTATCGCTGAAGAGTACTTCACAACCGATTTATTAGAAGGCGTGGAGTCAATTAAGTTGAGATATTTACAAGGTAGTCAATGGCATCTTACATGGCCACCTTTAAACAGTAGTTCATTTCAGCAAGCAGGTATTCCAAATGCCGTAGAACTTACTATTAAAGTTGAAAATATGGACGAAATCCGACGCTTATTTGCGGCACCGAGTACCACATAAAAAACGATGAATACAAGAAATAAACAATCTGGTGTAGCCTTAATTACTGCAGTGCTGATTATCGCATTAGCCGTTACCGCTGCAGTGACTATTGCCGCAAATTACCAATTAAATTTTCATCGTACAGAAAATGCATTTAATAGTGGACAAGCTTGGGCTTATGCAAAGGGTGCAGAAGAATGGGCCATGGCCATTCTAGCGCGTGATCAAGAAGACAATACTCATGATGCCTATGATTCAGACAATGCCTGGTGGAATAATGGAGAACCCCTGCTCTTTCCTTTGCCTAATGGATTTATTGAAGGTCAATTGGTAGATGCTCAAGGTAAGATTAACCTGAATACACTTCATGATGGGACTAATGTTGATATTAAATCAAAGGAACGTTTAGAGCGCCTATTCGATATTTTAGGTATAGATCGAGGGTTAGTGGGTGCAATCATTGACTGGATCGACCCAGATCAGCAGTTCACAGGGTCATTAGGTGCTGAAGCCGATATTTATATTGGTTTGGAACCGCCATATTTACCTGCCGATCAACCCATGCAAGATATTTCAGAGTTGAGATTAGTGCATGGAATTGATGAAGAAATTTATACAAAACTTCTGCCACATGTAACTGTGCTTGATAGTACTAGTGCGATATTAAATTTAAATACTGCGTCTGCAGAAGTCCTAGAATCTATTGCTATCGGCCCCCCTTTAGGTATCGGTGAAGAATTAGTCACTGATCGTGAGAAAGAACCATTTAAACAAAACCTTGATATTGAGAACGCTCCGTCAATCAAAGGTAGAGGAATACAGTTCGATTTTCATGACACTGGCTATGGTACTAATCATTTTATACTCAATACAAAATGTGTAATTGGTAAAAGCCAAGTCAGAATGTTGAGTTTGATTCACCGTGGAGCTGGAAATAATTTAACTGTAATTAAACGCAGTCAGAAAATTTAGAGAAATCATTATGGAAGAAACTGTAATTATTTATATTCAAAGTGCTTTACTAGAAAATTTAGACAATGAAGAGTCAAATTTTGTTAAATGGATCAAACTAGATGCTGAAGGTGTGCCCATCACTAGAGGTGCTGAAGCGCGCTTATCACAAGTTTCTTCAGTCACTCAAAATACTAACGTAATTATATTGTTGCCTCTTGAGCAAATGTTGCTTACAAGTGTAAATACAAGAGCTAGAAAACAAAAACATTTACAAAAAGCTGTACCTTTTGCACTAGAAGAAGAACTGGCTGACGATGTAGAAAATCTACATTTCGCACTTGGCACTCGATATGGAGAAAATGACTTTCCAGTTGCAGTTATAGACAAGCAAATATTAGATAGTGTCATTGATGAACTTGACGAGGTTGGAATATATCCAGATTTAATCACTGCTGACGTTTTTGGTTTGCCTTACAGAGAAGGAACCTGGACCTTGTTAATTGAAAATGAACGTGCGTTAGTGCGTACCGATACATATCAAGGTTTCACAATTGATTTACATAATTTACAGCAAATGCTTGCCTCCTCACTAAGACAAGCGGAGGTTACCCCTTCTGAGCTGAATGTTTATTGCTGTGATGATCAGCAAGTTGGCGTTAAAAAGCTTAATTTACCTGTTAATACGAATGAATTAGATGACTGCCCTCCTGGCTTGTTTGCTGACGGACTAGATGAAGACGCTTGCATAAACTTATTACAAACAAGCTATAAGAAAAAGGACAAAAAACATCGTCAATTTGGAGCTTGGAAGATAGCTGCAATGCTATTCGGCGCTTGGTTAGCATTGTCATTTGTTTCAGTATTCCTTGATTACGCTCGGTTGAGCAAAGAAGAGAAAAAATTAGATGCGCAAATAGTGCAAATTACCAGACAAACTTTCCCAGACATGCAAAATATAACTGCAGATAGCGCACGCACAAAAATGGAAGCTAGACTAAGGAATTTCATCGACACTGCAAATTCACAATCTCAAGCTGGATTTATGGAATTATTAGCCATGAGCGGTGAATCGATGAAACAAGCAGGCAAAGTAAATATTAATTCACTTAACTTTCGTGAAGGAAAATTAAACTTGAATGTTAGATCTTCCGATGTGCAAATATTAGATAGTATTAAGCAGTCTCTAAAAAGCAAAAACTACACTGCAGATATTCAATCAGCTAATACACAGGGTGATTCTGTTGAAGCAAAGCTTGTAGTTGTTAAAGGAGAACTCAAATGAAAGATTGGTGGGAAACATTACAATCGCGCGAACGCTATATGGTGCTTGCTGCATCGGTACTAGTGGGAATTGCAATTTTATATTTCGCAATTTGGTCGCCTATTTCATCAAGTCGAGATAATAAACAGAATCGAGTAGAAGCCAAACGTGACACAGTAGTTTGGATGTTGCAAAAAAAGCAAGAGGTCGAACATCTTAAGCGTATTAATCCTAATTTGTTCAATCGAAGCAATGATAGTCGTTCTTTATTGGCAGTAGTCGATACAGGCGCAAAGCAGATGGGTATCCGCTCTGCTATCACAAGAATAGAACCGAAAGGTGATGATAGTGTACAACTGTGGGTCGAAGATATTGCTTTTGATTATTTAATAGTGCTTATGGGCGAACTTGATCGCCGAAATAACATAAATGTAGCAGATGCATCTTTTGATCGCTCTGAGCAGATAGGTAAAGTAAGCGGAAAAGTTACGTTAACAAAATGAATTAATATTTTCTATACATAATGAAAATTGCAATAAAATTATTATTAGGCTTATTAATATTCGTAGGAGCGATTGCTTATTTTGCTCCTGCCTCAATTATTGAAAAATACTTACCTAACAATATCTCAACTGTTGGCATGAGTGGGACTTTATTAAAAGGAAATGTGCAAAATATTGTTATTGATAAGATCGGTTTACAAAATACTAAATGGTCTGCTAATCCACTTAGTTTATTATTTGGGAAAGTAAATGCAGATGTTTCCATCAATTCTAATAATTTGAAAGGTAATTTTGAAACAACCGTTGCTAGCTCTGAAGTTATTACCGAAGATATTGACCTCAATGGCGAGTTGTCTCTTCTAAGCCCCTACTTTGAAAAACTTGGATTAACTATTAGCGGTCAGTTTGATGCCAAATTTGAAAATTTACATATTAAAAATGGATTTCCAAATGACGCCAATGGCACGTTAAATACTTTTAATACAAGTATATTGGGTTTCATTCCACTAAATTTAGGTGATGTAAATAGCGTCTTTTCTCAACAAGGAGACGGAATTCAAATATCCTTAATCAACCAAAATGGTGAATTAGATTTAAATGGTGTTATTTCTATTGCCAATAATGGGTTTTATAACGCTGATTTGACTTTCTCAAAAAACTCGCGCACGCCAGATAATGTATTGCAGACTGTTGAATTAATTGGTCAAAAAATTGGCGAAGATACGATAAAAGTCGCACATCAAGGACAGCTTAGTATTTAAAAGATATTTTACCAAGCTGCTAAATTATCTACTTACCTTTTTCTTTTTCCCCAAATAAAACTTCAAAAATAGAGTTTTTAATACTCCATTCTTTTACGACGATGTTAGAAACTCGACGTTCTGGGGTTATACGACGATCTTTTCGAATACAGATGCCTTGAGTAGTAATAATAGGAAATTGTGCAGCTGTACCTATGCTACGCCTTTCAACTTTGTTGCGACGATCATTTATGATGGGGTTTGCAGGCATTAGTTATTATCGTTCAAAATATAATTAGTTTGGTGGAGCTAGGCGGGATCGAACCGCCGACCTCTTGCATGCCATGCAAGCGCTCTCCCAGCTGAGCTATAGCCCCTATTCTAACCGTTCTGTGTTCTCAATCTAACCTGTAGCTACAATATATTCAATTGCTTGCTCAATTCTTGATAGGGTTTTTTCCTTTCCCAAGAGTTCAAGGGTTAAGTCTATTGATGGAGAATTAGCCCCTCCCGTAACAGCTAATCTCAGTGGTGGGGCGACTTTACCCATCTTTAAATTGAGTTCATCAGCAGTTAGCTTAATTTGAGTATGGATATTCTCTGCTAACCATTCGTTTGTTGCAGTTAATTTCTTTTTTAATATTTCTAATATTTCTGTGCTTTCTGGCGTGAAAAATTTCTTAGCTGATTTGGGTTCATATTCAGTTACATCTTTGAATATAAATTCACTTGATTCACAAAGTTCATGTAATGTTTTACTACGATCTTTCAGAGCATCATATAAGTCTTCCAAAGAGGGTTGACCATCGGTCTGTATTCCAAAATCATCAAAATACTTTTCTAATGTAGCTCTGATTTCATTGCCGGAAATATTTTTAATATGTTGTTGGTTCACCCAAAGGAGTTTGTCAATATCAAAAGTTGCAGGTGACTGTTGGATAGCATCTAAACTGAACAATTCTTTCATCTCTTTTACTGTGAATATTTCTTGATCCCCATGAGACCACCCTAGCCTCACTAAATAATTTAATAAGCCGTCAGGTAGAAATCCTTGTTTGCGATATTCATTTACTGATACGGCCCCATGTCGTTTCGAAAGTCTTTTACCATCAGTGCCATGAATTAAGGGTATATGCGCATATATTGGGGCCTTTTTGTTTAAGGCTAAGAATATATTATGTTGTCTAAATGTATTATTTAGATGATCATCTCCTCGAATTATATGAGTGATATTTAAATCTATATCATCCACTACAACGGTTAAATGATATGTCGCAGAGCCGTTAGATCGCGCAAGAATTAAATCATCTAGCTCAGTATTTTGAACAGTTACTTCTCCGCGTATTTCATCACGTATTGTTACGCTTCCTTGTTCAGGATTCTTCAAACGCACTACTGGTTGAATAGCAGAATCAGGTGGAGCTTTTAAATTTCGACAAGTTCCATCGTAGCGCGGCTTTTGTTTGTTTTTTAATTGTTCTTCTCGGAGTGTGTCTAATCGCTCCTTTGAACAATAGCAATAGTATGCTTTGTCTTCGTCAAGCAATTGTTGAATAACCGCAGAATACCTAGCCGAACGCTTAGATTGATATATCGGTTCAATGTCTGATTGTATTCCTAGCCACGCTAAACTTTCTAAGATATCTTGTGTGAACTCATCCTTTGAGCGTTGTTTATCTGTATCTTCAATACGCAGCATATAATCGCCCTGATGTTTTTTTGCATATAGCCAATTGAAAAGTGCTGTTCGTGCACCACCGATATGCAGATATCCTGTGGGACTAGGAGCGAAACGAGTACGTATTTTCATTAAAATTATTTTTTCAAATGAACTCAGTCACCTGATTGTACCCATTTCAGTTGAAATAGGCTCTATATTGAATTGGAGGTTGAAATTAACTAAAGGGTGTTAAAGTGTATGAGGTCTTCATCACTATCATTGAGAATTGTTTTTCCAAGACTAATCTTACCTTCACCCCATAATGGGAACTCTTCACGACGTAAATAAATACTCCGTCCATCTTCTGTTAGAACGTATGTACCATTAGTGCTTTGATCACGAATCAAGAATTTTCCGCGTCGATATTCGATGACTGCATGTTGCCTTGAAACCAGGGTACCCTCGACAACAATTCCGCTATTTAAATCGCGACCGATTGTTAATGCAGGCATATTGGCTAATAATGCGATTTCTGTGTCTTCAAAGGATAGCTGCAGTTTTGACGACTTCATGTTTTCCAAAGTAGTCGTACCCGAAAGAATTTGAGTAGATGCCTCTCCTTCCCACATTACTTCGTAAATAACAGTTTGCTCCTGTCGACCTTTAATACGTGAAGTATCATAGCGACGAGTAAAATGAGCAATTTCAGGTGGAATATGCTCCACCATGGCATCAGTAGCAATAATCTGTCCTCCTTTTGCTATATCACGCATTGCCGCTGTGACATTCACTGAGTCACCATACATATCGGTCGGTTCTACAATTGCTGAACCATAGTGCATGCCAATTCGTAGCGCCAGACTCACTCCATTAGGATCAACGGTTTCTTTTGCTGTTTCTTGAAGTTTAAATGCTGCCTGAAAGGCAAGTTCAGGATCAGATAAATAACAGAGTATTTCATCCCCAATGAATTTAACGACTGTACCTTTATGACGCTTAATTATTTCTGACATGCGTATTAAGCAGCGCGCAATACTATCTTGAGCCAGCGTGTCACCATATTCTTGATATAAACGGGTGCTGCCCGCTATATCTACGAACATTATCGTTACGTCTCTGCTATCTTTAGCCATTAAAATTTTTCTTCTAGGCTCATTAATTGGCCTTCATTATTGATATTAAGACGCCCTAGATAAGACATTCCTAATAATGGTGTTGAGGGATCATTCCCTTCAATTACAACGGCATCAATATTTCTTAGCATAATTTCTCCGACTTTTACTTGGTCTAAGTCGATAGAATAAGCCAACTCTCTACCGGATGCTGTAGCAACAATAGTTTCTTTACCATCAAGCTTATATTGTATACCCAGGCGCTTTGCTAAAGCTGAATTCAATGCTACAACACTAGCACCAGTATCGACAAGAAAATCAACCGTATAGCCATTAATAGAACCAACGGTTTTAAACATTCCACTGCTATTACGATAAATATTTACTCTTTTCTTTTCAGTTTCAGAGTAACTAGCCTGTACTCGGTTACCTAATAAATACTTAGATTGCTTTCCATTTATTTCCAAAATTGCATATTTGCTGGTAGCTTTAACGAGTTTAACTCCTGCAATGGCAGATTCGCCAACTTTTAATAAGTGCTCCTCATTATCTATACTCACCATAGCTTTATCTTTGAATAATGCCATGACTTCAATTTGAGAAATAGAATTATCAGCCGCAAGTAAAAGAGTCGCCGAGAAAAATAAATTGATCAGAAGTATGTTTCGTATAAACACAGCATAAACCTAAGCAGCAGGACTCGCAGTGTTAGTGTTTTTAAAGTATTGAGTGAACTGGCTTTTATCATTTGCAGCCTCAAAAGCAGCTTCAGGTGTTATTTTTTCCTCGCTAAGTAGTTTTTTGATAGCAGTATCCATACTTTGCATTCCAAAGCTACGTCCACCTTGGATGGAATTATCAATCTGATCTGTTTTACCTTCACGTATAATATTAGCCATCGCAGGTGTATTGATCATAATTTCAACTGCTGCGGCTCTACCATCTCCATCTTTAGTCTTAATAAGCTGCTGCGAAATTACTGCACGCAAGGAGGTTGAAAGCATCGTGCGTATATGATCTTGTTTATTTGTAGGGAATGCATTAATGATACGATCCACCGTAGATGCGGCACTATTCGTATGCAAAGTGCCTAATACCATAATTCCGGTTTCTGCTGCTGTTACTGCTAAACTCATCGTTTCAAGATCACGCATCTCACCCACTAAGATAACATCTGGATCTTCACGCAACGCCGAGTGCAGTGCACTTGCAAATGATTTTGCATGTTGTCCAACTTCACGTTGGCTCATTAAACAGTTTTTCTGCTCATGGACAAATTCAACTGGATCTTCAATGGTTAGTACATGCCCTTTTAAAGAGTTGTTAATTTCATTTACCATTGCAGCCAATGTAGTTGACTTACCTGAACCTGTTTTGCCCGTAACCAGAATCATGCCAGCTTTTTGTCGAGTTACGCTTGCCAAAATTTCTGGCATGTTTAAATCCTCTAACGAAGCTGTCTCTGCTGGAATGGATCGAAATATACATCCGACCCCATTAAGGTGCCTAAACGAATTAACACGAAATCGTCCTGTTCCTTCGATACTATAAGCAAAATCTGCGTTATCATCTTTTTCGAAAACCGCTTTGGAACGCATTGGCATAATATTCATCATTTGATCAAGCAATTCTTTAGCACTCAACTTATCTTCAGAAATAGCTTCTAAATCACCAAAGACCCGCATTCTAGGTGGATCATTTGACACAAGGTGTAAGTCTGAGCCCCCACGTGCTACTAACATTTCTAAAAGTGTATCGATATCAACCATAGTAATTTAGCTAGCCTTTGGAAGTAAGTCTGGGTCCGACACAAACTGCTGAAACATTTTTTTATCATTGGCGTGTAAGTATGCATCATCTGGGTCAACTTCTTTTGCTTGTACGGCTGCGAGTAAAGCTTGATCTTTTAATTGCATGCCTATCGAACTACCGGTTTGTATTTGATTTGGTATCTGAAAAGTTTTATCTGTCATCACTAAATTAGAGATAGCATTATTCATTATCATAATTTCAACAATTGCTCTGCGCCCTCTACCATCAGATGTCTTAACTAGTTCTTGTGTGACAACAGCATGTAAGTTTTGCGATAAAAATATTTTTCCTTGGCCTTGTTGCTCCGCTGGTAATGCGTCAATAATTCGATCGATTGATTTGGTTGCAGAAGTTGTATGCAGAGTGCCAAATACTAAATGCCCAGTCTCAGCAGCCAACATAGCCATACTGATTGTTTCTGAATCGCGCATCTCACCTACGAGAATAATGTCTGGGTCTTGGCGCAAAGAAGCACGAAGCCCATCACCAAAACTATGTAAATGTGTACCCACTTCGCGCTGAATCACTTGTGACTTCATACTTGGATGGATAAATTCAATTGGATCTTCAAGTGTGATGATATTTTCTTTACGTGTTTTATTAATGTGGTGGATAAGCGACGCTAAAGTGGTTGATTTGCCTGTCCCAGTTGAACCAGTTACTAACACCATTCCTTGTTTAAAATCAGCAAAAGTTTTAATTACAGGAGGTAACTTCAATGTTTCAAATGCGGGAATTTCAGTGGGAATATGTCGAAAAGTTGCTCCAATTCCGGAAGTTTTCCTAAATAAGTTAACACGAAAACGTCCCACACCATCAGACATATAAGAAAAGTCTAAATCGTGTCCTTGACGAAATTTTTCTTTTTGAGATTTAGTTAAAATTTCGCTCATATAACCTTCAAGTTCACTATCACCCAAGTCGCGAAACTTAATAGGGACCAAATCACCATGCATACGAAACATGGGAGGAACACCCACAGCCAAATGGATATCTGAACAACTTTGTTCACGCCCTAGCTTTAAAAATGCGTCTATTCTTGCCATTTATACTTTTGCCTGTTCAACCGCGTTTTTAAATTCTGTCATATTTTGAAAACGATGTTCAGCTTTAACGCTCATTGCTTTTGAGACTACATCACTTAGTTCTTGTGATACTTCTTCGTTTTTCTCACATACTTTTTCAGCTTTACCTTGTACATGCTGATACATAATAGACATGCTATCTTTACCTGAGTAAGGTGGCCGGCCTGTAAGCATCTCGTACATGATTGCGCCTAAACTATAAATATCTGTGCGTTCATCAACTTCTTTTCCAAGTACTTGTTCTGGAGCCATATAAGTTGGAGTGCCCACTAGTAAACCAGTTTTAGTGAGTTTGGTGTCTGTTGATTGAGTTGCTGCCGCAACACCAAAGTCAACAATTTTTAAAATATTATCTTCATTGATGAGAATATTGTTTGGCTTCAAATCTCGATGAACGACATTTACAGCATGCGCACTTTCCATTCCACTACAAACGTCATATGTGAATTTTTTTGCTCTTTCAATATTCATTGGTTTCTTATCTTTCACTTCAGCACTGAGAGTATGACTTCTGAAATATTCCATTGAAATCGCATGCGCTTTACCAAATGACACCATGTCATAGATTCGAATCACATTGGGATGGGTAATCTTACGTGCAAAGCGTAATTCATAGATAAATCGTTTAATTATACTTTCATCTGTTACAAACTGTGTATTCAAAAATTTGAGGATGATTTCTTCACTTATCATCGTATCTTCAACTAAGAATACTGAGCCAAATGCACCTTTACCAATTTTCTTTATATAACGGTAACGATCAGCCAACATATCATCGGGCTGCAAGTCGTCTGGATTAACTGTTTTACTTTCTATTGAAGTATCACCACGAGTAATCTTGCCCTTCATGGTGACTGTGTCTTTACTTACATCAATATCATCGACTTCGTCCTTAAATACTTGAATAGATGATTCTGGTGGTTCTTGTTCGACAATTCTATTGATGGCTTCCTGTCCTAATTCCTGAACTTCTTCTGAATGATCAGCAATTACTTTATCTATTGCTTTCACTATTAGCTCAACTTTATCTTCTGGAGTAATAACCATCAAAGTTTTAATTGCTTCTTTAATAATGTTCTCTGATTTGGATTTTAATTGTTTTACTGTAATCGTAAGGGCGTCTTCTGCTTTTAATGTTGCGAATGCTTTTAATAAAACTACTACCATTGCTTCATTATCTGGGTTTTTAGTGAGCATATTTACTAAAATTGGGATACATTTTTTATTTCCTAATTCTGCAAGCCCGTCAATAGCTCTCTCCCTGACCCACCAGTCAGAATCATCTAATGATTGCACTAATGCATCAAAAGTACTTTCATCTTTAGTAGCGTTAATAATTTCAATTGCTGAACGGCGAATGAATTCATCATCATCTTTAATAAGTTGAATAACAGCTTGAACGACTCGCTTACCGCCGATTTTTCCAAGCGCGTCTGCAGCGCGACTACGCACCCACCAATCCTCATCTTTAATTGCGTTTAATAGATCTTTTACAGATTCTTTGCTGGCGATTTCATTTAAAACTTCAACAGCAGCTCTGCGCACATACTCAGACTCATCTTTTAGATGCGGAATTAGATAAAATACTGTTTTTGGATGATTAACTTTGACAATTGCTTCAATCGCTTTATTTTGAACTTTATAATCGGGGTCACCAATTAATTTGCAAAGTTTTTCAACATCGTTAATTTTATTTGCTCGAGATAAGCCGTCAAGCGCAGCAAGACGCACCGCCTTGTTTTCATCAGATAAAAGTTTACTCAATGATTCAATAACGTTAGGCAAATCAAATTTTGCCATTACTTTCGTAATGTAAGTTCTAATAATAGGATCTTTTGTATCTACACGATTAACTAATTCTGGAACGATTGTTTCACTTGCAATTGACTCAAGTAGTTTAAACAATGCAGCTTGATCATTATGTTCTAACTTATAGGCATAACGTAACAACTTAGAACCATTTACTTTTTGCTTTTGAGCAGTAAGCAAACTTATTAACATTGGTTTTGAAGCATTCTGTTTTTCAAATAAATCAACGAATCGATTTGGGTCAATATCAGTGGATTTAGATAAAGCTTCTACTACTCCGTCACGAACATGATTACTTTGATGAGAAAATAATGGTTTAAAATGTTCTGCATTTTTTAGAGTAGCTAAATCTGACAGAATATTGATGATGTGTTTTGATTGCTCTTCATTTGCGCCGTCTATTCGATCTGCAAGTTTGGGAATTGCTTTAGATGAAAACTTTTGTAACTTAACGAGGTTTTTTTGATAGTCCCCACTTGTCGATCCTTGTGAGATGATCTGATCGATCGTTCCATCTACGCGTATTGCGCCTAATACACCCATATTTCCAAGTAACTGTTGTTGGTTATATATTTTGTTTAATTTACTACTGTAATTTTCATAGGCAGTTTCACTGACTATGCTCACATATTGAGGTTTAATTTGACCTTGAAAAGCGGCCATATCTATCTGAAATATAGTAGTATATTCCTCAACTTACAGAGTTTACCCTGCCGAGGGACATAGGTCATGAATTACAGTATTTTGACCGACCAAATCACGATATGTAGGGATAGCAGGCTATACAAAGCGGCAAGCAGGTCATCCAACATAATACCCAAGCCACTCTTAACATGATGGTCTGCAAATGAGATGGGCCAAGGCTTCCAGATGTCGAATAAGCGAAACAAGACAAACCCTAAGACAATCCAGTACCAGGTGACTGGAACAAATAACATAGTGATTAAAAAACCAACTATTTCATCAATCACTATTCCCGGATGATCATGCACCTTCAGGGCTTTAGCGGTATGCCCAGCAGACCAACATCCAACAAAAAATAACAATGTAACAAAAAGTAAATATATGATTGGTGAAAAATTACTCATCATTAGGAAAATAGGGACTGCAATTAGAGTGCCAAATGTCCCTGGTGCGAAAGGCGACAAACCAGCACCGAAACCAAATGATAAAATATGAACAGGGTTTCGTAAAACAATTTGTCTAATAGATTCTGACATGATTGCTAAGAAAAATGATCAAACCCAAAATGCTTTGGTAGATTAATTGGCGTGTTATCACGTAGCAAATTCATACTTGAACCTGTCACAATTTCACCTATTTGGGTGATTATAATTTTATGCTCAGAAAAACAATTTTCTAGTTTATCTTTATCATCAGGCTTAATGGTAAAAATTAATTCATAATCCTCACCACCAGTTAACACTTCATCTAAAGTTATAAACTGATTTAGATATTTTTCTAATGGTTTTGAAATAGGGATTTTATTTACGTCAATTACTGCCCCTTTTTTGCTCATGCTTAGCATGCGATGCATGTCGAGTAGAAATCCGTCAGATATATCGATTGCAGATTTGGATATATTTGCGAGATGTTGTGAAACATCTAATCTAGGCTTTGGTTGCTGAAAGTGAGTTAAAAAATATTCGCGGTCTTTTTTATCGATATTTATATTATCTTTAAGCAGTTTTAATCCAAATGCAGCATCACCTAGATAACCTGTTACATATATTAGGTCATTGATCTCACAATTACTTCTTAATAAGTGTTGTTCTAATTTTAAATATCCAATGATTGTAACGGTAATTGAAAGTGGCCCTCTAACAATGTCGCCTCCAACTATTTTTACGTTATGTGCATCCGCTTGTTCATAAAGCCCATCCGAAAAATTTTTCAACCATTCATGGTCAATTTCAGGTAACGATAAATTTAATGTTGACCACAATGGCATTGCTCCCATTGCAGCAATATCACTTAAACTAACTGCTAGAGATTTATGTCCTAAAAATTTCGCATTGCTATCCGTGAAAAAATGTATTCCTGAATTTAGCGTATCAGTAGTAATTACAAGCCTGCTTTCTTTTGGCGGGTTAACAATAGCGGCATCATCACCAACGCTAACTTGAACTGATTCACAAGCAGTTTGATGTTGAGAAAAATATTTTTCAATTAGTTCTTGTTCGGACAAATCAAATTAGCTTTATTAATTTTCTGAAGATCGTGATGCAGCTACTTTATCTAACACAGCATTAACAAATTTATAACCCTCTATTGAGCCGAATTTTTTGCATAAATTTACAGCTTCAGATAATACTACTTTAGTTGGGGTGTCTGGCTTCTGTGTGATTTCATATGTGGCAAAAAGTAAAACTGCATTTTCTATTGGATCAATTCGCTCTTCCTGAATATCTATGTAGGGTAAAAACATTTTAGAGAGAGAATTTTCTTCGTTAATTGATCCGCTGACTAAGTCTACAAAATAGTCCTTATCGACTTTGTGCCAGTTTTCATCTTCAATATATTGCGCTAATAACTCATCAATACTGTGCCCGCCCAGTTGCCATTGATATAAGGCTTGTAACGCCAATCTTCTTGACCAATGACGTTTTTCAGGCTGCACAAGTAAATTCTTTCGCTAAATTGAATCGAGAGCATTAAGCATTTCTAACACGCATAAAGCGGCATCTCGCCCTTTATTATGCTCAATATTTTTTTCAGAGGACCTTTGTTGAGCTTGTTCAATGGTATTGGTTGTAAGTACACCAAATGCTATAGGCTTATTTGTCTCCAAATTAGCCATTTGAATGCCTAATGCAGCCCCATTACACACATAATCAAAGTGTGGTGTTTCACCTCGTATAACACAGCCAAGTGCTATTACAGCATCATAATCTTTATTTGCTAACGATTTACAGGCAAGTGGAAGCTCAAATGCACCGGGAACATGCAAATGAAAAATGTCGGCTTCACTAACACCATTATCTATTAATGTTTGATGTGCAGCTTTACGCATCGCTTCTACAATTTCACCATTGAAGCGTGCAGAAGCAACTGCAATTTTTTTGGTTTTGCCCGAATAATTCGCGCCAGTAGTTTCACTATGCTTCATAATCAATACTCTACGATGAAATTTGAGCGATTTTGTCTAAGTATCTGGCAATCAAATCCACCTCGATATTTACATATTCTTGAACTTGAACAGATTCCAATGTCGTATTAGCCAAAGTGTGAGGAATGATTGTTATGCAACATTGCTCACCATTTGTTTGATTCACGGTTAAACTTACCCCGTTAACACAAATAGAACCTTTTACAGCGATAAATTTCACAAGTTCTAAAGGTACTTGTAGCCATAAAATAGTTTCATTTTCTTTATCTTCACGTTGAGTTATTACTCCCAATCCATCTACATGTCCGCTAACAAAATGCCCACCTAGTCTTGTTGTAGGCGTAACAGCCCGTTCTAAATTAACTTTATTACTATTAGCTGCTTGTCCAAAGCTAGTACATTTTTGAGTCTCTTCTGAAACATCAACGTAAAATGAATTTGGATTAACATCATATGCCGTTAAACATACTCCATTGACAGCAATACTATCACCTTGCTGAACATCTTGAATAAATTTAGATGAGGCTTGTATTTCATACTGGTGGATATCATTCTTCTTAGCAGAATTCTGGATAGTGCCCACCTCTTCTACAATACCTGTAAACATAATTTAATTATTTTAAATCGATTGTATATAAAGTCATTGGTAACGCAGTAGCGTTATTAAACGTCGCCCCTGCTTCAATACCAAGTTTTGCAATCTCTTCTGCATCGTTTAAGCGGTCATAGACGGCATACATGGCTCCCAAAGCAATATCGCTTCCAGAGCCTACTGCCCAAAACCTCGAGTATTCAAATACTTCGCGTAAAGCATAAACTGCAAAAATTCCATGAGGATTAATTAATAGTGTATCAATGCGTGACGACTCATACGGATCTTCTTCTTCATCCTTCGGGTTTAAATAGTATTCGTCTTTGAGAATGGGGTGTAATTTACGAAATGATTCAAATATTTCAAGTTGAGAACTAAAACTCAAGTCCGTTCCATGCTTTTTCAATAGGCTTTGAATTACAATATGGTGAGCCGCACTGCCAACAATCCCAAAATAGTTGTTTAAATGCATGTAAATTTTATCGTGTGTATCGTCAAACTCACTTGATTGTTTTATTTCACCAAATGTCGTAAGCGTATCCGCTGCGATGCACGCTTTTCCATTTTTCTTTACAGCTACAATTGTGGACATATTTTTATTTTTACTATTAATTAATACTGAACTTTTAGTTGAAGTTTTATGTCGTTTCCAATTTTTCTAGTTTGAACTATCTGCAAATTAATTCGTTCTTGCATATTAACTATAGATTCGAGCTTTACTAAGCCTCTACTTGAATCACCCATAATATGCGGTGCCATATAAATAATCATTTCATCAACCAATTCATCTTCCATTAAGCCACCGATTAAGGTTGGTCCAGCTTCGACTAAAACCTCATTAACACCTCTCTCAGACAGATGAGACATTACATCTATAAAATCAACACGCCCTTTTTTAGCCGACACAATGACAACTTCTACATTTTTACTAATAAGATCTTGGTATTTTTTATTGTCTTTGCAACATGTATAAATAATCGTTTGACCAGGTATATTTAATATCTTAGCTTTAGGTGAGATGCGTAGTTTTGTATCAAGTACCACCCTTATAGGCTGCTCAATATTGTTATGAGAATCTAACTCTTCTTTTTTAAGCCTTACGTTTAAGCGTGGATCATCTTGTATAACTGTATCGATGCCCGTCATGATGACACAGCTTCGTGCGCGTAGTTTTTGCACATCTTCACGTGATTGTTCACTACTAATCCATTTACTTTCACCTGACTGTAAAGCTGTTCTGCCATCAATACTCATAGCCGATTTTACAGTTACATAAGGACGAGCCTTCGTCATGCGCTGCACAAACCCTTTATTTAATTCTGCTGATTCATTTTTGAGGATATCGCAGGTCGTTTCAATGTTGTGTTCTCGTAAATACTCAAGCCCTTTGCCATCGACTTGTGGATTAGGATCTTGCATGGCAGCCACTACACGACGAACTTTTGCAGCGATCAGTGATTCAATGCAAGGCGGTGTTTTACCATGATGTGAGCAAGGCTCAAGGGTTACATAAACAGTAGCACCCTCTGTTTCTTTACTACAACTTTGAATAGCATTAACTTCTGCGTGCGGTTCCCCTGGTGAAACATGAAAACCCTCACCGATAACTTCAGCATGTTTCACGATAACGCAACCAACCCTTGGGTTAGTTCGCGTAGTATAGAGCCCCTTCTCAGCCAAACGCAGAGCTTGAGCCATATAGGCATGATCATTGACTAATTTATTCATACTGACGATTTGCCAGCTAACAAACTGAGATGGTTAGTGAGCTTTATTATCGCTATCTTCGACGATGAGTGACAACTGACTTTTAAGCATTTCTGGTGTTAACTCATTTTCAACACGGTCAATAATATCTTTAAAAGCTTGCACATCTTCAAAGCTCATATAAACCGACGCAAAGCGTACATATGCAACCTGATCTAGAGAACGTAGCTCTTGCATCACCCATTCACCAATCACCTTTGCAGAAATTTCCCGTTCACCAACTCCTAAGGCTTTACGACAAATTAAATTGATTGCTGTATCTATACGCTCCGTGGGAATAGGTCTCTTTTCACAAGCAAGAGTAATACCTTTTCGAAGCTTTTCTTCCTTAAACGGCTCTCTACGACCATCATGTTTGACAACTCTTGGTAGATTTCTTTCTATTGTTTCAAAAGTTGTAAAACGCTGGTTACAATCCAAGCATTCACGTCGTCTACGAACTTGATAGCCATCATTAGCAAGGCGTGAATCAATTACCTTAGTCTCTTCAGAGCGGCAAAATGGGCAATGCATTTTTTAACGCTCAATATCTATTACAGTGTTAGTTGTATGAAACTTTAAGCTACTGCTTGCTGCTCTGAACTTGAACCATAAACAGGAAAACGTTTGCAAAGATCGAGCACCTGGTTTTTAACACGTTCAATGGTGCTTGCGTCTTCTAGATTATCTAAAATGTCACACATCCAGTTTACCAACTCTTTACATTCTTGCTCTTTAAAACCGCGAGTTGTCGCTGCTGGTGTACCAATACGTAAACCACTTGTTACAAAGGGTGATTGAGGATCATTCGGAACTGTATTTTTGTTTACAGTGATATTCGCTTTACCAAGCGCCGCATCAGCATCTTTCCCCGTAATACCTTTATCGATTAAATCGACCAAGAATAAATGATCATCGGTACCGCCTGAAACAATTTTGTAGCCGCGATCCATAAATTGTTGCGCCATTGTTTTAGCGTTATTTAAAACTTGTTGCTGATATTCCTTAAACTCTGGTTGTAACGCCTCTAAAAAAGCTACCGCTTTGCCGGCAATGACATGCATTAAAGGTCCGCCTTGAGTGCCAGGGAAAACCATAGAGTTTAATTTTTTGGTAATTTCTTCATTTTCTCTCGCGAGAATAATTCCACCGCGAGGTCCGCGTAGTGTTTTATGTGTGGTCGAAGTAACAACATCTGCAATAGGCACAGGGTTAGGATACAAACCTGCTGCAATCAATCCTGAAACGTGCGCCATATCTACAAAAAATAAAGCGCCTACTTCATCACATATGTCTCTGAAACGCTGCCAGTCCCAAACGCGAGAGTATGCGGAAAAACCAGCAACAATCATTTTAGGTTTATGCTCTTTTGCAAGGCGTTCTACTTCATCGTAATCCACTTCACCCGTATCTGGATTTAAACCATATTGCACGGCATTGAAAATCTTTCCGGAGAAATTAACTGGGCAACCATGAGTTAAATGGCCTCCATGCGACAAAGCCAGACCCATGATGGTGTCATGGGGCTCCAATAATGCTAGGTATACCGCAGCGTTTGCTTGGGAGCCAGAGTGCGGTTGCACATTAGCGTAATCTGCTGAATATAATTTTTTTATACGATCTATTGCGAGTTGTTCTGCAATATCTACATATTCACATCCACCGTAATATCTTTTTGCAGGATATCCTTCCGCATATTTATTAGTTAACACAGATCCTTGTGCTTCCATTACACGCGGGCTGGTGTAGTTTTCAGATGCAATAAGTTCTACATGTTCTTCTTGTCGACGAATCTCCGATTTAATGGCATCGGTAAGTTCCTTGTCGAAGTTTGCAATAGTCATGTCTGCTGTAAACATCGCGAAATCTCCTGATGGATTTTAATTAATAACTATAGTTAATAGACTGAACCCTAAATTATAGCTCAAATATCTATTATTATTAGGAAATTATGCTTAATTTCAGGTATTTAGCCACAAATAAAGGCATAGATTTATCTCTCCATCTGCCGATAGAGATAGTAAATTGATTGTATATTAAAGCCTTAGAGAATGGCGTTAGAATTTAAATTTAAGCTTGGTAGATAGATAGTCAACGTCAGATTCTTCCATCTGGTAACGTTCCCACTCAGCACTGATACCAAATCGAGTGTTCAAATCATAGTTAGCGCCTAAACCATAGAAAAAGTCAGTACCACTAGTTCGGCCTAAATACTTTTCACTTGTTTCATAGTAATTAGAATCAATTTCCCAATTAAACAAACCACCTTTCATATAAAACACGCCACTATCACTGATCGGGTAGCTGCTAATTCCAGAGAAAAACAAAGCATTAGATTCAAAACTTTCAGAGTCAGCTTCTGGGAACCAAAGAGATGATCCCGCAAACATTTCATCTATACCAAATGTAAGGTCATCCTGATATTCAAGTTGGAATGAAAAATTATCGGTAGTGCGATAGCCACCGAATAGAGAAACGCTTGTATCGTAAGGATCAGATTTGTAGCTTGAAATACCGTCTGAAAATATACTGGTGTTAGAAATACTCTCTGGATAAGGCAAAATTTCTTTTTGATAAGTATCAGCACCTACATACCAATCAGCAGACACACTAAAAGGCATCAGTGTTACAAGCATGATATTAAAAAATAAAATTTTAAGTTTTTTGTTCATTATTTATCCAGATACCCTGTCCCGATTAAGGCTTTCTCTTAAAGTGATTATAGAGGAATCCCACATAAAAGAGATATCTTTTATTCACAAATTTTTGTTTTAAGTAACGTTTTATTGACACAAATTTTCAATAAACGAACACCAAATATGACAATGAAGTCGAAAGGTTTGTTTCTGATTATTTTGACCTATAAGGGTAATAAGTTTAATTAAGATTAAATATTTAATGTTACTCTATGAAATTTCTAGCATTTCTGAATATTCTCATCCATGGTCCATCCTCATCCCAGCTTTTTGGGTGCCATGAATATTGCACTGTACGAAATAGTCTTTCAGGATGCGGCATCATAATGGTGAAACGACCATCTTCATTACAAAATCCTGTCGCGCCAAGCGGAGATCCATTAGGATTAAATGGATATTTTTCAGTTACTTGTAAGGTATTATTAATGTATTGTATTGCTATCAAGTTATCTTTTTGCAACTGATTAAGACCGTTTCCTGTGTGAACCGCTTTGCCTTCACCATGAGCAACTACGACAGGCAATGTTGAACCTTGCATGCTTTGAAAGAAGATAGATGGAGATTCAAGAATTTCGACCATAACGAGTCTTGCTTCAAACTGTTCAGACTCATTTTGTATAAATTCAGGCCAGTCTTGTGCTCCAGGGATAATGTTTTTCAGATGCGACATCATCTGACAACCATTGCAAACTCCTAACGCAAAAACATCTTTACGATTAAAAAAGGCTTCGAACTCATCTTTTAAAAAATTATTAAATAATATTGATTTAGCCCAACCTCCTCCTGCTCCTAAAACATCGCCATATGAAAACCCTCCACATGCAACTAATCCGTTAAAGTTTTCAAGCTTTTGTCTTTGATTAATTAAATCGGTCATATGCACATCTATTGCATCAAATCCAGCACGGTCAAACGCAGCAGCCATTTCGATGTGGCCATTCACACCCTGCTCTCTTAGAACGGCAATTTTTGGATTCACACCTTTATTAATAAAAGGGAGTGTTATGTCTTCATTGATATCGAAGCTTAAATGCGCACTTAAGCCTGGATTTTCTTCATCGCAAATGTTCTCTAATTCTTGATTAGCGCAGACAGGGTTATCGCGCAAGGATTGAATAGCATAACTTGTGCTTGACCAATTTGTTATTAGTTCTGACCATTTGCTTTTGTAAATAACGTTATTCGAATGCGAAATAGATAGAATATTTTCTTTATTCGGCTTGCCTAGAACATGCGTGAAAGAACCTAAGTTATGTTTAGCCAACAAATTTACGACTGCATCGTAATCTTCTTCTGCAATTTGTAAGACGGATCCCAGTTCTTCAGCAAATAAACTCGCAATGAAATCATCGCCTAAGTCATCGATATGAATATCCAACCCTGTATGACTTGCAAAACTTATCTCACAAAGACATGCCAATAAACCGCCATCTGACCGATCATGATATGCATGTATTAATCCTGCAGATTTTAATTCGGTAATGGCTTTAAAAAAGTTATTAAGGTGTGGTGGGTCGTCTAAATCGGCAGGAGTATCACCAATTTGTGAATAAACTTGCGCTAATGAAGAACCGCCTAGACGATTTTTTCTAGCACCAAGATCAATAAGCAAAAGTAGAGATTTTTCTAAATTCTTGTTTAATTCTGGTGTTAATGTCTTCCGTACATCTTGCACAGGAGAAAACGCAGAAATAATTAACGATAACGGTGCAGTGACTGACTTAGGTGTGCCATCTGCATCCCAAACACTTTTCATGGATAACGAATCCTTACCCACAGGGATGGCAATTTTTAATTCAGGACACAACTCTTCACCGACGGCTTTCACTGTGGCATATAAATTTGCGTCTTCGCCTTCATGACCTGCAGGTGCCATCCAATTTGCAGACAAACGAATATCGGAAAGTTGTTTAACATCTGCTGCAAGAATATTAGTAATTGCTTCACCAATTGCCATACGGCCCGAAGCTGGTCCTGAGAGTAATGCAACAGGAGTTCGTTCACCCATCGCCATCGCTTCTCCCGTGTAGCCCTGATAATCACTACAGGTGACAGCAACATCCGCAACGGGTACTTGCCACGGGCCCACGAACTGATCTCGTGCAACCATTCCTGTTACAGTGCGATCACCAATAGTTATTAAAAAGCTTTTAGATGCCACTGTGGGTAGCTGGAGTACTCGATTAACCGCTTCCGCTAAATCAATATTCTTTGTATCAATGGTTTGAGATAAACTTGTTTTAGACTGTACATCGCGTTCCATCTTGGGTGTTTTACCCAACAAAACATCCATCGGTAGCTCTATTGGATTGTTATTAAATTCATTGTCACTAAGAACAAGCTGCGGATCATCTGTGCTGACACCTAATACAGCATAAGGACAGCGTTCACGTATGCACAATTCTTCAAATTCTTGTAATTTGTTCTTATCCACCGCAAGCACATAACGTTCTTGCGCTTCGTTGCACCAGATTTCTTTGGGTGACATACCTGGTTCTGCATTGGGAATATTTCTAAGTTCAAATTTTCCACCCAAAGCTGCATCATGAATGAGCTCTGGAATTGCATTGGATAGCCCGCCTGCTCCAACATCATGGATAGAAAGTATCGGACTTTCTGTGCCTTGAACAATGCACTGCTCAATCACCTCTTGGCAACGCCTTTGCATCTCTGCATTACCACGTTGTACAGAAGCAAAATCCAAATCTTCGGTGCTTGTTCCACTGGCCATGGAAGACGCCGCACCACCACCCAGGCCAATCAACATGGCAGGCCCGCCTAATACGATAATCGGTGTACCGCTGGGAAATTTTTCTTTTAATACCTGTTCGTCTCGAACATTTCCTAACCCGCCCGCAATCATGATGGGTTTGTGATAACCACGTACATCGCTATTATCTTTTTGCTCAGAAACATCTAATTCAAAGGTTCTGAAATAACCGAGAATATTAGGTCGTCCAAATTCATTATTAAAAGAAGCTGCACCAATTGGCCCTTCAATCATAATGTCTAATGCGCAAACTATTCGGCTTGGTTTTCCATAATCAAATTCCCAAGGCTGTAACTTTTCAGGCAAATGTAAATTTGAAACTGAAAATCCGCATAAGCCTGCTTTAGGTTTTCCGCCACGACCTACTGCACCTTCATCTCTAATTTCTCCACCTGAACCGGTTGCCGCCCCAGGGAAAGGTGAAATTGCAGTGGGATGATTATGGGTTTCCACTTTCATTAAGATATGAACATTTTCCTGATCAAACTGGTATTGATGATTAGCAGGATTCACATGAAAACGTGAGGCCTCATGACCCACAATGACTGCAGCATTATCACTGTATGCAGATAAAATATTTTCTGAAGAATGTTTGTAGGTATTTTTAATCATGCCAAACAAGCTTTGTTGTTTAGGCTGATCATCTATGTTCCAACTGGCATTGAAAATCTTGTGTCGACAATGCT
Source organism: Gammaproteobacteria bacterium (assembly GCA_028279275.1). Lineage (GTDB taxonomy): Bacteria > Pseudomonadota > Gammaproteobacteria > UBA4575 > UBA4575 > JABDMD01. The sequence continues at coordinate 29,634 of JANQOB010000001.1, read as the reverse complement.
CAGAGTTGGCTTGCGCAAACATCATCAACTCAACATCTGTAGGGGCTCTTTCAAGTGCTTTGTAATTTTCAATCAAATAATCAATTTCATCATCGGCTAACGCCAACCCCATTTCCTGGTTGGCTTTGGATAATGCATCTTTGGCATTAGCGCCCAAAGGAATTTGCCTTAACTCGCGCTTGATTTCTTCAACAAATAATTTTTGTGCATCATCAAGTGAAAATGAAACAGACTCGGTCATTCGATCATGCAAAGCTGAAACCAATTGTTCTATTTCTTGCTGTGCGAGTTCATTATCTAGCGTAAATTGATACCAAACACCCCGCTCCACGCGGATTACTTTTTGCAAACCACAATTGTGCGCAATATCGGTTGCTTTAGAAGACCACGGAGAAATCGTTCCAAATCGTGGTGTTACTAGAAGCTCAAGATTGCTTTCTATTTTGCTTATTGGCGATATTGCTCTAGAAAGTAGTGCTTCAAGTTTTGAATGTTCGTCAGGCGAAAGTTCATTATTTATTTGCACAAAATGAACGTATGTAGCCGTAATATTAGAGACCTTAGAGGTGAATGCTTGCAGCAGGCGTTGAAGGTTCTGAATTCTAAATGAAGATAAAGCTTGATCTCCTTGAATGATCAACATTTAAAATGAACGCCTTTAAGGTGAAAAATGAGTATTTGAGAGGCCGGAATCATATCGAAAAAGGACGGTCCAATATATAGACTATGCGTTTTATCAACAAAGTTTGATACTTATATATAGTATAGTTATATATTCATCGTATCGCTCTTGTGAAATGAATGGGGGGCGACTCGGTTTCGACGTGGATTACGAAACTTGAGGTGCATGCCGAGGATGTTAGCTGGCCTCGTAAATAACGCTGCAAAATATAGTTGCAAACGATGACAACTACGCTCTAGCTGCTTAAAAACCAGTCTATTGCCGTCCGACCAGTCCAGCTTACGGTTCTGACTCGGGCGTAACCTTAGTAAGCTCGTGGTGAAGTCTGTCTGGAGCGGATCCATTAAAACTAATCCAGGCTCCCCGTTATATGCCCTGTCGTTCGGGAGTATAGCGGTTAAGTTAAAGAGCGACTAAGCATGTAGTACCAACGGCAGAGGGTTCGCGGACGCGGGTTCGATTCCCGCCGCCTCCACCAAAAAATGAAAATGCCCCTTTTGGGGCTTTTTTATTTTTTAGTAGTAGTGTCTCGAACACGCAAAAGGGTTCGACAAAATGTCTGGAACATTTTGGTCCGCCGAAGGCGCTCGAAGAGCGAAACACATGGATGTGTTGAGGACAATCCCGCCGCCTCCACCACACGTGCGCATGGGTATTATGCGCAAATTAATATGTGGCATAGCCACACATTATAATAATCCATCGCAAACATTTACCTTTCAACTAGAATTTATAATGATTGCAATACTTTCTCCGTCTGTCCCAGAACACTATGAATACATCGCACAGTTGATGAATGAATTTCATCAGTGGTGTTGTGCTAGATACTCTGGAGAACGGAGTTGGGAATTTCATGACTATTTTAATGAAAAAGCATGGGCACATGAATTATCAAAATTAGATGAAATCTATCTCCCTCCTGATGGTGAATTTTTACTCGCTACATATGACTCAGAACCAGTTGGTTGTGTCGCTTTAAAGAAATTTACAGATAGTATGTGTGAAATTAAACGTTTATATGTTCGTGCAAACTTTAGAGGAAAAGGTATTGCTAGAAAACTTATGAGTGCAATACTGGATAAAGCAAGAAAATATGATTATCAATATGCGCGATTAGAGTTTGGTGAGTTATTCACAGAGTCTAATGCCCTTTACAAAAGCATAGGCTTTAAAAATATTGATGCTTACACAGATATTCCTGAACGACTAAAGCCGAAAATGGTGTTCATGGAATTAAAACTATAGATATGGCCCCACAACACAGTGGGGCCTTAAAATATTTTATTTCTTAAGAAAAGATACTTAATAAAGTACCAAAGCTAGCGGTTAATCCAATTATCAATACTGCAGCATCAGGAACAATAATATTATAGAAAAATGCTCTTTCTTCTGTACTTGTTCTTACATGGCGGTTTTGAGTTTGACTATTCATGGTTGTTCTCCTAATGAGTGGTTATATTGTCGTAATCAATTTCAATGTGGGCAGTATCCAGTTCTGCCGTAAATGGATCGTAAAAAGTTGGGTAGAAATAGGCCGATTTGCGTAAAAAATACGTAAAATATGCAGATGCATCCAAAAAACACAAAAAATTCAAGCATTTGTAACCTAAAGCTATTAGGGCCCCCTTCCATCCAAGATGCTTGTGATAATAAAGAAATTGAATTTCCAACTCGAAAAGCAAAGGCTTTATTCATCTATCTTGCAATGTCCCCTGACTCAAAGGCTAGCCGTGAAAAATTAGCTGGAATCTTTTGGAGTCGAAGTGCGGATGAACAAGCTCGTGCGAGTTTGCGTCAAACCTTAGCTAGCCTTAGGAAATCAATTAACGTTGACGATCAATGCTTAATAAATAGCAATAGTGATGATGTGTATCTAGTGAAAGATTCTTTATATGTAGACGCTATAGAGTTTGAACAACAAGCAGACGACGAAGTTACTAATACTGAAATTGCTGTGAATCTATATCAAGGTGAATTTCTGGATGGATTTTCAATTAAAGAAGACCGTTTTGAAAATTGGCTTCGAGAAAAACGCGAACAATATAATGAACTTGCCAAACAAAAGATGACTAGCCTTGCTGAATATTGGAATAGCTCTGGTGAATTGGATAAAGCGATTAAAATTACTAAGAAAATTCTTAATATAGATTCTTTGAATGAAGCTGCTCATCAAACATTGATGCATCTATATACACTTACAGGACAACGAGAATCGGCATTAAAACAATACATACTTTGTGAAAATGTACTTAAAGATGAGCTTAATGTTGAACCCCAACGAGAAACAATTGAGCTCTATCAAAAAATAATAAAAAAGACACCCTTATTAGATGATGATTCAACAAGTGCATATTCAGCTCCTGTCCTTCGCGACACCTTTGTGCATAAAAATACTGTACAACAAGAAATTCGTTATTGTGTATCTTGCGATGGTGTTCGAATTGCATATGCGGTCGCAGGTGATGGCACGCCAATTATTAAGTGTGGTAATTGGTTAACGCATTTAGAATACGATTGGGATACACCTATCTGGCGACATTTAATGCAACATCTAGCAAGTGATCATACTTTGGTGCGATATGACGCAAGAGGCAATGGACTTTCTGACTGGGATATAAATGAAATAAATGTTGATTCATTTATTAATGATTTAGAAACTGTTGCAAATGCAAGCGGGCACAAGAAATTTATATTACTAGGCACCTCACAAGGTTGTGCGATATCGGCTGCATATACTGCCCGAAATCCAGATAGAGTAAGTCATTTGATTTTATATGGTGGCTTTGCCACTGGCTGGAATAAGCGTAATAATGAATATAAAGAACGTGGCAAAGCTTTCTTAACCCTGATTCAACAAGGTTGGGGGCAAGATAATCCTATATTTCGTCAAATGTTTACGTCGTTATTTTTGCCAGACGGAGCACATGAGCAGGTAAATTGGTTTAATGAACTGCAAAAGAAAAGTACCTCTCCTGAAAATGCCATGCGCTTTTTTGAGGCTTTAGGCGATATAAATGTAACCAAGGAACTTTCCAAAATATCAGTACCCACATTAGTTATGCACTGCAAAGATGATGCAATGGTACCTTTTGTTGCAGGACAAGATTTAGCTAAACGGATCCCTAACTCAAAGTTCATAGCTCTTGAAGGCCGTAATCATTTAATGTTGGAACAAGAACCCGCATGGGAGCAGTTTAAGCATGAATTTGATTCCTTTCTTAAGGTTTATAATTAGATGCTCGCATTTGACAAAAGAACTGACATTTTATTACAGACACTATTCTTTTTAATTTGATAGAGGGGCTTCACTCGAACTAAAGTTTGGGACATGGGTTTTTAATGACGTGTACAACCCTACTCTTAAACCGGTTAGGTGGAGGGATTCGCGGCTCTATTCTTTGAACAGTGTATTCATGTTTGCAGTGCGATTTGTTTTTGGGCGCGGATTGTCCTGTTAGAAGATCTAAGCCATATTTTGTGTATCTCTTCAATTACCAAAAACAATATTGCTATCGAAGCCAGAATTAACCATTGTGTAAATGTAATAGGACTAAGCTCCAATATAGTATTCAAACCTGGGATATACATTGCTGCTATGTGTATACATTGTGCTATAGGCACGGCTAGCACAAGAAAAGGATTAGATAAGAAGCGAATACTGAAGATTGATCTTGTTTCTGAGCGACTACTTAGTGCATGAATGTTTCCAAACAGTACCATGAGCATTAGTGTTAGATTGCGTGCTTCTTCAATTGCTATACCACTATTAATTAAATAGCTATATACGGAGAATGCAAGTAAACCCATCACCGTTCCTGTTACTAATACGTGTTGAATAATATGGCTCTCAAAGATGGGTTCCTTCGGGCTCCTTGGTGCTTGTTCCAGCTCATTACCTTCTTTAGGTTCAAATGCAAGTGCAACATCTTGCAGTCCATTTGCAATTAGATTTAGCCAAAGAAGTTGAACAGCAGTAAGTGGCATTGCATAGCCAAAAAGTGCTGTCAATAAAAACAGTAGTAATGCAGAAAACCCGGTAGCAATTAATAATGCAATTACTTTACGAATGTTGTTGTAAACAATTCTTCCTTGCTCAATGCCATCAACAATCGATGAAAAATTATCATCGGTAACAATCAGGTCAGCCGTTTCTTTGGCAACATCGGTGCCGCGTTTACCCATGGCAACCCCAACATTTGCTTGGCGCATTGCAGGCGCATCATTTACACCATCACCTGTTACAGCAACCAGGTGACCTTGATCCATAAGACTTTTTACTATTTGTTCTTTTTGTCTCGGTTCAATTCGTGCAAAAACATGAGCTTGTTGTATAAGCTCATTCACAGCTTTCTGGCCAAGTAAACTTGCCTCTTTGATCATAGGACCTGTAACTATTGCGTCACCAGTCTTATAGAGTCCAAGGTCCGTTGCAATCGCTTTTGCAGTTGTAGGATGGTCGCCAGTTACCATTGCGACATCAACACCGCCATACTTACAACGTTGGATAGCTTCATTTGCTTCTGGCCTTAGTGGATCGATCATTGCGGCCATCCCTAAAAATATTAATTCTCCAAGCTGGTTAGTTGCGTTTTCTGTATTAGCTTGGCGGTGGCCCAAAGCGATAATGCGATAACCCATGCTCGCGAGACGTTCAAATTGCTCGTTAATTAGCTCTCGGTTTATGGGTTCTGGTCCATTTTGCCCTTCCATGAAAGAGCACATCTCAAGGAGACGCTCAGGACTACCTTTAATGTAAAGATGAGGCTGATCACCTTGTGATCTATTAAGGCTGCCTGCAAATGCACGTTCAGATTCGTAAGGTATTAAATCAAGCTGTTTATGATTATTTCGATATTCAGTGAGTGACAATCCGAGTTTTTTGGCTAAAACCAAAAATGCGACGTCTACAATGTCGCCATCTGAGACCCATTCACCACCGGAATAATTAAGGTGACTTTCATTTGCAAGTAATCCAGTTACGCAAAGCTGATGCAAAGACTCAATATTTTCACCAAGAATTTCGCCACCAGGTGCGACCCCTTCTCCTGTCACAGAATAGCTTCGCCCATTTGGTAGAACTAGCTCGCGAATAGTAAGTTGGTTGACGGTTAAAGTTCCTGTCTTGTCTGAGCATATATACGTACACGAGCCCAGAGACTCAACCGCTACTAGCTTGCGAATGATCACATTATGTTTAGCCATTCGACGCATACCAATAGCTAGCGCCACGGTTAATGCTGCAGGTAAACCTTCGGGTATAGTAGAAACTGCAAGCCCAATTGCCATCATTACCATGCCTTCCGTGTTATACCCACCACGTACTAACATGATTCCAACTAGAAGCATAATTGCAATAATGATTCCTAATGCAACTTGATAGGTAAATTTTCGTATACGAATCATAAGGGGTGGTTCTGATAGACGTTTACCTGTAACTTCATGAGCGATACGTCCGAGCTGCGTGCTCAGTGCAGTTGCCTTCACAATACCTCTACCTCGTCCATGTGTAATTATTGTGCCTGCAAAACAACGATTCACTTGATCACTTAATGGGGCTTCTTCATTAACTGCATTCTTCGCATTCTTGGCTACAGCTAATGATTCGCCCGTAAGTAGTGACTCATCTACAGCCAGGTTAAAGCTTTCATAGAGTTCAATATCGGCTGGAACTTTGTCTCCAGATGAAAGTAGTACTACGTCTCCAGGAACCAGTTCTTCAACATCAATTCGACAGGATTCACCATTTCGGATTACACGTACTTCACCTTTCACCATTTCTCTAAGGGCTGCAGCAGCTCTTTGTGCGGAATGTTCCTGAATTGTGCCAATCGCTGCGTTCAAGAGTAGTACCGCAAGAATAAAGATCGCGTTTGGAATCTGAGATAAGACCAGTGAAGCGATAGCTGCGATTAATAATATGTAAATAAATGGACTTAAAAACTGTCTTAGAAAAATTGAGAGTAAACTCGGTAATGGTGGGACAGGAAGGCGGTTTGGCCCATACTTGGCTAAATTTTCTACGACCTGCTCATTATTTAAACCACTATATCTGGATACAATTTGCGGTTCACTTATGATATCTGAAGAAGCAACACTGTTCATAAGCAAACGAAGAATCTGTAGATTAATATAGTTTGTTGATATCAAATGATCCCAATCAATCGATACTGAGCAAATAATATTTCAGGTTTATTACAAGTAATGAAAAAATATAATTCTTAAAGTTTGTATTTAAGATAAATACGAAATTGAAATTCTGTTTTAAATAAATCGATGTTTGAATGACCACTATTGTCCAAATACGGACATTCTTAGCTAAAAGTTAAATTGAGGTATTTTTGGGGTATTTAACAGAAGTTAGAATCTAATTTATATCTATTTGAGACACTTAGTTTTTCGATTTGTTTGAGGAGCTATCAATCGAATCAAGGTCTAGGACGCGGATTTTCTAATAGGGTTACTGCCCTATTCTGCTAATACAGATTACTTCTGCTTTCAGACAATAGTAGACGTTTAATAATTTTATTCTAAGAGAAGCATGCTTTACAGATAGCATCAATATGGCGACTGTCAGTGCCACAGCATCCGCCCAACACATTTAAATTTGGCAATTTATTTCTAAGTTCTCGATATTGAGCTCCAAGTTCCTCTGGATTACCTTCGTCTAATTCTTCAGCCTCATCAAGTTCTGCATGGCTGCATTTTGATGCATTAGCACGGACGCTACGAATCTTTTGAAGCCACGGTTCATCAGTAGAAATTACTTTGTCAAAATGTGTTGGATGAGCACAGTTAATTTTGTAATAAAGCGGAGCTTGGTCAGTTTCAGTATCCACAGCTTCAATCGCTTCTTTAAGTGTTTGCCCTGTTGGGAGTTTTCCGTCAGTTTCTACAGTAAATGAAATTACAGCAGGAATATCATGTGCTTTTGCTGCACGTGCAACACCGATAGCTTCTTCAATATAGTTAAGAGTGAGTACAGTCACCATATCAGCGTCTGTTTTACTTAATGTTTCAATTTGTAATGAATGATAGTCTTCTGCTTCGTTAATAGACATTTGATCTTCTGGCACATAACCATCACCTCGTGGACCAATACAGCTACTCAAAACCATTTTTGTATCTTCGGTTTCGTATTCAGACCTAAATGGAACCAAGAACTCAACTGCTTTGTGTAGCATATCGTCCAAACCTTCTTTGGAATAACCTAGTTTTTTAGCCCAATCTAAACTCGCACGCCAAGTTATCGCCTCTAGAATAAAACCAACTTTATTAGTGGCAGCAATTTGACAGTGGTTATGAAAATATCTTTGCAATGCTTCTTGACCTTTGACGTCATCAAGTAGTGGAAAAGCTGCAAAATATGGTAATTCCAACCCTTCATGAAAGATCATGGTAGTTTCAATACCGCCATCTGTTAAATACAGATCACCAGAAAGCTGAGGTGGGTTTTTCCGGTACTTTGGCATTTAGTGTTCCTATTATAGTTTATAATTATTTATTAAATAACATTGCACATAATTTGATTGTTGTTAATAAAAAATATTCAAGCCATTTAAAATGTTGACCTTGGGTTTTTAGATGACAATTAAGCAATAATTACATTAGTATTAAGATGTTTTGCTGATGTAAGAGAATTAGTAATTAGACAATTTTTCTCTGCCTTTTCGATAATTTGTGCGGCTTTCTCCTCATCTTCTTGTGATTTAATCTTCAATGAAGCATTAATGTGCATCTCAGTAAACTGAATTTTACGATCTACCTTCTCTAATACCCCTTCAACCTCGCAGGATAACTCAGACCACTCTAATTTCGAGGCGGTTGCTATCGCGCGGAAGGTAAGTATCAGGCAACTAGCAACACTTGCAACCAAAAGGTCTTCTGGTGACCATTTATCTCCTGGCCCATCAAATTCCTTTGGTGCTGCTACTTCAAGATTCGTTAAGCCATCTGATTGGATGTCGAGTGAACCCGTGGGTCCCCCGAGTGCTTGCGCATGATAATGATGAGGTAACTTTTCCATATATATCTATCCTTTGTCCTTTGTTTGTTGCTCCAATCTTAAGAAAAATTTGTTTCATATAGATGAATGCTTTAGCCGCAAGCAGGCATTGATAGACGCTATACAAATATCATCTACACGTTAAATAAAGAATTTATTCTTGATAAATTTCTACCATTCGTTGTAAAACAGCTTTTAACTCGTTTGTGGCGATTTCAGCTGCTTGCGCTTGCCTTAGATTGAGACCATTTGCCTCAGCCACAGGGTCATAAAAGCCAATAACAATTCTCCCTTGTTTTGATTGTTTGGTCGTTTCACGAAAAACTGTAAATCGACATGGGATGATTAATGATATGAAAGGGTCTTCTTCAATTGCTTTAGCAAGATATTGAGTCTTACAAACCGATAACACTCTGTTATCAGTATGTTTACCAAATTCTTTAACTGCAGCACCAATATCCAGTTGATCTACTAATTGCCAATTTTCACCCATTATTTCACTTTCGAGATTTATTAATACTTCATCAAAATCTAATTCGGCAGGCAAATAAATGATATATGCGTCTCCATGACGTTCAATATCCTCGGCAACACATAGAATTGGAGATACTAATAATAAGGATAAAAAAATAATATGAGTTAATGAATGCTTACAAAAAGAAATAGAATTGTATGTTGTTTCAATCATATAAAACCTCCTTGCTAGATTCAGCTAAATAAAAGGTTTGCATAATTAAAGCAATATAAACCTCTTATATATGAAGGGCAAATTGTTTGATTGTCGACTTTGAATAAGCCTAGAAGCCCTTTAACTAAATATACTTTGTTAGTTGATTTATTCCGGTGTCGAATTTAATTGGTAAAGTATATTAAGCAAAGGCGGTTTTTTTTCGGAAAAATTACCAAACCATTTATTATAAATTTTATTAATTTCTCCAGTGCGATTTAATTTTGACAGCACAGTATCTGCTACTAATCTAAAATCTGCATCATTTCGCTTCACAGCTAAAGCCAACGGCTCATAGGAAAATACTTGATGTGAAATAGAAACATATTCTCCAATTTCAGTTGTCATTGCTAAACCAATTAAGACTACTTGATCACCTGAGTAGACATCAATTTCCCCTTTTCTTAGCGCATCAACAGCTTCATTAGCAGTTTCAAAAGTAATAATATTTGCATCTGCTAAAGTTTCATTTAGCGTACTTTTTAGCGTTTCAAGTGTTGTTGTACCCTTAACTACACCAATAATTTTTTTCTCATTTTGCCCAGAAGATGCGTCATACTCATTACCTTTCAGAGTCATAAATGATGCACCTGTTACAAATGTAAGCTGAGTAAAGTCAACAAGTTTACTACGTGATAATGTTTTAGTTGTAGCGCCACATAAAATATCAATCTTATTTTCAATCAATGCATCAAATCTATTGTTTGCAGTTACAGGTAAATATTCAACGCTAATTTCTTTACCTAGCTTATTACTTAAACTGTCAACAATGTGATGGCATAAATCAATTGAATAACCATGAGGTTTGCCGTCATTGTTTAAGTAAGACATTGGAGGTTCTGATTCACGGAAACCAATTTTAATTTTCCCAGTCTGTTGAATTCGATCAAGTGTTTTTATTTCTTCATTACCAAATGCATTTGGTAATAAGAATGTCATAAAAAGTATTGAGATTAATAAAAGTTTCATCAAATTCACCTTCGACCAAAATTAAATAAAAATAACTATGTGTCTTATGAGCCAATAGTGTTCATAGTATGAATCAAATACATTTGCACGTGCTAAAATTTGCTTTTATCTAGTTTGCCATTTCGGCATCTTCTTCAAAAATATGGTTACAAGCAGTTCCAGCAGTTGTTAGACGTTTAAATAAACCATCTACAAATAACGATAATCCACCTGTTGAAATTGCAGCGCCAATCGCCGCACCACTTTTAAGCATGCCAGCGGGATCGGCTTCAGGAACTGGTTCTCGTAATGTTCCCCCCAAGCGTACAAACTTTACTAAATTACCAATATTGACTCCTAACCCTTTTTTAGCGACTGGCGTAAAGCCAATTTCGAGCTGTTCTGTGTCCAAATTAATAATTCCGCCAGCAACAATTTCAACCTTTGATGTTTCGATTGCAATCTGATTCCTACTGATTAATACACCATCTTTTGCCACAAAGCGTGCAGCGGCACAATCTAAATCAGTGTATTCGTCTTCTTTAACAAAGGGGTTTAGCATACTTAGCGTTTCAATGAATATATCCGATCCAAGACTATCCAGAAGATCGTTTCTCATTTTTGCTTTTCGCATTTCTAATACGAATTCACCATTTAGTGATGCTGCCAGATCATGAGCACTAACCCCAGTCATAGTGAGATCAATTTCAACATCAGTATTACCACCATTGATTACGCTTTCGTCAGATTCTCCAAAATCTTCAGGTGTAATGTTAAGGCCTACGACATTACTTGTGATTTTTACCCCTGGTAGATGTTTTTCAATACTAAGAGATCCTCTTACACCACCATTCGCAAGAATACCATCAAAAGGTTCGACCAATAATTTTCCTTTTGCTAACTTTGCTCTTGAGGTTATTGATCTAAAATTTGTTTTATTGACTGAAAGCTGAGTAATATTTAAGCTTAAATTTACGTCATAATCATCCAGCCAATTCCAATTGATATTTGTTTTACTAAAAATTTTGTCTGAATCTTTCGCTTCATTATTTGAATCGACGTCTGATTCTGTTCCAAATTCAAATTGATTTAAATTAAGTCGTTGAGATTGTATTTCACCGCTTATAGAAACCTTATCATTAGACCAATCAATTACTGTCTGCCCTGTTAAGTCATTTTCATTGATTTCAACCTTAAAAGGATTGAGATCCACTGCTTTGCCGTTAAAATTAGCAACAAGGTTTAATGTTGCAGGACTCAATGCTTTTAAATCTTGCTGCATATATGCTGAAAGAATATTGAGTTCTTTAGCATTACCTTCTACCGCTAGTTGACCTGATAAGGCATCTGTAATTTCCAGTGAACCATTTACAGCTAGCCTCATGTCTTGATCATCAAGTGTCATATCAATATCCATATTGTTATCTTCTTCACTTGGTAGTTTCACGTATCCGGCCATTGAGATGGGCGCCGATGTAAATCCATTTTTAAAATTATCATCCACTACCCTATTATATTTACTAACAAAGTTAGTGATTTTCACTAAGCCATTATCAAGAGAAACTTCAAGATTCAAGTCTTTAAACTCATGTTCCTTGACCTTTAGCAAGTTACTTGAAAATTTAATATCAGAACTAAAAGTTGTTATTTTTTCATTGACAAGAGTTGAAGCATGGAATGAATCAGTTTGATCTATTTCTTCTGTAATATCATCTCTTCTCTCTACTGTAGTTTGGCTACTGTTTTCAAAGTAAGGTGTTAAATCCAAGTTATCAGATTGCAGATCAGCTATTAAGCGTAATTTTTTAGTGTCATAGCTAACACTGCCAGAAAGCGATGCATCATTTGCAGCAAACTCAATCTCACTCAAACTAAATAAACTTTTATCTTTGCTTAGATTGAAACTGGTGTTAATTGCAGAGATATTTGGTAAATATTGATTTAGTAAGTCTTCATATGGCTCAAGATTATTTATGCTGGCAGTTGTGCTTAAATTTAATTTTTCAAAATTTTCAAAATCGACTACACCATCTAGCTTAACTATAGAGCCCAGACCTGTAATTTCTACACTTACAGGTATTCTGTCAGCCACATCACGTGTGGATGTTACATTTCCCTTAACCTCAATCGGTTTATTTTTAATGTTTCCCTCAGCGGTGAAATTTATTCTATTATTTTCAGTGGACGATAATGCAATTGACAATTCAATTGGCGCCAACAATGGAAATTCTGTAGCAAATGATTTTTCAAGCTTAGCGAGATTATCGGTTTTAATATATGTTTTAAAATCAGTGTTGCTAAAATTGCTTAAATTGATTGTCCCACTACTTTCAACGTCAATACCTAATCCGTTTCCCTGCATAGAAAGTATTAATTCTTGTATACCATCACCTAAATTGCTTGCGTCGATACTACCTGTAAAATTGATAGGCTCGTTCTCAAAAGCACCTACACCTTCAAGATCAATTATATTTTCATAATTACTTAATTTAAGTTTTTTAATTGTCAAGATATGATCACCTGATGCTTGGATCTGGTGAATAGTGCTATTTCTGACCTCAATATTATTAAATCTTAAGTATTTATTAAGAGCTAATGGCTCATTTGAACTTTCTCTTTCTTCAATAACTGAAGTTCTCCAATTGTTTAAACCTTCATCGTTTTTCTCAATACGTAGCTTTGCTTTATTAATTAATGCGCTCCAAAACGGATTTTCTGATTTATGCATATTTGCAAGATCGAGTTTAACTTCAACATTCTTTAACTCCAATAGAGGCTTATCAGAACTCCATTCTGGGTTAATCAAAGAAAAGCCATCGATTGATAGGATAGTTGGAGATAATTCTAATGAGAATTTATCGGTAGTGAACTGCAAACCTGTTTGTTCATATAGGAGCTTTTGAAGCGGGCCTTCTACTAACTTTGGTTTATAAATTACTAAGCCAATTAATACTGCCAGCAAAAAAGCAAGTATTATCGCTATTATGAGTATTATTTTTAGTGCTTTTTTCATACTTATCCATAGCTATGGGCTAACAATTGTTTTCTACTCGATTATACACTTCATATTCGAGTCTTAAGCTCATATTGAATAAGGAGCTAGTTAATAAAGCTTTTTTGAGGTCGCATGATAAGTACATGTAACAAACATGCATTTAACGATATCAGTCAATGATATTTAGATAGGTAAGAATGGGAAAATACTCTAAATCTTTTATTTTGGGTGTATTCGTTGTATTTCTGATGATGTATGGGGGAGATAACGACGTCCCTGACCTAACATTTCTCTATTAACAAATACTATGCCTTTTGGAGTGACGTGATATTTTTTAGCGTCTTTTTCTAAATCATTTCCAATAACTGTTCCAGAAGGGACATTACATCCATTATCTATGACAACATTTCTTAATTTAGTATTTTCGCCAATAACGCTTCCAGGTAACGCTAAAACACCTGATAGATCACAATTTTTTTCGATCTTTACATTCGAAAACAAAATTGAGTTATGTAAACTAGATTGATTGACAATGCAACCTGCACTGACCATTGTATTTTCAATACCATATACACTTTCACCAGACCCAACAAATTTTGCCGGTGGTAATTGTTGTTCATGTGTAAAAATACGCCAATTTGGACTATGTAAATTAAATGTTGGTGGATGTGTCAGGACCTCCAAGTTCGCACTATAGTACTCATCAATAGTACCGACATCTTTCCAGTATGCATTTTTAAGTTTAACTTGTTCACTAAATGGGTATGCAAAAACACGATGAGATTTTTCAACAGCATATGGAATGATATCTTTTCTGAAGTCATGTTGTGAATTATCTAATTCGGAGTCACGCAGTAAGTGTTCTTCAAGGTAGTCAATAGAAAATATGTAAACTCCCATGCTTGCAAGTACATGATTTAATTCATTTGGCATAATCTCAGAGCTGTCAGGTTTTTCCTGAACTTTTTTAATCTGATAATTATCATTGACGCTGACCACACTATAATTCATCGCGTTATCAACATTCACTGGTGCACAAGCAACAGTAATATCTGCATCCTTTTTTACGTGCGCCGCAAGCATTTCACCGTAATCCATTTGGTACACGTGATCACCAGATAAAATAAGGACAAACTCAGGGACGTGGCTGCGAATAATATCAAGGCTTTGAAAAACTGCATCTGCTGTTCCCTGAAACCAAGTGTTTTCTTCAACCCATTGTTGTGCTGGTATGACCTCAATAAACTCACCCATCTCGATATTTAATCTATTCCAACCACGCATGATATGACGCACTAATAGATGAGATTTATATTGTGTTAGTACACAAATTTTACGCACTCCAGAATTTACGCAATTGGATAGAGGAAAATCTATGATTCGAAATTTTCCTCCAAATGGAATCGCATGCTTTGAGCGCCAATCAGTCAACATTTTTAAACGAGAGCCACGACCACCTGCTAAAACTACAGCGATAGTTTCATTTGTTAGGCGGCTAATAAATCGAGTTGAAAGTTCTTCTGTGCTCAAAAGATATTAATTATATTTGTTTTCTTTACAGATATGATATCAGCTATTCAATAATCTAAATATAATACTTTTGTTACTTTAACCTTTAATGGGGATTCTAATAAGTGCTTGAAAATTTTCCTTTTAATTAATATCAACTCCAACCCGACAGTCCATGTTGAGTTTCATGCCATTGACTTGGATTGAACATATCAATCTCCTAGCTTTAATTCATGAAACTTTGTACTAAGACATAAGCCACCATTCGAGAATTATGATGAACTTAAAATCGATTTATTGATCTCAGTCACAACACTAAGGCACTCTGTGAGTATACTTCATCAAAACTACTTATGATTTAGGCTAGACGACTTGAGAAGTATAAAAAAATTAGACTTAATCTTTATAGGCTTGTTTTTTATTGGGCTGGTCGTGCCTTTGACTCAAGTTTTTGAAATAGACCCAGTACCTGAAGCTACTATAACTAAAGCCCCGGCAGAGCCTAATTTTGAATTTGACTCTACTATTTAGCTAGTAGAGCAATCTCTTAGAATTCCAATTTCTTTCTACCGTTTCCGCTTTGGATCTTAAGCGGCCATTCAATCTAATATCACTCAATATGGTTTATCTAAATCTCATGATTATTGTGTGAAAAATTCGGCGTTTATAACTAAATCAGATCAAAAAACCAAACATTATCATATAGATACAACAACTATTTCATAAACGACTCCACCTTGATACATGAGCATGATTTATATGTGCTAATTAATCTGTTGTGAAGCTAGATATAACGGTTTTCTTTACATATTTTTCAGTAAAAGCCAATTGATGCAGTTCCTTCGAAGAGTCTTCACTCAAATTAAGTTTAAGAACACAAGCTTTGTAGCAATGAGATCCACCAAAACTAATAACCCTTAGTGATATAATTTGAGCTAGATAATTTTTTATGTTGTGCATCATCTGTATTTATTGAAATAGCCCACATCAATATCATTTTACATAAATTTTACTTTGCTGAATCTGCATATGTCTTCTATAACATCAAATGTAAAGCCTGATACAACAGTAACAATATTAACTTCTATAGCAATAATCATTGTTGCAGTTTTGTTACAAAATGCATTTGCTTCAAAACAAGTTTTACTTTTTCTAATTGGAGCTGGGCTTGGCATTAGTTTGTATCATGCTTCGTTTGGCTTCACAGGCGGTTGGCGTAATTTTATTCGAGAAAGACGAAGCGCTGGTATTCGCGCACAACTCTTACTGTTTGCAATATGCACTGTATTGTTTTTCCCTATTTTAGGAGAAATATTCCCCCAACTTAGCGTTCAAGGTGCCAACGCTCCAGTTGGAGTTTCAATAATGATCGGCTCCTTCTTGTTTGGTATTGGCATGCAGCTAGGCGGTGGATGTGGTTCTGGCACTTTATTTACTGTGGGTGGCGGCCATGTTCGCATGTTAATAACTTTATGTTTTTTTATTGTGGGCGCATTTATTGGCTCAATGCATTTGCATTGGTGGCTTAGTCTTCCAAGTATTGGCTCGATTTCATTTATTCAACTATTAGGTTGGATACCTGCCCTTCTAATACAGCTAGGCGTATTGGCAGCACTTTATGTAACTGTGATTAAAATGGAAGCTAACCGAAATAAAGAAGTAGCAGATTTGCGTAGTAACGAAAGTAATGACAGCGTATCTGCCAAACTGATATTCGGACCCTGGCCTTTGTGGTGGGGGGCCATTAGCCTCGCGATCCTGAGTTTTATTACATTGTTAGTAGCTGGACATACATGGTCTATAACTTTCGCTTTTGGGTTATGGGGTGCAAAGATTTGGGATGCTCTTGGTGGTAATGTCGCAGCGTTACCTTATTGGAGTAGCGGTTACCCTTCCCTAGCACTTGAGCAGAGTGTATTAGCGGATACCACATCACTGATGAATTTTGGAATTATCTTAGGTGCAGTGTTGGCTGCTGCATTAGCTGGAAAATTTGCACCAGAAAGTAAAATAAAATGGAATGGTTTAGTCTCCGCTGTGATAGGTGGATTACTACTAGGTTATGGAGCACGCTTAGCATTTGGCTGTAACATTGGCGCATTATTTGCGGGTATTTCTTCGGGTAGTTTGCATGGATGGTTGTGGCTTGTCACAGGATTCATTGGCAATATAGTTGGTGTGCGCTTTCGTTCATTATTAAAGCTTGATTAACCAAACTAAACATAGCACCTAGCTAACTTAGAAATGAAACAAAATCAAAATCGCTGGATTATGGGAGGCGCAATAGGCCTGGCCACAGTTGCAGTTGCACTTGACCATACGCGTCACAAATTACCCGACCCCCAGCCAGGTGATCAAGCGATTCATGAGCAGTATGTGGATGAGGACATGGCACCATGTGGCATTGGTTCTGGCAATCCTTGCGGTTTAGATGTTGGTAATCCATGTGGATTTGATACTAGCAACCCATGTGGTTTTGATACTGGTAATCCGTGCGGATTCGATGCTGGTAATCCGTGTGGGTTTGAATAGTCTGCTCAAAAAACTTTTCATTTTCGTAAGTCAATGAGCCTGGTTGATAACAATGCGGGATTACAGCTCTTTCAGGTAATTCAAAACATGGGGGAGTTGCATACTAACCCAGTCTTAAATTTATTGGGTGAAAGCCCTAATATAATTGAAAATCAAAAATATCCTACTGATCATTTGTGCTTTGGAGGTGAAACGTGGCGCGCTTATTACCATTGCCATGCGGCACCCAATAAGTTGATGAATGAGCATGGTCATTTCCATATTTTTGCAAGGCTAGAAGGTGAGATTCATAATTCACAGGCTTGGTCTCATATAGTAGCGCTTGCGATGGATAACATGGGACAGCCATTGAGTTGGTTTACGGTGAATCATTGGGTGACAGGCAAGACCTGGAAAAGCGCCAACGAATTGAACATTTTGCTAGAAAACTTGCCTATTATTCGTGAAGAGTCATTAGTTGAACAATGGCTCATCGCCATGTTGCGATTTTATCGGGCAAATATCCAAGAGTTATTGGAAAATAGAGATACGCAAGTTAATGCATTAAAAAGCAGGATAGGAAAAGAAGTTTTAAATGACCGGAATTATTACGAGTTATCGACACGGTCAATTAATTTACTGAAAGAATTAAAATGACCTGCAATTGATGCATATCATGATGAACATATTTATTTTTAGGTAATGTTAAACTAGAAAGTTGTTATCTTTAAGGAGATAAAATGAAAATTACTCATAACATATTAACCTTTTTTGTTTTGTTATTAATTAGTGGCATGGTCCAAGCTACCAAGGTCCCAGGCCCACTTGTAGATACAAATTGGTTAGCTGAAAATTTATCTGAAGTCACTATCCTGGATGTTCGCGGTGACATACAAAGCTTTACCACTGAGCCAAAATTCGTTAAAGATAAAAAAACCGGAAAGCAACAACTGGTCAGAATTGGTGGACATATTCCTGATGCTAGTTTAATAAATTTCAAAAATGTCAGGGCGGAACGCAAGATTGGTGAAAAAACGGTTAAAAATCTACTACCAGAGAAATCTGCATTTGAAAAATTGTTGCAAAATGCTGGGGTAAATAAAGATGATGCAATAGTAATTGTCAGCAAAGGAGCTGGCGGCGGCGATATACTTTTGTCAACGCGCTTATACTGGCAAATAAAATATTATGGTCACGATAATCTTGCTATTTTAAATGGTGGCATGGCGCAATGGTTGCTGGAAAACCGGGATGTAAATATAAAGCCTAGCAAAATCAGCTCAGGTGACTGGGTTGCAACAGCAGAGCGAGATGAGATTTTAGCAACCAGTGACGAAGTTGCTGTAGCATCAAAAGAATCACTTCAGTTAGTTGATATAAGACCCATTAGTCAATACTTGGGAACTTCGAAAAGCTCGTCAGCGAGTAAGTATGGGCATATTTCTGGGGCTAAAAACTTCCCAACTGAATTGATATTCAAAAGTGGTTTCCCTACAACACTGGCTTCAAAGCAAGTCGCAGAACAGTTAATAAATGCATTAGATATAGAAGCAGCAGACAATAAAATCACCTATTGCAACACCGGAAACATGGCATCAGGTGGTTGGTTCTTTTTCAGCGAAATTCTAGGTTATAAAAACACTCAGTTATATGATGGCTCCATGCATCAATGGACACTTGAAGGAAGACCTACAGTAACAATGGTAATGGAATAAAGACATAATTAACTTCCAAGGAGGTGTATCTACAGCCAAAATATTTTGGGATTTAAAACGGACATGATATTTGTTTGAATGCAGATAGATAATGTAGATTATCAATCGTAAATGTAAATTCTACCTTTTAAAGGTAATGTTCCGTCTACACCTCTCAGAATCTTATTGTAAGCACGTAGCAGCTTCTTATATTTATACCTCAGGATTTTAAGCAATCTTTTGTTTTTCGCGTTCTCTCTATACTCGCCTGTATATAAGCTTGAGAATGTTTCCGCTTGATGTTTCCATACTTCGGCTTCTTGTTCGGCTTTGGTTCTTTTAGGGTCATAAATCATATTCATTCCTCATATTCTTTTTATACAGTCAGGTCCTTGATTCCTTGCGTTGTTGACATAGTCACTCACGAGGTACATTTCTATCCAATCATTCGGACACGCTTGCATTAAATTATTAATCTCGGTTTGATCTTCACTTTCCATCCATGCTTTCGATTCTTCTAAATCTAAAATCACAGGTTGGCGATTGTGGATTTCACTCATGGCCTTATTGGACTCAGTGGTGACAATGCAATGTTGAAACTCTCCATCCTTACTAATCTGATAAATTCCCCCAAGCAACATGTGGGGTTCATTGTTTACCTTGATCACATAAGGTTGCTTGGTAGAGCCTTCACGCTTCCACTCAAAGAATCCTGAAATAGGAATAAGACAGCGTTTACTTTTTATGAGATGTCGAAACGAAGGTTTTTCCCATATCGTTTCGCTTCTTGCATTGAATAGTGGCCTTTTGAAGGTATCTACTTTTGCCCAGGGTGGAACAATGCCCCAATGCATCTCTGCTAAGTCATAACCCTCATCACCTTTGAAGACGGTTAAGACATTCGCTTGGGGTGCGATGTTGTAACGGGGTTTAAAATCAACGTGATTGACGAGATCGAAATACGCTTCTAAGTCGTCAAAATAGCTATCAAGGAAATGCCTGCCACACATAAGTCCAATTTTGGACCTAATTTCATGTCATGCAAGAGTTTGATTAAATTCTAGTCAAATAATTTGCTACGCCGATTTATCGCTTTAAGTGACTCCTGATTGCCAGAGTATTATTTTGACGATTATATAGATAATTACATGGAGCAGGATTGCGAGCATAAAACCTACTGCGATGAAGATGGGAATGTTTTTATCTGATTGAGCATCGCGCTCCATATTCTTTTTATTTTGAATTCCAATAAATGAAGCCAACACACTCGTCACTGCTTGCCATAATGTAATTTCATCAGGCTCTTTCTGTTTAATATTATTATTCATGATGTTCAACTAAAGTTTCCCCCTGTTTTAAGATCGAGTGAATGATTGGATCGTATTCGTTAGTGCGAATCCATTCTTCCTCACCCCTTTCTTTGAGCATAGAAGAATGTGGGGAACGAGCTTTACTACGATATTTAACCAGCATAATTCGACAAGCAACGCCACCGTAATCATATGTATATTCCGTTTCTCCTGGAAGAACATATCTCCCAAGATAAAGCTTCCAAAATTGACCAACATGTTTATAAATTTCAAATGTCATTTCATGGGTATCGTACTGCCAATGCCAGTCAGGACTTTGATAAACCATTTCCCAATCCGACAGATGACTACCGTCTACAAACGTTTCTCCTTTAATATCCCACGCAAGTTTGTCATTCATTTTAGAGAACTCTCGTTAATTAAGGATGAATGTCTGGGAATCTTTCTAAGGCATAATTTTTTTGATTATCATCGCTTATATGTTCATCTTGCATAACATAGGCGATTTGTAGAATGATAATCACTAAAATTACTAATGAAGCAATTCCTTTGTAAAACTTATTCATTTGCTGGTCTCCTAATATTTAGGCCGCCTTTTTATTCAGCAAATGCGCATAGCCATATTTCGCAAGTGACGCACCCACTTGCTTGAAATATAAAGGGCTACCTTTCACACCAAATGAATCCGTCAATCGATTTACATAATTAAAGATCGACACTACATTAATCGTATCTTCAATAGCCTGCTCTGAAATACCTGTTTGTTTAAGAGCATCAATGTCAGAGGTTGATATGCTTTCAGGAGTGCGTGTTAATTTATCCGCAAATACAATCAAATGTCGCAACTCATCACGGATACCTTTTATTTCAGCACCATTTTCAAGTGTGGAAATTGTTTCATTACTCACCTTCATTGCTTCTAGTGTGGCTCGATGTGCATCTAAACAAAATGTACATCCATTAATATTGGATACATGTGACGCGATGATTTCTCGCTCTGCTTTTGTTAGCTCAGATTCTCCAACCATTACATTTTCCAGAAAATCAAGTATCGGTTTGTAATAATCAGGAGAGCGCAAGAAAACATCCCCTACTCCCAGGAATTTTTTTGAATAACTGAAATTACTCATAATAGTTACCTTTCTATTGAACCGCAGATGCTTGATGTGAAGTCGAAGATAAATCTTCAGTGATTTTGGTTAATTCATATGTATCTATGTCATAGACATAGCCATAGATATTTACATGTCGTGGTGTACCAGCTGAATTACGGATTAATTGAACATCATGATTAAGCGATGATTCAAAATCTGTAATGCAAACACTTCCTTGGTCATATAAGTTAGATATATCTGCATTATGCTCGTGCTTAAAAGCATCGATGATTCCATCTGCTGTGTATGACGTAGCGCCACAATTGGTATGATGAACAACAACAATGTTCTCCACTCCTAACAAGTGTTGCCCTACAGTGATAGAGCGTAGCGCATCAACAGCACGTCCGCCCGCAACAATCACATTTAACATTGTGCAAGTTGTACCAATCCCATTTCCCTCATCATCAAACACCGTTTCCCCTGGATATACGTCTCCAAACTCTTGTGCCACGGCAGATGGAATGCCGGTTGCACGTGGGTCATAACAATAGATAACGATTGTTCGCAAAGGCATAAGCTGGGCGAACTCTTTGCGCATTGTTGGTTCGTTATAGTTAGGGTCTTTAGAAAAAACACCTTTGTTTAAATTTTGCATCGTAATCTCCTGACTTAATCTTTTTTTAAAGTGCATCCCATAAATAATAGGATGCACTTATTCGTTACTCATAAACTTCTAATACCTAGGCAGCCGCTCGCTCTTTTTCCACTCTTTCTTGCAGATCCGGAATGTTGTTAATGAGTGAACCGGCAATCCAATCACCTTGTCTGACATCATTAAAAAATGTCCATACACGGTTATGAGCTTCTTCAGGGTTCCACTTTGAACCTTCCGCTTCATAAATAGTTTTGGCAACATCTACTCCAAGCATGTGCTTGCGCTCATCATCTAAAAGTGTTTCTAAAGTAGTAAAGGTGACCCGATAAATTGGCTTAGGCAGCTCTCCAGATACTTGTGCAACATGAGTTGCGGGTAATTCGTGGATGTATAACCAAGTAAACTCTTGGGCAAATCGACTACCGCTTAATCCTTCATATTCAATGGCAATACGGCCTAATTTTTCAGGTAGCTGGTGTTTAACATTGTCTTTCAAAGCCCCTTGTGGGATTTCAATATCAATAATAGGCATAGCTCTTTCTCCTCAATAGTTGTGATTCATTGAAGGTAAAACGATAATTACAGTCTTGCTTCCCAGCAAACGAGTAATTCTTAAGCCTAGTTTAGAAAATATAGGGCTGAATATTATGACTAGACGCAACTATCCACTTACCGCTTTACGATCTTTTGAAGCTGCTGCTAGACATTTAAGTTTTGTTAAAGCTGCTGAAGAACTGCATGTAACTCCTGGTGCAATTAGCCAGCAAATTAAAACCCTTGAAGAATATTTAGATGCTCAATTATTTGAGCGACAACCCAATAAATTACTTCTTACTGATACCGCCAAAAGATTATTGCCAAGACTAAGTGATGGTTTTTTACAGCTTGATCAAGCGATTGAGCAAATTGTTGGAGACGAAGGTAGAGAAGAACTGAGTATAAGTGCCGCGCCGATGTTTACGGCAAAGTGGCTAAGCCCGCGACTGGAAAAATTCAATTCAGCTTATTCAAATATCAATCTTCATATTTCATCAAGTCTCAGAATTGTAGACTTTCACAGAGAATCCGTTGATGCGGCTATTCGTTTCAGTCCTAATGACTATCCAGGTCTGAAAAAAATTGAGCTATTTGAAGAGCACATAACACCTATGTGTAGCCCGTCATTAATAAAAGAAAAAGGTAAACTCGAAAAAATTGAAGATCTTAAAAGTTTTACACTTATACATGATGATTCCATAGAGACATTTTTAGGTAAACCTGGTTGGCAATTCTGGTTTGAACAATCAGGATATACAGATATTAATTTTGATTTAGGCCCACATTTTAGTGAGCCTGATCATGCTGTGCAGTCTGCAATAGACGGGGCTGGAATTGTGCTGGGTCGAATAAGTTTATCTGAGGATGATCTCGCAACTAATCGTTTGGTTGCGCCCTATGCACAAAGAATTCCTCTTGGGGGCAGATATACTCTTGTATATCCTGAGTCATATGCCCATCGAAAGAAAATTAAATATTTTCAAGAATGGTTATTAGGTGAGATCTAACATATTTAATGTTTAGCATCATAGGGGTTCAGGCAATATACTATTGGCTGACAAAATCAAGCGTTAGTAACAGTCGTTTATCCCCTATAGGAACTTGTGGTGAGCGATGAACTAAACCGGCACCTGCATTTCCTTCCCAAAGTTCACCTTTTAAAATCGCAACATCCCCAACTTTTAATTGATTAATATCTTTTGAACTTTGAAACAATCCTGATTCCTCGTCGGCAAGGCCTTTGTTGCCAGTACCTAGCTTGCTACGATCAACTAAATGATGCGGTAACCACTCAGTAGATGTATCATGATATGTGCAAATCAAACGGCATGGCACTCTATCAACATGAAAGCGTGGACACATTGCATGATCCAAAACCGTTAATCGTAACCCAGCTTGTTCAAGATCAAACAAAAGACAGAACATTCCTACGAGTTCCGCTATGTCTTCACATAATGCTTGTCTATTTACAAGTTCACTTTCAGTTTCGATTAGCTTTTTAAAAACCGTATCAGGTTTTACAATTAAACTTGAATGATAGTTACTGTGAGACTCTAAAAATTCCTCAACGCAATTTTCTACATCAGCAGATAAGTTTCGTTGCCAAATAGTAATGTTTGTATCGTCTTCAAAGATATCTGTAAAAATTGAAGGATGATTACATACCGCTGCCTTGCGGGATTTAAAATATTTTTGTGTATCTGTACTTATATCAGCTACGATGCTCATGTATTTTTCTCCCACTCAGGAAAAGGATCAGTTAATGTTGCCCAATAATGTTTGCCTTTAAGAACTTCATCTTCGCTCAATAAACAATCATCTAATGCATCTGTCATTCTTTTTTGATCTAAGTTTTGACCAATAAAAACTAACTCTTGACGCATGTCTCCAAATGGCTCAACCCAGTTTTCTGCAATTGAATTTAAATAGTCTTGATCTGTAGGCCAATTTTCTTTTGGTACGGCTTTCCAAAACATTCCGGCAAATCCATATTCAGCTATACCACCTGCCTGACTCCATTTACCCGCAAACTGCGGACGTGTTGCTATCCAAAAATATCCTTTGGAACGGATCAATTTTCCATATTCTTCTGTGCTATGAAGAAATTTATAAAACTTTTCAGGGTTGAAAGGGCGTCTCGCAACATAACTGAAACTACTAATGCCATATTCTTCAGTTTCAGGAACATGCTCGCCACGCATTTCTTTAAGCCAGCCAGGCGATAGCTGTGCTTGTGCAAAATCAAACAAGCCAGTATTTAAAACTTCATCAACTTTTATTTGCCCATTCATTATTGGGATGATGTGAGCTCTAGTGTTTAAAGCTTTTAGGATTGCAGTAAGAGGGTCTACATCTGAAGGTTTAACCAAATCCGTTTTACTAATCAAAATGACATCAGCAAATTCAACTTGATCTATCAGTAAATCCGAAACACTTCGCTCATCTTCTTCACCTAAAGACTCACCTGTCTCTTGTAGTGATTTTGCTTCTTCGTAATCTTTTAAAAAATTGACAGCATCTACAACGGTAACCATAGTATCTAATGATGCTATATTTGATAATGAAACACCTTCTTCATCAGCAAACGTGAATGTTTCGGCGACTGGTAAAGGTTCCGAGATACCGGTTGATTCAATTACTAAATAGTCAAAACGACCGTCTTGAGCTAGTTTGCTAACTTCTTCTAATAAGTCTTCTCGCAGTGTGCAGCAAATACAGCCATTACTCATTTCAACGAGCTTTTCTTCACTGTGATTTAATGACACTTCACTTTTTAATATGGATGAATCGATATTAATCTCACTCATATCATTTACGATAACTGCAACTTTTTTGCCTTCTCGGTTATTCAATATATGGCTGAGTACAGTAGTTTTACCTGCGCCTAGAAAACCTGACAATACAGTCACTGGAAGTTTGTTTTCTAAATTCATTGGACTCGTGGAAAATTGTATGGAACTTGTATAGCGATATACATGTCATATAAAATGTAATTATGTAATGTTATAATATAACATTTATCTGGTTTGGGCAAAGAACAATTACTTGAGAGCTATTTTTAGCCTATTTTTAAAATAGAAGCTTAAGTGCACCAATTATTAATTTGTTACTGAGGACTTTTACACAATGGCAATTACTTTCACATTTAATATCGCAAAGAATATAAAGCGTAACATGACCTACACTCTCCTTCTTGCAACAATTCTTTCCGCATCTATGTTAAATGCTGATGACTTTTCTGATCACGTTAGTCACCTGCCCGATGGCCCAGATATCACAAAAGAAGATGTTATGAATGCACAGGAAGCTTGGGGAGATGCTGTTGTTGCGATTGGAAAAGCAGGTAAACAAGCCCCAACTGTTGCTGAAGAAGCTGCCAGTTCTTCTTACGCATTTGACCTAGGCCCTATACAATTTAAACCGACACTTGCTGCAGAACAACCGTTTCGCCCAGATATTGAAGGCGCTTTAAGTTACTTTGTAGGGGGCAACGATAAGTATAAAGAAGATAAGGGTTTCGCATTAAAACCCTGGTCAAAAGTTCGATTTGATAATCACACGGTAACAATGCAAAACAATATTGCTATTGCCATGGGCCATTATTACTTTACAGGGCCTGATGGCAATGAAACTAAAGTTGAATATACGAAAGGATATGTAAAAACTACCGATAATCGCGTTCTGATTTTTCTTCAGGATTCTTCGTTACCTTATCAACCTTAAAATTTTATTTTGGGCATAGGGCAGAGACTAACTTCTAATTAATCATTAGGTTGTAATTGAATAGAAACGTCACCATCAATTATAAAGTAGCCGACTTGTTCCGTTGTATGAGATTGTTCAAGGTCAGCAATTTGATCTTCATCTACAGTTAAGCTAATAGCGTTGTTACTTAGATTTACTATGCTAGACCAACTTCCATTTGCTCCGTCCATGCCTGCTTGACTTGCTATGATAATAGGATTGCTATAATTGTTAATCAAATTATAGACGTACCCTGATGGTGAATTTGTTGGGCCCCTGACAATATCTGCACCTAAATTTACTTCATAACTTAAACCGTTATCTGAAGTATTTCCGCTTTCAAAAACCATATAACCGATAGTTTCTGTATTACGGTTTGTGTTGGTATCTTCTGCAACCATTTTACCAGTGACTAAATTATTTGCCGATGGTGGAGATGTGCGGCTTGCTCCTTGGTTCCAAAATACTGACCAGTTTGTTTCATTAAATGACATTACCTGACCAATCACTACGGGATTTGTGTAGTTATGTAAGTAACTTTGTGATTCACCTACCCATGAATTGTTTTCGTCTGTGATTGAGCTTTGATAAGTTCTAGCTTCAAACTTGTTTCCATCAGGCAGCAACCATTCGCCCTGCTCTGCCACAACACAGTCCACTCTTTCATTTAGTAAAATCTGGTTGGATGGACTTTGTAGTCGAACTTCAAACAAGCTGTCAGAAATAACTCGTACACGTGTCACTTGTGGAACAAAATTATTTGCTTGGATGATAGAGCAAACAACTACCATATCTGTATAAGATTCATTTGTATTTACCGTTACCCAATCTGTTCCGACAGAGGCAACTGAAATAGACTGCAATACTCCTTGTTGAACCGAACCTATCTCGTTTTCATCAAGTTGTAATAAATATTCAGCAATTAATGTTGCATCAGATGAAGTGATTGAAAGTGAACTATGAGAAAGAATAGCATCCGCTAATGAATCTTGAGAACCATCATGTAAATATGGTCCACTCTGCCATAAACCTTTAAGTGTAGGTGTATCGAATCCATCGAGGAAATTACCTAAACGTTCCCCACTATCTGCATCGATGGTTCCAACATCATGTCGAACATCAATTTCGCTATCACTGAATCGATTGCCTTTATGACAATCTGCACAATTATTATCTTCAAAGAGTTGTTTACCTGTTTGCGCATCAACCGTTAGTTCGCCATTATTTTCTCGGTATGGACTCACTTCAACTACTGATAAAGACTCTAAATAAGTAGCAAGCGCATCCAGATTTGCACTAATACCAGCTTTTGTATCACCTAGTGGTTGTGAACGTGTACCTTGATTAAAGTCATCGTCATCCATAAGTCCTAAGCCACCCGCAAAATTACGAATTTGACCTTCAAAATCTTGAATTTCATCAAAATTACCAGTCCAATGTACGGGTCCGTGTAATGCTCCTGCTTGACCTACTAAACTGGTTGTATTTCTAAGACCTTCACCAAACTGAGTAAAGTCCCAAATACGGCCGTCATCACCACCATCATTATGGCAACTTGCACAACTCATATACGCTTCAAGTGTCAAGCGAGGGTCAATCGAATCATAAAAGTGTTGTTTCCCTAGTAATACATTAGGTGAAAGTTTTTCACTCGCTACTAAGTTTATTGTTTCAATATTAGTTACCAGATTAACGCCTTCAAAAGTTACATTTGAAATATCATGAACAGTTACATTTCTCTCTAAGAAGTTATGCACGAATAAAGTTGTGCCATCAGGGCTGGCAACTAATCCTTGTGGGGCACGCCCGGAGAAGAATCTGAATAACTCTTCACCTCTATATGCATCTACAACAGAAATCATTCGATTTCCTTCAAGAGCAACATACAGATAACTACCAAATGGACCATATGCAGCAGCCGAGGCAACACTAGAGTTGTCTATATCAACTCTATTTGATAACAAAGAGGTTGCATTTGCTAAATCAACTTGAGAGACAATTGCACGGACAGTGTGATCATGATCAAGGGAATCTGAACTACGGGCCGTTCCAGCAAGAATGTTATCTTGTTTTGAAGGAACGTATGCATTGACCCCATCTGGTGATATTACAACAGCACGAAGATAATTCGGCAAACCTGGCCCAGAATGTTCTGAAACAAGAGCATCACTATGTGGTAGAACAATTGTATCAGTCAGTGTAAAGCTATCCGTTAAAATTTGATTTACTACACCACCTACTATTTGATTGTTAGGATCGAGTACAGAGGGTGATGAAGTATGCTCTCCTGGTATTTTTGGAGTTTTAAATAATGGTGCATATAAAATCGAACCATCAGCAGAAAGTGTCAAGTGACGAATGCTTCCTGAAATACTTAAAGTATTTATTATTTGCGACGAAGCAAGATCTATCTGAATAATTTGCTTAAGTGCTTCAAGTGCTACATATATACTCGCAGTATTAGAATTGGATGCAATTCCATGTGGTTGCGATCCGGGGAATAAAATTATTTCGCCTACTTGAGCCAGCGTAGAAAGTGATATGCGTGTAATCGTAGCAGATTTTTTATTAACTACTAATGCTTCATTATTTGTGGAATCTATTACGATCGAAACAGGTTTCTCGCCAGTTGCCACTTCTGCTATTTTCGTTCGTGTATCGGCATTAATGACAGTAACCGTATCGTTATCTGGATTAACCACCCAAACTCGAGGAGCGCCTATATTATTTTCATAAACAATGGTTGAATCACTACTAGTTACGCCGTTTGAAATTGGCAAATGAACTGCTTGTGTAAACGTTATACTTTCTTGTGTATTTTGATTTCGTACATTCAATGTAACTAAATAACGTCCAGGAGAAGAATAAGTGTGTGTTGCACTTGCATTGGTTGAGAATAAAGTGGTTGTACCATCTCCAAATGACCAACTATATTCCAAGATTCCACCGCCCGTAGCAGATCCAGTGTAAATTTTACTTATACCTACTTCTACAGGCGCAGAACTTATTGGGCTAATTACGATTGTTGGTGTGTTTGTAACATCCCAACTAAAGCTAACACTTGATGTAAATTCACCATCACTTGCTGAAACCGTTACGTTATATGTATTAACTGTATCGACGGTGCCAGTAATGAGTCCTGTACTACTACTGATACTCAACCCGCTTGGTAACCCTGTTGCATTATAAGTAAGTGTGTCGCCTGCATCCGGATCACTCGCTA
>JANQOB010000018.1 GCA_028279275.1 Gammaproteobacteria bacterium | reverse complement strand
AAAGCTCGAATCACTTGCCCGTTATCGGCATTGGTGATGTCTTCAATGCGATACTGTGAAAAATTATCAAAGTCTTCCGCTTGTATGCGTACCGGGTCTAATGAAATTACTTTTATTTCTGCTGGTTCAGACAACAAACTCGTCAACACACCACTTGCATTTACAACACCGGCAGAAAGGAAAAATAAATCGTCTACTGTTGCAGGAGCTGCACCATCAGTTGAGGTGTCTAGGTTTACCGTAAACGTTGCAATACCATTAATATCTGCGATTGCAGAATCAATGGTTGGACCAGTATCAAACTGGTTAGCGTGGAATAAATCATCAGGAGATGTTTCTGAACCATCTCCTCCATGTTTTTCATATCCAGAAGCATCAAGTAGATATAACTCAACTGTGTCGCCCGGATTTACACCACTAACAACGACTTCATGAGTGGTCTGAAGTGTTTCAACACGTCTTATACCATTTGTGAGCCCTGTAACTTGTAGTGTTGGAGCCGCAGACGGTCCGATACCATCGAATTGCGCAAATGAACTATCTAACCCAGTAATTTCAAGTTGTCGTGTTTCAGTAATGACCTCACCACTCGGGCCTTCAAACTCTATTGTGATTGTAGTTCCGGCAATCTCACCACCCGATACTGCTCCAGCCTGTCCTGTGCCACTCGCGTTTTGAATGGATTGAGGATCCACATCGACACCAAATTGGAAAATTTCACCGGCATCAAAACTATTGTCACTAAAATTAAGATCCATAAACTGGTAACCACCAGGCGCGCCATTATTACCACCAGGTAGTTGCCCATTGAAAGGATAAGGAGAGGTTGTAATTACGTTCCCTACCGGAACTTCAATTCCATTCTCATCTACAAATCCTGCAACATTTCCAACTGCTGGATTAATTACAATACCCTGACTGCCTGCGTCACCCGCTTCACCAGTTGGATCCCACACGGCGCCCAAGAATTCCGTACCTGGGTTGCCACTAAGATCAAGACCAGCTGACAGAATTGAAGTACCTATATCAAAACTTACACTCTTGATTTTCACACCTGTGTCAGAGGTATTCTCAATTACAAAAGAGCTATTACCGAATGTAGTACCACCATTTACAGAAACTGTTGCCCCAACTTGGAAATCATCATCTGCAATTGAAACAGTAGCGGTATCCGTGCTACCAATACCAACATTAGCATCTCCTGTTGCACTTGCGAGGGTTACCGTAACATTCTCTGTACCTTCTAGATCTAAATCATCAATAACTTCAATATTGATTGGTGCAGATAAATCACCTGCAGGAATAATTACTGTCCCGGTAAGTGCAGTGTAATCTGCACCTGGTGTGGCAGTGCCAGGAGTTAATGTATCGACGGTGTAAGTAACAACTGTATTTGTTTGTGCAATTGCGGTGAGACTTACTATGAATTGTCCATCAACATCCGGCTCCGAAGCATCTCCATTATTAGAAATGGATACTTCATTAGGTACATCATCATCACCTATGGTTACAGTTGCCGTATCCGTAGCACCAATTGTAATGTTTGCATCACCCGTCACTCCATTTAGTGTGACGATGACATCTTCGGAACCTTCCAATTCTAAATCATCAATAACTTCAACATCGATGGGCGCAGATAAATCACCTGCCAAAATCGTTACGGTCCCAGTTAAAGCAGTGTAGTCGCTTCCCGCAGTTGCAGAACTTGTAACATCAACAGTGTATGTAACGATTGTGTTTGTTGTAGCAATTTGACTTAAGCTAACTTGGAATTGACCGTCTACATCGGGCTCGGAAGCATCTCCATTGTTTACAATGCTTAATTCGTTAGGTACATCGTTATCTATAATGTTAACTGTAGCTGCATTATTACTTGGGCCAACTACAACACTGGGATCTCCAGTTGCACTGGTAAGTGTCACAATAACATCTTCTAAACCTTCTACTTCGAGGTCATCCAGCACCATGACATCGATGGGCGCAGAAGTTGTGCCTTGTGCAATTACAACGCTTCCGCTCAAAGCAGTGTAGTCGTCTCCTTCTGTTGCGGAACCTGCAACTGTATAACTAATTGTTGTTTCTACACTTGCTGCTTCTTCTAAGCTGACAACAAATTGTCCATTGATGTTTGGTTCTTCTGCATCAGTTATGGCTAAAATTGTCGCTTCGTTTTGCCCTGTAGATGATGGTAATACAACAACCGTAGCATCGTCATCATCACCAATTGAATCATCGCCCGGTGTTGAATCTGGATCAGCTAAGCTAGAAGTTAGAATCTGAGCATAATTATCATAATTTGGAACAATCGGATCACCTATATTAATAATTTCGATTGCACTGATTTTTGCATTATCGACTTCTGTAAAGAAATCAACATCAAGATTACCGTCGTCTACGTTTACATCAAAACTCTTAAGTAACGCAACATTCTGACCTGTGCCACCTGTTTGTGCAGCAGCATCGGCAAAGATATCGTAATCATCTAAAACTATGCCTCCTTCAATAGAAACATCAAAAACTCGCGCGCCCGCACTATTAGCAAATATTTCTGCAAAATATAAATTAACTTTGTAGTCACCATCAGTAACGGTGAAATCCCACTCCTGAGTTTCGAAACGTTCTGTTTCAAACAACACTTCCGGAGCCGACGTACCACTTGGTAACAATGATAAGTCAAATGTAGGAGAACCATTTTCATTTCCAAATGCATTGCCACCAGTGAGATTGATCCCAGTACCGAAACTATTTGTCCCAACGTTAGGATCTGCCAGAGAATCACCGAGCCAGTCAGGAGCTGATGAATCTGCGGCTGTTTGTGTACTGCCGCCAGGATTAACTCGATATACCACAGTTTCTGGAATGACCACATCATTAACTGTGGCTTCGATTTCTAAGCTGGTGCTAGCACCGCTTGCTAAATCGCCAATGGTCCATACACCGGTATTAGGATTGTAGTCACCACCACCATTATCACTTACATAAGTAAAACCATCAGGCAATAGATCCTGTACGGATACACCGCTCGCATCAGAACCAGAAACATCAACATGGTCGACGGTTAACGTAAACGTTACAGTATCACCAAATGCAGGAGTAGAATCGGATACGGTTTTGGTGAGTTCTAAATCTGCAGTGAGATCTGGGGTAACGGCCAAAGTAAAATCATCATCTTCTAACGCTGCACCATTGCCAGGTGTTGAATCTGGGTCTTCTCGATCAGATGTGAGTATTTGTGCAAAATTGGTGTAATCAGGTGCAAGTGCAATTATTTCTATTCCATTTATTAATGGATTATCGGCTAATGGATTGTTGTGGAAAAACTCAATTTCAAGTGTTCCGTCAGTAACGTTAACCACATTTGAAATCATGCCGCCTTGCTTGTGACCAAATTGACCAGCAAGATCAACATCGTTCAAATTAGCAAACTGATTACCATCAATTTCCACATCGAAAACACGTGCACCTGGATTTTGAGTTCCATTAAAGTTGTTCCCCATAAACAAACGAACTTCATAGATGCCCTCTGCGACATCAAATTCATAAAGCATGGTAGGTGCAGCCGATGGATCCCAGCGCTCTTGAGCAAAAATTCCAAGAGGTGTTCCAGCAACAACACTTGGGTGTAAACTCATACCACTGGTGTTAGAAATATTATTTCCACCCGCACCAATTTTGAATTCACTACCGCCCGGCCCTAAATCCGCAGTCCAATTTGGACCGCCATCTGATGCAGTAATTTGAGCACCACCTGCATTGACACGGTATATAACTGTATCTACAAGTGCTGCAGGGGTATTTACAGTCACTACAATATCTAAACTTATGCTTGCCCCATTCGCTAAGTCACCAATTGTCCAAATTCCTGTTGCCGTATCATAAGAACCGCCACCGTTATCACTTACATAAGTAAATCCGTTCGGTAATAGATCTTGTACAGAAACATTTGAGGTATCGGAACCTGCAATATGATTAACTGTTAGCGTGAAAGTAATCTGCTCGCCCAACAGCGGACTATCATTAGAAACTGTTTTAACAAGTTCTAAATCAGCTGTGTTATCCGGTGTTACGGATGTAGTGACGTCGTCGTCCTCTCCTTGAGAGTTATTACCTGGGACTGAGTCTGGATCAAGCTGATCAGATGTTATGATTTGAGCGTAATTTGCATATGCGAGGCTATCAAGATTAGTTTCAATCGAGCTAACTTGAATTGCAGCAACATGTGGATTGTTAGTAGCAGTTTTCAGTAACTCAATGTTTAAAGTACCATCTGAAACAGAAGTTTGAAAACTCTGAACACCTGAATCATTACCGAACGTTGCGGCTGTATCAAAATCATCAAGTACTAGATTGCCTTCAATTTCGACATCAAATATTCGACTTCCACCCGCTGTAAAAAATAACTCATCGAAAAATAAATCGACTATGTAATCACCATCTGCTACATCAAATGCGTAGCCAATATTATTTGGATTAGCAAGCGTGCTAAAGCGCTCGGTTACAAATAATGCATCAGGTGCAGTGGTGAGGTTTACTCCAGGACCTGGAGGTGTGTTGTCACCGTAAGTAACATCATCATCAGGCAACCCGCGATCAACCAAATAGATCGATGGCGTACCAGGATTAGCATCACCATTGGCATCTGCAGGATCGCCTGACCCCGATTGATCCTCGGTCCAGTTAGGGCCTCCATCAGTAGCAGCAACCTCGGGGCCGCCTGCATTAATGCGGAATAAAGGCGTTATTACTGATTCATCTATTATTTCATTCACTGTCACTGTTATTGCGTGACTGGCACTGTTGCCATTAGCAACTGCACCGACATCCCATATACCTGTAGTGTCGTCATATGTTCCGTCACCTTCTGCAGAAACAAATGTATATCCGGCAGGCAAGATGTCTTCAACTTGTACACCGGTAGCATCACCCGTGCCATTGTTATTAACAGTCAGCGTGAACGTTATTTGTTCGCCAATTATCGGGGTTGGGTTGCTTGCTGTTTTAGTAAGCCCTAAGTCGGCTGGCAATTCTTCAGTGTATTGCAAGAAAATTGGATCACTTACAGAGCTTGTTGGCAGATTATTGTTACTCGGATCAATAACACTGGCAGCAAACACAAGCGGTAGCTGATCCTCAAGTGCATCGGTCCAACCACCGCCGCCAACTGTTTCGCCATTTAATAACTGCGAAACATCAAATAAGTTAGAAATATCTTGATCTGTTCCATCCAACAACACATCTACGGTTTGAAATTCCACAGCATTGTTAATTGGAGAATTTGATGCAACCAATGCATTCAGTTGTGCATCAAGTTGTGCTTCAAATGGAGGGCCGAAGTTATTTTCACCCGGTTGTATAAAGCCTTTCATTAATACAACACGAGCAGTCTCGCCAGCGGGTCCATTAATCGTCACTATAGGTGAGCCGTTATATGTTCCAACACCCCCTTCCGTTAAACCATTAACCGTTAATACGGGCTCCATCACAGATATATCTTGAGAAGCTTGTCCTGTTGCACCTCCTTGTGTGCCATTACCTTGTAACTGTCCGGTAGCTGAAGAGCCATCTTCAAATGTAATAGTAAAACTTGAACCTATTAATTCTGCACCAGACACACCACCGATATCCCAACCCGCAGGATCTGCACCTGAATCCAATGTTGATTTCAATGCACCTGCAATCGAATTTGGATCCATATCTACAGAGAAACCGACGGTTTCTCCAGGTTCGAAACCACCATTTGTGTTTACATCAAATAAAAGCTGAAGACCTTCAAAACCTGCGATTCCACCTGTTCCAACATAAGGTGCTGGGGCGTTAACACCTGTGCCTCCTGCTGTATCGATTGATAACTCTTTGCCGATGGTATCGCCCGCAATTCCAAATGGATCAAATACTGCATCCGTTAATAAAGCGTTAGTAACATCAATATCAACTTGAGTGATCTTTTTATTTCCAGTGTTTGTGATTTGGAATGAATTCGCGCCAAAGTTAGAGCTATCAACATTGGTTGCATTAGGAGTAACAGAAAATTCCGCAGCACCACCAGACGGAGCGGAATCATCATCTTGAATCGTGATGGTTACACTACTGTCGACACCAATTTGTGCATTGGAACTTACATTTGAAATGTTAACGGTGAACATTTCATTCATTTCCTCTTCAGGGTCTTGCAGGATGTCAATAAATAAAGTTACATCTGAAGATCCGCCCGCAATAGCAAGTGTATCGGTATAAATACCTGTAACCGGATTAAAACTTCCAGAAGGAGTTGGAGTGTATTCATAATCTCCACCCGGACCTGCTGTAATGCCTGCAGTTGGTACAATCTCAATCGTTACATCAATCGTCTCTGCATTAGGCACTGGTATATGGGTTGCAAGTGATATTTGAATTTGTCCAGCATTTTCACTAACCGTTTGATCTCCACCTAATATGGAAACAATTGGATCGCCAGGTACGCCATAGATAACTAATCCCTTCCATGCGGGATTTTCAGAAATATGTTGAAATTCAAAATCGAGGGTATTTGCAGTACCGTCATCCCCAAGAGTAACGACAGCCGAGCGTGAAAACCCAACACCAAATCCACCTGTAATCCCGTATTGATCAATATCGTTGAACTCAGTAGGTATTGCACCTTCGATTTCGATATCGAAAATACGATCACCAGTTGGATCCTGACTGTTATCTAAATCCGGAAGTGTCTCAAACGTTTCATTCAATAAAAACTGTACAATAATTTCAGAACCAGCATTCACACCGATGTCTGCAACGGGTATGGAATATAAAGCTTCCGCACCCCCAGGTGGATCCCAAAATTCTGTGGTTAAAATCGGAGCAAAATCTGCTTGAATTGTATTGGTAAAATTCTCAATTTCCCCTGGCAAAATACTGTTAAGTGGCCCAGTTGCAGTGTTAGCACTACCAGCGACTAGATAGCCATTTGTATTAACTACGGAACCAGCAAGAAATGTTACATCCGTACCATCATCTGCCGTCAGTGTAACTTCACTGCCATTGGCATTAATGGCGAAAATAGGGATGCTTGTCGGTGTATAGGTGATGATGGTGTCACCGTTACTGGCATTGGCAGCAAAACCATCAAGATCAAAGTCACCCAGGAAGGTTAATACGCTGCCGTCAGACAAGGTGAGTATTGCCGAACCTTCATCAATATCAGAAATGGTAACGTTAGCACCTTGAATGATGACTTGATCATCTTCATCAAAACTGCCAAAAGAGTCGCCATTAAGATTACTTGATGTGCCTTGATACGTATCAGCGCCGCCTTGGCCATCAACAACATGAGTACCTGGCCCTGCAATCACTAAATTATCGTCGTCATTAAGGGTTACAGTAAAATTATTGTTTGCGTTATCTTCAAGATCTACATTTTCGAAACCATCAGGTAAATTGATGTCAGTACTGCCGTCGTAATCAACGGTGTCAACCCCACCTGTTGGTGTTCGACTGTCAAGATCGGCCTGGTCTTGAACATCTTCAAATGTTTGAGGCGGAAATTCGGACGACGAGATTTCAAGATCGACAAAGTTTGCCTCGAATGGTGTCTCGGGACCGGTGGAAGTAGATATTAATGTAACGATTGCAGAAGAAGGTAGTACATTTGAACCTGGGCTACTAATCGTCTTCTGGCCCAGCACGGCAGCAAGAACTTCTCCTTGAAGTGCAATTGGACCTCCAATTGCCTTGGGCTGTGCGAGCACTAAACCCCCACCAGGTGATAATTCGTAGTTGTAAAATGCCTGTGCAGTTGCCGCACCTGGCGTGGACAAATCAACTTCTAAATAGAGTTCAAATATCGCGTTACCCGTAGCGTTGGTTGCAGCGTCATTAAAGTCAGAATCAGCCGCACCATTGACTGTAATATCGTTGACGATTGCGTCATTTTCCTCATATAAAACCTGTAAACGAGGAACACCGCCTCCTACACCAGCAACAACTTTTAGGTAGTTTGACTGTGTCCCATCACCAAGTGCAAAACCAACAGAACCAAAATTTTGGTCTAGACCTACACTGGAATATGGATTGAAAATTGGGACCCTAATCGTAAAGTCTGCAACGTTGCTAGCTGGAGTAAAGCCGGTTTGAATCGCATCGTTTTGTGTATTGTTATTGGTAAATGCATCACCATCAGTGACCTGTTTTACTTGAATCACACCTGGTGCTCCACCACGGATCGTATTGTCGAGATCGGTAAGTAGATCTGCACCCGGGTTGTCAATTAAAACATCCGGATTGATTTCACCAACACCATCAATCATCCAGCCGTTAAAGCCGATATTGTATTCACCATCAGGCCCTGGGTTTGGACTGGCAGGGTTGAAGTCCCAAAGCAATGTCTGACCACCTTGAAGAATAGTCTGTGTACCATTATCGGGATCAAATTGTAGTGGGTCGTCCTTATCAAGAACGCCGTCATTATCTGCATCTAAATCAACGCCTGGCGGATCACCCGGCTCCAACACGACGATATTATTGCTGCCGAATTGTGCAACGAATATGGCTCCTGCTCCTGTGCCGCCACTACCCGGAATACCACTATTACCAAGAGCCGTAACGTCCAGTGGGGTACCGCCAACATTAATTGATTCTGTGTCGGTAACATTACTGCCCGCAACCGTGCCGTCAGTGTCAATTTCAATTATCGTTAAATTACCATTAAAAGATACAACCGCTAGATACTCAGTATTCGGTCCACCATCGCCAATATTGTTTGCTGTATATTCTGTTAACCCATTTGAGGATGAGTTGATTGAGAGCAATGAAGTATCCTGTGGACCTGGACTATTATCAGGACCAAAGTAAACACCTTCGATTGGATTCGTATTGCCACCAGTTATAGTGTCCCAATCAGTTGGCAGGTCATCCCAAACTGTACCGGGGTCATTGCCAGGATCGCTGATTGGTGTGAGTTGAACATTTTCGCTCAAATCATCTGGAGTCGAATTGTCCGCATCTAAATCATTACCCTGACCCGACCAAAGACCCGCAGCTGCACCTGATGCACGAGTCGGATTAGGATGACCTCCATAAGAACCTGGTTCAACAATATGCAAGTTATCCGGATCACCATCATTCGTATTATCGCTAAGGTTCGGTTGGTTGGTTGCTACCTGTGTTTCACTGGTAACTTCAGTAACTCCATCATCGGACACAGGACCGCCGCCCCATCCATTGTTTGGACCATTATCGAAGGTGTAGATATTCCCATTTTCGGTTATGACTACATCATATGCGTTGCGATATCCGGGTGAATAGACTTGTACCGGACCGTCCAGATCAAACTTGGCTTGGTTGCGACCATCATTACCGCCAAATGTATCACCTGCTTCCTGATCAGCTGCACCCGTTGTTCCCGCTGCGGAATCAATTGCCCCATCTCCGACTGTGGCAGTTACGTTGGTGCGTGTTGGATCGTCCAACGTAGGTAATGCGTAGACATATTCATCAACATATGATGTGCCACCATTTAAACCTCCACTACCGATAAGGTTAGCTTCAATTTGTTCGAGCTGAGTCAAGTCGACGCGAAGTACCGCGGCAGAGTAATAATATTCTGGTGTCCAAGTGAAGTTATTTGATGGTGCCCCTTTGTTAGCATGTCCACCCGACATGACGTACATAATCTGATGATCTTCGAATACACCTGGAGAGACCTCAACGCTCTCGGTTCGAATGTCTAGACCATTAGTAGAGTGGTTCTCTTCCGAGCGAGGCAAACCAATTACGAGATCAACTTTGTCCCATGAAGAACCGTTCCAAGTAAGTCTTGAAATAATTCCAGAATTAGTATCGAGGCCTACATCATTTCCACTACCTCCAGCACCAATACGAGGGTCACTAGATGAAACATATATAACGGGATTCTCTGCAGTACCTTCTACTACGATTCCGGTGACCTGACGGTTGTTGACGCTATTATTTAAAGAACCATCGTCGTCATGATTTGGTATTTGATTAATAGAGTTAATAACTTCCTCATTGGATGCACTCCAGTTTCCACCTGCATCCTGAGCTAGATCATAAATTTTGATTTGGCCATTCTGTTGTGAAACATAAAGACGGCCATCCGCACCTATTTGCAGTGAAGTTGGATTATTAACATTTAAACCAGATATGGTGGATTGAGAAAAAGTTTGCGTAATTGCCATGGCCTACTCCATCTTTGTATGCAGCCTTAATAGACATATTTTCAAATTCCTAAAATTTGATATGCCTATACCTAGCTATTGACGGAGGGGCAGAATTATCGATATATGAAAAGCAAATGCAAAAAATAAGCTGTTTTTAATTTTTAAAAAAATTAACTACGAACTTACAAACTAAATTTTTTTGCAGCCTCTAATTACTATTCGCACATATTATTCTTGCCTAAAAAATAAAGCATTGTCCCCCTCCTTCAGCATCACTAAAAAACCGTATCAAATAAAAGTAATTTAATACGATAACAGTTTTATTTTTATTGAGTTTTGATAATACTTTGTTAAAAAACTCAATCAACGGTATTTTTTTTGATGAATTATAGATAAAACCAACAGTTTAATTTTAACCAATCATCATATAAGTCAGTAATACCACTTGGTAACAGTTAGTTATCTTTAAAACTAGTATTAGTCCACATAAATTTAGTAAAGAATGTGTTGTGTTTCACAGTTAAAAGTTTCTAAATCAACGCTAATTAGTGAGTTATTTATATGTAGCTGCTAGACGCGATAATAATAATTTATAAAGCTAATATTATATTTAGCATATCGAGCACAAAAAATAATTTTTCATACTACAATTAAATTTTTTGTGTAAGGAGATAGACTCAATAAAAAATTATTTTTAACGATCATTATTTTTATGAATCGTTTAACCAGGATAAGTTAAGTAATACCTCAGGGGCACAAATGCAAGAAAGCAAGATTGCTAAAGATGCAAAAATGGCTAACGTGCTTAAATCAGTGCGCAGTATTCTTATATATGCTGCCGGTCTGAGTTTTTTTGTAAACTTACTGATGTTAACTGGTCCGTTATATATGCTACAGATTTATGATCGCGTGCTATCCAGTCGATCATATGAAACCTTGACAGTACTAACGGGTTTAATCTTAGTCCTATTTGCTGCAATGGCATTGATTGATTTTACCCGTAGTGCATTGCTTGCACGCGCAGGCACTGCATTTGAAAATAACTTAAAGTCTCTGGCTTTTGACTCCGCAATGGATGTTGCACGCACAGGTTCATCAAAAAAAAGTAACCACCAAAGCGTCGAGGAACCATTAAAAGATTTGCGCCAAGTGCGCCAATTTATGAGCGGCCCAGGATTAACGGCTGTTTTTGATGCACCATGGACACCTTTTTTTATAGGCGTTATTTTTTTAATGCACCCATTGTTGGGTTGGGTCGCATTAGCTGGCTTATTCATATTGTTAGCACTGGTGCTTTTGAATCAAAATACTACCCAACAAACCAATCGAAATGCACAGACAAAAGTTAATGAAGCAGATGCACTCGCTTTAGCTACATTGAAGAATGCGGCTGCAACCGATGCTATGGGAATGCGGAGTGCACTAAAAAATCGTTGGCTTACACTTGGTTCTGATGCATCGAATAGTTCATTAATTTCTAACGACAGAATTAGTGGATTTACGGCCACCACGAAAGCAGTGCGTCTTTTTCTGCAATCTGCAATTCTTGGTACGGGTGCCTATTTAGCCATTCAAGGAATCGTTACACCTGGAGTAATGATCGCAGCATCCATCATTGCAGGTCGTGCACTGGCACCAGTAGAGATTGTTACCAGTCAGTGGAGAAATTTTTCATTAGCCGGATTCGCATATCAGCGGTTGTGTTCTCGTATTGGAGATATTAATGAATCTCCAGTTCGCACGAGTCTGCCTGCACCGACAGGTGCACTCACAGTTAGCCATTTATTTTGCCAACCACATGGTGCAAAAAAACCGATCATAAAAGATGTAAGTTTTTCTTTGGAAGCAGGTGAAGTGTTAGGAATCATCGGCCCAACAGCCGCAGGTAAAACAACTTTGGCAAGAGCTCTGGTAGGAGTTGAACATGTAACGAGCGGCGAAGTTCGGCTCGATGGAGCTGATATTACACAGTGGGACAAAAACGAGTTAGGCACTTACCTTGGTTTTTTGCCACAAGAAGTAGAGCTTTTCAGTGGGACAGCCGCAGCAAACATTGCACGTTTTACGGATCAAGCATGTGATGAAGAAATCATTGCCGCCGCTAAAGCTGCAGGTGCACACGAGATGATACTCAATTTCGAAAATGGTTATGACACTGAAATTGGCGACCAAGGTAAACATTTATCTGCAGGTCAACGACAACGTTTAGCATTAGCGCGAGCATTATTTGGTAATCCTACATTTGTTGTGTTGGACGAACCAAATGCGAATCTAGATTCAATGGGTGATGCAGCATTAGCAAATGCAATTCATGGTTTAAAAATGCGGAAAGCGACAACAATAATTATTGCTCATCGTCCTGCTGCAATTGCAGGTGCAGACAAGCTTTTATTACTCTCAGATGGAATGGTGCAATCTTTAGGTTCCCGTGACGAAATTTTGCAACAACTTGCACCAAAAAAAGTAACGCCTTACAGGGGAACAAATATATCGGGGGTACAAATATGAATACTGCTGCTAATACAAACGCTGTACCCAAACCGAAAGGGACCGGTTTTTTCGTTACCTTTGGATTTAGTGTAGTAGCAAGTGTATTTGGTGGACTATTACTTTGGTCATTTTTAGCACCTATTGATGGTGCAGTATTAGCAGTTGGACAAGTAGCGGTAGAAAGTAATCGCAAAGCTGTGCAACATTTAGAAGGTGGTGTTATAGGTGAGATTTTTGTGCGAGAAGGAGATGCTGTTTCGGCTGGACAAACGGTTGCACGTTTGGACGATACCATGCAAAAAGCGAATGTAGCACTCATTGATGGTCAGTTAAGTGAACATTATGCACGACGCGCGCGACTTGAAGCTGAACGCGATGGATTGGAAACGTTAGCTTCACCAAGGGGAAATGAGGCTGTTCTTAGCTTACCGCAATTCATTGAAAAACTTGATGGTCAACAATCTCTTTTTATTGCGCGTCGAACAACACGTTTAACTCAGAAAAATTTACTTCAAAAACGCATTGATCAACAACAAGAACGTATTAGTGGTCTTAAAGATGAAATGAAATCTTTCGAAGAACGTCTCACGCTTTCTCAAAATGAACTTGTTGATATGCGTGATCTACATGAAAAAGGTTATGTATCTAATACAAGAATGATGGAGCTTGAACGGGAAGGAAAAAGCCTGGAAGGTGAACGCGGATCTTTGCGTGCAGATATTGCCGAAGCACGTGGCATTATTGCTGAAGCAGAACTTGAAATTGAGCGATTAGCGGAAACTATACGAGAAGAAGCCATTGCAGAGTTACGTGAGACAGAAGTGTCAATTGCAGAATTGGAAGAACGACGTATAACCGCAATCGACACATTGACGCGTACTGAAATAAAGGCACCTCAATCAGGTCATGTACTTGGCTTAGCTGTTCATACAATTGGAGGTGTTATTGGGGCAGGCGACCCTTTAATGGAGATCGTACCAGTTGGGGATCGGTTACAAGTTACTGCAAGAATAGCAGCTCAGGATGTAGATAAAGTGCATTCTGGTCAAGACACACTATTGCGTTTTTCTGCATTTGGTTCAACCAACTCACCAGAAGCCAATGGCAAAGTGCGTATCGTCTCTGCTGACAGTAAAGTTGATGAATTAAGTGGTGAACCCTACTACTTAGTTGAAATTGATATGCCCGAGGCAGATGTATTAGAAAACGTTCTGGAGGATAAAACGCTCATTCCCGGTATGCCCGTTGAAGCTTTTATTCGTACCGGATCAAAACCTGCTATCAGTTATTTATTAAAACCACTGACTGATGCTTTTGCTCGATCATTACGAGAAGACTAACATTTAAAAAAGCAATTCTATATTTGACTTTTCAATGGAGGGAAATATGGCTACTAAAACAAACCCAAAATCCACTAACTCAGAAAATAAGTTAGACCAATCAACAAACAATAAAACTGAAGCAATCACAGAAAATCAGCAAAAAAGAATGACCTTAACTCCTGAACAAGTACAGGTTCTAGTCATGCGTCAACTAAATCAAGTTAACGCAAAAAAAGATGAGTTAACTATTGCGATTAAACAACTTGGTGACCTTGCTACACAATTAAGCAATATCTGTGCACAACAAAATAAAGCTCTCGGTCAATTAAAGACAGAAGAAAAGTAAATCTGTAGTGACTTATTAAATGATGCCAGGGGACACTTGCGCATAATATTCATGCGCAAATAAATTTTTTCGAAGGTATGCTTAGAACTACCTGTTGGATAGTATTTATCCGATTATATATATATGTTTTCTTTTAACTAAAGCGTTTGTGCGTGTCTAATAGCTAAGTATTATATAAATACCAAACTATCATCCTTGTTGATTTGCGAGTTACATATGCTCCGGTAGACATGATTGCCAAAAATTCTAATATAGATACAAATAACCATAGATTATCAATAAACATATAAAAGTCATTACACAGAGAGATAACTGCTAATTTTTTCAGTATCTACTTCGTTTTTATTTCCTTCATATATAAATTGGCCACGATCAATCACGGTAATACGATCTGCGACTTCAAGTGCAAAATGCAAAACCTGCTCTGAGACGATAATAGTAATCTTTCTAAGCCTACTAATTTCATTCAAGATTTTTGCAATGTCTTTTATGATTGATGGCTGAATACCCTCTGTTGGCTCATCTAGTAAAAGAACTTTAGGGTTTGAT
This sequence comes from Gammaproteobacteria bacterium, assembly GCA_028279275.1. Classification (GTDB taxonomy): domain Bacteria; phylum Pseudomonadota; class Gammaproteobacteria; order UBA4575; family UBA4575; genus JABDMD01. The sequence goes on along the minus strand of JANQOB010000018.1, from coordinate 535,957 downwards.
ACCAATGCACGTGCAATGGCTAATTGTTGTTGCTGCCCTCCGGATAAGTTACCGCCTTTACGATTACGCATGTCATGCAAAACAGGAAACAATGCATAAATTTCATCTGGTATCTTCTTTTGCTTAACTGTTTCCATCCCCGTTTGTATGTTCTCTGTAACAGTTAGCGTCGGGAAAATCATTCGTCCTTGGGGTACATAAGCAATTCCAGAGTCGACTCTTTTATGCGGAGGAAACTTTGAAATATCCTTTCCATCTAGCTTAATTTGCCCTGTAGTTGTTGGCAAAATTCCAATTAGGGACTTGAATAAAGTTGTTTTTCCCATACCATTTCGACCCATAATCGCAAGTGTTTCACTATTTGAAGTGGTCATACTCATATCTTTAATTACACTGCTTTGCCCATAGGCAACATCAAGATTACTTACTTCCAGCATTCCTAGTTCTCTCCAATACTTTCATTTTAATGACCTAAATAAACTTCAATTACTTTTTCATTTTTCTGAATTTCCGCCATATTGCCCTCGGCCAGTACACTACCTTGATGCAGTACTGTTACCTTGCTCGCGATTTTCTCTACAAAATCCATATCATGCTCTATTACAATTACGCTGCGACCTTTACAAATACGTTTTAAAAGATCACCCGTTTGCTCACGTTCTTTTACACTCATTCCAGCAACAGGCTCGTCTAACATTAACAACTCTGGATCTTGAATTAACAGCATTCCGATCTCTAACCACTGCTTTTGTCCGTGACTAAGCAGCGATGCTTCCATATCAAGATATTCATCAAGATAAATTTCTACTGCAATTCGTCGAATTTCATTATCTACTTCAGCAGTTGTTTTAAAAAATAGTGCAGGTAACACCTTGTGTGCTGCTGGATAGGAAACTTCTAAATTTTCGTATACGGTTAAGTTCTCATAGATACTTGGCGTCTGAAATTTTCTACCTACACCCAATGCAACAATTTTGTGTTCGGCTAATCCTCGTAATTCTTTTTGATTAAACTTAATTGAACCTGAACTTGCTGCAGTTTTTCCACAAATAAGATCCAGCAATGTTGTTTTCCCAGCACCATTTGGCCCGATAACAACCCGTAATTCATCGGTGTCTACATACATTGTGACATTATCTACTGCTTTAAAGCCATCAAACGATACGGTTAGATCTTCTATAGATAATAAATAATCAGTGTTGCTCGATAACATTTTTATTGACCTTTAACTCTTCTTGCAGTTCTAAATTTAGTGTATGAGCTTTGTTACTATTTTCACTAATTTTTTCTCTATCAATCATGTTCGATTGTTTACTACCATCAATTGTTTCTAATATGGATAATAGATAATCTGTATTACATGTAGACATTTTATTTTAGATTTTTGCTGGCTCTGGATCAGGTGGCGGCACATCTTTATCTTTTTTCGTACCTTTATCCTCACTAACCTCTTTATTTAATTTTGGAACTTCTTGATCTGTTGTATTTTCATCAACAGGTTCTGACTTGTCGGATTTTTGAAAGAAACTTTTCAGCTTGTCTCCATATTTATCTCTTAGTTGCGTATATACACCTGCAAGTCCATTAGGAAATGCAACAACAACGCCAATAAATAAAGCACCCATTAGAAACAACCATAGCTCTGGGAAGCTTTCTGAAAATAATGTCTTGCCATAATTCACCAATAAGGTTCCATAGACGGCTCCAAATAAAGACATTCGCCCTCCTACGGCCGCATAAATTACCATCTCAATTGAGGGAACGATTCCAACAAACGAAGGCGACATGAACCCAACTTGAAGTGTGAACATTGCACCACCGATAGCGGAAAACATGGCCGCTACGCAAAATACAAATATTTTAAAGTTAGAAACATCGTATCCTGAAAAACGAACACGATCTTCTTTATCCTTTAAAGCTAACAGTAGTTTCCCAACACGGCCCGTCAGAATGAATCGACCAATTAAAATACATATAACTAATAAAACGATGTTGACGTAATAAAGAATATATTTTGCAGAGTCCGTTCTGATATCCCAACCCAACAGAGTTCGTAAGTCTGTTATTCCATTAACACCGCCGGTTAATCCTTGTTGTCCAATAATTAAAATTGTCAATATCGCAGCAATGGCTTGCGTGATAATGGCAAAATAAACACCGCCCACACGCCTTTTAAACATTGCAACGCCAATAATGAATGCAAAGATGGTTGGCACAACTAAAATTGCTATGAGTGCAAATGGAAGACTTTGAAACGGTACCCAAAACCAGGGTAAATCCGTTAATTGATTCCAGTCCATGAAATCAGGTATGCCAGGTGTAGATTGAATGGCAGTGGTTTCTGGGTCTGATGCTTCAAGTTTGAGAAACATTGCCATGCAATAACCACCCAGACCAAAAAATACGCCTTGCCCAAGACTGAGAATACCGCCATACCCCCAACAAAGCACCAAACCGATCGCAACAAATGCGTAAGTTAAATATTTTCCAACTAAATTTAATCTGAAAATATCCAGAAACAATGGCAAAACAATTGCAATGAATGCAACCAAAATTAAAAGGCCAATAAAATCTTTTTTAGCTCCAAATACTCTTCGTGATATCGACAATGCCATATTTTTATTCCTTTATTTTCTGACCTTGATGGTGAATAAACCTTCGGGTTTCAACATCAGAATTCCAATAACGGTTAACAAGGTAATGACTTTCGCCATGGAGCCAGACAGGAAAAATTCTAAAATGGATTGTGCTTGTGCAATTGAAAAAGCGGATGCAATAGTACCCAATAAGCTTGCCGCACCTCCAAACACAACTACCAAGAATGTATCCACAATATAAAGTGAACCACTTGTTGGACCCGTTGAAGCAATGGTTGTAAATACTGCACCCGCCACACCTGCGATACCACAGCCTAATGCAAAGGTATAACGATCCACTTTACTTGTATTAATTCCAGCAGCACCACTCATTACACGGTTTTGTGTGGTCGCTCGCACCTTCAATCCCCAACGTGAACGATAGAGTAAATAAAAAACAACTCCTGTAAGTACTGTAGTGATACTGACCACTAACAATCCATTGATAGGTATTTCGATCGTATCTGTCAATTGTACGGAGCCTAATAACCAATCTGGTAATGATGGACTGACTTCTCTAGCACCAAAAGAAGAACGAAATATTTGTTGCATGATTAAACTAAGCCCCCAAGTTGCAAGCAATGTATCCAGAGGGCGTTTATATAAAAACCGTATCAAGGAAAACTCAACCAAATACCCAACGATGAAAGCAATACTGAATGCGACAAAAATCGCTAATAAAAAATAATAATCCATGAAACCTGGAAAACTTTTTTCTGTGATAGAAGAAATGAAAAAAGTTGCATAAGCCCCTATGGTTAGAAATTCTCCATGAGCCATATTAATCACACCCATTTGCCCAAAGATAATTGCCAAACCCAACGCCATTAATAGAAATACACAAAATAAGCTCAATCCTGAGAAGCCTTGCATGGCAAAAATTGAACCAATTTCTGAAGCGGTATAACCCTCAAACATTTGAAATCCTTATTACTCTATTTCTAAATTTTTTATGTTTCTAAATAAGTTTTTAAAATGAGAGGAGCCTTAAATTATTCAGGAGTGAGTTAAAAAAGCTCCTCTCGAGCGGGGGCAAACTAAATCATTATTGATAACCTTCGGGGAATGGATTCGGTTCAATCAAATCTGATTCCCAAATCACATCAAATTGGCCATCTTCCCTGGCCCTACCGATTCTGGTTTTACTCCATAAATGGTGATTAGAATCATGTATGCGAACATACCCCTCAGGTGCTTTGTCAAACTCAATTCCATCTGATGCTTCAGCGATCTTATCGATATCAAAGCTTCCTGCTTTTTCCACTGCAAGTTTCCATAACCATGGGCCTAGATAGGCAGCCTGAGTCACATCTCCAATTACACTGTCTTCACCCCACATTTCCTTAAAGGCTTTAACGAATTCCTTATTGTTAGGGTTATCTAAAGACTGGAAATATTTCATTGCCGCATAGAATCCTTCTACATTTTCACCGCCAATGCCTAACATCTCGTCTTCTGTTACAGAAATGGTGAGCAGGGTCCACTTATCAGATGTGATGCCTGCTGCTTTCAACTGCTTGTACCAAGAGACGTTACTACCTCCAACGACAATGCTATAAATTACATCAGGCTTCTTTAATTTTATTTTGTTAATCAAAGAACCAAAATTTGTATGGCCAAGAGGATAATATTCCTCACCTACAACTTTGCCGCCTAAAACATTTTCAATATGCTTGCGTGCAATTTTGTTTGAGGTACGCGGCCAAATGTAATCAGATCCAATTAGATAAAATGTTTTCGCATCCTTTTCTTCAGCAACCCAATCTAAACCTGCAATAATCTGTTGAGTGGCTTCTTGTCCTGTGTAAATAACGTTTTTGGATTGTTCAAGACCTTCATAAAAAGTTGGGTAATAAAGCATTCCATTTTCTTTTTCGAAAACGGGTAAAACTGCTTTTCTGGATGCTGAAGTCCAACACCCAAATACAGCTGCAACTTTGTCATTAACCAATAATTTGCGAGCTTTCTCAGCAAAAGTCGGCCAGTCACTTGCGCCATCTTCTTGAATGACTTTAATTTGTCTGCCTAGCACTCCACCTGCGTCATTAATTTGTTTAATTGCAAGCTTTTCTGCTTCAACAGAGCCAGACTCACTAATCGCCATGGTCCCGGTTACGGAATGTAATATACCGACAGTAACTTCTGTATCTGTTACAGCTAATCCTGTGGTATTCACCTCAGCCGTTGGATACTCATTGGAGTAAACACTGCTTACTGAAAGTGAATATAGAACTAATACTGAAAAATACAGAAAGTATTTTCTCATCATTTTTTTAATTAACATTGTTAGCCTCTATTTATAAAAGAAAATATTCAAAACTTACAATGCAATTACAGTGCCAATTTTTTAAATTATTTTTTTCATATATATTTTAAAATTTTTAAAAAAATAAATTTTTTATGCACTAAATAATTACCTCGTGCACAAAAAATGTTTTTGTAAAGACTTTTTTGTCAAATAAATAGATAAGATATATGCGCTTACGCGCAAAATACCTTCGAATGAATTTTAATTATATTCAGAGATCTATCTGAGGAAGAGAACTTTTATTCGTGGAAACAATTTTCTTTATTGTTGCACAATGCCAAGAAGATTTACGAGGACTTTCTAATTTTTGTTCTTCTAATGCATTTTTTATTTTTTCAAAACTGTAGCCACTTCTTCGCATTACAAGAATTTTCATAATTATTTCACGCGCAGAACTATCTACCATATGATAACCTGCTTGAGAAATTCGCCATCCATAGCGAATACGGTTTGGATTTTTATGCGCTTGTTTATATGTACGCATAACTATCTCACTACATATAATGAACTAAAATCTAATGTCCCAGCATCCAAGGGCGTTTACTGTTTTTCGAAAATGTTAGTTGTGAATGTGTATTTGAGTGATCATGGCTATGATCATGTGTATGAACATGCGTCCTGGATATTCGTTTAGGCTCATGCATACTTTTTTCATTACGTTGCCAAGCCTTCCGGTTGGTATCCGACATCACACTCAAATTGGGCGCGGTAAGAAATCTTTCAGCAAGCATATTGCAGTCAGGGCAATAAGTAGCCTCGTTGCGGCTACTTATTGATTTAAATTGCATGAACTCGCCATGCACCGAACATTGGTAGCTATATAACGGCATGACATTTACCTATGAAGTTTCTGCAAGGTCTTCATTGCCCGTTACATAATTAATAGGTCCATCTGGAGTGATATTAATATCAAAATCAAATATTCCGGTAGGCAGCCATAAGGTTGCACAAGCATTGGGTATATCTACAACACCACTGATATGTCCCTCAACAGGTGCTGTGCCTAAAATTCCGTAACCTTGTGCACCGGTGAAGCCAAATTTTTTCATGTACTCAATCGCATTTAGACATGCTCTTCGGTATGCCACATGAGGATCTAAGTAGTACTGCTTACCGTCTTCGTCAACCGATATCCCTTCAAAAATTAAATAGTCAGAAAAAGTCGGGTCAATTTTGCTTGGCTTGAAAATTGGGTTTACAACAGAATATTTCTCCATTCCACCCTTAATGATGTTTACGCGAATATCGAGATAACCCGCCATTTCGATCGCACCACAAAATGTAATTTCACCATCACCTTGTGAGAAATGAATGTCGCCCATAGATAATCCTGCACCATCTACATAGACAGGGAAATAAACCGTGGAGCCACGCGATAAGTTTTTAATATCGCAGTTACCTCCGTGTTCTCTAGGCGGAACTGTTCTTGCCGCTTCAGCAGCCGCTTTATCACGTGCAGCACCTTCAAGTGTGCCCATTACTGCTGTATCGGCATAGGGCAAAGCGGCTAGGGGAGGAATACGTTCGGGGTCGCTACTAACTAACTCTGCTTCACGTGCATTCCATTCGGCGAGTAATTCAGCCGAAGGCAAACATCCTATAAGTCCGGGGTGCATTGTTCCTGGAAATTTAACTTGAGGAATATGTCGGCTGGATGCCCATACACCACTGAAGTCCCAACAGGCTTTTCGCGCTTCAGGAAAATGCTCAGTTAAAAAGCCGCCACCATTTTCACGCGCAAAAAATCCAGTGAAGCCCCAAGCTGATTCTGCCAAAACACCAACATCTAAAATATCTACAACGAGAAGATCTCCGGCCTTTGCTCCTTCAACTTTAATGGGACCACTTAAATAATGAACCTTAGTTAAGTCAACATCGCGAACATCATTTGCACTGTCATCATTTTCAATTTGCCCACCCGTCCAATCGATACATTCCACTCTAAATTCATCGCCCGGTTGTACAACACGACAAAATGGAATATCTGGATGCCAGCGGTTGTGCAGGATATCTGATTGTTCTTCGGGAGCTTTTTTAAAATCTACTTCAATGAGGGTTTCGATCATGCCAGGAATCTCCTTCTGTAATTATTCTTATCACTGATCTGTTGCTGTTACTAACAAGAACAATGAATAGTTTTAATTACTAGGAGCACAATTCGTGCCAAAATTTATGCACTAAAAAAAAACGTGCAATATAAGCAGAAAATCACTATTAATTTGGTTTTTAGCTATTTTTATGCACTAAAAACTTTTTTTACGCACTGAAAGTTAACAATAGGAGCAGCTTAAATTTCCTCACCAAAAGTATATGTACCCTCTAAGAAGAAAGTTCTATTTGGCCATGGATGGAAAACATAAGCCTCTTCATTAAAAAGATTATCCACACCCATAGCAAGTCTCAAGTTTTCACTTGCTTTCCAGTTTGTTTTGATATTAAAGAAGAGAAATTCATCTTGTGCACCAAATACATTACTAGCACGATCACTATTATCTAACTCGCCGTAACTATTTGATGCATACCGAACACTCGTACTAAAATCTAATGCATGACTGTAATTATATGTAAGTAGAAGATTCGAACGCCAGTCAGGAATACGTGGAAATTGCCCACCTTCTATACTTGGATTCAGTCTGTTCTTAGTGATTTCTGCCTCGGTATAAGAAACATTAAAACGCATATCAAATGGTGAACCAAGTATGCGACGCTGGTTATATACGAATTCTGCACCATAAGTTTCTACTTCATCTACAGGAAGTGTTGTAGTAATAGAGTTATTATCAAGGTCTACTGCAGAAAATGTAAAAATTACATCTTCTACTTCTTCATAAAAAAGATTTACCTTCATCGAGCCTTTGTCTATGTCTTTTTCAACTGAAAAATTATGATGTATTCCATCCTCTGGCTCTAAATTCGGATCTGATACAAATTGACGATCGCCAGTCGACTCATTTCGATACAACTCTTCAACGATTGGAAATCTCACTGCACGAGCCAAGGAATAGCGAAAAGTTAGATCATTTGCTGGAAAATAGCCAAGTGAAAACTTTGGCGAGAATTCTTGTTCATCTCTACGATCTACTCGTGTTGTTCCATTAAAACCATTTTTTGTTTCCCAGTCTTCGTAACGAAGTCCTAACGCAAGATCAAATTGATCAGACAATGCATATCCGAACTGTGCAAATAAAGCTTGTGTACTGGTTTCTCCCCCGCTCGCAGTTCGCTCAGTTCCACGAATTCCATTTACTGCATCATAGTTATAAGGCTCAATGGATAATTCATATTCATCATAATGGTAGCCTATTGATAAGCGAGCGCGATCATTTCCAAATAGTGATTCTGTACCTGCCTTTACATCAAAGGTTTCCCAACCCGTATCATCCGCATTTGTAAGACGACCATTAAATGCAGCATTTTGTGCAATGAAATCAGGATCATCTGGATTTCGAGCAGAACGAATTTCACGATCTTTAATAATTTCAAAATCAGTATAATAAATATCAAATAACCAATCCTTGACTCCAACCGGCCCACTCAAACCTAAACCAAATAAAACACTTTCTCTTTGCTGATCTCTCTCTTGAAAGTTACTGCCACGGACATTGTAGTCAATTCCATTTACATTAATGTCCCCGTCCCATATCGTATTACCAGTAGCATCAGTTAAATAACTGTTTAGATCTTTAAGCTCTCGATCTCTATTTTCATAAGCGATAGAACTACGAAGTTGAAATAACCCGATGTCGTAACCCAGTTTTAATTTATATAGATCACTTTGAGCCTGTTCCTCGCCATTGTCTCCGAAATATATACCTACATTTTCGGATTCATCTATTCCATTAATTGCACCGTTAACTGCCACACCTACACCACCGCCAGGTTCAGAAAAAAAGAAAGTTTGTGGCTGGCTTTCATTTTCAAGATGATTATAAGAAGCAAAAACTGATAGATCACCAAACTTATCTTCATAAGAAGCAAAAACTTTTCCTCCATTGAAATCATCGCTAGTACCTAGTTCACTAAAATCCTGACTAAAAAGATTACCTTGTATGGTGAACTTTCTGCCAACAGGTCGCTTAGTTCTAATATTCACTACACCACCCATTGAATTACCGGAATACTCTGCGGAGAACGGGCCATAAATTACATCTACATTATCAATTTCATTTGGCGCCACTAATGACCAACGAGGCGCACCAGAAAAACGTGTCTGTAAGTGGTAATGTAGTGGCAATCCATCCACAAAAATTAATGAGCGATGACCTTGAAACATATTTGAACCACGTATCCCTATAACTCCATTTGGATCACCAATAAATCGGCGACGCACAATTAAACTTGGCTCTAAAGCAATCGCATCTTCTGTTGTGATGATATTAACTTTTTCTAAATCTTCGGCAGTAATTGTAGAGGTAGGACTTACTACAGTAGTGTCTTTGAATAACTGATCTTCTATTATCATTGTATCCAGTACGTTCTCAGCAAAAGACGAAGTAAAGGTGCCCAACAAAAACAAAGCAATCAGGATTTTTACAATACATTGAAATCGAAATTTCATTTTTTTCTTTTCCCCAAATATTTTTATCCTCTTTATAGTGTAATTATCGCTACAAAAACATGCGGTTTATTGCCGCAGCCCTAAATGCATATATTTTTTTCTAGTCGCTATGAATATGCTGTTTCATAGAAGAAAGTACGCGTCAACATAATGCACATCACTAAGCTATTATTTAGATTTATCTTAATCATTTTCTTTTTAATGAATCATGCATTAGGTGATTCATTAACCAAAAATACATCTGACTGCACTATTACTTCGCCAGACTGTGGAAATACTCCTACACCATTTTTTTCCAACGATAATATTTTGTGGCTTGTATATGAAAAAGATGATCATGTTTACATTACTCATTCAAAGGACTTTGGAAAAACTTATTTACCTTCAATCGCGGTCAATCCAATTGAGGAAACCATTTATACAAATGGAGAAAACAGACCAAAAGTTGTTTTAAACTCAAAAGGAAATATTTTTGTTAGTTGGACAGAAAAAACGGAGGGTTTTTATTCTGGAAATATTAGATTTTCTCGCTCTTTAGATGGAGGAGAAAATTTTCAAGACCCTATTACTATTAATACCAATCTTGATCCAATTGGGCACCGTTTTGATGAGCTTGCTATCAATTCAAAAGATGAATTATTTATAGCTTGGCTGGACAAGCGCGACAATAAAGAAGCTAAAGAAAACGGGCAAAAATATAATGGAACAGCACTTTATTATGCTGTTTCAACAGATAGTGGAAGCTCTTTCTCAGAAAACAGAAAAATTGCTGATGAAACTTGTGAATGTTGTCGACTAGCACATGCTGAGTTGAACAATAATGACATGGCTTTTATGTGGAGACATATTTTCAATGAAAATACACGAGACCATGCTCTAGTAACGCTCAGCTCAAATAATAATAATCCTGTGCTTCAACGCGTAACTTTTGATGATTGGAATATTGACTCATGTCCTCATCATGGGCCGGCAATGTCCCGTGACCGGGAAGACTATTTGCACCTTACCTGGTTTACACAAGGCAGCATACATAAAGGTATTATTTATAAACGTTACAATCTAAAAGAAAACAAAGTATTCGATGAAAATGATGTTGCTCAGTTGGTAGTCGATAGTTCCGCAAGTGCGGCGCACCCGGACATCATTAGTACCAATGATACTCTATATCTTGCCTGGAAAGCGTTTAATGGCAAATCAACAGATGTTCTATTAATCACATCGAATGATAATGGCGTTAATTGGTCAAATAAAAAGATAATCGCAAATACAATAGATCACTCTGATCATCCATTACTTGTTAATAGCGGTAACAAGGTTTTTCTATCATGGTTAACCAAAAAAGAAGGGTATCGGCTTATTCCTATCAATGATTAATAAAAATAAACATCAACTTTTTAGCAAATGGATGATACTAATCCTATTATTAACTGCTTCGAATTTTAGTTATTCCGATATTAAGCCTCTCACATTTGGTAGCTTTGAATTAATTAAGCAAGAATACAAAAATAAGCCATTCATACTTGCACTTTGGTCTATTGATTGCCCGCCCTGTTTTCAAGAACTTGATCTATTAAAAGCCAAGATTGATCAATACAAAAACCTAAACGTTGTTCTAATCTCGTCAGATGATATTTCTGCAATCGAAGAAATTCATGATGCACTCAAACAACATGGTTTGGAATTCACGGAAAACTGGGTTTTTGCCGAAGGATTTACAGAAAAATTAAGATTTGAAATAGACCCGAATTGGTCAGGGGTACTGCCCCGTACTTATTTATACAATGCCAAACATAAAAAGATAGTGGTTGAAGGATTATTAAAAGAAGAATTATTAAATGAATGGATTAAGCTAAACATCAGATAAGTATTTTGATTTTAATTTAACATCCCATTTGATTTTATAAATTGTATTACTTCATCTAAACCATCTTGTGATTTGAGATTGGTAAATACAAAAGGTCTTTCACCTCGCATCTTTTTTGCATCACGATCCATAACCTCTAATGAAGCACCCACCATAGGTGCTAAATCTGTTTTATTAATCACAAGTAAGTCAGATTTCGTAATTCCTGGCCCACCTTTTCGAGGAATCTTATCTCCAGCGGCTACATCTATGACATAAATCGTGAGATCAGATAGCTCAGGGCTAAAAGTTGCACTTAAATTATCTCCACCACTCTCTACTAATACAAAATCCAATTTAGGAAATTCACTACATAATTCCTCAACGGCTGCTAAGTTAATAGAAGCATCTTCTCTAATCGCAGTGTGAGGACAGCCACCTGTTTCTACACCTTTAATCCGTTCTTTGGATAAGGCCTCATGTTTAATTAAAAATTCGGCATCTTCACGTGTATAAATATCATTCGTAACTACGCCAATTTCATAATCTTCTCGCATTGCCATGCACAGTGCATTGAGTAATGCGGTTTTCCCAGAACCAACAGGACCGCCCACCCCAACTCTAAGAACTTGCTTCGACATATCTACCTCTTAACTTACGATCTAAATAATCGACTATATTGTGTTTCATGGTTTGCACTGGCAATTCCTAATCCTACTGCAGTACTTCCTATATCTTCATCATCAAGCGCATCGGCTATTTCAATTGCTTTTGGAATCTCACTTATAAGAGCTGAAAGCATTCGTTGTCCAGACGTTTGACCAAGTGGAATTAATTTGATGGTTGCATTAACCTGATTTTCACACCAAGCCCAACAAAAACCAGTGCAACAATCGTACTTAGAAACACTCCATTCTACTGATGCTAGAGAAAATGCAGTTGCATAGGTTGTATGTGGCTTATCAAGTATTTCACGTGCTTGCTGAATTTTTAAATCAATGAGTAGTTTGGATAATGCTTTACCTAAGTATTGATCTTCATCGCGTAGTTCCTGTGATTCTCTGCACGCAAGTAAAAACTTGCTCCAGCTAGTTACGTTATCTATAGAATGATCCTGCCAAGCTTGATACAAACGCAATAACACAGGTAAATCTAAATAGGCTAAGGAATTTCGCATCAAGCCAGAAATCCAATCTAATGCGGTATCCTCATCTTTAATCCACTCCTGGTCACAGGCAAACTCTAATCCCTGCGAATAGGCAAACGCACCAATCGGTAATGACGGACTCGTAAGCCTCATTAAATTTAATAACGCAGTATTATTTGAAATTGTATCCAGCATGATTAATGCGAATGCTTATGGCTGTTATACGCGCCAGACTCAGGTTCAAAAGGTTTCATTTCATGTGTCACAGTCAAACCTAGACTTATTATCATTTCATCCAGTACGTGGTCTTTTTGATAGACCAATAATGATTCTTCAACTTGCAGTGCCACATGACGATTTCCTAAATGATATGCGGCTTTCATCAAAAGCAATTTATCATCCGAACTTACAACCGAAACTTCTTCAGGTGCTGCAATTATTTTTGCAATCTCTCCATCATCACTTTTTAAACAATCACCGCCACGTAAAATTTCACCTCTAGATAACATTAGACCAACATCTTCACCACTATCTGATTTTGTTTTCAAGCGTGCTTTTTGTCTTAGCTCATACGCCAGGGTTAATGTATGACTGTGTTCATGCGTGTGACTGACACGTTCAGTAAATATAAGCATTAGAACAAGAAATATTTTTGCGCCATTGGAAGAACTGTTGCAGGCTCACAAGTTAATAGTTCACCATCAGCCCGCACTTCATACGTTTGTGGATTAACTTCCATATTCGGCTGGTAAGTATTTAAATGCAGATCTTTCTTTCTAACATTCCGAGTATTACTAACAGGTGCGACAATCTTTTCTAAACGTAACTTATCTTTTATTCCCTCATTCATTGCAGCTTGTGACACAAATGTGATGGATGTTGAAGCATTAGCTTTGCTTTGTGCACCAAACATGTATCGGTAATGAGTTGGTTGGGGAGTTGGAATTGAAGCATTAGGATCTCCCATAGGGGCTGCAACAATAAATCCACCTTTTATGATTAGCGATGGTTTCACACCAAAAAACGGTGGCTTCCACAAAACTAAATCGGCCAGCTTACCTACTTCAATTGAACCTACTTCATTTGCAATGCCATGTGTAATAGCTGGATTGATGGTGTATTTGGCGACATATCGTTTAATTCTAAAATTATCATTTTGACTATTGTCTTCAGGTAACGCACCTCGTTGCACTTTCATTTTATTCGCGGTTTGCCAAGTACGAGTGACGACTTCACCCACGCGACCCATTGCTTGCGAATCGGATGCAATCATACTGAACGCACCCATATCATGAAGAATGTCTTCTGCAGCGATGGTTTCCTTTCTAATTCTGGATTCTGCAAAAGCTACGTCTTCTGGTATGTTTGGATCTAGATGATGACAAACCATTAACATATCCAAGTGTTCATCAATGGTATTTACTGTAAAAGGTCTAGTTGGATTTGTACTGGAAGGTAATACATTTGATTGACCGCAAACACGAATAATGTCCGGCGCGTGTCCACCACCTGCACCTTCAGTATGGTAAGTATGAATTGCGCGATCTTTAAACGCTGCAATCGTGTCTTCTACAAATCCAGACTCATTTAATGTATCCGTATGTATAGCTACTTGAATATCAAATTTTTCAGCTACATTTAAACAGCTATCAATGGCTGCAGGTGTAGTGCCCCAGTCTTCATGAAGTTTAAGTCCCATCGCACCGGCTTCAATTTGTTCATCAAGTGCAGCAGACAAACTTGAATTACCTTTACCGAGAAAACCAAGATTCATTGGTAAACTATCTGCTGCCTCTAACATACGGTGAATGTTCCAAGGACCCGGTGTACAAGTCGTTGCATTCGTGCCGGTTGCAGGTCCGGTTCCACCACCCAGCATAGTTGTAACACCAGACATGAGTGCATCTTCAATTTGTTGCGGACATATAAAATGTATATGTGCATCGATTCCGCCCGCGGTTAGAATTTGTCCTTCACCTGCTATTGCTTCGGTACCCGGACCAATAATGATATCGACATTGGGTTGAACATCCGGGTTACCGGCTTTACCAATTGCAGCAATACGGCCGTCTTTAATTCCTACATCTGCTTTTACTATTCCCCAGTAATCTACAATAGTCGCATTAGTTATGACGGCGTCTACAGCTTCTTTAGATGTAGCCTGGCTTTGACCCATGCCATCTCTAATTACTTTACCCCCACCAAACTTTACTTCTTCTCCGTAAGTTGCAAAGTCTTTTTCTACTTCTAGCAATAATTCAGTATCAGCAAGGCGTAAACGATCACCCACTGTAGGTCCATACATTTCCGCATAGGCTTGTCTTGAAATTTTACTCATTGTTTTAATTACTCATATGTAAATTATTTAACGGCGCCCATTACTTTGGCGTTAAAACCATAGACTTCGCGCTTACCCACATATTCAACTAAAGTAACATCTCGATTTTGCCCAGGTTCAAAACGAACCGCGGTTCCAGCAGGTATATCCAAACGTTTACCTTTGGTAGCCTCTCGGTCAAACTCTAATGCAGAATTGGTTTCATAAAAGTGGTAGTGCGAACCAACTTGAATGGGCCTATCACCTGTATTCGCGACCGTTATATTTGTGATCTCACGTCCTGCGTTTATTTCAAGGTCACCTTCAGCCGCTAATAATTCTCCTGGTTTCATATTGATTCCTTTAGGTAATTGGGTTGTGCACGGTTACAAGTTTAGTACCGTCAGGAAAGGTTGCTTCTACTTGGACCTCATGAATCATCTCAGAAATTCCTTCCATAACATCATCAATCGTTAACAATGTTCGTCCATATTCCATACACTCAGCAACGGTTTTACCTTCACGCGCAGCTTCTAAAATCGCACTCGATATAAAAGCAACCGCTTCCGGGTAATTCAACTTAATGCCTTTAGCTTTTCTGCGCTCTGCGAGCATGCCTGCCGTAAAAAGTAATAATTTATCTTTTTCTCTTGGTGAAAGTTCCATAAGAATTCCTTAATAATAATTTCACGTCGCCCAAATTCTTGGTTCACATGGTTTTTTATCTAATGTTATTTGCCTAATAGTTTTCCAAATATCAATGAACTTATCCCGAATTGTCATTGAGTTCGTGTCCAGACATCTACAGACCAATACATTTCCCATTACAGTAACGCTCAAATTTCTCACGTCATCAATCATTTTTTGTATCAGAAATTTTGCTTGTTGTAATTTTTCTACATCATTGTTAACCACTGTCATCAAACCCATTACAGGTTGGCCTTGTAATCCCCATAGTCCGTTAAATACTTCTGATCGATTTTGAATGGATACACGATCAATCAAAATGGGATCATCACCAATCCATAATTCAAAATTTTGTTTAAATATGCCTTGGGTAAATTCCTCATTACATGCGGGACGCCCAAAGCTGACAATCTCCCAGCCTAAAAACTTACTATTTTTAGAAAGCTCTATTTTAGTATTTGAATGAACCTTTGATGTATTGAATAAAATAGTATCCTGTGGAAGCCATTCCATCGTTGCATTTTCTTCTACTGTAATATTTTGATTTTGAAATGCTGTATACCCATTTGATTGATAAAACTTATTTGCCGCAGGTGTTGTGATAAGTGTAGAAGTATTTTTCTCGCAGCTTACATCTATATTTAAGCTATCTCCCCCGACGACTCCTCCAGGAGGATGTAATATATATAAGTGACACGTTTCTGCTTCAGGATAAAAAGCCCGCTGAATTCTCAAAGGCCCTTCATGTCGAAGCTTGCCTAGAATGGTTTTATTGTGTTTTTTATACAGGCTCAATTGTAATCTTGCTTCCCAGTTACTAGACGGGATTTCATCAACACGATTTTCAGCTACAGCAAGCACAAGATTATTTTTTGCGGGTTTTGTTTTTCAAAAATGCTTTACAAAGACCAACTCCTACGAACAACAAAACTAAGGCAATAACTGTATAAGCAAGCAAGTTTTGTGAATTCGCCAAGACATCATGAGGCCAATGCCCGGGATGTGCGAATAAGTTAATTGGCACTATTATTCCGGCAATAATTGATAAAATTAAAATATAAGGTTTAATCACATTTACTCCTCTTTAAGAATAGACAATTATACTTTTAAATAGCGATCGATAAGATCATCGTTTAGTTCGTTTATCTTTCCTCCTGCCATCATGGAGCCTTTTTCCATAATGCTAAAATCACTGGCTACTTTTCTAGCAAAAGGTAATTTTTGTTCTACTAATAATACCGTCAGGCCAAGATCTTTATTCAGTTTGTTTATAATATCGCCAATCTCAGAAACAATATTGGGCTGAATACCTTCCGTGGGCTCATCGAGAATTAACAGCTCGGGCTCGATTGCTAATGCCCTGCCGATTGCTAGCTGCTGCTGTTGCCCTCCTGATAAATCGCCGCCTCTACGATTTAACATTTCTTTTAAGACTGGAAATAGTTCATATATTAATGTAGGTAATTTCTTGCCTGATGCAATTAATCCCGTTGCCAAATTTTCCTCAACGGTTAACTGTGAGAATATTTCTCTACCTTGAGGCACATAAGCAATTTTATGACGAGCTCGCTGCTCTGAAGGTTTGGATGAAAAGTCAGTTTCATTGAACAGAATTTTTCCATTCTTAACTGGTTCTAGACCCATAATACATTTAAGAAGTGTAGTCTTACCGACCCCATTCCTTCCCATTAAACACATGCACGCCCCTTTCTCGATTTCCATATCGATATCCCAAAGCGTATGGCTTTCGCCATAATAATGATCAAGATTGCTAATTTTCACTGTTCACCCAAATACACTTCGATCACTTTTTGATTATTTTGCACGCTGTCCATAGAACCCTCTGCTAACACACTGCCTTGATGTAACACAGTTACACGGTTAGCTAGTGAGCGTACAAATTCCATGTCATGCTCTACCACTACCACTGAATGTTTTTCAGCAAGCTTTGTTAACAGTTCTGCAGTATGTTCTGACTCTTGTTTAGTCATTCCTGCAACGGGCTCATCCACCAGTAGTAATTTAGGGTTTTGCATAAGCAGCATGCCTATTTCTAACCATTGTTTTTGCCCATGCGAGAGCTCACCGGCTTCACGAGATAAATATTCTTGCAAGGCTATGATTTCAAGCACTTCATGAATTCGATCTTTGTCTTCTTCTGTTAATTTGAAAAATAAATTTTCAAATACTTTTCTTCTACCTTCTAAAGCGAGTTTTAAATTTTCAAAAACTGTATGATTTTCAAATACTGTTGGCTTTTGAAATTTACGACCAATCCCTAAATTAGCAATATCCGCTTCACTGGTTACGGTTAGATCTGTCATGTCATCAAATATGACTCTTCCTTCATCTGGGCGTGTTTTTCCTGTGATGATATCCATCATGGTTGTTTTACCAGCACCATTGGGGCCGATAATACTTCTTAACTCATTTTTATTTACATAAAGGCTTAAATTGTTTATCGCTTTAAAGCCATCAAAACTCACCGTTACACCATCCAGATATAAAATACTCTCATCAGGCAAATGCAATGCAGAGGGTTCGTTAACATTTGTAATAGCCATACGTTTATCCTACATTTGCTTTATTAGCGTCCGGCTCAATTTTTTTACCAGACTTTGACGCAAAGTTTTTAACAGCCCCTACAATTCCTTTTGGTAAAAACAGCGTTACAAAAACAAATAAACCCCCTAACATGAATAACCAAACTTCGGGAGCAGCCGCTGTGAAATATGTTTTAGCAAAATTAACCACTACTGCGCCTAATGCAGCACCATACAATGTTCCCCTACCCCCGATGGCAACCCATATGACCATTTCAATTGAATTGATTGGTGAAAATTCACCTGGGTTGATAATGCCGACTTGAGGAACATAAAGTGCGCCTGCTAGACCCGCCAACATGGCCGCAACCACAAATACAAATAACTTGATGTATTCATCTCTATAGCCTAATGCACGCACCCTGCCTTCTGAATCACGTATTGCGGTTACCAGACTTCCAAGTCTTGATTGCACAATAAACTTACAAATTAGATAACCTAAAATTACTGCGAGACCTGAACATATAAATAGTGCAACACGTGTTGCATCAGACTGAAGATCAAATCCTAAAATATCTTTAAAGTCCGTGAGTCCGTTGTTACCGCCAAAACCGAAATTATTTCTAAAAAATGCAAGCATGAGTGCATACGTTAATGCTTGAGTAATGATGGATAAATACACTCCTGTAACCCTGGAACGAAATGCTAGCCACCCGAATACAAAAGCAAGCAACCCGGGTACAAAGAAAATCATAATGAAAGCAAACCAAAACATATCAAAGCCATGCCAGAACCAAGGCAGCTCTTTATAATTCAAGAAAACCATGAAATCGGGCAGCACTGGATGGCCATAAACACCGCGATCACCTATTTGGCGCATTAGGTACATTCCCATTGCGTACCCGCCTAATCCAAAAAATGCACCATGTCCCAAACTTAAAATTCCCAAGTATCCCCAAACAAGATCTAATGAAATTGCAAGTAATGCATAGGTTAAATACTTGCCAACCAAAGTAACGACATAAGTGGACATATGAAATGCAGAAGTCTCTGGCACAACTAAATTGCAGAAAGGGACTATCACCATAAGAGCTAAAATAACTGCTAGAAAGTAGCGACCTCCTTTATCTGTTTCTAATAAACGAAAAATGATGGGTTTGTGTTTCACTTTTAACTTTCTGCTGCTCTACCCTTAAGCGCAAACATGCCTCTTGGATATTTTTGTATAAATAAAATAATAAAAATTAACACGAGAATTTTTGCAAATACTGCGCCCGTGAACGGTTCCATAAATTTATTAGCAATTCCTAATGTCATGGCGCCAAAGAATGTTCCCCATAAATTTCCAACACCACCAAATACAACAACCATGAATGAATCAACAATGTAAGCCTGTCCTAAATTTGGTCCTACATTTGTAAGCTGGCTGAGTGCCACACCACCAACGCCTGCAATTCCAGAACCTAAACCAAAAGTTAATGAGTCAACCCAATTGGTGCGGATGCCCATTGCTTTGGCCATGTTGCGATTCTGGGTTACCGCGCGCATTTGTAACCCAAATGAAGTTTTCTTAAGTAACCACAACAACGCAAATAGAACCAATAGCGCAAACAAAACAATGTACATTCTGTTATAGGTAAGAGATAAAGCTGGGTTGAATTCATAAGACCCGCTCATCCAATCTGGCGTAATTACAGATCGATTAAGTGGAGAAAAAATTGATCGAACCGCCTGTTGCAGAATTAAACTTAAACCAAATGTCGCCAACAAAGTTTCAAGTGGTCTACCATATAAATATCGAATTACACCACGTTCAATACCTATACCCACTAAACCAGTAAATATAAATGCAGCAGGTATTGCGATAAATAATGAATATTCAATCGCATTTGGCATGAGCTGCTGAATTACAAATGTGGTATAGGCCCCAAGCATTAACATTTCACCATGAGCCATATTAATTACACCCATTACACCAAATGTTATTGCTAAACCAACCGCAGCAAGTAGCAGCACTGAACCTAAACTCAAGCCAAAAAAGATATTTTCTATTTGTTTGTAAAATCCTTTCTTGAGTTTTGTGGATTCTATGGATTCATCGAGTGCTTCTAATAGCTCTGTATCTTTTTCTGACTTTGCTAGCTGTTCAGTATTTAATTTATCAAGCAAAATCCCAATTTCTGGGTATAAAGATCCGGATAATGAACGTATCGCATTGAGCTTTATCTCCCGATCATTAGATTGTGCATCTGCAGCATAAATACAAATTTGCATGAGCTCTCTAACATCTGCATCAGATTCTTGCTTGACTGCATTTCTTATTATTTCAACTGAAGACGGATTGAGATTTTTTAAAATATTTCTAGTGGCCTGTAAGCGAGTTTTTTTATCTTCACTAAAGATAGTCAGCTTGGCTATTTTTTCATTTAACAAGCCGCGTAATTTATTATTTATTCCTACTTTTCTTAGCTCTCTCTTTTTCTTTTCACCTAGCGAGTCATTATTTAGTGGATCAAACGTTTTAAAAATCTTTGAATCAATCTTTTCGATTTTGACAATTTTCTTATCTTTTTTCCCGTAATACAACTTCCCATCTAACAAGCTAGATAGGATACCTAGAGCAGACGGATGACCAGATTCAGAAATAGCTTCAATTGCTTTTGTTTTATCAGAAAAACTTTTGGATGTTAAAAGCTCAAAACTGCTGTCAAGTGAGTTGATACTTTCAGAAGACTCATTTGCAAATATATTCTGTGCTGGGAACACAAAAAGAAACAGCATTACAAAGTAAAGCTTCATCATATGAGCCTAGAAATTGTTATTATTTTAATTGGCGCCACCCCCTCAATAGAGGATGGCGCAAGTCTGATTATAGTTTAAGAACAACTATATTTTTAGGAAAATGCTCTTTTTAGTAATTTTGGCCTGAACATTTTTTAGTCTCAGTATTGTAATTACCGCAGTTAATGGGGTCAGTCCAGTCTGCAACGATAACTTTGCTTTCTGGTAACCAATCTGTCCATGCATCACCTTCAACTTCACCATCAGTCGACCATACGATATCGAATTGACCGTCATCTTGTATCTCACCAATTAATACTGGCTTTGATAAATGATGGTTGGAGTGCATCACAGCAGTACCGCCCGTTAGGTTTGGAACTTCAATTCCATATAAAGCAGGACGAACAGTATCAACATCTGTGGTACCTACTTTCTCAACTGCTTTTGCCCACATCTTGAAACCGATATAGGTGGCTTCCATTGGATCATTGGTTACTCGATCTTCATCACCGATAAATCCGTGCCATGCTTCAATGAATTCGTCGTTTGCATCCGATTCAGCACTCATGAAGTAGTTCCAGGCGGCTAGATGTCCAACTAAAGGACCAGTATCAATTCCAGATAGTTCTTCTTCACCTACAGAAAATGCAACCACAGGAATATCTTCAGCAGATATACCTTGGTTACCAAGTTCTTTGTAAAAAGGAACATTTGCATCACCATTAATGGTTGATACCACGGCAGTTTTCTTTCCTGCGGAACCAAACGATTTAATGTCTGAAACAATAGTTTGCCAGTCGGAATGACCAAATGGCGTGTAGTTAATCATGATGTCTTCTTCAGCAACCCCTTTCTGCTTTAAGTAAGACTCAAGGATTTTGTTAGTTGTACGTGGATAGACATAGTCTGTACCTGCTAACACCCAGCGTTCTGCACCTACTTCATTCATTAAGTAGTCAACCGCAGGTATCGCCTGCTGGTTTGGTGCAGCACCCGTATAGAAAACATTTTTAGAAGATTCTTCACCTTCATACTGAACCGGGTAAAAAAGCAACCCATTCAATTCTTCTACAACAGGTAACACTGATTTACGTGATACTGAAGTCCAGCAGCCGAATACTACATCGACTTTATGTACTTCGATTAATTCACGCATTTTTTCTGCAAACAATGGCCAGTCTGATGCCGGATCAACAACAACCGCTTCGAGTTCCTTTCCTAATAATCCACCGGCTTTATTCTGTTCTTCTACCATCATTAAAACCGTATCTTTAAGTGTGGTTTCACTAATTGCCATTGTTCCCGATAATGAATGTAAAACCCCAACTTTTATTTTATCGGCAGACAATCCAATTTGAGGTATAAATAATATCAACACTGCCAAGAGCATTGATTTAAGTAAGAGTACTTCTTTCCTCATTTTTACTTCTCCTGATTTTTTGAATTTTTAATGTTTCATAAAAGCAGGCATCTGTTTAATCACCACTCTCATGAACTCATACTTGTACAAATTTGCACAATTGCTCTACATTGGAGCAATATGCATGCCAAGTAATAAAATTGACTCAATTCAATTGAAAAATCAGGTGCTTAGAAAGTATTTCAGGACCTTACAGTCGATCTGCAATTCTGATATTGAAGAATTTGCACAGATATAGTGCATACATGTGCAGTATTAGAGCATGAGAGTTTAGCTTAAATGAAAGGGATGTCGGAAATTGAATTAATTATGTTCTTTTCCAAATCAAGATAGGTTTAATCAACCGTTATATAAATATTTTTAAATTCATAATAGGAATTTTCGTGTACATGTATGATAGTTTCGCCAGATTCTATGTCTAGATACCACACTAAAGTATTCCATAAATCTTCACATTTAACTTCAAGCGCATTGTATTTTCCCCTGATGGTTTCGACTTGATAACTCGACCCAACTTTACATGTCCTAACCAAAGCCTGGTCACCTAAGTTTATTTTAAAATAAAATTTCCTATCCTTTTCTAGTGGCCATATTCTGCCGCCATATTCAACATTAACTGCATCATCTTGAAAAGGCTTACAGTTGTTCCACAAACTCGGAAATGAAAATTGAACAAGTCTTTTTGTAATACAACCTTCGTTATCAATCCAGGTCAGACCACTCTTGTCCATTGCCGTAAGCGTTGACCTATAGGGTTTGCCATTGAGTAATGCTGAATATGTGTCACCGACCTCAACTTTCTCAGGATGAAGAATTGTGAACGCTTCATCAAGTTCAATTATTATTGGTTCATCAGCAAAGACATTTGAACTGAAAGTAATACTTACCAACAGAAAAAAATATTTTATACATCTTGTCAACATAAATTATCCAACTCCTCACAACCAACTTTTTATCTAAATTTATTTGTTTCAGTAGGTCGACTATTAAGATCTTAACTAAGATTTTTGTAGACTTAGTAAATCTCTAAAGTTTTGTATTACGTCAGTGTAAATTTAAAAATAATTTAATTCTATTGTTTTGGATTAACTGAATATCGGTTTGAATATGCTATTTAAGAAGACATCTGTCCTATACAAAATTTCTTGAAGCTTTTCATTGATTTGTTGAATAGTTATTTGCAAATGAGAATATCTAAATTACATAAATTTTTTTTAAATAAATAATTTAATCTAAATCTCATTACTATTAAGAAAAAAATATTTAAATGTGGTTATTAAGTCTGGATTTTAGTATCGAATAAATAAGAGATTGAGGTGACTTTAGATATAAAGTCATTGGATGTTTTACATGAATGAAATCAATAATGAATGATTAATTTTTTTCAAATTTATAAATTAATCAGCCATGCAATCACGACTATTTGCGGCACAGTTATCAAAGGCAAGTACAATGCTATTTTCCAAGATTTAGTTGTATCTTTAAGTACCATAATTTCTGTGTAGTCAGTTGATACACCCGTCATTAGAAAAGCAAAACTATTCCCTGGTGCATTTGCACGAGTGAGAAGGTCTGCGGCAACTGGTGTAGAACCTTCTGAACAAACTTCGATGATTGTCGCCATCAGAAGTGTCAAACCAAGACCGAGTAGCGTCGGACCAAAATAATCTTCAAATGTACTTGCATCGATAAAAGTCCTTATTAATGATGCAAGTAAAACACCAAATAGAATCCATCTAATTACCATGAGAGATTCAAGTATTCCTGCCTTTGCCATATCAGCAATGAATAAAGAATTAATCTTTGTTGCTTGAAACTGAACTTTTGCTTCTTTCCAAAATTTAAAGTTTTCAGGGAGATCAATCTTATTTGGATTATCAGGTAATGTTTTATTTCGAACTAGAATCTCAAAAATATACCCAGTGACCATTGCAATCAGCATTGATGCTACTATGAAAACTAATGTCCATTTAATTCCAATTAAAGCAATCAGAATTAGGGTAAGAGAAAAAGAATTCCAAGGGCTCGCAACTAGAAACGCCATAACTTGTCCTGTGGTCGCCCCTCGCTCATATAGTTTTGCTGCAACCATAAGTATTCCATGACTACATAAGTCAAGAAACACACCACCAACTGTTGCTCTCAAAATTCCCCGAAGACCTGTTCCCGTTCCAAGAATGGAAACAACAAATTCACGTGGGATCTTGGTCAAAACAGCCACCATCAGCATGCCAACAACAATTCCCCACCAAATTGTATTCATTAATTCGAACACCGAATGAGAAAGTATTTCTAGGCGCTTATATTGAGAAAGCTCAACTGCAAACTGCCAGTAAAGTAAATACAAAACTGATACAGCAATCAGTGAGCCCCACAATAAATAATCAACTTTATTCGTTGAGTGACATACCATTTCTTGCTTGTGACTATGACAATCCATTATTTATCTCATGTTAGCTTTGGTCTTATGGGATTACCGAAATCTGGATCACTACTTATTCTAGAAGCTAGAGTTCCTGGAGGTGAGTCATACCAACCAGGGTCACTGTAGTCACCTTTTGCTAAGTTATCGCGAACTTTCACAGTTGTGAACATTCCACCCATTTCGATATTTCCATAAGGCCCTTTACCCGTCATCATTGCTAAAGTATTTCGTGGTCCAGGATGGTGTCCCATATCAGTATGAACTTGATGTTCTGCCATTCCATGTTCACCCATGGCCATAAATCCCGGCAATATTTTCTGAATTTCTTGTTCGATACCAGATTGATCTACGCCAAGTGTATTCGGAATTTCATGTCCCATTGCATTCATAGTGTGATGTGCCATATGACAATGAAATGCCCAATCACCTGGTTCTGCAATAAATTCAATATCACGTATTTGACCCACAGCAACAATCTCAGTGGTTTCATTGCGCCAACGAGATTGTGGCCAGCGACCACCATCTGATCCAGTGACCCAGTATTGAACACCATGCATATGTAAAGGATGATTCCACATAGAAAGGTTTGCCATACGAACACGAACTCGCTCACCCGTTCTTGCAACTACCGGATCAATATAAGGAAATACCTTGCTGTTCATCGTCCACAAATCAAAGTCTTGTAAAATTGAGGGATCAGGTCGATATGTTCCTGGGTGAACACTCCAGTTATGAAGTAAAAAACAATAGTCTCTATCTACTGGAGCCTCTTCACCATTTTTAGGATGGATAATGAACATACCCATCATACCTACTGCCATTTGTGTCATCTCATCTGCATGTGGATGGTACATATGACTACCGTGTTGCTTTAACGTGAATTCATAAGCAAATGTTTCACCCGGTTTGATTTGTGGCTGGTTTAATCCTCCTACACCATCCATGCCACTTGGTAATAAAAGACCATGCCAATGTATCGTTGTATGTTCTTTTAAACGATTCGTAACTAAGATTCGAACACGATCCCCCTCAACAGCTTCTATCGTTGGCCCGGGAGTTGTGCCGTTATATCCCCAGCACTTTGCTGTTGTGCCAGGTGCAAACTCATGTTCAATTTCCTCTGCTACTAAATGAAATTCTTTTACACCATTTTTCATTTTGTAAGGCAGTGTCCATCCATTTAATGTCCGACAAGGTAAATAAGATTGTCTATTGCCAGATTGCTTTGGTGATGTACTTGCGTTTTCTAGGGCCGTTTCTACTGACATCGCAGTTTTAGTCGGCGCTAAGCTTGCAGCAAGCGCACCAACACCGGTGTATGATAAAAATTCTCTTCTTGAAGTCATTTTGTTACTCCTTTGTTTTAAATCTTTTAATGATGTTGATGTGCATCATGTTCACTATTTGTAGATTTTGAATTCGATTCGTTATTCATTTGGTGGTCTGAATGATCCATTTCTTTGTCTGAATGATCCATGTCGTGTTCAGAATGGTCCATCTGATGGCCCGAATGATCCATATGATGACCGGAGTGTTCCATGTCACTAGATTTTGGAACAAGATAATCTTCTATATTGATATGATCATCACTCACTTGGCTTGCACTTGGTAATGTGTTTCCAACTGCACGACTTAATTCAACTCGTCCATGCCAGTAATCTTTTAATGCGCTCAAATATCCAAGATAGGCTTCATATTCTTCTCGTTTTACCTCGAGTAATTCAAAGGTACCAATTAGCATGAAGTTTTCTTCTTCTTGAGCACGCGCAACAACGTCGACACGAGCAGGAAGCAATCCTTTTTCATACTCGTTAATTCGCTCTTTAGCATTCAATACCGCTGTATGGGCAAAGCGCACATCATTCTCTACTTCAATATCAAGACGCCTTACCTCAGCAATCGCAATTTGTAACTCTGCATTCGCACGTAAATTTGCATCGCGGTTTTGAGAGAAGATAGGTAATTCCCACTCGACTACAGGGCCAGTTAATTGCACTCCGTCTGTTTCATTTTCATGTTCTATTCCAATTTCAAGTTCACCTAACCAACGAGTCCAATTAGTCACACCAAGTTTGTCTGCAAGCAACTCAGCATTTTTATGTGCAGCGCTATAATCAAGACGAGAAATACGCGCTAATTCTATTAATGTATCTAGATCATCTTCTTCTTTAACGGGCACTGGCAGTTGAGTAAACAAATCAATCTCTTGCCCTAATGAAAATCCTAGTAAATTTACTAATTCTGTACGTTTTTCATATGCTTCAGCTTTTGCATCCAATGACTCGAGTTTAGTTTCTGAAGCAATGATTTGCTCTTCTAGAAATTCACGTGGGGATAAATTTCCTGCTTTGTCATATCGTTTTGCAAGTTCAAATGATAAATACCCTGCTTTGGCAATTTGTGATTGCACCGAAGCTATTTGCTCCGCTGCTACATAGTCGTAGTAAGCATTTTCTGTTTCCGTAACAATTTCCAGCACATCAGCTGCTACTAATTCTTTGACTCTTTCAAATTCACCTTTTGCATAACGCTTACGTGAAGGTAAAGTTATTAAGCTTGTAAATGAAGTGATCAATCCAAAAGTTGTTTGATTACTCTCACCTGCTTCATTTGAATCCAGTGTCGAGAAATGAAAAATTGGGTTAAGGACACGTCCTGCTTCATACACTTCAGCGGCTGCAATTCCCAGTTCTGCGTATGTTGTTTTAAGTTTCGGATTGTTGACTAAAGCAATGCGAACTGCAGTGTCAGCAGTCAGTGCTTCTACACTTAATGAATCGATATACTCTTTGTTGTCAACATGAGACTGTTCTGGCGTTTGAATACCTCGATCATTAAGCAAGACATCCACATCACTTTTTCCCAAATCATCTGGAATTGATGTGCATCCTGCGAGCAACCCAAACAAAAAGACTACAATAATGGGGTTAATATAAGTTTTCATAATTTCTTCCTAAATACATATTCAAAATTACGTCACGCTTGAGATGCGTAACAAATCTAAATAGTTAACCGATTATCAAGACGAATGAATCGCCTTTAACAACGGTTTAATCCCGCTTTTGCGAGTTTAGGAAGTAAAAATCGGAGGTCGGAAAAGTAGACTCGGATCTGATGGTTCAGCCCGTGCTCGTATTTGCTGAAATGTTGATGCAGTTAAATGTCTAAGATCAAATTTAATCGTAGTAGTAAGTATTGATGCGCTACAACCCGACATTGAACAATCTAAACTACCACTACATCCACAATCACAATTTGAATGATCACTAGAATCATCATCATGTGCAGGAGCTTGGTCATGCATATGTTCATGCGCATCATCATTCATGTGCTTAACATGAGATGTATCTTCAGAAGTCTGGCAATGCGAAGCCATCGTTATGCTTGCCCACATAGAAAACGACAATGCTAATAACATTGTAAATATAACGATCTTACGCCAACGTTTCATATGAATGTATAATTATGTAATCAATTTAAGATGGCTTTAGCTTATAACTATGATAACTCTTCTCTGGTTAAGTTCCCAGCGAGAAAAATATTTATTGACTATCTATAGCTGTAAAAAAATCTGATCTGAGAAAATGTATTCATCGAAACCAATGCCAAAGCCGTATAGAAACAATGGATTATGCTTACTAAGACTTCATAATGAATTGTTCGCGCCCCAATATTCGCTTATTTGATAACTAAAATCTGTATGAAGACCTCAAGTACTTCAGTTAAGGCTAGTCCATAACAACGTGAAACCCTCCTTTACTACGTATGTAAATGATGCAATCTTCGTCGACAGAAAATTGATGCACCGCTTGTTGCTGAGAACTGAAATAGCTACCCGGTACTAGAGTATTGTTATCAGCCTTACCCTTAACCTGATAATTAACTTTCCCCAGGATAATAATTCCACGCAGGATGGATTGATTAGCGTATATTTTTCCAGAAAAGCCATAAGGTAACTTTACTAATGTTCCATTACGATGATCGCCTTGCGGTTTGCCCCAAAGAAAAGCTATTTTAGGTGCGTCTTCTAATGAAATGTTTTCAGGTTGTTTGATCCAATGAGTGTTCGTTGCATCTAACCAAACGATATTTGATTTTTCTATATTGACGGACTTTTCAGGATACTCAAAGGCTTCATTTGTTGGAAGGACAAGGTACGGACTATTCTCAATTTCGATATAGGCAATATTGTTTGAACCTTTTGCTGCAGTGATATGCACTTCTCCAGCAGCCTGCGCCCAATAGGAACCAGGAGACATCCAAGCTTTTGCTGCGTTTGGATCATCATTGTGAACTAAACCGCTAATTACAATACCGCGATATGTAACGTTGTGAATATGCGGTGGTGATGAAAAACCATCAACAAATTTAACCAAAAATCCTGCGGGTCCTACACCCGTGCGATCACCCCAAAGATTACCAGCCTTTGGGCCTAGTTTACCGCGTGCGGGGTTCAGTGGTGTCCAATTCACATCGGATACCAATAATACTTCAGTTTTATCTTGCGAGTTGGAAATAGAAGCGATTCCAAACGCAATAATTGCAAGTGTAATTAGAACGCACTTTTTTACTGTTGCAATCAACTTTGTTTATTTACTCTTAAAATTTTTGAGAAAGGTCATTGTAGTGTGTCAACTAATATCGCTTCAATTACATCTACAACTTTCTCATTCATCTTGTACCGGAAAATACTGTGCAAATTCATATTAAGTGAAAAATAATTTCAATGCGGCTCAGGTCTACTAATAAGAAATACCATAATAGAAACAAACAACACAGCTATTCCAGTCAGTAGCCAAATATTATCTAGGCGCATGTACATGATTACCCAACTGAATATTAGCAATAGAATCGCTATTACCTTACTTGAACGTGAAATCGCTCCTTGCTGTTCCCAATCAATTAACAATTTTCCAAGTTGAGGATGCGCATAGAGCCAACGATGTAAACGCTTTGATCCTTTCGCAGAAAACCAAGCCGTTAATAATAAAAAAGGCACGGTTGGCAAACCGGGAAGAATCACACCGATAAGCGCGAGTGCTAGGAAAAAGTAAGCTAGTACTAATGCTGCTAGGCGAGTCATATTTAACAAATTTATTAACGAACTTACTAGCGGGTCTATATGCATTCAGATGCACAACTAGTAGGATATAGATGTTTACACCTCAATCATAGGGAAAGTAATTCACCTGAACATCATCTTACAGCTTAACACCGGCTTGCATGAGAAGTTGCCGCTTAAGAAGCTCATTAATAACAGCCTATAGAACAAGATACCCAACAATCCCAAACCTTTTTATTTCAGCTTATCCATCATACTTCCGCCTTATTAATCAATAAAAAAGTTTACGTAGATAGCAATAACTTAAGACATAACAATTTCTAAGTTGAGGGGTTTGCAGAACTTTAATGAATTAAGGTCGACCCATTTATAAATTTATAAAACAGGCCGACCTTTCCAGGGTGGAGTTGGAAATTTAGCGCTTAGGAAGCACTTCGATTTTGCGTGATTTTGCTTATGCTTTGATATGATCTCCTATAGGTTGATTGATTAAACTGAAACTTATATAAATCTCTTCTAGCTATTTTGATCTGTATTCAAATTATTAAATGGTGATTTTTCTTCATTTACATCTGCCTGACTTGATGTTGGCTCACACGTCGTAAACCAATCCCATGTGTTCATATAAGATTGACAATTTTTCTTGGATTCACGCAGGTTATCGAGCCAAGTCGTGAGATAACCTGGGTTGTAATTAACTTCAGGATCTCGATCCAAGTTAAAGGATTCTACTACAGAAGAATTTAGGTTTTGCGACTTCGTCTGAGGGTCAATTGTACTGGCTTGCACATTAGTCGCCCCTATAAATAAGCCTACTACAGCGACAGATGCTCCAAATAGGCCACGTAGCTTTAAAAAAATAGAAGTGATTTTGTCTTTTAGGTTCATAACTAACCTCCCATCTCACATCGAGTAAATAATTAAGTTAAACAACATAAAATAGAAAGCGGTACATGTCCGCGTAATAGTAGATAGATACAAGCAAGGGAAGTTCAAGGGTAGATTATTCGTTTTTTTCTACCGGTAAATTAGGTTTTTTCTTAGATTATAGCGAGGAAGTATCAAGAGTCGCCAAACATCTAGAACTTACCTAATGTAAAATTGAAAATATTATTTATAAAAAATAGATTCGATTTATATTTATGAAAATTATTGGATTTAGCTTCTTGAAATTTTGTCAACAATCACAATTATTGTGCGTATATTTCTTGAAAATATTTAACGGAGTGGTGACTTGATTAAGATTGATCATGTAACACGTAAATTTAACGACTTTACCGCTGTTGATGATGTGTCCTTAGAAATTGGCAAAGGTCAGATCATCGGTTTGCTTGGGCACAATGGTGCAGGCAAAACAACGATAATGAAAATGTTAACGGGATACCTGGAACCCACCAGCGGTTCCATTTATGTGGATAATCTTCAGATAGGACGTGACACTGAAAAGATTCAATCTAAGTTAGGGTATCTGCCAGAAAATTGTCCGCTATGGATGGATATGACTATATATGATTTTTTATCCTATCACGCTGCGTTACATGATTTTCACAATAGCAACAAGCAAGAGTTAGTTGTAAAAGCAATTCAGCGCACCAAATTAATCGATAAAGCCACCCAACCTATCCATTCATTATCTAAAGGTTATCGTCAAAGGGTCGGTGTGGCTCAAGCCATATTACATAATCCAGAAATTATTATCCTTGACGAACCTACAAATGGCTTAGATCCAAGCCAAACGATAAACATGCGCGAGCTCATCCATGATTTGTCAAAAAAATCTACAGTAATTCTATCCACTCATATTATGCAAGAAGTTCAAGCATTGTGTGAGCGGGTAATAATATTAAATTCAGGAAAAATTGCGATAGATGAACAACTCGATGCAATCAATCAAGAAGCGCCAATCTTAATTACCATCGACAAGGACGAACATGCTGTAAAACCAATCTTGGATAAAATAAACGGTGTCCATTCAGTTCAATTAAAAAATAAATCAAATGGTAGTTTTCAATACTCGTTAGAAGCTAAACAAGAATTGGCACCAGAAATTTCATATGCGATTCAAAAAGCAGGATTTAAATTATATGAGATCACTTCTGAAAAGCGTAATTTAGAATCGATATTTACTGAAGCCTGCTTAAATACCTAGTAGAAAATTCCGGATATGAAAACATTAAATAAAATTTCAGTAACGACAAAAAAAGAACTGGCGGATTTTTTTTCTTCACCGGCAGCAATATTATTTCTTGGAATTTTTGCGGGTATATCTTTATTTGCATTCTTTTGGATAGAGGCGTTTTTTTCCAGAAACATTGCTGATGTAAGACCATTATTTACATGGATGCCAATACTTTTAATCTTCTTGATCGCTGCACTAACGATGCGTAGTTGGGCGGAGGAACGTCGGAACGGCACAATAGAAGTTATTCTTACAACACCTGTATCACCCTATACACAAATTTTAGGAAAATATTTTGCTGCACTTTTATTAGTTGCTATAGCATTGCTATTGACTTTTTCATTACCCATCACAGTAAAT
Source organism: Gammaproteobacteria bacterium (assembly GCA_028279275.1). Classification (GTDB taxonomy): domain Bacteria; phylum Pseudomonadota; class Gammaproteobacteria; order UBA4575; family UBA4575; genus JABDMD01. Next base: position 503,691 of record JANQOB010000018.1, on the reverse strand, counting down.
TTTTTAGGCGATCTAGACTGGGGTCCTGTAATTGGAGGATATGTTGCAGCGATCTTTTTAGCTTCATCTTATATTGCTATTGGACTCTGGAGTTCTTCACGCACGGATAATCAAATAGTCAGTTTAATTTTAACTGTTTTAATAGCAGGGGCCTTATATGCAATCGGCTCACAAACCATAACAAGTTTTTTTGATTATCGCACTGCTGAAATACTACGCGCGTTGGGCTCGGGATCAAGATTTGAATCCATCACACGAGGCGTATTGGACTTTAGAGATATTCTATATTATTTAACAATCACTGTTATCTTTTTATTTTTAAACCGGCTTAGTCTCGAAAAATTACGCTGGGCAGGTAATAGCCCTAATCAAATACATAATAAATGGCGTAAAACAGCCGTAGTATTAATTCTCACACTTTTATTTTTCAACTTAGGAATAAGTTTCACTACAAAGGCGCGTATAGACTTAACTGAAGGACAAATTTACACACTTTCTAATTCCACAAAACAATATTTACAGGATCTAGAGCAACCACTCTTAATCCGTGGCTACTTTAGCAATACTACGCATCCACTCCTTGCACCTCTGATTCCACAAATGCGAAATTTACTAACTGAATACGCCGTTGCGGGCGGTAATCGTGTAAAAGTGGAGTTTATAGATCCCCATAAGAACCCTAAATTTGAAGAAGAGGCAGGATCAAAATACGGCGTCAAACCTGTTTCTTTTCAAACTGCAAGTAAATACCAAGCTTCAGTGGTGAATACTTATTTTGATATCTTAATTGAATATGAAAATCAGTTTGAGGTACTAGGTTACAAAGATTTAGTTGAACTCAAATCCAGTGCGAGTGGTCATGAAGTTGAACTTAAAAGTCCTGAATATGAAATTTCACGTATGATTCGGACAGTAGTTGCTAAATCAAGGCAAGATGTCGAAGAATTAGATAAATTAACCCGAAGCTTTGCCATTACTGGATATATTTCTTCTGACAAGTCGTTACCTAAAAATTATCTGGATGCAAAAAGTTTATTAGATACAGCGATTAAACATTTGTACGATGAATCAAAAGGTAAAATTGATATTATTTATATAGACCCTGAAGAGGATGGAATCACAGCCGAATATTTAACGAATGAATTAAATGTAAGGCCGCATGTGTCTAACATGCCAGATGCTGAGCCTTACTGGTTTTATCTAACGATATCAGACGGAAAAAAATCTGTTCCCATTTCAATACCTGATAACTTAACAGCGGATTCATGGCGTGAAGTTATTATTTCAGCGATTAAACGGCTACTGCCTGATTCGATAAATACCATTGCATTTGTAAAACCTTCAGCAACACCCGGCCCGGCGGGTATTACAGCTTCACAATTTATTCCGAAAAAATTTAATATTTTACGAAATGAATTAAGCGAATCTGTAAGAGTTGTTGATTTACAATTGAATAATGGGAAAGTCCCAAATGAAATAAATTTCCTGTTGGTGCTTGCTCCACGTTATCTTGATAATGAATATCAAAATGCAATTCAAGAGTTTCTTGCCAGAGGTGGAACCGTACTCATTGCGACTTCTCCTATAGATGCAAGTATAAGTGATGTCGCTGATGTCGAAGAAACTGATAGCGGACTAAAACTATGGTTTGAAAAGAATGGTATAAGTTTACGCGAAGAATTGGTGCTTGATACTCAACATGGCGCGTTACCCATACCCAATCCTCGTCGTGTGGGTTCGTTTTTCGTACGAGAGAAAAAAATTGTGGATTACCCTTACATCATTGATGTCCGTGATGAGGGATTAAACGAAGAGAGCGTTATTACTTCCAGGTTAGGCCAACTGTATGTGCCTTGGGTTACACCGATAGAAATTGATCCTAGTAAAAACCAACATCGAAGTGTGACTCCTCTTTTGACTTCTAGTAAACAAAGCTGGGCATCAAATAGTAAAGATATATTACCTGATTTTGAAAGCTATCCCGAATTAGGTTTTCCGAACGATAGCGCTGTTACAGGCCCAAAAATACTTGCGGTTATGATTGAAGGAATATTCGATCAGGATGCAGACAAATCAAATGAGTCCTCCAATGAAAAACAGGGTCGATTGATTCTTGTTGGCTCAAGTTCTTTATTCACAGATAACTTTTCAGACCTTATGACTCAGTCACTCCAAACAGAATATCGAAGACCTGCTCAGTTTGCACAAAACCTCATTGATTGGTCTATTGAAGATCGAGGTATTTTAAATATTTTGCGCAAACATAGTCATTTTACTCGCACATTAGAAACTTTAAGCAATGATGATAAAAAGTTCTGGGAGTATCTCAACTATATATTTGTAATCCTAGCCTTAGTGCTTATTTTAATTTCTGTATATCTATTAAAAAGACAATCTGAAGTAAGAATAAACAGACAGCTACAACAAGCCATAAAGTAGCTGCGTACCATCAATCAAGAAAGTATTTCTTCACGGTTGAAAATCAAAATAGATTTTCACACGTGAACTTTTATCCACCTATTTTGACGAAAAATTATCAGAGAAATAACAGCCATTAGGCTTTCAGCAATAAATATAGCCCAGAATACACCGTCCGGATGAGCAAGAACCTTCAATGAAAACCAGTATGCAAATGGGATTTGAATCAACCAAAAACAAATTATATTTATCCAAGTAGGTGTATAGGTGTCACCCGCACCGTTAAAGGCTTGTATCATTGCCAATCCTAATCCATACAAGCCAAATCCGTAACTTAAAATACGTAAACATTTGGCGCCAATATCAATAACGTCTTTTTCTTGGGTAAACAATCCAATAATAAATTCAGGAAATACAATAAATACAAAAGAAATTAATATCATTAAGGCGACATTGTATTTAGTAACTTGATAAACCGCTTGTTTTGCTCTTTCTGTATTATTAGCACCCAAATTTTGGCCGACTAATGTTGATACCGAATTACTCAAACCCCATACGGGCATAATAATAAAATCGATAACGCGTATGGCAATGGTGTAACCAGCAAGTGCTGTACTGCCAAATTCCGCAATAATTTTCATTAAAAATATCCAACTTGAAGTGGCAATGAAAAATTGCATGATTCCACCTATGGATACTTTTACTAATAAAACTAATTCATCGGCAACGAGTGTCAAATCTTTGAATGCTAATTGAATTCTTGATGAACCTTTATACAAACTGTAAGCAACATACACTATTCCGATTCCCCGCCCGAAAGTCGTGGCGATTGCCGCACCCTCTATACCCAATTTTGGAAATGGACCTAAACCAAAAATTAAACATGGGTCTAGAAAAATGTTAATAATGCTTGCTAACCAAATTGCTTTCATAGCAATCACAGGATTGCCGGCACCTCTGCATATTCCATTCAATATAAAGAACAGCAAAATGGTTGCAGAACCACCGAGCATAATAGCAGTATAACCATAATGCTCATTAATGATTGTTTCAGAAGCTCCCACGAAAGTTAAAATATCTTTTGCAAAAACAGCACCACAAATTCCAATCACAATAGAAAGCGCGATACCTAACAATATAGATTGTCCAGCTAATACTTTCGCACGCTGTATTTCATTCTCACCGATTCTTCTTGCCACCAGCGCTGTAACTGAAATACTCAATCCAATCCCGATGGCATACAACAAGGTGATTACAGCTTCAGTAACTCCAACTGTAGCCACAGCCTCGGTTCCAAGTTTGGCAACAAAGAAAATATCCGTAATCGCAAACAGAGCTTCTATAGAGGTTTCCAACATCATCGGAATTGCAAGCAGCACTACCGCTTTATTCAAAGGAATACGCGTGTAATCGTATTCATCCCCTTGCAATGAAGACTTAACAAGTGCCCACCAATTCATTTGATCAACCGATTTCATGATGCTTTACAACTTTTACAATTGAGTTCATTACTTGCACTCAGATTTGAAGACGACTTATTTGCTGGCAACTCAAAAAGAGCTAAGCCAAACAAAATTAAGCTCCCACCCACTATGATGGAAACCGATAGAGGCTCATTATTTAAATATGAACCAAGCAATAAAGCACACACCGGAGTTATTAATGCTATGAGCGAAACTTTCACTGCATTCAATTTATTCAATATGTAGTAATACATTGAAAAACCGGCCGCAGTTGCAATGGCGCCTAAGTACAAAATGGACAGGACGGACTGAACCGTAAAGTTACCAACAGACTCGCCCGATAACAAAAAAGTCACCATGATTAACGGCACAGCTACAAGCAAACCACCAAACGTAGACTGTGTACCTGTGATAGGTGCATTGATTTTCTTCAGCATCACAGCACTTGTGGCATGGGCAACTGTACTCATAAGCATGGCAAGCACACCAAATATTGAATGGATACCCATGGCAGCACTCGTATGAAAAATTACAATTAACCCGATAATTCCTAAAACCATCCCAAGAGTTTTGTGTTTAGTGAAATGGTTTTCATCTAATAAGATAACTGAGGCAAGACCCGTAAAAATGGGTGATAAACCAAAAATTACAGATATCCATCCGGATGGAATATATTGCGCACTCCAATATACAAGTGACATGGCAAAATAAATTCCTAAACCAGCAGCTAAATAGGCAACACAAGCTTGCATATTAAAAATTAGTTTTTGTCTGGAAACTGCAAATAAAATAGCCAACACGATTAGGCCGAGACTCATACGAGACATCAGCCCAAAAAGCATTCCAGATTGAATACTCCACTGGATAGCCAGCGGAGTAGTACTCCAAATCAGGATGACAGACAGATAAGTTGTTTTAACCATTCGTTAATTTTTCTCAAGGCAAAAAAAAGGCCGCTAGTTTTACCTGCGGCCTTTCAATACTAATTCTTTGATTTAGCTCAACATAAACACACAGGCAAGGAAAGTTCTGGACGCACTACCAGATCCCAAGTCATTTTTAGTTTTGTGGTTGAAATAATCATGGCGCGGATTCTACATTTACATAAGATCAAGTCAATATGAAATGCTAAGTATTTAAAAGAAAATAGACAAACGGTTAAAAATTTGTGATTGCTTATAATCACATGTGGATAACTTCACCTGAAAGCAAATAATTAAACAAATTCGTAACAATTTAGTTGTTTAGCTGTAGTTTTGATATTTTTACTTAAGGCTTTATATATCTTGGGTTTTACTTAAAAAGTTCTTTAATAACCTTAAAAGGTTGCATACGACGCTTCCGCATAAAATTATCCAAAATACGTTTATCATTCGGTAAAGTACCCTTGCGAACATGCTGCGCAATGATACGTGATAGTTCAGGCCAATCGTTTTCAGAAATAAAGTCTTGATATCGCCAAGAATGATGGGATGAGTCTGCCCAAGACTTCCAAAATCGAAGCGCTAATTTATATATTGGCCTCGGTATATCATTGATCGCAGATACCTCTCGTCGAACTTTTTCGATGCGCGCATGAAGATCATGCAACTCTCCCTTTTCATATGCATCCGCATCTTGCTCAAGAGCGGTTGCCAAAATTTCAGCTGCCTTTAACGCCATTTCTTAATCCAGATAAACATTTCCATTATGCGAATAACTTCAATCACATTGTATATATAAAAATAGCGGATAAAACAAGAAACTGACCCATAGACCCCCGTTTTTTATAACAAAGCAATTAACATTGAAAAAGAAATTCGTATTTTAGTCTGTAATAAAACCTCAACAAGCTGGGTCTCTCATGCAGGAACATTAACTTTAGTTTCGAATTTATAAAGAATACCTATTAAACAAAAATGGAGATTTTCAATGTCTAAGAAATACGAACTTAAACCTTTAGCTGCAGCGATTGGTGCTGCATTGACTACTAGTGTATTTGTTTTACCAACTGCAAGTGCAAATACTAACCCTTTTGAACTAACTGAACTTTCATCAGGTTACATGGTTGCTGATAACCATAGCGAAGACAAAGCCGAAGAAGGAAAGTGTGGAGAGGGCAAGTGCGGCGAAGGTAAATGTGGTGAAGGTGAAGGTAAAGCCGAGGAAGGCAAATGTGGTGAAGGTAAGTGCGGTGAGGGCAAGTGCGGCGAAGGCAAATGTGGTGAAGGTGAAGGTAAAGCCGAAGAAGGAAAGTGTGGAGAAGGCAAATGCGGTGAAGACGAAGGTTAATAACATACTGTGTTAATTAACATTCACTTTCGCAGACCGACTTTGTGTCGGATCTAATTATAAAACGGCGGTTTCACGGATGAAGCCGCCATTTTATCATCGGTATTCCTGCTTCTTACATTTCCTATATTCACTCATAACTTACTTTACAACATACACTTAAGCTTATTAATTACAGTCTACAAAAATAAAAATAATAACTTGTAATGATATAGACCCATCTCTAGGTCTTTATAACAACCAAGACACTGACTCTTTATTTTTCCGGAGCCACAATGATCAATTTTATCTATAGCATTAACTCATTTATCTATAAATTTCGCGCAATAGATTTTTTAGCGCCATTGTTACTGCGTATATTCCTAGCACCAATTATGATTTATGCGGGTCTATCTAAAATCGGTAGTAAAGAAAGCATTCACAATACCGCTCTATGGTTTGAGCACTCGTTAAACCTGCCTTTCCCAGAGTTAATGGTTTATTTAGCTGGCGGTGCTGAACTATTTGGTGGCATAGCGTTACTCATCGGCTTCGCAGTTCGCTGGTTTACTATACCGTTAATGATCACGATGATAGTAGCAGCCACTACAGCACACTGGGGAAATGGCTGGCATCAATTTCATGAGGCCAATCAAACTGTTCCATGGGAATGGCGCACTGATTTAATCGAAGAAGGCAATAAGCGTAAAGCCATTGTTAAAAACGTGTTAAAAGAACATGCTAACTATAAGTACTTAAGCGAGACTGGAAGCATTACTATCCTCAAGAATGGGATAGAAGTTGCTAGCGCTTACTTCATTATGTTGTTAGCACTATTTTTCATGGGCGCTGGGCGATATCTAAGTATCGACTATTATTTATCTTTAATATTCTCCAAAGAATAATTACCGTGCTCTGAGACAATTTCTTCCAACATAAATATGAAAAATCCAACACACTCTCAAACTTACTGTGTAAAAGGTGCTGGCCTAGGTTTACGTCGCGGACATATGTTGGAACAACTTCTTGAAACAGATGCACCGCAAATTCAGTTCATGGAAGTCGCGCCTGAAAACTGGATTGGTATGGGTGGTCGTCTTGGTAAACGTTTTCGCCAATACACGGAACGTTATCCATTTGTCACTCACGGTTTATCGTTATCCATTGGAGGACCCACACCGATTGATGTTGATCTAGTTAACGACATCAAAAATTTTATGCAACAGCATAATATTCTTAAGTACACAGAACATTTAACTTACTGCTCTGATGATGGTCATTTATATGACTTACTGCCTATCCCGTTTACAGAGGAAGCAGTGCATTACGTAGCCAATCGAATAAAACAAGTACAAGACGTACTCGGTGAACGCATTGCTATGGAAAATGCATCTTATTACGCAGCGCCTGGCAAACAAATGGAAGAAATCGATTTCATTAATGCAGTTCTTCAGGAAGCTGATTGCGATCTTTTGCTAGATATAAATAACATCTATGTTAATTCAGTCAACCATGGTTATGATGCAGTTGATTTTTTAACGGCATTACCTAAAGAGCGAATAAGTTATGCTCATATCGCAGGTCACTATAATGAAGCGGATGATTTAATTGTCGACACCCATGGGGCAAATGTGATCGAGTCAGTTTGGGAAATTTTAGATAAAGCATATGAAATATTTGGTGTATTCCCTACTTTGCTAGAACGTGACTTTAATATTCCCGAGCTACCTGAATTACTACAAGAAGTCGACCGTATATCGATGCTACAAGAAAAATGGGAACCACAAAACAAAACGGCGATAGCTAATGCCTGAAGCAATAAAAAATTTTAAAGATGTGCAGTATCAGTTTACTGCTCATCTTAGAGATCCAGAAAATAATCCTGCGCCCACTGAAATAGAAGATCGCCGCATGGAAATTTATCGCGGTCTGTTATACCGCAATGTGCAGGGCTTTTTAGCGAATGGTTTCCCGGTAACAAGAAAACTTTACTCTGATGAAAACTGGCACAAAATGGTGCGCGACTTCTTTTCTATTCACCAGAGCCATTCACCCTACTTTAAAGATATCTCAAAAGAATTTATTAAGTATCTATCTAATGAACGTGAACCACAGCCAGAAGACCCACTTTTCTTATTAGAGCTAACTCATTATGAGTGGTTAGAAATTTATTTATCGTTTCTTGATGTAGAAATAGACTGGAATAATATAAATCAACAAGGAAATTTACTTGAAGAAGTACCCGTGTTATCTCCTCTGATTCATCTGAACCAATATCAATTTCCAGTGCACAAAATCAAACCTGGTTTTCAACCTAAGATAGCTAACGAGGAACCTACTTATCTACTTGTCTATAGAGATCTACAAGATAAAGTTGGTTTTTTAGAAATGAACCCTATGACTGCTAGCCTGGTTAAACATATTGCTGATAACGAACAACAATCTGGTAAACAAATTCTGCAGAGCCTTGCCAAAGAAACACCCAATCTTGAGGAAAATGTAATTATCCAAGGTGGTTTAACAACTTTAACTCAATTGCAGCAAAAAGATATTATATTAGGCACGAGAAATTAAATTTTGATTATCAATCTTCATTTAATGAATGGACCATAGAATTCAAATTATGGCTTTAGTTGGAAGCGTAACTTTGCTTTACGAGACTTATAGGCACATCAAAAATGTGTGCAATATTTTCTTGTGTAAGGGCATCTAACACATCTCCTGCAATACTTTCCGTCTCGTTTTTCAACAAGATCACCTGATCCGAATAAATCTTAACTAAATTAAGATCGTGCATCACTATACAAACGGTGAAACCTTGTTCTTCTGCTAAATCACGTGTCAGTTGTAAGATTTGGTGTTGATGTTTTAAATCTAAAGCTGAAGTAGGCTCGTCTAAGAATAGACAGGCATTGGGTTGTTGCCATAATTGTGCAAACACACGTGCAAGTTGTATGCGCTGTTGTTCGCCCCCTGATAAGGTCGGATACACACGGTCTTTGAGAGGATACGCATCGATTTGATGTAACACTTTGTTCACGATCTCTTCATCTTTTTGTTCATTGTGATCATTTGAAAAGGGATTACGCCCCATCATCACAATTTCTTTTGCGGTGAAGGGAAAGTTGATTACCGATGATTGTGAGAGTACGGCACGTTTTTGAGCTAACTCTGTTAATGAAAATTCTTGTATTGGTGTGCCATTAAGATAAACATCTCCTTCTTCTGGTGTTCGGGATCCACATAAGCAAGCAAGTAGAGTGGATTTGCCTGCACCATTAGGTCCTAAAATTGAAGTCACCTTCCCTGCAGGAATCTCGACATTAAGGTTTTTGAAAATTGTGTGATCCTCAAATTGACAATGTAAGTTTCGTGCTTCAATCACATTCCAAACCTCCCAGCATATTGCTTGTACAAAAGCCAAAGAAAAAATGGTCCTCCTATAAGACTAGTTAAAATCCCGACTGGCATTTCTGCTGGATTAACGACGGTTCGCGCGAAAGTATCTGCAGTGACTAACAGGGCTGCGCCAAAGATAGCAGAGGCAGGAATTAACAAACGATGATCGGGTCCAATGAGCAGTCGTACCAGATGCGGAACAATTAATCCTAAGAATCCAATAATGCCGCTCACGGCCACCGCAACGCCAACGGTAAGCGCTGTACAAATAATAATAGTGCGTTTTAAACGTTCGCTGTTTACCCCTAAGTGACGTGCCTCATTTTCTCCTAACAACATGATATTTAATTCACGTGCATTACGTATTAACACTAAGGTACATGGAATTACAATCGTGCATGCAACCAGAACAGCAGGCCATAACGCGCCCCCTAAACTACCCATGGTCCAAAAGGTAAGTGAACGTAATTGTTGATCATTACTGATATACATTAAAAATCCAGTGCCAGAGTTTGTCAGTGCGTTGATCGCAATACCGGCCAACAACATATATGTAACCGAGAATGTACCGGTGAGTTGTGCAAAATGAAAAATCACCCAACAGGTAATCAAACCCCCTACAAAAGCCGCAACACTTAATGCATACAAATTCCATACCCCTTCAAATGGCCCCATCAAAACAATCATGAGGGCTACGGCTAACGCAGCGCCACTTGCAATACCTATCAAACCTGGATCGGCAAGGGGATTACGAAACAAACCTTGCATCGCCGCACCCGAGATAGCCAGAGCTGCACCGACAATGGCAGCAATACACACACGCGGTATACGAATAGATGAAAGCACTGCAGCTTGTTGTTCTGTTATATTTCCTTGCAGCAAACTCAAGATTGGAATACTCACCGCGCCAATCGACATAGCAATGACCATCGCAATGAGTAATACACATAGGAGGAGTAATAGCCATGATGATTTATGATTCAACCATCGCGATGCAAAGAGGGCCTGCTTCGTGAGAGTTGTCATGGATCAAAGTACATTTGATGTAAGGTTAAGGCTGCTTGAGCGGTACGCGGTCCAAAACCTAAAAGCAACAGGGAATCCATTTCAACAATATGTTTGTTTTTACCTGCTGGGGTTTGTGCAAGACCTGGCACTTTAAGCAAAGATTCAATGCCACCGACTTGTTCTAAGCCTTGTGTAGTTACCAACACAATCTCGGGTTGCATTGCAACAATGGCTTCTGGAGTAAAAGGTTTATACCCTTCAAATCCAGTCACCACATTAGTCGCACCTGAAAGCAGAATAATACTGTTTGCTGCAGTACCTTTTCCGGCCACCATCGGAGCCCCTCCCGCATGCTGCAAAATAAACAGGACTTTTTTTGATTCATCAGTCTCTTTTAATGCGCGTTGCAACGCTTCACTTTCAAGATCCAGTTGTTTAAGTAAGACATCGGCTTGTTCAGATCGATCGAGTGCAGTTGCAATAGAACGAATATTATTTTTTACATCTTCCAATGAACGGCTTGCTGTAAGAGATAGCAATGAAACACCTGTAGATTGCAGTTGCTTTAACACTACAGGCGGACCTGCCTCTTCGGTTGCGATAATCAAATCGGGTTGTAGTGATAGAATCCCTTCAGCAGAAAGTGTCCGCTGATAACCTACTTTAGGTAAAGATTCAGCCGCTTTTGGGTAATAACTTGTCGTATCCGAACCCACAAGTAAGGATTGAGCTTCCAAGGCATAAACAATTTCAGTTAATGAGCCACCAATAGTAATGATACGCTTTGGAATATCGGCCTGAAGCGAGAGTGGAATAATAATTAAGCATAATGCGAATATAAGTCTCATGATGATTCCTTTTCTTGCATTAAAATGTTTGCCGCTTCGATTCCTTGTGATTGCAAGTACGTCAACACATTAAGTAACTTTTCTATTGAAATATCCTTATCTCCTGCAATGATGACTTCATGATTTGGTTTATTTTTCATTTCTTTCACAACTAAGGTCTTAAACGCTTCAAATTCATTAACGGTCTTGCCATCTAAAGCATATTGATCATGACCCACTTCAAGCATGATGTTCTCTTTTATATAGTCTTGCGGGATTTCTTGCATCACACTTGAGGGTAGTTTTAAATCAAGCGACTGATATACCGTTCCAACCGTCAACATAAAGAACACCAAAAGAATAAAAAGAATATCGAGCATTGAAGTCAGATCAGGCAGAACTGATTGCCAAGTACTCGATTGATTTTCAGTATGCGTTAAATTAATCATGCTGCAATGTTTTTTATTTCAGTCACCACTTGATCGTGCTTGCCTGATAGATTTTTAATTTCAAACGAGGTCGAAACATGATTTAATCGACGACAGAAATCATCTAATTGATGTTGTGCGAAATGTTTAAATAGATATGCAAAAAGCAAAGTAGGCACAGCTATCAAAAGCCCAACTGCTGTTGTCAGCATTGCCTCCCACAAACCGTCTGCAATAATGTTGGGTGTAACAGGCCCTGTATGTGCCGCAATGACTTTGAAGGCAGAAATAATCCCAAGGATTGTGCCCGTTAATCCGAGCATGGGGCTGATACTCCCAATTACGCGAAGAAGATTAATGCCACTAAAATAAGTGGGTTGTAATTCATTTAACTTATTGGCAACCAATTCATCACGTAAAGATTTTGGTTGATGTTGATGCGAGTGCAAAAAATCATAGAGCGTTTGATATGTTCTTTTTGCTTGAATCTTTATTTTCAAAATGAAAATCAAACGCTCCACCACCACAGCAATGGCAATCAAAGAACATGCAAATAAAGGCCACCCCATGAGTCCGAGTTGCTCAAACCAAGTTGGCGTAAGCGCATCAAGCTGCATGAGAAGTCTCCTTGATGGACAATGTAGCAATGATCTTGCGCCACATTTCCAATTCAGGTATTCCGGGTTTACGTTTTCCGAACAATGTAGCGATGATTTCACTATCTTGATCAAAAAGTTCTAATGCAGTGACGATTCCATCCTCAGTAGGCTTTTTAGTGACCCACGTACGTGCAATGTGGCTTTCACTTAAGTGCAAATTAAACTTCGGATCTAAAACGTTATACCAGGGCCCATGCTCAACAAGTTTATTCACAGGGCCTGTGTGTATCTGAATACATCCTCGATTTCCTACAAACACCATAATTTCACATTCATCATCACGCGCATGTTCCAATACTTGGCGGGTCGCAGAGTTATCGACTTCATAGGCAAAATCACTGCCTATTTTTTCAAAGGCTTGTTCACGACCCACTTTGAATTTATTCAACATCGGAAAGAAGTCATGCGTATCTTTGAGATTTTCCCACGCTTCTCTGAATCGTTTCCAATCAATTTCATCATTTGTTTTATAGGCTGATTTTTTCTCATAGGCTTCAATTTCCATATAAGCCTCTTGATTCTTATGCATATGATTAACAATTAATTCATCAAATGCTTCTTCGTTGGAATGCTTAGTGATATAAATTTTGTGAATCGCCTGCCCTTCTTTATCAAAAAACTGCAAACTCTTTCGCATTCCACTTTTTGTTTTTTCGATTACCGCAAAATTATGCTTCCAATGATTCATAAATAATCGTAAGTCAATGTCTGGATTTACAAACAATCCCATCGCCATGTTTCCATGAGTGAAAAAGTTATGGTTGTCATAAACTCCATGCCGCTCATGTACACAAAATTCGTTGCGGGTTAAAGCCATGACCTCACCAAGTGTAGAGACCTGTTTTAATATTGTGGCCGCATCGTCAATCAATCTCGTTACATTATCTCCAACATGCGCAGCAACAAGTTCGCCTTCAGAGATTCCCATTGTTTGTGCAGCGTTTCTCGCACGCACACCCTTCTCCTCAGCTTTAACTTTGAGATAATGATTACGAATAAATTGTGAGTGACTTTCTCTTTCGGTTGAAACAGATAGGCTCATATTTAACTCCTTTATTAATTATTGAATTACAAAACGCACGGGCACGCGAACCCAACTTACAATTGATTGCTCATTAACTTTTATAGGCTCAAACTCCCATTTCTTCACAGCCGCTAATGCAGCACTGTCTAACAGTCGGTAACCAGATGACTCCTCAACTTCAATAGCACTTGGTTTGCCATTTATAGAAACTTCTGCTAATAAAATCACAATACCTTCTTGTCCTAATTCATAGGCGCGTCGAGGATAAACGGGTGGAATTTGAGATCGATATTTTGCTTCGTGAATCGTGGTTGATATTTTTTTCCCAGTATTCGTCTCGAGACTAGCTACTATGGGTTTTTTTATCGAATTACGAGGATTTTTGTTTTTACTTTTTCGTTGATACGTTTCTGATACATTTTTATTATCTTTAGTTACTTCATTTTTCTCAAAAGGATTTTCCTTTTGTTTAAACTCAATTACTTTTGTAAGTTTTTCTTGAGCGTCTGGTTGATGTACTAATTTAGGAGCTGTTTCAATTGCCTTTTTCTCATGCTTATTTTCAGTATTATTTTTTTCTTTATGACTCGATTGAAGATGAGCAATAGGTGCAGCGATCGACAATAAATTAACCTTAATACTAGGTAAGTCATAAGAGATTTGATTACTTGTATCCATACGCAGGTTTTCGAATAGCCAAAGATTTATAAACAACGATACACTTAGAAAAATAATCCATTGGTGACCTTTAGAGCCTGTCATCGTCATTACCAGGTATAGGCAAGCTTCGCAGTAAAGCTGCGACCTTCCTCTAATAAACTTTCAAACCGCTTGGTATAGGCTTCATCAAAGATATTTTCGACACCAAGGTCTAATGTGAATGCTTGGAGCCTTAGAGCATCGGGCGTCCAACGATAATAAACGTCATGTACGGTATAACTATCCGTCTCTTCATCATCATCCCCAACGCGGTCATTGTCTTCGGCATGACGTGTTCTCCAGCCCAAAACACTATCAACGCTTTTTAACTTGTAAGAAAGATCTGCAACTATAGTTAAAGGAACATTATTGGATAAATATTCACCCGTATCATCATTTTCAGCTTTTACATAAGATGCACCAAGCTTCATGCTGAGCGAATTAATTTGATATTGGCTATCAAATTCCCAACCACTGAAATCTGCATTTCGAATATTTACATTTTGAGTTGTGCCAGCAAAGAGATTTACCTCTTGTGTAATAAAATCCTCACCATCGCTTGTAAACCAAGAGCCTTTTATCTTGGCACGATCGTTTTCAGAAAAAATATTATTGAAATCAAATCCCAATCCCAGCTCAAGCGTTGTTACGGTTTCAGGCTTTAAGTCTTGGTTTGGAATGAAATTATTATTTGGAAAAACAAATGGTATACCTGGAAAATGCTGCCCTGCAGGATATAATTCCGTCAAATTTGGAGCACGAAACGCTCTTGCCCAACTTCCAAACAATACTACATTATCATTCGGCAAATAGCTTAAAGATAGCTTTGGTGAAACTTCATTTTCATCTTGTGAGTTGCTATTTTCATCATCACTCTCATAGTTGTCAAAACGTACAGCCGGAATAATTAAAAACTCACCTGCATTCGTAAGCCATGTAATTTCATTTTGAAGATAAATTCCATAGTTCGTTGCATCGGCATCAGGGACTCCTCCACGAATTGCTGAAAAGTTACTTTTGCCTTTTTGCTCATCTTCATAAACTTCAATACCGTAAGATAATGTCTGCACAAGTTTATTACTGCTTGAAAAGACAGATTGATTATCAAGTGTGAATCCTAATGTCTCGAGTTGTCGAGATTGAACTCGACCTAAATTTGTACCGGTAATATCTTCTTCTTCAACTTCCGTATCGTTATAGTAAACATGTAACTTTGGTTGGATTAATTTATTTGCAGGGTTTTTAAAATCATACTTGAAACTAAATTGTTTATCTTCAACCTCTTTTTCAACAATTGGGTTTGATGGCGTTATCCCTGCTGCTCCATTATTAGGTTCTTTGCCATCATTATTACTGGCTTGTAATTGAAAATTTATATTATGAAAGTTATTGAACGTATAACCGGCTTTAAGCATCCCCGAAAAAAATTCATCTTCTGTATCTAACTTACCGCCATCTCCATCTTCGATGTCATCAGCATCACGATATGAAAAACTTCCTAATAAGTCCCAACCACCAGCTTTTCCGAATCCGATAAATGTTGGGAAATACTCATTACTCCCGGTGCGATAGCCGTAAGAAGTTAAAGCTCCAAAATTATCACCTGGTGTCAATAAATCTGATGCATCTTTGGTTTCAAATGCAACTACTCCACCAATTGCACCCCCACCATAAATTGCTGAAGAGGATCCTTTTACGACTTCAATTGAATTCAACAATATTGGGTCTATAAAAAATCTTCCATCATGTGCAGATTCAAAATTCTGTCTTCTTCCATCTATTAAAGTGATGACTGATTCATCATCAAATCCTCGTATAGATATAGTTTGACCGTTTCTACGCGGCCCTCCTTCAACTTCTACACCTGGAGTAAATTCTAATAAATCGGCTACATCACCTGCTGTTGCATTTCCTGGTGCATCAGCATTCATTTTAGAAACGTTAGCTGGAACCTTAAATGTAGATTGAGGACTACGTGTTGCATAAACAGTAACTTCATTAAATGAAGTAATTGTCTTTTCTTCTTGCTCTTCTGCATGAATGGGAACAAGCAGGGATAAAATTGATGTGACAATCATCAGGCGAATGATGAAACGCATTTTAAACTTCCTTTAGTTTTTAAAGCGTTTACTTAGTGCCTGGCTGCCTAATAATCGGTGACGAAGTTCGTAGCTACTAGCTTTTTTAGATTTTATTTAGTTAAAATTAATTTATTATTTCCTGTAATTCTTAACTTGTATTCCTCATCGTTATGAACGATGAATAATTCATTGGTGTTAGCGAACAAATCGGAACTCAATAAACGCTTATTCTTAATAGAAATTGTTCTCTCAGCGTCAAATGATTCGGATTGTGTGTCGATGACCATGCTTGCAAATGATATCGATTCGCATTTGCGTTTACAAGCCCTTATCTTCAAATAGATAAGTATCTGTTCTTAAATTGATTTTTGAGGATTTCTAGTGAGTCTAGATATAATTAAGTGCTAAATTCTCTAATAAACTGAATGCACTATCCAGGTTACTCCTACCAATTAACATAGATAATGTCTGCTTACGGCCAATAGCGGACATTTAAGGTTTTAAGAAATACTATTATAGATCTATGGATTGTAAAGAATTATAAGAGTTAACTTAATTAAACATCTTCTACATAACAGATTATGGTTCCTCTCAACCCACCAGAGCCATCTGCTTCTGATCGATTGTATTTCCCCTCAGCTTGTAAATCAGTTCCATCCAAGTAGAAGAATTTTAGTTTACCGTTGAAATTCGTGCACGCACCACCTAAGGGAGGTTTTGCAGAAAATTTCAATGTATCTTTTTTTAATTTACCTTTAAATGTTCCATCTTTAACAGTTGCAGATGTACCACTCGTTGCGCTACCTACGCATGCATCCATTCTTAATGATCCAGAAACCTTGTTTCCTTCCAAGGTTTCAAACTTCCAAGTTGCACGAGCACCAAGATGGGCATCTCCTACAGTACACAGCCAATTTTTATTGAAAAGCAAATTTTTAACTACAGCCTCATCTTTAAAATTAATTTTTTGCTCGGCCAAGGCATGACTCGAAACAGAAAAAAGTAAACAAGCAGTTATTATAGAAAATCCATTAAAGTTCGCTTTCATAATACCCCCATTCTGTATATCTGATTTACAGGTGTATATTATCAATGTTTACAATAAAAAATGTCCGCTTTGGGTCGTTAGCGGACATTTTACCTAATTAAAGAAAGTTACATGTGAATGGTGGAACCAGGCTTGAGGGGGAGGGGTTTATATATTGCGGGTCGACCTATTAGACCCTACCCCTTGTTTAAAAATTTAAACACAAAAGAAAAGAAAAGTTTTTTTATCTTTTAATTTCATGTGTAGCACCAGAGTAGCACCAAGGTATAATGCAAGAAGTAAGTTTGAGTAAGTTTTTGATTTAATGGTGGCCAGGGGCAGAATCGAACTGCCGACACGAGGATTTTCAGTCCACTGCTCTACCAACTGAGCTACCTGGCCAGATTTGTTTTTGAATTTGAAGCGGGCTATTAAACGTACCTATATATAAGGAGTCAATACGTTTATGACTATCAAGCGCTATTTTGCGTTTGGATCAACGAATTCTTTAGGAACTTCAGAGCCTTCACCGAAAAAGAACTTTTCCATTTCCTCTTCTAGGAACTTACGAGCTTTTGGGTCAACCGGAGTAAGACGATACTCATTCATCAACATGGTTTGATGACCGACCCACATTTGCCAACCCTCTTGAGAGACGTTGTCATAGATTTTTTGACCAAGGTCGCCAGGATAAGGTAGGTATTCTAGGCCTTCGGCTTCTTTATTAAGCTTCACACATTGCACCATGCGCGTCATGGGGTTCTTCCTTCTGTTGTTGCAGGACTTGTTCAAGCACCTTTTTGACCGGTGCCGCCAAGCCTATTTTTTGATCTGCCATTTTATACCAAACCCCAAGTGCGTCTTCCATTACACTTTTGGGCTTATTCTCTATTTGAATGACGATAGGATGCATGAATAGACGATAATGCGAGAAAGTATGGGTAATGATAGGGAGTTTATAATGATCACAAGCATTTTTATGGTGTTGGCGCGACCATCGTAACAGCGACGTTTCATCCTTAAATTCTGGAAAACTATATAAACCTCCCCATATTCCACTCGCTGGACGTTTTTCTAACCAAATGGAGCCGTCTTGTTCGCTGCGAACAATTGCGACCATCACTTCTCGCTCTGGGATTTTTTTCGTCGGTCTAGGTGTGGGTAGTTCATGCTGACGCTGTTGCGCGAATGCGGCACAACTATCTTGCACCGGACAAAGATCACACATGGGTTTACTACGTGTGCAGACCGTTGCTCCCAAGTCCATCATCGCTTGTGTGTAATGCGCAAATTGTTTTTCAGGTAATAGATCCTCTGCATGTTGCCAAAGTTGTTGTTCAACTTCACGCTTGCCCGGCCAACCTGCTAAGGCAAAATAACGTGCCAACACGCGTTTTACATTTCCATCTAAAATTGCATGAGCTTGATCAAAGCTCAATGCGAGAATCGCGGCGGCCGTAGAACGACCAATACCGGGCAATGCAACGACTTGTTCGATGTGTTTAGGAAACTGTCCACCATGTAATTCACATATTTGTTGTGCAGCTTTATGTAAATTACGTGCGCGTGCGTAGTAACCCAAACCTGTCCAGAGATGTAACACTTCATCAACATCTGCCTCGGCTAATTTATTAACAGAAGGAAAACGTTGCATAAACTTTTCATAGTAAGGGATGACAGTATCGACACGTGTTTGCTGCAACATGATTTCTGACACCCAGATACGATAGGGATCTTTTATGGTTTGCCAAGGTAAGTCTTTTCGCCCGTGTTGGGCAAACCAACTTAATACTTGATGACTAAAAGAAGGGTTCATTCTATTTATTGTTGTGCTTTATTTTGTAAAAGCTGAACACTTTGTTTGACACGTTTCTTGAATTTTTTAGTGAGTACATAAGAACGCACAATGGGTGGTATCCAAAACTTTGGCTGCATGTCGGCCACATATTTTACTGATGTACCTGTACTACTGGGTTGCAACTCCCACACGGCATAACCCGAACGCAAATCACTTAACATCGGCACAATAAAAGCTTCCAATTTTTCATTTTGCATTTGGGTAATATCTTCTACACGGGTAATGGTTTTACAAAAAAATAATACACAGTCTTTAATGACCGTTTTAACGCGTAACCCTTCACCAACCGGAGAACTTTGTTGTTCACTTTCAATAATCGCAGGATTCAGGTCCGCAATGTTGTCGAAATCCGTGAGCACTCTCATAACGCGCGCTGGTGGAGCATTCACTTCAAATGTTGCGCTTAAAAAATACTTTTTATCTTCATAGCGAACACCAACATCTTCAGCTATTGCGCTTGTGCACAACCCCAACCAAATAGCGAACCCTAAAAATAGGGATTTCATTAGAATAATTTTAGTTTATCTTTAAGCGATTCCCCTAAACCTTCCCCTAATTTGTCTGAAATCTCTTCTTCTATTTTTTTATCAATCTTTTCCTGGAGCTCTTCTTTCTTTTCAGCAATTTTTTCAGCTTGTGCACATTTCAACGCTGCACCGGCGTCCACACCGTAACTTAATTTTTCAAAGGGTCCTTTCACCGAGATCGGTACTCCGCATTTATCCGGTTCTTCCGATAAACCAATCGCTATCTCATAATCCGTTGTTGATTTTGCGATATCTACTTGGCCTATTCCTTTAGCATGGATCAATGGCGTGTTGAGTGTGAAATCTTTGTTATCCGACAATCCGTTGGTGATGTTGAACGTACCAAATAATTTATCAAATACCAGCTCTTCTCCTGTAGGTTTCGGTTCTCGACCTTTCAAAAAAGCGGCTGCTTTTTCTACATTGGCTGCCAGTTTTGCATCGCGTAATGCGCCTTCCGCCGCATTTAATTTCACTTGGCCATCCAATGCACGCTTCAATTCCGCAACACTATTGCCGGTAGTGTTGATATCCAGAGAAAGATTGCTCACGCCTCGAACATACGCTTGTTCTTCGCCTAAGAAATCAACGCTTAGTTTATCTATCGCAACATCGGCAATATTGGTAGCCAGTGCATATTTGGGAGTATCACCACGTACATCAACACTAGCCTTTCCTTGCATTGTACCGTCATAAAGATTCATCGACATCGGCGTGACTTGGAGTAAACCGCCTTTGGCCGTGACCGTTGCTTTCACATTCGTCATGGTCATTCCGGAAACAATTAATTTACCAACGGCGATATCTCCATTCACACGCATATCTCGAAGTGTCTGAGTAGGCAATTCAATCGGTTCGTTTTCATCTGCGGGGGTACTTTCTGATTTTTCTTCTGCACTGGAAGTCGGTAATAATTTATCTAAATCCAACAACTCAGAGGCTAAGGAAAATTTAACATTAGGCTTACTGAACGACTGCACGGACGCATCCCCTGTAAGTTCGGTATCCACCATGGATAACACAAGAGAACTGAGACTTAATGCTTCATTTGCAAGGTCGGCATTAATATTCGTCTGCATGGAAACATCCAGTTTGCCTTCCGGGAACGCATCGCCGGTGCCTGCTATATTAATTTTAGTATTTTCCATGGCATATTTTTGCGTTGCAAAGTTACCACTCACGTTTGAAGTCAAATCTAACTCCATCGCGCCATTTGGAAAAGACTCACCCGTTGAAAGCAGATCTACATCCAAACCATTCAGTTGTAAGGTTTGTGCTTTGGAATCGAATATAGCTTCAGCAAAGATCTTGAGTGTTGCATCCATCACAGGATTTGTATTTTTTAAATTCAAATCCATGTTTACATCTGTAGGTTTACCATCCCCTAATGCACCGGTAGTGAGATTAAAAGGTGCAATTTGAATTTTGCTACCTGCCTGATCATCTTGCCAAAGTAATTCAGCATCCGTAATTTCAATTCCATTAATAGCTAATTCCACATCCGTGGTTTGCGAGCTTTTTTCTTCGCTCGTTTTCTGCGTCGTTTCTTCTGGAATTAAGTCATCCCAATTTGTGACTCCCTGAGCATTTTTGTGCAGATTCATTTTCAAACCATGCAGCTTTAGTTTTGAAGCTTCAATTTTGCCTTTAAGTAATGGCATGACGGCAACATTAATGTCTACTTCTTCAATGCTGGCCATCGGTTTCTGTCCAAAACCTTCTGCATTACCAAAGGTGGTATTCCCTAATGAAAGCCCTAAGCGCGGAAACAATTGGTGACCAATATCTCCTGTAATGGTGAGTTCTCTTCCCGTGGCCTCTTTGGTTTTTTCTACAATGAGAGATTTGTATGCATTCAAGTCTAGAGTCGATAAAAAGAATGCTCCTGCACCGATGACTAGAATAATAAGTAATGGGATGGCAATGAGGATGTATTTGATAATTTTCACAGCTGCACTCCTGGCCTGATTATTTTTCTTATGGCTTATTTGACCTTACTAACGAAAGTAAGTTTATGCTTCGCGCATCCATGTCCCCGATTTTCCGCCCTGTTTACTCAGCAACGCGATGTCTTGCAACACCATGCCTCGATCCACGGCTTTGCACATATCATAAATAGTTAACAGTGCAATTTGCACGGCGGTAAGGGCTTCCATCTCTACCCCGGTTTGTCCTCGGGTTTCAGCGGTCGCTTTGCAATACACTGTAGCCGGTGCCTCTTCAACACTAAATTCTACTTCGACGGATGTAAGTGCTAATGGATGACATAACGGTACCAGCTCTGAGGTTTTCTTAGCGCCCATGATGCCTGCGATGCGTGCGATACCCAACACATCCCCTTTTTTATGTCCACCACTTTGAATGAGCTGTAAGGTTTCAGTTTGCATGCGAATGCGTCCATCCGCCACCGCGATACGATGACTTACAGGTTTCTCGCCCACATCTACCATGTGCGCTTCACCTTGTTGATTAAAATGCGTCAACTTGCTCATTGTCTTTAAATGGTATCATTTCATAGTTGATTTTAGGTGATGAATTCAAGGGTTTAATTTATAGAATGACGGTAAACGTTAAATATTTTGCCAGCTTGCGCGAAACGATTGGTCGCAGCAGCGATAGTGTGCCCATTGCTGAATCCAGCACGGTAGAAGAGGTTTGGAATCAAGCGACCTCCAATATGCCGCGCCCCGAGAATTTATTAGTGGCGGTCAACCAAGAGTATGCAAGCTTTTCTGAACAAGTGGCCGATGGAGATGAGGTCGCGTTTTTCCCGCCTGTAACGGGCGGATAGTCCAGCTTAATCTTTCCAAAAATTTTTCATCGATAGAAACATGAATTTCGTTAAAAATGACCATGTCATTTACGTTGGCCATGGCTTTAGTTTTTTAGCCTTTATCTTTTCATGGGGCTGGTTGCTTGCAAAAGGCCTTTGGGGTTATGGCATTGTATTCATGCTGATTCAACTCCCTTTGTATGTTTATGCTTTTGCAGGTAATGCTTTTCTTCCTACCGTTTCAGAAAAATTGATTAACTTAACCCAAACCTATCTTTTGTTACCGAATGCCCTACTATTATTAACGCACTTAATGATTGGCTTTAAAGGTAACCAATGGAAACAAGCGATGCTGAAACGCAAAGGTTATAAATTGATGAAATAAAAATTTACTGAATCAGTAAGAACAATCCACGTGAATCGCGTTGTATATTTAATAACACCGCATCCTCATTTTTCTTCAGTGCATCTTGCATTTCGCGTATCGATTTCACGCGTTGTTTATTGACACTTAAAATCAAGTCGCCTTTGCGCAGTCCCGAACTTGCTGCTCTGCCAGTTACACTGATCACTTCAATTCCTGAAATGGATCCACGCGCGGTATCTTCACTCACTTCACTAAATTCTGCACCTGCTAAAAATGTACTTAGTTTTTTTCCTTGCACGCTTTTCATGACTTTATCTTGTAGCGTTGCCTTAAGTGCACGCGCTTTTCCATTGCGCAAAATATCAATTTCTACGCGATCACCAATTCGAAGTAATCCGATTTCATTCCGCACTTGTGCAGAGCTTGTTACTTCTCGACCATTAACCGCGACAATCACATCACCCACTTGCATGTCCGCTTTATCCGCGGGCGAATCCTTTTCTACCCGTGCGACCACTACGCCTTTATTACGCGAAATACCGAAGGCTTGTGCAAGTTCGGGGGTTAAATCCTGTGCACTGAACCCTAGGCGACCCCGTTTAACTTCACCGTGTTCAATTAATTGGGCCGTGATTTGTTGGGCCATGTTTATGGGTATTGCAAACCCAATCCCCACGTTACCGCCACTGGGGCCATAGATTGCGGTATTAATGCCAATCAGTTCGCCACGCAAATTCACTAACGCACCCCCTGAATTACCGGGATTAATAGAAGCATCGGTTTGAATAAAATCTTCATAAGATTCAATCCCCAGACCACTGCGACCCAGTGCACTTACAATTCCAGAAGTTACGGTTTGCCCGAGTCCAAACGGATTGCCAATTGCTACAACAAAATCTCCTTGCCGCAAGCTGTCCGAATCACCAAACGAAATTTCACTGAGATTGGTGGCATCAATTTGAATCACCGCTATATCGGCACCAGGATCTTTACCAATCACTTTTGCATCAAAACGTTGGCCATCTTCTAAGGTCACGACGATGTCTTGAGCTTTGTCGATGACATGCGAATTGGTAATCACATAACCATTTTTTGCATCAATAATGACACCGGAACCTAAACCTGTAGTTTTTCGCTCGCGCTGTTGTTGCGGAATATCAAAAAAACGCCGAAAAAACGGATCATCAAAAAAAGGATCGCGCACGACGACTTTGCCGGTCGTGGAAATATTTACCACTGAAGGAGTGGTGCGCTCTAACATCGGCGCTAACGAGGGTAAAGGCTCACCGTCTACATGATTGGGTAAACCCGCATAGACCGTTAAATGACTTGCACTGAGTATAAGTAGCATGCACAGCGCACAAAGATGTAGTGATTTAAAATTCATACCTTATATGTTCTTGTTATAGGTCCTTATGAATCAGACCGAATTATAAGATCAAAGATCCTTTGTTGATAATCCCTATATTTAAATCTTCTCCCGCGGATTAAAAGGAAAACGTTTTGCCATTTCCTCAAAGTAGCTTTTATCTTCATCGGTAGTACTCTTAGGTATCATGATTTGCAGGGTGACAATTTGATCACCCGGGGGATTACCGCTTAAACCACGTTTTTTTAAGCGTAGTTTCTTACCCGACTGCGAACCTGCAGGAATTTTAGTTTCTACTCGACCACCTAAGGTGGGTACTTCAACACGCGCACCTAATGCGGCCTCCCAAGGTGTTATGGGAAGATCCAATAGAATATCTTTACCCTCTAATTTAAATAAGCGGTGTGGTGTAATGGAAATTTCTAAATACAAATCTCCATTTGGCCCTCCACCTGTACCTGCACCTCCTTGGCCCGTGAGACGAATGCGTTTACCCGAAGTGATGCCTTTGGGAATTTTTACATCTAAGTTTCGCCCACTGCCCAAACGAATATTTTTCTTTGCACCATTAAATACATCTTCAAGTGACACCGTAATACTCGCATGTTGATCGGCACCTTGAGCTCGCATATGTGATTGACCAAATCCTGACGTTGCACTTTGAGCAAATCCACCACCAAACATAGATTCAAAAAAATCACTGAAGCCACTGGTACCAAAACCACCAGCAGTAGATCCAGTTGAAAATCCTGCATTCGTAAAAATATCTTCCCAACCAGGAGGTGGATTAAAATTTTGCCCCGCTTTCCAATTCGCGCCAAGTTGATCATAAGCTTGGCGTTTTTGCGGGTCTTTTAATACCTCATACGCTTCACCTACTTCTTTAAACTTTTCTTCGGCATTCGATTCTTTGCTTACATCAGGGTGATACTTGCGCGCAAGACGTCGATAAGCTGTTTTGATTTCAGCTTCTTTTGCATCACGTTCCACGCCGAGTATTTTGTAATAGTCTTTGTATTCCATATCACCCTACATTTTAATTGAGCCAACACTAAAGCGCCGCGTAATATCGCGGCGCTAATCAACTTCCTTGTATAAGTTCCGTTTTAGTAAGTTTCCATAAATTAGCAATCTATCCTTTGACTGAAATTTTCTTAGGCAACGCCTTTTCTTTTTTAGGTATATGTAACTTCAATACACCATGCTCCGTTTTTGCAGAAATGTTTTCAGCATCTGCAGTATCTGGCAGCGTAAAGCGTCGATAGAAACTGCCGTAACTACGTTCAGTGCGGGTATAGCCTTCACCTTCATCTTTAGTTTCGGACTTACGCTCTCCTTTCACCGTGAGCATGCCATCTTCTAATGAAACATCAATATCTTTTGGCTCCACACCGGGTACATCGGCAGCCACCTCATACGCATCCTTGCCTTCTTTGATATCTACACTTGGTACCCAATCGGTTGCCGTATCGATATATCCAGTAGCATTGCTATTGAAAAGACGATCTAACTCTCCGCGAAACTCACGAAAAGTATCCATAGGGTCTCGATAAACTCTTGTAAGCATAATTTGCCTCCATAGAAATAAACAATTAACTTTTATGTCTATTGAATATGGGCGGTTTTAGCTATTTCAAGGGCTATATTTAATAATTTTTGTCTTTAGAAAGATAGAAATACGATCACTTCTAAGTGGCTTCAAACTGTGCGGCCGCGCGGTTTTTTTGTACCGAATCGGGGGTAAAAATCTGTCCGTTCATAGCCAAATATACGCCATGCGGAAGATGCTGGGCTGCGGCGATGGCATAACCGATATTGAAAATCGCATCCGTATTGCGAAACCGCGCCGGTTGCATAGCGCCTGTCAATACAATCGTTTTATTTTTTATTTCTTCTAATCGTTGTGCCGTGTTTATCATGGTATCCGTGCCATGAGTAATGAGTATATTCTCACAAGACTCTGCAGCAACATGCTGAAAGATTTGTTCTCGATCCTCATCAGTAATTTCTAAACTATCTTTTTTTAATATTGAGTCCACCTCAAAAGAAAACTTCGCCAAGCCCTCATTTAAAATTTTCTCTACAACTGGATTGCCAATTTGGTACTCACTTAAAGCATCAAAATATACTTTATCAATTGTGCCTCCCGTACAAAAGATTTTAACTTGATGTTTTTGTGCATGTTCTTGTGACATATCTTTACCTAATTTTTACTCAATATTTTGTACTTGTTCGCGCATCTGCTCAATTAATACTTTTAAATCCACAGCGGCTTGTGTAGTTACAATATCTGCTGACTTTGAAGCTAATGTATTGGCTTCGCGATTAAATTCTTGCATCAAAAAATCTAACCGCCTACCAATAGGA
Source organism: Gammaproteobacteria bacterium (assembly GCA_028279275.1). GTDB lineage: Bacteria > Pseudomonadota > Gammaproteobacteria > UBA4575 > UBA4575 > JABDMD01. The sequence continues at coordinate 477,147 of JANQOB010000018.1, read as the reverse complement.
TCTTTACGCTCGAAAACAGTTTGCATTTCTGCAAGATGACTCTCTAATCGATCAAGTTCTTCCGCAATATCTAGTTTTTGCGAGACGTAGACCAGCTCTTGCTCAAACCGTTGTTGGTCAAAATCAATTTTCAACTCATCAATACGTTGTTGTTGTTTTTGCCTTAACTCCTCTAGTACCTGTGGATAGCGCGTGCGCACTTGTTTCACAATGTTACTAATTTGTTCACAGCGCTCTTCTAACATTTTTTTTAGTCGTTCACCTTCAGTGCTGCGCATCTCTAACAATTGCTGAGTTGCTGAATCAAATAAAGCTAAACATTTGGCGTCAAAACTTTGCATATCTTTTTCCGCAGTACACAAAACTCCTGGCCAAGCAAGCAGGTCTATGGCTTCTGCCGGCGTTGCTTGAGGGAGTTTTTCATTCACATAATGAACCTGCTTTAACAGACTTTCTAACAGTGGCTCGTTAAGCTCTAGTGCAGCACTTTGTGACTCAGAAAGTTGATAGCGGAAAGTACAATCCACTTTTCCACGTGCGAGATGTTTTTGTAGATGTTGGCGCAACTGTGGTTCAAGTCGCCGCACTTCTTCAGGCAGACGGAAATTGATCTCTAGATATCGATGATTGACCGAACGAAGTTCCCAACTAATGTTCCCTTCATCACACACATCCTCCATTCTTGCAAATCCCGTCATACTGCAGAGCATTGTATTTTTCCTTATTTCTCTTTTTTTTGATTATTCTTTATTTTGAAAACTATCTAAACATACTGTTACAGTGAAATGTAATGAAATTTTTTGCGTATAATGCGCGACTCTTAATCATTGCTCCAGGTAGTTTTGTATGAGTTCTTTTAACCGTCCTAGTGGGCGTAATGCAGACCAAATGCGTAATGTTCAGTTTACCCGCAACTATACCAAGCATGCTGAAGGTTCAGTATTAGCCGAATTCGGTGATACAAAAGTCTTATGTACTGCTAGTGTAACGGATCAGGTGCCCAAATTTCTCAAGGGCCAGAATCAGGGCTGGGTGACCGCAGAATATGGAATGTTGCCACGCTCTACCAACAGTCGCATGTCTCGTGAAGCTGCACGTGGCAAACAGGGCGGCCGCACTCTTGAAATTCAACGCTTAATTGGTCGATCTTTGCGTGCCGCGATCGATCTTAAACTGCTAGGCGAATATGCCATTACTGTTGACTGCGATGTCATCCAAGCGGATGGCGGAACGCGCACCACCTCTATTTCAGGTGGATTTATTGCATTGAGTGATGCCATTCAGGGCATGCTGACCAAAGATGAACTCAACACGAACCCTATTACCCATAATGTGGCCGCTATTTCGGTCGGAATTTTCCAAAATACACCTGTATTGGATTTAGATTATGCAGAAGACTGCGCAGCAGAAACGGACATGAATATTGTTATGAATGACCAACTCGCCTTTATTGAAATACAAGGTACAGCAGAACAAGAGGCTTTCTCGAAAGATGAGCTATCCAGTTTATTGGCACTCGGCAATAAAGGCATTCAGGAAATCATCCAGCATCAAAAAGCTTGTTTGCAGATGTAGAACATGTCAAACAAAAATGCACCCGAAAAAATTGTCTTAGCAAGCAGCAACTCTGGAAAATTAAGAGAAATCCAGGCAGTTTTAAATCAACAACGCTATCAATTAATTAAACAATCTGAATTTAATGTACCGGATGTTGCCGAAACCGGCACTACTTTTGTTGAAAATGCCATTATCAAAGCCCGTCATGCAGCTGAATTAACAGGGCTACCTGCTTTAGCCGATGACTCAGGTATTGAAGTGGACTTTCTACAAGGTGCACCTGGCGTATACAGCGCAAGATATGCTGGCCAACATGGAGATAACGATGCGAATAACGCTAAACTACTGCAAGAGTTAAAAGGTGTTGCAGATGATCAGCGCTCCGCGCGCTTTCAATGTGTGATTATTTATATGCGTCATGTGCAAGACCCCATGCCACTTATATGCGAAGGCACCTGGGAGGGAAGAATTTTACACGAACCTAGTGGTGTGAACGGATTTGGTTATGACCCTTTGTTCTTTGTTCCCACACATGGCTGCTCTTCTGCTGATTTGGACCCTGCGGAAAAAAATAAAATCAGTCACCGTGCACAAGCCTTACAAAAATTGATTGTCGCACTGAACTAACATCCAACAGTTTTACGTGTCTGAACCAAACCAATCGATTCCCCTTTCGCTTTATATTCACCTACCTTGGTGTATCAAAAAATGTCCTTACTGTGATTTTAATTCGCACGAAATAAAAAATAAGGTTCCCGAGGAACAATACATCAATGCACTGGTTACAGATCTAAAACGTTTCATTAAAGATGTACAAGACCGAAAAATAATCAGTATATTTATAGGTGGCGGTACACCAAGTATTTTTTCAGCGCAAAGCATTCAACAGCTATTAAACAAAATTAATGAACTTGTTCCTTTCTCGGAAAATATTGAAATTACTATTGAAGCTAATCCAGGCACAATGGATCAAGAAAACTTTACGGGCTTTCGCGAAGCAGGTGTGAATCGCATTTCAATTGGGGCTCAAAGTTTTGCAAATCAACAACTTCAAAAATTAGGGCGCATTCATGATGCACAAGACACAATAAACAGCGTGCAAACCGCAAAACAAGCAGGTTTTGAAAACATTAATATCGATCTAATGTATGCACTACCTCAACAGACTCTACAAGCTGCAATGGAAGATCTTGAGAAAACTATTTCGCTATCGCCTAGCCATATTTCTTATTATCAACTCACATTAGAGCCAAATACGCATTTTTATCGACGACCTCCTTCGCTCCCCGATTCACAAACCAGTTGGGCTATTCAGCAAGCCGGAATGAAATTTCTTTCCGAAAACAATTATTTTCAGTATGAAGTTTCGGCTTATGCCAAAGACAATAAAGTATGTGTGCACAATAAAAACTATTGGCAATTTGGCGATTATTTAGGAATAGGTGCAGGCGCACATCAAAAAATAAGTTTTAGTCTTCCGAGTACAATCGTTCGCTGTGAAAAGCCCAAACATCCGCAACAGTATATGCACACCATGGAGGATGAAAGCAAAATAATCTCAACAAATACTTTAAATGAACAAGATATTGTTTTTGAATTTTTGTTGAACGCCTTGCGTTTAAAAAAGGGCTTTACTGAGCAGCTATTCAAGTTACATACAGGATTAACATTGCAGTCCGTTTATCAAAAGCTACAGTCGCAAGTAGAAGAAGGTTTACTGATAATAGACAATAATGGGATTCGTTGTAGTGAGCACGGATATCGTTTTCTTGACGATATCTTGCAAAATTGGCTACCTGAAGCCCGAGATTATGCAGCTTAGCGGTAAATCGCCTAGATCTTGCCCCATCTAAAACATAATTTAGCTATATACTTATCCTATATTGATTAGTAGGAGTGCCTTATGCCAAAACAACCTCTACTATTGATCTCGTGTTTGCTAATCGTAGTCGGAACTGCTGGCTATGGTTTGGGCCATTATATTGCTCGTCACGATAGCAGTGATGTATTTACCCAAAAACCCACCTCACCAACGATTGCATCAGGGACTATGACTATTGAGGCTGCTCAATTACAACGTAAAGATCATTACCAAAACGTAAACAGCATTCCAGAAATATTATCTTTACCTTCTTTATTTGCACAAAATGAAGCTTTATATGCGGTTGCAGGGCGGGCAAATAAATTACTACTACTAAAGTTGCTAAAAGAAACTGCAGGTGTCGGTAATACACAACAACGAAATAGCTTTATGCAGATTTTAGTTGCACGCTTAACAGAACTTGATCCCAAAAGTGCAGCGAACATCGCTATTGATGCATACAAAAATAATAATTATTCACTTGTGCATGATGTATTTAAAAACTGGGCAAAACTTGATGCTGATGCAGCTGTGAAACGGGCAAACCGTATTGAAGAGCAAAATCTAAAAGAATCTGCGTCACAAGGTATATTAGCGGCTATCGATGTAAACAACGTGGCATTCAGAATCGAATTATCAGAACGTTTGGGCATACAGACTAATGAACAACAATATGTAAGCGATGCATTAATTGAAAAAGGTGTACAAGATCCCGAGTCTGCAATCGAAGAAGCATTACTTATGCCTCGCGGATATGAGCGTGAAAATGCGATGTTGGGCATTATCGACTCTTGGGCCGCTGAAGATCCTGAGTTAGCATTTGAATTTACGCAACGTGTAAATGACAAATTAATGCAGCAACGTTTGCAAGAAGCAGTTCTTTATCGTTGGGCGGAATCCGATCCACAAACTGCATATGAAGTGATGCAATCACTACCGCATGGGAATATTTCTAACATTAGTTATAGCGTCTTTACAAACATAGCTAATCAAGATCCGAGAGATGCGTTAGCATTTATTGAAAACATTCATTCTTCTCGTAGCCGAAGTGATGCATATAGTGCGACGGTAACTGCTTGGGCTGCAAAAGATGCAGAAGCCGCTGCAAGCTACGTTGCTCAGCTTGATAATAAACAGCTTAAGCAAAAATTAGCACCCACTGTTGTGCAATATTTAAGTGCGCAATCTCCTGAAGACGCATTAAATTGGGCAAGAGAAATGGATCCAGGCGGACAGCTTTATTTACAAGATACTGTTATAGGACAAATTGCTGCACAAAATCCAGATCGTGCTTTCCAGATTGCACAAACGGCACAACAAGCAACTTTGCGTCAACAGCTAAGCCTCTCTGTAATTAATTCACTTGCATATTCCGACCCTGTCAGGGCTGCAGAATTAATTGATCAATTGCCTAGCAATGAAGTAAATAGTGAACTGGTTAATTCTGTGATCTATGGTTGGGGTAACAGTGATCCCGAATCCGCAATGGCATGGTTGAACAGCAAAAGTGGCTCATTGCGTGAAGATGGTTTAATCAGCTTAGGCAGCCAACTTGCAAGCGTAGACCCTGATATGGCAGCTAGTTATTTGCCACAACTCAATGGTGCAGTGAGAAACAGTTGGGCAGAAAATATAACTTATTACTATGCCTCTTATGATTTAAATGAAGCCGCAACTTGGGTAGAGAATTTTCGAGGTGAAGCTGTGTATGGTGATTTACTTACCGCTGTAGCGAGTACTGCAGCTAGTACAGATGTGGATTATGCTTTAGAGCTTGCGCAAAATATGCCAAGTGCAGATAAACGCAATGCCCTGATTCGGCAAATCGCTGACCAAATTTCTTACAGCTACCCGCAACGTGCCGAGCAACTGTATGCACGCTTACCACCGGACGAAGCTCCTGAAGGCTAAGTCCATACATGAGCAATGTTCTTAATAGCTCACATATCTATTGCCCTTACTGCGGTGAATCCTTGGAAATTTTGGTAGACGGCAGTGCCGGTAACCATAGCTATATCGAAGACTGCCAGGTATGTTGTGCACCGATTGAAATTACGGTAGCCATGGATGAAACAGGCGAAATTGTTGAAATTCTGGCTCAAACCGACTCTGAATGAGATTGTGCAAATTTTCCTCACTAGAACTCAATATTTCGTGCTTTACGGAGAGGTTATGCACAAGCGCTATAAAAATGTCACTTACAAGAGCTTTGTTTGATCATTAAATCAACAAATTATGTGCTCTGGACATAACTCCAATAAAAACAATAGCTTAAATTCTTGTACATTTTTTGGGCGATTTAACAAAAATGTAAAATTTCCCGAGTTTTGCCGCTAGACTTTGAAAATGTACACAGTTTTATCCACAGATTTTGTGGATAACTGATAAAACCCTACTTGGACAAAGACTTAAACACACATCATCAAGAACCCTATTAAAAAATGAGGCAAACAAAGTACACATCTTGGATACTTGAGTTGCACTAGCGGGTTGCGTATGATCCGCGAGCTCTGAAGAGAAACATCTAGATTTGGCCGATTATGAAACCTGATATTCATCCAAAATACCAAGAGGTTAATGTGACCTGTAGCTGTGGGAATACCTTCACTACTCGTTCTACATATGGAAACGACACAATGAGTATAGATGTTTGTTCTCAGTGTCACCCTTTCTTTACAGGTAAACAAAAAATTGTTGATACCGCAGGACAAGTCGATAAATTCCGCAAACGCTACGGCAAGAAAAGTTAGTCTAAATTCGCTCTTGTATTTAACGTCGAGCATAAATTCGGCGTCCAATTAACTCCTCTTAACACCTTGTTGTATAGGGTTTTAGCGCTATTAGTATTTGGATTCATCGCGAATCAAGGCTAGCATGTAGGTATGTTAGATAAAAAATTATGGAAACTTTAGGTCTCCATACCACGTCAAATTAATGTATGACTCTTCGCCAAAAGAATGATGAGGACAGCATGATGGGCAAACAATTTAATATTTTCAGTGCAGGCTTAATACTCGCAATAAGTTTCCTGTTTAGTGGTTGTGCTACCAATCCTGTCACAGGCAAACAAGATTTTGTCTTAATGTCTGAAGCGCAGGAAATTAATCTTGGCAAGCAGGCTCACCAGCAAATCATGAAGCAATATCGCCCCTATAATGACCCGGCGTTGCAAAGTTATGTAGAAGGCCTAGTAGATGAAATTGGCAAGAAAAGCCATCGCCCAAACCTTGTTTATCATGTGACTGTTCTAGACAGCCCGCAAATAAATGCATTTGCACTTCCCGGCGGTTACCTTTACATCACTCGTGGAATCATGGCTTACATGAATTCAGAAGCGGAATTAGCCGGTGTTCTTGGACATGAAATTGGACACATCACTGCACGTCATGGTGTACGCCAACAAAGTGCAGGAACAGTGGCAGGTATTTTAGGTGCAGGTGTAGGAATACTTACTGGCAGTAGCCAAGCCGCGCAAGCAGCAAATGTGGGCGGTACTGCTCTTATACGCGGTTATGGTCGCAACCATGAATTGGAAGCCGATCGCTTAGGCGCAGAATACATAGCAAATGTAGGCTATGACCCGCAAGAAATGTTAAAAGTCGTCGAAATTCTTAAAGACCAAGAAGATTTTGATAAACAATTAGCAAAAGAAGAAGGCCGCGAACCTCGCTCTTACCATGGCACATTCTCTACTCACCCCGCTAATGACAAGCGCTTACAAGAAGTTATCGGTGCCGCCGATAGAATTAAAACGGCTGCCACGCGTGAAGCAGGTCGAGAAACGTTCTTAAATTATATGGATGGTGTGGTGCTTGGTAACTCAGAAAAAGATGGCATATTAAGAAAGAATAAATTTTATCACAGTGATTTAAACTTATTTATTGAGTTTCCAGTGGGTTGGAAAATCGATAACTTACCAGATCGATTAATTGCCCAGACAAAAGCAGGAGACGCGCAAATTCAAATTACAATTGATGATTTAAATAAGAACCAAACCCCTAAGCAATACTTAGATGAACAGTTTAAAGGTCAGATCGATAAAGGCCAGCCTGTGCAAACTGCAAATTTCAAGGGGTATACCGGACTTACAACACTCAGCACTAGAAGTGGTAAGGTGCCCAGTCGTGTTGCTGCAGTTTTTCAAAATAAACGAATTTATCAGGTACTAATAGCCGGTCAAAACTCTGCTGCGTTAAATAAACATGATGCAGCAGGTTTAGCAATGATTAAAAGTATGCGTGAGCTAAAAAGCAGTGAAGTGAAATTAGCTAAACCTAAACACTTAAAACTTATTCGTGCAAAAAAAGGCGATACTTTTGCGTCATTAGCTAAACGTTCTGATATTACACACCATGCTGAAGAGCAATTACGCTTGATTAATGGTATGTACCCTGATGGTGAACCTAAAGCCGGGCAGTTGATTAAAATTGTCCAATAAAATAGTTTCTTTTCTAACCAACTAAATGACAACCAAGCGACTCTTTAGTAGAGTCGCTTTTTTTATGTCCATAAGATAAATCTGTGACTGATAACGTCTACCTTGTAGATTCTAGCATCTATGTATTTCGCGCTTGGTTTACCGTTCCTGATCATGTTGTTAATAAGAATAATGAACCAGTAAATGCGGTATATGGTTTTGCTGACTTTGTATTTCAATTTTTACAACAGGCTAATCCAAACTATGTAAGTTTTGCGTTCGATGAAAGCTTGCAAACTTCTTTTCGTAATGAAATCTATCCTGACTACAAAGCAAATCGTGATCCGGCTCCAAAAGAATTAAAACGTCAATTTAAATATTGTCGCGAATTCATAGAGGCCTTAGGCATTTGCCAAATAGGAAGCCCTCATTATGAGGCAGATGATTTAATTGGCACCTTAGCTACTCGCATGCGCAACAAAGGTCATAAAATTACTATTATCTCTTCGGATAAAGATCTGGCGCAATTGATTACAGAAAACGATACTTTTTGGAACTTTGCAAAAGGTCAACGTCATTCTATTCCGCAAATAAAAAAACAATTTGGTGTGTATCCGAATCAAATCGCAGATCAGTTAGCGATTGCAGGAGACAGTGTAGACAATATCCCTGGTGTACCTGGAATTGGCATGGCTACGGCAGCCAAATTATTAAATAAGTTTTCCAGTTTAGATGAATTGTTAGAAAATATTCAAAACATTAGCGATATGAAAATTCGTGGCGCTAAACGCATTCAAAATTTAATCGACGAGCATCAGAAGGAGTTACTACTATATCGAAAACTCACAGGCATAGAATGTGAAGCAAAGCTATCTGAGAACGTAAAATTAGAGAGAAAAAAACCAGACTTCACAATGTTGAATGACTTATTTGAACAACTCGATTTTGGCGAGTTTCGCAAAGAAAAATGGATGAGGTTTTTAAAAGCTGCCTAATATGGCCAAGCTTATCCTCTTCAACAAGCCCTATGGTGTACTCAGCCAGTTTACGGATACTAACGAAGATAAGAACCCTAAAAGGCAAACTCTCAAAGATTTTATTGACATACCGAATGTCTATGCTGCGGGCCGTTTAGATAAAGATACTGAGGGCTTATTACTGCTCACTGATAACGGCAAGTTACAAGAGCGAATAGCAGACCCTAGATTCAAGTGGGCTAAATACTATTGGGTGCAAGTTGAGAGAGAATTAAGTGCTGACTCTCTGCAAAAACTTCGTCAAGGCCTTATGCTCAAAGACGGTATGACATTACCTGCCGAGGTCAATTGTATTACTGAACCCGATCATCTTTGGCAACGTGACCCGCCTATTCGCTTTCGCAAATCAGTGCCTACTCAGTGGTTAGAAATCGTAATTAGAGAAGGCCGTAACCGCCAAGTACGTCGTATGACGGCGGCTATCAATCATCCCACTCTAAGGCTCATTCGTCACCGTATAGGCCCGGTGAACTTGGGCTCGTTAGGACTCGGTCAATATAAATGTATTGCTATCGATAAGTTGGTGAATGAATTTGTTTAACTACAAACACCCTAGATAAAGACTGTTAACAAAGTTTTTTACGTGTTAATAATTCGAAAAAATTAACTTTATCCTGTTAGAAACACCATTTAAGCTAATTCAAATTGTCGTATAATTAATTTGCGATCCTAATTACGTTGTTCTTAAGTTTGTAAAGCAACTACGCTTGTTCATAGGAGCTGAGCCTTGCGTATCATCATACTTGGTGGGCCTGGAGCCGGGAAAGGCACTCAGGCAAACTTCATCGCAGAAAAATTTGGTATTCCGCAAATTTCAACTGGAAATATGCTGCGTGCGGCTATCGCACAAGGCTCTCCACTTGGCCTGCAAGCTAAGGAAGTCATGGAAGCGGGTGGCTTAGTCTCAGACGAAATTATCTTAGGTTTAGTCACAGATCGAATTAAACAGGATGATTGCAAAAATGGATATTTATTCGATGGGTTCCCACGTACCATTGCGCAAGCTGAAAGCTTAAAAAGCCAAAACTTATATATAGATTATGTAATTGAAATATATGTAGACAATGATGAAATTATAAAACGCATAAGCGGTAGACGTTACCACCCTACATCAGGACGCACATACCACGTAATATTTAACCCACCTAAAAATGAAAATCGTGATGACATTACTGACGATACGCTTATTCAACGCCAGGATGATAAAGAAGAAACAGTCCGCGCAAGATTAAATGTTTATCACACTCAAACTCAACCTTTAATTGAGTATTATTCTCATTGGGCAGCCACAGGGGATATAAAAGCACCGAGGTTTATTCAAATAGATGGTAGTGGAAGTGTCACAGAAGTACGCGATCAGATTTTCAATTCGCTAAGCAACATCAAAGCAGCTGCTCATATCTAAATTAAAATTAACAGTCATTTTGTTTTGACTTTGTTGGTGCATTTGAATCTACGATTAAGTGCTCCAAGCCATGACGCAAATTTTTTGTAGAAATATGTATCTCAACTAACAGTAGTAGTAATGAAAAAATAATTAACATCATTGCCGCAACAAACAAATACGCAATGGTTGCATCTAACCTAAAAACTGTAATATCACCAAGAAATAGACTCATTACAACGAGACAAACTGCAAGAGCTGACCCCACAGCTAGGCGAATGGCCCAATTAATGATCTTGGTGCGCTGTTCAAGAACACTTGCTTCTCGCCATAGTAATTCCTGATGCTCGCTTAACTGCGCAACATGAATACTTCTATCAACACTACGCGTACGATCAACTACTCGGCTAAGGCGGTGAGATAACACCGTTAAAAATCCTGCAATACCGGCCAATAAAAAAACAGGTGCAACGGCTAACTGAATAACCTGTGAAATTTCGTGAATGAATAAAGTATCCATAACAACCGTTAGATGAATAATTCTTATTGAGTATCCACTGTAATATTGGCTAAATTATTGTTTCGCACCTAACTTTAACGCACGCTGTTTAATCGCTTCTTTATCAGGAGTTTGATAATTACTCGAACTTTCCGGCCAACCTTGACTATGTTGCATAACGATATTACTTAAAGCTGTAATATGCACATCCTCGGCATTCAATGCCGGAATGTAATTAAATGATTCTCCACCGGCATCTAGAAATACACTTCGATTTTCCATATTGATCTCTTCCAGCGTTTCAATACAGTCTGCCGAAAACCCTGGACAAAATACATCTATAGACTTTGTGTCTTGTCGCGGTAACCCTTCCATCGTTTTAATCGTGTAGGGCTGCAACCATTCAGCTTTGCCGAATCGTGATTGAAATGTTAATTGCCACTGCGATTCATTGAGTTTTAATTTTTCTGCAATTAAGCGCGCTGTTTCATGACACTCACAATGATAGGGATCACCCAATTCTAAATTACGTTTGGGTAAACCATGAAAAGAAAATACCAGTTTCTGACTTTGGGTGTGTTCCTTCCAGTAATTTTGAATTTTTGTTGCACAGGCATTGATATAATCTGTATTAGAGCCGTAATTATTCACCATTCGCAATTCCGGCATCCAACGTTGCAACATAAACTCTTTTGCGATGGCATCAAATGTGGATGCTGTGGTGCTGGCAGAATATTGAGGATATAAAGGCAGCACTAAAATTCGTTTTGCATTATGTTGTCTTAACTCTTCCAGACCAGCCTGAATAGAAGGTTGACCATATCGCATTGCCAATACTACTTTTACTGGGCCTGGAAATCTGTCATCAAGCTGGCTTTGTAATGCATCGCGTTGTTGTTTACTAATTACCAACAGTGGAGAGCCTTCATCAGTCCATATTTTTTGGTAATCCTCTGCTTTAGCTTTTGGTCGAGTATTTAAAATAATACCGTGTAAGATGACCCACCAGATCGGCCTTGGGATTTCAACTACACGCGGGTCCCAGAGAAATTCTGCTAAATATTTTCGAATTGCTTTAGGTGTAGGCGCTGCAGGTGTACCTAGATTTGTGATGAGTACACCTAAGCAAGCATCGCTTCCATGGACATAGCTTTCTTTGCCTTTAAATTTCGGCATAAATAATTACTTAATATGGCCTTGTTGGGCTTTTGTTCGATACAGACTACTGAAAAAGGTGGTCAATTAGCAACACTAAGGACCATTGCGTAGAAGGAATGTATAAGACTCTTGATATTGAAAAAGCTTCTAACTCTACATACTTAGGCGCTTATGGAGTGGGCTGGTTCGGGGAAAATGCGCCAATAAAAATTTCATTTGGTCTGCGAGCACTCTGCGTCCTTGCAGATAAATATATTCTGCATGCGTTGGAATGAAGGGAATCGCTAATAATTGCATATTCGCCTGTTCAGGTGTTTGGCCTGCTTTATGGTTATTACATCGCTTGCATGCCGTTACCACATTATTCCATTCATCCGTGCCACCCTGACTGATCGGACGGACATGATCACGGGATAATTCTCGACGATCAAATCGTTCACCGCAATAGAGGCATAAATTAGCATCGCGCTTGAAAAGAGTGCGATTGTTCAATGGTGGAACGTAACTCTCATGTAGGGATTTATTATTGCCATGTGTGGCAATGATTGAATGTACTTCGATCTCACTTCGAATTCCGCTGCGAGCATTTACGCCACCGTGAATAATATATAAGCGCTCACCACAGGTATAAGCAACCTGCTCTCCATGATAAAGGCGAGCGGCATCCTGGTAGTTGATCCATTCCATTGGCATACCGGATACATCCGTGCGTAATACTTGAAGACCGAGATCAATCACTTTCGTTACTCCAACGAATCATTGGTTGCAAACTTTATAGGTAAACCACAAACGATTGCAATTATAGATTTGACCATATAAATACTACAAAATTCTTAAAACCCTTAAATTAGTGTGATATTGCAGCAGAATTTCTTTAATGTGATGTTTGATTTCCACCATCGTTGACAGCACGATCCAATGCTGCCTGGCTGCGTGCAATTAATAGATCTGCATAATCCTCTTTCGCCATTTCCGCAACACCAATAGAGATTGTAAACGTTTCATTCAATTTTTGATCGCCCAATACCAAATGATTCACTACATTATGCAAGCGTTTCGCAACATTTTCAGCCTGTATTTCATCGGTACCAATTAGTATTAATGCCAAACAACCATCATCATATTTTACTGCCATATCCATACCACGAAGTTCAATTTGAATTGCATTTGCAACGGCTTGGAAAATTTTATCCGCAGTGTATGCCCCATAAGATTGTACAAAATTATTATATCGATCAACTTTCAACATCATGATAGATAATGCACGGTTACGCATATCGCAACGCGTCATTTCATAAGGAAGCGTTTCTTTCATCCATTCTTTTTTGTATAAACCCGTTACCTGGTCTTTTTCAGCTTTGATCTTACTTCTAGTGTCTTCATGTAATTGTTGATAGAGCATTCGATTTAGATCAAGCATGCGTTGAACAAAAAGCTTCATTAAATTTTTAGCAAAATTTAAATCACTGGAGACAAATTCCCATAGAAGGTTTTCAGGAATTTCCAATACTTTGCATTTTGACTGCGCAATCACAAATGCACTCGTGGGTTGCCCACCTATAACTGACATCTCACCCACCGTATCACCTGAGTTTAACGTTACTACAGCCGATGCATCTTCATGCAAATGCATACCTAAATGGCCATCAACAATGACAAACATGGAATGGTTGACCTGGTCCTTATAGAGAAGCATCTCACCAGGATTTAATGTTTTACTTGTACATTTTGCGAGAAGACCAGCGCACTGTTCTAAATCCACGGAACCAAATAAACCAAGACGTGATAACGTGGAGAGTTGACGGGTATCACCAGGCGCTATGGTCATGAAGCAAATCGCATGGGTTAAAAAATATACTTTATCCCAATCGCAATTAATTTAAAACTCAAAAACTAAATTACTAGAAACAACAAGACTACTGCTTGTTGTTGCAGTTATTTTTCCTTTTATTGCCTTTGTTTAAATTTGTATTTTTGTTTTTTGCGAAACTCTTTTCGTTCCTCAGGAGACATGCTTTGCCACTTGTCGCGTAGTTTTTGTCGTTTTTCTGGCGGCAAATCTTTAAACCATTTATAACGCTCACGAATCCTTTGTTGTTGTTCAGGCGGCAACTGTTCAAATCTTTGAAAACGTTCCCGTACTTTTTGCTTTTTATCAGCATCAAGAGATCTCCACTTTTCTAAACGATACTTAGCTCTCTCGCGCTGTTCAGGTGTCATGTTTTGCCAACGATTAGCACCTCGTGATAAATTTTTTTGTTTTTGTGGCGATAGCTCTTGCCAACGATCTTCATACCCTTTCAATACTCGTTTTTGTTCATCATTTAGATCATTCCATTCAATTGCTTCTTGAGCGTGTACAGATAAGCAAAGCATAAGTAAAACTATAATCGTGGTGAATCTATTCATATTCGCTATCAACTGTAATTTCTTCGTCTACCTCATATTCATCCATAATTGATATAAATACTTCAAACCATTCATCTCCGTCTGCTTCAACGGACCCTAGTACTTCTAAAAACTCCTCATCCAAATCTTCATTTGTTATAGTTTCAGACGCATGATTAGTTTCAGCTAAACCTTGCTGCAACATAAAAACTAAACATAAGCTTGTAGTACATCTAACCAGTGACATCTTCTTCCGCTAACCAGGTGTAAAACTCTAGTTCTTCGTATAACTCGAAGGTATCTTGTGATGCCATTAATTCTATGGCTTCAACACTTTCGTTTTCTAAAGGCTGATTAAGTTGTGTATTAACAATTATCACAGCAAGAAATATTGAAAACGCAGTTGCAGTAACAGCAAAAAGCTTTGCTGAAAAAAACCTTCTTGGTGAGCTGGCAAGCGCTTGCTGTCTGGCCGCAACAATTCGTTGACTGGTTTCCGCATTAATGCGATTAACAGATTCATCCAAAGCTTCACATACTTGTGAAACCAATTTTTCATCACTTAAGTTTTGGTCTTCTTTCATATGTTTTCGTGTAGCTGTTCACGCAAAAAATGCACGGCCCGTGAATAATGAGTTTTCACACTACCTTGTGAGCAATTCATAATTTTTGCAGTTTCAGCAACATCCATTCCTTCCCAAGCACGTAATAAAAAAGCCTGTCTTTGTCTAGGTGATAACTGTTGAATAAAGTGATTTGTCCGTTCAACAGAGTCATGCAAATCAGCTTTGGCACTAGGACTCATCTCATTACTACTCGCCTGCTGAACAGGATCATAGAATTCATCCTCATCTTCATTGCCAGTAAACCAAACTCGCCAACGGTTTTGTGTAGAACTTTTACGATGAAAATCCATAATGCGATTATTTAAGATACGATAAAACAATGGTGTCCATTGCTCCTCTGGTTTATGCGCATACTTACTTGCTAATTGCATCATGGCATCCTGCACTATGTCCAAAGCATCGTCCCGATTTCTTGTAGACAATTCAGCCATGCGAAAAGCACGGCGTTCTACCTTCATCAAAAATTCCTCAAGCTGCTGGTGTTGTGTTGAATTCAAACTTCCCTCTACTATTCAGCAACTTTTCATTAACCCATGGCTATAAAGCCCTTACAATATAAATAACGCATCAGTGTCAATTTGGTTGACACTTTATTAAAGGGATTAGTGCCAGATAGTCCACAATGTTAATGTAGTTTATTCACATTATCGGATAATTTAAAAAATTCTGGCGATAGATCTCCTGAAATGTAAATAGTACAAATTTTAGTCATATATATCAGTGACTTAAATACCAGTAGTCTAAATAAAATAGTTCATCGGGCTAAGCAAACTAAGAATTTAAACCATTTAATGCCATCTTATCCACAGAGTTATCCACAATCATGAATGACGCTACCGTTCTGGTAGTGGCTTTACCTGTACCGCTATATCAGAAGTTTGATTACCTAGCCACCAGTACTAAAGCCCTCAATCATTACCAAGTAGGCATGCGCGTTCGCGTCCAATTTGGTCAACGAAAACTCATTGGAATGATTGTTGCCCAGAAAAAAAATAGTGAGATCCCAAAACTCAAACACATACTCGAAGTACTGGATGATCAGCCCGTGTTTGACCAAACATTACTCGAATTATTATTTTGGGCTGCTGAATATTATCAACAACCCATAGGTGAAGTGGTCTTTGCTGCCCTTCCTTCAGTACTCCGCAAGGGCAAATATATCAAGCCCAACAGCAATGCTTTTTACCGTCTAACAACGCATCAAATTTTTGATGAAAAACTAAAACGTGCACCAAAACAACAACAGATTGTTAAGCTTTTAAAAGCAAATCCTCAAGGCCTGAGTAGTGAGGAAATTAAAAAATCTGTAACTTCATGGCGCAGTACAATAAAGGCGCTTATTGATAAAAAATTAGTACAAAAAACTGTGCAAGATGATCCAAAAGAAGATGATTTTTTGCCAGTTGAGCCTCTACAACTAAATTCCGAACAACAAAATGCATATAACAAACTGAAAAATCAATTAAACATATTTAATTGCTGTTTGCTTGATGGCGTGACAGGTAGCGGGAAAACCGAAGTGTATTTATCACTTGCTGATGATGTTTTACAAAATAATAAACAAGTTTTATTTCTTGTTCCCGAAATTGGATTGACTCCTCAATTAGTAGAACGCATTGAGCGACGTCTAGGCAATAAAGTTCACGTATTGCACTCAGGTTTAAATGATTCACAACGCGCTCAAGCTTGGTTAGCCGCCAAAACAGCTAAAGCAAAAATTATCGTTGGAACACGCTCGGCAGTATTTTTACCGTTTTCTGATCTTGGTTTAATCGTGATTGATGAAGAGCATGATTTATCATTTAAACAACAGGAAGGCTTTCTTTACAATGCACGAGATATCGCTGTTTATCGTGCAAAACAACTTTCAATACCTGTTCTACTAGGTAGCGCAACACCCTCGTTCGAAACTCAATTAAATGTCCTACGAGAACGCTATCAAAAGTTGATTCTTACAAAAAGAGCTAAGCAGTCTAGCACCCCTGATGTTAAATTAATTGACATGCGATCTAAATCATCTGAAGAAGGATTATCGAATGAATTAATTCATGCAATAAAAACTGAGGTTGATAATAATAATCAAGTATTACTATTTTTAAATCGGCGTGGTTATGCGCCCACTATACTTTGTCAAGATTGTGCTTGGGTAGCGGAATGTTCACGTTGCGATGCACGCATGACCTTTTATAAAGAAAGAAATATTCTTAAATGTCATCACTGTCTAAAAGAAGAGACTGTTCCTCTTCAATGTCCATCATGCAACTCTCCAAATTTATTATGGCTAGGCGAAGGCACTCAACGTATCGAAAATAAATTACAAGAGATTTTTTCAGACACGGCCATTATAAGAATTGATCGTGATAGTACGCGCAAAAAAGATGCTTTGAAGGATAAATTAGCTGAGATACATCAAGGCAAATATCAAATTATTATCGGTACGCAAATGCTTTCAAAAGGACATGATTTCCCTAATGTCACATTAGTTGGAATCTTAAATGTTGATCATGGTTTATTTAGCACGGATTTTCGAGCTACTGAACGTTTAGCACAACTATTAGTTCAAGTAATAGGCAGGGCTGGGCGTAGCAACAAAAAAGGAAAAGTTTTACTTCAAACCTATTTACCTGAACACCCACTGCTAAATTGTTTGTTATCACAGGGCTATAGTTCTTTTAGCCAACAAGCTTTAAAAATACGTCAAGAGTGTTCATTACCGCCCTATACTTCTATGTTGTTATTACGAGCACGTGCTACCCAACAGACGATGACAGAAAATTTTTTACAAAAAGCAAAATCTCTCATGACGGCTAAATCTATCGAGGGCTTGACCATATACGGCCCTATACCTGCAATGATGGGGCGAAAAGCCGGCATGTATCAGAGCCAATTAGTTGTATTTACTAGCTATAGAAAGACTTTACAAGAAAACCTGAAATCCTGGACAGATAAAATTACCCGTGAACCACTAGCAAAACGTGTCAGGTGGGATATAGAAGTTGATCCATTGGAAATGAGCTGAATTTGAGTACAATGCAACGCCTTTAAAAGCTAAAAATATTTGATGCAAACAAAATTAACTAAAGCGGTAAGTACTGCAATCAGTAGTTTGCAGGCTACCGAAAAACTACCCCAAGACTTAAAAATAAATTTTCAAGTCACTCGCAGTAAAGATAAAGCACATGGGGATTTTGCTTGCAACATTGCTATGCAGCTTGCAAAACAAGCCCAGATGGCGCCGCGTCAGCTCGCAGAATTATTAGTATCGAACCTTCCTGATGATGGAAATATTAAAAAAGTAGAAATTGCAGGCCCCGGATTTTTGAATTTTTATGTAAATGAAAATTTACATGGCGAAATTCTTGATAGCGTTTTACAACAAAATGAAAGTTACGGATTATCGAAAAAATATTCGAATAAAAAAGTTCAAATAGAATTTGTTTCTGCAAACCCAACTGGGCCTTTGCATGTTGGGCATGGTCGTGGGGCTGCTTATGGTGCCACGATAGCCAATCTATTAGCAGCTGTCGGATATCAAGTACAACGAGAATATTATGTAAATGATGCAGGTCGTCAAATTGATATTTTGACCACGTCTGTTTGGCTGCGTTATTTAGAACTTTGTGATGAAAATTTCAATTTTCCTGTAAATGCTTATCAAGGTGATTACATTTGGGACATCGCTGCAACTTTACATCGAGAATATTCAGATAAATTTCTACATCACACTCAACAATGGATGATTGATTTACCTGCTGATGAACCACAAGGAGGTGATAAAGAGGTTCATATCGATGCAATTATCAAAAAAGCTAAATCATTACTTGGTAAAGATAACTATGAGATATTTGCTAAATGTGCCTTAGATACTATAACCAATGATATTAAAGACGATCTAGCTCTGTTTGGAGTACAGTATGACAATTGGTATTCAGAAAAATCTCTGATAACGAATCATAAAGTTCAAGAAGCACTGAGCACATTGGAAAAAAACGGCCATACCTATGAAAAGGATGGTGCACTTTGGTTTAGAAGTATCCAGTTTGGTGATGAAAAAGACAGGGTTTTAGTTCGAGAAAATGGTAATCATACGTATTTCGCCTCAGACATTGCCTATCATTTAGATAAATATAACCGTGGATTCGATCGCTTAATCAATATATGGGGAGCAGACCATCACGGCTACATAACCAGAATTAAAGCTGCAGTTGAGGCACTTGGTCAAGATCCAACATCTTTAAATATACCACTCGTGCAATTTGCAAATTTATATAAAGGTGGTAAAAAACTTGTAATGTCTACTCGTTCGGGTGAGTTTGTTACTTTACGTGAACTGCGTAAACAAGTTGGTAAAGATGCCGCACGATTTTTCTATGTAATGCGTAAACATGAGCAACATTTAGACTTTGATTTAGATCTTGCAACTTCGCAGTCTAAAGACAATCCTGTGTACTATGTTCAGTATGCGCATGCAAGAATATGTAGTATTTTTCAGCAGGCTAACGTAGCGATGCAAGACCCCTCTGTTATAAGCGCTGATAATTCACAATTATCAAACCAACATGAAAAAAATCTATTAAAACTACTAGAGCAATTCCCAGAGCACGTATTGTCCTCCGCTGAAAAACTTTCGCCTCACATTGTGGTGAATTATTTACGCGATCTGGCGAATGCTTTTCATAGTTTTTATAATGAAAAAGATAATCAAGTTATAAGTGAAAATCTTGAACTCCGATACGCAAGATTGAAACTTATTAATGCTACAAAGATAGTGCTTTACAATGGACTAAATCTGCTTGATGTAAGCGCTCCTCAGAAAATGTGAATAATTTCGACAGGTTGATTTAATGGCACGAAGAAAAAAACGTTCAACTACAAAATCATCAAGCATTATTCCGGCTTGGATTTGGCTGACACTCGGAATTTTAATTGGTCTTGGGATCGCAATGTTCACAAGATCAAATGGAGGCAATATTAATGATTCTAAAATCGTAAGCCCCTCTCAATCTCCAATTACTACTGAACCGACCACAAAGCGAAAATTCGATTTCTACACATTGCTTCCGGAACTGGAAATCGTGATCCCGCATGAAGAAACATTACCTCCAAAGCAAAATTCTAGCACCACCACCCAAACCGAATATAAAGGTGGATACTTGCTTCAAGCCGGTTCATTCCAACAATTTAATGAAGCCGACAGCTTAAAAGCGCGTTTGGCCTTAATTGGTGTTGAAGCTAACATTCAGTCTGTCGAAGTAAATAAAACTAAGTGGCATCGCGTGCAAATTGGTCCGTCAAATGATCGTAGCGCGTTAGAAGCGCTGCGCAAGCGCTTAAAATCGAGTCAGATAGATACCATCTTATTACAGACCAAAAATTAAAAGCTTATTGGCTTTTTTGTTGTTCCAATATTTGAAACGCAACTTCCGTTTCTCCTTTATCAGGTAAGTGCGGACCCTCTACGCCTAATATTTCAAAACTGTTGTAATTATCTGTTTTAACTACTACACGACCAAAAAGGTCGTTTGCTGCCAAACGCAATTCACTAATTTGATCATATTTAGAGCTAAATACGGATGTATATTGTTTTGAGCTCCATTCTGAAAAATAAACACCTTGGTCTGTATAAACAATTACTCCTTTGCGTGATTTTTTTCCTGCTGGTAAAAATTTAAACCCATTTTTATTCGGATACCATATCGCCCTACTATAAAAAATTACTTCTTGTTGATCATCAGCAAGACTTTCTAGAAAAACACTCTGAAAATTTTCATCTTGTACTGGGCCATAAGTTGGATTCTTAGTGCTTGCACAAGCACATAAAAACAGAATCAACGTTAAAATAAATAACTGTTTAAAAAAAGTCTGATAATCTTTTGTCATTTTTTTATTTCTTAAGAAAGAGACTCATACATAGCATCAATATCCGCTGCGAAAGTCTTGAGTAATTGTGGACGTTTGGTTTTAAGCGTTGGAGTTAGCAGTCCATTTTCTATACTCCAAGGCTCTAAGTATAAACTGACTCGACGTACTTGTGCATAGCCAGGAAATTCACTTAAGCATTTTGAAATACGCTTGATTACATACTTTTGCACAGATGTTTCTCTCAAACTTTCAATATTTTTTCGGTCTAGATCTAATTTTTTAGCTAAAGTCCTCCATTCTTCTTCGCTCAATACAATTAGAGCGGATAAAAAAGGTCTTGCTTCACCGACAATCATGGCTTGATCAAATAATGGATCAGCACAAATTGCGGTTTCCATATCTTGCGGAGGAACTTTTTCAGCACTGGCAAGCACAATAATGTCTTTAATTCGCCCAGTGAGATACAAATATCCCTCATCACTGATGGATGCCAGATCCCCGGTGTGGAGCCAGCCTTCTTGATCGATGACTTCATCAGTCGCTTGCTTGTTATTAAAGTACCCAAGCATCACACAGTCACTTTTAGTACATAACTCACCTTCTTCAGTAAGTTTAATTTCAATGCCTGGAAGTGGTTTACCAATACTAAATGGATCATTATCTTCTTGTCGCCCAACACTAATCGTGGGACTGCTCTCTGTCATTCCATAACCCTGATACACAGGAATTCCCAAACTAATAAAAAATTGTGCAATCGATTTGTTTAACGCCGCTCCGCCTGCGATGGCATATCTTAATCGCCCACCCAAGCGTTGTTTAATTTTTTTCGCCACTAAAAAATCAAACACGGGCCAAAACAATAAACTCCAATTCCAGCCCTTAGCTTTAGTTTGGTATTGGAAATTCCTCCAACCAATTTTTTGTGCTAGAGCAAATATTTTTTTCTTTACGGAAGATTCTTTTTCTAGAGAAGCCTGCACCTTTGCATAAATCATTTCATAAATTCTAGGTACAGATATGAACGTGGTAGGACGCACAATTTGAATATCATCAGCAAGTGTTTGTATAGATCGCGCAAAACATACTTTCGAGCTCGCCATCATGGGCAAATAGCAGCCTCCTGTACGCTCTAATGTATGCGATAAAGGCAAAAAAGATAGAAACACATCATGTGGGAAAAAATCACCGCATTGCAATGCGGCATATGCATTTGAAAGTATATTCTTATGACTCAGCATTACACCTTTGGGTTTTCCGGTAGTACCTGAGGTATAAACAATGGTTGCTAAATCAGTAGCATCAATATTTTCTATTGAAAATTTTGCAGAACCCTCAGCAGATTTTAACCAATCGGATAAATGAATTAACTGGGGATCGTGCTTTTCATCGCTTTCGTTTTGATCCACATGAATCACGCGCTGAATTGAATCGGAAATGGATTGTGTTTTTACCAGCTCACGCCATTGACGTTGATTTTGTAACAATAAAATTTTTACTCCTGCATCTTGGACAACATAGGCAACATTTTCAGCACGATCATTTGTATATAATGGCACCGTAACAAGACCACATGCCATGGCAGCAATATCGAACATGATCCATTCCGGGCAATTCCTCAGCATGATGGCGACACGATCACCTTTATTCATCTGTTCTTTTTTTAACGCTTCTTGAATAGCAGCAACTTTATTTGCTACATCTTGCCAAGTTAGATCACACCAACCATGTGTTTCATCAAAGTAACCATATGCATGTAAAGTATTTGAACGTATCAATCGTTGTTGCAATAAACCTGGTAAAGTTTTTGCAAGCTCAGGAGGAATATAGTCTGTTTTTGCCATATTGGTTGATCTTCGTTACGTATCAGCACTAATTTAAGCTAAATACACAGCATTTCTATCAATACGCGATAAATACCCTTATTGTTATAGGTTGAATTTACACTTTATCGCCCTTATATATTAAATAATACCGATATCCATGGTTTCGCAACATGCCTGAATATTCCCCAGAAAAATCTACTGAGTTTGCTGTGCCGTTAAAAGGCATCCCGGAAACGGCAGTGATTCAGTCTAATTTACCTGTTTACTCAGCTAATGAACGTGAGGAGAAAATTGCCAACATTAAGCGTTTACTAAAACGTGAAAATGCGGTTTTAGTTGCGCACTATTATACAAATGAAGATTTACAAATGATCGCAGAAGAGACAGGTGGCTTTGTATCTGACTCGTTGGAAATGGCGCGTTTTGGTAACCGACATCCTGCGACTACTTTAATCGTTGCAGGTGTTCGTTTTATGGGTGAAACAGCAAAAATTTTAAATCCTGAAAAACGTGTGTTAATGCCTACTTTAGATGCAACCTGCTCACTTGATTTAGGTTGCCCTGCAAAAGAATTTGGAGAATTTTGTGATCAATATCCTGACCATGAAGTAGTTGTTTATGCCAACACAAGTGCTGAAGTCAAAGCGCGTGCAGATTGGGTAGTAACCTCTAGTATTGCGTTAAAAGTTGTTTCACATTTAATGGATCAGGGAAAGAAAGTTTTGTGGGCACCTGACAAACATCTTGGTCACTATATTGAAAAAGTTACCGGAGCCGACATGGTACTGTGGCAAGGTGCTTGTATCGTGCATGAAGAATTTAAAGCGCGTGGCTTAGGAGAGCTTATTGAAAAACATCCTGATGCAGGAATACTTGTGCATCCTGAATCTCCCGCGGCAGTTATTGAAGTTGCAGATGTGGTGGGTTCGACCACGGCTTTGATCAAGGCTGCTAAAGAACTTCCACATAAAAAATTCATTGTTGCTACGGATAATCGAATTTTCTATAAAATGAAACAAGCAGCACCCGGGAAAACTTTTATTGAAGCGCCTACAGCCGGTGAAGGAGCAACTTGTAAAAGTTGCGCACATTGTCCTTGGATGGCCATGAACGGCCTACATAATCTTGAAAGCGTGCTGGAATCAGGCTTAGAAAGCGGTGAAAACGAGATATTTGTCGATGAGGATATCCGCCAAAAAGCTTTCCGCTCGACAAGTAGAATGCTTGAATTTGTGGCTCATTGATAAGCCAAAAAATACCCTCTATACCTTATACCCAGCGAATAATCGAGTTCGTCGCCCTTTATAGCCTTTTGTGCACTAGACCCTAAACATTTACCTGAAATTCACGCAATATCAGTCACTAATCGCTAGCGAGGGTCGTTTAGACCCAACTTATAATTAATGACTGCTCAAGCATCAACTGACATTCAGAACCCGTTATCACTTCAGCAATTTATCAAGTTGCTGCAGAAGTTACCGCCTGCGCGTATTGCAGAACTTCCAATAGAAAAATTACCCAACAATATTCCTGCTGATATCAGCGAAAAGATCCCAATGGCATCTAGAAGTGCGGTTGATGACCTGATCATGACGGCAAATTCATTTCATCTTAAACGACGCATGCGCGATCAAGAAGCGTATGGCAAACATGTAGTCGCTGCCTTGGATAAAGCCAAAACCGCAAGCGGTTCGGCTAATTTACGTGTATTCAAAAATAAGATTTTGTTACTGGTTGAAATTCTACAATCTGCTCAACGCGGAACAAAAAAGGTGAGCAATGATACTTTTGTTAAGCATATAACATCGATTAACAATTTACTGATCGATGTGCGAAGCGAAACTATTCACTTACATGAAAATTTGGAAGTGCTGAAAAAAGCTAAACCTGCTAATGAAGAAGATAAAAAAAGGTTTGATGTATCAATTCATACTTTAAATAAAGAAACTATATCAGTTGGTAAAATTTTAGCTGAGTATTACATTTTACGTCTAAAAGTTCTGGCACGCGCCATTCATCAAAAACGTAAGCTAATCGAAACTCGCGAAGAAACCATACAACTCAAACAACAAGAGCTTGATCAATTGCAAGCTGATCTTCGTGAAGCGCAGACATTATGGAAGCGCACCATGAAGCGTAAAAAGACAATTGATGAAACCAAAGAAGTACAACAACGAATTTACGATTTGGTCAACGAAATTAAAGCCAGCGAAGTTGTTATAGCAGAAAGTGATTTAATTCTATGGTTAGATGCAATAGTTGAAGCCAGCCTCAATGAGCATTCAAAACAGCGTGTTACAAAATCTCTACGTCAAGCGAGAATTTCTTTATTTTATTTATTAAATAAATTCTGTGCCTCACAGGAGGCATCAGCTATTCAAATTGCTAAAAACCCCTTCATTCAAGTAGATCCTGAAAAAGCCATTAAGTTTGTATTAATGTCTGAGCAATTCATTCTGAATTATTTTACCAAGAAGAAAAACACTGCTACTGCATGGTTAAGTGGTGCAGCAGAAAATAAAATTGCTGAACTCGATCAATTACAAAAAGATATTCTTACTGAACTACGACGCGCCAGTAAGACCATGTTCAAGCTTTAATCAAGCATTTCGCTTACTTTTAATTAAAAGTTAATTTAGTCCGCTTTCGACCCATAGCGGTCATTCTGGCATTCCACTCCAATTGGTCTTAATTACAGAGACTAGGTATATCTACGATTAGATAATATATCGATTTTTTCGTATATATTTTTCAATGTATTCGATAAACACGAACTGTAGTGCAAATTAATACGAATTGATTAGAAACATAGCTGCACTTAGCATATTTAAAACATATTCAACTATGAATGAATTTTAGATACGAACACTTTAGTTTATTTAACGATTAAAAAGGATGATGAGACTATGAAAAAAGATAAATGCTTCGAGTGTACTTTATGGAAAGAACTAGGAATACTGATTTTAGCCATTACTGCTACTTATTTTATGGCACTAATAACATTTTCATAATTATCTTTGCAAAAATTGCAATGATGAAATTTGATAATGGACTAAATTTAAATTAACCGAAATTAAATTATATGGAGATATAAAATATTATGTTTAACCCGCTAACAATCCCATTTGGTTGTGTAATGCTCTACAACGTTGTCAAACTAAAACAAGGTGTATCTGAGGAAGATGTAGAACTCGCGCTCGGCGAAATGTGTAATGTTGTCAAGAACACTTACGGTAATGATGAAGGTGGATTTATTGGCGGGCAAGTGTTTAAGTATTCTGGATTTGTTTCAGAAGAAGGTTCTGTAAAATCCAACAAGGACACAAATATACATATCGCAATTGTGACGTATTGGAAGTCTTATGAGCAGCATGAACGGTCTCATGCAGATACTGTCTTCAAAGAAAAATTTGATGCATTAGTTGAATATGCGAGTGAAACATACGAACTCGGGTATGAAATGTTATGGCAAGGTGGTGTTGAAGAAGACGCAGACTTATCAAAGGCTGCTTGAATCAAGCATACTTACCCAATAGCTTTAATAGAATTTCACGATTTCCAAATTCGCCTTTCTATTCTAATTGAAAATTGATATTTGCAACTTTTTAATTTTAGTTTTTATCAATTGATATTCTATTATTCAACGCTATAGGATTAAAATCTGCAATCATGTTGATAGTTAATTCATAAGGCGTATGACATGAGCGAGTTAGTTGATGGAAAATGGGTAGAAACGAGTTTTATAAAAAGCGATACATCTGGTCGCTATGATCGTGAACCACGTAGTTTTCGTGAAGTCATCAACAAAGATCACTCTGTTTTCACACCAGAAACTGATCGCTACCATCTCTATGTTTCGTATGCATGTCCATGGGCAACACGAACCCTGATTTATCGATCTCTTAAAGGGCTAGAAGACCACATTGGGGTCAGCGTAGTGCACCCTGATATGTTAGAGAACAGCTGGACTTTTGATGCTAACTTTCCCGGAGCAACTGGTGATAGTTTGTATGACCTGACTTACCTATACGAGCTTTATCAAAAAGCACAGAGTGATGTCACCACAAGTGTAACAGTGCCAGTTCTCTGGGATAAAAAAACGCAACAAATCGTTAATAATGAATCCTCAGAAATAATTCGCATCTTTAACACAGGATTTAATCATCTGACGGGTAACACAGAAGATTATTATCCAAAAGACTTGCGTCCAGAGATTGACCACTGGAACGAGCTTATTTATGACAATATTAACAACGGCGTATATCGAGCTGGATTTGCTAAGACACAAAAAGCCTACGATGAAGCGGTGACCAGTTTGTTCGATGTATTAGATCAATTGGATACACACTTAGATGGCAAAGATTATCTCGTCGGTGGGCATCTAACTGAGGCAGATTTGCGTTTAATTCCGACGTTATTACGGTTTGACCTTGTTTATTTTGTTCATTTCAAAACCAATATTCGTCGCATAATTGATTATAGAAACCTATCTCAATACACAGCCAACCTCTACGCCATTGATGCGATTTCTAAGAACCATCACTCTGAGCATATCAAAAGACACTATTACTATTCACATGAAATTATAAACCCTTATCGCATCGTACCTAAAGGTCCAGCAGAATTTATAAAGTGACAAGCATATAAACATCGCTAAACATAATTTGAATTTCGCTCATTACATTTTAATCAACTATGTTTAGGCAATTCATCATCGACATCAATAATGCGTCTGTCATAAAAAAAGTGGGATTCAGAATTAAGTTCTATTGGTAAATTTCCATTGTAATATTTAGCAATCAACAACTGTGAAAATACCCTCCAATCCATCGCATTAGAATTGCAAATAGTGTCACCACATTCACTACAATAGAATTTTTTCATATTGAGATTAGGGTGTTGATATTCTCTAATATATTCATGACCTTTTAAGGTTGTAACCTTATTATTTTCCCATGCATTTACAGAGTGATAAGGTATATTTAAAAGTTCTCGACAATCTTCACAATGGCAAAAACCTCTCACTCTTGGGGCTCCTTCCATAGACATTTCAATTTTTCCACAACTGCAATTCACTTTATAACTTTCAATATTACTCACTAAAACACCTCATAAATTATTTATTAGCAGTATTTGATCTATAAATATGACGTTTATAAATGTCTGCTTTCGGCCAATAGCGGACATTATGATTACAATTAAGTATTATTTAATTTTAGTCAGCGTAAATTTTTTATCAATTTCATATTCAATATAGTTAAATTCTTTGTCATCAATAGATAAAACTTTCACTTTATCTATTCGTCCGACTTTTATATTTTTACTAGTTGAACTAATAATTTCCATCGTTACATCACCATCTTCAACTTGCCACCTAGAAACATACGTATGCACACCTACAAACTTGCCATTTGTATACATAGATGCGCTAGCATACGCGATGCCATTGCTTTTAAATTCCTGTGTGGCTGTTACTACGCTCTCACCAAAATCTTCTTCATAAGACCATGTTCCAATCATTTTATTGAAAATAGATGCGTCCGTGTCATTCGTGCAGGCTGGTGATGCAAGTAACGCAATCACACTGAATTTCAAGCTTATAAGCAGAATTTTTAACATCTTTAAAATGTCCGCTTTGGGTCGATAGCAGACATTATTAAGATTTGATTTGAATTACCCAACATATTCATTATTTTAATTCACATAACTGTAATCAGTTCGCGTCATCCAGGACGCGCCTCATATTCGCACGTCCTGTGCTCACATTCCTGCGCTGACTCATTCTTCACCTAAATTTAATGTTTCTATTTGATTGTTAGATTCAGATTGTTGTGTTTGATCTGTTTGTGAATCTGGCTCAGATGCTTGTTCTTGCTCGAGCCGCATAGATTCTTCTTCAAGCTTTTTTTGATTTTCTTGTGATATATATAGCAATATTAATGTAGAAATAATTGCAATTGCTAAAGCAGCTAAAAGTGCAATCATCCATGCGGTAGAGCTAAGTCGATGCACAAACCAATAAAATATCCAGCTAAAGAAAATAAAAACGAGTGCTGCAAACCAGTAAGTAGCCACAGTTATAGAATTAACACTTGAGTTAGTGCCTACCAGCCGCATGTATAGCCACCAACCAATAGAAAATAACAATAAAGTAAGGATAATATGAAGGATAAATCGAGGTGCCATGATATTTAATAATTCTGTTATATGGGCAGATTATTTTTAGGTGGCATTTGTAAATAGTAGCCTTGTTCATGGATGCTTTGCATCACTTGCTTTGCGTCTGCCATTGCTAGCTTGCGATCCTCTGTAAGATCAAATTCAAGTGTGAACTGTGGCGTTCCAAATAACAATAATAATTTCTCTGGCACGTTAGAAAAATTGTCTTTTTGATCGATATATATATAACTATCCACTTTTTTCACACTTTTATATACAAAACATTTCATATCTACATAAAAGCTTAGCGATGAAACAATGTCAATACAGGTTTCAGCGTAAATTATAGAAATTTAATTGGAGTTTACTAGAGAAGAATGTTTACTCTTCTCTAGTAAATTGATAGGTTGAATATTTGCCTTTACTCTACTATTGGTGCAGCAGGTGTTGGCTTAGGCCTTGTATACCTAACAATAGATTGGATATTTTCGAAAGGATACTCGAACGAAACTGTACCGCCACCTGCCTGCTGTTCTACGGTAACTGAGTCTTCAGATGTTTTAACTAAAGTACCTGAAGATTTCTCTCCATCATTAAAGGTGACCTCTACATTTGCACCAATTGCAGAATTAACACTTTCAATTGGGACAGGTATTGCACGAGGTTTACTTTTACTAATGTTTTTAACGGTCTCATCTTCCTTAGGTGCTAGAGGTTCTATCTCGCTTGATGTAAAACGATCTTTATCAGTACTTAATACCGGGTCATAGGCCTCGCCATCTTCCAGTTCAACTTGTGCGGCTTCTTCTTCATTAGGTAATGGTTCATCTGGCGGAGCAGCAGTAGGAATACTACTGACAATTTCATGTTCACTTATTACCGGCAAAGTTTTTAAGCCACCACCATAAATGCCTATCCCAGCCATGACTAAACCAACTAATGACATGGCAAAACCATTGCGAGCCTGGCTGTTTGCCCACTTTGCAAAACTATACACTGGCACAAAAAGCGGAGGTACAAGCATTACCAACAAGCCCCAAATAAAACTTTCTTTAAAAGCATCAAGCAATACCATGATCATGCCCACAAGGAGCAGTAGTAACGCTAGAATTAAAACAATTTGAGCGAGCATATTTCTAAATAATTTCCTAAACTAGTTTGTGACTACTCAGTAAGATAACTGTTTGCATGTAGTGAAGATTCAAGTTCTCTCAAAACAAGCTCTTTAACTTCGCCAGATACATTTTGGCGGCTGAGCCGTTCCAACCAAAGTTTATGCATATGACCAGTATCTATATGCAGATAAGATAGTATTTCTGCAACAGTATCGCCAGGCTCTTCATCACAAATTTGATGAGATCCATCCTCGTTCATCACTATATTTACCGCGTTGGTATCTCCAAACAAATTATGCATATCTCCCAATATTTCCTGGTATGCACCCACCAAAAATATTCCCAGCACATAATCTTGTTGTACATTGAACTCATGTAGTGACAAATGTGGCTGCATTCCCTCACCCTGAACGTAGCGATCAATACGACCATCCGAATCACATGTTAAGTCATAAATTCTTGAGTGAATTGCAGGGTGCTCATTCAATTTATGTAAGGGCATGATCGGAAAAATCTGCTGCAAACCCCATATATCAGGTGTGGATTGAAATAGAGAAAAATTACAAAAGTATTTTGCGACTAATTTATCTTCGAGTACCAATCGTTGTTCCTCGTTTAAAATACTTCTTGCATTTAGTAACTTTCGGTAACAGTAACTTGTAAGTTTTTCTGATAATGCCTTGTCAGACAAAGGCAAATTGCCTTGCGAAAATTCCTTGTCGATTTTTTTAATTATTTTTTCTAACTCAAGATAATTTTCAAGAATAGTTTTTGAACCTTCAATATTATTTAGACTAACTTTAAGTGTTTTAACTCGTTCGACAAATTCTTTCAGGTGAATATTTTCCGATTGTTTTTCTAATAATGCCTCACATTCATTTTTAGAATCAATGTGTGGGATTTCTGCATCGATAACATCCGTTAACAAAACTGCATGATATGCTGTCATTGCGCGCCCATTTTCACTAATAATTATAGGTGCCTCTAAGGAATGCTGATCACAATTTTTTTTAACCGCATTGACTATCGTATTAGCATACTCTTGTATTGAGTAATCCATAGAAAAGTATTGTCCCGACATACTCCCTTCATAATCAACTGCTAAACCTCCTCCAATATTTAGCTCCTGGAACTCAATACCATGCTGAGCTAATTGAACAAAGTAATGCATGGCTTCTGTAATTCCAGATTGAATATCATTTAAGCATGGAATTTGTGATCCCATATGGAAATGCAGCATTTTCATCCATGTAAGTGCGTTGTTTACTTGTAACTCTTCTACTAAATTAAGCACTTCATTTGAAGTCAAACCAAACTTTGAATGCTCACCACCTGTGTTTTGCCAATTTCCTTTTGCGATAGAAGACAAACGTACACGCATACCTAAATGTGCTTCCACATTAAGTTGCGAACATTGCTCAATAACATATTTAAATTCCGTTAAACTTTCTAACACGATAATTACTTTATGGCCCAACAAACTCCCCAGTAACGCCAAACGAACATATGATGGGTCCTTGTAGCCGTTACAAATAATAGTGAGTGCTTGATGTGATATACCGTAACAAGCAATTAGCTCGGCTTTACTACCTACCTCAAAAACCACGGGCCATTCAGTCTGTTTTTGAAAGTGTTGAATGACCGTGGCTTGTTGATTAACTTTAATTGGATAAGCTGCAACATACTTACCTTCGTAACGGTAATCATGAATCGCTTGCTCAAATGATAAACATAATGCCCTTAAAGACTGTTGTAGTATTTGTGGAAATCGCACTAGAGCGGGTAAAGCAATGCCTTGTTTTCTGATTGACGTACTTAATTCATATAGGTCCAACTCGGTACTGTTAGCTTTTACGATTACATTGCCATGGTTATTAACATCAAAATGTCCCGCGCTCCAATGATCAACACGATAATGATGCTTTGCCTTGGTGGCATTCCATGTTTTTTGATCGCTCATATAAATGATGACTTTTTTATATTTTTATTTACAGTAGGCAGTGAAAAAATAGAGTTTACTAGGACAATTAAAAATGCAGAATAATAACTGGTTTACCGAAAAATGTAGCGAGTGTGGCACTGCATTTTCATTAGAAATTGAAAGTAAGCTGCATGAAGAACAAACCCCATTTCAAAATATTGAAATTTACGCAACCAGAACGTTTGGCAATCTCATGGTCATTGATGGCTTTGTAATGTTAACGGAACGTGACAATTTTATATACCATGAGATGTTGTCGCACCCCGTACTATTTAGTCATGCGCAACCTATCAATGTGCTAATCGTGGGTGGTGGTGACTGCGGCACGCTGCGTGAAGTAGCCAAGCACCATTGCGTGAAAAATATTACCCAAGTAGAAATCGATCAGCGTGTAACGGAGTTATCAAAACAATATTTTCCTGAGCTTTGTGATTCAAATCATGACCCGCGTGTAGATTTAATTTTCGATGATGCCATCGAATGGATAAAAAATGCAGCTACAAATTCACTGGACGTAATTATTGTAGATAGCACAGATCCTATTGGACCTGCTAAAGGGTTATTTTCTACTCCCTTTTATCAAGACTGCGCACGCATACTTAAAGACGACGGCTTAATCATTCAACAAAGTGAATCACCGCTCATTCATCTTGAGAGCATTATTCAGCCTATGCAACAGTGCATGAAAACCGCAGGTTTTAATTACATTCAACTCATGCATTTTCCAGTAGCTTCTTATCCCACAGGTTGGTGGACGGCAACAATGGCAAGTAAAAAATCGGCTACCCATTTCTTGCGTGAATCAGAAACGCGCAATATTGAATTTTCGACGCTTTTTTACAATCATGCTATTCACAATGCTTGTTTTGCCACGCCTGAATTTGTTAAAAGTAAACTAAACGATTAAAAGCTTATCCTCGACTCGGGCTTCCTGCTTCGTTCTACCTCCTACATCCATGTAGTCGTGCGTTGTCAGCATACAGCACATCCCTGGCAGAAAATTGCTCCTGCATTTTCTGCACTTCCTCCATCCATGGCGGTCGTACATAAAAAAAGCGCCCCGTATAGGGGCGCTTAAAGGTTGTGCCTTAAGTATAAAACTTACTTTGAATACCAACTATTATAAATATCCATCGTAAGAATTTTAGGAGGAGTATCTACTTAGTCACAAATTCCGGATAGGCTTCCATGCCACACTCAGATAGATCTACACCGTCATATTCATCTTCATCACTTACACGAATGCCCATGATCATTTTAATAATCATCCATGTGATGAAACTAGCAACGAACACCCAAATAAAGATGGTAGCTGCACCGATCAATTGACCAGAAAATGAAGACCCGTCATTTGTTATTGGCACGAGTAATAATCCTAATAGACCCACTACGCCGTGAACCGATATAGCTCCCACAGGATCGTCAATTTTAAGTTTATCTAGTGTGATAATGCTAAATACAACGAGTATTCCACCCAGACCGCCAAAAATTGTGGCCATTAATGGTGATGGTGTTGAAGGTTCAGCAGTGATTGCAACCAAGCCCGCTAACGCACCGTTAAGTGCCATAGTTATATCTGCTTTCCCAAACATTATACGTGCAAGTATTAATGCAGCTATGAGACCACCCGCTGCCGCAGCATTAGTATTCATGAATACAACTGCAACTGAGTTTGCACTTTCCACACTGGCAGTCGCCAAAACAGATCCGCCATTAAAGCCAAACCAACCGAGCCATAGGATAAATGTTCCAAGTGTTGCCAATGGTAAATTCGCACCCGGCATAGCAACGACTTTGCCCTCACTGTCATATTTACCTTTACGTGCACCTAGTAATATGACCCCCGCTAACGCAGCAGAAGCACCGGCCATATGAACAATGCCTGAGCCTGCAAAATCAGAGAAGCCTAAGTCACCCAATGTGTACATACCAAAGACAGACGCACCTCCCCATGTCCAGCTACCTTCCATTGGGTAAATAAAGCCCGTCATGACCACAGCAAATAAAAGAAAGGCCCATAGTTTCATACGCTCAGCAACCGCACCGGAAACGATTGACATGGCTGTTGCAACAAATACGACTTGAAAGAAAAAGTCTGCAGATGGTGCATAGGTAGCGGGCTCTTCTGCGCCAGCAACACCGTCACCCATAATGCCACTTAAGAAAGTTCCACCATCGTACATAATCATATATCCACAAATCATGTACATGGTACAAGCGACCGCATATAGCGCTATATTTTTTGTAAGTATTTCTGTTGTGTTTTTTGAACGAACCAACCCAGCTTCCAGCATTGCGAAACCAGCTGCCATCCACATAACTAATGCACCACACACCAAAAAGTAAAAGGTGTCTAGTGCATATTGCAATTCAAATATATTGTTTTCCACAATTCCCTCCTAATTAGGAATTTAATTATTTATATCCAAAATTTTTTATAAAGCTTCTGAACCTGTTTCACCGGTACGAATACGTATCGCCTGCTCGAGAGATGAAACAAATATTTTGCCGTCACCAATTTTTCCTGTGTTGGCGGCTTTACTTATTGCTTCAATAACTGAGTCTAAGAGCCCACTATCAATTGCGACCTCAAGTTTTACCTTTGGTAAAAAATCGACTACATACTCTGCCCCACGGTATAACTCTGTGTGTCCTTTTTGCCGGCCAAATCCTTTAACCTCAGTTGCAGTCACACCAGTCACCCCAATTTCAGACAGAGCTTCTCGAACATCATCAAGCTTAAAAGGCTTAATAATTGCTGTAACAAGCTTCATGGATAAATCTCCTGTATTGTTTTAATTTTATAAATTCATAACCGTGTTGTATGAAACAACACGGTTAAAATTCTTTTGCTTAACTGCCCCACTTCATAATGTCAAAGCTGCGATGGATGCTTACATATGCAGAAGTTTCATCTCCATCACCCGGACTTCCGCCGTCACTTGTTAAGCCTGCAGGGTCATCATCAAGATCGGTAAATACAATTGCAGCAGTTACATCAAAACCAGCTACTTCAAATCCATAACCGCCTTCAATATATTCTCCTAACTGATCATCAGCATCATCACCAAACATGCCATAGGTTACGTAGACTCCATTCCATCCAGCTGTTAACGCAAGAAAGTCATACTCATCACCTTCGATGTTTCCATCATCGTCAACAAAGTCACCGTTGTATTCGCCACTGGTGTACTCCAGATCAAGCGACCAAACATCATCTGACCAACCTGCATAAAAATTCACTTCGTTATACTCATTATCAAAACTATCGGAGTACTGATAACTCGTACCACCCACACCTAAATAAAATCCATTTGCAAATTCGTGCACATAACCAGCATACAAGTCATATTCCACACCGTCGTCTACATCAGCAATCCATGTGCCAGCGTAAAAGCCACCCACCTCTAGATCGATGCCACCATTACCTGAGGCAGTATCGTTTTGAACAATGCCTCTGAAAATATATTCAGATAATATTCCGGCATTACCAGAAAGCGTTGCTTCTGCTGATGCTGTAGTAGTTAACACTGATGTGCTAGTAGCTAAAACAGCCGCTAATGACAGGTGTTGTAGTTTCTTATTCATTTCAATTTCCTCCCTTGAAAAAGGCTTTGTTTATATTTCAAATTTGTTATTGCAGAACACATGCCAACTTTTTATCTCAATTAAAACAACAAGTTATAATTTTATTAGTAGCGTGCACCAAAATAATGCTCTGCTATATTGCGTGTATGCACCTAAACGGTGCGCTTTATTTAATTTTGATTCCGTTACACTATTACGCTGCTTTTAAGGAGAAATGTGATGAAATTAGATACCGAAGCTTTAGATCAGGCAGTAAATGAAATTGTGCGTAAAATTAGCGCTGCAATTCCTGATGATTTGAAGAGTGCAAAACAGGGACTTGAAAAAAATGCACGTGCAACGGTTGAGGGGGCATTCCAACGATTAGATCTTGTAACTCGCGAAGAATTTGATGTGCAAGTTATGTTGCTAACTAAAAGTCAACAACGAGTGAAAGAATTAGAACAACGTCTCAGCCAACTTGAAGAAAAATTAAAAAATACATCATAAGACAACATAAAAATGAGTCTCGCTACGATCTATTCCCGTGCACAAACGGGTATGGAAGCGCCGCTAGTTACTGTGGAGGTAGATCTTTCAAATGGATTGCCTGGCTTATCAATTGTAGGTTTACCCGAAGCCGCAGTTAAAGAGAGCAAAGATCGCGTACGAGCTGCTTTACTAAACTCCGGTTTTGAGTTTCCTAGCAGACGTATTACTGTAAATTTAGCGCCTGCAGACTTACCAAAAGAAGGTGGCCGATTTGATTTACCTATCGCACTAGGAATCCTTGCTGCATCAAAGCAACTTAAAGATGACTCTTTAGCGTCCAATGAATTTATTGGTGAACTAAGTTTAAGCGGCAACTTACGTGCAGTTAATGGTGTGTTACCTGCAGCAGTTGCCAGCCATAAACAACAGCGTTCTATTATCGTGCCATTTGAAAATGGTAGTGAAGCGCTCCTTGCAAAACAAACCACCGTATTCGCCACAAAAAATTTATTAGAACTATGCGCGCATCTTTCTGCACAAGAATTCATTACGCCTTTTACTGAAACTTTACAAAGCAATTATCAAAGAGAGACATTAGACCTAAGTGATGTGCGTGGACAACATCGTGCTAAGCGTGCTTTAGAAGTCGCCGCTGCGGGTTCTCATAATATGTTGATGGTAGGCTCGCCAGGAAGTGGTAAAACAATGCTAGCGAGTCGCCTACCTAGCATTTTGCCAGAACTAACTGAAGAAGAGGCAGTTGAATCCGCGACGATCTATTCAATAAGCCATGGTGCTTTTCAAATGAGCAATGGGGTTTACGCCCGTTTCGTGCACCGCACCATACCGCATCTGCTGTCGCACTTGTTGGGGGTGGCTCAGATCCAAGACCTGGCGAAATATCTTTAGCGCACCATGGAGTATTGTTCTTAGATGAATTAACGGAGTTTGATCGACATGTATTAGAAGTATTACGTGAACCACTTGAAACAGGCACCATTGCGATTTCACGTGCTGCGCGTCAAGTGCAATTCCCGGCTCGTTTTCAGTTAGTCGCTGCAATGAATCCATGCCCACAAGGCTGCGACATTGATATCAACGGTAACTGTGCGTGCACACCTGAACAAATTCGTCGTTATCGTGGACGTATTTCCGCACCCTTACTGGATCGAATTGATATACATATTGATGTGCCGCGCGTTGCTAAAGAACAACTTCGACAAAAAACAGCAAATGAAAGTGAATCAAGCGCCGATGTACAACAGCGAGTTTGTGCAGCACGTGAAATTCAATTACAAAGACAACAAAAGCCAAACGCTTATATGACTAATAAAGAAATAGAAAAATATTGTGCGCTCGAAGAAGAAAGCGAAAAGCTTATCGATACCGCATTTGAAAAATTAGGTTTATCTGCTCGTGGCTACCATCGCACGCTTAAACTAGCACGCACGATAGCCGATTTAGAAAACTCTGAGCAGATACTAGCCAATCACTTAAGTGAAGCTATAGGCTATAGACAGTATGATCGATTATTGAATAAATAGGTGTACAGTTATTAATTACTGTACAGACTCCAACATGAAGTCAACAGCTAACTTAATATCGTCATCTGATAAATCTGCACGACCGCCTTTGGGAGGCATTCCTCCAATTCCATTTATCGCATTGGCATACAAAGTATCTTTACCTTTCGCAAGTCGATCGCCCCAGCCTGCCTTATCACCTAATTTAGGTGCATTGAGTACCCCTGCATCATGACAAGCCGCACATGCGGTATAGAGCTCTTCACCACTTTTGGCAGCCCCTGCATCATTTGAAGCGACGACAATCTCTTCAGCTTCACTGGCATTTACCGGGCTGACGCCACTAATTGCCAAATTGCCGACAGGCTTGATTCTTTCCTGCAGATTTCCTTGTATTAAGTCATCTTCCGAATAATTAGCATCGGGAAGAAGAACATTGGCAATAATCATGATCACTACTGTTGTGGCCACTAAAACGCCAATTATGACCATCAATGTCGTTGCAAACTGATTGTCGTTCACACAAACTCCTAATATCTTGTTGATTCGATTCTTGAACGAGGCGGATTATAGTGAATGGGCGTTACGAAACCAATTACCTATAACAGTATTCCGCAGGTAAATAATTAGGTAGAGACACTATTTAGTTAGAAATAAGTCTACAAACCACATTATTTTCATTCATCATGCCGTTCCCTGCACCCCCCGATCCTCACGCAATAGGAATTTTGATACTAACCGTTGTTGCCCTAATTTTATTCACACGCGAGAATATTCCTCTGGAGACCTCAAGTCTGCTCGTAATCGCGATATTAGCCGTAGGTTTTGAAGTTTTCCCCTATCAACAAGATGGGAATGACTTTCATTCAATTGGTCTATTTTCTGGTTTTGGTCATGAAGCTCTGATTGCCGTATGCGCACTCATGATCGCTGGCCAAGCGTTAGTTCGTACTGGCGCGCTCGAACCTATTGGCCGTTCTTTGGCAAAACTTTGGCGTATTAGTCCGTTAATTTCATTATTACTGACATTGGTTATTGGAGCAGTGTTGAGTGCATTCATTAACAACACTCCAGTAGTGGTGTTATTGCTACCGATTTTAATAAGTGTTTCATTACGTACCAATCGTTCACCTTCTAGTGTCTTGATGCCTATGGGCTTTGCCACATTAGTGGGTGGAATGTGCACCACAATTGGCACTTCTACTAACTTGCTTGTGGTGTCTGTTGCGTCCGATATGGGCGTAGAAAAATTTTCCATGTTTGATTTTCTATTACCCGCTAGCATTGCTTCTGTACTTGGGGTTACGTATCTATGGCTGATTGCTCCATTGCTCGTATCCGAACGTGAAACACCCTTAAGTGATACTTCACCACGTGTTTTTCTCGCACAGCTTCATATTCCAGAAGACAGCAACTCTGTTGGTGAAACCCTTGCGCAACTCATGAAGAAAACCAGCAATGCGATGAAGGTAGAAAAAATTCAACGCGGCGAAAATACATTTCTATCATTATTGCCCGACGTAGAAATTAAAGCAGGTGATCGATTGTTCGTGCGTGATACTCCCAAAGAACTAAAAGAGTATGAAGAGGTACTCGGTGCTACTTTGTACTCTGATAACGAGCCTATTAAAGGTGATGACCTCGCTTCAACCTCTCAACAACAACTAGCTGAAATCGTAGTGTCTCAAGGCTCGCCGCTTGAAAATACAACTTTGTCTCGCTTACGGTTTAATGATCGATATCAACTCATACCGCTGGCCCTGCACCACGCTGGTAAAAAGATAGAAAATCTTTATTCGGGTGTGCACGAAGTTTGGTTACGCACTGGGGATATCATCTTAGTACAAGGCAAAGCAGATACTTTGAAAAAATTGAAACAAAGTGGTGAGTTATTAGTTTTAGATTCTACTGAAGATCTTCCACATTCTGAAAAAGCAACATTAGCTTTAATCATAATGATCGGTATTGTGCTTACAGCGGCTTTAGGAATTTTACCCATTGCAATCAGTGCAGTATGCGGGGTGTTATTACTTATTATCACTGGATGTTTAAATTGGCGCGAAGCGACACAAGCTTTGAGCACACCTATAGTACTTATTGTAGTTGCAAGTTTAGCTATGGGTTCTGCACTACTCATCACTGGAGGTACTGAGTATATGGCCAGTGTATTTTTATATTTAACTGCAGGAGCAAGCGCACCCATTGTGTTGAGTGGTTTAATGTTACTTATGGCGTTGCTTACAAATATTGTGTCGAATAATGCGGCGGCTGTAATCGGCACACCTGTTGCTGTAAGCATTGCACAACAACTTGATCAACCCGCAGCACCTTTTATATTAGCAGTACTATTTGGTGCAAACATGAGTTACATCACACCCATGGCATACAAAACAAACTTGTTAGTTATGAATGCGGGTGGCTATAAGTTTATGGACTTCGTCAAAGTAGGCACCCCTCTTACTCTAATCATGTGGTTGAGTTATTCCTTACTACTGCCTTGGCTTTATAAATTGTGACAAATCCATACACAAACTAAGTTACTAATGGTCATTCATCCAGATAAATATTTCTTTTATACAAGCCAATTATTAGGAAAAGATGATCTATCGTACAATCTGTCTGTAATGAGTATGGTATAAGGATTTACCTGTAATGATTTCAGTTCTACGAATACTTTTTATCACTATTATATGTTCAAGCTTGCTCTTAGCTTGTGCACATTCACCTGAACCTAAACGGTCAACGAAACAAACTGTTAATCATACGCATGATGGACAAAAAATAGCGAACTTAGCTAAATCTTTATTAGGCGCGCCATATAAATATGGAGGCGCATCACCCAGAGGGTTTGATTGTAGTGGTTTGGTATATTACACACACGGGCAATTTGGAATTCGTACCCCGCGCACTTCATCACAACAATATAAATATGCAAAAAATATTAAACTAAACGAATTAAGTTCTGGTGATTTAATATTTTTCACGCTTAACAACAAAAACGTTTCTCATGTTGGAATTTATATTGGCAAAGGGAAGTTTGTACATGCGCCTAAAAGCGGTAAGCGTGTAGCGGTCAACCATTTAAATGATGACTATTGGCAGCCGCGTATTGTAGCGGGTGGGAGATTTTACTAAGTTGCCAAACAATTACTGAAATTCTTGAATGACTATTACTATCCACCTATCCTGCCTTCGATTCCTCCTATCTTAAGTCAGATAAGTATTCGGCTAAATTGCCGTTATAGTTTATGAACCTTATTCATGGATGTAACAAGGTAAAGTACATTGGATACAGAAGTTAGACATACAGTACGTAAAATATTTGAGCATCTAAGAAAGCAACAGCCTAAGATGCGTCCTCGTAAAAATGATCGCATTAATGTTGATCAAATGCTTAAAGATCATCGCAAACGCGACAATCATTCAGAAATATAGAACTCTATTTAGTAAATCTCCGATGAAGCATTCATAGCGTTTGCTTCCTGCTCAGCTAACATATTTACTACATGTAATAAATTATCATAACCACCTGCATCACTCGCTGAGGTTCGATATTTACCATTTATTACTACTTGCGGTACAGAGCTCACGCCATATTGACGCACTATTTGGTCCGAGCGCTTAACTTTTGTTTCTACATACATGGAGTCATAAGCGCTCTTGAATTTTTCTGCATCAATACCATGCTGAAATAAAAATCTTGCCATTGATTCTTTATCTCTTAAGCGTCTTCCTTGTGTATGGATGGCTTCGAAAAAAAGAGGGTGTATTCTGTCTAATTCACCCATTGTTTCTAATGCATAAAAAGCTCTTGCATGTGCAACCCAACTACGGTTTAACACTGCAGGCATACGCTTAAAACTTATATGTTCCGGAAGATTTTCTTTCCAGCTCTCAAGATGTACCTCAAAATCAAAACAATGTGGGCAACCGTACCAAAACACTTCCACCACCTCGACTTTACCTTCTTCAACTTCTGTGGGTACGTCTGGAGTAATTCTATGATAGTGCTGTCCCTCTTGGGGATTAGTTAGATTGGCATGCTGATGACCATCTTCTGCATGTGCAGACAACACTAAAAGTGTTGTAAGTAACAAGGCATTTATAGTTGTAAAAATAGCGCGCGATGTAAGCATATTCATATTTTTATTAAGCTGAGATTGATTAATTATTTTGACTCACCCGATAGCTACTAGTTCTAGAGTTTAGTCGCTTTTTTTACCGCTCATCCTATAAACAGACTATTTAATGTAAGCCAGAAATATATTCCGATACCGCGTCAATTTCAGTATCACTCATATAGGCTGCAATATCTTTCATCATGTTCAGATTGTCATCAGGGTGATAGCGATCGCCACTACGATACGCCCTTAATGTAGCCGCAGTATATGCTGCGTGCTGGCCTGCGAGATGTGGAAATTTTGCCGGTCCGTTACCTGCACCATCAGGCCCATGACATGACATACAAGCAGGCACTCCTGTTTCAGAATTACCTCCACGATAAATTCTTTCGCCTATTTCATACAACTTCTCTCCCTTATATTCTTTGTCCGGATCTGCACTTCCTCGGGCAGGTTCCTGGCTAGAGTAATAGGCGGCAAGATCTTTGATATCTTGGTCAGATAAATTTTCCGCTTGCGGATTCATCAAAGCATTCACACGAACCTTGTCTTTGAATAAATGCAGTTGATCAATCAAGTATTTCTCTCCTTGTCCCGCAATATTGGGCCAAGCAGGATTTACACTCACACCAGCTACACCATGACATGCCACACAAGGTTGAGACTTTTGTTCGCCGGCTTCTGGGTCACCTGCAGCATGCACAGCGGTTGCATGCAGTGAAACAATTAATAACGCTAAGATAAGCAAACAATATAATCTCTTCATTTATAGAATCCTTGCTACAGAGTATTTGATGAATTAAGTTTGATTGGTTTATTACTATCGTGCCTATTTGAAGCGCGCCATGATATAGCAAAAGCACTAATAGCCGCAAAATAGTTGCTCATTTATAGTGGACACAATTGTTGAGCTCAATGACGCTAAAATCCATCTTACTTACTGAGTAGCTCCATAAAAACCAATTAAAACAAGCCAATATGAGTTCTGTACTGTCAAAAGCACACTTTTTGCGAAGTGCTTCAGCAAAGCAAGATTTCCCTAATAATATCGTGGCTGAAATCGCATTTTGTGGTCGCTCCAATGCGGGTAAATCCAGTGCAATTAACGCATTATGTGGACAGAAAAATCTTGCAC
Organism: Gammaproteobacteria bacterium; assembly: GCA_028279275.1. GTDB lineage: Bacteria > Pseudomonadota > Gammaproteobacteria > UBA4575 > UBA4575 > JABDMD01. The sequence continues at coordinate 434,442 of JANQOB010000018.1, read as the reverse complement.
GTACCAGCAAAACCCCAGGTCGCACGCAATTAATCAATTTTTTCAAATTAGATGGTGATACTTGCTTGGTTGATCTACCTGGCTATGGTTATGCCAAAGCACCCGCTAAAGTACAGCAAAAATGGCAACGGTTAATGGAAGACTACCTAACGATTCGAGAGTCTTTATGTGGTTTAGTGTTACTTATGGATATACGCCATCCATTGACAGAAATTGATTGGACGATGATTCACTGGACAAACCATTACCAATTACCGCTATATATTCTGTTGACTAAAGCAGATAAAGTGAATCGCAATCACACAACAAAGGCCATGACTTTAGTCACTTCAAAATTAGAGCAAGAAGGATTTAATTGTGGGGTTCAAACCTTCTCTGCCACTAAGCAGATTGGTCTCCATCAGGCACAAAACAAGATCGTCGACTGGTTAAACTCTGCTATGAAGAAATAGGTAAAAAAGCGCCCCGGTTATTATGAACCGGGGCCAAGAATGACTCGGTTGGGGAGCCCGAGCCGTATTTTAGCCCGCTAAGGGAGGGAAGCGGGTGACGCAATAGCGTCAATAGTTAGAGGATATTCAGCAGTAAAAGTTCGCACCGAAACGGTTAAAATTTAAACAGCTCTTTGTGCAGGTGAATGTGTTGGTGTCTAGAAACGTTGTTTGACAGACACTCCATAGGCACTTTCGTCTTCATCTGGAAGAGTAAGACCACCTTGATTAGGTTTGCTACGTAAATCATCTAAACCATCACCTTGATAGATCTCGAAAGAAAATAGTCGTTGCTCAGGTGTTATGGCGCCAGAAAAACTACTGCCCTGTATGTTTTTTGGCATTATTAGGTGCTGATATAAATTTTTAATTCTTTTTTGCTGTGCCAGATCTGGCGTCCAAGCGAAGGGATGATCAAATGTATCTGTGCGATCTTCTACTAAAGGAAGCTCTAGATTTAAATTGGGTTCAACTGCACTTGCTAGTTGTGCAATTGAAGCCAAGGATATAAACGCGGCAGATAGTATTGCTGCAGTAATGATGTTCCTTATCATTATCTGTCCTATAACAAGAAAAAAGATTATTCACTTTGAAAGATGTTCCAACTCCAAGTGAATTGACAACGATTATATTTCTATCAGATCTTGCTGAGCATGCAGCAAGATAAGAGGCGAGTGTGAAATGATAAATGGATTATGTTGATTGTATGGTGCAACTGAGTGGATCGTAACTAACTGATATTAAATTAAGCACTGGTTTTCACGCTAATAATAGTTAATGAGCCTCATCCCAATTCGCACCAATAGCGGCATCAACAACTAATGGTATTGAAAGCTCAGCCGCGGTTTCCATCTGTTCAACAACATTTTTTTTAATTGTATCTACTGATTTTTCTTTTACTTCAAACACCAGTTCATCATGTACTTGCATAATCATTTTGCAATCTGTTTTTTTATCTTGCAGATAGTCATCTATTATGATCATTGCGCGCTTAATAATATCGGCGGCCGTACCTTGCATAGGCGCATTGATCGCTGTGCGTTCAGCATATTGTCGTCGCTGAACATTTTTATTATTAATATCTGGCAAATATAGTCTTCTACCAAATAAAGTTTCTACATAACCTTGTTCACGCGCTTTTTCTCGAATGCTATCCATATATTTTTTCACTCCTGGATAACGCTCAAAGTACAAGCTGACGTATTGTTGAGCTTCAGTTCGAGAAATTCCCAATTGTTTAGCTAAACCAAATGCCGACATTCCATAAATGAGTCCAAAATTAATTGCTTTAGCAGCACGTCTTTGTTCTGCTTCAACTTCATCTAATTTCAAACCAAACACTTCTGCAGCCGTCGCGCGATGAATGTCTTCGCCTTTTGCAAATGCTTCACATAATCTCTCATCATTTGAAAGGTGTGCCATGATGCGCAATTCAATTTGCGAATAGTCTGCAGCCAATATTTGATATCCTTTTTCTGCTACAAATGCCTGGCGCACGCGCCTGCCTTCTTCTGTGCGTATTGGGATATTCTGTAAATTAGGATCGGAGGATGACAACCTGCCGGTAATGGCTACGGCTTGATGGTAAGAAGTATGCACGCGATTAGTTTTAGAATTTATTAGACTAGGCAACTTATCTACGTATGTAGATTTAAGCTTACTCAGCATGCGGTGCTCAAGGAGTAACTTTGGTAATGGGTGATTATCTGCAAGCTCTTGTAACACATCCTCAGCTGTAGATGGCTGTCCTTTAGGGGTTTTGCGTATAATGGGGATACCTTGTTTCTCAAACAGAATTTCTTGAATTTGCTTGGGTGAACTCAAATTGAATTTTTGACCAGCAAGTTCAAAAGCTTCTTCTTCAACTTCAACAATTCGTTTACTAAGTTGCTTACCTTGTTTGTCTAACTGCTTGGCATCCAACAACACTCCATTGCGCTCAACATTTGAAAGCACCTTTAACATCGGCAATTCGATAGTTTCGTAAAGCTTCTTTTGTTTGGTTTTTTGCTGTAATTCTCCCCAAAACACGTGGTGTAAACGTAACACCATATCAGCATCTTCTGCGGCATAGTCCAATGCAACATCAAGTCCAACTTTGTCAAATGTGATTTGCTTTGCCCCCTTGCCGGCTACATCTTCAAAATGAATATTGGTATGGTCTAAATACTTTTCACATAAAGTATCCAGGTCATGGCGACTTGCAACGGAATTACAAACATAAGACTCCAGCATCGTGTCATGCTGTATGCCATTTAATTCAATTCCATGATTGAGTAAAACGCTACGATCATATTTCAAATTATGACCGATTATTTTTGCCTCTTTGTTATTTAATATGGGTTCTAATTGCTTGAGCACTTCATCACGATCCAACTGCTTAGGAGCACCCGTAAAAGTATGTGCAAAAGGCACGTAAGCTGCTTCTCCTGGTTTCACTGCAAATGATAAACCCACTACATTGGCTTGCATGTAATCTAAGCTATCCGTTTCCGTATCAAATGCAATCAAATCTGCTGCTTTTAGTTTTTTTAACCAAGTGTTGAAATCTATCTTCGTAAGCACTAATTGGTATTTCTTTTTAACTGTTTTCGTCGCCTCTTCTATTTTGTTTTCATTAACATTTTCAGTGGATTCATTTGACTCATCTTCCTCGCCCATCGCTTTTAGCCAAGTTTTAAATTCTAATTCTGTATAGAGTTTTCTTAACGTTGTGGTTTCTTCAGGTTTTACGGCTAAATCGTCAATGTCTGTATCAAGCTTCAAATCACAGCGGATGGTCGTAAGTTCTTTTGATAAAGGAATTTGATCTAAGTGTGAACGAAACTTCTCGCCGACTTTGCCTTTTATGGCATCGGCATTTTTAATTAATTCATCAAGGGTTTCATATTCATTCAACCACTTTGCAGCAGTTTTTGGTCCCACACTAGGTACGCCGGGAATATTGTCTGATTTGTCACCCGTCAGCGCGAGATACTCAATGATTTGATGTGGTGCTACTCCAAATTTTTCCACGACACCCTCGGCATCCATTTTTACATTCGTCATGGTGTTAACAAGAGTTACATGATCGTTCACAAGCTGCGCCATATCTTTGTCGCTGGTTGAAACTAATACTTCATGACCTTGCTTTACCGCCTGATTTGCCAAAGTACCAATCACGTCATCTGCTTCAACACTTACTTCAGAAATAAGAGGGAGGCCTAAAGCTCGCACCATGTTATGTAGTGGTTCAATTTGTATTTGCAAATCATCCGGCATTGGTGGCCGATTTGCTTTGTATTCTTTATATATGTCGTGGCGGAATGTTTTGCCCTTAGCATCAAAAACAACCCCTATGTACTCGGGTTCTACACTTTTCATTAATCGCTTCAACATATTCACCACACCATAGATCGCTCCCGTTGGCATTCCATTAGAAGTAGAAAGATGCTGTAAGTTAGGTACGTGAAAAGCTCGATACAAATAAGATGAACCATCCACTAAAACCAGAGGCGGTACAGTTTTTTTAGGCATGTATAGAAGTTATCGCTAGTGATCAATCAAGTTGAACGTTATCATGTCGCTAAAATTGAAGCATGAAAGTGACTAAATATATTCCACAACTTATGTCTGGTCTATTATAGGTGTGGCGATCCACAATATTGTTTAAATGTTGAACGAATTGTTTAGATTCCTTAGCCATTAAACTTTTTGGTTAAAGCTCAGCAATAAGAATAATTAAAACACCACTTCAAAATGTCGGTCTATACATACATCAAGCAATCCGAACTCGAAGTTTTTCTTGAAAATTATTCCCTTGGTGCACTCATCAACTATGAAGGCATCAATGCGGGAATTGAGAATACAAATTATTTTGTATCCACCGAAAATGGAGAATTTGTCCTAACAATTTTTGAAGAAATTGGGTTTGATATTTTGCCCTACTACTTAAATTTGATGGCGCACTTATCCGACCATGGTATGCCTACTGCTCATCCCATCGCAGATTTAGATAATAATTACCTGCGTACATTGAAAGAAAAACCAGCAGCCATAGTGCGACGCTTAGAAGGTAAAAATGAACTCCAACCCTCCCAATCACATTGTGCTGCCGTGGGTCATGCACTTGCACAAATGCATACGGTTGGTCAGTCATTTGATGGCGTGCTTGAAAACCCGCGTGGGATTGCGTGGACAGAAAAAACTGCCGAACGTGTTTTTAGTCATCTTCCCAAAGACGATCAACTTATCCTTGAACAAGAAATTAAGTTTCGCAAACAAACATTGTCTGATGATTTGCCTAGAGGTGTTATTCATGCGGATTTATTTCGTGACAATGTGATGTTTAAGGGTCAAGCCTTAACAGGAATTATCGATTTTTACTACGCCTGCAATGATGTATTACTCTATGACTTAGCTGTAACAATAAATGATTGGTGTAGTCTTGAGAGTGGCGAATTAAACATGGAGTGTTATGAAGCTCTCATAAATGCCTATCAAGCGGAACGTGAATTCCATTCAACTGAAGCCGATGTTTGGCAATATATGTTACGCGCCGCAGCATTACGCTTCTGGCTATCACGTTTACAGGACAAAATTTTTCCAAAGGATGGGGAAATCACTCATATCAAAGATCCCGATGTATTTAAAAATATTTTACTAGCTCGTATCGGTAATGTTCCCAACCTAGTGTAACGTTCTAAGTTGATGGAAAATCTATGTAATAAAATTGATGCTTTAAACGAACGCATAGGGCAATTAATAGCATGGTTTGTCCTGGCAATGGTTTGCGTAACTTTTTTGGTGGTAGTAATGCGATATGGTTTTAACTTTGGCCGCATTGCCATTCAAGAATCCATTACCTATATGCATGCTTTAGTATTTATGCTGGCTGGTGCATACACTCTTAAACACAATGAGCATGTTCGCGTAGACATTTTTTACCAAAGCATGTCACCGCACAATAAAGCCAAAGTCGATTTTTTCGGAACTCTATTTTTATTACTGCCCTTTGCAATTTTCATTGTTTGGGTGAGTTTTAACTATGTAAGCAATTCCTGGAAATTGCTTGAGGGATCACGCGAGGCAGGCGGTTTGCCTTTGGTGTATCTTTTAAAAACTTTGATTCCTTTAATGGCTATATTGCTATCTCTGCAAGCCATATCTCTGGCAGGACGCGCTTGGATACAGCTAAGAAAACCATAACGATCTAGCAAATGGAAATAATTGCTTTCATATTATTTTTAGCAGTTATCTGTGTGCTGCTATTTGGATTTCCGGTGGCCTTCACCCTTGCAGGAGTTTCATTACTGTTTGCATTCGTAGGTGTTCTGACCGGCTATTTTGATCCGGCGCTGCTGCACGCATTCCCAAGTCGCTTATTTGGCATCATGACGAATGAGACTTTAATTGCAGTGCCTTTATTTGTGTTTATGGGAGTAATGTTAGAGCGCTCAAACATTGCCGAAGAGCTACTCGATGCCATGGCTTCATTATTTGGCAGTTTACGAGGAGGCTTAGGTATTTCAGTTGTATTAGTCGGTATGTTGTTAGCCGCGAGCACTGGCATCGTTGGAGCAACCGTTGTCACTCTTGGTTTACTTTCATTGCCGACTATGCTGAATCGTGGTTATCGTACCGAAATTTCGACTGGTCTAATATGTGCATCAGGCACGTTAGGTCAAATCATCCCACCTTCTATAATTTTAGTACTGCTGGGGGATATTCTTTCTTCTGCTTATCAACAAGCACAACTAAAACTTGGGATATTTTCACCTGAAACGGTTTCGGTGGGTGATTTGTTTTTAGGCGCAGTATTTCCTGGTTTATTACTGGTTGGTTTATATCTTTTGTACTTAATTTTTATTGCATACTCAAAACCGGATGCTATGCCTGCTGTTGCTCAACAAGATGACTTAGATATTGCAGCTTGGTTAAAACGTATAACACGAGCACTTTTACCACCGATAATTTTAATTGTTGCGGTACTGGGTTCTATTTTCAAAGGTATCGCCACACCTACTGAAGCAGCATCCGTAGGTGCAGTGGGTGCAATTTTATTAGCATTATTTAATCGTCGCTTAGACATGCCGTGTTTAAAGGATGTCATGCAACGTTCTGTACGCGTTACATGTATGGTGTTTATGATTTTTATTGGCGCTTCAATATTCTCGTTGGTGTTTCGTGGTTATGGCGGTGACAATGCTGTGCATGAATTACTGACGCAATTACCTGGCGGCGTAGTTTCTGCAGTTTTCATTGTTATGCTGTTAATGTTCTTGCTTGGATTTATTCTGGACTTTATAGAAATTACTTTTGTAGTTGTGCCCATCGTGGGTCCCGTGTTGTTGACTTTGGGGGTAGACCCTGTGTGGCTAGGTGTGATGATAGCCATAAATTTGCAAACTTCATTTTTAACTCCACCCTTTGGCTTTGCTTTATTTTACTTGCGCGGGGTGGCACCTAAAGAAATCCAGACAAAACAAATCTACAAAGGCGTTGCGCCCTTTATTGCAATACAGGTAGTAGCATTGATGCTAATTGCATACTTTCCTGAGCTTGCAACTTGGTTACCTGAAAAAATTTACTAATTTAAAAAATTGTCGACCATAAAAAACGGCGCACTAGATATAACTAATGCACCGTTTTATAAATAGGTTTTAAATCTAACCGTAAGGTGAGAACGTTGGTACCAATTGAAAATATGCAATAACTATTAAAATTGCATAACCAATTCCGAACACAAGCATAATCGCTTTGTTAGTAGTAGTTATTTCCTTCCCGGTAGAACGCATGGGTATGGAAGCGATATACATCGCAATTAATAAGTTAACCAAAAAAAATGCTTGGGTGGTGTATTCCTTGGCATCCCACATTGTTTGCCATTTGACCATTAAATCTTCCACGGGTACTACTCCTTTCCTGTATTTTTATTATGGTTATTTTGTAGTAATTTATATCAATAGTCTTTTTTAGTCTATCCAGTGCGTAAGTTCAAGTAGGCACGTTCTGAAATATCTAGCCAAGCACGAGATTTATTGAAGAAATCGCTATAAGAATCATAGATCTTGCGAGCTAATGGGTCGGTAAAACCCAACTCGGCAGTTACTTCTTTGGATAATGTAGCTAGCTTTTTAATCACATCATCCGGCAATTTCCTTACATCGACATTATGTTCATTAATCAATGTATCCAACGCATCATTATTACGCGCGATATATTCTAGTGCCATATCTTGATTTGCCACTCGACAAGCCGTTATCACGATAGCTTGCAAGTCTGCAGGTAATTCTTCAAATGCTTTTTGATTAATAAAGCACTCAAGTGTGGTGCCGGGTTCATGCCAACCCGGGTAATAGTAATACTTCGCGATTTTATGAAACCCAAATGCTAAATCATTGTACGGTCCAACCCACTCTGTTGCATCGATCGCACCCGACTGCAATGAAGTAAATAACTCTCCACCTGGTAAATTAACTGGAGTGCCACCTGCGCGTTTCAACACTTCGCCTCCCAAACCCGGGATACGCATTTTTAATCCTTTTAAATCCTCAAGTGTATTAATTTCTTTGTTAAACCAGCCGGCCATTTGCACATTCGTGTTGCCAGCAGCAGCAGGCACTAAACCAAATTGCTTATAGGCTTCTTGCCAAAGCTCCATACCGCCGCCGTGGTACAACCATGCGTTCATTTCCATAGCTGTCATTCCAAAAGGTGTGGTTGAAAAAAATTGTAGTGCAGGATTTTTACCTTTCCAATAGTATGCTGAACCGTGGCCCATTTGTGCAGAACCATTAGACACCGCATCAAAAATTTCGAATGCGGGTACGAGTTCGCCTGCACCATAAACCGTTACATGGATACGCCCATTAGACATTTCGTTTATCTGTTTTGCTAAAAACTCCGCACCCGTTCCTAACCCTGGAAAATTTTTTGGCCAAGTCGTAACCATTTTCCATTGCAACGTTTTAAATGCTTCAGTTTTAGCTTGATGAGAATTTGAATCTGCTTTCTCGTCGCCTTTGCAACTCGCTAAGCCAGCACCTGTAAATGCACTAATGCCAGCGTACTGTAAAAATTTTCTTCTTTGCATAATGATTTCTCTGAATTAAATTTAAATATGCGTTAAGCAATGATGTTTAAATTAGCATAGGCCAACACTAGCCATTTACTGCCTGCATCTTCAAAATGAACTTGTACCCTTGCGTTGCTGCCTTTGCCTTCGCAATCCAATACCACGCCCTCTCCAAATTTGGCATGCGATACACGTCCACCAATTTTAATACCTGTATCTGCAAGCGCATCCGCTTTGGCGCTCATACCATTGACCATAGTTGAAGATTGACGCATCGGTTGCGTTACCATAGCTCGAGGACGCACTTCTGCTATCAGATCCGCTGGAATCTCTGCAATAAACCTTGATGGTGGATTGTAATTATCTGATCCATACTGCCGTCTTGATTCAGCGTAAGTCATCACTAATTGTTTACGTGCACGTGTGATTCCCACATAACACAGCCTTCGTTCTTCTTCTAATTTGCCGGGCTCTTCCATCGACATGTTGGATGGAAATAAACCATCTTCCATGCCCACTATGAATACCAATGGAAATTCTAGCCCTTTAGCCGCGTGCAAAGTCATCAATTGCACACAATCATCCCACTGCGCGCCTTGCCCTTCACCAGCCTCAAGTGCAGCATGAGTAAGAAACGCATCTAACGGTGTCATATCTTCATACAATTCGTTATCCATACGAAAACCACGTGCCGCAACTACAAGCTCTTCCAGGTTTTCAATGCGCGATTTAGCTTTTTCGCTTCCATCTTTACCGTGATGCGTCATCAAACCAGATACTCGCACAACGTGATCAACTTGCTCATTAAGTTCGAGCTCAGAAATATCTTGCGAGAGTTTCTGCATCAAATTCATAAACTGTGTCACTGCATTGGCTGCTCGTGCTGCCAATAAACTTGATTGCACAACTTTATGTGCTGCTTGCCAAAGTGTGATTTGGTGTTGTTTAGCAAAATCACGAATGAGTGCAACCGTGCGCTGACCTATGCCACGCGTTGGTACATTGATAATACGTTCAAATGACGGATCATCATCCGTGTTTTTTGCCAAACGCAGATAGGCGAGCGCATCTTTAATTTCTGCACGTTCAAAGAAACGTAAGCCGCCGTATACACGATAGGGAATACTTTGCGATATAAACACTTCTTCAAAAATTCGGGATTGCGCATTGGAACGATATAAGATGGCTACTTCTTCTCGTTTACCATTGCAGGTATCAATCCAATGTTTAATTTTATCCGCAACAAAACGCGCTTCGTCTTGCTCATTAAATGATGCATATAAATATATGGGATCGCCATCATCGCCATCGGTCCATAATTTTTTCCCCATGCGACCTTGATTGTTATCGATTAAAGAATTGGCCGCAGATAAAATTGTATTTGTAGAACGATAGTTTTGTTCTAAGCGAAAAATTTGCGAGTTCTTAAAATCTTTTTCAAAGCTCTGTATATTTTCAATGCGTGCACCACGCCAACCATAGATAGATTGATCATCATCGCCTACTGCAAAAATTGGGTTTTGCTCACCCGCTAATAATTTTAACCACAAGTACTGAATTGAATTAGTATCTTGAAACTCATCTACCAATATATGACGAAACTTTGTTTGATAATGCGCGAGCAATTCAGGATTATGTTTTAGTAGCTCTAAGCTGCGTAGTAATAATTCAGCAAAATCGACTAAACCAGTTTGTTCACAAGCTTCCTGATAAGCAGTATAAATACGGATTAACTGGCGTTGTGTAATGTCACCATTATCATGCAAATCTTTAGGACGATGACCTTCTTCCTTTTGAGAATTAATAAACCAGCATGCATGTTTGTGCGGCCATTTATCTTCATCTAATCCCAAACCTTGGATAACACGTTTCACTAAGCGCAGCTGATCACCGCTGTCTAAAATTTGAAAACTTTGTTTGAGCTTTGCTTCCTGCCAATGTGCACGCAACATACGATGCGATATTCCGTGAAAGGTGCCAATCCACATGCCTGCCAAGTGATTATTAAGTAGCTCCTCCACTCTCGCGCGCATTTCTGCCGCAGCTTTATTGGTGAACGTCACAGCAAGGATGCTAAAAGGTGAGATCCCCTCTACTTCACATAACCATGCGATACGATGTACCAATACGCGTGTTTTTCCGCTGCCTGCACCAGCAATAACTAATGAAGGAACTGCAGCAGCACTCACTGCTTCTCGTTGTGCCTCATTAAGAGGGTCTAGTATCGGGGTTACGTCCATCCCTAAAAAAACCACAGTGCCGCTAATACACCCACGAAACCAAGCACCAATACATACAATAAATTTTGGTTGGACTTTTTAATTTCTTTACGTAATTCAATAAGCTCTTGGCTATGCATTTCGAGTTTGGTTTGTCCCTGCTCAAAGGTTTTCAGAGTGGAATAAACTAAATCCGGAATTTCTGGTAAGCGTTCTGCCAAATGTGGCAACTGTTTTTGTATTCCTGAAACCAATGCACGCACACCTACTTGTTCACTCATCCAACGATCTAAAAATGGTTTAGCGGTTTTCCAAAGATCTAAATCGGGATCAAGCGTTCGCCCTAATCCTTCAATGTTTAATAATGTTTTTTGCAATAACACAAGTTGTGGTTGTACCTCCATATCAAAACGTCGTGCAGTTTGAAATAAACGCAGCAATAAACTACCAAATGAAATTTCTTTTAACGGACGCTGAAAAATAGGTTCACAAACGGTTCGTATTGCAGATTCAAATTGATCAACGCGCGTATACGATGGTACCCAACCAGATTCTAAGTGTAATTCTGCTACACGCCGATAATCACGATTAAGAAATGCAAGAAGATTTTCAGCAAGATAACGTTGATCTGATGGTGACAAAGTCCCCATGATGCCAAAATCAACACCTACATACTTTGGATCTTCTGGATTTTCATAAGAAACGAAGATATTTCCCGGATGCATGTCTGCATGAAAAAAATTGTGTGTAAACACCTGAGTAAAGAAGATATGACTGCCGCGATCAGACAATTTCTTTAAGTTCACACCATGTTTGCGTAATGCATCAATATCATTCACAGGTATACCGTGTATACGCTCTTGCACCATGACATTGCGCGTGCACAAATCAAAATACACTTCTGGCACATACAAGTCAGTTGAGTTTTCAAAATTTCTGCGCAACTGACTAGCATTGGATGCCTCACGCATCAAATCCAGCTCATCCATAATAATTTGTTCATATTCGTCGACGACTTCTTTAGGACGTAAACGTCGACCGTCTTCCCAATAACGATGTGCGATGGATGCCAAGGTATGCATGAGTTCTAAATCTTTTCGCACTTGCTTATGAACATCAGGACGCAGAACTTTTACAACCACATCTTTACCATCATGCAATTTTGCGGTATGTACTTGAGCAATGGAGGCCGAAGCTAGTGGCTCGACACTAAACTCTGCAAAGGTTTTGCTTACTGGTTCTTTAAAGGCTTTTTCGATAATTTCTCGTGCGATTTCACCTGAGAATGGCGGCACACGGTCTTGTAGTAAAGCCAGCTCATTAGCAATATCCTCGGATAAAAGATCTCGTCGTGTAGAAAGTGCTTGTCCAAACTTGACAAAGATTGGACCTAGATCTTCAAGCGCCCGGCGAATACGCGCTCCATGACTGGTTTCTAATTTACGAAACCAATGCCAGGGTAATAAATACAATAAAAAACGAATAGGCCGAAAAAAAGGTACTGTGAGTAGGACTTCTTCTAAGCCATGTCGAAACAACACCACATTGATGTGCAAGATGCGAAATAGTAACCGGATATAGCGCATTTTTATGAATCTGATAAGTTTTCTAAACGCTGAATACGCGCTTCTAAACGTTGCACATATGCATCTAAATCATCTACATCACTCATGAAATGATTGATTTCAACTCTAGTGGGTAGAATGCGAGATTCTTCTTGTAAGTATTCACTCACATCCATTTGAAAATTATCCAAGGAACGTTTGCCGTAACTCCCAAAGCGTTTAGCAAACACGCCTAACTGATAAGCAACCGAATCACCTACATATTTTGAAGCAACTTCTTCCCAATCAATATCTACTTCTTTAAAAATAGAACGTAATTGATTGGCAAACTCTATGTCACCCTCAATTCTTAAAGAACCACTGTTTAACATGGCTTGGTACTCTGCGCCCAAACCCAGCCTGATTAAGCTGATAATGTTCGAGTATATCGTTGTTGTAAATTCCTGTTGGCTTTCTTCTTGATCTGCATCCTCTGCATACTCACTCACCGTAATACTGGATAGCTCAGGTGTAACAATAAATTTCTTATCAATATCATTTAAGTGAACGAGTAATTTTTTACCTTCATACTGATTCAACTTAGCTGCAATCTCGGGATCACTATCCAAATATTTCTGCACCGCGTTATTGATAAGCTTAAGTAACATTTTTATTAAATTGAAAGTTTGTGGCCACGATGAATGCTGACAATACCGCCGTTTAAATTTAAATATTCACATTTTTCAAAACCTGCGGTTTCAAACATCAACTTCAATGTTTCTTGATCAGGGTGCTTGCGAATGGATTCAGCTAAGTACTGATAACTATCTGCATCTTTAGCAATAATCTCGCCCATTTTGGGCAAAAACTTAAATGAGTAAACATCATATGCTTCTTGCATCCATTGCTGCGGTTTAGAAAATTCCAACACTAATAATTGCCCACCAGGTTTTAATAAATTAAATATTTCAACTAAGGCTTTGTCTTTATCAGTAAAGTTGCGCAAACCAAATGCAATCATCACACGATCAAAATGATCATCAGGGAACGGTAAGTTCTCGCCCATAGCTTGTGCATAATGAATATTATTTAACAAACCTTTATCCACCATGCGCCTGCGGCCCTCTTCCAGCATCGCACCATTGGGATCACATAAAGTGACTGAACCCTTCTTGTCTAACTTTGGCACTATTAAGGTAGATATATCTCCTGTGCCAGCCGCCAAATCTAGAATTTGAAAATGGGGTCGGATATTTGCCAGATGGACAAATTGTCGTTTCCATAAACGATGTAAGCCGAATGACATCACATCATTCATCACATCATATTTACTGGCAACTGACTCAAAGACAGCAGTAACTTTTTCAGTTTTCTGCTCAGGACTTACATCTTGGTAACCAAAGTGTGTGGATTTATCAGGCATACGTGCTTAATTCTTATAGAAATTTTCTGGTTTTCTTCTGGGCACAGTTTAAACAAATTCAGTGCTAATGGGGATTAGAATTTTGGCTGCAGGTATTAGATTGAATTTGTTAGAGTTAGGATCAAGAAGCTTCGATTTATCCTGAGATTTTTGTTAAAAAATATGTTTGATATGTCAAAAATTCCATCACTACTCATGCTGATATGTTTTATTGGCGTAGTGATATCCATCTGGGTTGCACTCGACCCCATCCGACAAAAACATAGAAAACCGAAATATTTTTTAGTTACATTGGTTTTCTTTGTAGGGTTCTTACTCGTTGCATGGTGGGACATGTGAGTGAGCGCAGGGATGCGCGAATATGATATCCATCAGGGATGATGCAACCGATTAAAGTTAAGCAATACAGTATTTTTTAATACGTCAATATATATCACTAAACTATTAAGATTAATTATTTTTAATTTTACCTGGAGATATTCCAATCTCACGTTTAAATGCTTTTGAAAATGCTGCTTCTGTTGAATAACCAGTTCTATCTGCAGCTTCACCAATACTAATATTATCATCACGCATCCAACGATAGGCATTATTCATCCGCCAACGCTGTACATAACCTAGTGGAGTCATTCCTATAAGTTCTTTAAATTTCTTAGCAAAGGCTGACCGTGACATAAACGCAAGTTCTGCTAAAGATTCAACTGTCCAGTCTTTTGCAGGATCTGAATGTATGGCTTCAAGAACTTTTGTAATTCGTTTGTCTTTAAGTGCAGCGGCTAATCCATTTTTAGCAAATCCCTTGTCTATGTATTCTCGAATTAATATCATGAAAATTACTTCGGTTAATCGATTTAGAGTTACTTCTACTCCAGGTAACTCAGAACGAGATTCGGACAAAACAACTTCTAATATGGGTCGTAATTGTTGATCCCATGGACTTTGTTTGCTGCTCACCACGAGATAATCCGGCAAGATATCAAATAGTATATTGTTATAAGGATGTTCGAACTCTAGATGCCCGCATACCAGACCTGTTCCATCATTACGTAAACCTTCAGAAAATTTTCTTGACGGCACACTATTTAATGCAATCGTAGTGTGAATATCATTGGTTAATTGATGTTGTAAATCCCTGGGGAATAGCACCAAGTCTCCGGCCTCAAGTAGGCCTTCGTGTCGCTTGCCTTGATCAAGTAAAAGTTCACAGGTGCCATGAGTAACAATATGAAAAGATGCTTTTTTCGTACCAGAAGTATCTATATTCCAGCTGCCACAATATTGTCCGTTGTGAAATACCTTGGACTGAATCCTAAAAGTATTGAGCAGATCACTGAGTACATCCATAACAAAGAAAGACTATCAGACATAGATTTGAGAGTCCCACACATGGTTTAAAAGGACATGCATAACTACTCTAGATTCACTTTCAACAACCTTTGTGAATAGGAGTAAAGCATGAAATTACACTATTATTTAATTCTATTGTTGGCCTTGGTCGGCTTTACATCTGTAGCTCATGCGGGCAGTGCTACACACAGTACACCTGCAGTAAAAGGTTATGATGTAGTTTCATACCAAGCAGAAAAAAGACCAGTGCGTGGAAATGGTCATTTTACAGCTACGCACGATGGGGCGACTTACTTGTTTTCTAGTCAGGAAAATCTGGATACCTTTAATTCGAATCCAGACCGTTACGTACCCGCCTATGGTGGTTACTGTGCATACGGTGTTTCAGTTGGCAAGAAATTTGTAGGTGATCCTGAAGTTTGGCGTGTGGTAGATAATCGTTTATATCTAAACTTAGATGCAAATATACAAGATGCCTGGTTCAAGGATGTGCCTGGTCGCATTAAAGCTGCTGATGCTAAGTGGGAAGAAATAAAAGATAAAGACCCTGCTTCTCTCTAGCATGGCTAGCTTAAGAATACGGGTGGCAATAATTTATTACCACCCGTATATACATAGGGGCAATAATAGTTATCTAGTGTAATTTAAATTTCTAATATTGGACGAAAGCGGACAAAATTAATTAAGAACTATTAACTTTAATAAGAAAGACAGTTCATTGTAATTTAGCCATTGCTTTTTCGCTCATAGCCAGCGGCTTTTAATCGCTCTAAATAACGTGACCAATTTGCTTCTTTGTTTGTACCTAAATTATGCAAGTGGTCCCAGGAAAAAATGCCTGAATTGTGATTGTCATCGAACACTAGCTGCACAGCATAATTGCCAACTGGATTTATCTCAGTAATGTTTACATCTTCTTTACCAACTTGCAGTACTTCTTGACCCGGCCCATGACCTTGCACTTCTGCCGAAGGGGAGTGTGTGCGTAAATATTCGCAAGTTAGTTCAAAACGTTGCCCATCATCAAACTCTATTTCCAAAATTCTGGATTTTTGATGAAGCTCAATTTTAGTTGGAACTGCTATGGCCATAATAATTAAATCCTGGTGTTCTTGCTTATAAGATATACTTAGACAAATCTTGATCCTTAACAAGCTCTCCAATATTTTCATCTACATACCCAGCATCTACGGTAAACGATTTACCGCTTTCGTCAGGTGCACTGTAGGAAATATTTTCTAGTAGCCTTTCCATGACGGTATGCAGGCGGCGTGCGCCAATATTTTCAGTAGATTCATTCACATCATGCGCAACTTGAGCGATTTTTCGTACTCCGTCTTCTGCAAAATCAAGCTTTACACCTTCAGTATTCAATAGTGCTGTGTATTGCTCTGTTAATGATGCGTCTGGTTCAGTAAGAATGCGCACAAAATCATCAGTTGAGAGCGCTTTCAGTTCTACACGAATGGGTAAACGCCCTTGTAGCTCCGGAATAAGATCAGACGGTTTGGAAACATGAAAAGCACCTGAAGCAATAAATAAAATATGGTCTGTTTTAACAATTCCGTATTTTGTGTTTACCGTGCATCCCTCAACTAATGGTAGTAAATCGCGCTGTACACCTTCGCGAGATACATCTGCTCCGCTGGTTTGCCCACTTTTAGCAACTTTATCAATTTCATCTAAAAATACGATGCCGTTTTGTTCAACGTTTTCTAATGCATTCGCTTTGAGTTCTTCTTCATTTACTAATTTATGTGCTTCTTCATCCGTTAAAGCTTTCATAGCATCTTCAATTCGCATTTTACGAGTTTTCTTTTTTCCAGTATTTAAATTTTGAAACATACCGGATAACTGACTAGCCATCTCCTCCATACCCGGCGGTGTCATAATTTCAACACCCAATGGCGCTGCGGCTAAATCGATTTCGATTTCAGTATCGTTTAGATCTCCTTCACGTAACTTTTTACGAAACTTTTGACGCGTCTCTTGATTGTAGTCGGGTCTATCATCCGATGGATCTACACGCGAAGGTACTAAAATATCTAAAATGCGTTCTTCAGCAGCTTCTTCTGCTCTGAAGCGAACTTTTTCCATTTCCGTTTCGCGCATCATTTTGACTGAGGTATCCACTAAATCGCGAATAATGGAATCAACTTCTTTTCCAACATATCCTACTTCTGTGAATTTAGTTGCTTCCACTTTTATAAAAGGGGCATTCGCTAGCTTAGCTAAACGTCGTGCAATTTCAGTTTTGCCTACACCGGTGGGGCCCATCATAAGAATGTTTTTAGGAGTGACTTCTACGCGTAACTCCTCGGGTAATTGTTGACGCCGCCAACGATTTCGTAGTGCAATCGCAACTGCACGCTTAGCCTCATTTTGGCCAACGATATGTTTATCAAGTTCTTGGACGATTTCTCGCGGCGTCATATTTGACATATAAAAAGACTGTTCCTAAAAGTTTGTGATAACTATGTTTTATAATTCTTCGATGGAGATATTAGTATTGGTATAAATACAAATATTGGCAGCAATGTTTAAGGATTTTTCGACGATTTCTTTGGCACTTAATTCAGTATTTTCTAACAACGCTCTAGCTGCGGCTTGAGCAAACGGCCCACCTGAGCCAATAGCAACCAGTGCGTCTTCAGGTTCAATCACATCACCATTACCCGAAATAATAAGTGAAGTTTCTTTATCTGCCACGGCAAGTAAGGCCTCTAATCTACGAAGCATGCGATCTGTGCGCCAATCTTTCGCGAGTTCAACTGCAGCACGTGTAAGTTGGCCATTATGTTGCTCAAGTTTTGCTTCAAACCGTTCAAATAAGGTAAATGCATCTGCCGTACCGCCCGCAAAACCTGCAATGACTTTATCGTTATATAAACGACGAATTTTGCGTGCGTTACCTTTCATAATAGTGTTACCAAGTGATACCTGGCCATCTCCACCCAGGGCTACGCTGCCATTGCGACGCAATGAGACAATCGTTGTGCCTTTGAACTGTTCCATAGAAAGAATGTGCTATTGAATAAGAAGTAGAATATGCATTTTCAATTATTCTATATTGGGTTTCTATAACCCATTTTCAAGAGCTCAAATTAAACTATTAACGGGGTAAATGTGGGGTTTAATCGTCTTTAGAGAAGTCTTTGTTTAAACTTTTTTGATGTGTTTTCTTCGCACGGGGGTGGGCTTCGTCATACACCTGGGCAAGATGTTGAAAATCTAGATGTGTATACACTTGTGTAGTGCTGATATCTGCATGGCCGAGCATTTCTTGCACGGCTCGCAAATCTCCACTGGATTCTAATAAATGACTGGCAAAAGAATGTCGCAACATATGTGGATGTACATGTTTATCGATACCTTGTTCTCTTCCTAGTTGTGCCATACGTTGTTGCACCGCACGTGGAGATAATCGTTTACCACGATTATTTACGAATACGGCCAATTCATCATCGCTTGCAATATTTGGGCGTGCCTCAAGCCAACGCTTTATTGCTTTACAGGCATTTGTACCAATAGGTAAGTAGCGCATCTTGTTGCCTTTACCCATTACCTGAACTTGTGCCTGTTGAAGATCAATGGCATCTAAATTTAGATTTACTAATTCTGCTAAACGTAAACCAGATGAGTACATCAGTTCCATCATTGCTACATCACGTAACTTAAGGGGGTTTTGTGGACCTTCATTAAGCAGTCGGTTAATTTCATCAACATCTAATAAATTAGGTAGTTTCTTCTGAATGCTGGGCCCGCTTACATCGGCTACAGGATTGTTTTCCACCAACTGCTCACGTTGTAAAAAAGTAAAAAAACCTCGGATTGCGCTAAGTGATCGATGCAAGCTCCTTGCTGAAACACCGCGTCTGCGACGCGAACCTGCGTAATTGCGCACGTGCAAACTATCTACATCACAGCAGTCATAAACATTTACGGCATTGATAAATTCGAAAAACTGTTGAAGGTCTCTTTGATAGCTATCTATTGTAGCGAGAGAGTAGCGGCGCTCATCCTGTAGATAACGCAGGTACCGTTGAAAAAGTTGTTGGGTAGTTTGTTGTCCTGCTTCAGGACTGATTACTACTGCCATAGACAAACCTAAATTTACAGAATTGTTAGCTAACTTAGCATTAATTCAGTGTGTTTGTATAACTTTAAGCTTTATTTAACAGATAAAATTAATGTATTACAGGTTTATTGGTAATTTTAATCGAAATTTATTTGCCAGGCTAAAACTTTTTCTTTTATACATCTGCAGAAACAAACTGCTGAAGTTTAGCCCCTACAATTTCACCTAAGTTTCCTAAAAACAAAGTGCCCATACCACTTTGGAAACGATTCGCATCTGTACTACCTAAAAATAATACGCCTAGTTGATGTTTTTTCTTCAATGCTACCGCTGCAGCTGATCGAATTGGTTTTTTGGCTTTTTCATTGTCAAAAACGTTATCAATTTGTCGCTTGGTAAGAAAAGCCACACCACGGCGTCGACTAGAAAATAAGTCTTGAATAAGTTTTGATTTTTGTAACGCTCTCTCCATTTCAGAGCAGTTTTTAACACTGGTATCGGGCAATAGCTCGAACAAACGTAGCAGGACTTTTGTGCCAGGAAAATCTGAATGTAGTAGTTCGCAAATGCCCGTAAGCGATTCATCAAAGCCTTTTATGGAGACTAGGCCTAAAGTTAACGCATGTAGACGACGACTAACCCTTTCATTTTCTTTAGCTACGGTGATGAGCTGATGAAGCTTGTGGTCAAGCTCTTTATTCTTATTACGAAGTAATTCTACCTGGCGTTCAACCAGTGATACGGCTTCACCTGTCTCATGTGGAATAGCGAGTGTTTCAATTAACTCGCCATGGTGCATGAAAAAATCACTATGGGTACGTAAATAACGTGCGACTTGTTCGCGCGTTATTTTTACCTTCGCTCCACTCGCAGGTTCACTCGTTGCTATCTTCGCCGATAATTTAGGCTTACTCTGTGTCGTCATAAGTTAAGGCTCCCCTCAAAACTATATTGCGCAGGACCAGTCATCATTACGGGTGCTGCAGAATTTTCACACTCAATTTGCAAACTTCCACCAAGCAGGTCTACGGTTACATTCTTATCTAGCAGGCCTTGGGCCTGTCCGATTGCAACGGCTGCACATGCTCCTGAGCCACAAGCACTAGTTTCGCCCACGTGTCTTTCAAAAACACGTAAAGCAATGTGCTTAGGACTTAACACTTGCATAAATCCTACGTTAGCTTTGTTTGGAAACATCGAGTGTTTCTCTAGTTTGGGGCCTAAAATATCTACTGGTGCTTTATTTATATCATCTACCTGCAATACTGCATGTGGATTGCCCATCGAAACTGCACCAATTTCCACTCTTTCACCCTCTACATCAATCTGATAGCTTGTTGCTTGGGTATCTGCTGAAAATGGAATTTCTCCAGGTTCGAATATGGGTGCTCCCATGTTTACAGTAACCATATCGTCTTCGTGCAGGTAAATTTGATATACACCACTAATTGTTTTGATGTTTATTGAAGTTTGGTTCGTTAATCCATTTAATGTTAGAAACTTTCCAATGCATCGTGCACCGTTTCCACATTGCTCAACTTCTTCTCCAGTGCTGTTGTAGATTTGATAGTTGAAATCAATATCCGCATCTGTCGCGGGACGAATGACCAAAACTTGATCACAACCTACACCTAATTTTCGATCTGCAATCCAACGAATTTTTTCGCCAGTAAGTTGCACATCTTGATTCACAGCATCAAAGACGACGAAATCATTACCTAATCCGTGCATTTTTGCAAATCGAACTTGCATATCTAACTTGTATTTTATGGTAGTAAAAAAATTTTAATTAATCCTATTCATTAAGAATATTCTTTAGAGTATTACAAACACTACTTCATTAAACGAACATACTCTTTATAAATACACTTATCCATTACCGTGAAAATATTTTCTTGATAGGCGCGGTTTGCACTTTCTACATCCACAACACCTTCTTGTAACCATAATGCACTGATTTTTTTGTCTATGCATTGCTCAGTAATCTCTGCTACATACTTTGGTGCACGAAATACATCCACTAAATCTACTGTAAATGGCATGTCTTGTAATGAAGCATATGCTTTAGTACCTAAAACTTCCTTGACTGCGGGTCGAACTGGGATGACTTCGTATCCAAACTCTAGCAAGCGCTTAGCAACGCGATGACTAGGTCGGCTTTCTTTGGGTGATAATCCGATCACTGCAATCCTTTCAACACGTTTAAAAAGGTCAATCAATGCTTCGTCACTTGGTAAATTATAGTTATCTCGCATTGATCAACTCACTGTAAGTAGCCATAAATAAGTATATGTCGGTCGCTTACTTTATCTATTTGTAAACTATCTAGTCCTGCAGTGATGATTTGTATGCGAATTTCATCAGGTGTGAAAGCCGCTAACAAAGAGTTGTAAAAGTCTCTGCGTAAAATTTCTGGTTCATCGCCTGCATATCGATCAACTAATTGTTGTGCATCCTGTTTAGACTCAGGTCGATACAAGTCACACACATAAATTGCTGTATCGGCTGTTGCAAATTGTTTAATCGTTGACCACATATGCTGTGGTTCATGTAAATGATGCAACAAACTATTTGAAATAATGGCGTGATAGGTTTTATTCCCGATAGTGCAATTTGGCAATTGTTGCAAATGCAATGTAATACGGTCATTTAATGAATGCTGAGAAATTAAAATTTCAGCTTGCTTGAGCATCTCTTCTGCTCCATCAATAGCATCAATGTGACATTCTTTATTACGCAGTGCAAAACGTACCGTGACATCTCCCGACCCACATCCCAGATCCAACACTTCATGTAATGGTTCGATGTTAGGAAAGATTTGTGAAAAATTATCGATTATGGATTGATGCGCTTCTTCGAAATCCGCATTGGAATAGGCCAATACTTGCTCAGCATCGTTCATAAGCTCTGGCTCAAGTATTCTTTCCATTCTGGTCTAGCTTTCCGGAATGATTTCATTTGCCATTAATTGGTCAAACGTTTCGCGCATGCGAATTAGGTGCGCCTCCTCTCCATCCACTAATATTTCTGGCGCACGTAAGCGAGTATTGTAATTACTCGACATTACCGAGCCATATGCTCCGGCAGCATGCACTGCGAGTAAAGAGCCCTCTTGTATCGCAAGAGGACGCTGCTTACCAAGGAAATCTCCCGTCTCACACACCGGGCCCACTACATCATAGGTTGTGGAAGAATTCG
Organism: Gammaproteobacteria bacterium; assembly: GCA_028279275.1. GTDB lineage: Bacteria > Pseudomonadota > Gammaproteobacteria > UBA4575 > UBA4575 > JABDMD01. The sequence continues at coordinate 412,086 of JANQOB010000018.1, read as the reverse complement.
CGGTTTGCTCGATAGGTGTAATGTCGTGCCAGGCTGAATACAGAGATGGGCGCATAAAATCATTCATGGCGGCATCGACTAAGGCAAAATTTTTGTCGCGGGTTTCTTTTATATGCTCAACACGTGTAAGCAATATTCCGGCATCACCTACTATAGAGCGACCAGGTTCAATGAAAACCTGAATGTTTCGTCCCTCCATAAAAGGCGCGAGTATTTCAACATATTGTGCTGCACTGGGGGGATGATCATCATTTTGATAACGAATACCTAATCCGCCTCCGAGATCTACATGTTGTAACACAATGCCAATACTGGCTAATTGATCAACAAGAGCAAAAACTTTTTCAAAACTCGTTTGGAATGGGCTCAAATCTAATAATTGCGAACCGATATGGCAATCCACACCCACGGCTTGCATATGACTACACTGTTCTATTTGTTGGTAGATATCCAAAGCTAAATTTATATCCACACCAAACTTATTTTCTTTTAATCCGGTAGCTATATATGGATGCGTGTTCGCATCTACGTCTGGATTTACACGTAATGAGACGTTAGCCTGAACGTCCATCTCACGTGTGATTGCATCTAGTCGAGTTAGCTCTGCAATGGATTCAATATTAAAACAATCCACACCCATAATGAGAGCACGACGAATTTCATCAGAACGCTTTGCCACACCTGAAAAAACGACTTTACTGACATCGCCGCCTGCGCGGATAACACGTTCTAACTCGCCTATAGAGACAATATCAAACCCCGAACCAAGCTTCGCGAGTAAGTTCAAAATTGCAAGATTGGAATTGGCTTTTACGGCATAACAAATACGCGAGGACCATTTACGTAAGGCGTCTTCAAAAGCGCGGTAATTCTTTTCAATTGTGGCTTTTGAGTACACATAGCATGGCGTGCCGTATGTTTCGGCAAGCTCCTGCAAGTTTACATTTTCGGCATGTAATTTTTTATTACGATATTCAAATGCACTCATGGCTGTATACACCAAAAAAAATTAATCAACTATGGATATGTGTTTGTGAAAAAGGTTTCAAAAAGAATTAGTTTTTTGATTTTTTTGCTTCAGATTCTGCTTGTTTTTCTTTTTGTGGTTTTTCGTTTTCTGGCAGGTATAGATCCCCTGTTTGCCCACAAGAGACTATATGCAATGAAGCAAGTATAAAAAACACTAGAAGATAGGGTTTGATGTGCATCGTCGCTATACTCTTTTAAAACTGGTCGCTATTGTATAGACCATTCAGGTGACAAGAAACCTTAACGCAATAAAATCACTGGGGAATTAAAACCATGCCACTGCAATCTATTCAAATCGACACTCAAAATAATCCGAGTTGTGCGGTAATTTGGTTACATGGACTAGGTGCTAATGGCCATGACTTTGAGCCTATTGTTTCCGAATTAAACTTGCCAGATTCAATACACGCGAGATTTATATTTCCTCATGCTCCGGTACGAGCTGTTACCTTAAACAGTGGAATCCAAATGCCTGCTTGGTATGACATTTACAGTTTGGAAATGGATAGTAAAGAGGACATACAGGGTGTAGAAAAAATCACCCATGAAGTACACGCCATGATAGATGATCAACTCCACCTAGGGATTACAGCGGATAAAATTGTATTGGCAGGTTTTTCGCAAGGAGGTGCATTGGCTTTGTATGCGGGTCTTACGTTTTCAAAAAAATTATCCGGATTAATGGGACTGTCATGTTACCTACCCTTGCGAGATCAAATTGCAGACGCAGCCAAATTCGCATCTCGCGGATTACGCATTTTTTTAGCGCATGGAAGTTATGATGATGTCGTACCTATGGCATTTGCTCAGGAGGCAAAAGAAATATTAGAAGGACAAAACTTTAGCGTGCAATGGCGTACTTACCTCTGCGCTCATACTGTGTGTGCTGAAGAGATTCTAGATATACGCAAATTTTTATTAAGTTGCTGGCAATGACGTCTAAGCAAACTCTTTCATTCGCTGTTTGGCTAACTCGATTTGTTCTTTAACTCTTGCAGGCGCAGTTCCACCATAAGTATTCTTGGAGACAACCGAACCTTCTAATGAAAGTATTTCAAACACGTCATCAGAAATCGATGGACTAAATTTTTGTAACTCATCCAGTCTTAATTCATCCAATCTTTTATTCTGCTGAATAGCATACTTCACTGTTTTACCAACCACTTCATGCGCATCACGGAATGGAACCTTTTTTTGTACAAGATAATCTGCAAGATCTGTTGCCGTGGCATAACCTTGTTGTACCGCATTCAATAACACTTCTCTATTCACAGTTATATGCGGCAGCATGTTAGCGAATGCTACGACACAATCATGCACCGTATCTACGGTATCAAATAACGGCTCCTTATCTTCCTGATTATCCTTGTTATAAGCTAACGGCTGGCTCTTCATCAACGTCAGTAAAGCAAATAAATTTGCGTACACACGCGACGTCTTGCCACGCACGAGTTCGGGTACATCCGGATTTTTTTTCTGCGGCATAATGGATGAACCGGTACAAAAACGGTCAGGCAATTCAATAAAGTTGAATTGTGTTGAAGTCCACAATACAAGTTCTTCTGCAATACGTGAGAGATGCGCAAACAAAATCGCACCGAATGCACAAAATTCGATAGCAAAATCACGGTCACTTACGGCATCTAAACTGTTATGAGTTATTGACGCAAAATTTAATTTTTTTGCCACAAACTCTCTATCCAAATTAAAACCACTTCCTGCAAGTGCTGCAGAACCCAGTGGCATGACATTGGTGCTAACCAGGCATTGATGTAATCGAGATCGATCACGTTGAATCATTTCAAACCAAGCTAACATGTGATGCCCAAATGTAATTACTTGTGCAACTTGTAAATGAGTAAAGCCAGGCATGATGGTACCGCTTTCTTGTTCAGCTATTTTCAAAATAGCCTGTTGTAACGATTCAATACGTGCATCAATCTCCTCAATAGCCTCTCGTAAATATAGTCGCACATCGGTGGCTACTTGATCATTACGCGATCGGCCCGTATGGATTCTTTTACCTGCTTCGCCCACCAATTCAGTAAGTCGCGCTTCTATATTCATATGCACATCTTCAAGGCTGGATTTCCAATTAAACTCCCCTGCCTCTATCTCTGTTTCGATTTTATCGAGCGCTTGTAGCAATGCGTCGCAATCTTTATCATTGAGCACACCAATATGTGCGAGCATTTGAGCATGTGCACGCGAAGCAAGGATATCTTGTTTAAAAAGTCGTTTATCAAATCCCACAGATGCGTTAAATTGTTCAACAAATTCATCTGTAGCTTCGGTAAAACGACCTCCCCAAAGTTTTGAATCCTTGTTACTCATCTTTCTGGTTCATTTCTTCCGCTAATATATTTAGGGCCGAAGTATAGCACTAGCTTGCCTAGCCACAGCTAAGCTTGATTCATACAGTTGTTATAGAATAGTTATGGTGAATAAATCACAGACAGACACTAAGAAATCTTCTAAAGGTGAAGCAGAAGCTGGGGAACGCACTTTTCTTCCTGACTTTTGCAATGCCAGAATTATCTTTTTAGCAATATTAATTGCGCAGCTACTCTCATTAATCTTGACCTTGGCTGGAGGCATCTCAAGACCTGATTTTTGGGTCTACCTTTCTCTTGTGTCACTGTTCGTCACCTTCATTGCTATAGGTAATATTTTAGTCTTGTGTGTGAGTCGCAGATTCTTGCAAAACTTACACCCTGCTGTTGCAGCTATAAGTTATTATGTACTGAGTTTAAGTATCACTTTGGTTGTTTCTATAGTTGGAATAATTGTCACGCCTTCTGAAGCACTTTGGGCGGCTTCGCCTGAAAATGTTCAAAGTATTGGTCTTTTGCATATCCTAACAAGTGATATTCTGATTCGTAATATGGCAATCAGCGCCATCGTATCTGCTGTGGCTCTGCGTTATTTTTATGTGCAGCATCAGTGGAAAGCCAATATACAAGTAGAAGCACGCTCACGTATTCAAGCATTACAAGCACGAATCCGGCCTCATTTTTTGTTCAATAGCATGAACACGATAGCAAGCTTGACCCATACCCGTCCTGATTTGGCAGAGAAGGCTGTAGAGGATTTAGCCGATTTATTTCGGGCCTCATTAGGCCACCAGGATAAAGTCACTCTGCAGGAAGAGCTCAATTTCACGCGTCGCTACATAAATATGGAGAAACTGCGCTTAGGAGATCGCCTAACTATTGAATTAAAAATACAACAAGGTATAAGCTTAAATACCAAGGTACCAGCACTCATTCTTCAACCAATAGTAGAAAACGCTATTTACCATGGAGTTGAACCCCTCACCAAAGGTGGCACAGTTAATATCGACATTACTTCCACTCAGCACGATTTACACTTTACAATTAGCAACCCAGTTGGAGACATAAATATTGACCAAAAACGCCCGGGCAATAAAATGGCGCAAGAAAACATCAGACAGAGGCTACAATTAGCTTATGGTGATTTCAGCAGAATGGACATTCGCCATGAGCAAGGCTTTTATAAGGTTTCATTTAACATTCCTATCGAGGCAGATGTATGAAAATTTTGATCGTAGATGACGAAGCTCCCGCACGTGATCGCTTAGCACATATGTTAGGCAGCATTGATGATGTACAAACCGCTGGGGAAGCAAGTAACGGCATAGAAGCTGTAGAGATGGTGCAATCTACACGCCCGGATGTGGTGCTCATGGATATTCGTATGCCTGGTATGGATGGACTGGAAGCGGCACGGCATTTAACCGAAATGGACGAACCCCCTGCGATTATCTTTACTACAGCTTATAGCGAACATGCACTGGAAGCATTTGATACCTCCGCTGTGGGTTATCTGGTAAAGCCCGTGAGACAAGAAAAACTGGAAACCTCCATTGCGCGCGCTAAAAAGCTCACTAAAGCACAAATCGCGACATTAAATACTGAAACGGACAGTCAAGGTCGTAGTCACATTTGCGCACGTATTCGCGGTAACCTTGAATTGATTCCCGTAGATGAAATCCTTTACTTTCAAGCCGACCAAAAATACATCACCGTGCGCCATTTAGGCGGAGAAGTGCTCATTGAGGATGCGCTAAAAAACTTAGAAAGTGAATTTGAAGGAAAACTGATTCGCATTCACCGCAATGCATTGGTTAGTACGCACTACATCAGTGGCATGGAAAAAAATCAGGATGGTCGCTTTGTAGTTACTTTCCGCGAAATTGAAGACCGACTTGAGATTAGTCGTAGGCATGTAGCAGAAGTGCGTAAATTCTTGAAGTCTAGATAGCCTGAAGCTCTGATTTGATCTGACACTTCGTTAAAGAAATTTTTTATAATGCTCATTTACGGGCTAGTAAACTCCGCTTTTGAAAAATTTCTTTGCCTCGTTTCAGCCACTATCGCTATCAAATCAAACCTTCTCATGAGTGGACTTAATTCACGAACCTCTTATCTTTTCTAGCCCCGCATATAACTATAATGGAATTAAGAATCGCAACCCGAAAGAGCGCGCTAGCACTCTGGCAAGCTGAAGAAGTTTCACGTTTATTACGTGAAATACATGGCGATAGTCTTAGCATTAGACTTATAAAAATGACTACGACGGGTGATCAACTATTAAAAGAATCACTCGCCACTCAAGGTGGAAAGGGCCTTTTCGTAAAAGAATTAGAGCGTGGTTTATTAGACCATGATGCTGATATAGCCGTGCATTCCATGAAGGATGTGCCAATTGAGCTACCTGATTCACTACACTTACCTGTAATTCTTAAACGTGCGAACCCATGTGATGCGTTTGTTTCTAATACTTATGATGAATTAAAAGACTTACCTAATAATGCAATCGTAGGCACCTCTAGTTCGCGGCGTGCATGTCAAATTATGGCCTTGTACCCGCATTTAGAAATTAAATTACTGCGTGGCAATGTAAATACTCGTCTCGCTAAATTAGATGAAGGACAATATGATTCAATCATTCTAGCCGCAGCGGGCCTACAGCGTCTGGGGTTTGATGAAAGAATTCGCTCGCGTCTATCTACTGACGTATCTCTACCTGCAATAGGTCAAGGAGCTATCGGTATCGAATGCCGTAAGAATGATAATGATGTAGAAAAGTTAATTGCACCACTTAATCACAGTGAGACAAATATTTGCGTCACTGCTGAGCGTGCCATCAGTCAAAGCCTTGAAGGGGGTTGTCAGCTACCCATAGCCGCTTATGCACAGCTAGATAATGATGCAATCCATTTACGCTCACTTGTGGGTATGCCGGATGGCAGTAAAATTTGTCGTAGTGAATCAACTGGTTCTAAATCAAACCCAATAGAATTGGGTAACCGAGTTGCGGCGGAGTTGGTGAGTTTAGGCGCAAACGAGATACTCAAAGCATGTTCATAGGTCTCAATGTGATCGATACTGGCGAAACGAAAGCAGCGCTCATAAATTATTCAAGCAGCCCTGGAGCTAGCGATATTCTTGCAGCCTGTTCTTAATCATCCTGTGTAAAATCAATTTATACAATTTTTCGGTAATATAAGTCGGCTACATTTGATCAGCTGAGGAATTCATGTCTGTAGATACTAACCTTGAAGGTAAAACGGTTGTCGTTACTCGTCCCTTATCACAGGCACAGCAACTATTGGAAACTTTAGAAAGCCATCTAGCAACTACTGTACATTTTCCAGTCATCGCAATTCATCAAACTGAAAACATTACTGCTGTTCAACAACAGTTTAATAACCTAGCAAATTTTCAGATCGTCATTTTTATTAGTGCGAATGCAGCGCACTATGCAATTACATTGGCAAAAGAATTTGATATCACATTTGATAACTGTAAATTAGCAGCAGTCGGACCTGCTACGAAGCGTGCATTAGAAAATCATGGCTACGAAGTTGATATCATTCCGCAGATAGACTTCAATAGCGAAGCTCTATTAGCCGATTCTTCATTTAAAAGTATTGCCGGACAGAGCATTCTAATTGTACGTGGGCATGGTGGACGCGAATACTTACGTGACACATTAGAGTCACGCGGTGCGCATGTAGAATACGCAGAAGTGTATCAACGCAAACTCCCTAAAAATCGCAACTCTATTAATTTAAATGAACTACCCATAAATAGCAGCTTTGTACTTTTATACAGCATAGAGTCAGCACAAAACCTATGGTCACTTTGTAGACCCGAAGAGCATGAATGGTTAAAGAGGGTCACTTTTATAATTGCCAGTGAGCGTATAGCGAAAGCAACTACTAGGGTTGAGTATGTAAATAATTCTATAATAGCGGAAAATCCAAGTGACCAGGCGATGCTGGCAGCACTAATAGACCGGTCCATAACCCAGTAAGTGTTTCCAGATAGTGTCTTCAAGGCACTTACAATTAGTACATTGAGAAATTAAATCATGTCAGACAAACAACAAAATTCCAAACCTGTTGATAAAGACTCTTCATCAAATAAAACAACCAAAAAAAGTTCTGGGGGATTCGGTCGTTTTTTTGTTGCCTTATTGGCGTTACTTGCTTTGCTAATTTCAAGCGCTGGTATCGTTATTGGATATAAGGCTTGGTTAGATATGAATAAACGCCTAGATCAAGCAGCGGTGGATCGACAATCAATCGCGCATGAAATTGCCACCATTGACGAAAGTATAAAATTACAAAGTTTCAAGAAACAAGTAGAGAGCAACGTTGAACAAGTCAACCAACAAGTTGATGAGTTAGCAATTAAAATACAAAAGCAAGCCGACGCTCAACAAGAGATTAGTTTAACTACACAAGAAACCCTCGAGGTTGTAAATCGTAGTCAGCTCGGGTGGGGGCTAAAAGAAGTTGAGCATGTGTTGCGTATGGCAAACCACCGACTTCGCATTGAACGTGATGTTTCTGGCAGCATCACTGCACTAAATGCTGCTAGTAATCGTCTTCATGAGCTTAAAGATCCGCGCTTATTACCGATCAGAGAAACTATATCTAAACAAATAGGTAAATTAAAAAACTTCCCTTATCCTGATTGGGTTGGTATTAGTTTACAGTTAGATAATCTACTTGCAGGAATAAAACGAAACATTATAAAAAGCGCTAAACATAAGCAAAACAATATTGCTGATAAAAAAGAAGAAAAAGATAATCAGGATAATAATGAGAATCTCACTGGCTGGGAAAAACTTGTAGATGGTGTGAAAAACTCAATTAACGATTCAATAAAAGTAACCAGAGAAGAGCAAAGAATAAAAATGTTTATCAGCCAGCAAGAAAGTGAACGTGCATATGAGTTTTTACGTGGTAAGTTACTCGGCGCTAAATATGCTGTTGCCAGCCGAGATGATGATGCCTACCACCGAGAACTTGAAGCTGCTCTTGCTTGGTTAGCCTCTGATGAAACTTTAACAGGTAAAAGGGAAATCATTGAGGAGCTAGACGAACTCAATGGGATAAATCTAGAGCCCGAATTGCCAGACATTACCGAAGCAAGCACTTTATTGTCAGAAATCGCCGCAAACATAGATAACAGTTATTAAGAGCGAATATATGATTCGAGCATTATTGGTTTTTATTTTCTTTCTTGCTGTATTCACAGCTGCCGTTTTCATTGTTATGCAAGCCCCAGGGATTGCAAGTTTTACCTATGGCAACACTACTTATGAATTGCCATTAGTTGAATTTGTAATTGGCTTATTTATTTTATTCACAATTTTTTATATTTTAATTCGTTTGTTTAGTTTGATTTTCAGCGCTCCTAAACGCATTCATTCCGCAATGGATCGCCGCCGTCATCACAAAGCTTTAGATGACACTCAACAAGGTTTAACAAAATACGTGCAAGGTGACTGGGCACAAGCAGAAAAACTTTTATTGCGAGGCGCAGATAACTCTTCAACTTCTGCTATAAATTACATATGGGCGGCACGTGCAGCGCACAATCGAGGTGACTTTTCTGATCGCGATGCTCATCTTACATCTGCAAAAAAAACCAACCCCAATGAGACCTCTGCACTTGAAGTGCTACAAGCAGAGCTGTTACTAGAGCAACATATGCCAGAGCAAGCACTAGCGAGTTTAAATAAGCATAGTGATGCGATTAGGTCTAATCCAAAAATTGCAGCCTTGTTTGCAAGTGCTTATGAACAACTCAAAGATTGGAATAAATTAGCCAATATACTTCCGCAGCTTAAAAATACCAAAAACATAAATGAAAAATATTTTAACCAAGTAGAGAAGCAAGCTTTAAAAGGTTTGCTTAGCAGTAAGCAAAGCAACGCTGAAGAAATTGGCACGAAGTTCAAAGATTCACTGTTATCCGATAAAGAGCTGACAGTCGAATACGTTAGTGCATTGCGAACACAAAACAAACATTCGTTGGCTGAAAAAGTTGCCGCCGCCGCATTAAATAAAAATTGGAGCTCAATGCTAGTACGAGAATATGGTTTGATAGATTTACCAGATACCACTAAAGCATTAAACAACGTTGAAAAGTGGGCAGAACAACATACAGATGATGCAAATCTTTACCTCACTTCGGGACGTATTTGCATTAAAGCACAACTTTGGGGTAAAGCTAAGGCTTACTTTGAATCAAGCTTAAGTCGTAAACCATTAGTAGAAACCTATGCTGAACTCGCTGCATTACATGAACAGCTAGGTGAAATGGATGAAGCACAAAGATGCACAAAAAAAGGCTTAAAAATTGCCGCTCGAAGCACTTAGTTTATTAAAAATCATTTTTTCTTAAATCATTAATGTGACTGTTATTCGTCACAGCAAGTTTGCAAAATTTCGCCTAGATTGACTTGAATAATTGGCTAGGCTTAAGTATTTTGCGCTTACCAATTCAAACTCTTTTTATCTAGCCAAAAATCTATATTAGCAATGCTGTTTCGCCTCCTCCTCGCCACCTTTGTGTTATTCATATTATGGATACTTTTATCAGGATACTTCGGCGCGCTTCTACTATCACTTGGTGTATTGAGCTGTGTTTTTGTTGCTTGGGTGTCAGAAAAGTTCGGATTATTTAGAAGTGATTTTTCTACACTTAAACTCACTCTTAAAATTCCAGTTTTTTTACCTTGGTTCTTTATTGAAGTCGTTAAGTCTAATATTGATGTATGTTGGAGAATTTTACACCCTAAGCTTCCCATTGAACCTAATGTCATGACAGTTGATGCATCACAACATAGTGATCTCGCTACAGCAATTTATGCAAATTGTATTACGCTTACACCTGGCACATATAGCCTGGATCTTGATGATAATAGTATTGAAGTCCATTCGTTAACTAAAGCGCTGGCAAAAGAATTACAAACTGGTGAAATGAGTAGACGAATTTCTTTAATAGAGCCTAAATCGGCTAAAAATAGCTCAAGTGAATAAATGTTTATCACCGCAACCATCGCCATAATTATTGTAATGCTTCTAGTGCTCTTGAGAGCAGCATTAGGACCAACAGTGTTTGATCGAATTTTGGCTATTAATACATTTGGCACAGCTACTGTATTGTTAATTGCTTTATTTGGATTTTTGACAGACCGTCCGGATTTTATGGATATCGCATTGCTGTATGCATTAATCAATTTTATTTCAACAATTGCAGTATTAAAGCTCTTTCGTTATGGCAATTTAGGTGAGAACTTCGACGAGTAATGATATGGCATTAAATATTTTAGGCTGGTTCTTCCTATTATCTGGATGTTTCTTTTGCTTGGTTGGCTCAATAGGATTAATTCGCTTACCTGATTTCTATTCCAGGGTTCATGCCGCGGGGGTCGTGGATAGCCTGGGTGCGATTCTGATTTTGATTGGTTTAATCACACAAACACAGGACTTCTTAGTCATCGTAAAACTTTTATTCATTCTCTTGTTTATGATGTTAACCGGACCTACAGCTGTTCATGCTTTAGCGCGTTCAGCAAACATTACCGACAAAGAAATGAAGTTACGTAACAAATAATTTCATGCTTATCATTTAGACATTATGGACATCCAGACCATTGTAGATATTTCTCTGTTAACGCTGCTTGCCGTCACAGCGTTAATTTTACTGCGCTTGAATAATCTATTAGCTGCTGTGCTACTAAGCGGCATATATAGTCTTCTTACGGCAGGTTTATTTGTAAGTTTAGATGCAGTGGATGTTGCTTTTACAGAAGCTGCAGTAGGTGCAGGCTTAACTACGGTTTTACTACTTGGAGCGGTTGCGATAACTGGCCGGGAACAATCCGTTACACGACATAGCAGAATCCTACCCATTGCAGTGACCACTGTTACAGCCGCAGCACTAATTTATGGCACGCTTGACATGCCTAAGTTTGGCGATCCTATGGCACCCATACATACACATGTTGCTCCGCGTTATATCGAAATGAGCGGTGAAGAAATTGGCATACCAAATATTGTCACTTCTGTACTTGCAAGTTACCGAGGCTATGACACTTTAGGTGAAGTAACGGTCGTGTTTACCGCTGCTATCGGTGTGATGCTATTACTGGGTGGAGTAATAAAACGAAAATCCAAACCTAAAAAGCATGAATAATAGAAGAAGTTTAATTCTACGCGAGGTTAGCAATGTTGTTATACCCTCGGTGCTGCTGTATGCATTATATGTGCAATTCCATGGTGAATACGGCCCTGGCGGGGGTTTTCAAGCCGGAGTTATATTTGCTGCAGGAGTGATACTTTACGCACTTGTTTATGGCAGAAAAAAAACACAAAAAATATTTCCAACAAGTGTCATTCGGTATTTTGTTTCCATTGGTCTACTGCTTTATGCAGGAGTAGGAGTTGCATCAATGTTTATGGGTGGGAACTTTCTTGATTACAACGTTTTATCTCACGACCCTCAGCATGGCCAGCATCTTGGTATCTTATTAATTGAACTAGGTGTTGGAATTACAGTAGCAGCTGTAATGATTATGATTTTTTACATGCTTGACGAATACGCAGAAAAAAAATGATTGCAGATTTTTATAACTACTGGGTTGCCATCATATTAATGATGATCGGTTTTTATATTGTAATTTCTGATGCCAATCTTATTAAAAAAATGATTGGTATTACTATTTTTCAAACATCTGTGTTTATTTTATTTATATCAATGAGCAAAGTTGAAGGGGGCACAGCCCCGATACTTATAGATGAAGTTACACTTTATTCTAACCCCCTACCCCATGTATTGATATTAACAGCTATTGTTGTAGGTGTTGCCACAACTGCGCTAGGTCTTGCGATCATTGCTCGTATCTATCGAGAATATGGCACAGTTGATGAAAATATTATTCATGCTAAAGACGAAGAGGAATACGAAGATAGTGATGAGGATCTATCCTAGTGCTGTCCCAGCATTTGCTAGTATTACAAGTTGTAGTGCCCTTACTCTCTGCGCCACTATGTGCACTTTTACCTCTAGCAAGCCCGGGCAAATACTTTAGCAACAAACTTGCCTGGTTAATTGCGACTGTTGCAAGTCTTATTTCCTTCGTAATTTCGATTCTTCTTGCAATTGAAGTTTCAAAACACGGTTATATCAGTTACGAACTGGGCGGATGGACACCTCCTTGGGGGATTGAGTACCGGATCGATCACTTAAGTGCTTATGTTCTTTTAATCGTCTCGGGCATCGCGAGCATTACAATGCTTGCAGCACAAAAAAGTATCGAAAAAGAAATTGCACATGAAAAAATAAGTCTGTTTTATTCCGCATTTTTACTTTGTTTAACGGGTTTGCTCGGGATTGTAGCAACGGGTGATGCCTTTAATATTTTTGTTTTCTTGGAAATTAGCTCTCTTTCTTCTTATGTATTAATTGCGCTTGGCAACAATCGCAAAGCATTAACTGCCTCTTATCAATATTTAATTATGGGAACAATTGGGGCTACGTTTATTTTGATTGGTGTTGGTTTGCTTTATATGCTTACCGGGACATTAAACTTGGTTGATCTGCAACAAAAAATCCCAGAACTGCTCGATTCAAGAGCGCTCCATGCTGCATTTGCATTTTTTACCGTTGGAATTTCTCTAAAACTTGCTCTTTTACCCTTGCATCTTTGGCTACCAAATGCCTATGCATACGCGCCTTCCATGATTACAGTGTTTTTATCCGCGACCGCAACAAAAGTTTCACTTTATGTTTTATTTAGATTTTTCTTTGGTTTGTTTTCAAATGAGGTCACTTTTGGAGAATTTCACCTGGATAAAATATTGTTGCCATTATCCATACTTGCCATTTTAATTGCCTCAGCTGTTGCGATTTTTCAAGATAACATTAAACGCATGTTCGCATATTCAAGTGTTGCACAAATTGGTTACATGACATTAGGCATTGGGTTGGCAACGAAGAGTGGAAGTGTTGCTGGAATGTTGCATCTATTTAATCATGCAATTATCAAGGGTGGGATTTTCCTTGCTATGGCATGTATTGTCATCCGGACTAACTCGGTACAACTGAGTAACTTCGCAGGCCTTGGCAAACGCATGCCCTGGACAATGGCAGCCTTGTTGCTGCTTGGTTTAGGGTTAATCGGTGTACCTTTCACCGCAGGATTTATTAGTAAATGGTACTTATTAATTGCAGCACTCGATCAACGCAGCTGGCTTGCTGCTGCTGTTATTGTTGGTGGGTCTTTATTAGCGATCATTTATGTATGGAAGGTGATCGAGTATGCGTACTTAAAAACTTCAAGCAAGACAATCGATAGTGATACAGCATCAACAAAAGAAGCGCCTTTACAAATGCTTATTCCACTATGGCTATTAGTCGCAGCTAGTATTTATTTCGGCTTTGAAACCTCTTTCAGTTTTGGTTTTGCCAACACTGCGATTAATGCTTTATTTAAATAACACTTAACTTCTTAATAGATGCAATCATTGTTACAACATTTCGAATTGTCCGTTGCAATACCATTGCTCGCGGTATTGTTAATTTTGTTGTTTCGCAATCAACCATCACTACGTGAAGCGTCATCTCTGTCGATCGCATTGGTCTTGTTCATTTTTACCACACAATTTATCGGAAGCGAGCAGCTAGGTGTTACCCATACACTATTCAGTATCACGCCGGGGCTTTCGCTAGCTTTTCACATTGAACCACTTGGTCTGATGTTTGCATTACTCGCATCGGGTTTATGGATTGTTACGACGATTTATTCGATCGGATACATGCGTGGTAATAAAGAAAAAAACCAGACTCGGTTTTATTTATTCTTTGCTTTATCCATTGCTGCGACCATGGGCATTGCATTTGCTGCAAACCTAGTTACATTATTTGTATTTTATGAAGCCTTGACACTTTGCACATTTCCACTGGTTACACATAAACAAAATGCAGATGCAAAAACGGGTGGACGTATTTATTTAGGCATTTTGCTTGGCACGTCTATATTATTTTTCTTAACGGCAATCGTTGTTACCTGGTTACAAGCCGGTAGCTTAGACTTCATTCCAGGTGGGATTTTCGACGGAAAAATTGGCAAAACGGGTGCAGTTATTTTATTCACGTTATTTATGTTCGGTATTGGTAAAGCCGCCTTGATGCCGTTTCATCGTTGGTTGCCTGCAGCGATGGTTGCGCCCACACCGGTTAGTGCACTACTACATGCTGTGGCGGTGGTGAAAGCGGGTGTGTTTTCGGTATTAAAAATCAGCGTCTATATCTTTGGTATAGATGTATTAGCTGATCAAAATGCGGCTCAATGGATTTTATGGATCGCGATTGCCACGATGTTGGTTGCATCCATCATTGCGCTGAGTAAAGACAATTTTAAAGCACGTCTTGCTTATTCAACTGTAAGCCAATTGTCCTATATTGTAATCGGTGCAGCTTTAGCTAATCCCATTGCAGCACTCGGTGGAGCCATGCATATCGTCACACATGCATTTGGTAAAATTACGCTATTCTTTTGTGCAGGCGCGGTGTATACCGCAACAAAACGAACTCAAATTAGCCAATTAAACGGACTTGGCAAGCAGATGCCTTTCACTTTTTCTGCTTACCTCATTGCTGCGATCAGTATTATTGGTTTGCCTCCTTTGGTAGGAAGTTGGAGTAAATGGTTTTTAATTGATGGCAGTTTAAACGTAGATAATTATATCGTGCTGTTAGCATTTGTATTAAGCACATTACTTAACTGTGCTTATTTATTACCTATAGCATTACGCGCATTTTTTAAAGCACCTGATAATGAGGAAGCCGGGCAAAACATAAAGATACAAGAAGCTCCTTTAGCATGTGTGATACCTTTATGTTTTACCGCACTGGCTACATTTTTAATGTTCTTCTATATTCAGCCTATTTATGATTTTTTAGCTCCTGCATTTCTACCGTAAATGAAAGATAACAATAAAAAACACTGGTTAGACAATGCTGAAAATGTAAACAAAATTGTTTACCTGCTTTACATTGTATGTGCGGCATTGCTAGTAACCGAATTTTTTTATCATAGACATGGATATTTTGATTTTGAAAACTGGTTTGGGTTTTATGCTTGGTTTGGCTTTCTTGCATACATAAGTATTGTCATGAGTGCAAAATTCTTGCGCAGGTTTATTAAGCGTAAAGAAGATTATTATGACTAATATACTTTTTCATCCCGCAATCATTTTAATTCTGGGTGGTTTGGTACAAACCATTTTACCTACACAGTTACGTAGAATTTTTCTACTTGCGTTACCAGTGTTAGGTGCATTTGTATTAGTAAATTTAGATGCCGGGTTTTATGGTCAATTTCATGTTTTTAACTACGAATTAACTTTACTGCGCGTTGATGAACTAAGTTTCATCTTTTCGCTTATTTTTCTTATTGCTTTATTCATTGTTGCTATTTATGCGTGGCAAGAAAAAGACAAACTGCAACTTGCAAGCATGTTTGTCTACGCAGGTGCAGCCATAGGTGCAGTATTGGCGGGAGATCTCCTGACTTTATTTATTTTTTGGGAAGTAACAGCAATTTCATCAGCCTTGTTAATTTGGGCAAATAAAACCAAAGGTGCGTTACGCGCAGGGCAACGGTATTTTATTATTCATGTAACTTCTGGCTTGTTTTTATTAATTGGAGCAATCCTCCATTATCATTCAACCGGCTCACTGGCTTTTGATCATATAGGCACTGAGTCATTGTCTGGTTGGTTGATCTTAATTGCCTTTGCTATCAAATGCGCTTTCCCTTTATTGCATAACTGGCTGCAAGACTCATATCCTGAAGCAAGTGTGGTGGGTACAGTTGCTCTATCTGTATACACAACAAAACTTGCAGTCTATGCATTGGCACGAGGTTATGCAGGCACTGAAATGTTGATATGGATTGGCGCCCTTATGACTGCATTTCCGATCTTTTTCGCGGTTATTGAAAATGATTTACGTCGGGTACTTTCCTATAGCCTAAACAATCAACTTGGATTCATGGTAGTCGGCATTGGCGTGGGCACTGAGATGGCATTAAATGGAACTGTCGCACATGCGTTTGCACATATCTTATATAAAGCTTTGTTGTTTATGAGCATGGGCGCGGTGTTATATCGTGTGGGAACCACGAAGGCCTCAGAGCTGGGAGGTCTATATAAATCTATGCCTTGGACCGCAGGTTTTTGCATTATAGGTGCGATGTCTATTTCTGCTTTTCCACTGTTAAGTGGTTTTATTTCCAAAGCCATGATTCTCACTGCCGCAGCAAATGAAGGGCATTGGCTCATTTGGTTGGTGTTGCTATTCGCCTCTGCCGGTGTGCTGGATCACTCCGGAATTAAAGTTCCTTTCTTTAGCTTCTTCGCGCATGACAGTGGCAAACGTTGCGCTGAAGCACCCGCTAATATGCTCATCGCAATGGGTATTGCCGCAGCATTTTGTATTGTGATTGGAGTATACCCAAGCTTGTTATATAACTTACTCCCTCACACTGTTGACTTTATTCCGTATACGGCTTCACATGTGATCACACAATTACAATTACTACTTTTTTCTGCATTAGCTTTCGTAGTGCTGTTTCGTAGTAATTTATATCCGCCAGAAATACCTTCTACAAATTTAGACTTTGATTGGTTTTATCGGAAACCCGGTGCTTACCTCGCCAGAGGATTTGCCACCATGATTTCACGCGGAGAAGAAAACATTTTATGCGCTTTAAAGAAACTAACCTTTGTGGTCGGTTCCCGTTTGCATCGCCATCATGGCCCACAAGGAATTCTGTCTAGAACCTGGCCTACAGGGAGCATGGTGATGTGGGTGGCTTTTTTGCTGGGCGCCTATTTGATTTTTTATTATATTTACTAATGAAACGTCTTCTTTTCGCTATCCTCTGAATCTTCTAATTCGATTTTTTCTTCATCTGTAGAAACAATAGCTGGTCGAAGCTCTGGTGAAGCATGGTGTAAAATCATGTGCCAGCTATCATTGGATCTTCGATAAATATTAGTCGCAATAATTTCAGACTGTAATTCACCTGCTAAATAAATAGACTCAATGACGTGATGTATTGCAATATCTTTATCTAACAATACTCTTTTTTGGTTGATCTCAAATTTAATACTATTTTCGTGGCTAAATATTTGCTCCCAACTCTCACGAATGTTCAATTGCCCTTCTAAACGCGTACCGCCAGGGTGAATACAGGTTGTATCCTGATCGTCTGCCCATACTGACATCATCAATTCAAGATCAGACTGCTGAAAAGCCGCATAAAATGCCTTTTCTGCTTCATCTGATGTTGTGAATATATTATTTTCTTGCATAGTAACTTCGTCACATGATTGTTAAAGTATTTAGTAGAAGCAAAGCATATAAACTGGTATGTCTCAAGAAAAAAAAATTGCCTCTGTCGATGAAATCGATGACCCTGGTAGTAAAGGTTTAAGCATTGATCTTGATGATGAAAAGCTTGGGCTTTTTATCGTTAAAAAAGATTCTCAAATCTCGGTTTATAAAAACTCATGCCCGCATACATTCGGCCCTCTTGATTGGATGCCGGATCAATTTTTAGATTTAGACAACCAATATATCCAATGTGCTAATCATGGTGCTTTATTTGAAATAAATAGTGGTCTTTGTATTTATGGGCCCTGTAAAAATCAAAGTCTTAAAACACTGCCTTTCAAGATTAAAAATAATCATATTTACTTACTGGTTTAATTCTTAATACAGCAACCATGCTCCATCGCTTTAATGCTCTGTTTCCACTTTGGGCAATACTTTTGAGCATGATTGCTTATTATTTGCCCGATTATTTCATACCATTAAAACCAAGCATTATTTATTTACTTGCTGTAGTAATGCTAGCAATGGGAATTACTTTAAAGTTAAGTGATTTTAAAAAATTATTTTCGCTAAAAATACTTATCATAGTTGGCCTTATTTTACAGTTTACGATAATGCCATTAAGCGCATGGTTAATAAGTATAATGATGGGGCTTTCTCTCCCGTTACTTACAGGAATGATCTTAGTCGGTGCCTCTCCAGGCGGTACGGCTTCAAATGTGATTTGTTATCTGGCGAAAGGTAATGTTGCACTATCCCTAGCATTAACGAGTTGTTCTACTTTATTAGCTGTGATCGCAACTCCCTTGCTAACTTGGCTTTATTTAGGTCAAAGTGTTGAAGTTCCAGTGACCAATATGATGATGACATTATTAAAAGTTATCATTTTGCCGGTTGCTCTGGGAGTATTTATTAATCATTTATTTGGAAGGAGCTTAAATATAGTATTAAAAATTTTCCCTAGTATCTCCATACTCAGTATTTGCTTAATTATTGCAATTATTATTGCCAGCAATCAGAGCAAACTCCAAAACCTTGCATTGATAGTGATCATCGCTGTGATCTTGCATAATTTCGTGGGTTTAGTATGTGGCTATATTTTCAGCAAGCTGCTCGGATTCGATCATACAAACTCTAAAACACTTGCAATTGAAGTGGGAATGCAAAACTCAGGTTTGGCCGTCGCCTTAGCGAATCAATATTTTCAAGCTATATCAGCACTTCCTGGAGCAGTTTTTTCAATATGGCATAATCTATCGGGCTCAATACTTGCTACAATATGGGCGAAAACTAAAAATTAACCAATAAGAAGAGTTTTCATTCATGACATTAAATACAACGATTTCTGTCCTCAGCGCTCTTATTAGTTGGGCACTGGCGGTTTTTTTAGCTACCCAGCTACTGTCTGGCACTTTTGATGGGCGCACTTGCCAAACTACGTGTGTCCAAACTGTATTCTGGATTTCATTTGCGATTGCGATTGTGGGTTTAATTTTTAGTATAGGGGGAATCTCGATTGGAAAGTCCAATTGGATAAAGATTATAGCTTTACTTGCTTTGGTTGGTTTAAGTGGAATTTATATCACTACAATTTTGATTGGGAATTTTAATATTCTTTAGTGTAAAAAATATTTAATATTTCTCGGTGTGATTTATCTATAAAATTAAGGTTATCTTCAACCTAATATATAAACCTTTTAAATTCTCTAAATTAATCAGGAGTTAAACATGGCAGCTAAATTTGAACTATATAAAGACAAAAAAGGCGAATTTAGATTTAGACTAAAGTCTGGAAATGGTGAAAATATCCTCGCAAGCGAAGGTTATAAAGCTAAAACAAGTGCTAAAAATGGTATTGAGTCAGTCAAAAAAAATGCCAAAGACGCAAAACGCTTTGAAATTAAAAAATCAAAAAGTGGCAAACACATGTTTAACTTAAAGGCAGGTAATTCACAAGTTATCGGCACATCACAAATGTATAAAACAGAAGCGGCATGTATCAACGGTGTTAAGAGCGTTAAAACGAATGCACCAAAGGCTAAAGTAGAAGATTTATCGTAAGCACAGGACGTGCGCATATGAGACGCATCATGGATGATGCGCTCAGATTAAAGTTAGGAAAACTTTAAGCCTCACAGGTTGGGAATTCAAAATACAAAGTTTAGAATGTCTGCTAACAATCCATAGCGGACATTCAGAATACACCAACTGACCTCACATCATTTGGTCATATATATATTTAATAGGAGAAAATAGCATGTCTGAGAGAATAGTAATGCGAGTAGGTGAGTCATTGGTTGCAGGTGGCCCACCAGGAACCGCAGCTGAACCAGAAGTGGTTATTGGTGAATTAGATGGACCTGTAGGTACCGCATTTGCAACCTTACTTGGTGATCAAGTAAAAGGACATTCACGTGTACTTGCAATAATGAACACCGATATCCAAGTCAGACCATCAACTTTAATGGTCAGCAAAGTCACCGTTAAGGATGACCGCTACACCAACATTTTAATGGGTACCGTACAAGGTGCAATTGCAAATGGCGTTCTGGATGCAGTACGCAATGGCGATATTCCGAAAAATAAAGTAAATGATCTTGGCATCATTGTTTCGGTTTGGTTGAACCCTATGGTGTCAAAAGCGGAAGATTTGGATCATAAAATTTTATTTGATATCCATCGTAAAGCCATGGCCAGCGCAATTCATAAAGCAATGAATAATGAACCTGATATTGAATGGTTACTAGAAAACCAAGAAGAGATTACCCACAAGTATTATCAAATGGGATTGGATGGAAAAATCTAATCTGTATTTGATTAACAATTTCTTTGACCATTTAAGAATGTGTCAATATAGAATACAAATTTTGTATCCGCTACAAACACCATGGATGGTGGAAGAGCGGAAATTGCATCGTTACATGGATGTAACGAATTAGATGTTATAAGTCAATTGTTTCCCAGATGGCGTGTGGAGAAATAGCAAGACAACCAAACGTTAGGGAAGATTATTTGGGTAGCAAATCTGACTCACCACATTCTCCACTCACCAAAAGATAAATTTGTTAACTGATAGCATCCCACTTACGCCATTTTTTCATTGGACCAGTCTCTGGAGTAGTCGTATTGTGATAGTTGTGGCTCTCAGGGTTGTTACAATAGCCAAGGCTTTGTGCACTTACTATTTTCCCATCTTTAGAAAGTTTGCGTATACCGCCCCAATAATTACATGTAGCACATTGGCCTTTTGTATCAGAAGACATTTCAAAATGTAATCCAGCTTTTGCAGAGGATGAAGCAGTGCCTCCTGCAGTAGCTAAAGCCAATAAAGCACCCGTTTTTCCTAATAACTCCCTACGATTAAGTTTAGTTCTTTCCATGGTAACTCCTTGTTCATATTCGAAAATGCAGACTATAGAAATACTAAAATATAAATTTGATTTAGATCAATCGCGAAGTGAAAATTCAGAAATTCAAATTTTAGCGGATGATTGTTATAGAACAAAGCAGTCGTAAAATGAGGCATATTAGGTTGGAATCACTTACATAGAAGTACAAAATGTCCGTTATCGACCCAAAACCGACATTCAAGAAAATTAGATGACTGATAGACTATTCAATGCTTTGTATTCAATCGTTAAAGACTGCGGCCTAATTCTGAAAGTTTTTACAAAGTATTCGCTTTCACTGGTTACAATTTTTGCTGTTGGGTGTGCCACATCGCTCAACCATGTTCCAGTTCCTCAAGAGTTCATATCTCAGGCGACTATCTTAGAAACTTCAAATATTCGATTTTGGGGAGATGAAGAATCAACAGAATATAGAAGTAGTGATGACATCATCCAATGGCTGGAACAACGCGCACAGAATAAAAATAGTAATAATTTATCTTTGCCTGTATTAAATGTCCTTGCTTTGTCAGGAGGCGGAGAAGATGGGCCTTTTGCCGCAGGTGTTATCACCGGTTGGACACGTAATGGAGATCGACCACAGTTTGATGTCGTAACTGGAGTAAGCGCAGGCGCATTAATATCACCATTCGTATTTCTAGGTCCTGAGTATGATGATGTTTTATTCGAAATTTTTGCAAACTTAGAGGCTGATCATATTTATAGACCGCAAATATTTAGCGGTTTGTTTGGAGGGTCAGCATTATATAGCTCTCGTCCTCTAAAAGAGTTAATACATAAACACGTAACTGCAAAAATTTTGAATCAAATTGCAATAGAGCATCGTAAAGGTCGTCGTTTATGGATTGGTACAACAAACCTCGATGCTGGTCGACCTGTTATATGGGACATCGGTGCATTAGCCGCTATCCAAAAACCAAATAAACTTGATATTTTTCATAAAATCTTACTTGCTTCATCGAGTGTGCCTGGACTATTCCCACCGGTATTAATGGGAGTAACCGTTGGTGATAAAAGCTATACAGAACTTCACGTAGATGGTGGAGTTACGAGACAGGTTTTCTTTTACCCACCTCAGTTTGCAAAAAGTAGAGCTGTAAAAGTACTCAGTGACAAGTTCAATGCAAAACTCTACATCATTCGAAGCGGACGTAGTCAAGCGCTATATGAACCGATTGAAACTTCAACGTACTCTATCGCACTTCGGTCTATAATGATGACAATGCAAAATAAAGCAATTGGCGATTTATATAGGATATATGAAACCGCAAAACGAGATGGTTTTGATTATAATTTAGCAATAATCCCCGAAACATTTGATCAGGAACCTAAAAGTGACTTTGATGCAGACTACACTAATTCACTTTTCTATCTTGGTTACGAACTTTCAAAAAATGGTTATCCGTGGATTAAAGCTCCACCCGAATTTACCCCAAACGAATGACTGCTCCTTATATACTCAGCTTTTTTCTAGCAGCACTGTTAACCCTGCTCACAATCATTTTCCAAAACTATGAATTTCTACTATATGCAGTAACAGTAGTTGTATTGATAGTTATTCTTTACAAAACAGACCAGTATTTTAAATATAAAAAATTAGGTTTATGGTTATTTAATATTTGGTTGATCCTGCATATTTTAGGGGGCTTGGCATCTTATCAAGGTACTCGGTTTTACGATTTGATGTTAATCAACCTGGTAGGTGATCCATATAACATCCTCAAATACGACCAGTTTGTGCACTTCTATTGTTACATAGTCATGTCAATCCTAATGTGGAGTGTGGTCCATAACATAATGAAGCAAAATGCAAGTAGCCTCGTAGTGTGCGTAATTACGATATTGGCAGCATCCAGTCTCGGGGCACTGAACGAAATTATTGAGTTTTTTGCTGTTGTTGCATTCGGCACAGATGGTGTAGGTGGATATATCAATACTGCAATCGACTTAATTGCAAATCTTCTTGGTGCGATTACGGGCACGATTTATATGTACGCTAAGCAATAAAAAGTATGAGACTGCGTTTAGCCGTAAAAAGACAACCGTTAATAGAATGTTGGAGTTGTAACGTTGTTTTCTATCGAATAAATTCCAACATGGGAGGCATAACATATATTGGCAATAATTTGCTGTTTAAAAAAGTCGTGACTTTAAAATTTAATATATATGTAATATTAGCAACTGCACTACATAGAATTTTCTATTTTAATATTTATGCTGGAGCGACCTTGTAATCTAGTAAATTGCCCATATATATAAACCTTAAACTATGGATAAAGAAACAATAACCTCTGCATGTTCAAAATCTGATACTGCCAGCATTAATTTTCTATGTTGGAATATAAAAAAGGGAAAAATGCCTAATTGGCGGGAGGATTTGTTGTGTTTAGTGGATGGTAAAGATCTTGTAATACTTCAGGAAGCAGCACTTGGTTTAGATTTTCCCGAAGTCTTTGGTGAGGCTGTACATTATTCTTTTGCTAGGGGTTATAAAACAAAATCGCTGACTACTGGCGTTATGACAATTTCTAAACATGAGCCACTAAGGCAGTACAACCTCACATGTTGGGAACCATGGTTGGCTACACCTAAGGCCACAAATATAACGGAATACGCTTTATCAGGTACTAATGAAACACTCATCGTAGTAAATATCCATGCTATTAATTTTACCTTTGGTGTTAAACAATTTCGTCGACAAATTGAAAAAGTACGGCGAGTTTTAGCAGAACATAGTGGTCCTGTAATCTTATCTGGTGATTTTAATACTTGGCGAAAAAAACGTATGAGAATTATCGAAACCTTAGCTATTGAGCACAAGTTAGATGCATTGTCATTTCAGGAGGACCATCGTAAAAGAGTATTTGGCCAGCTATTGGATCACATCTATGTGCGATCTTTAACTGCTGAGAGTACGGGAACGCATAACGTAAAATCTTCCGATCACAACCCGCTTTCGGCAGAGTTAAGGTTTTAGAAAATAAACCACCGCTGACCGAAAATCGACATTCAAACAAATATCGAATACTAAATTTAAATAATTTTTTAATCTTTTTGTGTATTAATCACAAAACTTCAACGGGTCCGTGATCATCACAATGATCGCCATGCACATGGTGTAATCGCCCATCCACTAAATAGTCTATGTGATCACCATGCGGCACTCGTTCATGACCACAGTCAGGTCCATGTACATGATCTCCACATGAGGAAATAGGACGACACTCATTTGGATTAATGTCACTAACTTCTAATGTATGCTCATCATAGTGGTCTTCATGGGGATGATGCATATGACCATCATGTAAGTAATCAATGTGGTCACCATGACGTATTGCGATGTGTCCACAACCCTCCTTATGAATGTGATCCGGGTGTGTATGGGTTTTAGTGCATTGCATGCTAGTACCTCCGACATTACTTATTATTCTAATTTGAATAATATAACAGCATGCATATTTTATCACTCAATTGTACTGTAAAAACGTAATCGAGATATTAGTTTGATGCTTAAGAATAAAATAATTTTATAAGTTTGATGCACTACAATAGACATATAAATGCATGTCTAATTTTATGGTTATAAAATTAACAGTAAAAATATACCTGCTTTTAGGTGAGAGCAGGCATGGTGCAAAAAAATTATTTCTAATTTGGCCAATCCATATCAAATGGAAATGGTCGTTCTTCAATATTAAAAGTCAGATACAGAATTATCTGATTAGTGTACGTAGCGAGTGACTTTCCAAATACTTTTAATTTCTGATTAGTTTCACCTGTAAACAACACCCAGAAAAACTGTACGACTACAACAGCACCTACTACTATTCTGGAAATAGAATATAGAAAGGTTACTACCAGCATGAATAACAGACGCATCCAAATCGATTTTGATTTTAAGTTCTTTGCTAAAGGTGATTCTTCAGCAGAAGGTGACACAGTTTCGTTCATAATCCATCCCGTCAATTAAAATAGTATGTATATAAGACAATAAATTGGGTTATTTTTTTAGATTTCAAGATGAAATTTGAGTAAATAAGGTATTTGTATGGCTGTTTTGGCAAATAACAGAAATTTCAAGATCTATAATCTTTAATCGGTTGCATCATCCCTAATGGACATTATATTCGCGCATCCCTGTGCTCATACCTGTCCAAACTCGATTGATTTTCCTAACCAACGCTGAATAACTGCATCCACGTTATGTGGATATTCTTCCAGCAGTTGTTTAGCAGTTTCTTGAACGAGAGGAATTAGGTCTTGATCACGCATGATGTTGGCAATGCGTAATTGAAGCATACCGGTTTGACGGGTACCCAATACTTCACCAGGACCGCGAATTTCTAAATCGACTTGCGCAATTTTAAAACCGTCATTGGTGTTACGCATGGTATCAATACGAGTTTTTGCGTTATCCGTAAGCGGAGGATCAAATACTAAAACACAACTGCTTTCTTCAGTGCCTCTACCTACACGCCCGCGTAGTTGGTGCAACTGCGCCAACCCTAGGCGCTCAGCATTTTCAATAATCATTAAACTGGCATTGGGCACATCCACTCCCACTTCGATGACTGTCGTGGCTATTAACAAATCTATTTTTTTTGCAGAAAAATCCTGCATGACGGAATCTTTTTCTTTGCCTTTCATGCGCCCATGCACTAAACCGACTTTTACACCTTTTAACAACTGACTCAGCTCACGAAACACATCTTCTGCGGCTTGGCACTGCAATGCTTCAGACTCCTCCACTAAGGTGCATACCCAATAAGCTTGCTGTCCATTGCGACACGCATTGGCCACTCGATCCACTACTTCTTGGCGACGTTCCATGGGGATGGCAATGGTGCTGATGGGTTTTCTTCCAGGAGGTAATTCATCGATCACCGAATAATCTAAATCTGCATAAGCCGTCATAGCTAACGTCCTTGGAATAGGGGTTGCCGTCATTATAAGTTGATGCGGATGCATACCATCTTGAATACCCTTTTCACGCAACGCCAATCGTTGGTGTACTCCAAAGCGATGCTGTTCATCAATTACCACTAAGGCTAAATTTTTAAACTCTACACCTTGTTGAAATAATGCGTGCGTTCCTACTATGGCGTTTGCAGTCCCTGTATCAATAAGCGCCTTCATTTCATTGGCTTTACTTGCTGTGAGTTTTCCTGACAACCAAGCAAGGCGTACACCCAACGGCTCCAGCCATTGCGAAAAATTTCGTAAATGCTGCTCAGCTAATATTTCCGTCGGCGCCATAACAACGGCCTGATAACCCGCTTCGATAACCTGCAAACAAGCTGCAATTGCAATCAAGGTTTTACCGCTCCCTACATCCCCTTGTACTAAACGCAACATTGGAGAATCATTACCCAAATCTGAGAATACTGTTTGGATAACTCGCTGTTGAGCTTGGGTTAGATCAAACTTAAGCCCATCCAATAATTTTTTATAAAGTTGGCCATTCGCTTGAATAGGAATAGCAGGTTGTTTTTGCATCTGCAATCTTAACTTGGACAAACTCAGCTGCTGAGCTAACAGCTCTTCAAAAGATAGACGACGCTGCATGGCATGTTTACCAGCGGCTAGGGCCTCCGTATCCGCTTCAGGTGGAGGGCGATGTACAAACTTCAAGGCCTCTACAATGCAAACTGTTTGCCCGTCAATGAATGGTGGAGTGGGGAGTAAATCTAATTGTGGTGCATTATTTTTACTAATCCACTGCAAAGCTTGTGAAGTTAAGCGACGCAGACTGAGTTGGTGCAAGCCTTCTGTGGTGGCATAAATTGGGGTTAAATGATCTTCAACTTTTGCCGGTTCATCCTGATGTAGTAGCTCATATTCAGGGTGCACCATTTCTGGTCCTTTAATACCTTGGCGAATTTCTCCAAAACATCTTATTTTGCTGCCACGGCTTAAGTTTTCACGCTGGGTTTTATTAAAGTAAAAGAATCTTAGTAAAACCCTACCGGTACCGTCATCGACACTTACCAACAACATACGTCGTTTGCGAAAAACTACTTCACTGTGTTCAATATTACCTATCACCACACACTCTTCGCCTGCACGAAGTGCTGCAACAGGTCTGATGCGTGTGCGGTCTTGATAGCGAATAGGCAAATGAAACAACAAATCTTGTACGGTATAGATCTGTATTCGTTGCAAGCGCTCAGCGACTTTAGGCCCCACACCTTTTAGCGCAGTAACCTCTGGGAAAGATTCTTTACTCAAATGCTGAATTGGAATTATTTAAAAAATTTGTGGGTTGATTGAATTAATCCAATTGCATAATGGCATCCATTTCTATTTCTACACCTTTTGGCAAAGAAGCCACACCAACAGCTGCCCTTGCTGGGTAAGGTTCTGAGAAATGCTCTGCCATGACTTCGTTCACTAAAGGAAAATGACTGAGATCGGTTAAGAAAATATTTAGTTTGACAAATTTATCTAATGATCCACCCGCAGCCTGCGCAACCGATTGTAAATTTTCAAAGACTCGGCTTATTTGCACACGCATATCGCCTTCAACAACCTCCATAGAGACTGGATCAAGTGGAATTTGCCCAGAAAGATAAACCGTTTGATCTATTTTCACAGCTTGTGAATAGGTGCCGATTGCTTGAGGTGCCTTATCTGTTGCGATAATTTCACGACTCATTTTACTCTCCTTAGTGTTTATTATTTTTACTTAATTACGTTTTACTTTATAAACCTGTGGAACATTCTTTATTATGCGCATGATCCGT
The DNA here is from genome assembly GCA_028279275.1 of Gammaproteobacteria bacterium. Lineage (GTDB taxonomy): Bacteria > Pseudomonadota > Gammaproteobacteria > UBA4575 > UBA4575 > JABDMD01. The sequence goes on along the minus strand of JANQOB010000018.1, from coordinate 384,174 downwards.
GCTAAATGGACACGATCTTTAACCGTAAGCAATACAGTTAAATTTGTGGTTGAACCTAACTTTTCATTAAATACAATATTTTCAATATTAGAGCCTTCTTCTGAAATTGTTGTAGCGACTAAAGCAAGCACACCAGGTTCATTGGCGGTACGTACAGAAATTTCTGCGCGGAACTCGTTACTAATATCATTTGCCCAGTAAACATGAATCCACTTGTCACGACTTGTAGTTTTGCGTTTGGTGTTTTTACATTTGATGTGATGTACGACTAAACCTTTACCAGCAGTCATTATTCCAATAATCGGGTCTCCTGGAATTGGATGGCAACATTTGCCAAACTTTACTACCATTCCTTCTGTTCCACGAATGGCTAATGGGTGTTTGCTTTCGCTCTTACGTCGTAACTTAATCCAGCTTCCGCGTAATGATTCAATATGTTTCGCAACAAAAGGCGCCATGCGGTCACCTAAGCCAATCTCTATAAATAACTCTTCTTCTGAATCAAGCTTTAAGTCTTTTAGCAGGTTACTTTGTTCACGACTACTAATTTCTTGCCATGATTTATCATAGCTTCGCAAAGCCTGATTAAGTAAACGTTTGCCAAGCTCTGCTGCCTCACCTTTTTGTAGATTCTTAAGAAAGCTACGGATATTAGAACGCGCCTTTGCAGTTACAATAAAATTCAACCAGGCTGGATTGGGCCGACCGCTAGGTGATGTGACAATTTCTACTGTTTGGCCATTTTGTAATATGGTGCTTAATGGTTCTAAACGACGATTTATTTTTGCAGCTACACATTGATTGCCTATATCCGTATGCACTGCATAGGCAAAATCAATAGTCGTTGAATTGATGGGCAGCTCCATAATGTCACCAGCAGGAGTAAACACATAAATTTCATCACGATAAAGGTCAACTTTTACACTTTCTAGAAATTCTAAAGAACTACCTGAACGATGCTGCATTTCCGAAACTGTATTTAACCACTCGCGAGTTCGTTTATGTGGCGCATTCTGCTCATTACTAGCAACTTTATACATCCAATGTGCTGCGATACCTGATTGCGCAACTTGATCCATTTCTTCGGAGCGGACTTGTACTTCTATAGGCATTCCTTTCGGGCCAAATAGAATGGTATGCAAAGATTGATAAGCATTTTTTTTGGGAATTGCAATGTAGTCTTTAAATTTACCTGGAACAGGTTTATATAAGTTATGGATTACGCCTATCACGCGATAACAAGTGTCTACATCATCGACAATAATCCTGAAAGCAAACACATCAAACACCTCCGAAAACTGCAATCGTTTTTCTTGCATTTTTCGATAGATGCTAAAGATGTTTTTTTCACGACCGATAATTCGACTAACAATGTTTGCCTGCTCTAATCGTTCACAAATATTCTTTTCAACTTCTTGAATAAGTGCATCCCGATTAATATTATTTCTCCGAATGGCATCTTTGAGCACTCTGTAACGTAGCGGCCATAAATATTTAAACGATAGTGCTTCTAATTCAACACGTAACTCATGCATGCCTAAACGTAATGCAATGGGCGCATAAATATCCAATGTCTCACGTGCAATACGTTTGCGTTTTTTTTCCGGCATTACTTCAATCGTGCGCATATTATGTAAACGATCCGCAAGCTTGATAATGATTACTCGCACATCCTTCACCATGGCAAGCATCATTTTGCGAAAATTTTCTGCCTGAGCTTCTAGCTTTGACTCAAACTCAAGGTGGGTGAGTTTACTTACACCATCGACCAGTTCAGCTACGTCCTCACCGAACTCTTGCTTTACCTGTTCTTTTGCTGTTTCAGTATCTTCGATAACATCGTGCAGAATTGCAGCCTGTATAGTTTGCGCATCCATATGCATTTCTGTTAAGACTTTAGCTACGGAAAGCGGATGATATATGTATGGCTCACCCGTCAATCGAGTTTGACCCTCATGTGCACTAGCACTAAAAAGATAAGCTTTATAGATTTTTTTTACTTGCTTTGGCGGTAAATAGCTATCAAGCAATGCACATAAGTCACTAATTAAAAAACGTGAAGACTTATTACTGGGAATGCTAGCGCCAGTAGTTTGATGATTTGACTCAGCGACAGAGGCCATGGTTATTTGCCGCTGTGTAAAGTGCCTACCCTAGTTTATTGATCTCCATCCGTAGACGTATCAGAACTTGGTAGTGGAATTCCATAGTCTCTGGATGGCTCATTAGATGTATCACTTAGCGGTTCATCCGTTGAAGGAATTTCTGGAGTGTCCGGGGTGTTGTCTGAACTCGCGGCAAGTTCTTTTGCAAGTAGAGATTCCATTGATTCCATCGCTGGAGGTTCTGCCGGTGTCTCGGCAGGAGTGCTAGTAAATGGATTACTTATTTGTTCTGGTTGTGTTGGAGCGCTTGGTTGACTTGCTAGTTGTCCTTCTGGAGCAGGTTGATTAAGTTCACGACTGATCTCAGCATGCAGAGCTGCAGCAAGATCATCTTCGTCATAAGGGAGATCTTCTTCTACTGGCTCAGCTAAAGCCGCCTGCATCATTTCTTCATTCACTAAACCAAGTTCGATTTCACGTAATGCAACAACTGTTGGCTTGTCATTTTCCCATTCAACCAATGGCTCAGTACCCATAGAAAGTTGACGTGCCCGCTTACTTGCTAATAGCACTAGTTTGAAGCGGTTTTCTACATGTTCGAGGCAATCTTCTACCGTAACGCGGGCCATATACAGGTACTCCTAATTATTCAAATAATCACTATTTAGCCGAGTGAGTTTAGCGAATTTGCTGGTCAGCATCTAGCATTTAGACAACAAATCTGACGCCAATGCCTGAAGCTTATCCTCACTGATAGGTTCATGCGACATATCCTCTACCACTAAAGAAGTAAGTTCTATCAATGCCTGATCAAAATCATCATTTAGTATGATGTAATCAAACTCTTCGTAATGACTGATCTCATTTTCGGCATCCCGCATTCGTCGGGCAATTATTTCCTCACTGTCTTGACCACGACCTCGCAAGCGTTTTTCCAACTCCGCTTTTGATGGCGGCAGAATAAAAATAGACTTTGTATCAGAAATACGTTCACGCACTTGTGCTGCGCCTTGCCAATCAATTTCAAGAATAACCTTAAGTCCTTTTGCTAGTTGCTTTTCGACAGATTTTAGTGAGGTTCCATAGTAGTGATCGAATACTTTAGCGTATTCAATAAACTCATTTTGCTTAATCATTTGTTTGAAGTCTTGAACGTTTGTAAAAAAATAATCCTTACCATCGACTTCGCCAGGTCGCATTTTGCGGGTGGTATGCGAGATTGATACGGTTACCTCAGAATGTGCATCCATCAATGCTTTTACTAAACTTGTTTTACCCGCACCAGACGGTGCACTCACGATAAATAATTTACCTTTATTAATCATAAATACAGACCTGGTGCACTTACGATAATTAACTTTCCTTTATTAATCATAAATACAGACCTGGGGCACTCACGATAAATAATTTTCCTTCATCCATGATTAAATCATACACAAAAGAAAATGGCTCCGCATAGCGGAGCCATTTATTTAAAGTAATTTATTTTTTTATTAACTTTGTGTAAGAGGTACTAGAGCAATCTCAACTCTTCGATTAAGACTCCGGCCATTAGCATCATCATTACTGGCAACAGGATAATTTTCACCATAACCATATGTCGCTAAGCGAAGCGGTTGAATTTCTCTACTTTGAAAATACTGCGAAACTGCATTAGCGCGTTTCTCAGAGAGTCTCTGATTATATTCATTTGGTCCTGTGCTATCTGTATGACCCATTATTTCAACTAATGTCTTGTCAAATTCATCCACGACTAACGTGACAGAATCTAATACTGCAAAGAAATCACCATTTATATCTGCACTATCTGTCGCGAATGTAACATTACCTGGCATATTCAAAATTATATTATCGCCATCACGAGTTACACTAACACCTGTTCCCGAAAGTTTTTGTCGTAACTTGGCTTCCTGCACATCCATATAGTAACCCACTGCACCACCGGCCAATGCACCCACACCTGCACCGATTAATGCATGTTTACGACGTTCACGACTGTCATCTCCAGTAATCAAACCAACGACCGCACCTGTTGCCGCACCTGCTCCAGCGCCGATAACAGCCTTGCTTGTTTGTTTTTCGCCTGTATAAGGATTAATGGTGGTACAGGCAAGAAGCCCCGTTAAAATTATGCTGAGTCCCACAACATTTGCTTTAGATAATATTTTCATTATCGCCTCCTTTTGCAAACAACTCTTACGAGTGGATTTACTCTTAATTAGAAAACCTTTTCTTTAATGTTAAGTTGACCCTAATCAATAAGACATTAAGTCATTTTCGAGGTTCATAGGTATGTAGATTATTATCCCGCAGCTGGTCGTTAATATTAGCCACTCATTAACCCATATATCGGCCTTTATCTGCCATGCATCTACTGCCTTTTTTGGATGGTTTAACATGTCTGCAAATGAAGTCAAAATGCTCTAAGGAATTTAAATTAAAGAAGTTTTTTGCGCTAAGGGCGATATTTCTTTGGTCAGAACGCCCTAATAGGTAAGTATCGCTTAGAAAAATAATGATACGCAATTTGAACTTATATTTAATCATTTAAACATGCAACAAACCCTAATAACTAAAATACGTGAGTTTCTACCGGAAATTGATGTTAATGAACTAAGCTTCAATAGCGATGAACATCCTTACGAAAATGATTTAGACCACTCCATCGAAAACATTAAGATTTGGTCTCATACAACTTTGGAAAAAGCTAAGCTTCCTATAGCAGTATCAGAAGCAAAAGCATTAACAACGAAATATGGCCTGAATACTAACGAAGGTTGTGCGTTACAAATGGTGGTTGAATTAGATGCGGTTAATAAATCCATAGAAAATCAAGACGCTTCGACAGCTGCACTTGCTAGCATGAAATTATTTGAGGCTGTTTGGCACAGCTCAATACTTAGAGATACTAATGACAGCGGTATACATAAAAAAAGTAAAAAGGATGATAAAAACGCTGATGTAAAACCAAAAAACACATCTGATAAAAAATCCGCTGATCAAAAACTAAAACACTATCAAAAAACTATAAATGACTTAAAGGAAAAATACCCACACTGTAATGTGAACGCGTTGCGATTATTAGCTGCCACGCGTCTGAATGTTGCCAAACAAGAACTCGATGATCTTGAAATCACTCCTCAATAATTATTTAAAGTAACTGAAAGTGCCTACAGCTAACCATAACGACGACTTATTCAGCGCTTCTTTGGAATCGTTATCAACTAGTAAGCGTGTAGACAAGTTTCGACGTTTTAAAAATGACTTTTTTCGTGAATGTAATGCTACATTAGATAATGCTCAGGAATGGATAAAAGCTGAACTTCCAATCGTTACTGACTATATTGATCCTGCCCTTATAAAAGACGAGTTAAGACAATCAAAAACCTCGGATCGGCGTAAATATTTATTATCTGCATTGTTGCTCGAAAAAAGCCTAAGAGAGTCTATAGATAATAATGATGCAAAAAAGGCTGCAGTCATGGCCATGCATATGGTGAATAATATGTGGCTTGCAAAAGTTGAATTGCATGGTTTACAACCTATGGATTCAACAATACAAAAAATTAAACGCTCAGGAATAGATACTCATGATGACACACGTGAAAAAATTCTCACGTCGATAATAGAAAAAAGTGAAAAACTAAATAAAGAACCACAAATTCAAGAAAAACAAGCTCCATCTAAGCAGCCACAAAAGAAACCTGCCAAATCAGCGAAAAAACCGATTACAGCTAATAAAAAGAAAGTAGACACATGGGCTGAGGAAGTAGAGCAAGATAAAAAAAGAAAACTAGCAGCGCTAGCCAAAAAGAATGAACTTAAAAATTTATCCAAGAAAAAGGCTGCAAGTGTTTTATCGAAAGTTAAAACCAAACTACCTCTAATTAAAAAAGGTAAAAAAAGCTCAAACAAACAAATTGATAGTCAAGCAGATTCTAGTGAAAATACATTTAGTGAAGAGTTGCTGGATGATCCAAATCGGTCATCAATTATGGTAAGCCCAGGTTTTATAGAAAATATTGATGATTCAATCATTAAAGCACGTGAAGAAGTATTTAAAGACCCAAATGCATCTGGCGTTAAAGTTCATAAAATCATAAAAAAACGTGAACATGAAAAACAAGAACCTGGTTCAAATACCATCATTATGAAACTAGCTTCAAGTTCAAGTAAAAAACCTGGGGCTAAGTTATCTATACCTGAACAATGCCAAGAAGCGATTAACATGCTTACTGAGCAATTTCCCGGTTATGATATGGTCGCAATACGAAATATGGCGGCTGAAAAAGTCGGCGTATCACCGCAATACATAGAAAACTTAAACATTCTTCCGGAAAAAGCAGGTTAAGTGCTTTTTATTGATTTACAGGATTAGTATAAAAAGCTATTGCAGAAACAAAAACGCCTAGATTTACTCTAGGCGTTACATTTTAAAAATTTGATGGGCTGATATTTATTATTTTTTTATCATTCGATAAAGCAATAGTAATATCAATGAGCCAGCAACAGCAATTACAAGGCTTATTAAGTTGAAGCCTGTTACCGTTCCAAACCCTAATAAGGTGCTGATATAACCGCCGACAAAGGCACCAGCAATTCCAAGCAAAATAGTCACAATGATTCCGCCAGGATCTTTACCAGGCATAATCAACTTTGCTATCGCACCCACAACGCCGCCCAAGACTATCCAAGTCAGAACACCCATAGCTTCTCCTTAAATTATTGTTTTTGTTTAAGCTATTTTTATAGTTTTATCAGCCGTCTGAAGCTGCTTCACCGGCATGTTCTTTGGCTTTTTCAGCCGCATCTCCCGCATGCTCTTTGGCTTTTTCAGCGGCATCACCGGCATGTTCTTTGGCTTTTTCTACAACCTCTTCAGCTTTCTCCATCATGGTTTCGCCATCTTCAGCGGCCATTTCCTCTTCGATAGGAGGAAGAGAATCCCAATCTGGTAGTGGCTCAAGCTTAGGGCCACCTGCAGAATCCGCTTCTTCACCCGCATGTTCTTTTGCCTCTTCACCTGCGTGCTCTTTAGCTTCTTCACCCGCATGTTCTTTGGCTTCACCGGCCTCTTCACCGGCATGTTCAGCATCATCTTTGCTGCAACCAAACATTAAGGCAGCAACTAATAATAGTAGTATTAATTTATACATCTCGAACTCACTCCTATAAGTATTATATTTTTTGATTTTTATATTTTTAGTGTGTCAATTTAGCATGCTCTTCCAAGCAGTGACGCTAATTTAGTGTAGGCACTCTACTGACTGAATATAAAGTATCTATATTTTTATTATGGTAATTATTATTAGTATGAAAACTCATTCAAGAATGAGTAAACAACTCACGATTATAGCAAGCGGAGGCGTGTTTGGTATTGTAAATTAATAAAATTTATCAATATTTGAACAGGTAAGGTGTTGATTTGAATGGATTTATAAGGCTCTAACTCGTATTAATTTGAATTCGATTCGTTCAATTCATTTTTCACTTGTTCAAAGCTGGTATGACGAATATCTTTACCGGCAACAGTATATATTACGTATTCACATATATTTTTGGCATGGTCGCCGATACGTTCTAAGGAACGTGCGCACCACATCACCCTCAATGCACGCTTGATCGAACGTGGATCTTCCATCATGTGTGTGATTAGTTGGCGCACGAGCCCATCGTATTCGTCGTTAATTTCTCGGTCACTTCGAGCAATCTTTATTGCTTTTTCAGTATCCATGCGTGCAAAAGTATCCAGGCTATCATGCAGCATTGCTCTCACCCGCTCTCCCATATGCTTAACTTCTAAAAAATAGGTAGGAGTGCGTTCTACGGTAGCGAGTTTTACAGCATGTCGACCAATTTTTTCAGCCTCATCACCAATTCTTTCCAGATCCGTGATGGTTTTGATTATAGCCATCACTAGACGTAAGTCGCTGGCAGCGGGTTGGCGCAAAGCGATGAGTTGTGTGCATTCAACGTCAATAGCGACCTCCATTGAGTTGATTTTATAATCACTAGTAGCCACTTCATCTGCCAAACTACTGTCAGATTTCGTCAAGGCAATAAGAGCGTCTTCGACTTGTTTTTCGACTAGACCCCCCATATTCAATACCCTGCTTCGCAATGACTCTAAATCATCATCGTACTGATGTGAGATATGTTGACCCAGTTCTTGGAATGCCATTTTTGCCTCTGTAGTGTGTGTAAAAATTAGATGTATTTAACTATAAGTAATTGATTTTGAGCTGTTCTCTACATTTGCTTATCAATATGTCCTTTAGTTAACGGCTACAACCAAGCTGCTATTTTGATCAGTATAGAAAACTTTGGCAATTCCGGCCATTACCTTGTTATCGAGTGTACAAAGCAATAAAGGCACAATTCATATCAAAATAATTACCCCCAATAATATAACTCATCAATTACAAACAAGTTACAAACGGCAAAACACCCCTAATTTGTAATAAATCTGTAACATAGTACGGTTATAAACCAAACGGTAAGCCCCAAGCTTGCATGAGTCATGAACTTTAATGTAGCTGGTCCATATTGATCCTATATTTCTCAGGCCAATTACAATAATTTTGTAACAATACACCGATACAGTGAAGACTGTGAGTTATTACGTAAAACAATATTTATAAGTTATTAGCTCATAAATTATTAATTAATAATTCTTATTAGCTTACTCTTAACAAATCCCAGGAGGGTATATGAACAATAAAGCAATTTTCGCTTTAGTAGGATTGGTATCTGCATCTATAGTGGGTATCTCTACACAAGCATTCGCAGCTTCACGAGATAATATTAGTATCGTTGGCTCATCGACTGTGTATCCATTTTCCACAACAGTAGCAGAGCAATTTGGTAAATCCACCAAATTTAAAACTCCTAAAGTTGAATCTACCGGCACTGGTGGTGGCATGAAGCTTTTTTGTAAAGGTGTTGGCGTTGATACGCCTGATATGACGAATGCGTCACGCCGCATCAAAGATTCAGAATATCAACAATGTTTGGACAACGGTGTTAAAGAAATTGTAGAAGTCAAAATTGGTTATGATGGAATCGTTATCGCAAATTCTAAGAAAGCAGATCTGCTTGACCTTACACTTAAGGACATCTACTTAGCACTTGCGAAAGACATTCCTAATCCAGATGGAAGTGAGGGAACTATCCCAAATCCGCACAAGACCTGGAAGGATGTCAACTCTGCTCTCCCTGCTGACAAAATTGAAGTACTTGGTCCTCCACCAACCTCTGGAACTCGAGATGCTTTTGTCGAGCTAGCAATGGAAGGTGGTTGTAAGAAATTTGACTGGATTAAGGCGCTTAAAAAATCAGACAAAAGTGCGTACAAAACTCAATGTCACACTATTCGTGAAGACGGTGCATACATTGAAGCCGGTGAAAATGACAACCTAATCGTACAAAAGCTTGAGGCTAATCCTAAGGCTCTAGGAATATTTGGTTATAGTTTCTTAGATCAAAACAGCGATATCGTGCAAGGTTCAAAAGTAGGCGGCGTTAATCCTACTTTTGATGCAATTGCATCTGGAGACTATCCTGTTTCTCGCGCACTTTACTTCTATGCTAAAAAAGCACACATCGGTGTAATCCCTGGCATGAAGGAATTTTTAGCTGAATTTACCAGCGAAAAGGCATGGGGGCCAGATGGCTATCTATCAGAAAAAGGTTTGATTCCTTTACCAGATAATGAGCGCTCAGGTATGGCAAGTAGTGTCAACAACCTTGATGCATTAAAGCTGGCATCACAATAGCTACATAACATACAACAAACGGCCGACTATATGTCGGCCGTTTTTTTCTAAAATGTCAATTTTCAAACTTTCATGTCTATTTCAGTACTTTTAATTACATTAGCAATCTTGACGATAGCAAGTTACTCCTTTGGGCGTAAACGCTCGCTTAGTCTTGCAACAGTAACTGAAAAGAAAAAATCTTCTCTACATTCTTTACCCGGATACTATGGCACACTAACTGCATTATGGTGTGCTATCCCAGCACTATTAATCTTATCGCTATGGCTTGTTTTAGAAACAAGTATTATCACTCACATTGTAAGTGAGGATTTGCCTGCCGAAGTTCAAAACTTACCGGAGTCAGAACGAAACCTAGTTATTAACCGTTTACACAACGAATTAGCCGGGCAAACTTTTGGCGAACCTGATCCTATACTCAAACCCGCCATAGATCATTACAAACGCTTACAGCAAATCAGCAATATGGCGCTGACCGTTGTAATTCTTGCGATTTCGATACTGGGCGGCTTGTATGCATGGAGTAGAGTTTCACCAAATTTAAGGGCTAGAAATCATGTTGAAATTGTCCTTAAGTTTTTACTTATTTCCAGTTCAACAATCGCCATACTTACTACGATAGGAATTGTATTATCCGTTTTATTTGAGGCCGTACGTTTTTTTCAAACCGTTCCGTTAACTGAATTTTTATTTGGAACCAAGTGGAGTCCACAAACTGCAATACGTGCGGATCAGGTTGGATCTTCCAGCGCATTTGGTGCTGTTCCTTTATTCACGGGTACCTTGTTAATTTCATTTATTGCCATGCTCATTGCAGTGCCGATTGGTTTAATGTCTGCTATTTATCTCTCCGAATATGCCAGTCGCAAATTTCGATCGGTGGTCAAACCGATGCTAGAAGTATTGGCTGGTGTCCCAACGGTTGTGTATGGTTTTTTTGCGGCTTTGACCGTCGCTCCATTTATACGTGATAGTGGTGGCTTGATAGGGCTAAGTGTATCTTCTGAAAGTGCGCTCGCTGCGGGACTTGTCATGGGTATTATGATTATTCCATTTATCTCTTCTCTTTCCGATGATGTAATCAATGCAGTACCACAATCGATGCGCGACGGCTCTTATGGATTGGGCGCAACACATTCTGAGACTGTAAAACGAGTGATTTTGAGGGCTGCATTGCCTGGTATCGTTGGCGGTATTCTGCTTGCAGTTTCGAGAGCGATCGGTGAAACCATGATTGTGGTCATGGCCGCAGGTCTAGCAGCGAATTTAACGGCTAACCCCCTGGATTCCGTCACTACAGTAACCGTGCAAATTGTTACCTTGTTAGTAGGTGACCAAGAATTCGACAGTGCGAAAACACTAGCTGCATTTGCCTTGGGGTTAATGTTGTTTGTGGTCACACTAAGCTTAAATGTCATCGCCTTGCACATCGTGCGTAAATACCGGGAGCAATACGAATGAGCGAATCCAATCACTCAGGCACTACAAGCATGCCATCGAGTAAACGAGCCTTTGATATAGTTACCGACAGCTTAGGCAAACGTTATGCTGCAGAAAAACGTTTCCGCATTTATGGAATCGTTTCGATTATGCTTGCCATAGCCTTCCTGTTGATATTACTGGTAAGTATCGTAAGCAAGGGCCTTCCTGCTTTCACATATACTCAGGTTCAGTTACCTATCACATACGATGAAACAGTGGTTGATCCGGAAGGGGGCCGAGATGTGGATACTCTCTCACGTGCAAACTATTCGGCTCTCATTAAAAGTTCTTTACGTGAACTATTTCCTGAAGTCACCGAACGTTCCGAACTAAGAAAACTTAATAAGATAGTCAGCTCTGGGGCAGATTTCCTACTACGAAACAGAATCCTGGAAAACCCCGATTTGATTGGCACTCAGGAACAAGTGTGGTTACCTGTGGATGATGAAGTCGATACTTATCTATTGTTAAAAGACAATGAAGCCTTTGGCACTGGACGACTTTCCGAATCACAAGTCAGCTGGGTAAACCGTCTCATACAAGACGGTAAAATGGAAAACCGTTTTAACCGCACATTTTTCACCGCCAGTGATTCACGCGAACCCGAGAGTGCGGGCATACTTGGAGCCTTAGTGGGCTCTGCTTTGACACTACTCATAACATTAATCATTTCATTTCCGCTGGGTGTTGCTGCAGCCGTTTATTTGGAAGAATTTGCTCCAAAAAATCGCTGGACCGACCTTATCGAGGTAAATATCAACAATTTGGCGGCCGTGCCTTCGATCATATTTGGTCTGCTGGGACTAGCGGTATTTATAAACTTTTTTGGACTACCACGATCTGCACCATTAGTTGGAGGTTTGGTACTAAGTCTGATGACACTTCCAACAATTATAATTGCCAGCCGTGCGTCACTTAAATCCGTACCGCCCTCTATACGTGAGGGTGCGCTGGGTATTGGTGCCTCAAAAATGCAAACCGTTACTCACCATGTCTTACCACTAGCACTACCGGGGATGATGACGGGCACCATCATTGGTATGGCGCAAGCTTTAGGTGAGACCGCACCATTACTGATGATTGGCATGGTTGCATTTATTGTCGAAGTACCAGGGGGCATCTTTGATTCAGCTACTGTACTCCCTGTGCAAATTTATTTATGGGCCGACAGCCCCGAACGAGCGTTTGTAGCACTTACCTCTGCCACCATCATGGTACTGCTAACATTTTTGATTCTGATGAATGGACTCGCAGTGTTACTACGCAAGCGTTTTGAAAAACGCTGGTAAATAATTTTAACGATAAAAATACTTTAAAAATTACTAAGCTCACCCTAGACTCTCGACGAGGAAAAATTATGGAAACCATAACAACATCAAGCACCTCAGTAACAAAGGACACACCACTCATGACTCCAGAAAAACCAAATGAAGTCGTCGAAAACAAGGTAATAGATCGAGACCATCGTGGTCAAACAGTCGGCGACGTCACGGTAGAAAATCCGCGCATGACTGCTCGAAATGTCAATGTCTGGTATGGAGATAAGCATGCCATCCAAAATGTTAACCTTGATATTGCTAACAACGAAGTAGCAGCTCTGATTGGGCCTTCTGGCTGTGGAAAGACAACTTTTTTGAGATGTTTAAATCGTATGAACGATACAATTGATGGATGCCTCGTCGAAGGTGAAATTGCTTTAGACGGTAAAAATATCTACGACAAAGATGTTGATGTTGTGCCATTACGTGCGCGAGTAGGCATCGTATTTCAAAAACCCAACCCATTTCCAAAATCAATTTATGAAAATGTTGCCTACGGGCCCCGCATACATGGTTTGGCTAGAAATAAAACCGACTTAGATGAAATTGTTCATTCTAGCCTCAAACGCTCTGGTCTTTTCGATGAAGTCAAAGACAGGCTAGATCAACCAGGCACAGGACTCTCTGGCGGACAACAACAACGGCTTTGTATCGCTCGCGCCATTGCAGTAAGCCCAGAAGTGATATTAATGGATGAACCTTGCTCTGCTCTTGATCCTATAGCAACTGCAACGATTGAAGAGTTGATTGATGAATTACGTAAAAAATATTCTATTGTCATTGTTACGCATTCAATGCAGCAGGCAGCCAGAGTTTCTCAGCGAACTGCATACTTTCACCTTGGAGATTTAATTGAAGTTGGACCGACTTCTGAAATCTTTACCAACCCAAAACACAAATTAACCGAGGAATATATCACTGGTCGATTTGGCTAATGATTTACGTTGTCTAAATTTATTACTTAAACAAACTGAAGACTGAATCTAGCCTTGTCGCGCGATGACTGAACATACTGAGGGCCATATCGTCAGGCGCTATGATGGTGAGCTTGCGCAATTGCGTGGCATGGTATTAGAGATGGGTGGTTTGGTACTCTTTCAGTTAGATCAGTTTGTGAATCTGTTGGGAAATTCCACTGAAAAACTCGCAAAGCAAATTATTGAGCGTGATAACGATGTCAATAGGCTTGATATCGAATCACATCGTGACGTCCTAAAACTTCTAGCCAAACGTGCCCCTGTCGCTACTGATCTTCGAACAATAATTTCTGCAGCAAAAGTGGTTACAGAGCTGGAACATATCGGTGACGAATTAGTAAAAGTTAGCTGCCTCTATATCGATATAGCAGATTCAAAACGTCCTCAGTTAGATGAAAACTTGCTTCAAGATGCAAGAGTAATGGGTAAAATGGCACATACCATGCTTAGAGGTGCGGTGGATTCATTTGATACTGTGAATCTAGAAAAATCCATACACGTTGCGCAAGAGAGCCGCGAACTAGAAAATGAATTTCAAGCTGCATTGCAAAAATTAACAAACTATAAATCACTTGAAAGCGATAACAATGTCAGCAACACACTCAGTATGGTACTCGTCATCAATGCAATGGAGCGGATTGGACATCACACAAAAAATATAGCCGAGTATGTGGTTTATATGGCAAAAGGCAAAGATGTTCGTCATGTTGGCTTAGACAGGCTATTTGAAGAAATATACATCTCAAATTAATTTCTTTCTTTCAGGAAAATTAAGCTCAATTTAATTACTGTCAAAAACCTTTTTAACCGCTCCTCCTTCTTCATACCAAAATTTTGTTCGGTTAACTATTTTTACCACGGTCAACATTACAGGAACTTCAACTAACACGCCCACAACAGTAGCTAAAGCGGCGCCTGAATGAATTCCAAATAAACTAATTGCAGTTGCGACTGCGAGCTCAAAGAAGTTACTAGCACCAATCAATGCAGCAGGTGCAGCAACGCAATGAGCTACACCAAAACGACGACTCAACAAATAAGCAAGACCCGAATTAAAATAAACCTGTAAAAGAATAGGTATAGCGAGTAGGACAATTACTATCGGTTGCTGAATAATCTGCCCACCTTGAAAACCAAACAGCAAAATGATGGTTGCTAGTAATGCAACTATAGAAAAAGAGCTCATTACAGCTAAAGTCTTTTGTAATTGTTCTTCGCCTCCTTTTCGCAGTAGATATCGTCGTAAATACTGGGCAAGAATTACGGGGACAATGATATAAAGTCCCACGGAAAGCAGTAATGTCTCCCAAGGGACAATGATGGATGAAATTCCAAGCAGCAAACCAACGATAGGTGCAAATGCGAACACCATGATCGTATCATTGAGTGCGACCTGACTTAGAGTGAAGTGCGGCTCTCCGTTTGAAAGATTACTCCAAACAAATACCATAGCGGTACAGGGTGCAGCAGCAAGGATGATTAATCCTGCAATATAAGATTGTATTTGGTCTTCCGGTAAATAAGGCCGAAACAAATAACCAATAAAAAACCAGCCCAATGCGGCCATTGAAAAAGGTTTAACCGCCCAATTAACAAATAGCGTGACACCTATTCCTCGCCAATGTTCTTTGACTTGGTGCAGTGCGCCAAAATCAATTTTGGTTAACATTGGAATAATCATTAACCAAATTAACACTGCAACAGGAAGGTTAACTTGGGCTATCTCTAAAGATGCAAGAACTTGGAATAGGTTAGGAAACAAATAGCCTAGAATTGCTCCAGCAATAATACACAGCGCAACCCATACGGTTAGATAGCGCTCAAATATCGTCATATCACTTTACTACCTAAGCAGCATCGCTGGCTTCAAGTTGACTTTCTCCGATTTCATCGAGTCGCTTCTGTAGAGTAAGTCGATCAAGTGATTCCATCGGTAGAGAAATAAATATATCGATGCGGTTGGTCAGCATTCTCATAGCTTCATTAAAAGCAACCATTTGCTCAGTTTCACTGCCTTTTAAAGCTGCTGGATCTGGCAACCCCCAATGAGCAGTCATAGGTTGACCAGGCCACACTGGGCATACTTCATTTTTTGCGTTATCACATAAAGTAAAAACAAAATTTAATTCAGGTGCGCCTTCGCCTGTAAACTCATCCCAACTTTTGGAACGCAAAGAATCAATCATGTAGTTTTGGCGTTGTAAAACTTGTAAAGCCATGGGGTGAACTTCGCCCTTCGGCATACTTCCTGCGCTGTAGGCATTAAAGCGCTTTTTGCCTAATCGATTAAGCAAACATTCTGCCATGATGCTACGTGCTGAATTGCCTGTGCAAAGAAATAGTACATTATATTTTTGTTCTTGGATTTCACTCATCTTAGTTATCCTTCTGGTAAGAATTATTTTTTTATGATGGATTACAGTTTGTTGAAGACGGTGTACAGCAACTCGAACTTTCGAGTTCTTCATTTACTACTCTTTGTGAAGTATGCGTGGTCATATCGTTATAGGTTGTTGTTTCTCCATGAGTAAGAAAAGTTTCCCATGCAATCCCATTTGGATCATGCACCCAAGATTTAGTTGACTGCGCGTAACAACAAGTAACATCAGTCTGTTCTAACACTTGGGTTTCTACAGAATTTAAACGCTCGCGAATTTCATTAAATTCATTTTCATTTTCTGCTTGGATACCAACATGATCGATCCCCGATTGTGTTCCATGTGTAGAAATTGAAAAATTTAAGCGTGGATCATCTAGCATCCACTTTGCATAGTCATTCTTTTCAACGGTCGGCTGAATGCCAAACAAAGAAGAGTAAAAATCAATCGATTTTGATAAGTCCGTTACTGACAAGTTGACATGAAATCTTTTCATAGAATATTACTCCTTTAACATTTACTTGCAGCCATCTTCATAAATGGTCGGCAGATGACTTTGTCACCTGCACAACAATCTTCTAATAGATATTGAATCAGTGAGCGCATGACTTCGTAATCAGCACAGTAACGAATGACTCTGCCTTCGCGCATTCTTTTCACCAGACCCGCTCGCGAGAGAATACTTAAATGTGTAGACATCGTATTTTGAAGCACACTTAGATTTTCAGCGATATCACCGGCTGGCAAACCTGAAGGACCTACTTGCACCAGCAATCGAAAGACTTCTAATCGAGTCTCATGTGATAGAGCGGACAAGGCATCAAGTGCAGATAACTGATCCATATATCGATAATACTTGATATATGGATATTTTCAACATACAAATTACAGTAAGTTTGAATTATGCAAACTAACGAGATTGAAAATACAACTAAAGAAACTGTCTATTGAGTATTTTTATTGAAGGCAGAGCGGTGTTCAGGAAAGGAGCAGATAAATATCGCACCCTTGCCAACTTGACTCGAAATCTGCATGTTGCCTTCATGGCGACCTATGATGTGTTTTACAATTGAAAGCCCCAAACCAGTCCCACCCTTTTCTCTAGACCGTCCCGCATCTACACGGTAAAACCGCTCTGTAAGTCGATTAATGTCCTCAGAAGCGATACCTTGGCCATCGTCTTCAACAATTAACCGAGTGCCATTATTGTCTCCGAGTTTCCAAGTTACTGTTATCGTGGATCCATCATCAGTATGTTTGACTGCATTGTTAACTAAGTTAGATATCACGCTATGGATTTCTTGCAAATTTCCTTTTAATAGGGCACTTGTTTCAATTTGTGTAGAAATCTTATGGTTTTTAAACCAAGATGAAAGTTTTGCATCTTTAACAACTTCCATAATGAGTGAGGCTACGGGAACCACTTCATGATCTTCAGCTACAGAGCTAGTTGATTCTAACCTCGAGAGAGTTAGTAAATCTTCTACCAGTTGCTTCATTCGATTTGCTTGTAGCTCAGCCGCGGAAATCGCAGCACTACATGCTTCAGGCATGTCATTTTGTAAAGCAAGCGTTTCCAAATATCCCAAGATCACAGTAAGGGGCGTTCGCAACTCATGTGAAGCATTTGATACAAAACTGCGGCGCATCTCATAGATACGAGCAGATTGCGACATGTCTTGGCCAATCAATACTAATTTACTATCACCAAAAGGAATAATACGCACACTTAATTCTGTTTCAGTTGCAGGTATCCCCCTAACTTCCGTAGGCGAATAAAATATTCCCTCATTAAAATAATTAGTGAAGGATGGGTCACGTATTAGATGTGTAATTCTTGTGTGTTTATCTCTTGCTAAATCTATATCTAATAAATCAGTTGCAGCCTGATTCGCTGACAATATCTCACCCTTAACGCTCATAACCACCACTGCATCTGGTAATGCAGTAATCATTTGCTCATATTGATTGATAACTTCTTGAAGTCCAGATTGTTTTAATTGATGAGATTTTTGTAACTGAACAATGCTTGAAATATGTTGCTCTACAATGCCTGAATTCTCAGGTAAATTGCTTACATCTGCGCCGTCATCTATCCATTGCCTGAGAGTGGCTAGTTGTTTTACAGTCCAGAAACCATAAATCACTAAAGCAATGATAATGGATGCTGGTAGATACCCTGTAATAAAACCAACGAGTGTACATGGTATGAAAACTATTAAGATTCTATTGAGTTCTGATGACCATGCATTAGACATTATTGTTTTTCGGAGAATCGATAACCGTATCCACGTACGGTTTGAATCATTTGGTCACAATTTAAGGGCTTTAGTAATTTTCTTAAACGTACAATATGAACATCTACTGTGCGTTCTTCTACATACATGTTACGACCCCAAACGTAATCTAACAACTGATTACGCGAATAAACACGATCCGGATGTGTCATAAAAAATTCAAGTAACCTAAATTCTGTAGGACCCATATCTAGAGATTTATCATGCACATAGGCACGATGAGCATTTAAATCTAATCTGATCGGCCCAAGCTTGACTTCATTTTCAATGCTACCCGAACCTCTGCGCAACACTGCGCGTATACGCGCAGTCAACTCCTTAACCGAAAACGGTTTAGTAATATAGTCATCTGCACCAGAGTCTAAGCCATCAATTTTGTCCCGCTCTTCTACACGTGCAGTGAGCATGATAACGGGTACTTCTTGCATTACATCTTTGCGCTTCCAGCGTCGCAAAAGCTCTAAACCGCTTGTATCAGGCAACATCCAGTCTAATAAAATTAAATCAGGTAAGTTATTGGCAATTTGTAATTCCGCTGCACTGCCATTCTCAGCCTCATCTATAACATAGCCTTCTTGTCCCAGTGCAAAAGACACCATTTCCCGAATCGAGTGTTCATCTTCAATTAAAAGAATTCGCTTACTGCTCATATTTTGAGTCTTGACCGGAAATTGCGACGGATTTTCTTCTGCAACATATTGATTCTGCATGATTGTAACCTGCTATTAAATGATCAGGCATTATTTTCCATCTTTATTACAAAACTATTAATCACTCATAAATCAATTACATGCAAGAAATTGAGTTACTTAGTTTATGACTATATACCTAAACTTAATACCTGTAACAAAAATGTAATATTTTATTCATATTGGTTTCACAGATATTGCGCAAGATTCTCACCCTAGAAATTAATAATTATTCAAGTAACAGGGAGGCTCTTCGTGAGAATTAAACAATTAATGGTTGCAGCAACAGGTGCGATCACATTATTCAGTTTCAGTACTGCAGCTTTTGCAGGTGCTGTGACTTCAAAAGAAAATATAGCCATTAAAACAACAGGTGGCGGCATCAAAATTGAATCTGACAATGGTAATACATTTCAGTTAGGTGGTCGCATCATGTATGACATGGATTTTTTTGACGGCTTATATAACTCAGGATTTGTACCTGGTGCAGATGAATTAGGCGATGATGCTTCAGAAGCAGAATTCCGTCGTACACGTCTTGAAATGAAAGGTACCGTTGCAAAAAACTGGGCGTATAAATTCGTTGTTGATATAGATGAAGGTGAAGCCGAAATCGATACCGGTACTATCGCTTATAAAGGTTTCAGCTTTGCAGATGTAGTACTCGGTCGCTATAAAGCACCGTTTGGTTTAGAGGAACTCACTAGTTCCAAATGGATTACCACCATTGAACGTTCACCAGCTTCAGAAATTGGTTTCTTAAGTGGTAAACCATCTTTTCAGTTAGGATTGCGAGGACATACTGAAAGTCTTTTCTGGGGTACAAGTGTCATTGATGAGGATAATGAAGACACTGATGGCAAAGATTCTTACAGTCTTGCAGGTAGACTTGGTGGTCACTTTAGTGTTGGCGAGAATAGCTTTATCCATCTAGCTGGCTCATATGCAACACGTGATTTTGGTGATGACGGTGAAAATCGGTTCCGTACTCGTTTAGGTGTTCATACTACTGGTCGAGTAACTGCAGGACGTTTTGGTGTCGATGATGCCGAACAATATGGCCTAGAAGCTGCAGGTGTTTTTGGTCCATTTTCTCTACAAGGGGAATACAGAACGGCTGAATTCGATGAAGGTGATGAGTCTGCTCCAGGTTCTGGTGTAAATAATAATGGACGTACAGTTACCGATGTAGATCTCGATAGTTACTACATACAAGCAAGTTACTTTTTAACTGGCGAATCACGTGGTTATAAAGGCAAGGATGGTAAATTTGATAAAGTGAAACCTAAAGGTCCACGTGGTGCATGGGAACTTGTTGCTAAGTATGAAGATGGTGAAGTTGACGCGGACGTGAACGCAGATGAATCTGAGTATGAGCTACTCACTCTTGGTGTGAATTGGTATGCCAATAATAACCTTAAATTCATGTTGAATTACCTAGATGCTGATACAGATAACTTTACCTCAATTAATGGTGATAGCTTAGATGCAGTGGGTGAAGAAGACGGAAGTGCGGTCTCTTTACGTGCTCAGTACGCTTTCTAAAAACTCTTAGTTACTCCTCCCTGAGTTTAAAGGCCATCTACTTGTGAAAGCAGATGGCCTTTTTTTATGCAGTAGTAATAATTGGTAAAAAATAATGGAAAAAATAAACACTCAAACACTGCTAATATTTGTAGCGCTTACTATATGCTCCATAACTACTTCGAACGCCAGCGCTTTATCACTTGAAAGAATAGCTGTATTTGAACCTCAAAGTGATTGTTATAGTCCTGAAATCATAAGCGTTCAAGAAAATACTCAACGCATGGTTCTATCATGTGGTAACGAAAATTTGGTTGAAATTATTTCCATTGAAAACCCTGCTCAACCAAAATCTCTCGATTACTTTAAAGTGTCAAACAACGAAGAAATCAGTGCTGTGTCTTTTCATCCAACTGAAAATGTATTTGCTGTTGCGGTAATCAATAACGACGCATTCGCTAGTGGCAAAGTGCAAATTCATGATGCCAGCAGTGGTGAAATTTTGAATACTCTTGATTCAGGCGTACATCCGGATGGTCTGGAATTTAGTCCTAATGGAAAATATTTAGTCGTGGCCAACGAAGGCGAAGCATATCACTACAATGGTAAAGAATATGAATCACCTGAAGGCAGTGTGACACTAGTAAAATTTTCAAGCCCCTCAAATGCTAAAGCTATACAAATAAATCTTCCTGACTTAAGTGAAGTTGAAGGCATGATGCATAAAAAACACGAGCGTAAATTTGAAAGAGTAGTGACAGGCGGAAATAACGACGAAGAAATTAAAATTGCGATTAAAGATAATACTCCCGCAAATACCGAACCAGAATTTGTAACCTTTTCTCCTGATAGCGCTAAAGCTTATGTTTCTTTGCAAGAAAACAATGGCATTCTTGTGATCGATACTACTAAGGCTAAAATCGAAAGTGTTTTTGGCTTAGGGACCACTACACATTTAGCAGATATCAACGACAATGGAAAAGTAAACTTTAACAAAGAAATTACAGCGCTTCGTGAGCCTGACGGTATCGACATTAGTCCCGATGGTAAATTTTTATTGACCGCAGATGAAGGGGACACAGATCCTAAAGCTTCTAAAACACTTGGCAATAAACCCAAAGGCGGAGGTCGCACTCTAAGTATATTTGATGCACTTAATGGAAAGTTAATCGCGGATACTGGGAATCAATTAGACGAAATGGCACACGCTAAAGGTTTATATCCAGATGATCGCAGTGATAATAAAGGTTCTGAACCTGAAAATGTGATTAGTTTTAAAATTAATAACATACTCTACGCTGTTGTGGGATTGGAACGTGCTGATGCCATTGCGCTCGTTTCACTCGAAGTTCCATCGCAACCAAAAGTTTTAACCGTCGAAGGTGTTGATCCTAAAGCCGGCAATGAAGATGAATATGCGCCCGAAGGGCTAGCCTATTACGAAAGTGATGGGAAACATTATATTTACAGTGCCAATGAAAAAAGCGGCACCATGACTGTGATGGAAATTAAACAAAATAAAGAACGTTTGGCATCGTCTAATTAATTGTTATTGCAACTCAACTTGGAATACCTTCTCTAGCAATTTCTGGTTTTCAAAAAATACGTAAAAACGATATTCGCCTGGTACTAATTCATACTGTTGGGCGAATTCAAAAGCCATGATATGTTGATAATCTAATTTAGACTCCTCTTGCAATATTTCAATTTTATCGATGTATTCCCCCGTTGCAGGATTAATCATAGTTGGCACATGGTATATTAAATGCAGGGTAGGCTCGCTTAAATAACCTGCACGTGACAACCAATAGCGTATCCCAAATTTTGTGCCTAATTTAGCTTTAATATTCGTTGTCTTTTCTAATTCGCCTCCACTTGATACAGTCTTATCACCTTCTTCATAGTTCTCGGCACCATGAGAGAAGATTCCATATTCAAAGTCATAAATTGTACGCTTTTCATTTGCTTGAGCAGGGTTTAATAAAAGACTAAATAACAGTAGAGAAATTACAGCTTTCACTAATATCTTTCCTTGTAGTTTTATATTTTATAGTTAATAAATTTTAACATAGCTATGAACACAATCATGTACTATAAGTTTTAAAAATATTAAGAATATATGGCAAACCAAGAACATAAAGGATTCAGACGCATTTATAATGCATTTTTTTACTCCATCGATGGCTTTAAAGCTGCCTGGGAAAATGAAGAAGCTTTTCGACAAGAAATATTTTTAGCTTTAATTCTTATTCCTTTAGCTTTTTGGATAGGAGAAGATACTCAACAAATTAGTCTATTAATATTTTCAGTGTTAATTGTACTGATTACAGAATTGCTCAATACAGGAGTTGAAGCCGCTATTGATCGCATTAGCGGTGAGAGGCATGAGCTATCAAAACGTGCTAAAGATATTGGTTCCGCTGCAGTATTTGTAAGCTTAACTGCGTTGGCAATAGTATGGGGGTTCGCTGTGTATGAAAAATTCTTCTAGAACAAGTAGGGATGAAGCTGCAAGCTAAACGCAGCTAAGGTTGCGCCAATTAAACCACCGACTAGCACATCACTTATGTAATGCAAGCCAAGGATAAATCTTGACAGAGCTACAAAACTTGCAAATGGAAAAACTAGCCATGCAAGTTGCGGATAATAAAAAAATAACATCAGACTAAAACTTACCGCATGCAATGTATGACCGGAAGGAAAACTATATCGATCTAAAGGACGTGTATTACAGAGGATAAGGTCATGAGTAATGTATGGACGTTCTCTTACTAGTCGTTCTTTTAACGCTTTATAAATTAACACCCCTATACCACCCGTAATAAGCATATGTAAAGCTGGGACTATGGCTGCCTTACCTACAACCAATATCGTTGCAGCAATTAAGCAGTACCAAAATACACCGTCCCCTAATCGACTAATTAGTTTAAAAAACGCGTTTACAGACTTATAGCCGCTAGCGCGATTGAAAAAGAGGCAGATGGGTAATTCGAGCTTTTCTATGCGCCCAAACCAATCACTTGTACGTGTATGAATATCCATATCTTCAGCCTGTTGTGACAAGGGAAACCTTTATTCAGACTAAATCGTATGGTTCAAATGTGACCAATACGTGATCGAATTGTTACAGCGACATTAAATTTTATCCCTTCATAATCAATATGATACCGCCAATCTTTTAATATATTTGTAATAAAGATTGCATAACTATGTAGCATTAATTACTCAACATTCGCGCTAAGGAAGTCAAATTATTGAGCTTATAATTGGACAACATTTCATCTATTCATCCGCATACTGTTCGCAGTATTTGGATATCTGATACACACCTAGGATTTCGTGGCTGCCAAGCCGAGCTGCTATTGAATTTTCTGCATTCTGTTCAAAGTGAGAACTTATTCTTGGTAGGAGACATAATCGATTGCTGGAGCCTTAAACGAAATTTCCACTGGCCTCAGTTACACAACAATGTTCTGAGAACCATCTTAGGTAAAGCAAAGCATGGTACTAAAGTAATTTATGTTCCTGGAAATCATGATGAACTATTTAGAGAATATTGCGGTAACGTGTTTGGCAATGTTGAGATTCATCGTGAGTTTATTCATACCACCGCAAATGGTCGACGCTTGTTAATTCTTCATGGTGATGAATTCGATAATATCGTCACGCATAGTCGCTTTTTAGCTAGTATTGGTAGTCATGCATATGACTTATTGCTACGTTTAAATGTATATGTTCACTATTTTCGAAGATTATTTAATTTCCCCTATTGGTCTTTGGCTGCTCATCTAAAGCACAAAGTTAAGAATGCCGTGAATTACATTAGTAATTTTGAAACAGCCATCACTACGGTTGCTGAAAGTAAAAAGGTTGATGGTGTGGTATGTGGACATATACACCATGCACAAATTTCAGAAATTAATGGAGTACTGTATTGCAACGATGGTGACTGGGTGGAAAGTTGCACTGCGTTAATTGAAACCCATGATGGTGAGTTGCATTTAATTCGCTGGACGGAAAAACAAGATAATTCTGGTAAAATAGAATCTAATCTAGACAAAAAGATTACCAAAAAAGCCGCATGAAAATTGCCATTGTTACCGATGCCTGGGAACCCCAGGTAAATGGTGTGGTAACAACTTTAAGAACGACTCAGCAAACATTAAAAGCATTGGGAAATACTGTAGAAGTATTCACACCCAATCATTTTAAGTCGATTCCCTGTCCAACGTATCCTGAAATTAGACTGGCATTAAATCCAAAACCACGATTAAAAAAATCTCTTGCTTCTTTTGAACCTGATGCAATACATATCGCAACTGAAGGTCCTATGGGGTTGGCTGCTCGCTCAATTTGTAAAAAAAATAAGTGGGCTTTTACTACTTCCTACCATACCCAATTCCCTGAATACATACGTGAACGTTTTCCAATTCCATTAAATGCATCCTATGCTTTTTTTCGTTGGTTCCACTCCGGGGCAGTTCGTACTATGGTTGGCACTCAACGCCAAGAAGATTTATTGATCTCACATGGTTTTAAAAATTTAGTTAGATGGCCACGAGGTGTAAACACTGATATTTTCTCCCCTGGAGATAAAAACTTTCTTACTGATCCAAGGCCTATATATATTTATGTCGGGCGCGTTGCAGTAGAAAAAAATATCGAAGCATTTTTAGAGCTAGAGTTAACAGGCACTAAATATGTAGTCGGGGATGGTCCTGCTCATGATGAACTAAAAAATAGATATCCCAAAATTAAATTTATTGGTTATAAGTTTGGCAAAGAGCTTGCTGAATATATTGCGGCATCGGATGTATTCGTCTTTCCCAGCAAGACTGACACGTTTGGAATTGTGATGCTAGAAGCCATGGCTTGTGGTGTGCCAGTGGCTGCCTATCCCGTTACGGGTCCTATAGATGTTGTCCGCGAAAATGAAACCGGATGTTTAAACGAAGATCTAGCTAAAGCTGTAAAGTGTGCATTAAAACTCAACCCAAAAGACTGTCTAAATCAAGCTTCTGATTACACATGGGAGAAGGCCTCAATGATGTTTCAATCTAACCTAAGTGCTATCAAACTTCCATAAAACATTTTGGAATCATCAACTTAGCAACTTTTACTGGCCGTTTAGCAAAACTGTAATATTTATTAAGCCTTTGTTTCGAATATAATATTAGCTACATAACGCTAGATAATTATTATATGGATGACCGTAACTTCAGTCTTGCTGAGTATTACATCAATCGCGAACTCAGCTTACTAAAATTTAATTCCCGCGTACTCGAACAAGCACGTGACCGATCTACACCATTACTGGAAAGATTGAAGTTTCTTTGTATTTCTTGCACTAATTTAGATGAATTTTTCGAAATTAGAGTAGGTGGAATTAAACAGCATATAGAACTTGACATCGCGCATATTACTGCCGATCAAATTGGCCCTAGAGAATTACTCAAACAAATTCATACCGAGGCTAATATCTTAGTTGCGGAACAATATCGAGTCTTCAATGAAGAGCTTCAGCCCGAACTAAAAGCACAAAATATTCACTTTGTAGCCCGCGAGCACTGGAACCACGAACAAAGTGCCTGGTTGCGCCAGTATTTTATCGATGAAGTAGAGCCTGTACTGAGCCCACTCGGTTTAGACCCGGCCCACCCATTTCCAAGAATTATCAATAAGTCACTTAATTTTATCGTACAGCTTGACGGTGAAGATGCATTTGGTCGTGAGGGTGAATATGCAATTGTCCAAGCACCACGTTCTTTACCTCGATTAATTCGTTTACCAGATGATTTAAATAATGCACAAGGTGAGAGCTTTGTGTTTCTCTCTTCCATACTTCATGCATACGTACATGAGTTGTTTGAAGGTCTTACTGTTCGTGGTTGTTATCAATTCAGGCTTACTCGTAATAGTGATTTATTTTTAGATGATGAAGAAATTGATGATTTGATGCGCGCTTTGGAGGGAGAGCTCGCGTCTCGCCGTTATGGTGATTCTGTAAGATTGGAAGTAGCCAATAATTGCCCCGAAGAGTTAGTTTCTTACTTACTGCAACAATTTAAATTATCTGCAGTCGACTTGTATCGTGTGAATGGGCCCGTAAATTTGAATCGCTTGAGTCAGACATATGATCAGGTGGAACGACCAGATCTCAAATATCAACCGTTTAGTGCTGGCTTACCAGAAAACTTTAGTCTTAATACAAATATTTTTAATTTAATTAAGCAAGGTGATATTTTACTCCATCATCCTTATCAATCTTTTGCCCCCGTAATTGATTTTGTACGTCAGGCAGCTGCTGACCCCAAAGTTTTAGCCATCAAGCAAACCCTTTATCGAACAGGTCCGAACTCACCTATTGTTGATAACTTAGTGGAGGCCGCTAAAGCAGGTAAAGAGGTAACGGTTGTTATTGAATTAATGGCGCGTTTTGACGAGGCTGCGAATATCTCTTTAGCAAACCGTTTGCAGAAGGCCGGTGCACATGTTGTATATGGCATTGTGGGTAAAAAAACGCATGGCAAAATGATTTTAGTTGTGCGACGCGAACAAAATCATCTTTGTCGTTATGCGCACTTTGGTACCGGTAACTATCATGAAAAAACCACTAAGTTATATACAGACTACGGCATGTTTACCTGTGATCCTGCACTTACATCAGATGCACATGAAGTTTTTATGGCGCTCACTAGTTTTACCAAAGCGCCCGTCTTAAAAGAAACATTGCAAGCACCTTTTACTTTGTACAACACACTAATTGAATTAATTGAGAAAGAAATAGAGTTTGCGCGTCAAGACAAGCCAGCACGCGTTATAGCTAAAGTCAATGCATTAGTTGAACCACAAATAATTAAAGCTTTATATCGTGCTTCCGCGGAGGGTGTGAAAGTTCAACTAATTGTCAGAGGAACATGCTGTTTGCGCCCGGGTATTCTCGGTGTATCTGAAAATATAGAAGTACGCTCTATTGTTGGGCGTTTTCTAGAACATACACGAGTTTGTTATTTTCATAATAATGGTGACCCAAAAGTTTTTTGCGGCAGCGCAGACTGGATGGACCGAAACTTTTTTAGGCGCGTAGAAGTTGCTTGGCCTATTAAAGACCCCATTATTCGCAAACGTATAATTGAAGAATTGGAAATATATTTGAGTGATAACCAACAGGCTTGGATTCTTCAACCGGATGGAAGTTACCTGCAACCCATAACTTATGGACAAAATATTAGTAATGCACAACAAACATTACTAAACAAGCACGCGAGAACCAAATATTAACCTGTTGTTATAGATCAACTTTTATGCTTAAAACTTTAAGATAGTTTTCTTCTTGTTCTAATTCTGCACCCGTTAATGGGTGATCCTCCAGCCATTTTTTCTCTATAGTAATTCTTAGTAGACCTTCGTCATCTTGTACTATAATTTTTGGAAGTTTTTTGGGTATACGGTCTCTATTAATTAGAATGGCAACACGCAGAATAACGATCATATACATTGAAAGCTCTTGCCATCGGGAAGGTAATTTTTCGATAAGTTCGGCGTTTATTTTACGCCGATGATTCCCTACTAAACACGCTAACAAACGTTGCTCATTCCATGAAAAACCCATCAAGTCGCTATTGTCCAACAAGTAAGCACCATGACGATGGTATTTAGAATGCGAAATATCAAGACCTATTTCATGTAAATCTGCTGCCCAGATTAAAAATTGATATGCGATTTCATTATCAATTTTTCGCACACTTGATACTTTATCTAATAAATGTAATGCAGTCGTTTTAATCCTTCCAGCATGTTCAAAGTCCACATGATAACGGCGCATTAATGAATATACTGTTCGGTCGCGCGCATCTTGATGATGTATTCTTCCAGCCAGATCAAATAGTAAACCTTCTCTCAAACCTCCATCCGAAGTTAGCATTTTTTTAATCCCTAGCTCTTCAAATATAGCTTTTAATGCAACCAAGCCTCCCGCAAAAACTGGTTTGCGTTCCTTTGCGAGCGATTCAAAATTAACACTATCGATTTGCCCCGCATCTTGCATTTTAGAGATCAATGCACTAATGCCTTTGTTAGAAATACCTTGATCACTTAGTTCAAATTCACGCATTAATTCTGCAATCGTGCGAATTGTGCCCGCGGTACCCACCACATGTTGCCAACCAAGTTCTTTAACACGAGAAACAATAGGCTGTAATTGTAGTTTTGCTTCAACAAGCGCTTTTTTAAATTTCTTTTTTTCAAGACCTCCATCTGTAAAAAATTTTTCGCTTAAAACTACACACCCAATTTGCACACTTTCCATCAATAAAGGTTCACCACGTTGGCCAATAATTATTTCTGTACTACCACCACCAATATCTATAACTAACCATTTGCCATCTGGTCCCGTAACAGAATGAATCGTCCCTTGGTAAATTAATCGTGCTTCCTCTACACCCGAGATGATTTGTATGGGATGTCCTAGAGCCACTTCAGCACGTTGAATGAATTCAGAACCATTTTTTGCTACACGTAAAGTATTGGTGCCCACCACACGCACAGAATTCGCATGCATTTCTTGCAGGCGTTGACCAAATCTTTGTAGACATTCTATGCCACGCTCTTGTGATTCTTTTGATAATTTCTCCGAAGAATTTATACCAGCGCCAAGCCTTACCATTTCGCGTATTCGATCAATGATTTTTAATTGCCCATGCTGATCTTGGGCAACCACCATATGAAAACTGTTAGAACCGAGATCTACTGCGGCAATGACGGATGAAGGCTCTGACGACAGCTCGCCAGAAGATGATATAGGAGATGAAATAGGAGATGGAACATCCATATACAACCGCTAGCGTAGCAAATCGAATTTTTTAGTCAAAAATTAATAATGTAGGATGTATTATTTAGGCGGTAAAAGTGCTCGGCCATTGCCATAGTCAATCACAACACCTTCCGCAGTTATCTCTTCTATTAAGGGCCCATTACTTGCGATGCGATCACCTTCTTTATATTTATCCATATTAATTAGGACAAATCGTCGCAACGGGTCATCATCAAATACATGCACGTTCACTTCATATTGGTTCAAACTATTGCGCGTACCCTCGGGTAGATCACGTAGATTAGGAACATTACTGTATGAATTGCTTTGTGAATTAAGTGCGATGGAATCGCCTTGATCAATTAATATTTTTGGTTTTTCAACTACTGGAGTCGCATCATCAACACTAAGTTCGGTTGATGAAAACGAAACATTGCCTTTTTTTACAGCAGTAGAAGTGGTTGAGCCCGCTTGTTGAGGTACAGTTTCTTTAGACTTTTCTCCAACTTGTTTGGATTCATAAATTAAGGGGCGGTTTATTTCAGGTATTTGTTCATTGTTCATCTGCATTGCAAGCGGACGAGAGTCAATGGGATCAATATTGTTATCCGGTACCGTGTTGTCTTGTAAATTAGTTGGACTATCAAAAGTGTCATTTACTGGTTGCTGAGCAACAGAATTTGATTCAATAACAGATGAGGAATTAACATCTTCCTGTGTAATGATGGGCTCATCTTTAACTGTTACTTCTAAGGTTGAATTACCATCGCCTGTAATTGCACGAATAATTAAAAATAAAATAAGAACATTTGCTAACAATCCTAAAGCTACCCATAACCAAATCTGTTTAGGATTATTCTTTTGCGGTTTTACCGGATCTACAAATTTTAAATCTGGTTGCTTTTCAAGTTGACGCTCGTGTTCTGCACGAGTCAAAGCATCAAGAATCATTGACATAATTACTTCCTAAGATTCAACTTGATTGTCTTAGTAACAAAGGTGTGGATCGATCATTAACAGCAGAATTAATTTCAATAATGGTTTCCCGTCCCGCAACGCCATCAACATCCAGACCACGGACACGTTGGAACTCCATGACTCGCCACTTCAAAGTTGGGTCAAAAGATAATTTTTTCTTCTCATCTGTCAATATAGGTTTACCTTCAATACGGTCCAATTGATCTCGAAGCCAAGCAACGTCTTTACCAATTAATCCTTCTTTTAAAAGTATGGATCCCATAGGCGGTGGTCGCCACAGTAGCAAATAATTACCATACCAGTATGGATCTACATTTTTAGTGGCTGTAGTAATTACTTTGCCGCCTACATTTAAACTTACTTGATTTCCTTGTAGGGCTAACACAACGATTTGTTTTCTTTTGCCTGCTAGATTAATAACTTCTAACACAGCAGGTCTATTGTGACGTCTAATTTGTTCCCAGTTTGCTTTACCAAAAATACAGCTTAAGTTTGCAGAAGTAGCACGTTCACAAGCAGTATCGCCTTGCAATTCCGGATATGAAAGGCCCCAATAACTAAATAGTGTAGTGAAAGCCTTTGTATTATCCGAGCGTAACTTATCATCATTAATTAAATTTAAAAAACTCGCTGTATTATATTCAGGAGAAACTGGTGAATTATTTATTACATTTAATTTTTCAGAAATATTCGAATTCGAGTCATTTTCAACTACTGATTGAGACGCTAAAGTTTCAGTAGCGGCTTGATTGATTTTTTCTGTAGTAACTATCTCTGTATTTGTGTTCGCATAACTTTCAGGTGATGTTCTAGGTAGGAAACCCCAAATTGACAATAACAATGCCGCAGCGCCTGCAGCTATTGCGCCTCCAGCCACCCACTGCATAGGTTGAAAACGCTCAGTGGGTTGCAACACTTCCCCCGCAGCTTTGCGGACAAGACTTTTATCTATACGGTGAACATTTTCACCATATGCGCCCATCATGGAACGCTCACATATATTATTAATTAACCGTGGTACACCTCCTGACAACTGATGCACCATATTGATTGCTCCACTGGTGAATAACTCTCCCTTAAAGCCAACGATTTGTAAACGGTGACGAACATACGCAGCCGTTTCTTCTTTTGACAATGGAGTTAAATGAAAGCGTGCTGTAATTCTTTGCGTAAGCTGGCGCAACTCGGGTCGTGCTAGTATCGATTGTAATTCTGGCTGACCAATTAAAATAATTTGCAGCAACTTTTGTGTAGCAACTTCTAAATTTGTTAATAAACGAATTTGTTCCAATACTTCTGCGCGTAAATTTTGTGCTTCATCAATCACTAAAACTGTGCGCTTACCTTGGGCATGTTGTTTCAATAAATACAAATTTAATCGGTCAACTAAATACTTAAGACTGGTGGTTGATCTACGATATGGAATATTAAGTTCATCACAAATGGATGCAATAAGTTCGCGTGAGCTTTGACGTGGATTTAAAATAAGCGCGACATTCACGTGTTCAGGCATTTGCTCTAACACGCTTCTACACAACATGGTTTTACCAGTGCCTACTTCACCGGTTAATAAAATAAACCCCCCAGCCTCATCTGCGCCATATAAAAGATGCGCCAAACCATCACGATGACGTGGAGTTAGGTACAAAAAGCGCGTGTCTGGCGTAATTTGAAACGGCTTATCTGAGATTCCAAAGAATTCTAAATACATGCGGTATGACCTTGTTAACGCGAGCTTTTAAGGTGAACGTAATTTAGAGTTGGTTTGCCCCATTTTGCCAAAAAAGCGATGCCTTGGCCTTATTAATATACACGTTATCACTTCTGTCTCACTTATAATCAATACCGCCTATCGATATCTGAGCAAAAGAATTCCGTCGTAATTACAAACCATAGCTGATACGTGCACATATTTCCTAATACATAGCCAAATTAAATACCATAAAAAATATGCAGATATTTTGTTTTGGACCCAGGTGCTTCAAAATACATAAATGAGCTATAACAAAAATAAGTCTAAAACGAGTACTCTCAAGCTTCCACCCAAGCCAAAACCACCCGAGCCCTATGAATGCTGTGAACGTGGCTGTGATCCATGTGTTCATGATTATTATGCAAAAGCCCTGGATCGTTGGGAAAAGCGTGTGGCAGAAATTGAAAAAAATGAGCAGAGGAAAAACGCCAGAAAAGCGCTCAGAAAATAACCATTATTCTATATATAGATCAAACCAAATAATTAAAATTTTTAGTAGAAAAAATAGCTTCTAATAGCAAATGAGCAATTAGTTATATACTATTGTTACCATAATAAAAAAGAATAATGATTTAACTAAAACTCAAATTCGTAAACGACTGCTCTTCTAACACTTTCAAAAATTTCCTGCGATACACAACCAAGCTGGCGTTTGGTACGGAGTTTTTTTGAAAAAGAAAATGAGTAGAAGCACGAATTCAGTATCTCTACGAGGAACGATCAACTATGAAGATTGGTGTACCAAACGAAATTCATGAAAATGAATGTCGCGTTGCAATGACACCTGATACGGCTGCACGACTCCAAAAACTTGGTTATGAATGTGCAATCGAAGCTGGGGCAGGCGCAAGCGCGAATTTTTCTGACCAAGTCTATAAGGATGCAGGCGTCGAAGTGGTTTCTGATACCAAACAACTTTGGGCAGATTCAGATATTGTTTTAAAAGTCCGTGCTCCTGAGCAAAACAATGCTTTGGGTATGCATGAGGCCGATCTACTCAGGGACGGTGGAACCCTGATGAGTTTCATTTGGCCTGCACAAAACGAAGCTTTAATGGATCAATTAAAAGCACGCAACGCAACCGTGCTAGCAATGGATTCCGTGCCGCGTATTTCACGTGCTCAAAAATTGGATGCTCTATCTTCTATGGCAAACATTGCTGGCTATCGTGCAGTGATTGAAGCATCTAATCATTTCGGTAGATTTTTTACTGGACAAGTAACCGCAGCGGGAAAAGTACCCCCAGCAAAAGTCATGGTTATCGGTGCTGGAGTGGCTGGTCTGGCAGCAATTGGAACCGCTAATGGTTTAGGTGCCATCGTGCGCGCGTTTGATACACGTCCGGAAGTGAAAGAACAAGTTGAAAGTATGGGTGCGCAATTCTTAGAACTTGATTTTGAAGAAGACGAAGAAGGCGGCACTGCGGGTGGCTATGCAAAAGTAATGAGTAAAGAATTCATCGAAGCTGAAATGGCCTTGTTCCGTGAACAAGCCAAAGAGGTCGACATCATCATTACCACCGCGCTTATCCCTGGCAAGCCCGCACCTAAACTTATTTTGGCTGATATGGTGGAATCCATGAAAGATGGCAGTGTCGTTGTGGACCTCGCTGCCGAACAAGGCGGTAACTGCGAATTGACTGAGCCAGGAGAAGTAGTTGTAAAACACGGTGTCACGTTGATTGGATACATGGACTTGCCCAGTCGTTTACCTACACAAGCGAGTCAATTATATGGTTCTAATCTGTGTCACTTATTAAATGACATGACACCCGAAAAAGACGGTAACTTAGTCGTTGATATGGAAGACGATGTGGTGCGTGGTACCACTGTTATTAATAAAGGTGAAATTACCTGGCCACCTCCACCTCTAGCTGTATCTGCAGCCCCGGCGCAAGCTAAACCTGCTGAAGCTCCTGTTGCAGAAGAACCAAAAAAGAAAAGTGGATTAGGTTTTGCAATTACTTTAGCCGTTGCAGGTTTAATATTATGGTGGATTGGGAAATCTGCTCCCGCTGAGTTCATGCAGCACTTCACGGTATTCGTATTATCTTGTTTCATTGGCTACTGGGTGGTTTGGAACGTAACTCCCGCCTTACATACACCATTGATGAGTGTGACAAATGCGATTAGTAGTGTGATTATTATTGGTGCACTTTTACAAATTGGTAGTAGTGTCCCAGTAATTTTAGGAATGGCT
Source organism: Gammaproteobacteria bacterium (assembly GCA_028279275.1). Taxonomy (GTDB): domain Bacteria; phylum Pseudomonadota; class Gammaproteobacteria; order UBA4575; family UBA4575; genus JABDMD01. Next base: position 349,886 of record JANQOB010000018.1, on the reverse strand, counting down.
GCATTCTCGATTTTTATTGCATCAATAAATATTGGTGGCGGCTTTACGGTAACGCAACGCATGTTGCAAATGTTCCGCAAAGAAGAATAAGAAGGGAGAAAAAAAATGATAATGAATCCTCAAATGTTAGGTGCAGCATATTTAGCAGCTGGCGCTCTTTTTATTCTTAGCCTCAATGGATTAAGCCATCAAGAATCTGCGCGACGTGGAAACCTTTGCGGAATCATAGGAATGATTATCGCAGTCGGTGCAACGATCTTAAGTGGCAGTGTCGGCAATCTTCATATCATGTTTCCTTGCATGATCATTGGTGGAATTATTGGTGCTGTCGTCGCGTTAAAAGTTGAAATGACACAAATGCCAGAACTGGTTGCCGGCTTTCACAGTTTAGTGGGGCTTGCAGCCGTGTTAGTTGGCTTTTCTAGTTATATGGATCCCAATTCACAATTTGTGGGCACAGAGAAAGTTATTCACGAAGTTGAAGTTTACTTGGGAGTATTCATCGGCATTATTACTTTTACAGGATCCATTATTGCGTTTGGAAAACTGAGCGCAATCATCGGTGGTAAACCATTAATGATACCCGGAAGACACTGGATCAATTTAATTATGCTCCTCATATGTATCTATTTTGGTTATGAGTTTCTGAACGCAGAAAGTCATGATGCTGGAGTATGGCCGTTGCTGATCATGACAGTGATTGCTGGCATTATTGGTATTCATTTAATCATGGCCATCGGTGGTGCTGATATGCCCGTAGTGGTTTCCATGTTGAACAGTTACTCAGGCTGGGCAGCCGCTGCTACAGGATTCATGCTTGGAAATACTGCACTTATCGTGGTTGGTTCTTTGGTAGGTTCCAGTGGTGCCATATTGAGTTACATTATGTGCCGGGCAATGAACCGAAAATTCCTTGCGGTAATTTTAGGTGGATTTGGCACAGGTGGCGGAGCTGCTGCAGAAGCGGAAGAGGGTGAAGTAACAGCAACTTCTGCTGAAGAAGTGGCGAGTATGTTAAAAGATGCCAGCGAAGTAATCATTGTGCCTGGTTACGGTATGGCGGTTGCTCAAGCCCAATACACGGTAAGTGATATCACCAAGAAATTGCGTTCTAAAGGAGTCAATGTTCGTTTTGGCATACACCCGGTTGCAGGTCGCTTACCAGGCCACATGAATGTGTTACTGGCTGAATCCAAAGTGCCTTATGACATCGTACTGGAAATGGATGAACTTAATGATGATTTTCCGGATACCGATGTCTCGCTGGTTATTGGTGCGAACGACATCGTTAACCCATCCGCACAAACTGATCCAAACAGCCCCATCGCAGGTATGCCGGTACTGGAAGTCTGGAAGGCCAAAACATGCGTAGTATTGAAGCGTAGTATGGCAACAGGTTATGCGGGCGTAGATAACCCTCTATTTATTAAAGACAACACTGAAATGTTGTTCGGTGATGCTAAAGACAGTATGGATGAGGTGCTTAAACATCTTGACTAAACTTTTTATTTAACAAGTATTAAAAAGCACGCTTAGGCGTGCTTTTTTTGACCTACTTCAAACTACTAACGCAATTGTAATCAAGCAATAACAATTCTATAACATTTGCCAACTACTCTTTTCTGCGTTTTTTAATAACAGTAAACGAGTATGGCAATTACATACAAATTAAATGATCATCGTGTTTCTTTCCATTGGAACAAAGAAAGCGATGTATGGACAGCGAAAAGCGAGGATTTAGATAACCTTCATCTTGAAGCAAAAAGCTTTAACAGCATGTTAAGAATGCTCAAAGAACATCACCCTGAACTAACTTCTTCGATTCGCATTTTCTTTCCTGACTCTTACAAAGCCTTTGTATAGTAAAGAGTAAGTTAAATAGTTTCTGGGTAGATGGCTTCTATAATTTGGATTTAATTTTTACGCTCTATCGTAAAATCTGCTAATCCTAGCAATGCATCTTTATACTTATTAGCAGGGAGTATTTCTATTTGTTGCCGTGCAAATTGTGCTTGTTGGATTGCGATATTTTCTGTATAGGCAATGGCATCTGTATCATCGATTACTTGTAGAATTTCATCCATATTTTCCCTGCCACCATTAATTATTGCTTGTCGTATCATTGCAGCTTTAGACCCGTTGCTATTTTTTAAAGCATAAATGAGTGGCAGTGTTGGCTTTCCCTCTGCAAGGTCATCACCAAGATTCTTTCCCGTTTCTTCGGTTGAGGCTTGGTAATCGAGTAAATCATCTTTGAGTTGAAAAGCTGTACCTATGTACATCCCATAGTCTGCACAAGCTTGTTCAATATTATTCGTTTGCTCAGATAAAATGGCTCCAAGTTGACAGGCCGCTTCAAACAACTTTGCTGTTTTAGATTGAATAACAGTCATGTAACTCTCTTCTGTCGTTTCCGGATCATTACAATTCAGTAGTTGCATTACTTCGCCTTCTGCAATGGTATTGGATGCACGTGCAAGTATGTCCATCACTCGCATTTCTCCAACATCGACCATCATTTCGAATGAACGTGAAAATACGAAGTCACCCACCAACACTGTCGTTTCATTTCCCCAAATCGAATTCGCGGTTTCATTTCCTCGTCGCATGCTGGATTCATCCACTACATCATCATGTAAAAGGGTTGCGGTATGGATAAATTCGATGATTGCAGCTGCAAGAAAATGTTTGTCGCCTTTATATCCGCATGCTCTGGCACAAAGGACGGCAAGTATCGGTCTCAAACGTTTACCCCCACTTCTAATAATGTAATTAGCCATTTCATTAATCAATGCAACATCTGAGTGCAAATATTGGCGAATGGCCGCATTCACACCCTGCATATCTTCTGCTACAAGATTTTGTACTTGCTTGAAATCCATAGTGGCTATTGGTTACTTGCTTGTTATGTACCTGGATGAGTTATTTGAGCTGTTTTTTTAGGTATATCATTACTATACATGCCAATTTAAGGCATATTAGATTGACCCACCAGAGGTGTATCGCTAGAATTGCGCCTCTTTTTTAGACCCCTTAACGGAGAAACCTAAGGTGTACGCAATCATCGCCACTGGCGGCAAACAATACCGTGTCCAGGAAGGAGACCACATTCGGGTCGAAAAACTCGATAGTGATCCTGGCGAGAAAGTTGAATTTAATCAAGTACTTTTACTTGCAGATGGTGAAGATGTAACCATTGGTGCACCCTATGTCGATGGCAGTAAAGTTATGGGCGAAGTGGAAGAACAAGCACGCGCTGAAAAAATTGAGATCATCAAATTTAAGCGTCGCAAACATCACATTAAACGTATGGGGCATCGCCAGTCGTTCACACAGGTTAAAATAACCGGAATATCAAAATAGGATTTTACTATGGCACATAAGAAAGCAGGTGGTAGTACACGTAATGGCCGCGACTCGGAGTCTAAACGGCTGGGTGTAAAACGCTATGGTGGCGAAGATGTACTTGCCGGCAACATCATCGTTCGTCAGCGTGGCACCCAATTTCATGCGGGTGTTAATGTAGGTTGTGGGAAAGACCATACTTTATACGCAAAAACAGATGGCAAAGTAGTGTTCGAAACAAAAGGCCCGAAAAACAGAAAATTTGTGCGTATTGAAGCGGTGCAGTAAATACTTATCTAATTTTTTTTAAGTTTCAAAGCCCCGCAATGTCGGGGCTTTTTTTATTGTGAAAAATCTTTTTAACGAAGTATCAGATTAAATTAGAGCTTTCAAACAAATGAAGTTTGTAGACGAAACTGTTATTCACGTTCAAGCTGGCAATGGTGGAAATGGCGGCTTGAGTTTTAGACGTGAACGTTACATTGCTTTGGGTGGGCCGGATGGTGGTGATGGTGGCGATGGCGGTAGTGTGTATTTAGTAGCAGACGAAAATTTAAATACACTAGCCGATTTTCGTCACGCGCGCTCGTTTAAAGCACAACGCGGTCAAGATGGTATGGGCAAAGAACGTACAGGGAAAAAAGGTGACGACAAATTCATTAAAGTACCTATTGGCACCATAGTGAAAAATGCCCAGACAAAAGAAATCATTGGTGACTTAACTAAACACAATGAAAAACTTTTAGTTGCAAAGGGTGGTGCACATGGATTAGGTAATACGCGCTTTAAAAGTTCCACAAACCGTGCTCCCAGAAAAACTACGCCTGGTGAAGAAGGTGATGTGCGCGATCTTTATATGGAACTAAAATTGCTTGCAGATGTGGGGTTGTTGGGGCTCCCTAATGCGGGCAAATCATCATTAATTCGTGCCCTATCTTCAGCTACTCCGAAAGTTGCTGATTATCCTTTTACTACTTTATATCCAAGTCTTGGTGTAGTTTTTATTGCGCCACACAAAAGTTTTGTTATTGCGGATATACCTGGCTTAATTGAAGGTGCTGCTGAAGGCGTAGGCTTAGGTATACAATTTTTAAAACATTTATCGCGTACTCGACTTTTATTGCATATGATTGAGTTAGCCCCCGCAGACCATGAACAGGATATGATTAACGCCTACTATTCTATATTGAATGAGTTGAAAAAATATAGCGAGGAACTTGGTAGTAAAGAGCGTTGGTTAGTATTTACGAAATCTGATCTTTTACCTGATGACGAATGTAAACAAAAAGTTGAGAGCTTAGTAGAGAAATTAGAGTGGCGCGGACCAGTTTTTATCATTTCCTCGATAAACCATTCAGGCACCAAAGAACTAAGTCATAGTATTTATAATTTTTTATTTGAAAATCAGAATAGTGAATCCAAAACGTCAACAAGTTAGCCAATCAAAGCGCTGGGTAGTGAAAGTGGGTAGCTCACTGGTTACCAAAAACGGGCGTGGTTTAAACCTGGATGCAATCGCTAAGTTCGCAGCACAGCTAGCTAATCTTGTTGATACAGGAAAAGAGGTAATTTTAGTTTCTTCTGGCGCTATAGCTGAGGGTATGAACCGTTTAGCTTGGGACAAGCGGCCTCATGCGGTTTATGAATTACAAGCCGCTGCCGCGGTGGGCCAAATGGGTTTAATACAAGCTTATGAATCTTGTTTGCAAAAACATTCATTACACAGCGCTCAAGTATTGCTCACTCATGAGGATTTACAAGACCGCAAGCGTTATTTAAATGCTCGGACAACTTTGCGAAAACTTTTACGTTTAAAAGTTATTCCAGTAGTAAACGAAAATGATACGGTTTCCACGGATGAAATTAAATTTGGTGATAACGATACGCTTGCAGCATTAGTAAGCAATCTCGTTGAAGCTGACACGCTTATTATACTTACGGACCAGTTAGGTATATATGAGCAACCGCCTGACGATGAAAAATTGAATAACAAGTTGATTGATGAAATTTCAGCAAATGATGCTTTACTTGATGAGATTGCCGGACCCAGTGCCGGGGAGCTTGGACGCGGTGGAATGGTGACAAAAGTTTCGGCTGCAAGATTGGCGGCACGTGCCGGTGCCACAACCATCATTGCTTCCGGTAAAACAGATAATATTTTAATAGAGCTCGCTCATGGCAAGCAGCACGGTTCTTTGCTCTACCCAGAAAATCAACCACTGGTTGCACGTAAACAATGGATTGCAAACCAGCTTTATACACAAGGTGAGCTAACTTTAGATGACGGTGCTTGCGAAGTACTCTGTAAGCAAGGTAAAAGTTTATTGTCGATCGGTGTAAAAAGTGTCGCTGGTAATTTTGACCGTGGCGAAGTCGTAAGTTGTGTTAATCTTGCCGGCGTTGAAATTGCACGCGGCTTAGTAAACTACAATACTCACGAAACCAAACAAATTATGGGGAAAGTAAGTAAAGATATTGAAAAAATTTTAGGTTATGTCGAAGAACCTGAATTGATTCACCGTGATAACTTAGTAGTTTTATAAAGAGATATATTAAGCAATTTACATTGCTTTTATGCGGGCATTCAATCTACTCTTGTGGCGTGCAGCTTTATTAGCGTGAATAAGTTTTTTACTTACAGAAGAATCAATTACGGGTACTGCTGCTTTATAGGCCTCCGTGGCAGCATCTTTATCTCCTGCATTGATTAAATTGACCACAGCCTTGATTTTGGTTCTGAAGTGAGAACGCTGCCCCGCATTATGCAGGCGATTTTTAACTGCCTGACGAGCGCGTTTTTTTGCTGATTGAATATTGGCCAAAGCGAGTCCTAATTCTTATATAAATTTGAGATATAGTTGTTCCGTTCGGGTCGCGTACTATGGTAGCAGGATAAATAAATGTCAACCCCAGAAAATCCAACCTTGAGCCCCATTTAGTCCCTAATTTAGCCATATTTACACCCTATAATTACCCCTAAATGGCAGAAAATCGCGCTCTTTTTAAGTCCACTGCAGTCATCAGCCTGATGACCTTTTTTTCCAGAATATTCGGCTATATACGTGATGCTGTGATATTCATCTTTCTGGGTGCCACGGGGAGTACAGATGCTTTTTTTGTGGCTTTCCGTATCCCAAATTTCTTGCGTCGGTTATTTGCTGAAGGCGCTTTTTCGCAAGCTTTTGTACCGGTGCTTTCGGAATATAAAGAAAAACACAGCGAACAAGAACTCAAGAATTTAGTCAACCACGTGTCCGGGGTACTAGGGCTAATCTTATTGTTCATCACAATACTTGGAGTTCTGATTGCACCCTTACTTATATATGTATTTGCTCCGGGTTTTGCAGACGAACCACAACGTTTTGATCTTGCAGGGCAGATGCTACGTATCACTTTTCCCTATATTTTGTTTATTTCTCTGACCGCTTTAGCAGCGGGAATATTAAATACTTTTAATCAATTTGCCGTACCCGCCTTCACGCCTACTTTTTTAAACCTTTCTTTAATTGCGGCTACTTTATGGTTAGCGCCGATGTTTGAACAGCCCGTTATCGCGCTTGCATGGGGAGTATTTATCGCAGGGGTCGTACAACTATTATTTCAAATTCCTTTTTTACATCGTCTGGGATTGCTACCCAAATTTTCGTTGCATGGAGCCAGCGAAGGAGTAAGAAAAATTGGTCGATTGATGTTGCCTGCAATCTTCGGATCGTCCGTTGTTCAAATCAACATTATTATCAACACGATAATCGCATCTTTTTTAATTGCAGGAAGTATCAGCTGGTTATATATATCAGATCGATTTGTAGAATTACCATTGGCAATTTTTGGTATTGCTACCGCTACAGTCATACTGCCGCGTCTTTCTCGACAGTTTGTAAACCAGTCAACATCTGATTTTAATCAAACACTTGAGTGGGCATTAAAATTATCAATATTTATCGCCTTACCGAGTGCTGTCGGATTAATAATTTTGGCGAAACCAATCTTAACCTCACTCATCCAGTATCGTGAATTCACACTGCATGACACCAACATGGCATCGTTAAGCTTGATGACTTATGCATTGGGTCTACCAGCATTCATATTAATTAAGGTATTGGCTCCGGGTTTTTATTCACGACAAGATACGAAAACACCAGTCAAAATCGGCATCATCGCCATGTTCTGTAATCTCATTTTAAACTTGTTATTTTTGTGGCTATGGATTAATTATGAGTTGCCCGGCCCGCACGCTGCACTTGCACTCGCCACGTCAATTGCTGCTTATATAAATGCATCCTTATTGTTTACAACTTTAGTGAAAACAACAGAATTCAGCTTGAATGCTGGATGGTCAAAATATTTCGCACAGATTGTTTTCGCCAGCACAGTTATGTTGATTGTGCTCTTACAAGTATTGCCCGCACCTCTTCAGTGGCTAGAATGGACGGTGTTCTGGCGAATAGCGATATTGCTGGGCTTTATGTTACTGGGCACAGTACTGTATATTGTCGCGCTGGCCATAGTAGGCATACGTAAGAAAGACCTTGTCCTACAGTGATAATCAAACTAATTCATCTTTATGCAGCTCATACGTCATATCCACTCCTATAAAAATAGCTCTAGTGGCTGTATAGCCACGATTGGAAATTTTGATGGCGTACATCTGGGTCATCAAAAAGTGATTTCAAAGATCGTTCAAAAAAGTAAAGAGCTCAGCTTACCTTCTATGGTAATCACCTTTGAGCCTACTGCTAAAGAATTTTTCCTAAAAGAACATGCTCCTGCACGACTCACCAATTTCCGAGAAAAATTTTGTCAGATTCAGGAACTGGGAATCGATCTATTTGCATGTCTTCAGTTCAATGAAGCACTAGCGAGCATGTCTGCAGAAAAATTTATCCAAAATATATTAATTGATGCACTACGCATCAAATACCTGACTGTAGGGGATAATTTTCGTTTTGGTAAAGGCCGTAAAGGAGACTTTGCATTACTACAGGAATTCTCAGAAAAATTTAATTACGTGGTAAACGATACTCAAAGTTATAACCATAATGATTTACGTGTGAGTAGTACGCTAATTCGTGAATATCTAGCAAATGGCGCGCTTACACGCGCTAAAGCAATGCTTGGTCGTGATTATTCTATGTCCGGGCATGTTATACATGGCGATAAAAATGGTCGTACAATAGGGTTTCCTACAGCTAATATTCCTATTAAGCGTAAAAAATCTGCAGTTAATGGCGTATTCGCTGTTGATGTATTAATGGAAAATGGCGAAGAACTAAAAGGTGTAGCTAATATTGGGCATCGTCCCACAGTCGGTGGAACACGCACACAGTTAGAAGTTCATGTTTTTCAATTATCTCACGAAATATATGGAAACCACCTTAAAGTTACATTTCGAAAAAAACTTCGAGACGAAAAAAAATTCGACTCATTTGAAGAATTAAAAGAACAAATCAAACTCGATACTCAATCTGCACAAAACTTTTTCGGTATTGCTGCATAATTAATTCAATGACTGACTATAAAAATACGTTAAATCTGCCCAAAACCTCGTTTGCGATGAAGGCTAACCTCGCGCAACGCGAACCCGAGATGTTAAAAAAATGGGAAAAAGAAAATATCTACCATCAAATTCGTAGTTCCAGAAAAGATGCAGATCGTTTTGTTTTACATGATGGCCCACCCTACGCGAACGGTGATATTCATATTGGACATGCGGTAAATAAAATTCTTAAAGACATCATCATTAAAAGTAAAACACTTTCTGGCTTTGATGTACCCTATATTCCTGGTTGGGACTGTCATGGTTTACCGATTGAGCATCAAGTAGAAAAGAAAATAGGTAAAGCGGGAACTAAAAAAACACATAAAGAATTTCGTGATGCTTGTCGCGCCTATGCATACAAACAAATTAATAAACAACGTACAGACTTCAAACGTCTTGGGATATTTGGTGACTGGGATAACCCTTATCGCACCATGGATTTCGGTTTTGAAGCGGACATTGTCAGAGCGATTGGAAAAATTTACTCCAAAGGCCATATCGTCCGCGGTTATAAACCTGTTTATTGGAGTGTTGTAGGAGGCTCTGCTTTAGCAGAAGCTGAAGTTGAATATCAGGATAAGACTTCTTTTGCTATAGATGTTCAATTTAATTTTGCAGATGAAAATACTTTAAGGAATAAAGTTAAGGATATTGATGGTGAAGGGCCGATCGCGGTTGTCATATGGACCACCACGCCTTGGACCTTGCCTTCAAATCAAGCTGTATCCTTACACCCCGATCTGGACTATGTGTTCATAGAATGTGTAGTTAACAACTCTAAGTTACGGCTGTTATTAGCTGATGCCTTACATGATTCCTGCTTGCAGAGATATGATATTCAAGAATACAAGGTTGTTGGCAAATGCAAAGGAAAGGATTTAGAGAATCTTCAACTGCTACATCCTTTTTATAACAAAACTGTTCCAATCATTCTTGGTGAGCATGTCACCACCGAAACAGGTACGGGTGCTGTGCATACTGCCCCTGATCATGGTGTGGATGATTTTAATGTAGGAAAAGAATATGGCATTGGTACCTTAAATTTAGTCGGAGACAACGGAGTATTCAAAGAAGAAACTGAATTATTTGCGGGAGAGCATGTTTACAAAGTAGATGAAAAAGTCATTGAAACATTAATCTCAAATAATAAATTACTCGATCAGGAAAAATTTCAACACAGTTTCCCACATTGTTGGCGAACAAAAACTCCTCTCATATATAGAGCCACACCACAGTGGTTTATAAGTATGAGTGCAAACCATTTACTTCAAGACGTAAATCAGCAAGTTGCAAATGTTGAGTGGATTCCTGGATGGGGACGAGCACGTATTGAAGGCATGCTGGAAAGCAGCCCTGACTGGTGTATCTCCCGGCAGCGTACTTGGGGAGTACCGATTACATTTTTTATCGATAAGAACACTGAGCAACCCCACCCAAATACAGTTGAGTTAATCGAACAAATTGCGCTAAAGATAGAACAAGAAGGTATGGATGCTTGGTATGAACTTGATATTGAAGATTTTCTGGGCGATGACGCCAGTAAATATAAAAAAGTAACTGATACTTTAGATGTTTGGTTTGATTCTGGTGTAACACATTATGCTGTGGCACAAAAAAGATTAGACGTTGATCTTGAAAATGGTGAAAAAGTTAATCTTTACTTGGAAGGTTCAGACCAACATCGTGGTTGGTTTCAATCTTCATTAAAAACTTCGGTAGCCATGTACGGTCATGCGCCTTATGAGCAAGTTCTTACACATGGATTTACGGTTGATGCGGATGGCAAAAAAATGTCTAAGTCTTTAGGCAATGTTATTGCTCCACAAAAGATTTGTAACTCATTGGGTGCAGATGTGTTAAGACTTTGGGTAGCTGCCACGGATTATAGTGGCGAACTGAGTGTGTCGGATGAAATTCTCAAACGTACATCCGATGCATATCGACGCATTCGAAATACGCTACGTTACCTATTATCTAATCTCAATGGATTTGACCCGAATACTGACAAAGTAGCACCAAAAGATATGGTAGCGCTAGATTATTGGATCGTATGGAAGGCTCAAGACCTGCAAAGACAAATAAAAGAGCACTATGATAAATACCAATTCCATAATATTTATCACTTAATACATAATTTTTGTATTTTAGAACTGGGAAGTGACTATTTAGACATCATAAAAGATCGTCAATACACCTGCAAAGAAAAAAGCCATGCACGAAAGTCTTCTCAAACCGCGCAATATCATATTGCTGAAGCATTGGTTCGGTGGATTGCGCCTATTTTAAGCTTTACAGCTAATGAAGCCTGGCAGCATATACCGGGTGATCGCAGTCAATCGATATTTACTCAACTATGGTATGACCTTAGCGAGTTTGAGACATGTGAAAATATTGGAAACACAGAGTGGGATGGCATTCTTGAGACCAAAGAAAAAATTAGCAAGGAATTAGAAGAGCTTAGAAATCAAAAAGAAATAGGCTCGTCACTTGATGCCGAGGTGCAAATTTGGAATGCGCCTGAATACCTAAAGAAAATTGCAAATGATGAGTTACGTTTTGTGTTTATTACCTCCTACGCAGATCTGGAGAATGGAAAAGCACCGACCGAGGCAAAAACGATTAAAAATAGTGATGGTGTTGAATATTCTATTGTTGTGAAAAAATCAAATCACAAAAAATGTATTAGATGTTGGCATCATCGTGAAGACGTAGGTTCTATTGCACAACATCCCGAATTGTGCAGTCGTTGTGTAAGCAACCTACCTGACGGACTAGGAGAGTCGCGCTATTATGCTTAAATGGTTATGGTTAACCTTGCTTGTCGTAGTGTTAGACCAGATAAGCAAACAAATCGCAGCGAACACGCTCACCATGCATGACCCACAAGCTTTTTTACCCTTTTTTAATTTCACACTAACGTATAACAAAGGGGCGGCATTTAGTTTTTTAAGCAATGCTGGAGGTTGGCAGCGTTGGTTTTTTACCGTGCTTGCGATAGGAGTAAGCATTTTTATTTTCTTTTGGCTGAAAAAGTTATCCTCAAAAGAGAAACTGCTTGCAGTGAGTTTGGCGTTAATTTTGGGAGGTGCAATTGGAAATGTGATTGATAGAAGCCTTTATGGCTATGTGATCGATTTTATAGATTGGTTTTATCCGTCTAGTAAATGTCTACCTCTTTTCTTTTCAATTAATCAACAAACCTGTCATTGGCCTACATTTAACATTGCGGATTCTGCAATATTTTTAGGTGCTGTTTTGATTATAATTCAAGCACTGTTTAGCAAAGAGGATCAAAAGTAATGGAAGTGTTACTTGCAAATCCGCGTGGTTTTTGTGCCGGTGTTGATCGTGCTATTGAGATCGTAGAACGTGCGCTAGAGATATTTGGCGCACCCATCTATGTGCGTCACGAGGTTGTACATAATAAATTTGTTGTGGATAACCTAAAAGATAAAGGTGCAATATTTGTAGATGAATTAAGTGAAGTACCTGATGGCTCTACGGTGATATTTAGTGCACATGGCGTATCAAAGGCCGTGCAAAATGAAGCAAAAAATCGTGATGTCAAAGTCTTTGATGCAACATGTCCACTAGTTACTAAAGTTCATTTGGAAGTCGCGCGTTATAGCAAAGATGGATTAGACACCATCTTAATAGGACACAAAGGTCACCCAGAAGTAGAAGGCACCATGGGTCAATATGATGATAGCTGTGGAGGAAATATTCACTTAGTCGAAAACACTCAAGATGTGGAAAACTTAAAGGTCGCGGATATTAATAAAACAGCATTTGTCACACAAACCACTTTGTCTGTAGATGACACCAGTGACGTGATCGATGCATTACGGGTACGCTTCCCTAATATAACTGGCCCTAAAAAAGATGATATTTGTTATGCCACACAAAATAGACAGGATGCAGTAAAAAAACTTGTTGAGTCGTGTGATCTCTTATTGGTGATCGGTTCAAAAGCGAGTTCAAACTCAAATAGACTCAGAGAAATCGCAGACAAAAATGGAATCGAAGCACACCTCATTGATGGCCCCGAGTATATTGAACAAAAGTGGTTAATTAACAAGTCTAAAGTTGGTGTCACAGCAGGTGCTTCTGCACCCGAAATTCTCGTACAGCGTGTAATAGAGTTTTTAAAAGAAAACCAGAAAGCGGTAATTACAGAAGACCACGGTAAACCGGAAAATGTGGTATTCCCGTTACCAAAAATATTTAGATAAGTCTCTGATTAAGACTACCAACACTGTTGAGCACCTAGAGTACCGCTTGTAACCCCTCTGTTCTGTGCTTCATCAATTGTGAAGTTACCACAATCATCGCCTACTTGTGCACCCGCTCGTGTTGCAGTAAGCGTAAAAGTCTGTGATGTCGCTCCTGTTACTGTCGCAGTAATGTTATAAAAATTTTCAGGACTAGTTGCAGGTATTCCTGAGTTTGCTATGGTGCCGCTATAGCGCGCGAACTGGGTGTAGTGCCTTTCCATTTTAGATGCAGCATCCATGAGCGCAGCTTTAGCATCAGAACGCCTTGTTTTGCTCATCTGGTCTTGGTATGCAGGATATGCAATAGAGGTAATGATCGCGACAACTACCACAACCACCATTAATTCAATCAGACTAAAACCGTTATGTGTTTTGGATGATTTAGTGCCCATTAACCAAGTATCACTATGGATCCTATTTTAATAAGTAGAGAACCAATTTAATGGTAACAAATTTAGGATAAATGGGAACAAGCCAGTAATTAAATCTTTCTGAACATGCAAGCTTGATAATTTTATTTACCAACAGGCCTCTGCAGCGTCTCTATCAGCTTGAGCAGCACTATTAGTGCATTTTGTTCCTCCAGTTATGCACTTTGCTCCTGCTTGGTTGATGGATATCGCGCCACATCGCGTGTCACTCGCCTGGCTTCCTTGAGGAGTTGCAGTTAGTGTATATGTCGTCGCATTCCTTACCATTGTAATATTATAAATCGCATTACCATTTCGAGGTGTCTGTGTAAATGGAAGCGAAGATCCTGCAGGGTTATACACGCCCGTTTCAGAAAATAGTCGCTCCATAAATTGCGCTAGTTCTAGCAAACCGCCAGTAGATTCAGCACGATGAGTTCGGATTACATGCTGCTGATAAGAGGGATAAGCAATCGATGCTAGAATCCCTACTAAAGCCACTACGATCATGAGTTCGATCAATGTAATTCCTAGCTGTTTCATTCGTTTATTCATTTCATTCATCCTCTATCGAAACTGACGCCAAGATTGTCTGCCAACAGCTGTAGGATCGGCAGCAATGTCAATTTTTTGAGTTTGTCCAGAAATACCTGAGTAAAGAAGTATTTCTTTACCGCCGCCACCATCAGAAATTACTGCTGGAGCACCGATGGTCGCACTAATAAACAAACCTGAAACTACTGTATTACCTGACATGTAGCTGACCATATCATTTGCATCGATAAACCCATCTAGATTTACATCAAACACTGACTCGCCTAGACGTGCACCGCTTAATGCATCTAGATTCATTACTAGAGATACACCGCCACCATCACACGGATTTGCAGATGGCGCATAGGTAGTGAAAATTCCTCTACCAAATCGGCTTAATGGTTGGGTGATGATGCGCTCACCTATAGCATCAGGATTAGAATCTGGGTCCGGACCATCTGGAGAAAGAAGATCCATGTACCATCCCTTCTTCGTTACATAACTCACAGGGTATTGCGAAGTAATTCGTACTCGATTCAATAAAATATCATCGCTAGTGTCACTTGGTGTACCGTTATCATCATAGGTGTCCTGCTCATCTAAGATTTCTTGCTCAACTAAGGCACTTCGACCCGTAGTTACTGCTGCACCATTATCAATAACACTGTAAATCGTATTCACTGCAGGGCTGTTTGGAATTACATTATCACCTACTTCAAAATATTTACCCGTGCCATACATAACGTTAAAGCTATTTCCATATGGATTAAAAGCAATTGTTGGTTTACTAGTAATGGGTTGAGGATTATTTGAAGCATCTAATGATGTAAACAATGGCACTGGTGTTCCGGTACCATCACCATTTGAGTCATATGCAACATCCCAATTCGATACTGAATCACTTGATAAATCAAACTTCCACATATTGCCTTGTAAGTCACCTGCGTAGGCAATATCAACAATTCCGTCCAAATCATCATCAACTAGCACAGGTTCAGATAAACCATTCGGGTTAGCAAAACTTCCCACACCAGTGTTGATGACTTTAATAATCGATCCATCAGAAGCATCAAGAATAAAGAGTTGTGCTTTTTGGCTGGTACTATTGTAACCGTTACCAAAAATTACACCCCATCGATTAGAACTATCGCCCAGTCTAACTACCTGAGGGGAGGTGAGCACATAACCCATCTCATCACTTCCATTTGCCGTATCAGAATCTGTTTTGAATTCCCACATTACATCTGTAGCACCGAAATTCTTCGGATCTGAAATATCCAGCATATACAAGCCTTTTGCACCGGCACCAAACGCACCCGTTAATAAAGTCTTCCAAGAACTACCGATATATGCATCACTCACATGGGGTGAAGCGTTTACAAAAAACTCATGGTTGTAATTTGGTTTTGTTAAGTTCTCCAACTTTGGATGCATGTGACTTGGCACATAGGCAAAAATCTCTTGCCCGGGGGTGCCATTTGCAGTCGTATCGTAAGTATCTTGAAAAGCATGCAACATGCCCGCATTCGAACCTACATATACAATATTGAAAAACTTACCATTGCTGCCTTTGAATTTAGTAATCTTGCTTGTTATATAGCTTGCATAACTACTTCCTTCAGTTCCTGGCAGATCATCGTAGTAGAAGTTTTCTGTGCTTGATGTAACAGGGGTTGAATTTACAAGATCGCCGATTAAAGTAGAACGATCTCTTAATGTGCCACCATTACTTTCTTCGCTAGATTGATCACCACGGATGTAATTAACAATTTGTGAATTACTTGCACCACCCACAGTAACGGTAGTAGTGACATGTGCCTCAATTTCAGCTACATGTAAGAAATTCGTTTGGTTAAATGGTACATCCGGCTTTTGAAGTTTAATGTATTGACCAGGCAAACCTATATTTGCAGTAAGCACATTAGATGTAATTTCTGGTATCACTTCGACAGCACTGATGCGTGGATTTCCACCGCTTTCCTCTTTGATATCAATTTCCAATGTAGACCCAACATCGCGTTTGAACACCAAAACTTGAGCGGTGTCTTGGCCCACCGCGCCAAGATCATAGTCATCAGCAACGGTATTACCATCAATATCGATATCTACAACTAGATCAGTTCCGCCTGTACTATCTGAGAAATGAAGAAGTACCCATTGATCCACACTAGGATCTGGAATAGCAATTTCTAAATTAACTTCATTATTTCTTCGACGTTCTGTTTGGTAGACCGTCTCATCAGTCGTATCACCAAGTAACTTGCCTGTATTGGTATTAGAAATAGGATCTCCATTTGTACCCTGGCTACCATTCACAGAAGTAAGAGGCGGATTAGCTGAATCTGCTAACCACTCCCGTCCTTGAGTATCCGTGTAATTGGATGATGCTCCTAAGTTAATGCGAATAGGAGCTCCAGTGAGTTGAGTATAATAATCTGCATGGGCAATAGAGGAAGCTAAGTCAGTTGGGAATGGTGATTGTGCCACCATCAAAATACTGTTACTCAACCTCTTTTGATGACCGCCATCTGTGCGGTTATAAACATTCACATGGTCAATATCTTGAACGGACTGTAGATCAACTTCTAAATAATCTGTGGTTGTAAATCCACAAGTATGATTTACTGAACCTGGTGGGGTAGTAAAATCACCATTTGTATCACCATCAACCACTTTTGATGCTGGCCCTGTAGTTTCATAATTACATTCACTAATTGCAGTCGCTGTCGCACCCGTTGCGGGGGCAATTACTGTCGTGGTCGTACTACCGGAACCGCCTAAAGTTACGTTTGCATCTGTAAATTCTTTTGCGGTTGGTGTACCCGCAACATCTACAGTCGTGTAAATTTTTCGCGCTGAATGAGTAGGTAATACCGAACTGGCATCCCACACTTGAGTGTTAACAGAGCCATCAGGATTCAATGACAATGCATTAAGGTTACCACTCCAATCTACACTAGAGAATGTCGCTTGATAAATTCTTGAACTGGTATTCAGTACAGTACTATTAATTGCAACTGATGAACCCGATGCTTCTGTAACTTTACCTATTTCATCAAAAGATTCCTGTAATTTAGAAACCATTTTTGAAGGCTCAGTCGCGAGCACGTAGTTATCCGGTGCACCATCTCCATCTTCATCCCATTCAGAAAGTTGTGGGGTATCGTCATTATTTTCATCTTTAAAACCACCATACTTACCGGCTAACCAAAGTGGGTTAACATTTCCAAGTAATGGATTGGCATTATATTCTTGTGAATCAATCATGAATGTAGAAACAGTTTGCTCACCGGGAAGATGTGCATCACTACGCAAATCTTGTGTGTTGGCGTAATAACCAATACCGGCTAAGTAATAGCTGTTTCCACGGCCATCACCATTAGTTGGCGTTAAGTTTGCACCCGTACCAGGCGCGAGTAATTCACCAATATCATTTGTACCTAACTTAGCAGTTAGATCACCACCCGTTTCTGTATCTTCCAAATCACCTACTGTATTTGTAAGTGTTGTGACATTCATTGTGTTATCGGCATTTGAAGGCTCACCAGTATCACGTGTATGTGTGATTGATCTGCCCAAGGCATCTGTAGTGGGACTGCTATCAAAGTGTGTTCCCGGTAGACGTTTGTCATTCCAAGGGAAAGCATCATTCATGGCAATCATGAAGTTTTTCTGACATTCATATTGAATTGGGTCTTCCCAGCTCGTGATGATAGGGAAACCACCGTTATTGCTGGCACTCAAGCCACTGTATGTTTCTGGAGTGGGGCCTAAGTTTTTGTAAAATCGAATGGCTTCATAAAAAAGTTCACTTACGGGGTCATAACTCTTATATTGACCTGCTAGAACGGCAAACTTATTTACATAGTTGATAACACCGCTGTTTCCACTCGACGCACTTTCCGGATTGGTGATTAACAATCCATCTTCACCGTATTCTTTTAATGTGTTCGCTTCACCGGTTCCTATTTCGGGTCCAACGAATTTCATGTTACTGCGTAACACTCCACCTTGACGCGTATGAGAATTATCCGTGGTATAAGCCATTACACCAAAACGCATCTTGTTGTCATTGCGCTGTAATAAACCTTCTGGTTTATAGTAGTCATTGGTGCCGTCCGTGCGTGCTACACAATAACTTTCCAATCCATTATTTGTAAGTGAGGAGTTTTCTTTACAAACTTCAACCGCAACATTGAATGTATTTGTTGTTCCACCAGAACGTTCTAGTCTGAACTGTGTTGAATTTTGATTCTGAACGATGCGCGCCCAACTATCACCATATGGAGTAACGGTATCCAGATCAACTGATGAAATACTGTTATCAATACTGTTACCAATCGCTTTAGTGTGATAGGCATAACCTGCAACAAAAGCGAGAGACCTTTCAACTACGGTTTGTGAAGCAGTATCTACAGTTCTTCTACCGCCCGTCATGGTTAAAATATAACTGTCGATAGCCGTCATACTGGCCCAGTTTAAAAAGTTACCACTCCAGTCTGCGCTTTTACCCGTACAAGAGTGATCTGCATTAGTATTGTCTTGGGGTGTGAATCGATTGCTTCCATAGCTATAACATTTATTCGGATCAAAATAGCCAATGTATTCAAAGGTTGGGAAATAACAGGTTCCTAAATTATTACCCACACCAGAGATATTTTTTCTACCCGTACAACCCGGGATAGAAGCGGGTGCATCGTTATATGCGCCACCACCCATTGGGGTTTCAACCGACATATTCAATAAAACATTAGCTCCTGCACCGGTTTTTAAAAACAACGGATCATCTGCTAAATCTATTGCTGAATAAGCTGAACCTGAAAATAACAGTGCGCTTAAAAAAACAATTTGTGTAAATCGATTTAAACAATTAATGTTTTTCATATAACTAAACATTTTGCATTTCCTTTGCATAAAACTTATACGTAAATTTCTATAGTCGTTTATATGTTGATTGAAGTACGGTTACAGAATTGCTATTCAAACCCTCTGCTTGAACAGTGATTCGATAAACTTTTAACTTACAGCCTGGTGGAATTGGTTTTATGTACTGGCAGGTCTGATCACGCGGAGATTCACTATAATCTTCAATAATATATTGAGGGGGATTAGGCATCCCGGTTGGTGTAGTTCCATTCACCCAATTCGTATTCACATCATCTTCCCACACTGGATAGTTCGCAAGTGCACCTAATACGCCGTAAGCATCTCCAGGATTTGAACCAGGATATAATCCGTTCGTGCCATCAAAAGTAGTCACATCCGTTAATGCCGCAGCTGCAAGCTCTGCTTGACGAAGCCCCGACTCGGCCGACTGAAAAGACATATGTTTGTTTCTAATATTACCCGCCATTTTCTCTTCTAGTACGGTGGAACTCACTGCATTAATTCCAATTAGTGTTGCAATGGTCAATAACATTAGACACACAATGATTGCGGTGCCTGTTTGTTTTTTACGAAACGTGTTGCTTAATTGATTCATATAGTTTGATCCAACTCAAAAATTTATGGGGCTGTATTTCGAAGGGAAATGGTAGTTGTATATACTGTGCGTAAACGTCTGTCTGCACCGCCTACAGTCGCGCCATTGAAAGTAATTGTCCGCGGTGTTGAAGTAATATTATCTTCACTAGCCAGTAATAAACTAATACGTACACTTTTTACATTGGCCCAATTTACTAACGGATCATTAGCCGCAACATATGTATCTGCGTACTCATCCACACCCTGGTCAATACCGTAAAGAATTTGCATATCTTCAACATTTGACGCAAGTTCAACCGTTGTGAAGTCGGCAGCATCGATAGTGCCGTTTGTAGTAGTTGGGTTCCATGCGGAACGGAATAGTGTAGATTCTCCATTTGCACCAGTTCCAATGTAGTATGCATTAGACTCCCATCGAAACACCTGTGATTCAGGTGCATAAATAGCACTTAAACTTCCACCTGCGCGTGACAAGTTCGCGCCTGTTGCAGAAATTTGAAAAACATCGGCAACACTACAGTCAGTGATCATCGCCACACTATCAACTGCAAAGTTACAGTCATTCGGTGACTCTACTGCGATGTTTAAATCAGCCACGGAACCTGGTGCAGCAGTCAACTGTACACCGCAACTAGATGCACGCTGAATATTAAACACATCAGTGCCTGGAAGAACTTGTCTTGGGGTAGGGTTCGCACCATTTAAATTTAAGTTTGCATCAATGGCAGGAAGCCAACCCGTACCATTGTTATTGAACCCACGAATTGCGCCTGTTCCATCAATTGCAAATGGTGGTGTTTCTATTGATAACATCTGTGTCGGCACACCAGCACCACGACTTAAACAACCATTGTAACCTGCCATACGTAAATCAGTTGCCATTCTGTCGACAATGAACCTGCCGTTTTCTTGTAATCTAGATAAGGCATTTTCGAGTCGATATGTATTTTTATTACTGGCAAATATTTGCACTGCAGCTGCAGATATCACTAAACCAAGCACCATCGCTACCATTAGCTCTACAAGAGAAAAACCTTTTTGTTTTATAATTTGATTCATGATCTATACGCTTGTTTGAAATACAAATGATTGTGTCGTCACAGTTTGATCAAGTGCTGTACCACCTTCTCGCTGGATATCCCACTGCACAGTCACTGTGCACACACCCGCCGCAGTACAAGTAATGATTCCATCACCACTTGGTAAAAAGGTTCCTAAATTACCTAACCAATCATTGATGTCCGCATCTGCTAATGTATTTACTGTTCTAGTGCCATCAGCTAAAGCTAAATTGTAAGAACCATTAATGGCTTGTGGTCTATTAGCACGAAGTCTATCTGCCATGTCATAGGCTAAAAAGGTCGCTTGTGATTTATGGTATGCGCCATGATTGGCTTTCAATGATGTCGCGTGCAAAGCTGCAAGCCCTAACAAACCTATTGAAAGAACGAGCACGGCAATGAGTATTTCCAATAAGGAAAGACCGCTTTGTTTAGATTTATATTTTAGTGTTAATGTTTTCATACGATGACTAATTCTCATGGACATGCAGCAGGTGTTGAAGTCACTTGACCTGATAATGCAATAGTGACTTGCCTTCTATCGTTATCACCGGTATCACAAGTACTTGGTGTTACGGTCAACGTGATCGCAGCACCGCCAGCAATACTTCCATCGGCTTGGTAATTAATAGTCGCTGAAGTTGCGGTTAAAGTTGAGTTCTCAAATCCATCAAAAGTACGCAGAATTGGACCACCAGCAGTGCCTGATCTGACTGCCCAACCACCTGACCAATTGGTACCTGCAGTATTTGGGGTTATAAAGACATCTGTACCCTGGTTAATCGTTTCTCCACGGGCATAATTCAATGAAGCAACGATTGAGTTTGTTTGTGCAGCAAGACGGTTTTGCTTCAGGATTTCAGCAAACGATGGTGCTGCAATGGATGCGAATATACCCAACACCATTATGGCAATCATTAGCTCAATAATTGTGAAACCACGTTGTCCTTGCTTATACATAATCTTCAAATAAAGTTTTTGATATAGGAAGACGAAACCTCTCTCGTCCAACAATGCAAATTACTCTACATTGATATTTAAGGATTTTTCGCGAGTGCGTTGTAACTCGCTTGGATTCTCTGATGAGCGGAAGTCAGGTTTTACTGGGCAAAAAATAGCGCAACAATTTTCTCCGATGAGTGGTAAAACAAAATTTTTTTGTGACTAATTTAAAAAAAATACAGTGAATTTTCGCTCTTTGTTTCGTGTAAATTTATAAACATCAAAACTATTTATTTTACTTAGAGTTTAAATAAAACGACCAAAAATACAGATAAATAGGCGGGGGATAAATGCCGATAGAAAGCAGCTAAGAAATAACTAATATACTGTCTACCATTTTGCGGCAGGTGTTTTTACATTGCGTGAATTGTAGGTGAGATTGCCATCACTCGCATGGCCTGCTTGAGCAACTGCTGTCAATAAAACACAATCCGCAATAGGCGTTGGCACATCACATACTGCAGCGTTTACTAAATAAAATCCATTCTCTGAACTAACTAGCCCACCGCCTGCATCATCAAAATTTAATTCACCAATTAAATCTGTAGTATATGTGCCTTCCAAAGAATGAAACTTTTGTTGTTCGTGCATAATTTCCAAAAGTATTCTTTTACCGTCGGATCGTCGATTTTCTGCAGCCTGTGATTGATAAATTGGGTAAGAAATTGCAACCAGTATTGATAGTACGATCAGCACAATCATTAATTCAATTAAGGAAATACCGAAAGAATAAAATTTCAAAATAGCTTATCTGTGTTTTGCTTAATTCAAAATCTCTTTCCAGGAATGTCGGCCTAGTAAAACACCACTGTTAAGCGCAGGATTAACTAAAATTCGATCCACGCTACCATTCGCTAATTGCGTTACACGATAATCGCCAATGAAATTGTTATCGCTGGGCGCACTTTCAAACTGGGTTCCAACAATAACATTGGCAATATTATTTACACCATTTAAATTATCTTCAGCATTGAATAAACCATCTATATTGATATCGAAAACTACGTTAACACCAACACCCCCGGTCAATGCGTCCACACTTAAACCAAACCCGCCTGCAGGAGGCGCACAACTAGTACCGTCTTGTGGAATAACGGTATTGAAAAATAATTGACTGGTGCGTAATTGCAAACTTCTTACGGGTCGCTCGCCAGGAAATTGCACTCCTGTTGAAGATCCAGGTGGTGGAATATCAAAATCGATAAACCAGCCTCGCACTTGATTTGCGCCAGAATCGTTATATAAAACAGGATTACTACTCACAGTACGCACTACTAAACCACTATTATTATCAACCGTTGTGGTAAAGTTTTGTTCGACCAATTGAGAAGGTGAACTATATTTAGTAATAATTGAAGTATTACCCGTTGGATTGTCCCACAGCCCATATATAGATTGTATTTCCGTACTGATTGCATCATCAGTAGTAAAGTAACTACCTGTGCCAATGATTACGACAAATCCACCACTTGGATTGGCGATTACTGTGGGTCGTGTAGTGACGGGTTGTGGGGTTGATACAATAGGTGAACCAGACTCATACGTCGCAGTAAACAGTTTTCTTTCAATATTCCAGCTTGATGGATTCGTGCTAGTAAGATCGATAATGTAAACATTGCCTTGCAAGTCTCCTGCATAAGCACGATCTGCGGTTCCATCCCCATCGGTATCAAGCACAGTAATTCCGCTAATGCCGTTAGGTGTTAGACCATCAGCACTAGTAGATTTACCTACTCCAGTATCAATTTTGAAGAAGTCACTACCCAGGCTCCAACCATTGTAGTCATTATCTAAAAATAAAATATAGATAATTGCGTTGCCATTCGCACTAGTGCTATTAAATCCGTTACCAAAAATAGCAACCCATTCTTTATCCCCTGAAGAAGGCGCGTTGCTCATTGCAATGACTGGTTGACTGTAAGTAAAACCTAAATCTGCATCATCGTTATCTGTAAACTCCCACATCACATTGCTTTCATCAATGCTAGTTGGATTAGTGATATCTAATGCAAAATAACCTTTGCCACCAGCGCCTAAGCCATTGACTAAAACAGTACGCCATTGTTGTGACCCGCCTGTAACTGGATCTATATACACATCATTCACACTGGGAGTTAAATCTACAAAAAATTGATGTACGTAATTCGGATCAGTGTAGTTACCAATTTCATTCAACAAAACATCAGGAATGTATGCAAAGAGCTCATCTCCTGGATCAGCAGCAGGTGTATCGTTTACATAGAACGAGTGCAACATGCCGTCATTCGCACCCACATATACCAGCTGTTCACGATTTTGATTTGCAGCACGAAATTCGGTGTAGGTATCTCCCGCACTACTTGGGAATGCGCCGCCAGTACGATTCACAAAAGGTGGTGCGCCCACAAATACCGGAGATGAATGCACAATATCCCCAATCTTTCCTCCAGTAGTAACGCCATTCACGGTTGAGAGTGCTGCACGTACACGCATTTCTCCTCCATCAAAATTTGTACCTTCATTACTGGAGTCACCACGTAAATAATCAATTCGTGTTTGTACGATTGGGTTCACAGGAGCGGCAGGCACTGGATTTTCAAGTGCTGTAATTTGTGTAGCAGTTAAATCACCTAATACAAATTCAATTCCTTGATCCACAGCAGGATCAAAACTGAAAATATTCCTGGTGTTCGGTGCTTGGGCATTTACTTGTGTAGCAGCACTCCACTCAAATATCGGATTACCATTACTATCTTCATTAAAGCTGCCATCAAAACTTACGCGTTGCGCAACGACTTCACCAGAGTTATTTGCCAAATTGGAAAAAGTTCTAAACACCAATGTATCTTCGCGAATACTTTGAGTATTAAAAGCCATTGCGGTAGTAGAGCCGGTATTTGAAGCAGCGCGTGTAAAGGCTGAATCAAGCTGATTCATAACGGCTGGAAAATCCTTCTCACCTGTTGCGGTAATAAAATTGCCTCGACCGTTATAAGCCGCATGGCGTAAATCGTCGATTACACCCGGGAAGGTTGCAGGATTTAGCCAACTAAAACTAGTTTTAGGATCTGCAGGGAATGAAGGATCAACAATCGCATTTAAATTATTAAATATTCCGACTACATTTGTATTCAAATGTTGCTGTAAAGTGTCGCCTGCTTGCAATGCTGCAGGATTGTTTGGATCGCGAATGAAATCAACACTCGTTGCCGGAACGTTATTATTTAAAAGAGGTTGCAGATCATTCTCATGATAAAAAATTGCAACATCTGCTAATGTATTTGAAAAGCTATCCGCAAAAGCTCCACCATCAAAGTCGCTGCTTAAATCATCTTGATCTTCATTGCCTACAGAAGGATCCGATCCATTATAAAATCCATCTGAAAATATGAACCCAGTATTGTTCTGACACGTCCCTCCTGGAGCAATTAATGCTGGACAATTAGCATCCCCTGGATTGGAACTGGAGGTGCTATTGAATATATCGCCTGCTGAACATTCAAAATATTTACCAACTTTTTCATATGCTTGGCGTAATGGTGAACTGCCTAATGAATTGGCACCTGCAATTGCATCTAATAGTGTTCGTTTATTTCCAGTTGATGTGGAAAGATTTTGTAAAGCGACGCGCAAACCCGGGCCTGCATTTTGGTTGATCGTTGCAAATCCAATACGTGAGGCTGTATTTCCCGCAACGGTATGAGTGGTTAACGCTTTTGCAACATATTCCCGTTTACGATAATAAGTAAACCAATTAGCAAAATTTTGTTGGGTTGCTGCATCTTGTGCGCTGATTAAATTTTCTACTTGCTCTCCATCTTCAAAAAGACCATCACCATCATCATTCCAGTCATAGTATGCAAATCCGTTTCCACTAATTCTATTTCCACTAATATCTAAGCCAGATTGATGGCTTGTAAGGTTGATAAATTCTTGAGGATTAAAAGGATTGTCCGGTGCATTGGTAACATCTGCATCCGCATAGGGATTACCATTGATATCTACTCCTGCCCAGGGAACGTAAGTTTTATTTGGATCAAAATATTGGGGGTTGAATGTTGAGTTACGTACTCTGAATTCTTCATCCCGTGCTACAAAGCAATTTCGAATAAATGGATCATTAGCGGGTGCCGCTAAATCCATCGGTTTAAATTCGTTGCTATTAAATGAGACAATATATAAGTAGCCACTTACAAAATCGCCGTTTGCAGTGCTCGTGAGTGGGTCTACATAAGGCTGGCAAGAAGCTGGACCGCCCGTTTCTGGCAAACGATGTGTAATCGTTGCAACTGCACAACTTCCTCCTACGTCCGATGAACAAAATGCGCCACTATTATCTGGATTTTGGGTAAGCACTTCCCAATCCATGCTGCCGGAATCATCCGTTAAAATAAAAACATTGGCCGGAACCGAAGGGGTCAGTTCCAAAGGTACATTAGAAATATTTAGTGGCCCTGCGTGTGCAGTACCACAGAGCCCTAAAAAAATAACTAGATACTTAATGTAGCGCATCACCAATCTGCACCAAAAATAGATTGCAGCACTACTTCAGTATTGTTACTACTGCCCGTGCCTCGTGCAGTAACACGAAACAGCTCTACAGTTTGACCGGCTTGCCCTTCACCATAATTTTGTAGCACTAAATCAGGAGCTACTTGCGTGGAAGCGATACGTTGAATAATAAATCTGGGTCTAACACCAACGTTATCAGGTTTGTTAAATGTAGAATGTTGACGTGAATCCGTTGCATCCCAATTCAGGGTTGACCATAGATCATCATCTGCATTGTCGTATAAGCCATCTGAACCATCCGTATCAAAATCAGCAAGACTCAACGTTCCTGAAGCTAGTAAATTTTCGGCCGCACGTAATGCTGCTTCTGCAGTTTGTAATGCCACTAAACTATCTTTTGTATTACTTGCCATGCGAACTTCAAGAGTTGATCCTTGCATGCTAGTAATCGCTATGAGTGACATGATTAACAGCATGATCAATCCAACGAATAACACAGCACCTTTTTGGCTAAACTTTTGTAGCAATTTCATGTTTACTGAATCCTGTTACGGATATTGACGGTGGTGTTCACTGCATAACGCAGTTTTCTATCTGCCGGGTGCGACACGGTGGAGCTATCTGAAATTAAGGTGCCGGCAACATTATAAGTACTGGTATCTACTTGCGCCGCGACTTCCTCGTCTGTAACCATCAGCAAGCCCAGTCGCACCGTGACTACATTTGGCCATTGCGCAGCAGTAATATCGTCTGCCGCTTCAAAACGATCGGCTATTTGATCACTATCAATGTCTAAACCATAAAGTATTTGCATCGTCTCAACACCTTCAAGCAATTCTTCTTCTTCCATTTGCGCAGTTTCATTCCCACCAATATTCTCTGCTTCGAAGATTAATCTTTTCAATGAATTGACTGCAGGGTTTTGATTGCTGGGTGCAACGAAATAAATTACAGGCTCAAAAGGTGTGATTTGTGCATCTTCGCCATAAGTACCAATTGAAGTCGTTGTGTTACCAGGAGAAATATCCGTATTATCTCCATAACTTAAAGTATTAGCGATATCATCAGCGGTAGAAATTTGGAATATTGCGGCTTGTCTTGGGTCACAAACAATAGCAATTTCTCCATCTTGAAAATCTCCGCCAGAACCTGCATCAAAATTATTTTGTAAAGTTAGAACACTGCCGCCTGTGTTATGGAAAGTTATACTCGATGTATAGTTACTTCCTTTTAAGATCGCGATTGCATCACTACCCGCAACAACACTTCCTGTAATTTCTGGCGGGAAAGTGCTCGCACCCCCTTCAAAACCACGAATACCAAAATCAAAAAAATCTAAAAACCAAGTAGTGCTGCCATTTATTGCATTGGTTGTAGCAGGTGGAAATCGACAAGGCATATACCCCGCCATACGAATATCTTGCGAGATAAAGTCCAAACTAAAACGTAAACTTTCCTGTAAACGCGATAAATTATCTGTCACACGATAGGTTTCTTTGCCACTGATGTACATTGCAGTTACACCACTTACCAAGAACAAACCAAGCAGTAATGCCACCATTAACTCAACCACGGAAAAACCTTTTTGTTGCGAACTGTGATTCATAACTCGGCCATGATCATAATTGATTCAACGGGATTGGTTCCTTGCTGCCATTGCACGGTGACTTCAACGTCATTTCCATTTCTTTGAACAATGCCATCTCCATTTGGTAAAACTGATGTCATATTAAGCGGCGCTACACAGGCAGGGTCATTGGTGAAAGAACCCAGCGAGCACTTCCATTGTGTAATTTCAAAAGTCGCAAGTTGGTTAGGCGTACAATTTGCTGTAGTTGTCTGGCAATTTGTAAACGTACCGGGAATATTAGTAAGCGATGTATCATAAGCACCGTTATTAAATCCCGTCGGATTGGCACGCATTTTATCAATCAAATCATAAGCAAAATAACTCGCTTGCGATTGTAAATAAGCGTTGTAACTGCTTTTCATACTAAATAACTGCATGCCTGCCATGCCTAACAGCCCAATAGACAACACTGCAAGTGCAACCAACACTTCCATTAAGGTAAATCCTTTGTGATGTTTTTCTCTTATAAACATTTTATGGAGTACAAGTTGTAATTGGAGTGCCAATAGATACTTCTGGTATCCCATTTGAATCTAATAGAGCTAATCGTGTTCTACCAGATTTATTGATAAATATTGCACGTGCTTTTGTTGTTAGATTATTTTTGCAAAGCACTACTCGCCCTTGTGGCGCTCCACCTTTAGCGTTATAGCTGAATGAGCTTAGGTTGTTAGTTCGCATTGTGTAGTTATTTGGTAATCCTTCGTTTACCCTAATTAGCTCTTCTCCTGCATCTGCGTAATCTCCATCGCCATTACTATCGAAAAAAATTATCCAGCCATCTTCATAACCCACCCCACTGCATGTAGCACCGTCGTTACTGTGGCAAACAGTAATATCGCTATTACGCCGTATGGCTTCACTACGAGCAAAACGCAATGTGGAGACAAGCTCATTAATATGAGCCGTTAACTGATTCCGTTCCATGACTCTTTCAAAACCCGGAACACCAAGAGTCAACACAATTGCAGCTACTGCAATTGCGATCATAAGTTCAATTAAGGTAAAAGCAGATTTGTGTTTTTGCATATCCATAATATGCGAACACACGACGTGAAGATAACAAGCCAACTCCTCTAGCAGGCTGATTCCATGTTTTATATTCTCAGTGGCGCAATTGAATTGCGCACAATCCTTCCTGACTTACCCGCCGCGATCATTCGCGATCTCATATATTATTCACTCACAACTCTCAGCACATCCGGTGCTTATGAATTAGTGTATACCTATTGTATTAGGTTATTAGATTAAATTCTTGTTCTGAGTGAAAAGAATTTCACAACACTCTATCTTGTTGCTGCATAGAGAGTTTTTTTCCCTATAGAACATAAGGTCAAGTGACAATGTATTATCTTTTCAGCAGGTAGAAATAAAAAACCCACGGCGGTGATACCGTGGGTTTAAAAAGCCTGCTTCCCTGTAGGCTAATGCAAATATATGTTACTGGTCAGAATCAGACTAATTAGTGAACCGGTTCACGCTATTCAATCAAGCAGTTACCGTAAGTCGATACAGCAATACCGACCATCATGATCTAAATAATTTGTGGAAATTTTTATGCTGCACGTTGCAATGCAGCTTCAACTTGTTGGCGCTTCTCATTACCTAACAAGCAAGTAATCAACTCTAATGCAAACTCCATGGCCGTGCCCGGTCCACGTGAAGTCAGCACCTGTCCATCTTGTTGCACCGCAACACCGGTGATTTCGAAGTTGCTATTCTCCAATGACTCCAGTACTCCCGGGTATGCAGTTGCTTTTTTATTATCTAATAACCCTGCACTGGCTAAAACTTTCGGTGCAGCACAAATTGCGGCAACATAATTATTATTCGCAACCGTTTTTAAAAGGATCTCGTGGATGCGTAGATCTGCATTCAAATGATCAGCTCCCGGCAAACCACCTGGTAAAACCACCATGTCAAACTTTTCTTCGATTACTTGATCCAAAGTGGTATCCGCAATGAGTTTAGTTCCCCGAGAAGCCGTGATGGGTGCATCATCGAGGCTCGCTGTAGTTACACGCACTTCAGCCCGTCGTAATAAATCAATAATCGTGACCGCTTCTAATTCTTCGCAGCCCTGAGCTAGAGGTATTAGTACATGAGGGACGAGTACATGTGCCATGATGATTTGGTTGGTCTGGATAATCTATAGGTAGTAGCTATATTGATTAATTCACTAACAGTGACTAATTGTACCTCTTCATCACTTAGCTTAGAAAGCTCTTCTTCCAGAACCGATATAGTGCTCCAATGAGGATGTCCTATCGCTAAAGCATAACCTTTTTGTTGTGCAATTTTAATTAATCGCTTTACTTGCAGTCTTACAAACTTATGATCATTTGCAGTAGCATCTAAAAAGACGTCACGATGCAGACTAGGAATATGATAACTTAGTGCAGTATCTCCAGCGACCGTCTGCGCACTCGTACGGCTATCTATAAAAAAAAGATTTTCATCCCGGTTGGCAATCGTTTGCATTAACCATTCCATATAACTTTGGTTGCTGGTTAATAAACTACCCATATGATTATTAACCCCTCTAGCATATGGAATTGCATCAATACTTATATCGACAGTGCGGATAAATTCTTGTTTAGACATTTCAGTCGTCAACGCTCCATGTCCAAGTTTTTTCGATTTAGAAGCTTGCATGGGTAAGTGCAGCATCACTTCTTTACCATGCTGATGAGCAAGTCGAGCTAACTTTATGGAATGTGGTCTTGCAGGAAGAATAGAGCAAGTTATTGGCAATTCAGATTTAATTACACGCGCACCCGATTCATAACTGTATCCAATGTCATCAATGATGACAGCAATAGCTGCTGGTTCGGCATGTAAACAATGAAAAGGGACTGTAAGAAACAGCCCCAGTAGCAAAATCTTTATATTTTTTTTGCGGAAATGTAGCACGTATTTTTTAAATACTAGCTTGTTGAGTTCCTGTCATACCTTTCAAAACTTTAAGAGCTTCATCTAAAGCGTAATCAGTTGCATCATCCTTATCTTGCTTAGGGATCATTACAACTGATTTGGGTTCTCTCTTAACTGGGGTTTGCTTATTTTCATTTTCTAAGTGTCCATCTAAATCCGCTTCAGAAATAATACTCAGCGCAGATTTCTCTTCTTCAGGAGCACCTTCCACTTTTAACAGGATATCCGGAACAATGCCTTCACTTTGGATAGAACGACCCAAGGGTGTGTAATAGCGCGCAGTTGTTAATTTCAATGCGGTATTATCATTCAGTGGCAAAATCGTTTGCACTGAACCTTTACCAAATGATTTAGTACCTATGACTGTTGCTCGTTCATGATCCTGCATTGCACCCGCAACAATTTCTGATGCAGAAGCAGAACCTTGATTAATCAAAACCACCAATGGCGCGCCTTTGAGTGTGTCACCAGTACTAGAATTATATTTTAACTCAGAATCTTCAACACGCCCTTCAGTGTAAACAATTAGTTTATTATCTTTTAAGAAAACATCTGAGACTCCTACAGCACCGGTTAAAACACCGCCTGGGTTGTTACGTAAATCCAATACTAAACCTTTAAGGTCGCCATCATTTTTCTTTTTTAAACTTTCTAATGCATCTAATAAGCTGCGAGTTGTTTTAGATTGAAAATTTGAAATACGTATATAGCCATAACCCGGTTCAAGGACACGGTTTCTAACGCTGCGAACACGTATGACATCACGTGTAAGTGATATCACTAGTGGTGCATCTACACCTTCACGTACAATAGTCAGATCAATATTGGTTCCCTTTTTACCGCGCATTAATTTAACCGCTTCTTCTAAGGTTAACCCTTTTACAGACTTGTCATCTAACATGATTATCAAGTCGCCTGCTTTCACTCCGGCACGATCTGCCGGGGTATCATCAATAGGTGCTATAACTTTTACAAAGCCATTTTCCATACCCACTTCTATACCTAATCCGCCAAATTCACCTGAGGTGCCAATTTGTAATTCACGAAATTGTTCTTCATCAAGATAGGAAGAATGTGGATCTAATCCTGAAAGCATGCCTCGGATCGCGTTTTTCAATAAATCACTATCTTCAACATCGGTAACATAATCTTGTTTAATGCGAGCGTAAACATCCGTAAAAGTACGCAAATCGTCAAGCGGCAATGCGGATGCAGTATTTTTTTCTGCCCATACATTGTGTGCCAAAGATAAACCTAGCCCAATTACCACTCCCCAGATTATTCCTATAGTAAGGGGATGTTTAAATTTCATTAGTACGCTCCTAGAATTTTCTTGTGTCACCAGAGTATTGCTCCATTATGAAACGATAAAATAGATTCGCAACTAATTAGATCGCCATTGATGGGGTAACGTTCACGAAACTGCATTATACATTAGTATCGATAGGGCTAATCTACGCATATCTATACGATATTTGTGGGTTTGTGGGTTCATATTACAGACTGAGCCGACCACTGGTAGAAACATAAAGCCCTATCAATTTGAGCTGATTTTTCTTGAAGATGCGGGTTTTGAACACCAATTAGCAGGATTCACGGGATCTCCTTTTTTACGAACTTCAAAGTAAAGGCCTGGTTTAGTATTTCCACCGCTGCGACCTACCGTTGCCAGACGTTCTCCTGCATCCACCCATTCACCAACTTGCTTAAATAAGCTTTGGTTATGACCATAAAGACTCATAAAGCCATCCCCATGATCAACAATAATTAGCAGTCCTAAACCACGCATCCACTCTGCAAATGCCACGCGACCATGATAAATACTGCGCACGTTATTACCTTCGTTACTGGGAATAAACACACCTTGCCAATTTAACTTACTACCTGCTTCATTTCGCCGTTGTCCAAATTTATTGCTGGGCTTGCCTACCACTGGCCAATATAACTTGCCTTTAGATTTACTAAATCCTTTTCTTTGATCTATAACTGGGATATCTGCAAGTGCGGCACGTAATTTTTCAATTACGCTCTTAAGTTGTTTTTCATTGCTTTCAAGATCTAAAAGCTTTTGCTTCTCACTCGTTACACTTTTATTTAACGAGGTAATTGTGTTTTTGCGCTTACCTTGCACCTGTACTAGTGAAGTTTTCTCTTGTAGCAATTTTTGCTTTGCCTGCAGAGCGAGTTGTTCCTGCTGTTTGATTTCTGCTTGAACCTCGGAAACGGAAACCAGTATTTGTTTGGCTTTTTCTATTTCACTCAATCGGGCACGATGCAGATAATCGTAATACACTAAATCACGGCCTAATTTATCAGGCTCCTGTTGATTAAGTAATAATTTCAGTTTTTGTTGGCCGCCGTATTGGTACTCAGAGCGTATTTGCGCATAAAGAATGTTTCGATGCCTCGACAATTGCTTTTGTAATTGATGTTCTTCAGCTTGTAAGGCTGCAATTTTTTCCTGACTATTCTTGAGATGTGCTTCTGTAGTTCCAAGCTGTAGATTAAGTTCGCCGATACTTTTATCGGATTCACGTAGTTGTTTTTCTAATTCACCAAGTTCACCACGTTGTTGTTCTAATTTTTGCTGTGATTTACGAATTTGTTCTTGTACTTTAGCTAGCTTTTTTTCGGTTTCTTGTTGAGAAGGTTCAGCGAATACAGAAGACGAAAGTATGACCCAAAGACAGACCCACACCCACCGGCACTGTACATTTCTTATAAGATAGAACCGGTCTTGTTGCATATGCTGCGAATTATACTGAGAAAATCATATCAATAAAACAATAACTTATTGATTTACATAGTGTATTAATGTATTAGACATTTATAATATTAGCTTATACTATATGAGCATAAGTTTGCACGGAAGCATAAACCTAGAACAACCAGGATTCTAATATGAGCATAACTGCAGATGAACTCATCTCTAAGGAAGAGGATATCGAGCAAGCTTCGCGTTCTTTGAAAGCTATGTCTCACCCATTGCGTTTAAAAATTCTTTGTGTGTTAGGCGATCAAGAAGTAAGTGTGCAAGATATCGTTGATAATGTAGGTACTTCACAAAGTAATATTTCTCAGCATTTAGCTATATTACGTGACAAGGGTATTTTAGCATCACGTAAAGATGCTAATCGTGTTTATTATCGAGTCGGTGATGAACGTACGCTAAGCTTAATCAATATGATGCAACAGGTTTTTTGTTCTACCCATTAAATCTCTGTTACTTTTAAAACTTTCTAAACACATTATTCTTTGATGCAAGAGTACATCGAATTTGCTGGACGACATATGTTTTTGTTTATCGCCCTGTTTGCGGTAATTGTTTTAATTATTGTCACTGAATTAAAACGTTTCACAAAAGGTTATAAGGATGTATTACCTGCCGAAGCAGTAAGATTAATCAATAAAGAAAATGCAATGGTGTTAGATATACGCGAACCTAATGAATTAGGCCAGGGCAGTATCATAGATGCCAAACACATTGCGCTAAGTGTATTACCTGAAAAAATAGCCAATCTAACTAGTGATAAAGACAAACCTATAATCGTATTTTGTAAAATGGGTAATCGTTCTGCACAAGCCTGTAAGCTGTTATTAAAAAACAGCTATACCAATGTATTTGGTTTGAAGGGCGGTATTACTGCATGGATTAATGATCAACTCCCAATCACAAAAAAGTAGTTTAGTTATCAATTCATGAGCAACCCAGAAGTTACCATATATACAGGATATCGTTGTGCATACTGTAATGCCGCAAAACGCATGCTTGATAGTAAAAACGTTACGTATACTGAAATTAACATTAATGAAGACCAAGCTAAGGCTGAAGAAATGGTGCAACGCACGAACCGACAAACTGTTCCCCAAATATTCATAGGTGATATCCATGTCGGTGGCTTTGATGATATGGCTGAATTGAACAGTGAAGGCAAACTAGATGAAATGTTAAATGGACAGTAATTATCTAAAAAGCATAATATAATTCAGTCCCATTCATACTTAGAACCTATCATTCAATCATAGGTCAATACATTTAACATGGCTGAAAAACCCGCACAAAAATTTGAAATTCAAAAGATCTATGTGAAAGACCTTTCTTTTGAAACTCCCAACTCACCAAAAATATTCACTGAAAAATGGAATCCAAAAACGGATGTCCACATTCAAACAGAAAACAATAAATTAGACGAAAAAATCCACGAGGTCACTATCGTCGTCACGGTTACCGCGAGTCAAGATGACACAACTGCATTTTTAGTTGAAGTTAAACAGTCAGGTATATTTTTTATTGATCAGTTCCCTGAAGAACAACACAAGCAACTCCTTGGTAGTTATTGTCCCAATATACTCTTCCCTTTTGCGCGCGAAACGATTGCTGAGCTGGTGACAAAAGGGGGATTCCCGCAGTTGCTGCTCAATCCTGTAAATTTTGATGCGCTCTATCAACAACATTTAAATGCAGTTAAAGAGCAAAAAGAAAACCCTGAACAAATAAAACATTAAATTATGACTTCGGTTGCCGTAATCGGTGCTGGTTCCTGGGGTACTGCACTTGCTATCCAACTTGCGAATAATGGTCACCATGTTTGTGCATGGGATCACGATAAAGATTTAATCAACACTTTACAGAATGATAAAGAAAACAAACGCTACCTCCCAGGTAATAAGCTGCCCACAAAATTAACAGCAACACATGATATTGCAGATGCAATTCAATCAGCTGAATTTATTTTGTCTGTAGTTCCAAGTTATGCAATGCGCTCTGCTTGCGAACAACTTATTCAAATACCAATTCCCAAGAAATTTATTTGGGCTACAAAAGGTTTTGAAAAACAAAGCAAAATGATGATGCATGAAGTTGTTAAAGACGTTTTAGGAACAGAAATACAAACTGCGGTAATTTCTGGGCCCTCTTTTGCAAAAGAAGTAGCTGATAATTTACCCACCGCCGTAACACTTGCATCCGACGATATTAACTTTGCAAAAGAAATAGCCAGCTACTTTCACAGTGATAATTTTAGAGTCTATGTAAGTGATGATGTGGTTGGAGTTGAGTTAGGTGGAACAGTCAAAAATATATTAGCGATAGCTGCGGGCATAGTTGATGGCTTAAAATTTGGTGCTAATGCACGTGCTGCGCTTGTCACGAGAGGGCTAGCTGAAATGATGAGACTTGGCGTGGCATTAAATGCTAATCCAAAAACGCTTATGGGTTTAGCGGGGATAGGTGATCTAGTGCTGACTTGTACCGATGACCAATCACGTAATCGCAGGTTGGGATTGGCATTAGCTCAAGGTAAAACTGCACAGCAATATATGGAAGAATTAGGGCAGGCGGTAGAAGGTTTTCATGCCGCCCAGGTCGTACATGAAATTGCAAGTGATCATATGGTTGAAATGCCCATCTGCGAGAAAGTTTGGAAAGTATTAAATGGTCACTTAGAACTCAACACCGCTATAGCAGAACTTTTGGGTCGAGATATGACTGAAGAATTTACCTAATCAACTTCTAAATTCATTTTGTCGCCAGGCTTCATAAAGAATAATTCCCACTGCATTGGCTAAGTTGATACTACGTGATGATTCATGCATGGGTATTCGTAACACATGCTTTGTGTCGAATTTTTTAAGAATAGCATCTGGTAAGCCTCTGGTTTCAGGCCCAAATATGAATGTGTCCTCAGCTTGGAAATCGGGAACATCATAGTTGGTATGCCCTTTGGTAGAGCATGCAAAAATCCGTTTCGGTTTCAGCGTTTCTAACATGGATTGATAACTTTGATGTTCAATAACACTTGCAAATTCATGATAATCTAAACCGGCTCTGCGCAACTTTTTTTCATCTAATTGAAATCCCAATGGATGCACTAAATGTAAATCGCAGCTCATGTTGGCGCATAACCGTATAATGTTGCCGGTATTGGGTGGAATTTCCGGCTCAAATAAGACAACGTTGAACATATTCAAATGGTAAGTGAAAAATTACATATAGAGTTTTGTGGCTTAAAACTAAACTCCCCATTGGTCTTGTTATCAGGTTGTGTAGGTTTTGGAGAAGAATACACACGGATTGAGGGTTTCTCCAATAGAGATGTTGGCGCAGTTTGTTTAAAAGGTACCACGGCGGATGCAAGGTTTGGAAATGCGCCACACCGCATTGCTGAAACACCAGATGGTATGTTGAATGCGATCGGTTTACAAAATCCGGGGGTTGATTATGTCGTAAACGACATTTTACCTAAGTTGGATTTTTCCGAAACTCATTTCATTGCTAACGTTTCAGGCTCAACAGTTGAAGAGTATGTTGAAGTGACACGTAAATTTGATGATTCACCTATTAATGCCATAGAAATAAACATTTCCTGCCCAAATGTAAAAGAAGGTGGTGTAGCTTTTGGAAATGACCCAGAAATGTCAGCGCGTGTGGTTGCAGCTTGCCGTGCCGTTACAAGCAAACCCATTATTACCAAACTTTCGCCCAATCAAACCGATATTAAGCTCAATGCCAAACTTTGTATTGAAGCAGGAAGTGATGCCTTTGCAGTCATCAACACTGTGATGGGTATGGCTATCGATATTCACAAGAAGCAACCTATTATTCATAACAATCAGGGAGGTTTATCGGGCCCCGCAATTAAACCCATTGCGCTATTAAAAGTGCATGAAGTCTATCAAGTGAGCAATCCACATAATATTCCGATTATTGGCCAGGGCGGTGTGGTTAATACCGAAGATGCCATTGAGTTTTTGTTAGCGGGTGCCACAACGGTCGGATTAGGTACGGGACTATTTTATGACCCTCTGTGCTGCAAAAAAATCAATCAAGGCATTATCGAATATTTAGAGCAAAACAATCATCAACAGGTAAATGAAATTATCGGTGCATTACAAACTTATACCGATGCTTCTGGCTGTGTTTGATATCTTTTTATAAACGAATTATCGATTACTGAAACAGGCCTAACTCCTGAATCTTCCTGGTTAAGGTATTCCTGCCCCAGCCTAAAAGTTTTGCAGCTTCTTGGCGTTTACCGCCGGTTTTACGCATTGCAGCTTTAATCATAATTGCTTCAAACTCTGGTAAAGCTCGGTCGAGTATTGCCTCGCTTCCTTTTGATAATTCACGATCCGTCCATTCGCTCAGTAGTGTTTGCCAGCTCGCAACATCAGTTACAGACATTTCATCTTTTAACATCTCAGATGGTAAATCTTGCATGCGAATTTCATTGCTGGATGCCATCACAGTTAACCATCGACAAACATTTTCCAGTTGACGAATATTTCCAGGCCAGGTTAGCGCACTTAAATACTCGACTACTTCATCAGAGATTTTCTTTGTTTCAGTTTGTAACTCTTTTGCAGAAGCTTTCATGAAGTACTGCATCAATGCGGGTATATCTTCTTTGCGCTCACGCAAAGGCGGTAATTGAATACGGATTACATTCAAGCGGTGAAACAGATCTTCTCGAAAATCTCCATTACGTACACGTGCTTCTAAATTTTGATGTGTGGCAGCAATAATACGTACATCTGCCTTGATCGGCTCATGCCCACCAACACGATAAAAATGTCCGTCTGATAACACGCGTAACAAACGTGTTTGAAGATCTGCAGGCATATCTCCTATCTCATCAAGAAACAGAGTGCCTCCATGGGCTTGTTCAAATCTCCCTTTGCGTTGTGATTGTGCCCCCGTAAAGGCGCCTTTTTCATGACCAAATAGTTCCGACTCCAATAATTCTCTGGGTATAGCTGCCATGTTCAAGGCAATAAACGGATTTTGTGCACGTGGGCTATTATCGTGTAAAGCATGTGAAACGAGTTCTTTGCCGGTCCCAGAAGCACCATTAATTAAGACAGTAACATTTGAGTTTGATAATCTTCCTATGGCACGAAAAACTTCTTGCATAGCAGGTGATTCACCAATAATCCCTGGCAACTCTTCGCTCGCTTCTTCTTGCGAATCACTTGAAATTTCTTCATTCGCCGCCAAACATGCACGTTTTGTTAATTCCACAGCGTCATCAACATCAAAAGGCTTAGGCAAATATTCAAATGCTCCTTTTTGATAGGCGCCTACTGCACTCTGTAAATCTGAATGTGCCGTCATAATTATGATGGGTAGCGCAGGATGATCAGCTTTTATTCGATCAAGGAATTCAAATCCATCCATACCCGGCATACGCACATCGGTAAGAATCGCGGTTGGAACATTGTGTTCAAGTTCATGAATTGCAGTATTAGCAGATTCAAAAGTAATAACCGGGATTTCAGCTTTTTGAAACGCACGTTCCAACACCCAGCGCATCGCTTGATCATCATCGATTACCCAAACTTTATTTTCTCTCATAACTATTCTTTATTTATTTACTTTAAAATTACTTTCACTATTAAGTGGAAGTAGTACTCGAAATTCTGTATGTCCAACAGTTGAATCAAACTCAATTAAGCCATCATGTAGATTCACTAAATTTTGTGAAATTGGAAGACCCAATCCTGAACCACTTTCACTTCCGGAAACCATGGGAAAAAATATTTGTGGTTTTAATTCCTCTTTAATCCCTATACCGTTATCAGTCACACTTACCTCTATAACCAGACGATGCATAACATCGCCTATAGTGTATTGGCGTAGTACTCGTGTTTTTAAAGTAACTTCCCCAGGCGCAGCATCATTTGTAATTACTGCGCGCACGGCATTGCGCACAATATTTAAAATTGCTTGAACGAGTAAATCACGATCCGCATGAATTTCTGGAATACTCGGATCGTAATCAACATTGAACTTAACGCCTGTTGGGGTTTCAGCTAGTGCTAAGTGACGAATATGTTCCAACACGTTATGTACATTGAGTGGTTTTTTTACGGGCGTAATATTTGGTCCAAACATTCGATCAACTAATTTTCTTAAGCGATCGGCTTCATTGATAATTACATCGGTGTATTCGGTCAAATTTCCATCGTTTAATTCACCCGCTAATAATTGTGCCGCCCCGCGCAACCCTCCCAAGGGGTTTTTAATTTCATGCGCCAAACCTCGTAACATATTTTGTGTAGCTTGTGTTTCTGATAACAAATGTTCTTCACGACTAATGCGTACCATACGATCTACTTGGGTAACTTCTAACATGCAAATAGTTTGTTCATCTTTTGCAAGCATAGGCGTGATCGCACAATCTATGGTGAGCACACTATTATTAAAGCGTTTCATTTCAACTTCACGTTGCGTCATAGGATGGCCAGTTTGCATACAAGTTTGTATGTTCTTAATTAGTTTGCCTTCAGCATCTTGAATAAAGTCTGTTATGGGTTTGTCGACGGCGTGGCGTCTGCCCGTTCCCACGACTTCTTCGGCTGCGGGATTTAAATACTTCACACACAGATTTTCGTCGACCAAAAAAACCGCCATGGCAAGATTGTCTAAAATTCGTTTATGTTCAGTAGCATGCATAAGCGCAGGTATCTCGCCAAAAGTATTTGTAAGTGTTTTTGTCATAATCAATCCTTGCTAATGAAATGCAATAATTGATCCAATAGCATGGGTAGTAATTAAGTCTTAAATTCAAGCACTTATCAGGCTATTACGCCTTAATATGCACTATTATAGTGCATTATAATAAAAATTATCGTGCATGATGCACTATTCTAGGGCTTATTCATCTGCTTTGCCCTAAAACTAATCAATCCATTTAAGAATTATTCAGTTAAGGGTTGCTAGGAGGTGGTGGTGGGGGAGGAGGACGAGTAGGTAATTTAGTATTTGTAGGAAAGCTGAAAGTATTGTTGTTTAAGTCCTGATCTGCGTCATCGTCCAGGTCGTTGTTTTTAGGATCGTTATCGATATCAGGGTCACCATCATTAAACCTGTTTTCTTGATTTTGCAGTGCTGAGAATCGATTAAGTGTAAATTTTACAGGTGTTGCAGAAATCTTGGTGCTGCCATCCGCAGCAACCACTTTTAAACCAATGGTATGCGTACCACGATCAACATTTTTTAAAGCGGTTATGGTACTTGTACCGTTGTATACCTGAGTACCGTCAAGCGTTACCACAAATTCATGACCGCTTCTGGTCTTTAAATTAGGGGAAACTTGAAAGTTAATCGTTACATTACCTTGGTTATCGCGAATAACAGAATCATTACTAGGTGAGGTAATCGTAAGCGCGGTATAACTATTTTTTTCTGCTAAGGTGTTATTACTTGTGCTAGTTCGTGGACTCGTTGCTAAAGGTTTAGTAGGGATAAGCGTTGGTAGGGTATCCACTTTAACTTCCTCAGCATCTTTACAAGCATCAGGTGAATCAGTGTAAACTGTTTTTCCATCTGAATCTTTACAAGTATAAATATCTGCATGCGCACAACACATGCATAAGGTAATAAAAATACTAGCGATGAAAAAGTAACGCATCTTGATTCGCCTGCTTCATTCCATTAACGAGAGTACTCAATAGTACTCCTAGTTTATAAATAAGACTTCAGAAATGCGTCTCAAGTTGCAAAAAAAACGCCCCGAAGGCTGTGATTTGCCTCGGAGCGTTTTTAAGTTGTTAGCTATAAAACAGTAACTTAACAGCTGTAATACAGTTCGAATTCAATTGGATGAGTTGCCTGTCGGAAAGCAGTCACTTCATCCATCTTCAATTCGATATAGCCATCAATACAATCATCAGAGAAGACTCCACCCGCTTTCAGGAATTCACGGTCGTTATCCAATGCTTCTAACGCCTGGTCCAATGAAGCACAAACAGTTGGAATATTGGCTTCTTCTTCAGGTGGTAAATCATAGAGATCTTTATCATTTGAAGAACCAGGGTCAATCTGATTTTGAATGCCATCAAGACCCGCCATCATCATTGCTGCAAAAGTTAAGTATGGATTACCTGCTGGATCTCCAAAACGTACTTCGATGCGTCGTGCTTTTGGATTTGCTTCATATGGAATACGTATGGAAGCAGAACGATTGCGCGCAGAATAAGCAAGCATCACAGGGGCTTCAAACCCTGGTACTAAACGTTTATAGCTATTAGTACTTGCATTTGAGAATGCGTTGATTGCGCGTGCGTGTTTAATGATGCCACCAATGTAATACATAGCTGTCTGAGAAAGGTTTCCGTATAAGTCGCCTTGGAATAAATTATTACCATCTTTGAATAGTGACTGGTGCACATGCATACCACTACCGTTATCACCAACAATTGGCTTGGGCATAAAGGTGGCTGTTTTTCCATAATTATGCGCAACGTTGTGTACCACATATTTTAAAATTTGGTTCCAATCAGCACGCTTAGTGAGCGTGTTAAATTTGGTTCCAATTTCACACTGTCCCGCAGTACCGACCTCATGGTGATGCACTTCTACAGTAACACCCATTTCTTCTAGCACTTGGCACATGGCAGAACGTAAATCTTGTAAGGAATCAACAGGGGGTACCGGGAAATAACCTCCTTTAACTCCAGGACGATGCCCAATGTTACCGTCTTCAAAATGTTTTTGAGAGTTCCAGGCAGACTCGTCTGAGTCCGTCTTGTAAAACGCGCCTGACATATCATTGCTCCATTTGACATCATCAAACACAAAAAACTCAGGCTCTGGTCCAAAGTAGGCCGCATCGGCTACCCCAGTTGAATTAAGATATGCCTCCGCACGTTTTGCAACAGAGCGAGGGTCTCTTCCATAGCCTTCCATAGTAGAGGGCTCTAATATATCGCAACGTAAAATCAGGGTTGAGTCGGCAAAGAATGGGTCTATCACTGCACTTTCAGCGTCAGGCATCAAGACCATATCCGATTCATTAATGCCTTTCCAACCGGCTATAGATGAGCCGTCAAACATTTTACCTTTTTCAAAAATATCTTCTTCAACTACTGAAGCTGGCACAGATACATGCTGCTCTTTCCCTCTTGTATCAGTAAATCGAAAGTCAACGAATCTCACATCGTTATCACTCATCATTTTCATTACATCACTTGCAGACATTGGACTTCTCCTTAGCTTCGACTCTTAAGTTTTAATGTGTAATTTTTTCGGTGTTATTCTTATGGTTGTAACTAGTTGCTAGTCACATTCATATCTAGATCTACTAAAGCACAATTTGTGCCATTGCACTCAATTGAGGCCAGTAGCTAAGCAACTGCGGCATTATACGCAGCTTTTTTAAAAGATGTGAGGCAAGCAAAGCTTTTTCATGCACTAATACAGTGCTTTAAAGCACTATGTTGGTGCTTAGATTATTCAAATAGCTATCACAGCTAGATCTCAAAAAGTTATCTTGCGATAGCCGATAACTAGAACCAACACAACCAATTTCATTAGAAAAATCATGGTTTAAACGCTATTTAGGAGATCTTTTACTAACATCTCCTCCTGCCGAGATTTGTCACCATGAGTCCAAATTTGGAGACAATTTTTGTCCAAGTGCCTATTTACTAGTCGTCGTTAAAGCTTCTTTTTTTATGTAACTGACACACCATCAATGAGTTATTACATACGCTTAATGCTCTTAAGAATCTGGCACAACGCTTGCTCTATTGATACTAGATATTTGAATGGCTCAGGACGAGCAAAGTAACGATGGCATGGAGGTCATTATGGACGTATCAACTGATGTATTAACAA
Organism: Gammaproteobacteria bacterium; assembly: GCA_028279275.1. Lineage (GTDB taxonomy): Bacteria > Pseudomonadota > Gammaproteobacteria > UBA4575 > UBA4575 > JABDMD01. The sequence continues at coordinate 306,563 of JANQOB010000018.1, read as the reverse complement.
CTGTATATGTCGTGTGGATCGTCGCAAGTTTGGCAGCGTTAGCTTGGGCATACCGAGACACTGTTAAAGAAAAATTGTGTGGCGATAAACGACGCAGTTAAAGGGAACGGATTCATTTACTTAGCAAGGATGCTTATACACATACGGAAATGTGTGCAATGAAATGTAGAGTAGTGCGAGGCGGTAAACAATTCGCACAGTATGGAACACTTATGACAAGGATTGTCGCCTCTACACTTTAAATGAAAATGATGTTGTTACTCAGGACGAGTGCAGCAGGCAGGGATGCAAACTAGATAGCTCATCAGGAGAGTTTTATCTAAACCGACTTAGGGAAGAGGGCTGCGTGACACGGATGTCTTTTTCGCAGCACCAATATAAAGGCAAGCTGAATAGCTTGCCTTTTTTTATTACGCCATAATTACTTGGAAATACTAACCATTTGCTGGTAGCCACAGCGGTGCCTCGTTATACTCATGCGGCAACCGTTCCAGCAGAATCATGTCAGACACCCAAACTAATAAACGTCTAATTACCTTTCAACAACTCATTCACAAACTAGAGCAGTTTTGGGCTGCACAAGGCTGTGTGATAGAGCAGCCTTATGACTTAGAAATGGGGGCTGCAACATTTCATCCCAGTACTTTTTTGCGTGCCATCGGCCCCGAAACATGGAAATCGGCTTATCCACAAGCCTGTCGTCGCCCAACAGATGGCCGATATGGAGATAACCCTAATCGCTTACAACGTTATTTTCAGTTTCAAGTTGTATTGAAGCCCTCGCCTGACGATATTCAAGACTTATATTTAGAGTCACTCACCTCACTCGATATAAATCCTCTGATCCATGATATTCGATTTGTAGAAGATAATTGGGAATCACCAACTCTTGGTGCTTGGGGTTTGGGTTGGGAGGTCTGGCTAGATGGAATGGAAATTTCACAATTTACTTATTTTCAACAAATAGGCGGCTTAGATTGCAAGCCGGTTACAGGTGAAATTACCTATGGCTTAGAACGAATCGCGATGTATTTGCAAAATGTCGATAATGTGTATGACTTAGTTTGGACCCAACATGGGAATCAAAAAACTTTTTATCGTGACATGTACCACCAGAATGAGGTTGAACAATCTGCCTATAATTTTGAATATGCAAACACGGACGCTTTATTCAATTCATTTAATGCAAGTGAAAAGGAATGCCAAAAGTTAATTGATCATGAAATTCCAATAGCTGCTTATGACCATGTACTCAAGTGTTCACATGCGTTTAATTTACTCGATGCTCGACAAGTTATTTCAGTAACGGAACGTCAACAATATATTTTACGTATTCGCAAACTCGCACAAAATGTTGCCAATAGCTATTTTGAAAGCCGTGAAAAATTAGGTTTTCCACTACTCGCCGAATAAGTCTATTTAAAGCACATGAGCAGTAAAGAGGATTTGTTAATAGAGATAGGCACAGAGGATTTGCCTGCGCGACTTCAATTAGGTCTATGCCACGAGTTCGGCCAACTAATCTGCGACCAATTGCATGCTGTAGATTTGTCATTTGCACAACATGAATTGTTTTGCACACCACGCCGCTTAGCAATCATAGTAAATAAAATTGACACCAAACAAAAAGATCAAGTAATTGAGCGCAAAGGTCCCAAGGCACAAGCCGCGTTTGATCAAGATGGCAAGCCCACTCAAGCAGCTATCGGTTTTGCACGTTCTTGTGGAATAGAAACTGATCAACTTAAACTGGATAATGATCCAGACAATCCAAGATTGTTTTATCGTGAAAATCGCGTTGGCAAAAGTATCCAGGAATTATTGCCAGAGATAATTGAGTCTGCAGTAAAAAAACTCAATGTACCAAAACGAATGCGTTGGAACGAATCCAATGCTGAGTTTATTCGCCCGATTCGTTGGTTGTTGGTTATATTAGGTTCTGAAACAGTCAGCTCGAACGTGTTAGGTATTCAAGCCAGCAATACAACACGTGGGCATCGTTTCCATCATGCACAAGAAATGGTGATTGAACATCCTTCTGCGTACAAAGAATTATTGAGTAGCAAAGGCCATGTTTTGGCAAGTGTCGCAGAACGGCAAAATGAAATTATTAAACAAGTCAACAAACTTGCCGAACAGGTAAAGGGAAAGCCTTTTTACACCCAAGAGTTATTAGATGAGATTACAGGATTAGTAGAATGGCCATGCGCGATGTTAGGTGAATTTGATAACAAATTTCTAGAAGTGCATAAAGAATTACTCATTAGCACTATGCAAGACAATCAAAAGTATATTCCGCTACTTAGCCAAAACGATGAACTGCTTTCTAAATTCATTATTGTTAGTAATATTGACAGCCAGAAACCAGAGATAGTCAAACATGGAAATGAAAAAGTAATCGTTCCCAGGTTCGAAGATGCCATGTTTTTCTGGCAACGTGATAAAGCAGTCCCATTAGACAATCACTTAACAAAATTAGACAACGTTGTTTATGAAAAACAGCTAGGCACACTAAAAGAAAAAACTAATCGTATTGCAAAACTCGCTGCTTACTTATCTAAATTTACTAATGCTGATAAAAAACAAAGTCAACGTGCAGCAATATTAAGTAAATGTGATTTACTAACGGAGACGGTTGGTGAGTTTCCTAAATTACAAGGTGTAATCGGTCGCAACTTGGCATTGTTGAACAATGAGGGCTCGCAGGTGAGTGCTGCACTTGAAGAGCAATATTTTCCTAAACAGGCTGGCGGTAAGCTACCCAAATCTGCAGTGGGTATCACCTTGGCTCTGGCAGATCGTATCGATACCTTGATAGGAATATTTGCAATCGGCAAAAAACCCACAGGACTAAAGGACCCTTATGGTTTACGGCGTGCAGCTTTAGCGCTTCTGCGTATTATTATTGAGACTCCGCTGAATATTAACTTACGCGAGTGTTTAGAAACTGCTGCGGAGCAATTCCCAGAGACTTTACATGCTGATAAAGCAGTGGATGAAGTTAGCGAATATATCAATGAGCGCTATCGTGCCTATTTTTCAGATCGAGGCATAACAGCAGATGTCATCGATTCTGTATTAGCTAATAAGCCAACCCATCCAAGTGATGTAGCTGCTAAAGTAAATGCCTTGGTTAATTTTCGCAAACTTCCTAATGCACAAGCACTCGCTATTGCGAACAAGCGAATTCGTAATATCTTGAAGAAAATTGATCACAGCGATATCAACCAAGTTGATGCATCACTATTTAAAGAGGAAGCTGAAAATAACTTGCATGCCGCAATCGAGAAAATGTCAGATGATGTTCAAGGTTTATTTGCTAAACATGAGTATGAACAAGCGTTAAATAAATTAGCCGATTTGCGTCAACCAGTAGATCATTTTTTTGATGATGTAATGGTGATGGACAAAGATGAAGCCCTCAAAACAAATCGAATTGCTTTGCTTGCCAAGATTGATACGCTTTTTATGCAGGTGGCTGACTTCTCCAGACTGCAATCCTGAGGTTTATATGTTATGAGTGAAATAAAAGCTGTTGTTTTAGATCGTGATGGTGTCATTAATGAAGATTCAGATGAATTTATAAAGTCACCAGAAGAGTGGATTGCAATTGATGGCAGCCTTAAGGCAATTGCAAAATTAAATCATGCAAAAATAAAAGTGTTCATAGCTTCGAATCAATCTGGGATTGCGAGAGAATTATTTGATTACAATATGCTTAATCAAATTCATCAGAAGATGCTAGCCGAACTTGCACAACATGGTGGTCATTTAGATGGCATATTTATCTGTCCTGATCTTGAAGGCGAATGCCGCAAGCCTAAAACAGGCATGTTGGTAGAAATTGAAAAACGTGCACATATATCATTACAAAAAGCACCACTTATTGGTGATTCACTCCGTGATGTGCAAGCTGCCATCACTCATGGTTTACAACCCATTTTAGTACGCACTGGCAATGGTTCTGTCACAGCTCAAAGTGAACAACTGCCACGCAATATTCCTATTTATGATGATCTCTCACATGCAGTAGATACGCTACTCGCTGAGTAAAACTTAGTTTTTAAATGCTGCAAACTTTTAGATCGCTGCTGTATTTGCTGGGTATGGGAATACTCACTTTTGTATTTGGTGTTCTATGTTTATTTACGATTTTTATCCCTTACAAACTTCGTTATCGCATAATTATTTATTGGAGTGCATACAATCTTTGGTGGTTAGGTGTCACATGTGGTCTTCATTACACAATCACAGGGGAAGAAAATATTCCAAATTACCCATGCATTGTAATGTCGAATCACCAATCCACATGGGAAACCCTGGCACTAGGAAATATCTTTCCACCTTTAACATGGGTAGTTAAAAGAGAATTATTTTTTATTCCAATATTTGGTTGGGGTCTAGCATTAACACACCCTATTGCATTAAATAGAAATGCAGGTCGTAAAGCAGTAGACCAGCTTATTGAGCAGGGTATTGAAAAAATTAATAATGGGCATTGGATACTAATTTTTCCTGAAGGTACACGTACACCGCCCAATACCAAACGTAAATTTAAAATTGGTGGGGCATTATTAGCTGAGAAAAGTGGCGCACCTATTATTCCCGTAGCACATAATTCAGGAAATTTCTGGGCACGCAAACAGCTCACTAAAAAACCTGGCACTATTCAAGTTGTTATTGGAGAGCCGATCAAAACACAGGGAAAATCTGCTGAACAAATCAATCAGCAAGTATATGACTGGATAAGCGCCCAAAGAGAAGCTATTGAGAAGGTGTAATTTTGTTGTTTTATATTTAACAAAGTATGTTCTTATAGCTTATCTGTATAAACTGAAAAATATTTTCGGGTTGTCTTTACAGAAAGAAATAAAACCGCAAATATGGCGATAAAAATATAAAGCATGCAAAAATATTCAATCGTTCCAATATTTTCAATTTGAGTATTTCGATTGTGTTGAAATAAAAAAAGCCACATCAGGCAACCTGTACTTGAAACCACCAAAACAAAATATGCGCCTATCCGTGCAACAGCATGTCTTTTAATTAACCCAATGGCTATTAGAACAATAGCAGTACCAATAAAAATAGAAGTGAACCCACTTAGTGAATAAATAGCTATGTAGCCATAAAAAATACTCGCTAAACCTGTCAAAGCACATAGTATTGCAGTTAGCCACACACCTATACGAATAAAAGATTCACTCATGGGCACGGATTGGGTTGTTGCTGATGAATATGGTCGATTTTCTCAAGCACATTCTTACTAAGTTCGACGTTGATACTTTCAATATTTTCTCTTAATTGTTGCATAGTGGTAGCACCAATAATATTTGACGTAACAAAAGGACGCGTATTTACAAAAGCTAATGCCATTTGGCAAGGTGAATAATTATATTCTTTAGCAAGGTTTACATATGCTTCGGTTGCGCGTTTTCCTTCTGCATTTGTATAACGCGTGAAGCGTTCAAACAAGGTAATACGCGCATTTGCTGGACTTGCATTAATATATTTACCGCTTAGTACGCCAAACCCTAAAGGTGAATAAGCGAGCAAACCCATAGACTCACGATGGGATACTTCTGCTAAGCCAATTTCATAACTTCGGTTCAATAAATTATATGGATTTTGTATGCTGACCATTTCTGGCCAGGTATTTTTTTGAGCGATGCATTGATATTGCATTGCTCCCCAAGGAGTTTCATTGCTAATTCCTAAATAACGCACTTTCCCCTGTTGCACTGCATTTACCAGACACTCATATGCATCCTCCATTTCTGTCAAGGTTGCGTAACTTTCAGAATCATTATGCTCATATCCTAGTGACCCAAAATAATTAGTATTTCTAGCAGGCCAATGTATTTGATATAAATCAATGTAATCTGTTTGTAGACGTTTAAGGCTATCTTCGATTGCAGTATTGATTTGTGCGGGGATTAATTTTGCGCCGCCACGCAAATAAGACATCATCCCGGGTCCTGCTACCTTAGACGCTAGTATGATTTCATGACGATTACCGGTTTTTTTCAGCCAACTGCCGATGTGCTTTTCTGTTTTACCTTGGGTTTCCTGTTTTGGAGGTACGGGATACATTTCTGCAGTATCAAAAAAATTCACCCCCTGTGAAAAAGCATAATCCATTTGTTCATGCGCTTCTGCTTCTGTGTTTTGTTCTCCGTACGTCATGGTCCCGAGACAAATTTTGCTTACACGTATACCCGTTTTACCTAATTCATTAAATTGCATGTTGAAGTTTTTATTAAACAAACAAAATCAGCACACCGGTGTAACCGTATAAACGATTATTAAATATTTCACCATTTGCAAAAAATCCAACCAAAGGAAAATCACCAATTTCATCCTGAATCATTTTCAATTCTTCAGAATTATCTCCAAACTGATAACGACCGCGCCCGAGACATGTATAGTAAAGACCTCCACGCGGTGGCCCTTGGATTCGAGATTTCATCGTACTTAACATTCTCAACATATCATCACGAGCACTGTTTCCATCGCGCCTGCAAAACATAAATTTGCTTCCTTCATATAAATAGTCTCCGACTGCGATGATTTTTTCTTGTTCGTCTATACCAATAATATTTCTTACTAAATAATCACCAGTATCTGAAAACTCAATGGGTAGGCCAGCAAAAATATAACCGGCTATTTTATTCAAGTCTTTGGCCAGTACTTCACCTACATCATTACGCAAAACATCCAAAGCAGGTTGATTATCCAATTCAATTAATAAATTACGTTCAGCTTTAGTAATAACATGCTGTTCATCAAGTGGAGTGCAACCTTGAGTGTGGCCGATAACGGTTTTAACTTCAGGTGAAAAGAATATTCCCGATACACTACCTTGAATTATTTCATTCGCAACCTGATAGTTTTCAGCATTTGATGAAGTCAATCCTCCGACTAGATAGGCAGAAGGCACCGCTTCAGAAATTTTTTCAATAATAGTTGGGGTTGAAGGATTGCTTGGATCACCATGAATAACTCCTACATGCGGTAGGTCTTGTTTACAGTAGCTTGATACCTCTTCTAATAGCTTTTCTTCATCATTGTTATTGGTTCCGATTATTGAAAATTGTTGTGCATCAATATCCATTAACATCACAGCCAAGGTTGGTTGGTCATAAAACTCTGCGCCAGTACTGCACACTCCGATACCTAATGTACCTAACCAATGATCTACGGCAGTCTCTTGTTTAAGTCGACCAATAATATTTTTCAAATCCTCACCTAAAGAATCACTTGCGTATACAAACCCAAGTTGATATTTGCTACGCACATTTCCCAACTGTTGTAGGCAATCATTTACTAACTTGCGGGAATTTGTCCCTGATGCAACTCCGATTTGAAAAGTTTCTGGCATAAATTTCTAAAGTTGGTTCGCTTTTGGCTTAACAATTGAATGTTTTTCAACGAGCATCTTAATAATGGGTGTTAACAGTGTTTCCATTGCAAATACCATTTTCTCGGCAGGCATAACAAGCTGATTAGGTCTAATGTTAAAAGAATTTTCTATTCTTTCTCGAAGCTCATCGATACCTAAAGTAAATTTTTCCGGTCTACGTATATTTACAATTACTAAGCTTTCATTGAAAGATGGAATCTCTTGGATCTCGAATGGATTGGCAGTATCAACAATAGGAACACGTTGGAAGTTAACATCTGTGCGTGAAAATTGCGGTGAAATATACATTGCATAATCAGGCATACGACGAACAATCGTGGTCACTACCTGTTCATGTGAATAACCGCGCTCTGAGCTGTCACGATGAATTTTCTGAATCCATTCTAAATTTGTTGTAGGAACAACCCCGATCAATAAATCTACGTGTTGAGCAATATTATATTTTTCCGTAACCAAGCCTCCATGCAAACCTTCATAAAATAATAAATCGCTAGCTTCTGGTATGGGCTCCCATTCGGTAAATTCTCCACGCTTGTAACCAGGATAAGGTGCTGCCTCCTCATCACTATGAAGGTAAATTCGCTTCTCTCCGGTTCCGGTTTTTGCATACTCACTAAACAACTGTTCAAGACGATCAAGTAGGTTGCCATCCGGTGAAAAGTGAGTCATTCGACGACCAAATAAGTCGGGGACTTTTATTCGATCATACATTTCTGCACGCGTGAATTTATGAAAACTATCTCCCTCAATAACAACAGGGTTCACGCCAATATTGGTGAAAATATATTCAAATGCCTCACGAACGGTTGAAGTGCCTGCGCCTGAGGATCCGGTTACTGCAACGATGGGGTGTTCAATAGACATCAGTTTTTCATATATGCAGTGGTTGCTGGCTTCACGCTTTTACACATTGTGCAATAATAAGCGCCTGCCTATGAGCTCACACTTTACCGTTTTCCAGAGATAAAACGTAGTGTGCACTGCATCCATGTAATAATATCTATAACTCTATATATTAGTAGCAATTAGATTTGTGGCTTAATAGTATCTATCAAGAGAGTTTGATAACTGCATGTAATCCCATAGTGGACACATCATGATTTAATACCTGGCACTTGGTCCTGTTTAACTTAAGCAAAATCAATGTTTGAAGCATATCCGCCGCTATCGTGCATCGCTTATAGCGTGATTAGGAGTATTAGTTGATCACAGCGAGACAATATACACGTGAATTTGTCAGTCGATTCATTCCCTATCTGAATTGGCTAGGGGAATTAAAAAACCCTGACACGATAATGAAGGATTGTCTTGCGGGCTTAACCGTTGCGCTGGTTTTAATTCCCCAGTCAATGGCTTACGCACAACTTGCAAACTTGCCCGCCTACTACGGTTTATACGCATCATTCTTACCCGTAATTATTGCTTCATTGTTTGGCTCCTCGAGACAGTTGCAGACCGGGCCTGTGGCCGTGGTTTCTCTAATGACTGCCGCCGCACTAGAACCACTCGCAACGGCAAACCCTGAAGGTTACCTAGTCTATGCCGGAGTACTGGCGATCATAGTTGGCATATTTCAATTATCGCTGGGTTTATTACGGCTTGGTGTCTTGGTCGAATTTCTATCTCATTCTGTGGTAATTGGTTTCACAAATGCGGCCGCGATTATTATTGGCACTTCTCAGTTGTCAAAGTTATTTGGTGTAACAGCAGAACGTGGTGACCATTTCTATGAAACGATTTGGAATGTGCTTGTTGAGGCCAGCAAGCATACACACATGCCAACATTGGTAATGGGTATCGCTGCACTAGCGATAATCTTTGCATTAAAAAAATATGCCCCAAAAATTCCAGGTGTTCTTACGGCTGTAGTCGTTACGAGCGTTATTTCTTATGTGATTGGCTTTGAATCACTCGGCGGTAAAGTTGTTGGAAACGTACCCGCTGGTTTGCCCAGCCTTGGGTGGCCAACATTTGATATGTCCATCGCATTAGATTTAATTTCTAAGGGCATTGTGATTGCCGTGGTAGGCTATATGGAAGCCATATCCATTGCTAAAGCGATTGCGGTGCAAACTCGACAACGTATTGATGCCAATCAAGGATTGGTAGGACAAGGATTAGGTAATATCGTTTCAGGTTTATCGGGAGCTTACCCCGTTGCAGGTTCATTTTCACGTTCAGCAGTGAATATGTCAGCAGGTGCCAGAACAGGATTTGCAGCAATCTTTACTGGTATCCTCGTCGCAATTTCTTTAATACTACTTTACTTCAGTCAGTATCTTTATCATCTTCCGCAAGCGACCTTAGCAGCGGTAATTATCTCTGCTGTGATTAACTTAATTAGAATTAAGCAAATAAAGTATGCCTTCCGTGTGCATAGTCATGATGGTTTTATTGCAATACTTACTTTTGTACTAACACTTATCTTAGCCCCGCATTTAGAGCAAAGTATTATTGTCGGTGTTGTGTTGTCATTAGGTCTATTTATGTATCGCACCATGCACCCACATATTACTATTTTATCGCGCGCACCAAATGGTGATTTACGTGATGCAGAAGTAAACATTTTAAAAACCTGCCCTCATATCACGATTATGCGTTTTGAAGGACCCTTGTTTTTTGCCAGCGCAATGTACTTTGAAGAAAAAGTATTAGAACGGGTAGCCGCAAAACCCGATTTAAAATTTATTATTGTAGATGCCGAGGCGATAACTGAAATTGATGCAACCGGTGAGGATATGTTGCATCAACTATCTTTGCGCTTAGCGGCATTACATATTGAATTTGTGTTTGCACGTACCAAGCGGCAAGTTATGGATATATTTATACGTACTGGTTTCGCAGGGCCTGATTGGCTGGATCATTTTTATCGCCATGATGAAAGTGCCATAGAGTTTGCCTGGCAAAATATTGATAATTGTGAAGAGGAAGTTTGCCCATTAGCTAAAGAACACGAGTGTCCAGCCAGGCGTTTAAGTCCTATTAAATTAGATCCACAAGAAAATTAAAAATAGCTCATTTCTTAATATAAGTTTGGGCAAATACCTCATGACCCAATTTCTTACCACGCCTTTCAAACTTGGTTTGTGGCCGATGTTTAATAAATTTTGAAGCTTGGCATTTTTTGAATAACCTGCATTGTTGGACTGTTTCTTGAATGTGTTCCGCATAGGGTTTCCAATCCGTCGCGATACTAAGCTCACCTTCTGTAACTATTTTAGTTGCGAGTAATTCAAGAAAATGAACCTGAATTAGACGGCGTTTATGATGGCGTTTTTTTGGCCAAGGATCAGGAAACCAGATTAAAGCAGAGCTTATGCTATTTGTTGAAATATTATTTTGCAGTAGTTCAACCACATCTTTATTCACCACTCGAATATTTTCAATTTTTTCCAAATAAATATTTCTCAATAAATTACCAATTCCTGGTCGATATACTTCAACACCTAAAAAATTTAAGTTGGCATGTTGTTTTGCAAGATAAAGTAAAGATTCTCCGTTACCAAAACCTATGTCTATTACAATAGGTTGTTTTTTTATAAATAGTTCATCCAGATTTAAGCTTTGTTGATGGGTATCAACGCCGTAATACGGCCAATAATCTATTAATGCGGAACGTTGAGCTTTAGTAAAACGTCCCTCGCGTCGAACAAAACTGCGAATAAATGAAGGCTGATGCAAAGGCTGGTTAATTAAAAAATGATCCATCTGCTGGAGAAGAAGCGGATGCATAACGACGGCGTGGCATGCGCCCGGCAAGAAAAGCTTCGCGCCCTGCTGCAACAGCTTTATTCATTGCAGCTGCCATTAATATAGGGTTCTTTGCTTCTGCGATTGCCGTATTCATTAACACACCATCACAACCAAGCTCCATGGCAACGGCTGCATCGGATGCTGTGCCTACACCCGCATCGACTAGAATCGGTACCGACGCATTTTCTACAATGGTAAAAATATTATGCGGATTACGTACACCCAATCCTGAACCAATGGGCGCAGCTAATGGCATCACGGCTACACAACCGATCTCCTCTAACTGCTTGGCCACGATAGGATCATCGTTGGTATACACCATAACTTGAAAATCTTCAGCAACAAGTGTTTTTGCAGCTTCAATTGTTTGAATAATATCTGGATACAATGTTTTTTGATCTCCCAGTACTTCAAGCTTTACTAAGGAATGCCCATCTAGTAATTCACGAGCGAGCCGGCAAGTACGCACGGCATCTTTGGCGGTAAAACATCCTGCAGTATTTGGAAGAATAGTGAATTCATTGGGCGGGATAACATCAAGCAAATTAGGTTGGTCTTTTTCTTGACCAATGTTCGTTCTGCGAATCGCCACGGTTACGATTTCTGCACCGCTAGCCAAAATTGCAGACCTTGTTTGATTTAAATCTTTGTATTTCCCAGTGCCGACTAACAGGCGTGAAGAATATTTAGTACCTGCAACCAATAATGAATCTTGATGATTTTCGCTAATGGAATCTGAAACCGGGTCTACTGCCATAATGTTACATTTATGTTACATTTCTCCTCTAATTGTACACGTGCCGAGTAATAAATAACTTCTATGAGCAGGAATCTCTCAGATAACTTGGTTAATTTACTCGTTTTAGCTATTTTACCGGTATCTATTTTAGCGCATGCCGTTTGGCTACCACGATATATAAGTGTGCCTGCAATTGAAGATTCCGGCTATGTATCCATCATTACCCTAACATTTGTGGCATGTGTATTTGTATCTCTACTGACTCTTATTTTTAATAGTAATTTAGCTTCATCAAAGCTGACTGCAGGCATTTCAGCGTATGTGATAGCGATTTATTTTTTACGTGAAGCAGATTTTCATCGTTTATTTACAATTGAACATGTAACTCGTGGAAAATTTTATACCATGGAGGCCGTACCACTTTGGCAAAAGATATTCGCGGGCATCATTTTTTTTATACTTGCTACTTGTCTGCTTTACTTGTTTATAAAATATATCCGCTTGCTTTGGTCTAAAATAAAAAGTAAAGAGCCATGGGCAATATCTTTGCTTTTATGGTTTATTGTTCTAGTGATATCGCAATTATGTGACAGGTCCGGACTCAACCACACTCACTTTGGCAGAGTAATTGAGGAAAATTGTGAATGTTGGGCAGCCATATTTTTATTTCTTACAGTAGTACAGTTAATCCCAACACTTAAGCTAAAAAACATGAATATTGGCGCCAAGTATTCGATGCATAAGAATGTACAAATCTAATTTAGCCCCCACCAATAGCATGGATAATTTCAACGGTATCACCCGGATGGATAATGTACTCGCTTAAAGCGCTTCTTTGTACAATTTCTTGATTCACTTCTATAGCCAGTTTCTGTTCGGCAATACCTAGCTCTTGCAATAATTTCTCTGCCGTAAGTTGATCACTCACATTTTTCTCTTTTCCGTTAATAATAATCTGCATGGCTATTTATCCAATGGCTTTTGCTTGTTAGGATCTTCTGTAAAAATATTTATGTTTAGATTATATAACGTAATAAACTGTGATGAGTAATTACAAAGAACACTTTGATGTAGTAGTTGTTGGCGGTGGCATCATCGGTATGCTAACTGCCCGTCAATTACAAAGTCATGGACTTAGTGTTGCAATTTTTGACAAAGCTAATTTAGGTGGTAAAGCTACATGGGCAGCTGGGGGAATATTAGCTTCACTTAATCCATGGCAGCAAAATGTATTGTCACAAAATTTAATTCATGAAGGCAGACAAAAATTTGCTGCTTTGGCCGATGAGCTTAAACACGAAACGGGGGTGGATCCTGAGTATCTACAATCAGGATTGTTGGTAATAGCTACCTCAAGTGATGAACTACAAGCGGCTTCTATGTGGGCTAAACAAAACCATGAGCCCATAGAACATCTATCACGAACAGACTTATTAGAGTATGAGCCTTACGTTTTGAATACTTTTCAAAACACTCTATATTTTTCGAATGTAGCTCAAATACGTCCACCTAAGTTAATTGATGCATTAAAAAAGTCTTTATCACAAAGAAAAATTCGAATATATGAACATACTGCTGTCAAAGAACTCATTTTTAATTCAAATAATGCAATTGGTTTACAAGCTGACAATGAAAAATATTATGCGGACAAAATAATCGTGTGCGGGGGTGCTTGGACAAAATATATAACTCAAAAAAATATGCAGATTGATGTCGAACCTATACGCGGACAAATGCTTTTGTTTCAACCAATCAAAAAACTAATATCGCATATTATTATGAAAGAAAAGGCCTATCTAATTCCAAGACAAGATGGACACATACTATGTGGTAGCACATTGGAACACGTCGGTTTTGAAAACCGTGTAACGGAACAAGCACGCCAAGATTTAACATCTTTCGCCTACAATTTATTACCTGAGCTGGCGGAACATCCTATTAAACGACAATGGTCAGCTTTACGCCCTGGCACAAATCGCGAAGCCCCTTATATATGTAAACACCCTAAAATAAATGGTTTATATATAAACAGCGGCCATTACCGGTATGGCATCGTTATGAGTATAGCTTCGGCTAGAATAATGACGGATTTGATTGTCAATTCGCTGAGTGAGTCACAAATAGCCGCATTTGCTTAATAGATAATCATACGCTAACAAGAGGTTAGGTCCTAAAATAGACTTTGTCTAATTTATGTCTATAATTCTTACTATGAGCGAATTAGAAAAATTTCCTAAAACACGTGCGGATCTAGTCGTCATGCTGCGAAATGCAGGTATTACCCCCACTCATCAACGCATCAAAATTGGCGAAGTTTTATTTTCTCGGGAGCAGCATTTATCTGCGGAACAGGTACTTGCTGCGGTTAACCAAGAGGACGATGAGGTTTCAAAAGCTACCGTATACAACACCTTAGGTGTATTTGCTGAACATGGTCTATTACGTGAAGTGATTGTTGATCCCTCAAAAGTTTTTTATGACTCTAACGTAAGCAAACATCATCATTTATTTTATTCAGATACCGGTGAGCTTGAAGATATCGCCGACGAAAATATAGAAGTCTCTAAACTTCCAAACCTACCAAGTGATCTTCAAATTGAAGAAGTAGATGTCATCATCCGCGTCCATCGTAACTAACGTCAAACCTTTTATATAAATCAAAGTTATTTTCACTAGCAGACTCCCGGAGTACGTGAAGAGTCAAAGCACTTCTCCTGCATCCCTTACAATTCAATTAGCTATGGTTAAGCAACGAATATGTATTTAAATATAGGTCATGTAATGAATTTGTAAAAAATTATTAGAGTTAACTACTTAGTTATCTAATCTAGACTTACAAAAACATTTGTTAATAAAAACTTAATTATTTTTAACAAAAAATTCTCGCATTTATAGCAGAAATGTCATGGCGAGTTTCTACTCTCGTTTTATCTTCAACTAAATCCCAAGGGAGAAGAATAAAATGAAAAGAATATATTATGTACTAGTGTTATTTGTAGCCATGATGATTGGCTCAAATATAACATTTGCTGGAGAGAATCGTTATTTCAGCGATTCTCATTTTTACAATGATTACAATAAAAATTACGACTATCCTGATAAGAAAAGATATAGAAACAGCTACGTTCAAATTGGACAAAGACCTACTTTCTTAGTAGATGGAATGGACAGAAGTCCGCTGAAAAAAAAGCTTAAGAGCTGTAGAAAAGGCCCATTTTATAAAACCGATTTTTCCATTGGTCATCGTGGTGCACCAATGCAATTTCCAGAGCATACTAAAGAATCATATGTGGCAGCGGCGCGACAAGGCGCGGGCATACTTGAATGTGATGTGACATTTACTAATGATGGTGAACTGGTTTGCAGACATGCACAATGTGATTTGCATACGACTACCAATATTATCGTTACCGATCTAAATCAAAAATGCACTATTCCTTGGGATTCAGAAAACCCAAATCCTGATACGGTAAAGTGCTGCGCTAGTGATATTACTCTTGCTGAATTTAAAACATTGCAAGGGAAAATGGATGCGGCTGACAGAAATGCTACAACTGCTGAAGAATTTTTAGGCGGAACTGCCGCTTGGCGTACTGATTTATACAACAGCCGTGGCAATCTTTTATCTCACAAAGAGAGCATTCGACTTTTTAGAAAACTAAAACGTAAATATACACCTGAATTAAAAGGACCAGACCGTGATGCGCGTGATCAGGTGGAAGATATTTTTGGTAGTCAGGAAGCCTATGCGCAAAAAATGATAGATGAATATAAAGAAGCAGGAATTAATCCGAATCATGTATGGGTTCAATCATTTAATCCAGATGATGTTTTATATTGGATTGAGAATGAACCCGCTTTTGGTAATCAAGCTGTGTACTTAGACGATCGCTATAGTGGCGAAATTGATCCAGTCAATGGTGATCCAAGTACATTTGAACCCACTATGGAAGAGATTGCCGCTGCTGGAGTGAAAATCATCGCACCTCCACAGTATTTTCTACTTAGAGTTACTGATGAGGGAGAAATTGTTCCTTCACCTTATGCCATCGCCGCTAGAGAAGCGGGTCTAGATATCATTGCTTGGACTTTTGAACGTTCAGATTTACGTAATGGTTCACGTACAGGAGTGAATGATGATGGAAGCCCTGCTGCAACTTTTTATTATCGCTTTGACGTAAATCCTGCAGCTCAGGCTGTAGCCAAAGACAGTGATATGTATCTAGCGCTAGATGTACTGGCACATGATGTTGGTATATTAGGAATTTTTTCCGATTGGCCTGCAACTGTGACTTACTACGCGAACTGCATGGGATTCAGATAAAAACTATATGTAGTGTATATATTGAGTTAGTAGGTTCGTACTTAGCGAACCTACTAATCTAGTAAATCAACGGCACCTAAATACTAGTTCTTGCTACAAAATGTGCGCATATCGCAAATTCAATCTTTGAAAATCACATTTATTTAATATACAAATAAGTAGTCCATTTATCCTGAAATTAGTACCGTTTAATTCCATTGATTACGCTATATATGTGTAAATTTCCTAATCTCCTCGACTTCGAGAGAGAGTCAAGGATGACAGATGGCTGAGGTAAAAGAGGAGCGTCGCTCGAATGTAGAGCGGAGACAAAACGGACCTATTGAATATTTCCCAATATTAGACTCTGAAGGTAACTTCATTGAAAGTGATCGCAGAAGTGGTCGAGACCGAAGAACGGACCCACGCACGACACTTCAGTTTATGCACGTAAACGATGTATTAGCTAAATTTGCCGAGTTAGATACCAAAGATTGATTAGTTAGTTTTTAGGTGCCCTGTTTTCACATAAATCACGCAGCCCTCTTTAGTAAAAGGAGTGTGAAAACTATTTGGTGGATTTCTTAACCAAGTGCCTTCAGGATAACTGCCAAATTCATCTTCGAAAGTTCCCTCAAGTACAAATATTTCTTCGCCACCAATGTGTTGATGCGGTTGGAATATTGTATTCGCTTCCCATTTCACTAAGGCAACATGTTCATGCAAATGTTCATGCAAAGGCATCACACTTAACCCTGGTACAAGTCCAGGCAACCAAGCTTGTTGCTTAGTTTGCATGTATAGCTGCTTGGTATCACTTTGTTGAAACTGCTGCAATTTAACAAAAATTGTGCAACCCTCTTTGCTAAATGGGGCATGCGATGTTCCAGCTGGATTTCTTATATAACTGCCTGCTGCATAGCTGCCATGGTTATCTGAAAAAGTACCTTCCAATACAAATATTTCTTCGCCATGTACATGTCGATGAGGTCGAAAAGCGCTGCCCGCCTCATAACGTACTACAGTGGTAACAGGCTCAGGATCCGCATCGATTCTTTCCAAGCGTTTACGTAACACGCCATCAGCTTCTGAGGTTTCCCAAGGCATGTTCGCAGTTTCAATTACTGCGCGTAAACTATGATCAGCGTTGAGTTCTTGTATGCTTTCCATGTTTAAATAACTAACTAAAAATTTTCCAGTCTATGCAGTTGACCGAAAACAAATCAATTTTATTACTTTTATTGGGCCTTGCCACAATATTACTCACAGTTGGGCTAGTTGCGCCTATTATCACCTTCACAAAATTTATCTTTGTTCATAATACTTTCTCTATTCTAAGTGCTTGCTGGAATTTACTGCAACAAGGGCAAGTATTTTTATTTTTAGTCATTTTTTTATTTAGTGTCATTTTGCCTATTATTAAATTAGGTTTATTAGCAAAACTGATCCTAAGCCCCTTGCTGAGCAAAAGTACAAAAAAGCTTCTTGAATGGATACACCGCTTTGGCAGGTGGTCTATGTTAGACGTTTTTGTAGTAGCGATTTTAGTGGTAGTCGTTAAGCTAGGTGCAATAGGTAATGTTGAAAAACATTATGGACTATATGCTTATGCTGGAGCAGCTATATTAATTATGTGGCTTACTCAACAAATCGTTTTGTTTGTCGAAAATCACCAAAATTAATTTGTATTCCTAAACGGTTGCAACAATAAACGATCAAGCCATAGTTCGCGTTTATCTCTAAAACTTTCAATACCTATAGTCATATTTAAATGCCCCATTTTAGGTTGGGCTCGATAAGTTTTAAAAATGTAGTCCCACCAAGGTAGATTAAAACCAAAATTGCTATCAGTCTCTTCACGAATAATAGAATGATGCACACGATGCATCTCCGGAGTAACAACAAATAGTCTCAATATTTTTTCAATCGGCTTTGGTATGCGGATATTTGAATGATTGAATAGTGATGTGGCATTAAGCAAGACTTCAAATATTAATACTGCAATAACAGGGGCTCCTATCAAAGTCACCATACAAAGCTTTATCCCTAAAGACAGTGTAATTTCTATCGGGTGAAAACGAACCGCTGTAGTTACATCAAACTCTAAATCAGCATGATGCATGCGATGTAAACGCCACAAAAATTCTACTTTGTGAAAAATGACATGTTGTGTATATATTGCTAAATCTAGTAACAAAACAGCAACGATAATTGAAATCCAATATGGCATTTCAATCATATTTAATAAACCATAACCTGATGATTCTACCGAAGCGGCTATAAAGAGAACCGTAACAGGAACCAAAAGCCATGTGATCAAGGCATTGATCGTGCTTATTGAAAGGTTATTAGCCCAGCGGATAGCTTTTGGATATATTTGCATGCGTCGCGGGGCAACGACTTCCCATGTGGCAAAAATGATAAAAAGAACTAAAAAAATACTAAAACGTATTAATGCGTCTTGGCTTATCAAAGATTCAATCATTACAACGCTCCTAACAAAACACTGCAAGTGAAGCCCATTAGCTAGACTATCATGTAAAGACTATAAACTGATGCAAGTCAAAAAAGAATTATCTGAACAAGTGGATATGCCATCCGTGGCACGGGGACTTCCTTATAATATTATGACTATCAATCAACTAAATAGTTCCTGTCTATAGAAGCTAAACATATAAGGCAATGCGATTTATTCTGAGCATGTGCTTGTGACACTATATGAACTTATCAATCAATTTTTCTTACATTTCTTCCGCACTAGTTCGCCTACAAAATGGAATTCGCACAAGCCAATATGACACTAATTATAAGGTTTATCTCACTTAGAAAGCCTTATTTTCTTCGTTTAGGGCCAGGAACTAAGACAGATAAAAAAATGTCATAGAGTTACAGCATTTTTGAGCTAGATTTTCTCAATTGCAGTATAGTAATTACTGTAGTTTTCATAGATATTTTAGCTTCAATCTATTAATAAAGGCTGAGTACGGTTTACATTCCGATATGGGCGTTGTTGTCAATCTGCTGCTGGTTTTAATCTTTTGCGCTTTTATCAGTGCTTGTAGCACTTCGTCCTCCAGCGGCATGCCTTCTATACCTTCCACAAATTCTGAGACTGAGACTGAATCGGAACAAAGTTCTTCATCTGAGAAAAGTTCCAACGAACAAAAACAAGCAAGTAAAACGAGTGACTCATCTAATGCTTCGTCAGATGAGAAACAAGAACAAGCTGCTGCGGAAAATGATAATGAGCAAGAACAAGCCAGTGCACAAACGGGTGAAGAAAAAGTTGCGATGCTAGATGCACAACTTGAAAAAGAACTACGCGACTATGACGAGCAACTACATAAAGAACTTGAAAAAGCTGAAGAACAAAAACAAGCACAAGAAAGAGAGCATGAGGCAAAAGAAGCTGCACAAGCCGGTTTAGATGGAGAAGATGAATTTGCTGCAGGGGAAGAAACTGAAAAGCAGGCAGGTTCCGAGGAAGAGCAACTGGCTAAGGCCGATTCTCAACAGACAACCAAAGGATCAGCAGCTGCGGCAGAAAATAATTCTAGCCAGGGTGATCAAGGAAAAGGAAGCAGTGGCACGGCACCGAAAAATATTCCAAGTGGAGATGATGACGATGTGGTTGCCAGACAACTGCGAGAAGCTGCTGAAAATGAACAAGACCCCGAGCTGCGGGAAAAACTCTGGGAAGAATATCGTAAATATAAAACGCAACAAAGCACTGCTAGTGCGCCGCCCTCGAACGCTACCGATAAACAATAGCTATTTGAGTTAACATGATAAAAACTTATGAATAAAAATAATAACTACCTCTCTTTAAGTTTTCTTCTAATTTTAATTCTTACCGGTTGCTCCACTACAGCCGTTAAGGTCAGCGACACCGAAGACATTGAAACTGAAACTATTCAGTTGCAAGAAAGCAAATTACTTGACGTTGGCATTTTGCTATTTGAAAAAGGTGAAATAAGCGAAGAACAGATAGAAAAAGAAGGCGTGCACGATGGCATTCGCCAAGCTGAAGCACGCTACATGGCATATCATTTAAAAGAGACTATGCAACGCTCAAATGGTTGGGGAGCTATTAGAGTATTACCTGAAAAATCTTATATCGCTGATGTTGTTGTTGCTGGAGCTATCATGGCGTCAAACGGTGAAGAGATGATTCTCAAGATTAATGTAGGGGATAGTACGGGTACAGAATGGTTTGAAAAAACTTACAAAACAGAAGCGGATGAGGAAGCTTATCGTTATTCAAAACGTGGAAGAGATGTTTACCAGTATATGTACAACCGTATAGCGAATGATATACGCAAGTACCGTAAAAAGCTTTCTGACGATGAGTTAATTACCATACGCAATACTTCTGAACTTCGCTACGCGGCGGGTATTTCTCCACAGCCATTTGCTAGCTACATAAGTATGGGGCCAAATGGACAAAGCAGCATTGCGCGCCTGCCAGCAAATGATGACCCTATGTTGAACCGGGTGCGTAAAGTACGTGATCGTGAATTCTTATTCATAGATACCATAAACGAACATTACTCGAACTTTTACGGTGCAATGTGGGAACCGTATGAAAATTGGCGTTATTACTACATGATCGAGGCTGAGCAACGCCGTGAAATTGAAAGGCGTGCCAAACAAACTAAGTTCGTTGCAGCGCTCATCATGATTGCAGGGGTGATGCGTGGACCGGGCTTATTCACCACGGGTGCTCTCTTATATAAGAATGGTATGGACATCAGTGAACAGGCAGAGATTCATAATGAAGCCATTCGAGAACTTGGCGATTCTTTACAAGCAGAGGTAAGTCCAATGGTTGTCGAAATTCAAGGGCAGACCGTTGAACTAACTGGATCTATCGAAGAACAATATCAGCAATGGCGTAAATTACTGCGCGAAATTTATGTCAATGAAACTGGATTTGCTTTTGAAGATACTGTTACAGATACCGAAAGTGCACAATTGTAATGATTAATAAACAAAGTTCACCTCCTGCATAGCACTTTGTTATGACAAGGACGTCAAAAGATCTTAAAAAGCTATGTCTGATAAAGATGTCACCCCGATTGAAGCAATCGATTATGAATCATTGCGAATACCTGCAGAGCAAAATCAAGGCTCAGCAACAAATATAAAATACAAACCTATTATTTGGACTGCTTTTGGGTTGTTAATATTTTGCGTGTTGATTGTTTTTTTATTCTTACCAGAATATGTCGCTGAAAAACGCCAAGCTAATAGTTCAGGTCTTGAATCACAGAACGATACACCACCCGCAGCTGAAATTACTACTCCTGAACCTGCAATAGAAACTAATATAGAGCCTATACAAGCATTAACAGCTGAAGAACTGGGCAGACTTAAACAGGAATCTGAAAACCTTTTGCTTCAAATTATTGAAAAGCAAAAATTTTTAGAAAGTAAAGCAGTAAATAAATGGGCACTTGAAGAATTTAGAAATGCTTTAGTTTTAGGTACGCGTGGTGACGAGCACTATCGCAAACAAGAATACAAACAAGCTATAACAATATATAACGATACCGTTGATTTATTAAGCAGCCTAGAGCAACAAGTTGCTCCGACACTTGCAATGCACTTAGAAAAAGGAGAACTAGCGCTTATACAAGCGGAAAAAATAATTGCTACTCAGCATTTTGAGCTGGCCAAGTCTATAGATGGAGATAATACTCAAGCGCAAAATGGTTTAAAGCGTGCCTTAACGATAGAAGAATTGTATTCCTTACTTGAAAAAGGCGGTAAATTAGAAGCCGCGAATAGGTTTAGTGACGCAAAAAATACTTATGTGCAAGCAACAGAGCTAGATCCCCTATCTCAAGAAGCGAAAGCTGCACTCAATAGAGTAAACAACCGCTTGGCAGAACAAGAATTTACCCGCATGATCAATCAAGGTTACGCGTTGCTAAAACAGCGCCAGTATGAGGATGCTAGGGCTACGTTTAAAGCTGCACAAAATTTGTTTCCCAACTCTGACCAACCTGTACAGGGTTTAGCTCGCGTTAATCAAGCTATTTTAGATGAAAAACTTTCTACACTAACCGCAGAAGCCCAACATTTTGAAAATCGACAAGATTGGTCTAATGCGGTACTTAGCTACGAGGAGCTTCTTGCTTTAAATCCAAATTCAGCATCAGCACAGCAAGGTTTAAAACACAGCCAAGAGCGAGAAGATATACTTTCACGTTTAAACAGTCATATCCAAAATAAGTTGCGTTTAAGTTCTGATTCTGTTGCCAACGATGCCAATCAACTATTGAATAAAATTGAATCGCTGGATAACCCTGGAAGTAATATTGAACAAGCAGCTTTAACTTTAAAAGAGCTCTTATTGTTAGCCAACAAACCTATTTTAATTACTTTGCAGTCAGACAACCAAACGGATGTTGCTATATATAAAGTAGGCAAGTTTGGGAAATTTGCCAGTCGTGAAGTTGAGTTAAAACCAGGCAAGTATACGATCGTAGGCTCTCGTTCCGGTTTTCGCGATGTGCGTAAAGTAATAACAATAATGGCAGAAATGACGGATACAACTTTTCTAGTGCGCTGCGAAGAGCCGATTTAATTAAAAATTTAATATGATTGAGCAAGTTTGTATAACCGATCATAAAGGACCTAGGTTTTACACCCATGCAGACTTTCCTTTATCTATAGGTTCACATCCAAATGCGGATTTAGAGGTCCCTGTTATTGATGAAAATTCAAGGCAAAAACAAAAGCCTGCGTTTTTGATAATTATTGTTAACCGAACTTATATTGATGCTGATAATTCTAATATCAAAATTCTTCTAAATGATGAACCTGTAACAGGACAGAAAGAACTCCAACACGACGATATTTTAGAAATTGAAGGTTCAGCTTTTCACTGTGAGCATATTGGCGACACGCTCTCTATTTCTTTGTATGAAAATGATGCTCATTTAGTCAGTCAAAATGAAGCGATTGCCTCCGATGGGGAATTAATCGAACCAATTGTTTTATCCGAGCCAAAAAAAGAAAAAAAATCCAAGCGACGATTTAAAACTTTTTTTGCGTTTATAGGAATATTGATATTTGGTTTACTTGCGGTTGTTTTAGGATATATTTTTACTGCTAAAACTTTATTAATTGAGATCGAACCTGCGCCTGATCGACTTGCGTTACACGGGGACATTTGGCCAATAAAAATACGTGATCGTTACTTGGTACAGCCTGGAAATTATTTTATTGAAGCGAGCAAAGACGGCTATCGGCCTTTACAAAAAGAAATAAAAGTTAGTAAACATCAATCGCAAACTTTATCGTTCACTTTAGAAAAAAAACCAGGTTTTCTAAATATATCTAGCCAAGCGGAGAAAGAAGTTGAGATCACCATTGATAGCCTAAAGATAGGTGCTACTCCAATACAGTCATTAGAACTCGAAGCAGGTACGTATAACTTAGAAGCCACGGCTGAACGTTATCAGCCTTATAGCACTCAAATAGTGATAGAGGGAAAAGAACTAGAACAAAATCTAAATGTTGAGTTACTTCCAGATTGGGCGGAAGTGTTAATCGATTCGCGCCCTGTTGGCGCAGAAATTTGGATAGATGGAGAAAAAAAGGGTATCACACCACAATCTTTTGAGTTGGATTCAGGACAATATAGTTTAGAACTTCGGCATAAAGATTTTTTGCCGTATGAAAAAGAATTCTTCGTTGATGCGAACCAACCTATAAATCTACCCGTACTTGAATTATTTACTAATCCAAGCCATTTGGTTATTACAAGCACACCTTCAAAAGCAATTGTTGAAATAGCGGGTGAAGAACAAGGGATCACACCTTTTACTTTACGCTTAAGCCCTAACATCGAACATAATATTACACTCAGCAAGCCCGGGTTTAGATCAAACCAGCAAACCGTAACCTTAAAACCGGGAGAACAACAAAATATATCTGCCACTTTGGAAGCGATATTAGGCACAGTAGTTCTTAATGTTGAACCACAAGATGCCGAAGTTTTTATCAATGGTAAATTTATGGGGAGCGGAAACGTAAAATTATCCTTACCGAGTGCAAGTCAACGTCTTGAGATAAGAAAGTCTGGTTATCAAGTTTATGAAAAAATGATTTCCCCACAAGCTAACGAGCCTCAAGTATTAGATGTAACTTTATCACGCATCACTAGTACATCCGATATTAGTAAGCCGAAGACATTGCGAACTTCTGAAGGTCAAGAGTTAAAATTAATTTTTGGGGGGAAATTCTCTATGGGCGCGGCGCGGCGTGAACAAGGACGACGCTCTAATGAAACCTTGCATACTGTGGAATTGGTTAAACCGTTTTATGTCAGTGTGCACGAAATTACCAACCAGCAATTTTTAGTATTTAATAGCTCACATAGCTCGGGGTCATATAAAGGTCATGATTTATCTGCGGGTAAATTGCCAGTTGTTAATATTAGTTGGCAAGAGGCTGCAAGCTACTGTAATTGGTTAAGTAAGAAAGATGGCCTTGAGCCTGTGTACCATGAAAAAAATGGTAAGTTAGTTGCTAAAAATCCCATTCCTTCTGGTTATCGTTTGCTTACGGAAAGCGAGTGGGAATGGGTTGCCAGGGTTAAAAGCGATAATCAGGTGTATCGTTATGAATGGGGAAATAACTTTCCTCCGAATAAAATTACAGGAAATTATGCAGATCAATCCGCTAAAGAATTATTAGATCCCATACTACCTGATTACAATGACGGCTTTATCGTCGCAGCACCTGTAGGAAGTTTTGCAGCAAATCATTTCGGAATTTTTGATATGGGCGGTAATGTTGCAGAATGGACTCATGATTATCACAGCATCTACCCTAGTTTAAGTGATGAAATCTTCACGGACCCGGTTGGTCCAAATACTGGTGAAAAATACGTGATTCGTGGCGCATCATGGATGCGGGGAGATTTAAGCAGTACACGGTTAAGTTATCGTGATCGAGATAACACTAAACGCACTGACGTTGGCTTTCGTATTGCGAGATATATAGACTGATTAAAATTACGTTATGATAAATTTGTTTAAATTATTTATTTATACATTGGCTCTGTTTGTGCTTTCTTTCGTGGTAAGTAGTGCAGAAGAAAATGATAGTGCTCAAGCTGATCAAACTAAAGAAGAGCAAGTAACCGATACAACTAATAATGAAAGTACTGTTAAACAAAATATTAATAAACGCAGTCAGGTAGAAACACTGCAAGAATTCATTCCTACTGAAGAAGTTTCAGCGGATAAGCCTGTAGCATTTCCTGCTGATATCTAATTATCATCGATTATCTATGAAAAAAAATTTCTCATTCGAGTTTATATATCAAATTTTTAGTTTGTTAATAATAATTATCATTGTGCATGCTGCATATGTTGCTGTGATCCGTCCTAATGCCGAAGCTGAACTTGAACAACAAGCCGCACAAATAAATATCGATAAGGATTATGTTCCTAAACGTTCCATTTATGTGCTGATCCGTGATTATGAACAAGAGGCCTGTTTCATATTAATGTTTTGGGCTTTATGTATTATGGCCTTCAAAGTAGTTAACCTGCTGCGTGAACGCAGCTTGCTAGAAAAAGACTTGCTACATGCGAAAGAAGGTATAAAGTTTTTACCGCAAGATACTCGAGAATTAACTAGGCAAATTCAAAATCTGCCTGAAGATGAGCAAAATTATTTATTGCCCCGAGCACTGAATGTTGCACTGCATCGCTTCAGCTCAACACAAAACATTCAAGATGTATCCTCTGCAACGACCAATGTATGTGAATCTGAATCAGAGCGACTGGATTCCGAGCTCTCTATTATTCGTTATATCACCTGGGCCATTCCTTCAATAGGCTTTCTTGGCACTGTGCGTGGAATTGGTGATGCATTAGGGCAAGCCCATAAAGCGGTTGAAGGGGATATTGCTGGAGTAACTGAAAGCCTAGGTGTGGCATTCAATTCGACACTTATTGCATTGTGTATCAGTATTGTACTGATGTTTATTGTGCATCAATTACAACTTCTGCAAGAAAGATTTATCTTAGATACACAAAATTATTGTAATAACAATTTAATTCGGCACTTACAAGTTAGTTAGGTCGCTGATGTGTCTGCTTCCATTCCCATTATTATTGAATGTTATGACAGCGGAGTGCGCATATGTGATCATGAAAAAATCCTTGCAGATAATGCAAGCTTTGCATTAATAGAAACAAGTAGACATGTCACCGTAGGTCCTGCTGCTCAACAACAAGCGCATCTTCGTCCACGTGAAGTCAGTACAACATTTTGGAGTGACTTATCAGCTAGCAGCACTACTAAGCATGTTATAAGTAATGCGGAGCTGGCGTTTTATCATTTACAATTTGTTTTGCAACAAGCCAATTGCTCGGACCAAGATGCTATTGTCATCACACCAGCAACATTTGATAAACATCACTTAGGCTTGCTGCTAGGCATCTGTGAAAAATTACCTATTAAAGTTGTTGGTATTGTCTGCAACGCAACGCTTGCGGTGCAAGGTTCTATTGATAATTGCAAAGCTGTGTATTTAGATTTATTACAACGAAACTTAGTTATCACAGAACTTATTAATAACCATTCAGGTGTTAAATTAAAAACTCCCAGTCGAGTTTTTGATTATGGCTTGCAGAATTTTGTACAAAACTGCGCTACATATATTGCTGATAAGTTTGTTGTTGAAACACGCTTTGACCCTTTGCACACCGCAAAACATGAGCAGCATTATTTCGACAAATTACCACTTTGGCTAAATGTGTTAAAACACAATGATTACACAGAATGTGCTCTATCCACAGAGGACGAATCTTTCTCCATAAATATTACTCAAGGGCAACTACAACAGGCTAACCATCAACAACTGAATAAGATTGCTGCTTATCTAAATGTGCTTTTCCACAACCATGATTCGATAGCTATTTTTTGTTCATCAAGTTGTCAGCAAGTATTTGGCATGCATGAGTTCTTTTCGAACTTACCTGGATGCGCAGTAATACAGCTTGATGATAACTCTTTAGCTAAAAACGCCTTGCTTAATAAAGATGAAATAATAAGTGAGGAACAAGTTTTATACGTAAATAGCTTGTCTTGGAATCATAAACTTAAGCCCAATACTTTAAATTTTAATCCTGGGAAAATTTCCAATCTCTCAAGTATACCCACTCATATCTTGATTGACGGCCATGCATATGGATTACAAAAAGATATTTTTATTACGTATGAAAGATCTTCACAATTGATAATCACTATGGAAAAAACAGCTGAGAGTTTATGCAAAATTTCATCTAATAATTTAAGTGTAGACGTAGAGATAATAAATTCTCAAAAAATACAAATGAATTCCGTTCCAGTTGAAAACATTATCCATGCAAAAATAGGCGACACGTTATCAGTTCAGGACTGCTCAATAAGCTGCCGATTCATAAAAGTGGTGGAATATGAAACGTAGATCCGTTAATGCATTCAATTTAGCTTTTTTGGATGTCATGTTTTGTGGTTTTGGTGCAGTGATACTATTTTTTATGATTATTAATGCCAATACGCATGAAAGAAGAGATAAAATTAATTATGAAGTGACTGGTGAAGTAAATAAGCTAGATAAAGAAGTTATTGATGCACAAAAATTTTTAGTTGAATTGAAAAATTCTTTACAAGAAATTGATGATGAGCTGATTAAAACACAAGGAAAATCACACGAAGTTGTTGAGAATATAAAAAAGAATAAAGTTCAACTTGCAAAATTAGACAATGAAACATTAGCCAAGTTAGAAAGCATTGAAAAACTAAAGGCTGATTTAAAATCAATCGAAGAGGAGAATCAACGCCTTGAAGGAGGTGCAGAAAAGCTATTAGAAGGTGAACGCCTAAAACAATTTGCAGGTGAAGGACAACGTCAATACTTAACTGGCTTAAAAATGGGGGGCGAAAGAATTTTAATTCTGGTCGACACTTCTGCCAGCATGCTAGCCGATCGAATTATAAATGTTTTACGCTTTCGAAATTTACCGCCTGATGAACGCATAAGAGCAGCCAAATGGCAGCAGGTGCTCTATACCGTTGATTGGATTACCACACGCATTCCAACCTCAAGTAAATTTCAAATTTATAGTTTTAATGAAACAACATCTGCAACATATGATGTTGAAGGTGAGCCGTGGCTGGATGGAGGAAATATAAAACATCTCGATTCCGCGGTACAAAATTTATTTCAAACGGCCCCTGAAAACGGCACCAATCTTTATAAAGCATTTGAAAGTATAAGCCAGCTCTCTCCTCCACCTGACAATATTTATTTGCTCACAGATGGCTTACCCACAAAAGGTCCCTCGGTAAGTTTTGGAAATAAAGTAAGTTCAAAACAACGCAAAAAATTATATTCGAAAGCATTACAAAAGCTACCTGGTGGCATCCCTGTGAATATAATTTTATTTCACATGGAAGGTGATCCATGGGCTGCCAGTGAATTTTGGAAATTGGCACAAAATACCAATGGCGCTTTCTTCAGCCCTGCAAGAGATTGGCCTTAAAAAGTGGCTTTGTCATTATTGTTATGAAACGACGTCGAAGTATTGAAATATTTAGTTTGTCTTTTTTAGACTGCGTTTGTTGTGGCTTTGGTGCACTGATCTTATTGCTGGTGTTATCTAAAACTGCAGAACCAGTCATATTTGAAGAGTATTCGCTTGATCTAGAAAACATATTATCTAAGCTACAAACCGAGCTATTTGAAATTCGTGGTGAAACACATGTTTTAAATAGAGAGTTAGTAACTAAAAAACAGCAGCTATCAGAAGAAGTTGAAAAAATTGCATTACTTCAAGCTGATTTATCTTCTATTCTTGGAAAGTTCGCCGCTTCAAAAGATAGTTCAAATATACAAAACAAAATTGAACAGCAATTGGCAACTGCCAAACAAGATCTCACGGAAGAAATGCGTCGCTTACAAGAACAACAACGCAGGCCTAGAACAGAAATTGATGATACAGTTGGAGGTATTCCTGTAGATAGCGAATACATCATTTTTATTATTGATACATCAGGAAGTATGTTTAACCATGGCTGGAGTTCCGTAATACAAAAACTTTCAGAAGTTTTAGATATTTATCCAAAGGTTAAAGGCATTCAAGTAATGAACGATATGGGTGAATATATGTTTGCCCAATACACAGGTAAATGGATCCCTGATACACCAGCGAGACGTAAAGCTATTATTAAGCGAATGCGTAAATGGCAAGCTTTCAGTAATAGTAGTCCGGTTGAAGGTATAACAGCGGCAATTAATACTTTCTACTCAAAAAATAAAAAGATCAGCTTATATGTGTTCGGCGATGAATTTACCGGCCCTTCAATTCAGTCCGTTATACGCGAAGTGAGTCAACTCAATCCTAAAAATGCTAAAGGTAAGCGTCGAGTTCGAATCCATGCAGTGGGTTTTCCGATTCAATTCAGCCGTCCTGATAATGAGCAGGGTACCGGGGTTAGGTTTGCCACTTTAATGCGAGCCTTGTGTGAGCAAAATGGCGGCACATTCGTAGGCTTAAATTCTCATTCTCCCTAAATTTTTGATTATACTATCCCACTGGTTGGCCTTATTCGTACACTCTGCCTAGTAGACTATGAAGAGTTGTCACATACTGTGCTTAACTAACTGAATCAGATAGGCTTTTAAGTAATTTTTTAACTCGCACACAAATATTTACTGGTTACACTTTGTCGTGAGAAAACTACCGCTGGTAGTCTCAATATAAGCTTACATCTTAAAGGAGCTCAAAATGTCATTCTCTAATATACATACAACATTGAATTCAATTTATTTGCGGGATTTATCCAAGTACACCTTAATTATTATTACTAGCATCCTGCTGATCAGTGCATGCAGTGGTGATAAAGAAGAAGTACCTGTTGAAAAAGAAATAACTGAAACAGTCGTTCCGGAGAGCACAAAAGCTACTTCAGTCGACATCGCTTCTGAAATGCAAGTGAATAGAGAAAAGTGGGTGTCGCATGAAATTAGTAGTTACCAAATTGAGATACAGAAAATCTGCTATTGCGTTCCTGAAGTTGTACGCATGATGGTATTTGAGATAGACGAGAATGAGATTACATCTGTGCGTTATGCAGATACAGGTGAAGATGTAGACCCACAACATTACGGTGACTTTAATACGATTGACAGTATGTTTACATTTGTCGAAAAAGCCTTGGAAAAAAATCCTGCGGATTTATCCATCGCATATCATGAAAAGTATGGATATATAAAAGAAATGAGTGTGGATTTTAAAAAGAACATTGCAGACGATGAGATTTCGATCATTGCCTCTAATATGAGGCCTAAAGAAAATTAGGTATTTATGCGATTAGGAGTTGGAACACTAATCATTTTATTTTGGAGCTTACTATCAAACTTTACTTACGCAGCTCCTGAATTAAACGATCTAACCATCAATATTGATGGCATTGATTATGCAATTGAACTTAAAAAAAGTTCTTTTGCAAAGCGCATCCAAGTCAATGGAAATACTGAAAGCGGGGAAAACGAACAAAGTATAGAACTCTACCAAGGTAGCGTACCAGAAGTGCTCGATAGTTGGGTAGCTGCTTCCTACTATGATGGTGAATGGCAAGGACTCGCATCTATTCACGATAAATTGTACGAGCTTAAAGGTTTTGGAATGTCGGGAACAGCGCTTGCTGTTCTTGATGGTGAAGAATCTGTTTCCATGCAAGCAGATGAACTTGATCTCACTGGTGATTTCGATATTCATAAAATGTGCGCGATGCCACATGCTTATAACGAAGCAGCGGCTTCCACTTTAGCTTCTATTCTTCCCAATGCTAACGCGGTTAATAATAATGGCACGGGTCAAGGTAATATAGCTTTCGCCGTAGGCGCAATTACTCAAGCCGTTAACGTAGTGTTAGCACTCGACCAATTTCACACGGCACAGTATGCAGACTCTGTACAACGAGCGATGCGTATTATCAACAATGTCGATGCTATTTATCGTAATAGCCTAGGCATCGCTATAAATAGCACTGCGATATTAAGCTTTGATAACAACAACCCATTATTTGCCGGCATAACTGACGCTGAAGTAATACTAGACCAGGCTATCCTCAACCAAAGCACTGTATTTGGAAATAATCCACGCACACTGGGTGCACTGCTCACTGCAAGGGATATACAAGTACCCTTGGTAGGTAACGGCGTTGCTGGCATTGCACCTTTGAATGCTACATGCACTATTATCAATGGATTCGATATTGCAGTGAGCGTCAATGAAGATCGCGCATCTGAAGGGATTGCATCTGTAATTTTAGCGCATGAAATGGGTCATAACTTCGGTGCTGAACATGATGGCCCACCAAACAATGCGGCATGTCCCGTAAGCACCTTTATTATGTCACCGGTAGTGGCAAATGGGCTGAATGCATTTTCACAATGTTCAAGAGATGAAATCAATGCACATATTGCGAATGGCACTTGTTATAAAGAACCCATTGATATCGCCTTAGCTCGTTTTGGTGTAGCCCCACCTGATAATTTAGCTCAGTTACAGGAAATTACACGTCAAATATCGGTAACAAATAACGGCACTGTAGCCGTCGCAAATGTGCGAATAGACGGGGATATCGATAACACAGCTCTTGCCAGATTTACTGAGGTTACTGTAAATGGTGCCGCATGCGCATTGATAGCGGCGGGCGAGTCTTATCAGTGCAACATCGCTTCCATCGCCGCTGCAACGCAACAAATTATCAATGAAAAAGTTCAAGTAGTTGGGTTGGGTACGTTTAATTTCAGTGCAAATTTTGATAGCTCTGATGTAACCCAACGAATTGATGTTGTCACCAACAATCAATTTATTACCGATAGTCGTACCGCGAATCAAGCAGCAGTGGCACCGATTGCACCCTCTGGTTTAAGTGCCAGTGCACAAAACACCGGGGACATTGCATTAACTTGGGCAGATAACAGTAACAACGAGCTTAATTTCCAAGTACAACGATCTGTAGCAGGGGGTAACTTTGCTATCATTGCAAACTTACCGGCTAATTCGACATCTCATACGGACAGTAATACCAATTTAACAGTAGGTACAGCTTATACCTATCAAGTAGTTGCTACGAATGCGATTGGCAGTACAACATCGAATCAATCTACAGCAACAGCATTAGATCCCACCACTGCAGCTAGCCCTGCACCTGCGTCTGATGACGGCGGTGGCGGTGGCTCTGCCATTTATTTATTCTCGCTGATACTGTTACTTGCAAGATTAGTACGACGTACTGGCAATTAAGCATTAAATGAAATTTTCAATAGTGGAGCATTGATTATTCGTTAAGATTAAATACATTCAACACCTATTTATACCGCGTAGTATTTGTAGAGATTTTTTTGAAAGGACTCAATATGAAATCGATCACTATACTTATCCTCTCACTCTTAGCTTGCATATGTTTTGCTACAGAAAGTGAAGAACAAGTAAAACCTATCCTCCCAGAACCTGTAGAAATCGTTTTAGTTTGCCCCGAAGGCAGCAAACATGAAGGCGAAGAATTACCTAAATGGGTCACCACAATAGAAGCCACTGACTTCTACTGTAATGAAATCATAGAAGAAACAGAAATTGCTGAATGAATGAGTGAGCGCAGGGATGCGCGAATATGAAGTGCAACAGGGGGGTTGCATCAGATTCGAAATTTCTAAATTTTAAAATGCCTGCTCTCGTCCAAAAGCAGTCATGCAACATCACTGCAAATCGCGAACAACATCATTTCGAGTCCAACCCACAAGGTGGGTGATATTTGATGGGTTTATTATGCGTATTTGTATTTGATTCGTGAATTTTGCTGCCGAAATAATGGCTCACTTAGATGGAGGAATCCAAGTAAGAGATGAGTGATGAAGTGAAATCAGTACTTTCCCGTTAAGCTTATGATACGCGAAAGTATAGTCAGCACGAGTTGCATCACCGCTCTCATTAACAAAAGTGTAGTGACCCATGTCTTTATAGCCCAGGCCACCCGCCTTCAGTACAGGGCCAACCGCACTTTGAAAATCCACATGCTTCCAGCCATGGTTTAAAAAACCACTGTCATTTGGATAGTCCGCATTACCTCCCACGAAGTAGGAACGCGTGCCTGCTTCATCCAAACGGATGACATCTGCCAAAGTAGGTTTGAATAATAGTGGTTCATCGGGCGAACCAAAGTCATATAATTCAAGGAGCGCCTCCACATCTTGCGTGATGATGGCTTTGGCCCACGCACGCTGTGCGTTGATCACATCTGTCTTTGTCATTTTCTCGAATTGTCTCATGGCTAACTCTCGTACGATTAAACATGTTCAAATTTGGTTAATTCTTCTGCTTGGCAGTTCGTGCATAACACTTGTTAAACAGACCAACTAGATTTGTATAGCATTATTAATCTTTTCTCATATAGATGCATGTTACGGAAAACAGTAACAGTTTCAGGATGAAGATTAAATATTGAAATTAGCAAATCGAGACCCAGAAGATTGTGAATGTGTATGTTCGCTTTGGGTCGTAAGTGGGCCTTTTGAATTTGTAATAAATTAATTCCAACCAGATTTCAGACATTCATTTTTATCAAAAAATAAACCCATGCTTTAGGGGATTGTCGACTGTTAATTCCTATATTCTGATATAAAACCTTATTAGCTATATTGTATAATGTTATGTTATAACGTTTTATAATATTACTGCATTATCCGATAAAAACTTTTTCGTTATTTTCTCCCTGCATTAATAAACTTTTCTTAAACCTAGATTAAAATGTTAAATTTACAAGCGATTACAGATAAAGCAGCGATTAGCTTATCTTTACTATGCACTATTCATTGTTTGGTTTTGCCTCTTTTAGTTGTTTCACTTCCATCCATTGCTGCATTGCCATTAACTGATGAAAGCTTTCATATTTGGATGGTAATAGCTGTAGTACCAATTTCTGCTTACGCCCTTACAATGGGCTGTAAGAATCACAAACGTTATCGAGTTTTATTTATAGGCAGTATTGGCTTATTAATTTTGAGTGTTGTGGCCTTTTTTGGTCACGATTTGTTTGGAGAAGTGTTAGAAAAAGTCTTTACTGTCATTGGCGCGATAGTAATTGCTATCGCCCACATATGGAACTATCGCTTATGCCAACATCAAAATCTATGTGTATGCCCAGAACAAAGTGAAATATCTAATTAATTCATTTCTATCATAATTACATAGGCTTTAGATATTGCACTATGCATCAACTTTGGTTTTATCTGTAGTCAAATGTAAATCATGCCACGCGGCTTGAAATACTCTTATTGCGGAACGTGAAAACATAATCAAAAGTCCGAATGCAATTACTAAATCTGGCCAGCCGGAATTAAAAACCCACACTGCTATTGCTGCCACAATAACTGCGAGCCCTTCGGCAACATCGTTGCGCGAGCACTCCCATGCTGAAGACATGTTTACATCTTTATTACGATATGGCGTTAACAACAATAGGCAGGATAGATTAGCAACTAAATTTACAATAGCTGCAAGGCCCATTGTCTCAAAGACAGGGGTCTCCGGTTGTAGCAAACGCAAGATAATCACATACGCGACCACCAATGCCGAGCTAAGAATTAACAAACCCTTGAACATAGCAACTCGAGCTTTAACAAATGGAGCTGCCCCTATCACTATCAAACTTATGGCATAGGTTAGCGCATCACCTAAGTTATCAAGCGCACCCGATAATAAAGATGTAGAACCACTGATCTTGGCAGCCAAGACCATCATAAAAAAAGTGGCTGCGTTAATAACGAGAACAATTATTAGGACAATACGTTGTCTATGATTTAAATCAGAACTATCAAAATTACTTTGGCAACAACTATCTCTCATTCATTCAGAACCATGGGTTATATATTTAATTACGACTAAATAATAACACTGTTGATTTTAGCTTGAAGTCGCATTAGGACACTTTGAAACTGCGCTTTGGGTTTTCAGATCAGTTCATAATTCAAGCGCAGTAGCCTTTAATCAGTGGGTTAGTTAAGGTTCTGCAAACAACAATAATTAATTATAGAATATTGCGCATATAAAGATAATAAATGTAGGGTTAGGAGGAACTATGTTGCGAATTATTTGTGTCTCTATTCTTTTAGTAATTCTATGTAGTTGTGCTTCAAGAGCGAATCTTGAGTGGAGTTTAAATAGTTGGGTTGGTCAGGATGTAGATGGATTAGTGCAACACTGGGGAAAGCCATCAGATATTGGTGCGCTTTCAAATGGCAATGTCTCATATTCGTGGATGTTTGATGAAGGTTTAACAAATGCTCCTATTAACGGTGTCGTTTCTGGATATGCAAAATTTTGCAAAATCACACTGGCTGTTTCTAGCATCGACCGCCTGGTGCAATCGTGGCAGTTAGAGGGTAATAATTGTAAGGCTTAATAGCTTAGTTTGTTCTTTATTGCTCGCCCAAGAGTTTTTTATTTCAAAGTTGCGATCGCAGTTCAACAGTGTTTCCTTCTGGATCATTAATATAAATAGAGCGCCCAGTACCCTGTGCGCCATAGCGATCAGCAAATTCACCAACTTTAATGTCATGTGCTGCTAGGTGACTTCTTATTTTTTCTTCACTAATTTTATTTAACTGTAAACAAAAATGGTCCATATTATTTTCACTTTTGCTCGGCGGCCCGCCACCTAATTTACCTATTTTGCTATCTACATTAACTAAGTCGATTAGTGCATTTCCTGCACGTAACTGTGTTATGCCAAATTCTGACGGAGTTTCTCTTTCAACTTTACAGTTCAGTACTCCACAATAAAAATCTAGCATTTCACTTACCTTTGAAGTTCTTAAAACAACATGGTCTATTCCAGCCACCTCAATCATAATTAATCCTTCGTTACATCTACCTTTTATGCATGTACACCAAGAAGAACTCGTTTTGCATCCCCATTCGCTTTATAAATTGCATAAAGCAAATAAGGGAATCCAAACATACCGCCCATAAATATACTTAAGAGTCCAAAAAATATACCTTTACTCGAGAAACCCTCGCGCCAGGAAATCCATATCGCTAATAAAATCAGGTGAATTAAAAAATCTATATTAAACTGTGAACGCCAATCAAAACCTAAAATATCGCCAAAATATACTGCAGGCCAGTTTAGACCGTTTTTATAAAGTGCATAAGCAGTAATTGTATAGATTGCAAATGTTGCAACTATCAAGAACAGCTTTATTTTTATCAATCTGCACCTCCTAAATTTAGGTTTAACACTAGCCTATCCCTTAAAATATAAATAGACTTTATTAATAAAATTAAATTTTTCTAAAGCAAGTGTAACAAATTAAGCTTTTATTCTTATTATAATTTTAATCTTTAACCAGACGAGATATTAATGATAGATACAGGAAAACTTATGTACGATTTTATTTATTTGTTTTTTCTTGCCATCGCTGTTGTGATCATTTGGAGCAACATTAGCAAGGTGGATTGAGTTTATATATTTAAGACTATGAGTTAATCACTTTACTGAGAATCTCAGTGATAAAATAAAGAAAGGCGGCGATTCAATTTACATTGAAAGCGCCGCCTGATCTTTTAGTTACGACTACGCAATATCAAAACGGTCAAGGTTCATCACCTTGTCCCATGCCTTGACAAAGTCCTGGACGAATTGTTGTTTAGAATCTTCGCATCCATAGTATTCTGCTATCGCACGAAGTTGTGAGTTCGATCCAAAGATTAGATCGAAACGTGTACCCGTCCATTTAGCTTCACCTGAAGCACGGTCACGGCCTTCAAAGATATCTGCATCTTCAGAAGTAGGTGTCCACTCTGTGCTCATATCCAACAAGTTCACAAAGAAGTCATTCGTTAATGCTTCTGGCTGCTTGGTAAACACGCCATGTTGGGTGCGCTCAAAGTTTGCATTCATCACACGCATACCTGCAACAAGCACGCTCATCTCTGGAGCACTTAATGTCATTAATTGTGCCTGATCGACGAGTAACTCTTCTGCGGATATCGTATGTTTACCTTTTAAATAATTACGGAATCCATCGGCAGTTGGCTCAAGCACATCAAATGATTCAACATCTGTTTGTTCTTGTGAGGCATCACCACGTCCGGGCGTAAAAGGTACTGTCACACTATGACCTGCATTTTTCGCTGCCTGTTCAACACCTGCACAACCCGCCAATACAATTACATCTGCAAATGAAACGGCTTTACCATCCGTAGCGCTATCGTTATATTCTTGCTGAATTCCTTCAAGCGTTTGCAAAACATTTGCAAGTTGCTCAGGCTGATTCACTTGCCAGTCTTTTTGCGGTGCAAGACGAACACGTGCGCCATTCGCACCACCGCGCATGTCTGAACCGCGGTAAGTAGAAGCCGATGCCCATGCAGTTGAGATAAGTTCCGCTACAGATAATCCTGAAGCAATAATTTTGCTTTTAATATCTGCAGCATCTTTTTCATCAATTAATTCATGCTCAACGACCGGAATAGGATCTTGCCAGATTAATTCCTCAGCAGGCACATCATTACCTAAGTAACGTGCACGTGGTCCCATATCACGATGCGTTAACTTGAACCACGCACGTGCGAAAGCATCTGCAAATTCATCAGGATTCTGGTGAAAACGACGTGCAATCGACTCATAAGCTGGGTCCATGCGCATTGCCATATCTGCAGTGGTCATAATCGGTGCATGACGTTTCGCAGAGTCATGTGCATCAGGAACTGCATCTGCTGCTGCACCATCTTTAGGTACCCATTGATGAGCGCCCGCAGGACTTTTTGTTAATTCCCACTCATAGGCAAAAAGAGTATCAAAGTAACTGTTATCCCAAGCGATGGGTGTTGGCGTCCATGCGCCTTCAATTCCACTGGTGATTGCATCTCCAGCTTTACCGCTTCCATAACTGCTCATCCAGCCAAAGCCTTGTTCTTCAATACTGGCTCCTTCAGGCTCGGGTCCAACATGCGCAGCATCACCAGCACCATGGCATTTACCAAATGTGTGTCCACCGGCAACAAGTGCAACGGTTTCTTCATCGTTCATTGCCATACGTGCAAAAGTTTCACGAATATCAACACCTGATGCAACCGGATCTGGATTGCCGTTTGGTCCTTCAGGGTTTACATAAATCAAACCCATTTGCACTGCGGCAAGTGGGCATTCAAGATCACGTTCACCCGAGTAGCGCTTATCTCCAAGCCATTCATTCTCAGTACCCCAGTAAATATCTTCTTCGGGTTGCCAGGTGTCTTCACGACCGCCTGCAAATCCAAAAGTTTTGAATCCCATTGATTCAAGCGCCACATTGCCGGTTAAGATCATAAGATCTGCCCAAGAAATTTGTTTGCCGTATTTTTGTTTGATTGGCCACAATAGTCTGCGTGCTTTATCCAAGTTACCGTTATCCGGCCAGCTATTAATAGGTGCAAAACGTTGATTTCCTGAACCGGCACCACCGCGGCCATCTCCTGTGCGATACGTACCTGCACCATGCCATGCCATGCGGATAAAGAATGGTCCATAGTGACCATAGTCTGCTGGCCACCATTCTTGAGAATCAGTCATTAATGCATGTAGATCCTTCTTTAATGCTTCTAGGTCAAGTTTTTTAAATTCTTCAGCGTAATTAAAGTCTCTATCCATTGGATTAGACTTAGCTGAATGTTGATGTAGTACATTTACATTTAGTTGATTTGGCCACCAATCTCGATTAGTGGTCCCACCACCAGCGGCTTGCCTACTAGCAACTACCACAACAGGGCATTTATTTACTTCCGTCATGAAATTATCTCCTATGGTTATTTAGAATTTCATTGGAACCAATATTACGCGCGCTTTTATCATTTATAAATTATATTATTTATATTGTAATAATCGAATATTACGATCATTTAGACTGCAGAATTTGTGCACTTAATTACGCACTACAGATGTTTCAATTTGACTACATCTAATTGTTATGAAGTGGCCTTAGAAGACTATTGAAATACTAGCTAGAGAAACTTTGAATTTATTTGCAGGAAAATGCTGTTAATTTAAGTTAGGAAGCAAGGTAATACAGCGTTCAGACTGAAAGAAAGTGGGAGTTGTTGGAGAGAGAGGTTCACTATCTGGTAATTCCGCTGTCGTAGAATCCTTGCTTCCTTAGACCGGTAATTTTGCGCCCCAGGCTTTCACCAGGTTTGCCTTTTTCAGTAGTAAAATTACTCCTCAGTAATCAACTAACACATACAGTGTAGAGATAAACTCATCAGAATTAGTTGAGCCTTCTCACACTTTTTGTTAACTACCGCTCATTTTAATGTCTATAAATTCATTTTTAATCAGAGCTTTATATGCGTATGTGAACGAGCGGCACATTATACCCGATGAAAATAAAGCACTGGATTGTAGTCATTTAATCATCTGAAAATTAGATTACTGCCATGAAAACGATCAAATTTACTTGCACGCATCAAAACCGCAAAATTTAAGGATAATTAAACTTGTTATTAGACGGGGAGTAATGAAAAAAATACTTTACAACACTATAGGCAGCATTTCGCTCAGCTTAGGTATAGTAGGCGCCTTTTTACCATTGTTACCATCAACTTGTTTTGTATTACTCGCCGCTTGGGCATTTGCAAAATCCTCACCTGTTTTTCATTCTTGGTTAATCCATGAGTCACCCTTTGCACAATCTATTCAAGATTGGCAACAACATCGTATTATTCCTAAAAGAGTGAAATGGATTGCAACGATTTCTATTATTGCGTCTTATTCCATTACCGTTGCATTAATTGAAAATGTATTTGTGTTAGCTGCGCTAGGTGGGGGATTGCTTGCTTTATTGGGATATTTACTCTCTAAACCAGCAAGTATTGAATCACTCACTTACCGGCACACTCCTGAATTACATCGGCCAGTAATTTAAATTCATGTTTTCTAACACTGGACTTACGCCAGGCAAGACCAATTTCGCGGTATGACTTGTCTTTCAAAACCTTAGTTTGAACTTTAGTATTCTTTAGCAAACCGCTATCGATCGCCATTTGTGGAATAAAAGTCACTCCAAGATCACTATCCACCATTTGAATAAGGCTATATAGACCACTGGCAGAAAATTTACTTATCTTTGCTTTGCGTCCCAAACTGCAGGCACTCAATGCATGATCACGCAAGCAGTGCCCATCTTCTAACAATAATATCGCTTCTTTATTTAGTTTATTCGGTGAAAAATTATCTGGGTCAATCAACGTGGTGTCTTTTCTATATGCAAGCTTGAAAGGATCATTAAAAATGGATGTGGTTTCAGTATTTTTTAGATCGAAAGGTAGCGCTAGTAAAAGTAAATCTAGTTCTCCATCTAACAATAGTTCGTGAATTTTTTTTGTTTGTTCCTCTTTTAGGTAAAGCTCTAAGTTAGGAAATTTCTTACGAATCTTTGGCAAAATTTTTGGTAATAAGAACGGTGCAATAGTCGGTATTACCCCCATTTTAAGTACGCCACTTAATGGTTCTTGCACAGATTTCGCGATATCAACGATTCCTTCAATATCAAAAATGGCTAAACGCGCTTGCTGTGCCACTAATTTTCCTGCAGAGGTAAAAACCACACTACGGTTGGTGCGGTCGACCAAGCAAACATTCAATAATTCCTCTAGGTCTTTAATGGCTACACTAAAAGCGGATTGTGTAACAAAACATGCCTCAGCCGCGCGACCAAAATGTAAGTGTTTTTCCAGAGCGATTAGGTAGCGCAGTTGTTTAACAGTGGGGAGATTGGCCATCTATAAAAACGATTACTATCATATAAATAATGAAATTTACTTATAGCAAGAATCGCTTAAGATAGCTACCCATAGAAACTAACTAAGGATTTTCATTGCCCTGATCTGTAATTAATAAAACTCTGAAGATACTCCTCCCTCCCAACTCCTTATTTTCTTTGAGTATTACATTAATTAGGGCAATGTTTTTTTAAGCCTCTATTGCTGAGACTCCATCACTTGCTGCGCTCGATCAACATAATCTTGATAAGCCGGTATCGCAATGGCGGCCAATATTCCAATCAAGAATAATGGAACAATCAGACCTGCAATAATCAACAGTGGTGAATTCTTTTCAGGTTGCAAGCCATAGTTATTTGATCCCTTTGTACCAGGCCATAAAAGAACATAAAGGCCAAAGATGATTCCAACAATAGGTATAAATATTAATAACTGCCACCAACCACTCTTATCTAAATCATTTAATCGGCGTTTCATTAAAATGATCGAGAAAATCAGTAAGGGTAAATAGAAAACAATTACAAGAAGAGCGCCAGCAGTTCCTGACGCGCTTGTGCTGGATGCGAATAATGGAATCAACATCGCAGCAGCAATTCCTATAAAGATCACCGACACAATGGTCGCAATCATTCCATAAGCTAAATATCTTAATCTTCCAATTCTGCCATTTATGGCAAATAATTTTGGTTGGTAAGTATCTGATGATGTGGTGGTGGTGACTGACTTCGGGCTCTCATATGGGTTTACCGCTTCCATACATCTTCTCCCTCTAAAATTGGAATGAGAATTTGTTCTAGTTGCCTAGAACAAGAGGAATAATACCCTGATTAATCTGCCAACGATGTAATAATCAGTGAATAATATCCAAAAATTCTAATACTTCATCAGCTGTTGCCCGATCTCCATGGTTGTCACTTACTTTTGCATACTGAATATATCCATCATGATCGATGACAAACGCCGCGGGATAAGCTGTTTCATTTGGATCATTCCATCTAAGTTTTAATTGATTAGTAATTTTATAATCTTGGTCTAAGACAAAAATTAAATTATTTGGTAAATCAACTTTTTCTTCTAGTGGCGCAGTAAATTCCTTGGCACGTTTTTCTAAGTTTTTTACTTTACCTGGGTAAATAAATACAACCGGCGTATTTCTTTGTGCTTCAAATGCCTCAGCTTTGGCAATATACCCAGCAACTTGGGTAGAACAAATTGGGCACTGACTTCCAGGATAGCCGCGCAGCATGATTAATACCACGGATCCTTTTTCAACTAACTTAGATAACTTGAATTCAGCACCATAGATGGTGGTCCCTGTAATTTCACCTATCTTGCTACCTTCTTCGGGCCCTACTTTTAAATCTTTTGTATATGCAACACTAAACAATAGTAATAATGCGCTTAAAAATATAAAAATGTGCGTAATTTTTTTCATGGGACTACCTTAAATTAATTACTAATTATCTAATGACTTTAATTGATTATGGTTCTTCTACTAATTAAATTTTTTCAGCTTTTGAATATTTTGCTCCCAGTTTTTTCCGTCGAATTGTTCTACTGCATAAGAGTTAATATCAAAATTATTTAAACAGCGTGCATTTACACTTACACCATTTGGATGGGATCGCGGAATATAAAAAGACTTAATGCCACAAATTTTGCAAAAATGATGTTTTGCCTCATGTGTGTCAAAAGTATAAGTTAAATAACTTCCTTCTCCTCTTAAAAGTTTAAATTTTTCCTTAGGTACAATTAAGTGAAGATAAGCAGTCTTTGAACAAATGGAACAATTACATTCAACCAAACTAATGTCTTCAGGTACATCAACTTCAAACTTTATTGCACCACAATGACAACCACCTGAATTAATCATGCCGCATCCACTGTCATCTTGCGCAAAGTTCGATCTTTT
The DNA here is from genome assembly GCA_028279275.1 of Gammaproteobacteria bacterium. Taxonomy (GTDB): domain Bacteria; phylum Pseudomonadota; class Gammaproteobacteria; order UBA4575; family UBA4575; genus JABDMD01. Next base: position 263,594 of record JANQOB010000018.1, on the reverse strand, counting down.
TTAACAAAGTGATGATACAAAGCCGCGAGTATATGACCAAACACCAATATCAGAACTATTATCTCGCCCCCGAGTTCTTTGTGAATAAAGTCAATCGGTTGTTCGAATTCCTCGAAGGTCATATTCAAACCGTTTGTTACGAGCGTGTTGAATAATTGAGTGCTCTCGAACTTAGTGATATCAAAAAGAAAAAAATACTCCGCATTTACACCTGTGCCGATATATCCAGTTATCGGCATGATAATCATCATGGCATATAACAAATAATGACCTAATTTTGCTGCAAAATGTGCCATTCTGCTACCAGGTTCTTCATCAGGAACACGGTTCATAATGCGCCAAATAACACGTAAAGCAACTAACACTCCAATAGTAATGCCAATAGAAAGATGTAGTTGTAACGCTGTCCAGTTTGCAGGAGTGTCTTCAACGGTAAACCAATGACGATATTTTACCGCTGCATAGGATCCTAAAAATAATAATGCGATGCTCCAATGCAGCCATTTGGCAATTGAACCGTATGCAAATTGTGAATTTTTGAGTGCCACAGGAGAATTATAAGCTCTTGTGTTAGAAATAATATTAAAGGTTTGTTATTCGACCGTCACAGACTTCGCTAAGTTTCGCGGTTGATCCACATCCGTATTTTTTAGAATGGCAACGTGGTAGGCAAGTATCTGCAGTGGGATGGTAAATATGATGGGTGCCACAGCATTATCGGGGGCATCTACTTCGATAACGATGGTATCGGGTTCAGAAACAAACCCTGAACTTATATCTGCAAACACATGCAAAACACCTCCTCGCGCACGAACTTCTTCTAGATTAGATTTAAGTTTTTCAAGCAATTCATCATTAGGTGCAACAGCTATCACAGGAATTTTATCGTCTACTAAAGCAATCGGTCCATGTTTCAATTCACCAGCAGGGTAGGCCTCAGCATGAATATAAGAAATTTCTTTTAACTTTAATGCGCCTTCCAATGCAACAGGATGATGAATACCTCTACCTAAAAATAAGGAATGGTTTTTGTCTCCATAGTGTTTGGCAAGTTTTTTAATGGTCGAATCAAGTTGCAGTACTTTATTAATACGAGCAGGTAAATTCATTAACTGTTCTACGAGAATTTTTTCCAATTCATCATGCATACCATGACGCCGCCCTGCAGTAATGACTATGAGTAACAGTGCTACGAGTTGTGTTGTGAAAGCCTTAGTAGATGCTACGCCAATTTCGGGTCCAGCATGTGTCATAAGTACAAGATCAGATTCACGTACTAATGAGCTTTCTGGTACATTACAAATGGCTAATGTACCTATGTAGTCTTCTCGTTTTGCTTGCTGTAGTGCCGCAAGTGTATCTGCGGTCTCACCTGACTGTGAAATTGTGACAAACAAAGTACCTGCTTGAACTACATGTTTACGATAACGAAACTCACTGGCAACATCTACATAACATGGAATACCTGCGAGTTCTTCAAACCAAAATTTTGCAATCAATCCAGCATGATAACTTGTACCACACGCGACAATTTGTATCATTTTTGTTTTGTCTAAAATTTCTTTCGCTTGTGGTCCAAGAATTTGTTCCGCTACCTTTCCATTAATAAGTCTTCCTTCCAACGTATCCGATATGGCTTGCGGTTGCTCATAGATTTCCTTGAGCATGAAATGCGGGTAGCCGCCTTTTTCTGCGGCTTCCGCAGATAGCTTGCTTGTTGTAATTTTCCGCTCTGTTTTTGATCCAGTTTGATCATACACATGAATCGCTTCGCGACTAATTTCTGCAATATCGCCATTCTCCAAGAAAATAAATTTTTGCGTCTCTTTTAATAAAGCTTGCACATCTGAAGCAATGAAATTCTCTTTTTCACCAATGCCGATCACAAGTGGGCTGCCATGTCTTGCCGCGATTAATTTCTCGGGATCATTTTTATCTATTACTCCTAATGCATATGCACCTTTAATGTCGTTTACAGTTTTTTGAACTGATTCAAATAAGGATAAGTCTTGATCCAGATAAAAAACAATTTGGTGGGCAATGACTTCGGTATCCGTGTCAGAAGAAAAACTAAAACCATTTTCAATTTGTTGTGCTTTTAATTCTTCAAAGTTTTCAATAATGCCGTTATGCACAATCGCAACTTGGTTATTTGAGATATGTGGGTGAGCATTGTTTTCAGCTGGTGCCCCATGTGTAGCCCAACGTGTATGGGCAATGCCAAGTTGACCGATTAATGCGGATTCATCAAGCGCTAAACCTAATTCATTTACTTTACCGGTCTTACGAATACGTTTTAATTCACCATCCATTAAAATCGCCATACCAGCAGAATCATAGCCACGGTATTCCAAACGGCGCAGTCCTTCTAGCAAGACAGGCGAAACATTTCTATTTGCTATTGCTCCAACAATTCCACACATGATTCGTTAAATTACTTGTTATTTCAGTTATTTTTTTTGGGACGATGCCAGCTATCAATGGTGATTTGCTTGCTACGCGATAAGGTTAATTTTTCTTTAGGAGTATCCTTGGTAATGGTTGAACCTGCTCCAATTGTTGCGCCATCACCTATAGTTACCGGAGCAACAAATTGTGTATCTGAGCCCACAAATACATTATTACCAATCGTAGTGCGATATTTATTCGCTCCATCATAATTACAGGTAATGGTTCCGGCACCAATATTCACCCCTTTGCCGATTTCACTATCACCTATGTAGCTTAGGTGATTAATTTTGCTACCTGATTGTACCTCGGATTTTTTCATCTCAACAAAATTGCCTACTTTAACTTGTTCAGCTAATACGGTTTCAGGACGTATACGTGCAAACGGACCAAGTTCGCATCGCTCGCCTATAATGGAATTTTCGATATGGCAGTTTGCATGAATTTTAGTGCCGGCTTTTATCTTAGAATTAATTATCACTGCATTTGCACCGATATAAACTCCATCACCTAGATCATTATCGCCAATGAATACTGTATTGACATCGATTTCTACATCCTTTCCTGTAGATAATTTACCCCTCACATCAATACGTGTTGGATCAATCAGAGTTACTCCATTAAGCATGAGTTCATTGGCTATTTGACTTTGTAAAACTCTTTCTACGTAAGCAAGATGTTGCTTGTTATTCACGCCAAGAATTTCTTCTTCGTTATTGCAAATGATGGCTTCAACCGAAGCATTTTCATTCACTGCCCGCTCAACACAGTCTGTTAAATAAAATTCTTTTTGTGTGTTTTGATTATCAATTTGTGATAACCAATGTTTTAATTTGGCTGCATTACTCGCAAGCATGCCACTATTGGCTTCATTAATTTTTAATATCTCATCATCGGCATCTTTTTGTTCAACAATACATTGTGGTCTACCGTCTTTGCGCACTATACGTCCATAGCCTGTTGGATTACTTAATTTGGCAGATAAGATTGATAATTGATGTTTCGATAAGCCATCGATAAGCATTTGCAAAGTTTCTGCCCTTAGTAAGGGTACATCACCATATAGAATTAAAACATTTTGTTTATCGTCAATACTGGGCAAGGCCTGCTGCACTGCATGTGCAGTGCCTAATTGTTCGCTTTGCAAACACCAATTTATTTTTTCATCAGCAAATGTGGCTTGAACTAAATCAGCGCCATGTCCGACTACAACATGAATATTATTAGGTGATAGTTGCTTTGCAGCATTTATGACGTATTCAAGCATAGGTTTGCCGGATACTTTATGAAGCACTTTTGGTAAGTCGCTATGCATACGTATACCTGCGCCGGCAGCAAGAATGATGACTTCTAGTCCCATAGTGGCTCTAATTTTTATCCAAGAATTGTTTCTTTATAAACCGTAAGATCACTTACTGTTATTAGAGTGTATGCTAGCGCAGTATATAAAAGGAAAGCTTTATTTGAACAGCTGTGGAATTCGGCGGATAGAATTCCCTAGAACAGGCGTAAGAACTTGTTTTACTTGAAATTTATTTGCGAATCTTGCGCATACGCTCAATCATGCGTAACTGCTCTGCCGCTCTAACTAACTCAGCTTGAGCTTTAGCCGCATCAAAGTCCCCTTTCTGGTCTTTTAATGCATCTTCAGCACGCTGCTTGGCTTCTAATGCCTTAGCTTCATCAAGATCTTCAGCACGAATAGCGGTATCTGAAAGTACTGTAACGACATGCGGTTGAACCTCAAGAATACCGCCGGATACATATAAATATTGGTCTTCTTGACCATCGATTTCAATTTTCAGCTCACCAGGCCGTAATCCAGTCACCAATGGTGTGTGTCGTGGATAAATCCCAACATCGCCCATCTGGGCCGGCGCAAACACGGCGTTGATAGTGCCAGAGAAAAGCTCTTTCTCGGCACTTACCACATCTAAATGCATGGTCATGGACATATTTACTTAAGCTCCTCAGCTTTCTTCACTACGTCATCAATACCGCCCTGCATATAGAAAGCTTGTTCAGGTAAATGATCGTATTCACCTTCTACAATCGCTTTAAAACTTGAGATTGTATCTTGTAATGAAACTAATGCGCCCGGTGTTCCGGTAAATACTTCTGCAACGGAGAAAGGTTGCGACAAAAAGCGCTGAATTTTACGAGCACGTGCCACAACAGCTTTATCATCTTCAGATAATTCATCCATGCCCAGAATGGCAATAATATCCTTGAGTTCTTTATAGCGTTGCAATGTGTTTTGCACAGCGCGCGCGGTGTCATAGTGTTCTTGTCCGATCACTAGAGGATCTAATTGTCGACTGGTTGAATCAAGTGGATCCACAGCAGGGTAGATACCCAGTTCTGCAACTTGTCTTGAAAGTACAACGGTTGCATCTAAGTGAGCAAAAGTAGTAGCGGGTGAAGGGTCTGTTAAGTCGTCAGCAGGAACATACACGGCCTGTATTGATGTAATTGAACCTGTGCTAGTTGAAGTAATTCGCTCCTGAAGTGCGCCCATTTCTTCAGCTAGTGTGGGTTGATAACCCACCGCTGATGGCATACGCCCTAGCAACGCTGATACTTCTGTGCCGGCTAAAGTGTAACGATAAATGTTATCAATGAATAACAACATGTCCTTACCATCATCACGAAAATGTTCCGCCATGGTAAGGCCGGTTAATGCAACGCGTAAACGGTTGCCCGGTGGCTCATTCATCTGGCCGTATACCATGCCTACTTTATCTAGCACTCCCGCTTCTTTCATTTCGTAATAGAAATCGTTTCCTTCACGAGTGCGTTCGCCTACGCCAGCAAACACAGAAAGACCTGAGTGTTTCTTAGCGATGTTATTAATAAGTTCCATCATGGTTACGGTCTTACCTACACCCGCACCACCAAACAGGCCAATCTTGCCGCCCTTCGCAAATGGACAGAGCAGATCAATCACTTTAATTCCGGTTTCTAATAACTCATTGCCACCCGCTTGCTCTTCAAAACTAGGAGGTGTGCGGTGAATCGGCATCTTAGATTCCGCGCCAATGTCCCCTGCGTTATCTACTGGTTCACCAAGAACATTCATTACACGGCCCAATGTTTTCTCACCGACTGGTACTGAAATAGGTGCTTGAGTATTGGTTACACCCAAACCGCGTTGTAAACCGTCTGAAGCACCCATTGCGATGGTGCGCACAATGCCATCACCTAATTGTTGTTGTACTTCTAGGGTTAGATTTTTTTCGTCTACGATCAACGCATCATAAACATTGGGTACATCATCACGCGCAAATTCAACATCCACTACCGCGCCGATGATTTCAACTATTTGGCCCGCACTCATGATTTATCCTCTTTAACTGTATTTTAAAAATAAACTATTAAACCGCAGCGGCACCGCCAACGATTTCTGAAATTTCTTGTGTAATAGCAGCCTGACGTGCTTTGTTATAGGCTAGCTGCAGTTCTGAAATAAGTTCACCTGCATTGTCTGAAGCACTTTTCATTGCAATCATTCTAGCTGCCATCTCGCATGCAACATTTTCTACCACACTTTGGTAAACAATAGACTCTGTGTAGCGTGTTAGTAATCCATCTAAAACTTCTCTTGCATCAGGCTCATAGATGTAATCCCAATGATGTTTAAGCTCATCACTATCTTCTGGTTCTAACGGCAATAAAGTAGAAACTTTTGGTTTTTGTGTCATGGTATTTACAAATTCATTCTCAACCAAAAATACTCGATCTAGATTCCCTTCTGTATAGGCATCTAATACCGCTTTAATAGTGCCTATCAATTCACTCAAGTGAACCTCATCACCAAGATGAGACACCTGAGAAAGTATGTTTGAACCAAACTTTTTAAAGAACTGCGTACTCTTAGCCCCAATTAAACAAAAATCAATTTCAATGTTTTTTTCCTGCCATTGCTGCATGTGCTTCAATGCAGCCTTGAAAGCATTGATGTTCAATCCACCACATAAACCCCGATCAGTCGACACAATAATATAGGCGACTCTTTTTACATCAGGATGCTCTACAAGAAACGGATGACTATATTCAGTATTTGCATTAGCAAGATGTCCGATTACGTTAAGCATTTTTTGCGAATAGGGGCGTGTTGCACTCATACGGTCTTGCGCACGTCGCATCTTACTCGCGGCAACCATTTCCATGGCTTTGGTGATCTTTTGAGTATTCTTGATACTCGCGATCTGCGTGCGTATTTCTTTTTCGTTGGCCATATTATTTAGTTAAATAAATTATTCGCTAACGGTTTACCAAGTTCCCTTAGCTTTAAAGTCTTCAACTGCATTCTTGAGTGCAGCTTCAATTTCATCACTGTAATCACCTGTATCATTAATATTGTCGAGCATGTCTTTATGTTGTGAACGCATAAAGTCGTGCATGGCTTTTTCAAAATCTACAACCTTAGTTACTTCAACATCATCAACATAGCCTTGGTCTACAGCAAATAAAGACACCGCCATTTCAGCAATGGTTAATGGCGAGTACTGCAATTGCTTCATTAATTCCATTACGCGCTCACCACGCTCTAACTGTTTGCGTGTTTGCTCATCAAGATCCGATGCAAATTGCGAGAATGCCGCAAGCTCGCGATATTGGGCTAACGCAAGCCGCACACCACCGCCGAGCTTTTTAATTATTTTTGTTTGTGCTGCACCACCTACACGAGATACGGATAAACCCGCATTAATCGCTGGGCGAAAACCTGAATTAAACAAATCCGATTCCAAAAAGATTTGTCCGTCGGTAATTGAAATTACATTCGTAGGTACAAAAGCGGATACGTCACCGGCTTGCGTTTCAATAATCGGCAGTGCGGTTAGTGAACCCGTTTGTCCTTTTACTTCTCCATTGGTAAACGCTTCTACATACTCTGCATTCACGCGCGATGCACGTTCTAATAAACGAGAATGCAAATAGAAGACGTCACCGGGATAAGCTTCTCGACCCGGTGGTCGTCTTAACAATAATGATACTTGACGATACGCCCAAGCTTGCTTAGTTAAATCATCATAAATAATTAATGCATCTTCACCTCGGTCACGGAAATATTCGCCCATGGAACAACCCGAGTAAGGCGCAATGTATTGCATTGCTGCCGATTCAGATGCACTGGCAGATACAATAATTGTATGTTCCATTGCGCCGTGTTCTTCAAGCTTGCGCACTACGTTGGCGACCGAGGAATTTTTCTGGCCAATGGCAACGTAAATACATTTAATGCCGGTGCCTTTTTGGTTAATGATGGCATCAATAGCGACTGCGGTTTTACCGGTTTGACGATCACCAATAATCAATTCACGCTGGCCTCGCCCGATAGGCACCATGGAATCAATCGATTTCAAACCGGTTTGTACAGGCTGACTCACTGACTGACGTTCAATCACACCCGGCGCTATTTTTTCAATCGGTGAACTAAGTGATGCATTGACTGGACCTTTTCCATCAATCGGTTCACCGAGCGAGTTCACAACCCGCCCTAACATTTCAGATCCTACCGGCACCTCAAGAATACGGCCTGTGCAGGAAACTTTGTCACCTTCAACAATATGTTTGTAATCACCCAATACAACGGCACCCACTGAATCACGCTCTAAGTTAAGCGCCATACCAAAAGTGTTTTGTGGAAATTCCAACATCTCGCCCGCCATTACATCTGCGAGACCATGAATACGGACAATACCGTCGGTCACACCCACTACTGTGCCTTCAGTACGTGCTTCTGCTACCGCCTCAAAATTGTCAATGCGGCTTTTTATAAGTTCACTAATTTCAGTTGGGTTAAGTTGCATTTCTTTATTCCTCTTTCGTACCCAAGTACTAAATAAATTTTTTAATGTTTAAATTAATTTGTAAGCGCAGTAGATAGTTTTTCTAAACGACCACTAACGGATCCATCAATCACTAAGTCTCCAGCGCGAATAATCGCCCCGCCAATAAGCGATGGATCAATCTTAGAGGTAAGCCGTACCTCTTTGCCTAGACGGTTTTTAAGTGAAGCAGTAATTTTAGCAAGCTGTGATTCACTTACTTCACTTGCAGAAATAACTTCTGCCTCTATAGAGCCTTCAGCCTCAGCGCGGTAGTGTTCATATAACGCAGTGATTTCGGGTAATAAACTTAGACGATCATTCTCTGCCAACAGCTTGATGAAATTTTTACCGCGTTGGTCAATCTTTCCTTCACAAACAGAGATAAACATTTCAGCTGCTTGGTTTTGTGAAAGTCTTGGACTGTCTAATAGAGCCTTCATAGTGGGGTCATGTGCTACTGCTGCCATAAAGCCCAACATGTCTGTCCACTTTTGTTGCTCACCATTAGCCTTGGCAATATCAAATGCCGCTCTTGCATATGGTCTTGCTGCTGTAGTGAGTTCTGACATATCGCTTATTTAAATTTGCGTAGCCAAATCATCAAGAATGTCTTGATGCGCATCTGCATTAATCTCTTTCTTCAAAATACGCTCAGCGCCTGCAACCGCAATTGTAGAAACCTGAGTGCGTAGTTGTTCTTTGGCACGATTAACTTCTTTTTCTACCTCGGCGTGCGCAGCTTCTTTGATGCGATTACCTTCTTCAACAGCAACAGATTTTGCATCTTCAACAATTTCGTTCGCACGTTTTTGTGCTTGGCTGAGAATATCGGATGCTTGTTGTTTCGCTTCCGCTAATTTCTTTTCCGCACCTTGCTCAGCAAGTTCTTGTTGTTTTAATCCGCGCTCGGCTTCTGCCAAACCATCTGCAATCTTCTTTTTGCGTTCATCCAATGCCGCCATAATGGGTGGCCATACAACTTTCATGCAAAAAGTAACGAACACTGCAAATGCTATCGATTGGCCAATAAGAGTTAAGTTTATGTTCATTAGCTTGCCTTAAATTTTTTTAATATCGAGGTTATCCGCCAAATCCTGGCACAACTGCGAATAGAACATATAAACCAATTGCGATAGCGATTACGGGTAGTGCGTCGACAAGACCCATTACAATGAAGAATTGGGTTCTAAGCATAGGGATGAGTTCTGGTTGGCGCGCGGCGCCTTCCAAGAATCGACCGCCTAAAACACCGATGCCCACTGCGGCTCCAGCTGCGCCGATACCCAGCATGAGTGCGCCGGCAATATAGAGTAAAGCTTGTGCTTCCATTTTCGTTCTCCTGTTACTAAATTGCGTAAAACAAATCGTTAGTTAGTGATGCTCCTGATGCGCCATGTCTAAATAAACTATGGTCAACACCATAAAAATAAATGCTTGTAAAAGAATGATTAAAATATGAAAAATTGCCCATCCCAGTTGTAAGAAACCGCCAATTGTGCCCCAGACAATACCGCCACTGTAAAGTAGTGCGATCAATATAAAGATCATCTCGCCAGCATATAGGTTACCGAATAGTCGAAGTGCGAGTGATACAGGTTTCGAGATTAAGGAAATTCCTTCAAGCAATAAGTTGGCTGGCATGCCCCATTTACCAAATGGCTGAAAAGCCAATTCACCGAAAAATCCACCTGGTCCTTTAATTTTTATGCCGTAGTAAAGCATTAATGCAAAAATGGCAAATGCCATACCAAATGTAATATTTGGATCGGTCGTTGGAACAATTTTGAAGTAAACATGGTGTGGGTCTACTCCAAATACCGCATGCCCTATAATTCCAGCTAAGTGCGGTATCCAATCAACCGGAACTAAATCCATAAGGTTCATTAAAAACACCCAAACAAAAATGGTCAGCGCCATAGGTGCAATCAAGTCATTTTTTGCGCTGAATGAGCCACGCACGTTTTCATTCACAAAGTCGACAATCCATTCAACAAAATTTTGCAAACCACTTGGCACACCAGACGTCATATTCTTGGAGGCCTTGCGGAAAATTAATAAAAACAGCGAGCCTAAAAATATGGACCACAACATACTATCTACGTGAATCGCCCAAAACCCCATTTCTGTAGCTTCCTGTGCGGAATGTGCAAACCCCCAGTGACCATCTGGATGTTTGCCATAGGTCCAGTTCGTCAAGTGGTGCTGAATGTATTCAGATGAAGTGATTTCGCCAGCCATTATTTATTAAGTTTGCTTAAGTGTTGGTTTGGTAAAAACTTGTGTAACAAGGGGCACGACCCACATGCATGAATGCACAATAAAGTACGTGGCAAATAATGTTATCGGATGTACGTCCTTATAATTAATTAATACAATCGCAAGTAGTGCGACGGCTAAACTCAGCTTAATAAACTCCGCTACATAAATGGTACGAAGTAAAGTTCCCGCTTCAGCAATTCTTCGTTTTGTAAACAACTGACGAGCAAAATACATATTTGGTAATGCGCAAATTGCACCGCCTAATAATGCAGAAAATGCTAAATCGTGTTTAGCGATAAATAAAAAAGCTGTAACGCAAAATGTAATTAGCCATTGCCAAAACAAAATATTTTTTATTTGCGCAGGTATTGTTATTTTTTGAACCAATTTATTTAATTATTAATTTTACGGTTCATGTCTTCATTTCAGACAACAGTGTTTTTAAACCGCTATTGGAAACGGACTTTACGCAACTCATTAAGTGCTTTGACAGAGGCGCGAAGTATAAAATTTAGGCCATCAAATCTCAATAGAAACAAATGAATATGAGGGTGTAATTTTACTCTTCTAAATTATTTTGATTCGCCAATTAATTTTGCAATGATTCCCTCAAATTCATCGAGGTTGCTGTATTTAATCTGCATGCGTCCACTCCCATTTTGGCTATGCTGAATCGTTACGCTTGCGCCTAATTGGTCGGATAAGCTGTGCTCCATGCGAGATATGTCAGGATCCTGGTGGATCTCTTTTGCACTTTTCTTTTTGCTGCCTGCTTGTTGATACTGTTTCACCAATGTCTCAGCACCGCGCACTGATAATTGGCGTTTAACAATCGCTTGGGCACATTGAATTTGTTGCTTATCTTTTAGTGCCAACAATGCGCGTGCATGTCCCATTTCTAAGTCGTTGTGATTGAGCATGGTCTTAACCGGTTCGGCTAATTCTAGTAAGCGCAGGCTATTACTGACTGCGGAGCGGGAACGGGACACCACTTCCCCTACTTCTTGGTGGGTAAGCCCAAATTTATCAATTAAATTAGCGAATGCTTGCGCTTCTTCTAACGGATTAAGATCTTCACGCTGCAGGTTTTCTATAATTGCGATTGCAGCAGCTTCTTGATCATTAACACTCTTAACAACTGCCGGAATTTCCTGCAGTCCTGCTTGTTGTGCGGCACGCCATCGGCGTTCGCCTGCAATGAGCTCAAAATTATCTCCTGTTTTGCGCACTACGATAGGTTGAACGACACCCTGTTGCCGAATTGAATTTGCCAAGGCTTCAAGTGCTTCAGGCTCCATGGCCTGTCTTGGTTGATAAGGGCTTTGATGTATTAAATCTACGGGTAGGGTTTGTAGTGATTTTCCGTGTTCTGCGTTGCGGCTGATGGCGCTCTCGGTTTCCGCAGCACTTAGCAGTACATCGACACCTAGCGCTCCAAGACCACGTTTTTTCTTAATCATAGTTTTATCATAAGTCAGTTTGCCATTGCAGATGATATGGAATGGGTTTGTGCTTCATCTCGACGTAACATCTCGCCCGCAAGCGCTAAATAAGCCAATGCGCCGCGTGAACGCTTATCATACAAAAGTACAGGTAAACCGTGGCTAGGTGCTTCAGCTAAAGTTACATTGCGCGGAATAATCGTTCGGTAAACGCTTTCACCAAAATGTGAAGTTAATTGGGCTGATACATCGTTGGCTAAGTTATTGCGTGGGTCGTACATAGTGCGCAATAAGCCCTCGATTTTTAAATCTGGATTAGACGACATGCGAATACGCTCAATCGTCTGCGTTAATGCGGACAAGCCTTCTAAAGCATAGTATTCACACTGAGTGGGAATAATAACGCTGCTTGCTGCAACCAAGCCATTGACTGTGAGCATGTTTAATGAAGGCGGGCAGTCGATAAAAATATAATCGTAGTCCTCAGTTACTTCTTGAAGGGCATCGCGTAATTTAAATTCACGCCTATCCACGTCAAGTAATTGCACTTCGGCTATGGTTAATTGCTCATTGCCTGGCAATAGATCATAGCCGCCTTTACTGCCATGCACTATACATTCGCTAATCGTTGATTCGCCAAGTAAAACATTAGCTGTGCTTTTTTCGACTGTACGCTTATCCACACCTGAGCCCATTGTGGCGTTGCCTTGTGGATCAAGATCAATGAGTAATACGCTGCGATTGGTCGCCGACATCGAGGCCGCCAGATTTACTGAGGTTGTAGTTTTACCTACGCCGCCTTTTTGGTTAGTTACTGAAATAATTTTAGTCATGCGTTTTAACTATGCTTTTTCGACGATGGCGATATGTCGTTGTGCCTCGAGTTGTGGAATTTTCACGCGATGAGTCTCGAGCACATTATATCGTTTTGGCATCCCTTCGAGTTGATTTTGTTTACCCAACATAAAAATTATTCGTCCTGCCTGATCTAGGCGTTGTAGCACAGATTCGCAACGATCCAAAAGTTCATTGCAGTTAGCAAACGCGCGGCTTATGAGGGTGTGAAATATCTGCTTGGGCAAATATTGTTCAACTCGCTGATGAATAACCTGGATGTTTTTTAGCCCGAGTTCAATATTCGCTTGCTGTATGAAGTGGGTTTTTTTGGCGTTGCTATCGATTAAAACAAATTGTTTATCTGGATGAACTGTTGCCAGAGGTATGCCAGGTAAACCTGCGCCACTGCCGACGTCGATAATATTTTTGCCTTTCAAATAAACCGCAGCTGAAAGACTATCAAGAATATGCTTGCTAATAATCTCTTGCGTGTTATCGATCGCTGTTAGGTTATAAGTTTTATTCCATTTTTGCAGCAGTTCAACGTAATATTGCAATTGCTGAAGTTGAAGCTCATTAACCGCAAGCCCTAATTCCTGCACACCCCTATTAAGCAGCTGTGTGGGATCCATGGGAGAGACTGCTAAGCGCTTTTTCGGGAAGGCTTAGCTTTTAAATGCACCAATAGTAATGAAATTGTAGACGGCGTGATTCCAGAAATCCTTGCGGCTTGCCCAATCGTTAAAGGTTTAATCTCGGTAAGCTTTTGTTTAGCTTCATTTGACAATCCGGATATCGCTGCATAGTTAAAATCTTGGGGTAATTTTACTTCTTCTTGTTGCATTAAACGCTCAACTTGAGCTTTTTGGCGTTCAATATAGCCTGCGTATTTAGCTTGAATTTCCAATTGCTCACAAATATCTTTGGGGATTTCACTTAAGTCTTGTTTGCTTAGTTTTTGTAAGCTTTCAAAAGTAACTTCCGGGCGACGCAGTAATTCATACATGCTGTATTCGTGTTTAAGTGAAGTGTTTAAAATTTCTTGAGCTGTTTTCTGATCAACGTCGTTTGGCTGAACATAGCTATTTTGCAAGCGTTCACGTTGTTGTTCTAATACTTGACGTTTATTAGAGAATGATTTCCATTGCTCTTCTGTTAAACAGCCTAACTCACGTGCGATTTCACTCAATCGTAAATCAGCATTATCTTGGCGCAGTTGTAATCTAAATTCCGCACGACTGGTAAACATTCGATACGGTTCTATCGTCCCGCGCATGACGAGGTCGTCGATCATCACGCCGATGTAAGCTTGATCACGACGCGGCATCCAGGCCTCTTGCTCACGCATATGTTGTACGGCGTTAATGCCTGCAACTAAGCCTTGTGCTGCAGCTTCTTCATATCCTGTTGTGCCGTTGATTTGTCCTGCAAAAAATAATCCTTCGATTGATTTTGTTTCCAAACTTGGTTTTAAGTCGCGTGGATCAAAATAATCATACTCGATTGCATAACCAGGGCGTGTGATATGTGCATTTTCAAAGCCTTTAATAGTGCGCACAAATTTTTGTTGTGTTGCAAATGGCAAACTTGTGGAAATGCCATTTGGATATACCTCTTGGGTTTGCAAACCTTCGGGCTCTATAAAAATTTGGTGTTTGTCGCGCTCCGCAAAACGCGTGACCTTATCTTCAATGGAGGGACAATAACGCGGCCCGGTGCTATCGATATTGCCGTTATACATAGGCGAGAGTTTTAAATCTTGTCGAATAATTTCATGTGTTTGTTCGTTGGTATAAGTGATGTAGCAGTTCACTTGTTCGGGATGGTTTGCAGTGTCGCCCCGGTAAGAAAATACGGGTGTCGGTTTGTCGCCCGGTTGAATCTCGGTTTTCGAGTAATCGATTGTGCGGCCATCAATTCTCGGTGGAGTGCCTGTTTTTAATCGCCCTACACGTAAATCTAAATCTCGTAGGCGCTTTGCCAAGGTAATTGCCGGAGGGTCGCCTGCACGACCGGCCGCATAATTATCATTTCCTATATGAATTTTGCCGCCCAAAAATGTGCCGGTTGTTAACACTACAGATTGGGCTTTAAATGTGAGTCCACTTTGAGTGGCCACACCAACAATGCGATCATTTTTAATTAACAAGTCATCAACGGCTTGTTGAAACAGTTGTAAATTTTCTTGATTTTCAACCTGTCTGCGAATAGCAGCTTTATATAAAACGCGATCGGCCTGTGCGCGTGTCGCGCGAACGGCTGGGCCTTTGCGTGAATTAAGCACACGAAATTGAATACCGCCCATGTCCGCCGCAAAGGCCATTGCACCGCCCATGGCATCAATTTCTTTAACTAAATGACTTTTGCCAATACCGCCAATTGCGGGGTTACAACTCATTTGACCAATCGTTTCAATATTGTGAGTAATGAGTAAAGTACTAGCACCCATGCGTGCCGAAGCCAAAGCAGCCTCAGTGCCTGCGTGACCACCACCGATAACGATCACGTCATAAGATTGTTCTTTTGTGCTCATATGCTCAGATATTGTACTGAAGGTCATCGAATTACACGACTCCCCCATAGGTGTCATTACAGCTTATTTACCAATGCAAAACTCACTGAATATTTTACCGAGCAGCTCGTCTGAAGAAAATTCGCCGGTGATCTCATTTAAATGTTGTTGGGCTGAACGTAAATCTTCGGCAATAAGTTCTAACGCCGAGGTGTCGTCTAATCGCTGAGCAGCTAATTGAATATTTTGCTGTGTTTGTTGCAGCGCAATGACGTGACGGCTTCTTGCCAAAAAAGGCGTGTCACCACTTTCCTGACCGCCAAGCCGTTGACCGATAACGTCAAGCAATTCGGTAATTCCCTGTTGAGTAATGGTAGATATGTAAAGTTTATCTGCGTCGTTATCTATGGTGACTAGATCACTTTTGTTATGAATAGCTATGACTTTTTTTGTATCGAGTTCATCGGGCAATTCATCAAACTCTTCATCGCTTGCATCAACCAGCCACAAAATTAAATCCGCCTGTTGAAGAGCTTTTTGTGCGCGTTCAATTCCTTTGCTTTCAACTACATCTTTGGTCTTCCGTAAACCTGCAGTATCGATTAAACGCACAGGAATACCATGAATTTGTATGTCTGCGTTTAATGGATCACGTGTAGTTCCTGGAATTTCAGTAACAATAGCCACGTCACTTTGAGCTAATACATTTAACAAACTTGATTTACCTGCGTTAGGTCGGCCCGCAATAGCAATGGTTGCACCTTGTTGTAATCGTTCACCTAATTTTGCTTGCCTTAACAATTCATCTAGAGTTTCGTTTAAATCGTTCAGTTGTAATTGTATTTGCTTAAGCTCCTGTCGATCTATCTCTTCGTCTGGAAAATCAAGATTTGCTTCTATATGCATTCGCGCTTGGATTAATTTCTCAAGAATTAACTGCACACGCTTTGAGAACGCACCTTGTAATGATCTTGTTGCTGTTCGTGCAGATTGTTCAGTAGTGCTATTGATCAAATCTGCAATCGCCTCGGCTTGAGTTAAATCAATCTTATTATTTAAAAACGCACGCAAGCTAAATTCGCCCGCAGTTGCAAGGCGTGCGCCTTCCGCACAAAGCACTTTTAACAATGACTCTGCTACAAGCGGATTACCATGGCAATGAAACTCGACAACATCTTCGCCAGTGAAAGATGCAGGCGCCTGAAAAAAAATAGTTAGCCCTTGATCAATTACACTTTCGTCATGGTTAAAAAAATTTGTAAAAAGAGCATGGCGCGCAGCCAATGACGTCTTTGTTATCTTTTCGGCAACTTCACGAGCTTGCTTGCCAGACAGGCGAACAATGGCTAAAGCGCCGCGCCCTGGCGGAGTAGCAACAGCGCAGATCAGTTCTTTTTGTGAGATGTTGTCGTCGGGCATTGATGCGCCCTTTTAATATTGATTTATAGCAGCCGTATTTTAATACGCTTCGTTCTCGATACGCTTTGTTATTACATATTGCTGAATAATTGAAAGGATATTATTCACCAACCAGTACAACACTAAACCTGCTGGGAAAAAAGCCATAAAAATTGTCATCATAATGGGCATCATGGCAAATATCTTAGCCTGCATTGGGTCAGGAGGAGCAGGGTTAAGTTTGAATTGCACATACATGCTTATGCCCATTAACAATGGCAGAATAAATATTGGATCACGCACAGATAAATCGTTTATCCATAACATAAACGGCGCCTGACGTAGTTCAACACTTTCTATTAATACCCAATATAAGGCTAAGAATACTGGCATTTGTATTAATATTGGCAAACAGCCCTTGGCAGGGTTAACTTTTTCTTTGCGATATAACTCCCAAGTAGCTTGTCCTAGTTTTTGCTTATCCTCAGAGTATCGCTCTTGCAAAGCTTTAATGCGTGGTTGCAACTTGCGCATGCGCGCCATGGATTTGTAACTGGTTTCTGATAATTTATAAAAGACAAGTTTGATTACGATCGTAACTAAAATAATCGACCATCCCCAGTTACCGACCAGATCGTGTAACCATTGCATTAACCAAAATAAAGGTTTGGATAAAATAGAAAACATTCCGTAATCGACACTCAGATCTAAACCTCTAGCAATGTCTTGCATGTCATCTTGTATTTTAGGTCCGGTGTAGAGGCGGCGTTTAAACTCCGCACTAGCGTTTGGTGCAATTGTTTTTGCTTCAGAAAGCATGCCTATCAAGAGTTGTTGCTCGCCGGCGGCTTTTACTGCCTTACTGTAAAAACGATTCTGTTCGTTTTGCTCTGGTACCCAGGCAGAAACAAAATAATGCTGCAGCATGGCAACCCAGCCACCTTCCACAGACATGCTTATGGGTTCCTCTACAACATCATCAAAAGAGTGTTTGTGGTAGGCGCCGTCAAAATAAGCAGTGCCTGTATAAGTGGGCAAACGTAACCAACTGCGGTTTTCGGGTACAGGGCTATGTCTAAGCTGCTGATACTGTCTTCCAACCCAAGTGCGATTACTGCGGTTTGTCACCCGATGAGTCACATCATAGACAAATGCTCCGCGTGTAAACGTGTAGATTTTTTCTACTTCAATACCATTTTCACTTTTCCAAGTAAGTTTAACGCTTAACTCATCTTTACCTTCAGCCAGTTGATATTTAGTTTTTTCAGCGTTGTAAATTTCGTGGTGCGTTGGCGCCATACCTGTGATCGCTTGACCATTTACTTTGTCATGGCGTAAACCGGATTGTGCAATATACGTGCGTGCATCGCTGCGCATTAAGCGGAATGCTTGGTCTTTTTTCTGTAAAGATACTGGATAGGTCGGCAGGTCTACTTGGCGAACATCACCACCGCGTGTATCAATAATGATATCCAGCACATCTGTTTGTACCTGTATTTTCTTGCTGCGCTTAGAGGGTTGCTGTTCTTCGGCAACATTATTTGTGGCTGCTGTGTCCTGCGGTGCATCAAGCGCATCAGGAATATCGTCTGAGTTCTCGGATAAGTTTAATTCATCCGCTGCACTACTAGATATTTCTTGGTTGTTCTCTTGTGTGGCGACATTAGGCGGGGTCGGTGCATTTTCTTGTTGCCAAGTGAGCCATATAACATACAGCAAAAAAGCCAGTGCTAAATATAAAAAGAATCTTTGATTTTCCATTCTTTTATTGTTTTCTATTTTGGCTTAATGTTTTTGGGTACAGGATCGATACCTCCTGCGTGCCAAGGATGACAACTCGCAACACGTTTTATTGCAAGCCAGCTACCACGATATGCACCATGTTGCTGCACTGCTTCTAATGCATATTGTGAACACGTTGGATGAAACCTGCATTGTTGTCCTAACCATGGGCTTAGTAGTAAGCGATATGCTTTGATTAAAAAAATTAGAAATTTGCTAATCAATGTATTCATTGTTTTAAAATTGCTTCCACAATGTTTCGATTTGTAGCTTTAGGGTTTGTTTAAATTTTGTTTTTTTGATGGCTTTGATGGGACGTTTTAAAATTACAATATAGTCGTTGTTTGGAAGAGACGTTTTTGTTTGACGAAAACTTTCTCTGATAATTCTTTTTATTGTATTTCGATCTACTGCTCGCTTAGCATGGCGTTTAGCAACTACGATCCCAAGACGCGGTTGTCCAATGGCGTTTTCTCTTGAGAGTATAGTAAAGAATTCGCTGTTAGATTTTATTGCTTGATCAAAGACTCGGGTATATTGGCTTGCGTTTTGTAGCCGGTCTAGATGTGTGTACGCGTTTCTTTTAACTTGCAAAAATTTTTCGTGAAAAACCTATAGCAAAAACTAAGGTCGCCTTGTTTACGGACAAAGACGTGCGCGACCTCGTGCACGACGAGCATTGATTACAGCACGACCACCTTTTGTTTTCATTCTAGCTCTAAAACCGTGTGTTCGTGCACGCTTTAAATTACTAGGTTGATATGTGCGTTTCATATTATTCCAATTTAATTTTTAACTAATTTACTTCTTATCGATTTAATTATTCTATTTTCATAAGCAATTATTACATTGCCACTAAATTTATATACTTAGAATAATTATTTAATAAGGTGCGCAAAAATAATCGCGCTACTCACATTTGTCAACGACTATTGTCAGTCATTAAACAGTGGATAACAATCCTATTACTGGATAGACTGGTCTACCCCTTAACAATTTTACAACTATTATAAACATACTGGAGTATGCTGCGTGGCGAATGTTCTCTGGAAGTCCTGTGTTCACAAGCTTGAGTCTGAGTTATCTGAACAACAACTCAATACTTGGATTCGTCCATTACATGCAATTGAGGAAAATGGCGGATTAACCCTGCTGGCACCCAATCGTTTTGTGCTTGATTGGGTACAAGATAATTTTCTTGCACGTATTGATGAGCTAGTCACTGTTAACAATAAGTCTGGAAGGCCCGTAAGGATTGAAATAGGCAGTAATAAACAACCAAGCACAAGAGATCAGCAAGCCAACGCTGAACACACTGAGAAAATACATGCTGTAAGCTCTGCTGCCTCCAAGTTACAAAATTTCAGCCACAATCTGAATCCAAACTTTACCTTTGATACCTTTGTTGAGGGCAAATCTAATCAACTTCCTAAAGCAGCTGCCTTACAAGTAGCCAATCACCCTGGAGCAGCATATAACCCTTTGCTTATCTATGGTGGTGTGGGTTTAGGAAAAACTCATTTGTTACACGCAATCGGTAATCAAATGCTGGTCCACAATCCAGCTGCGAAGATTTTATATTTACACTCAGAGCGTTTTGTAGCAGACATGGTAAAAGCATTACAACACAACGCAATTAGTGAGTTTAAGCGTTTTTATCGTACTGTAGATGCATTATTGATTGATGATATTCAGTTTTTCGCAGGTAAAGAGCGTTCTCAAGAAGAGTTTTTTCATACCTTTAATACCTTGCTTGAAGGCCAACGCCAAGTAATTCTTACTTGTGATCGCTACCCCAAAGAAGTGGAAGACCTGCAAGAACGTTTGAAGTCACGCTTCGGTTGGGGTTTAACACAATCCATTGAGCCGCCAGAATTAGAGACTCGCGTTGCCATTATGCAACGTAAAGCTGAATTACTGCAGATTGAATTACCAAGCGACGTTGCCTTTTTTATAGGCAAACGTATCCGCTCCAACATCAGAGAGCTTGAAGGCGCACTACGCAGAGTCATCGCTAATGCGCAATTTACAGGTTCGGCAATCACTCTAGACTTTGCTAAAGAAGCTTTACATGATTTATTAGCCTTACAAGATAAGTTGGTCACAATCGATAATATTCAAAAAACGGTAGCTGAGTATTTTAAGATCCGTGTTTCTGATTTACTTTCTGCGCGTCGCAGTCGTTCAATCACCCGGCCACGGCAAATTGCCATGAGTTTAGCGAAAGAGCTTACCAATCATAGCTTGCCTGAAATTGGTGATGCTTTTGGAGGTCGAGATCATACAACTGTGTTGCATGCTTGTAGAAAAATAAAAAGCTTGAGGGAAAGTGATTCACGAATTAACGACGACTACATTAATTTATTGCGCAACTTAAATAGTTAATCAGTAACAATTTAGCATCGCTGTTGATTGGCTGTGCATAAAAAGTGATATAGTTTGCATAGCTTTGCTATTACAGATTTATCCCTGTACTAAACAGCATAAAAGAACGATTGTTAAACTGCTTTCACTCAAGTTGAATCTATTTAAGATATTGACTTTTAACATATAATTAGTGTTATCCACAGTAAAAGAGTCGCTCTATAACTACAACTAAATATATAAATTATGCAGTTATCTATAACACGTGAAGATCTGTTAAAACCCCTACAACAAATTATCGGTGCTGTGGAACGTAGACAGACCATGCCGGCACTGAGTAATTTATTAATACGAGGCAACGATCAGGCTATATCTATTACTGCAACCGATTTGGAGGTTGAGCTGGTTGCAAGTTTAGAGGTGGGACTCGAAGACCAAGGGACAACAACGATTCCGGCTCGGAAGCTCTTGGATATATGCCGCTCTTTACCTGATCAGGCTAAAATTGCAATCAACTCCAGTAATGAAAAAGTTAAAGTAAGTTCAGGTCGAAGTCGATTTTCTCTAGTCACACTTCCCGCTGAAGACTTTCCGACAATAGATGATTTAGAACTGGATCAAAACATTGTTATCAGTGAAGGTAGATTTAAGTCCTTAATCGACAAGACAGCATTTGCCATGGCACAACAAGATGTGCGCTATTATCTAAACGGTTTGTTGCTTGAAGTTGATACGGAGCAGATTCGCACGGTAGCAACGGATGGCCATCGTTTAGCTCTTTCTCAACTTGACCATAAATCGGATATTGAAGGCTCCAGGCAGATCATTCTGCCACGAAAAGGAGTGCAGGAATTGCAGCGGTTGTTGAGTGATGAAGATAATGAAATCACAGTTGCATTAGGTAAGAATCATATCCGCGTCAATTTAACTAATTTACAATTTACCTCGAAGCTAATCGACGGGCGTTTTCCTGAGTATCAGCGAGTGTTACCTGAGGAAAGCGACAATCGCGCTAAAATCGATAAAGCTCAGCTTAAACAAGCACTTACAAGAGCATCGATCTTATCAAATGAAAAATATAAAGGCATAAGATTGATCCTGGACGACAATACTTTAGTCATTCAAGCACATAACCCTGAGCACGAAGAAGCGGAAGATGAAATTGAAATTGAATATTCAGGAGATCGTTTAGAGGTTGGTTTCAATGTTGTGTACCTTTTAGATGTACTCAACGTGCTTGACTCAGATGCGGTTGAGGTAATTATACAGGATGCAAACAGCAGCGCCTTGATCATATCTCCCGACACAAAGGCCAGCCGTTACGTAGTAATGCCAATGCGTCTCTAGCCAACACACCTTTAACTGTCTTGGCGCTAAAAACCCTCCTGGTTCAAAACCTACGGATTATTCAACAACTCGAGATCTCCTTAGCCACGGATGCCAATTTATTCGTAGGCGAGAATGGTGCGGGTAAAACCAGCATTCTTGAAGCGATTGATATCTTGAGTCGCGGGCGTTCTTTTCGAGAACGACGTACACAGGCTTTGTTACGTAAAAATAGTAGCGACCTAGTTATAAGCGGTGCCTTAATTCCTACTGGCAAGAAAATTCATCTTGGAATTCAAAAGTCCGCTAAGCAAACCAACCTCCATATGAATCAGGAGAAAGTAAACTCCATTTCAACACACGCTAGCTATTTGCCGGTCGTCAGTCTTCATCCTGATTCACATCGACTGATTCAGGGTGGTGGTAAGTATCGTAGAAAATATCTTGATTGGTCGGCGTTTCACGTGGAACCTTCTTTTCTTAACTACTGGCGCAACTATAGTAAATGCCTGAAACAGCGTAATCAGGCCCTTCGCGATCAATGTACAACAGAGGACTTATCCGCCTGGACCACAGAGTTAAGCGATTATGCGAACCTCGTAGATCGCGTGAGATCGGATCTTTTCGAGAAAATAAACCCTATTATCGGAGAATATAGCCGCAAATTGTTGCCAGAACTGGAAGTTAATACTGCTTATTATCGAGGCTGGCCTGAGGGTTTAACACTGGCAGAGGCGCTGGGAGAGGTTATCACTCAAGAACGACATCTAAAGACAACGCGCTTAGGCCCACATCGAGCAGATCTTAAAGTATTCTTAAATGAACAAGATGCTGCAGCTGCAGCCTCTAGAGGCCAGGAAAAACTATTGGCGGCCTGTCTCCTGCTTGCTCAGATCAAACACATCCAGCAGACTGGTTCTTTAAAGTGTGTCGTATTGCTCGATGATGTTCGAGCCGAACTGGATTCTGAACACGCCGATGCATTATTAACTGCGCTGCAAAATTTGGGTTGCCAGGTCTTTATTACGGCGATTGAGCAGGAGCAAATTGATTTGAGCGGATGGAAAGATACTCAGGTGTTTCACGTGAAACATGGTGTTTGTAAAGCAATGAAGTAGATAATAAAAACAGATTCTATATGCAAGGATTTGCAAGCTCTCAACGCTTAGACTTGGTATAATGTGTAGCTTATAAATTAACCAAGAAACCCAATGGCTGACGATTCAAAAAAATCCAAAAAATCCTCAAAAAAACAAGCAACTTCATACGATTCCACCAATATTAAAGTCCTTAAAGGCCTCGAGGCCGTGCGCAAGCGCCCGGGCATGTATATCGGTGACACGGACGATGGAACAGGCTTACACCACATGGTGTTTGAGGTGGTGGATAACTCAATCGACGAAGCTTTAGCAGGCCACTGCAATGACATACAGGTCATCATCCATGCAGATGGTTCGGTTACCGTCTCCGATGATGGGCGCGGCATACCCGTGGATATGCATGAAGAAGAAAATCGTTCTGCTGCAGAAGTCATTATGACGGTACTGCATGCCGGCGGTAAGTTTGACGACAATTCTTATAAGGTTTCTGGCGGTCTGCACGGTGTGGGGGTTTCGGTGGTTAACGCTCTCTCATCAAAACTCGTTTTGTCGATTAATCGCAACGGGTTTAATTACAAACAGGAATATCATCTTGGTGAGCCACAGCACCCTCTTAAGAAAGGCGATAAGATCGATAAGACAGGCACCAGTATTCGTTTCACCCCCAGCCCCGAAATTTTCAGCGATACCACTTTTCACTACGATATTTTAGCCAAGCGCTTACGCGAATTATCGTTTTTAAACTCCGGGGTGTGTATTACCCTCAAGGACGAGCGCTCAGAAAAAAGTGATAAATTTCAATATGATGGAGGAATTCGAGCCTTTGTTGAGCACTTGAATACCAAGAAAACTCCTCTGCATGATACGGTAATTTATATTGATACCGAGCGCCAAAGTGTAGGTATAGAAGTCGCCTTACAGTGGAACGATTCTTATCAGGAAAATATTTTTTGTTTCACTAACAACATTCCGCAGCGCGATGGCGGAACCCACTTAGCGGGTCTTCGTGGTGCGTTAACACGATCGCTTAATCAATATATTGAAAAACAGGGCGTAGCAAAGAAACATAAAATTACCATGACCGGTGATGATGCGCGCGAAGGACTAACGGCTGTGTTGTCTGTAAAAGTTCCAGATCCAAAATTTTCCTCGCAGACTAAAGATAAATTGGTCTCATCCGAAGTGAAGGGGGTAGTGGACTCTGCTCTTTCTGAGGCACTGCAAGACTTTTTAATGGAGAGTCCTGCTGAAGCTAAAGCCATCGTCAATAAAATTGTTGAAGCAGCGCGTGCACGTGAAGCAGCGCGTAAAGCACGTGAAATGACACGTCGTAAAGGTGCTTTGGATGTTGCGGGTTTGCCCGGGAAGTTGGCGGATTGCCAAGAAAAAGACCCAGCGTTATGCGAATTATTTTTAGTCGAGGGGGATTCTGCAGGCGGTTCTGCAAAACAAGCACGCGATCGCCATACCCAGGCTATTTTGCCTTTGAAAGGAAAAATTCTGAATGTTGAAAAAGCCCGTTTTGACAAAATGCTTTCATCGGTTGAGGTCGGCACATTAATCACTGCGCTTGGTTGTGGTATTGGTAAAGAAGAATTTGATCCGGACAAACTTCGTTATCACAGAATAATTATTATGACGGATGCTGATGTAGACGGATCGCATATCCGCACTTTGTTGTTAACGTTTTTTTATCGACAAATGCCAGAACTCATTGAACGTGGTTATATTTATATTGGTCAACCACCGTTATATAAAGTTAAAAAAGGCAAACAGGAAACCTACATTAAAGATGACGCAGAACTGAATGCACATCTTATGCAACAGGCATTAGATGGAGCGAGTTTACATGTCAACGCAAAAGCACCTGCAATATCAGGAACCGCATTAGAAGAGCTTAGTAAAAATCATTTTGTTGCAATGTCTACGATACAAAGATTAAGTCGTACGCATGAAAAAGAAGTATTGCTACAAATGTTAAGCAACCCTGCTCCAGAAATTGATTCTACGGAAAACAAAAAAGCTCGAACTGCTTTAAACAAATGGTTCAACTTGCTCGCTGAGCAGTTAAATCAACAACAAACTGCAGGAACAAAATATACCGTGACTGAAGATTGGGAAAATTCACCTGGTCAACTCACTATGGTGAAGTGGGTTCATGGTTTGGCTAAAGACGACACTTTTAGTGAAGAATTTTTTACTTCAGCGGATTTTCAATTGTTGCGAAACTTTGCCAACCAATTAGATGGTTTGCTTGAAGAGGGTGCATTCATACAACGAGGCGAGCGTAAGTTTGAAAGCCAAGATTTTATTGCCATCATGTCTTGGTTAATGGAAGAAGCTAAGCGTGGGCAAACGATTCAACGTTATAAAGGTTTAGGTGAAATGAACCCGGATCAATTGTGGGAAACTACCATGGATCCAGATGTGCGACGCATGATGCAAGTTAAAATTGAGGATGCGATTGCGGCTGATGAAGTATTTACTACCTTAATGGGCGATCAAGTTGAACCTCGCAGGGATTTCATCGAGCAAAATGCCTTGGCGGCCACTAACATCGACGTTTAGTGAATTATAAAAAACACTGAATATTATTGAGTTAGTCAGAATTAAATCTGCATTGGTCCCTGTAGAACTGGTGTAGATAGTTGATTTTAAAGAAAATACCCCCATATTGATTGACAAGCAGCGAGAAATTCCAATCTACTAACTAGGGAGCCATGTATGGGAATCGGTAGCATTATTTTTTTAGCCATTATTGTAGTTTTAGTTGGTTACTTCATTGTCATTTATAACAACCTAGTTAATTTGAAACATGCAGTAAGCAAGGCATGGTCAAATATCGACGTGTTGTTAAAACAACGTCACGATGAAATTCCCAAACTGGTTGAAGTGTGCAAACAGTACATGGGCTATGAACAAGAAACACTTACCAAAGTAATGGAGGCACGCACAAGAGTTTCAAATGCACAGCAATCTGGAGACATGAATGCACTAGGCTCTGCTGAAGGAATGCTGCGAATGGGTTTGGGTAATTTATTTGCAGTAGCTGAAGAATATCCAGAGCTGAAAGCGAATGAAACGTTTAACCACTTACAACAACGTATTTCTGGTTTGGAAAATTCTATCGCTGATCGACGTGAATTTTATAATGAAAGCGTGAACCGTAATAATGTACGTATCGAACAGTTTCCTGACATTATCGTTGCACGCGCTATGGCGTTTAAGGCCTTCGATTTACTTGAGTTTGCAGAATCAGAAACTCAAGATGTAGATGTAAAAGCGCTGTTTACCTAGTTAATATTTTTTAACTCATTTCTCGAATGCAGGTAGCAAATCACTTTAGCCAAGGTGATTGGTTTTTCATAACCGTTCTAATTATTGGAGCAATAGCCTGCTTATTTGCTGCGCTGCGCATGTTTCATCGTGCGCGTTTAATTGAAGATATGCCCACTTCTAAAATTCGCTCTAGTCCACAAGGGTATGTTGAACTGTTTGGAACTGCAAAGTGGATGGAGGGGCCAGAAATTCAGGCACCTTTAAGTGGTTTGCCCTGTGTTTGGTATTCATTTACAGTGGAAGAATATGTTCCTCAATCTAAACAAAAGTGGCGACGCATCAATAGTGGTGTAAGCGATCAGTTATTTTTACTTGAGGACGATACGGGTGCTTGTGTAGTGGACCCGGATGATGCAGAAGTAACACCCACTTCTAGTACAACTTGGTATGGTAATGAGCGTATAGGTCCTCGAATTCATACTTCACCATTAGATGTTTTAACTGATGCACTGTTGCAATCTGGGCAGAAATATCGCTATACAGAAAAACGCATTGATGTGTATGAATCTTTATATGCAATTGGTGAATTTTGTTCAATTGGAACAGATTATCGTCAAAGTATAAAAGAAGCTGTACTTGAAAAATTGCGTGCTTTAAAACGAGATAAAGAAAAGCTTGCAAGCTATGATAAGAATCAAGACGGGACAATTGATGAGAAGGAATGGGAGCAGGCACGTATGGATGCAAAGCAAACTGCGGTGGAGGATCAATTGGCTAAACCCCTACCACAGCGCATGCATATGCTGAAAAAACCACAAACAAAAAAATATCAGCCTTTCCTACTTTCTACTAAATCAGAAAGCCATATCTCAAGAAGTAATCGCATTTTTTCAGCAGGACTGGCTTCTTTGTTTATTTTGTTTACAGCCAGTATCTTTTTAAAAATAACAGGTGTTTTCTAGGTCATTATATAAAAGACGTCTCAGTTTAATTAAGTTCAGGCATAATGCCGGGCTATGTCTAACAAAATCATTTTAATTCTCTTACTTATTTTTAGCGTTGAACTATATGCGCAAGAGGTTGCTTATGTAACGGACTCACTGCGTCTGCGTTTATATACTGAGGCTAATGACAGCAGTGATGTACTGGCTACGCTAGAAAGTGGTGATTCGGTGGAAGTTCTAGAAACGCTAAACAGGTTTAGTCGGGTGATCACGTATGATGGTACAGAAGGGTGGGTAAAATCGGCATTTTTAGTATCTGAACCGCCTGCAAAATTATTGTACTACTCTGTAAGCGAGCAAAATAAACAATTACAAGAACAGATCGCGGAACTGCAAAACAACACATCTACCTCTGCATCTTCTACAACTAACAGTGAAGAGAGCAGTAAACTAATTGCAGAATTACAATCCGCATTGGCAAAAGAACAAGAAGCTAAACAAAAACTACAAACGCAAATCATGAATGCAGAACCCAGTCAGGTTAATCTTACATCGACATCGTTTGGTACGAATCAGTTATCAACAAATGCTTTTTCTATTACTGAAAATAAACTGTGGGTGTTAGTGGGTATTTCATTGCTACTGATAATAGGGTTTATATTAGGCATGAAATTTTCAAACAGACGCATACGCAAGCGTTTACATGGTTTCACACTCAAATAAGTAATAATTAATGAAAATTGCTTCCTGGAATGTAAATTCTTTACGTGTGCGTATGCCGCAAGTACTGGAATGGTTGCAAGACAACCCTGTGGATGTATTGGCATTACAAGAAACTAAACTGGTCGATGAAGATTTCCCGGTGGAAGAAGTTAATGAAGCCGGATATCAAGTTCAGTATGCAGGGCAAAAGACTTACAACGGTGTTGCGGTACTTTCAAAACTGCAGGGAACAGATGTAATTACAGATATACCCGCTTTGGATGATCCGCAACGTAGAATTCTAGCAGTCACGATTGATGATATACGCGTGCTGAATCTATACGTGGTAAATGGCAAAGAAGTAGGTTCTGATAAATATGAATATAAACTTGATTGGCTAAAAAAGGTGACCGCTTTTATCAAGAAGGATTTAGAAAAATATCCAAATTATGTGGTACTAGGAGATTTTAATATCGCACCGGAAGATGCAGATGTTCATGATCCGGCAGCTTGGAAAGGCAAAGTGCTTTGTAGCGATAAAGAACGTCAAGCTCTTCAAGAAATTATTGATTTAGGTTTTGTGGATACATTTAGACTGTTTGATCAAGAAGAAAATACATTTAGCTGGTGGGATTATCGTGCTGCGGGCTTTCGCCGAAATTTAGGTTTGCGTATCGATCTCATCCTGGCCAGTGCGGCACTGGAAGGGAATTGCGTTTTTAGTGTGGTGGATAAAGCCCCAAGAAGTAATGAACGTCCCTCTGATCATGCTCCGGTGATGGCAGAGTTCATGTAGATAAAAATCACTATTATTCAACAAAATGTCGCTAAAATTAGCGATCTCCTAAAAACCAGAAAATATTCCAATTAATTAAGCTATAATAGACTGTACCTTTGCGTGGCTTCGCAAATGCTTCATCATTTCTTTACCGCATGCTCTGTAAACAAGCTCCATGCCACTGTGCTGATGCATCTCAATATGTTTTTGAAGCTAACTACACTAAACGAAAAAATTGATTCGCACTTGGCATCCTTAAATAGTTAAGACAAACTTCGTTCTTCAAATCCACTAACGTGAGGTGTTAAAAATGCGCAACATTATGGTGATTAATTCTAAGGGTGGTTCAGGTAAGTCCACGGTGGCGACTAATTTGGCTTCCTATTTTGCTTCGCAGGGTAAAAGCGTAGTCATAATGGATTATGACCCACAGGGAAGCAGCATGTCTTGGCTAGCGGCTAGGTCTTCCGCAAGACAACCCATTCAAGGTATTGCTGCATATAAAAAGAATGCCAAACGTCCCAGCCGTAAAACAGAATATGTGATTCATGATGCTCCGGCAGGCAAACATGGCGGTGAATTGAGCAAGATGATCAATAAAGCCCAGACCATTTTGATTCCGGTACTTCCTTCTCCTATTGATATGCGCGCCGTGATTGATTTCATTGCGGAAGTTAAAAAATCAGCACCGGTACAACGCAAAAAAGCCAAGCTTGCCTTGATAGCCAATCGCTCACGTGATTACACCAACATTTATTGGGAGCTGGATGACTTACTTAGCCGACAACGCATTCCGTTTTTAACTATGCTGCGTGATAGTCAAAACTACATTAAAGCAGCTGAGAAAGGACTGGGGATTTTCGAGATGGCCCCTGCTGCCACCGAGCTTGACCGTGAAATGTGGGAGCCCATCATAAAGTGGGTGAAAAGTAGACGAAGCCGACCGTAAACTTCATGGACTAGTCATAATTGTCTGCCACACTTTCTGTATTGAAATTAGGAAGAGAGTGTAGCCGTGAGTTGTATGTCCAAACAATCAAAATATATTTTTTTAATCGCAACATTTTTTTTATGTGCGACCGTTATATTAAACCAAGCTGTGTTTGCTGTTTCAGAATTAAGCCCTAATGATAAAGCTGATTATGTAGTGGTTAAAAAAGCCGAACGTAAGCTCTATCTTTATCGCGGTAGTGAAGTTTTAAAAACATATCGTATCGCACTTGGCAAACAACCTGATGGTCATAAAACACGCGAAGGAGATTCGCGGACTCCAGAAGGTCGTTACATTCTCGATTGGCGTAATCCTAATAGTAAATTTTATCGCTCGATTCATATTTCCTACCCAAGTAGAACGGACTTTCGGGATGCGCGTGAACGTGGCGATTCCCCAGGTGGCGCAATCATGATTCATGGGCAACCAACCAGTTGGGTAGAAAAAACAAAACTTTTATTTAATCAGGATGATTGGACCGAAGGTTGTATTGCAGTTCAAAACCATGAAATGGATGAGATTTGGAATGCCGTTGATGATGGAACACCGATTGAGATTATTCCTTGAACACTTAGATGTGAGTACAGGGATGTACGAATAAGAGTCGCGTCTTGGATGACGCGTACAGATTAAAGTTAGCAAAACTAAACTAGTAAGCAGGTTGGGGAATTCAAATCAGTTTTTGAGATGTCGGTTTCGATCTTAGGCAGACATTTAAAATAATTAAAAAGGATATGCAATGAACAATAAAGTGCATTGGAGTTTTTGGTTAATTGGTATTCTCGCACTTATTTTTAATATTATGGGTTGCATCAACTTCTTTTCGCAAATGAGTGCAGATAGTGTGTCAACATTGCCTGAACAATATCGTGCAATAGTAGAAGCCAGGCCTGCATGGGCAACTGCAGCGTTCTCAGTCGCTGTTTTCGGTGGCGCATTAGCTGTTCTCCTACTTCTGTTTAGGAAATCTGCAGCATTTTATGTATTTATCGCGTCGCTCATTGGAGCAGTTGCCGCGCAAATCCCGATCTTCGGCATAGCTGACTTTCCGGTTGAAGCATTGATTGGTGGTCTGATTCAGATAATTCTTACAGTGTTTTTAATTTGGTATTCAAAACTCGCTGAACGCAAAGGTTGGATTAGTTAGGAAAAATATGAGTTGCTAAACTTCTATTTTAGCCATAAAAATATTCATAATAATTTTTATTATCCAATCTCTCAGCGGATGTTTCCGACTTAGACCTATCACCTAGAGCATAAATACTTTTCATCTTCCCTGATTGGGGTTTAGAATAATGTTATGTTATAACATTCAATAAAATGAAATTGTGGTGCACTTTTATGAATAAACAGCAACTCAGCAGCGTTTTATGTAAAGCACAGACCGTTAGTCATCGCCCCAATTTCCAATTACTGATGTTTGTTAAACGCTGTAAATCGTCATAAAGAGGACAGATGAATGCCCGATAAAATCCCGGTTACCGTACTCACGGGTTTTCTAGGAAGTGGTAAAACCACGCTACTCAATCGTATTTTGTCAGAAGAACACGGTCTTCGGATTGCGGTGATCGAAAACGAATTTGGTGAAATTGGTATTGACCAAGATTTGGTTATTAATGCCGATGAAGAAGTGTTCGAAATGAATAACGGCTGCATTTGTTGCACTGTTAGGGGTGATCTCATTCGTATCTTGGGTGATTTGGTCGAGCGAAAAGACAAATTCGATCGAGTAATCTTAGAAACTACGGGAATGGCTGACCCTGGGCCCGTAGCACAAACATTTTTTGTAGATAAGGATATTTCTCAACAATATGAAATTGATGGCATTATCACGCTCGTAGACGCCAAACATGTTAACTCTCACCTAGACGATAATACGGAAGAGGTACTAGCGCAGATCGCGTTTGCTGATCGCATCATCTTAAATAAGGTTGATCTGACTACTGAAAACAAGCTTCTCTCGTTAAAGAGGCGACTACAAGATATTAATCAAATGGCGGGTTTTTACTCTACCACGATGGCCGATGCTCCCATCAATGAGCTGTTAGATGTCGGCGGATTTAATCTTGAACGTGCTGTGGAAATGAAGCCGAATTTCTTAGAGCCAGAATACCCTTTCGAATGGGGCGGCGTTTGGCAGTTGTCAGCAGGTCAATATCGTTTTCAATTATCAAACGGACCTGACCCAGACATGAAGTTTCTTTTGTCTGATGTGAATGAAGCCTCCGAAGCGGAACTACTAAGATTAGCGGAAGAGGTGTTCGTGGAATTTTCAAAGAAAGTAGTATCGTTGGCTCACGGTGAAGCACTTACAGAATATGGACAGTGTTACCGACTTCTACTTGAGGGCCAACACATGTATGAGTTTAAATTTGTTGTGGAGTCACCTAAACAACTAGCAGTATTTTCCCAGCACACTCCGGAAGAGTTTGAGCTGGAACTCTTGAACGAAGAAGATACCCAATACACACCCGTCGCGGAACATTACTTTAATGCCGAACATGAACATGACGATGGGGTGTCGTCCGTTGCAGTTGAGTTATCAGGATGGTTCGATCCTGCCAAAATAAATGCGTGGATTGATGTTTTTCTGACAGTCAAGGGTGTCGATATCTACCGCATGAAAGGAGTGGTGGCAATAAAAGGCGAAAGCCATCAAATTGTATTTCAGGGTGTTCACATGATAGTTGGGAGTCAAGCTGGTAAACCGTGGGGCAATGAAACGCCTGTCAGTCGTATGGTCTTCATCGGAAGAGATCTCGATGAGGGTTATATCCGACGCGCACTAGAGAGTTGTTTAGATTAAGAACTGTCTTTTCGATTGGACGACAAAGATTTATATAACCCTCAAAATTGTTGCTTAACGAGAATAAATGGGTAAAAGGGTCTGAGTAGAGTCTTGTTTATGTCTGCAATTGACCGATAGCGATCATTTTCAGTTTTTCTAACTTTAATTAGTTGCATCATCCCTGATGGAAATCATATTAGCACCTCCTTGTGCTCACTATTTAGCGAAAACTTTTTTGAGTAAATCTGTTGTGCGCGCAACAGGATCTGTGCGTATCTTGGCTTCTTCGACGGCAAGATAATAAAAAATTCCATCCATGCCCTTTTCAACTACATAACTACTTAGGTCTGATTTTACGTCCGGCACTAAAGGAATTTTTTTGTATTGACCGATTGCGTTGTCATAACTTTGGATCGCTCCAGCTTCAGCAAGGCTGTCATTTACAATCGGTGTGAATTCTTTTACCAAGTCAGGCGTCATTTTGGATTGAAAATAACGTGTGGCAGCGTCATTTTCTCCGGCCAGAATATTGCGCGCGTCATCTAAAGTCATTGCTTGTATGGCACTAATGAATAACTCTTTAGCTTTGGGTGTTGCAATCTCTGCAGCACGATTTAAGCGTAATTCCAAATCATCGAGCATGTCACTCATGCCTACTTTTTCTAGAGAGGATTGCACTTTTTGTAGGCTATTAGGAAGAGGGATATGAATATTCGGATCTCCATTAAAGCCATCAGTAGTACCCAATTGATTCACCACTAAGTCTGAGCCAACTCGTAAAGCTTCTTTTAAGCCAGAAGCAATTTCGCCATCGGTAAGAGTACTCGCGGAAGAGCTTGCTCCTGATTCTTCTAAAAATTCTTTTGCTTTATCAAACCAACTTGCTTGTAAAGTTCCGGCAAGCAAAAAAATTGAAGCTGTAATAGCGGCCACTGATAATTTCATGCGATCACCTAATAGTTATTATTATTTTGATGTAACAAAATTATTTTTGTTCAACGAACCCTAAATTTCCTTCCAAATTATGTCTGTACCACAGATATATAGATAACAATATAGCAGGTACGCCGAGTAGTGCGGCATAAATAAAAAAGTCTATATAACCATACGCATCAACTACTTTACCCGAAAATCCACCTATTAATTTAGGGAAAAATACCATTAAGGAACTGAACAATGCATATTGTGTGGCCGTGTAAGCTCGGTTGGTTAAGCCAGATAAATAGGCAATAAAACTAGTACCGGCAATACCACCGCTTAAATTATCTGCGCTGATAACCATGATTAATGGAATCATTTTGGGCTCTTGTGTAGCTAACCATGCAAATACTAAATTTGTAAGTGCTACAAGTAATGCCGAAATGATTAACATGCGCATCACCCCATAACGCATAACAAGTACGCCACCTAGCAGGGCACCGAAAATCGTTACTATTAAACCAAATGTTTTAGAAGCCCAGGCTATTTGGTGTTCGGTATATTGCATATCTGCATAAAATGGACCGGACATCACTCCCATCGCAATATCACTCATGCGAAATACACTAATAAAAGTAAGAATGATCAATGCTGCAACTAAGGTATTGCGTGTAAAAAAATCCACAAAAGGACAGACGACTGCTCCTAGGAACCATGCGAAAAGCTTACGCAGCGGCCCTGGTAAAATTCCATCGCGTGTTAAAAATCTAACAACTCGTTCTTCATTGCGCCAAGTGTCTTGCGAGATGTGTTGTTCAGGTTCAGAAATGAGGAGAGTTGTGATTACACCTATCAACATCGCACAACCCATTACGGCATAAGCAATGTTCCAGGTATAACTACCAGCAATAAAAAATGCTCCTGCACCTGCCAATAACATGCCTATGCGGTAACCAAGTTGATAAGTTCCTGCCATTGCACCTTGTTTGTTAACCGGAACCGCCTCTATACGCCAAGCATCAATACTTATATCTTGAGTTGCAGAAGAAAATGCAACCAGTAAAGCAAACCATACTAAGAGTTGTAATTGAGAAGTAGGGTGCGTGTTTGCAATGGCTAACAAGCCAACTATCACGCCTATTTGTGCAAGCATCATCCAACTTCTGCGTTGCCCTAATAATTTACCAAGTACAGGTATCTTTAAACGATCGACTAATGGTGCCCACACAAACTTAAATCCATATAACAGTGCCACCCAAGAAATATAACCAATCGTTGTACGATCGATGCCTTCTTTGCGCAACCAATATGACAAAGTACCAAATACAAGTAAGAGAGGAAGGCCAGCTGAAAAGCCTAAGAAAAGCATCGCTAAAACTTTTTTTTCTTTGTAAACGCTTAGCGCTTCTAGCCAGGTAATGTTTGTATTTTTAACGTTCAAACTTTTAAATCATAATCAATTAACAAAGGAGCATGATCAGAAAAGCGTTCAGTTTTGTAGATGCTAGTTTTTTTTGCGGTATTTTTAAGTTTTGGTGATGCTATGTGGTAATCAATACGCCACCCCACATTTTTTGCCCAGGCCTGGCCACGATTCGACCACCAAGTATACTGATCTTCTTGTTGATTAAGCTCTCGAAATACGTCGATATATCCTACTTCATCAAACAATTTATCTAACCAAGCACGTTCTTGTGGTAAAAACCCAGAATTCTTCTGATTACCACGCCAATTTTTTAAATCAATTTCCTTGTGGGCGATATTCCAGTCTCCACACAGAATATATTCCTTGCGACGACGTTTTAAATTTTTCAAATGCTGCATGAAAGAATCCATGAAGCGAAATTTAGCTTGTTGGCGTTCTTCGCTAGAAGAGCCTGAAGGAGCATACAATGAAACCACTGCAAGATTATCAAATTGCAATTCTAAGTAACGACCCTCATTATCAAATTCATTGTCACCATAACTACGAACGACTTTTTGGGGAGTATGTTTACTATATACTGCAACACCGCTATAGCCTTTTTTGATAGCATCTACATAATAGCAATGATAACCCTTAGGGAAATAAACCGGATCTTCTTCTAACTGATGTATCTGGGCTTTGGTCTCCTGAACACACACTACATCCGCTTTTTGTTTTTTTAGCCAATCAAAAAAACCTTTACGTGCAGCAGCACGAATACCGTTAACATTAATCGTTATGATGCGCATAGATGAAAACTGATTGGTCCAATTGCAGCTGGTTTTAGTACACTAGCAAAGATCAATTAAGAAAAGAATCTAGTTTGAAACTCTTGCTAGTATATCTATATGAAAAATAGTTCTAAATTTATTCAATTTGCCATCCAACAAGGCGTTTTACAATTTGGCGAGTTCACTCTTAAATCAGGTAGGACAAGTCCTTACTTTTTTAACGCCGGATTATTTAATGACGGCGAATCATTGGATCAGCTAAGTCAATTTTACGCACAAGCCATTGTCGACTCTGGAATAAAATTCGATATGTTATTTGGGCCAGCATATAAGGGTATTCCGTTGGTGACCGCAGTATCAATGACTTTAGCACGTGAGCATGGGCGAAGTTATCCTTATGCATTCAACCGCAAAGAGAAAAAAACCTATGGAGACGGTGGACAGATTGTAGGTGCTCCACTAGCTGGTAGAGTTTTGATCATAGATGATGTGATTACTGCCGGTACCGCAATAAACGAGGCGACTGCGATCATATCGGACGTAGATTCAGATGCGCGTGCTGTGGGGGTCGTCATTGCTTTTGATCGGCAAGAAGTTGGTCAGGAACACTCATTATCGGCTGTGCAACAAGTGGAGCAGGATTTAAAGCTGACTGTAGTTGCGGTGGCTCAAGTCAATGAACTTGTTGAATATGCAGAATCTAATCACTTATATGACGAGTATTTACCTGCATTGAGGGAATATCTAGATCAGTACCAAGTATAACCCTAAAATTAGTAAGGAATTAATTATGGTTAAATTCCTTTGCTTTAAGCCAAATTTTTTTGACGAGTGAGCAAAGTTTTGCGATCAAACTAGTGTTTGCCGCTCAACCTAAATATCAAATAATAGTAAAATTTCGAAGAATCACTAACCGTCTTGAACTAATCTGAAGTATTTCCAAAGTATGGCACAAGCGAAGAAATTCATAGCGTTATTATCTTTCTTAAGTTTGATGGCGGCAGGTGTAGTAAATGCTGAATTTTATCGCTGGGTTGATGATGAAGGCACAATCCATTACAGCGATAAGCTACCTCCAAGTAAGTCACAACGCGCGCAGGATGTGCTGAATGATCATGGCCGTGTTGTAAAAAATATTCCAGCTCCAAAAACTGTAGGGGAATTAGAAGAAGAACAACGTCTTGCAAAACTAGAGGAAGAGAAACTTAAAAAAGTTGAAGAAGCTGAACGTCGAGATAAAGTACTCATGGCAATGTACTTATCTGTGGAAGATATTGAATTAGTACGTGATGAAAGAATTGAAACGGTAGATTCTGCAATTCGCATTACTAATTTACGTAAGGAAAAATTTAACAAAAAACTTACAGAATTGGATGCCTCTGAACAACGTTTCAAAGCAAATGGACAAGACGCACCGCCC
Source organism: Gammaproteobacteria bacterium (assembly GCA_028279275.1). Classification (GTDB taxonomy): domain Bacteria; phylum Pseudomonadota; class Gammaproteobacteria; order UBA4575; family UBA4575; genus JABDMD01. Next base: position 226,276 of record JANQOB010000018.1, on the reverse strand, counting down.
TGGTTAGTCAAAAGTCGAAAGCATTATCAACAACAGCTTGCTAATGTAGAAGACATCCTCGCGATTAAAGAAAAAGAAAAGCTAAAGATTAAAAAACGTTTTGCAGGCGATATAAATCGTTATATTGAACTAAAAGATCCAGAGTTAGCTGCTCAGTAATGTTCCTACACCACGGTCAGTAAGTAATTCTAATAAGACCGCGTGTTGCACACGTCCGTCAATAATATGCGCAGTGTTAACTCCTGAAGAAATTGCTTCCCAAGCACATTTTACTTTTGGCAGCATCCCACCCTTGATGATATTCCCAGCGATTAGTTTTTGAATTTCATCATAACTAAGCCCAGTTAAAAGCTCGCCATCTTTTTGAACACCCGGAGTATTGGTGAGCAAGATTAATTTCTCTGCATTGAGTTTCATGGCAATACTACCTGCCACGATGTCAGCATTTATGTTTAATGATTCATTGTTTTCTCCCGAACCAATGGGCGCAATGACAGGAATTAATTTGTGATAATGCAGCTGCGTTATTACACTAGTATTGACATTTGTAATTTCACCCACATGACCTAAATCTGCTGATGAATTTTTTAGCAGCATTCGCTTGGCTTGAATTAATTCATCAGCTTTGCCTGAAATGCCTTTTGCTCTGCCACCATGTTGCGTAATTAGTTCTACTATTTCTTTATTTACAACTCCGCATAAAACATCTTCAACAATGCGCATGGTTTCATCATCAGTCACGCGCATACCCTCGATAAATTCACTTCGCTTTCCAAGCTTATCCAGGGTTTGGCCTATCTGTGGTCCACCACCATGCACGACAACGGGGTTCATGCCTACTTGTTTGAGCAGCACCATGTCACGTGCAAAACTACTTTTTAACTCCTTATCCACCATAGCATTGCCACCATATTTTATGACTATGGTTTTACCAGAGAATTTTTGTATATAAGGCAGGGCCTCTGTTAACACTCTGGCTATAGTTTCAGCGGTGCTTGGCTGCATGAAGAATAACTGTGTGAGAATATTTACTTAAAATGGTAATTGAATACTAGAGTCTACATTAGTCATTTGAGTGCGAAAGTCATTTTTAATGTCTTCGATAATATTTTCATCATCGGCTTCAAAACGTATAACTAAAGAAGGTGTAGTGTTAGAAGCGCGAACCAGGCCCCAGCCATTTTTATAATCCGCACGAATTCCATCTATAGTAGTAATCTTTGCATTGGGGAAGTCAACAGAGCTCGCGAATTTTTTCATGAAACTATGTTGAGCACCATCTTTATCAAAGTGTACATTGATTTCGGGTGTGCTCAATGAGTTTGGCAAAGTTGCAAATAACTCGCTGCTTGGTAAATCTTGATTGGAAACAATTTCTAAAAGGCGTGCGGCACTGTAAAGTGCATCATCAAATCCATACCAACGTTCTTTAAAAAAGATATGGCCACTCATTTCTCCTGCTAGTTCAGCCCCTGTTTCATGCATCTTGTTTTTAATGAAGGAATGTCCGGTTTTCCACATGATGGCTTCTCCACCGGCATCTTCGATTACAGTGGCTAAGTTCCGTGAGGACTTCACATCAAAAATAATTTTTGCACCGGGTTTTCTCGACAATACATCGCGAGCATAAAGCATCATTTGCCGGTCTGCCCACAATACTTCGCCTTTATTATCGATTACACCAACACGATCTCCGTCACCGTCAAAGGCCAAACCAAGATCTAAATTGTTTTGCATTACACAGCTTATTAAATCTTCTAAGTTTTTGGGGTCACTGGGATTTGGGTGATGGTTCGGAAAGCTTCCATCTACATCACAAAATAGGTCATGAATTTCGCAACCTAAATTTTTAAATAAAGTCATAGCAGACGGGCCTGCAACACCATTGCCACAATCAATACCAATACGTAGATTTCTACTCAGTTTAATGTCTTCACAAATTCTTGTGATGTAATCATCTAGTAGCTGATGTTTTTCAATTGAACCTGAAGCATGATTTAATTGCTTCGCAATTATGCATTGGTAAATTGCCTGTATATCATCACCATGTAGTGTTATGTTATCCATTACCATCTTAAGCCCATTATATTCTGGCGGGTTATGGCTGCCAGTAACCATCACACCTGCGCCGGTATTGAGATTATGCGTGGCATAGTACAAAACAGGTGTAGGCACTTCGCCAATATCAATTACCTTGCAACCGCTGGCCTGTAATCCCTGGCTTAAATGCCGCGCTAATAGCGGGCTTGAATCTCGACCATCTCTACCAACAACTACAGTTCTACTGTTTGGATATAAACTGCCCAAGGCATGACCTACTAACTCGGCTACTTCTGGAGTGAGAGCAGTTTCTACTATGCCGCGAATGTCGTAGGCACGGAAAATATTTGCGTCTATGTTCATTGAAATTTATAGGAAAGTGGTTAATGGTTTTAGGATAACAATTATCAACCAGTACCAGTGTGACCAAAGCCTCCTTCACCTCGATCCGAAGCGGTGAATTCTTCTACTATTTCAAATTCCGTTTGTACAATAGGCACGATGACAAGCTGTGCAATCCGGTCGCCAACATTGACTTCAAAATTTTCAACACCGCGATTCCATAACGACACCATTAATGGACCCTGATAATCTGAGTCAATTAACCCTACAAGGTTACCAAGGACGATTCCGTGTTTATGTCCTAAACCAGAGCGCGGTAAAATAGTCGCAGCAAGTCCAGGGTCTTCAATATAAATTGAAATCCCAGTAGGGATTAAAACCGTTTCACCAGGTTTAATTTGCACAGTTGCATCAATACAGGCACGCAAGTCCATACCCGCTGAACCTGCAGTTGCATATGTAGGAAGAGGAATTTCTTTGCCGATACGGCTATCGAGTATTTTGACTTCGGTCTTTCGCGTTTTTAAGGATTGTGACATTGCTTCTTTTATGTGTGTTTGCGTAACGTTGTGCAATTAAGCTGATGAGCCTTCTTGCGATTTTTGTTTTTGTATCACGCTCTAATGAGCAATGTCCACCGGGCCAGTACACTTCTAACGCATTTTCTTCGTTGTCAAAGCCAATTTCGTTCTCTGAAACATCATTGCCCGCAATCATATCTAATCGCTTTCGTTCTAACTTATGTAAAGCGAATTTTTCGAGCTCCTGGGTCTCTGCTGCAAAGCCAACTACAAAAGGTTTATTTGATTGTTTTGCTACTTCGGTAATGATATCTGGATTGCGCACTAGCGTTACAGATAAATCATCATGTAATTTTTTGATTTTATTTGGTTGTTTCGCTACGGGTCGATAATCGGCCACAGCTGCACAGCTAATAAAAATTTGTTGGATTTTTATATTTGCTTGTACCGCATCAAACATATCTTGTGCTGTTTTAACCGATGCGTATTCAACCCCTTGAGGTTTTGCCAGGGCTACCGGACCAGAGATTAAATGTACATTTGCTCCGGCATCATAGGCAGCTTCAGCAATGGCAAAGCCCATGCGTCCAGAGCTACGGTTGCTGATATAACGAACGGGATCAATTGGCTCCTGAGTAGGGCCTGCAGTCACCATGACATTTACATCTGTGAGCTCTCCAGTATTGAACAAATTACTCAGTGAAAGTAACAGCTGATGCGGTTCAAACATTCGACCTTCGCCGATATCGCCACAAGCCTGTTGACCCGAAGCGGGACCAAAAAATAAAAAGCCACGCTTTTGAAGTGTTTCAACATTATCCTGTGTAGCACTATTCGACCACATAGCTTGATTCATCGCAGGTGCTAGGGCGATTGGCGCATGAGTCACCAAGCAAGTTGTACTGAGCAAGTCATCTGCACCCCCATGAGTGAGTTTAGCTATAGTATTGGCACTGGCAGGGGCAATTAAAACTACATCTGCCCAGCGAGCTAAAGCAATGTGATCCATGCCATTTGTAGCTTCTGCTTGTTCAAACTCGTCCGATAGTACTGAATTATCAGACAATGCTTGGAAAGTTAGTGGAGTGACGAATTTTTTAGCCGAATGTGTCATCACAACACGAACTTTGGCATGCGCACGCACCAATTCACGGACTAGTTCTGCGCTTTTATAGGCCGCGATACCACCGCTAACACCAAGTAATATATTCTTATTTGCTAATGACATAGTAATTAGTCTATCAAAGATAGTTAAGATAATGGTTTAATTCTCACTACGTTCAAACAAACACTTAGGCCCATTGGTCTAAATCTTTTAATAAATATCAAGGACTTATAAAAAAGCCAATTACAGGGGGACTTAAAATGGCAATATCTGACTGGCCTGAGGGGGAAAGGCCACGCGAACGCTTATTACGGCACGGCGCAAACGCACTTTCGGATGCAGAACTGTTAGCCATTTTTTTACGCACAGGTGTTAGAGGAAAATCAGCGGTCGAATTGGCGCGCGATCTTCTAATTGAATTTAAAGGTTTAAGGAAATTACTGTGCGCAGATGAAAAAAGATTTTGTGAAGCTAAAGGTTTAGGGCAGGCGAAATTTGTACAATTACAAGCCAGCCTGGAAATGTCTCGTAGGTTTTTACGTGAATCAATAGAAAAAGAAGGACCACTTTCCAATCCGAATGATGCTGAACATTATTTATTACTGAAAATGCGTGATTACGAAAAAGAAGTTTTTGCTTGTTTATTTTTAGATACAAAAAACCGTGTGATTGCATTTGAGGAATTATTTTTAGGGAGTCTACATAGTGCAGAAGTGCACCCAAGAGAAGTGCTCAAACAGGCCGTACAGCATAATGCACACGCCATTATCCTTGCTCACAATCATCCGTCAGGTGACGTAACACCCAGTCAATCAGATATTGATATCACTCGCACGCTTTCAGATGCTTTAGCATTGCTAGAATTAAAAGTTTTGGATCATTTTATTATTGGCAATGATGTAATGTCTCTCGCAGAACTTGGCTATCTCTAAAAAATTTAGGTATAAAAAAACCCGCACTATGTTTGCGCGGGTTTTTATAAAGACTTAAAAAAAGTTTATTTTTTTAGGCTATCACGTATTTCACGGAGCAAAACCACATCTTCCGGTGGGACAGCCGGTTTTTCTTCTTCTTTTTTCTTCATGCTATTCATTGCCTTGATAATTAAGAAAATTACAAAGGAAATAATTACAAAATTAATCAATGCTTGAATAAAAGCACCATAACCAAAAATTGCAGCTGCTTCTCCTTCACCAAGCGGAATGCCCAGGCCACTAAAGTCTACGCCACCGGTAAATAAACCGATTATTGGCATGAGTATGTCGTCAACGAGAGAACCAACCACTGCCGAAACTGCGGCACCAATAATGATACCGGTAGCCATATCCATCATGTTTCCCTTCATGACGAATTCTTTAAATTCACTTACCATACCCATGAGTTTCCTCCCAATATTATTGTTATTATTTGAGCGCTAAGAACTGTAATCATCAATACTTGAAAAAGCAAGTAATGTTGTGGGCACATTATCTTCTTGATTTAATTAAGATAACTTTGATATCGCCCGTTCTAGGGCATGTGTTAATTGATTAATATGTTCCTTAGTATGTAATGTACAAAGACTCACTCGAAGGCGGGCTGTGTTTTGTGGAATAGTGGGTGGACGAATAGCCGGGACTAAAATTCCTGACTTTAATAGTTCTTCACTTACCTTAAGAGTATCTTCACTATTACCAATTATGATGGGCTGAATGGGTGTAAAGGAATCAGAAAAAGTGATATTTTTTCGCTTACATGATTCACGAAAATACTCGATTAACTCTTGTAAGTTTTCTCTGCGCCAACTTTCGGTTTTAATTAATTGCAAACTGGTGCGAGTAGCTTCTGCTATAGCAGGCGGAAGCGCGGTAGTATAGATATAGCTGTGTGCTCGCTGAATTAGCCATTCAATAATTTCTTGTTTAGCTGCGACGAAAGCACCAAATGTCCCAAATGCTTTGCCGAGTGTACCAACTAAAATGGTTTCGCTAACAAGTATGTCTTCGGTGCATCCTTTACCAAGTTTTCCCAGTACTCCAATACCATGCGCATCATCTATAATAAGGGTTGCGTGGTATTTCTTTGCCATTGATTGTAGTTTACTTACAGGTGCAATAGTGCCATCCATACTAAATACACCATCAGTCAAAATTAATTTATTGTTTTCATCTTTACCTACAATTAATTCTTCAAGATGATTCATCTTTATATGTTTATAGCGGCTTAATTTAGCACGTGACTGAATAGCCGCGTCATTTAATGAGGCATGATTCAGTCTATCTGCAAAGATAATGCTGTTATGCGATCCGAGAGCACTTACAACCCCTAAGTTCGCCATATACCCTGTAGAAAACAATAATACCTTTTCACAACCGAGAAATTCGGCCAGCTCTTCTTCCAACTTAGCGTGACATGCATGATGGCCGGTTATTAAATGCGAGGCTCCAGCACCCGTGCCATAGTTTGAGGTTGCCTGAATTAAACTCTCTACAACCCTTGGATCATTCGCTAAACCTAGGTAATCATTACTACAAAAAGATAATACTTTTTGTCCATCGATGACGGGTTCAATTTGTTGAGCGGACGAAATAACCCTTCGAGAGCGAAAAAGATTTTTTTCGTTTAACTTATCTAGCTCAGTTGCTAGATCTTTCATCTTGATTTAATTAACGGTTGTAGTTTCTTGAGTCTGAGAATTTATTTGGTCAGCTTCGATGCCAAGTTTGTTAAATAAATTCTGGTCTTTTATCGTGGCAGGATTTTTCGCGGTCAACAAAGTTTCACCATAAAAAATAGAGTTTGCCCCAGCAAAAAAACATAAAGCTTGCGTCTGCTCATTCATATCTTCACGACCTGCTGATAAGCGCACATAGGTTTTAGGCATGAGAATGCGCGCAATAGCTATAGTTCGTATAAATTCAAAAGGGTCAAGCTTTTCAATTCCGTGTAAAGGTGTGCCCTTAATTTGTATTAGCATATTGATAGGGACAGATTCAGGGTGCTGTGGCAAGTTAGCTAGCTGTAGTAAGAGTCCAGCACGATCTTCTCGAGTCTCCCCCATACCCAAGATACCTCCACTGCATACATTTATACCTGCATTACGCACATGTTCTAAAGTATCGAGGCGATCTTGATATGTACGTGTGGTAATTACATTGCCATAAAATTCGGGAGAGGTATCCAAGTTATGGTTGTAATAATCTAAGCCCGCTTGTTTCAGACATTGCGCTTGCGTAGCGGTTAACATGCCAATAGTTACACAAGTTTCCAGCTCTAACTGTTTTACGAGTTTAACCATTTGCACAATCTGTTCTAAATTTTTATCAGTAGGATTCCGCCACGCCGCACCCATACAAAATCGTGAAGCGCCATTTTGTTTAGCAGCTTCAGCATGCTCCTTGACTTCCTCTAATGCCAGCAACCGTTCTTTTTCGATATCCGTATCATAGTGACCGCTCTGTGGGCAGTACGCACAATCTTCCGAGCAGGAACCAGTTTTTACAGACAGTAATGTGCTGACTTGCACTTTATTTGGATCATGGTGTTCACGAAATATACGATGAGCTAAATACAGCAAGTCATTAAAAGGCAGCTGATATAAGTCCAGAACCTCATGTTTTTTCCAGTCATTGCGGACGCAGTCGGTAGGCATAAATTAGTTGGATATGATGAACGTTATATTTAGAATGTAAGGCCAAGTCTAATCTTTTGCAGTGGGGTGTCAACAAGAGCATGACTTCTAAATTGACGTTTCTCTACTCATTCCTGGAAAAAACGGCACAAACAATTTACCCAAATGTGTGTCTTCAGTGTGATGCAGAGGGCGAAAATGGAATTGATCTTTGTCAGAGGTGCTTCCAAAACTTGCCGTGGATTGAATTTTGTTGTCAAAAATGTGCGCTTCCACTAACCAGTGATGATGCAAAGATCTGTGGCGCATGCACTACGCAAAAATATTTTTTTGACCAAACAATAGCTCCTTTTCAATTCGAAGGTTTTATTCGTGATGCTATTTATAAATTTAAATTTAATCAAAAGTTAAACCAAGGTAAGCTCTTAGCACATTTATTTTTATGTTGCCTTGAAAATAGAGAATACTCTCTCCCAGATGTTATTATTCCTGTTCCGCTGTATAAAAAGCGTTTACGTAAACGCGGTTATAACCAAGCTTTAGAAGTTGCTAAGATAATTAATAAAAAGCTGAATTGTGATCTCTCCTATACGGATATATACCGTAATCGAGTTACAAGTGCACAAATGGAGTTGCCTGCTAAACAGCGCTATAACAATGTAAAGAATGCTTTTTCTTTAGTAAGAAATTCAAAAGATTTAAAAAACAAACATATATGCATTGTTGACGATGTAATGACCACCGGAAATACGGTAAACGAGGTGGCCAAGTGTTTAAAAAAAGCTGGGGCAAAGAAAGTTGATGTGTGGTGTATTGCTCGTGTGCATATATAAGAAACTTATACTAAAGATAAAGGCTTGTTTAATGAAATTTTTTTGTTTACTTTTTTATTATGCCTAATTTTTTGTATTGAATATCAAATTTTAAATTTTTTTCTTTTACAAATTCTTTATAAGCTTGGTACGAACCATCCCACTCGTCAATATTAGGATCACAATCATCAACAACTATAATGCCTTCCTCAGATAATGAACTGAAAATTTCTGGTAATGCTTTTTTCATGGGTATATACAAATCAACATCTAATAGCACAAATGCAAACGGACCATACGAAGATAAGTCGAAATTGTTAATGTCGCACTGAATGGATTTTACTCGTGAAATACGGTTTTGTTTCATTGTTCCATCAAACCATCTTTTACTATTTAGTCGGAAATGTTTTTTAATTCTTTTATTTTTATTTCTTTTGTTTACCTCATAATCAACATGCTCGGAAACAAACCCACTAAAGGTGTCTATTGCTAAATAATCTTTATCGATTTCATTTTCGTCCATAAATTTATTGAGAAAGATTGTTGTTCTTCCAACTTCACAGCCTATTTCCGCAATAATTCCATTTACATTCTTTGTTTCACTTAAACATTTAGTTAAAAAACATAGTTGATTTGGGGAGAAGTTATACGAATAGCGCGGAAAAAAATACCTTCGCCAAGGAGAATGAAACTGTAGTTCACGAATTAATTTTCTAATAAGTAGCATGACTTAAGATATTATATATTGTAAAAAAATTCCTAAAAATACTACCATGCCGAAATAATTATTATTCAAAAATGCATACAAACAACGGTCTGGCAAACGGTGTTTAATGAGCATCTGTTGGTAAACAAAAAATAAACACGCTAGTGCAATACCTGCATAATATATCCAGCTCAATTCAGCATTAATTCCCACTAATACCAAACAAAGAATAACGAGTGTTTGTAATATACCTATCATTGCTTTGTCCATGGGACCAAATAATATCGCAGTAGATTTTACGCCAATTTTTATATCATCTTCTCGGTCTACCATCGCATATAGAGTGTCATAGGCAGTAGTCCAAATTACTGCTGCAGTAAACAATAACCAAGCTACGGGTGGTGGGTAATCGTTGTTTATAGCTGTGAACGCCATAGGAATAGAAAACGCAAACGCAATTCCGAGATGTACTTGTGGTAAAAAATGAAAGCGTTTCATAAATGGATAGCTAACAGCAAATAATGCTGCACCCATCGCAAATAAGACTGTCAAATTATTCAAAAAAATTAACGCAAGAAGTAAAGCAATGATTGAAAGTACGGCACATACATATAAAGCTTCTCTTGGTTCGATGAGCCCCGCTGCAAGAGGTCGATCACGTGTACGACCAACAAAACGATCTATATTTCGATCAGCATAGTCATTAATTGCGCATCCCGCTGAACGTGTGAGAATCACGCCCAGAATAAAAACAATTAGTACTTGAGTATTGGGTATTCCATCTGCAGCAATAAATAATGCCCAGAGTGTGGGCCATAATAATAAAAAAATACCGATAGGTTTATTAAGACGCACTAATTTCGCATACAAAATTAAACGGCTTACATCAATTCTATTGAATTTCCCTTGAGGCTTTTGAATGCGTCGGATCATATTATTTCAAAGGCTTGGTTTAGGTACGCGATCTGGACGGAAATAATGATACGCCATTCCGGTATCGGGGCGTTTGCCCCGCCATAAATAAAATGATTCAGCGGCCTGTTCTAATAGCATTCCAAACCCATCTACAACGGTTTTAGCGCGAAGCCTTTTAGCCCACTCCATGAAGGGGGTATCTTGATTGCTGTACAACAAATCGTAGCAACAACTGCTGGGCCCAATAATTTCTGTTGGAAGCGCAACATTATTTCCTTCTAGGCCTACAGAAGTTGCATGTAGTACCAAATCAAAATGATGTTTTGGAATTTCATTCAAAGCACAATAATCTATGTTGCCAAAAGACTTAAACTGTTTTGCAATTATCTCAGCTTTACTAGGTGTGCGATTCGCGATTAGTAATTCAGAAGGCTTTTCATTTAGCAATGGTTCAACAATACCTTGTGTGGCACCCCCCGCACCAACGATTAGAATCTTTTTATTTAGTAACTGTAAACGCAAGGTCTTTTTTAGGTCACGTAAAAGGCCAATACCATCTGTATTGGCGCCCACAAATTCTCCAGTATTGTTTCTGTATATAGTGTTTACAGCTCTTGCGTTTTTAGCATAATCGCTGAGTTCGTTAACAAAGTTATATGCATGATTTTTAAAAGGAACCGTAACGTTTAAACCTTTTCCACCGTTGTTAAAAAAATCTTCAACTACTTGGGTGAATTGACTTTCTTCAGCCAATATTTTTTCATAACTTAAAATTTCACCTGTTTGATCGGCAAATAAAAGATGAATATCAGGAGATTTGCTATGTTTGATAGGATTGCCGATGACGGCGTAGCGATCTTTTAGGTGTTCATTCATTTAACCAGGTAGCAACATCCTTTGCATAATAAGTAAGAATAGCATCTGCACCTGCGCGCTTAATACATAAGAGTGCTTCAAGTACACATTCTTTTTCATCTAACCAACCATTTTGTGCCGCCGCTTTTATCATACTGTACTCACCACTTACATGGTAAACAAAGGTGGGCATTTTGAATTCATCTTTCACGCGACGAACAATATCCAAATATGGCACACCGGGTTTGACCATTATCATATCTGCACCCTCGCTGATATCGAGTGCAACTTCGTGCAAGGCTTCGTTAGAATTTGCCGGATCCATTTGATAAGTATATTTATTACCACTGCCTAAATTCGCCGCGGAGCCAACGGCATCACGAAAGGGACCATAAAAACTCGATGCATATTTTGCTGAGTAAGCAAGAATTTTTGTATTGCGAAAATCGTTCTCTTCTAACACATTTCGTATCTCACCTACACGCCCGTCCATCATGTCAGAAGGCGCCACAATGTTTGCACCCGCTTGTGCATGAGACAACGCTTGTTTAGTTAAAACATCTACTGTTTCATCATTTAAGACATAACCTTGCTCATCAATTAATCCATCTTGTCCATGTGTAGTAAAAGGATCCAAGGCAACATCACTGATTACACCAAGTTCTGGCAAAGCATTTTTTAATTCTGCAATAGCTCGTTGCGCTAAGCCGTCATCATTAAATGCTTCCTCGGCTTGTTCCGATTTTTTCTCGACAGGTACTACTGGAAAAATAGCCATGGATGGAATACCCAACTCATATATTTCTTGGGCTTCTTTAACAAGTTCATCAACGGTTAAGCGTTCAATACCCGGCATAGAAAGAACAGGCTCACGTTGTGCTTGCCCTTCCATTACAAATACTGGATAGATTAAATCACTCACATCAATACGATGTTCGCGTTGTAGAGCACGTGAAAAAGCGTCAGCACGCATACGTCGCATTCTTATGTAAGGATACTCACTCATTTGTATGTAGCTTGATAATTTGAGACGTATGTTGTCATTCTAGCCAATCCCTTGGAGGTAAAAAATCTGTATAGAGCTTTGCCTCTTCGCTGTCTGGCTCAGGGTGATAGTCATATTGCCAACGTACATTGGGCGGAAGCGACATTAAAATCGATTCTGTACGACCACCAGACTGTAAACCAAACAATGTTCCACGGTCATAAACCAAATTAAACTCGACATAGCGACCACGTCGATAGAGTTGGAAGTTTCGATGTTCTTCATCGAAGCTATGGTCCTTACGCTTTTCTACGATGGGTAAATAAGCTGGAAGATAATGATCACCAATACTTTTTAAAAGTTTAAAACTGTTTTCAAAGCCGCCTTCATTATAGTCATCAAAAAATAGACCACCTATGCCACGTGCTTCATTGCGATGCTTAATAAAAAAATATTCATCACACCACTTTTTAAATTTTGGATACAAACTCTTATCTATGTTATCGCAAGCCTCTTTTGCCGTTTGATGCCAGTGTGTTGCATCTTCTTTAAATCCATAATAGGGAGTGAGATCAAATCCACCGCCAAACCACCATACGGGTTCTTCATTTTCTTTTTCGGCAACAAAAAAACGCACATTGCAATGCGATGTAGGCACATAGGGATTGTTCGGATGAATCACCAGTGATACACCCATGGCTTGAAAATTTCGTCCCGCTAACTCAGGACGTTGAGTGGTTGCAGCAGGAGGCAGGTTATTACCAAATACATGAGAAAAGCCAACACCCGCCTGTTCAAATACGTTTCCATTTTGAAGTACACGTGTTCTGCCACCGCCGCCTTCTGGCCGTTCCCATTCATCTTCTTGAAATTTAGCAACCGCATCGAGTTTTTCAACTTGCGCACAAATTGTATCTTGCAAGTTGCGCAAGTATTGGAGGACTTCTTGAGTATCGGGTTGCATAATTATTATTTAGTTTGAACGGATAATATCACCGCTAAGTAAATCACATATTGTACTTGGTATACATGTTCCAGATTTGCCTAAAAGTATGTAGTCCACATGAGGACCGAACCAATCTCTAGTTTCCTCATGAGAGGTGAGTATCTTACATGTAGAAACATTTGCGCTAGTAGATACAACACCACCCATTTGAGCGGCTAGCTCACCTGCAATTTCATGGTCACTGATACGAACGGCAATTTTATCATGTTCTCCAGTCAGCCACGTTGGCGTATTTTCGTTTACTGGGGCTAGCCAAGTAGTGTTTTCACTAGCTGATATCTTTGTTCTTTGCTCCTTTGATAAGGATAGGGAGTACTTTTCAAAAGTTTCGAAATTATTTGCTATAACAATGAGGCCTTTTTCAAGCGTTCGATTTTTTAGCCAAAGAAGTTTATTTATCGCACTTTCATTATAAGGGTCACAACCCAAGCCTAAAACGGTTTCCGTGCTGTAAGCAATTACACCACCACGTTGCATGATAGTAATGGCTTGCGAGAGTTGATTAGTGTGCACGTTTATTCAGTGGTATTTGTGCCTTCACCCGTTTTTGAAGATTTTTTCGTTGCTGATTTTTTCTTAACGGATTTCTTTTTCGTAGCAGTCTTTTTTTTCTTGGCCGGCGCTTTTTTCTTTTTCGTAGCAGTCTTCTTTTTTGTTGCAGCTTTCTTTTTGCGACCCCATTTTTTTTCAGGTGCCTCAGCAATCATTTTCTGACATTCTTCTAAGCTGAGTGATTTTGGTTCAGTATCTTTAGGCACTTTTACATTTTTATTGCCATCGGTGACATAAGGGCCGTAGCGACCATTGAGAATTTGGATACCTTCATCTTCCCAGTTTTGAATAATCTTGTTTGCGTCGGCAATTTTTTTCTCAGCAATGACTTCTAGTGCACGCTCTAATGTGATCGTGTATGGATCATCGCCATTATCTTTTTTTATGGAAACATATTTACTGCCATATTTTACATAGGGCCCAAATCGTCCAATGCTCGCTGAAACTTTTTCTCCTTCCTCGGTTTCACCTAAGTCGCGTGGCAACTTAAACAACTCCATGGCTTCTTCAAAAGTGATGTCTGCCATTTTTTGACCGGGCAATAATCCTGCGAACTTTGGTTTCTCTTCATCGTCACGTGTGCCGATTTGTACAAAAGGTCCATAACGCCCCATGCGAACGCTTACAGGTTTACCTGACTTAGGGTCAGTGCCAAGCTCTCTTGCTTGAACAGCTTCTTCGCGCGTTACACTTTCTTCTTTATCATTTACTAGAGTGTTAAAGGGTTTCCAAAACTTATGCATTACAGGAACCCAGTCTTTTTCCCCACGTGAGATTTCATCCAAATCATCTTCGAGTCGTGCAGTAAAGTCGTAATCTACATATTGAGTGAAATGCTTGGTTAAGAAGTCATTTACGATACGACCCATTTCGGTTGGAGTGAACCTACGATTTTCGACTTCTGCATATTCACGATATTGCAAGGTTGAAATAATACTGGCGTAAGTGGAAGGTCGACCTATTCCATATTCTTCTAATGTTTTCACCAGACTAGCTTCTGTAAACCTAGGTGGCGGTTCTGTAAAATGCTGCTCCGCTCTGATTTGGTTCAGTTTTACAGATTCACCAATTTCAAAGTTTGGTAGCATTTTTTCATCAGGCTCATCTTTCTTGTCATCGGTACCTTCCATGTAAATCTGCATAAAGCCGGGAGTTTTAATCGATGAACCTGTAGCACGAAAAATATTACCTTCACCACAATTAAACTCGACTGCAACCAAATTTAAGGTTGCATGAATCATTTGACTTGCAACTGCGCGCTTCCAGATCAGCCCATAGAGCTTTAACTGGTCTGCACTTAAGTATTTTTTAACTTCATCTGGTGTGCGCATAAAAGAAGTAGGGCGAATCGCCTCGTGTGCTTCTTGTGCATTTTTAGATTTGGTTTTAAATGTACGCACTTCACTGGGTAAGTTTTCCTTACCATATTTATCACTAATAAATGTACGTAATTCATCGATTGCTTCTTGCGCTAGTACCACTGAATCTGTACGCATATAAGTTATTAAACCCACTGCGCCATCTCCTAGGTCTATGCCTTCATAAAGTTGTTGGGCTACACGCATAGTTTTTTGTGCTGAAAATCGAAGTTTTCGTACCGCCTCTTGCTGCATGGTGGAGGTAATAAATGGCGCCGCAGGATTACGCACGCGTTCTTTTTTATCAACGCTTTTAACAACAAGTTGCCCATTGGCATTTTTTTCTAGTAATTGTTTTGCCTCAGTTGCATCTTTCTCATTATTAATATCAAACTGTTTGAGTTTGTTATTTTTGTAAACCGAAAGCTTGGACAAAAACTCTTGTTTGTCTTTTTCACAATCACCTTCAATAGTCCAATATTCTTGTGGCACAAACTTTTCAATTTCAGCCTCTCGCTCACATAGCAACCGTAATGCAGGACTTTGCACACGGCCTGCAGATAAACCACGTTTAATTTTCTTCCATAAAAGTGGAGAAAGGTTAAAGCCGACTAAATAATCTAATGCACGACGTGCGAGTTGTGCATTAATTAAATCATCAGAAAGTTTGCGAGGATGCTCTACGGCATCATTAACTGCACGTTTAGTAATTTCATGAAATACAACTCGATAAACTTCTTTATCATCAAGTAACCCGCGATCTTTAAGTAATTCATAAAGATGCCAAGATATTGCTTCGCCTTCACGGTCTGGGTCTGTTGCTAAGTATAAAGCCTCGGACTTTTTCAAAGCTTTTGTAATTGCATTAACGTGCTTTTCATTTTTTTCGATGATTTCATACTTCATCTCAAACTCATTGTCCGGATCTACGGCACCTTCTTTAGGTACCAAATCACGCACGTGACCATAAGAGGCAAGCACACCAAAGTCTTTGCCAAGATATTTTTCAATCGTCTTGGCTTTTGCAGGAGACTCTACAATGACAAGATTTTTACTCATCAGTTATTCTATTTATTAAGTTTTTAATATAGATACTTATTAATACAGGTTATGGCGGCGAACTTTTACGCGTTTCTTGGGCATTTGTAAATGCCTACAGCATTATTCTTTAGACAATTTTTTGTAAAAGTAGTCTTTTTCCTGACTAAATTTAACTACATGAGGGAGTTTCCTGAGAGGTCTGGCAGCGAACATATATGCCATTGCCATGGTGGATGACGTGATTATTCAGTTCTAAAATCAGTAGGATAGAAGAGACAACTTCAGCAGCCAAACCGCTGTGTTCGATTATTTCGTCTATACTCATTGATTCTACGCCCATGCAATTTAAAATTTTCGCATGTTGCGGATCTAAAGAGCGAGTTTCATCATTGCTATCGTGACGCGCAGAAATTTCCTCATCGACTTTCAACATACTCATATCAATACTATGTGCCAGTTCTTCAAGCACATCTTCTACAGTTTCAACTAATTTTGCACCATTACGAATTAATGCGTGGCAACCTTTTGAAAGAGGATTGTGAATAGATCCTGGAATAGCAAATACTTCACGCCCTTGTTCATTGGATAAGCGTGCAGTAATTAGCGAACCACTTTTCATTGAGGCTTCCACTACAAGTACACCTAAGCTTAAACCACTGATGATGCGGTTTCTTCTAGGGAAATGACCCGGGGCAGGCGAAGTACCAATTGGAAATTCTGAGATAATTAATCCTAGTTGTGAAATTTGCTCTGCTAATTGGCGATGCTCTGCCGGGTATACACGATCTAAACCGCAAGCCGCTACCGCAATCGTGCTCCCCATACTTGCTAGCAATGCACCTTGATGCGCAGCGCCATCTATCCCACTTGCAAGCCCACTAGTAATGACTAAGCCTTTATTCGCTAACTGTGTTGCAAAACTTTTTGCAGTTTCTTTGCCTTGAGCACTTGCATTTCGACTGCCCACTATTCCAAGTTGAGGGTCAGTCAACAATCCTTCTGCCAGAGATTGCTTTCCCAATGCATATAAAACATACGGAGGATCTGGAATTTGTCTTAGAAGTTCGGGATATGCAGAGTCCTGAATAGTAATTAAATGATGATCATCATGCTGCAGCCATGCGAGATCTTTTTGTATCGCTGATTTATCAGGCTCAAGTAAACCATCAATAACGAGTTTGCTTACCCCCAGTGACTGTAAGCTGTTGCGACTCGCACTGAGTATTTCTATAGGCGAGCTAAACTGTGCAAAAAGTTTTTTTAATGTAGCAGGGCCAAGTTTATTGGTGTGAACAAGTGTTAACCAAGCTTTGGTTTGCTGCATCTGTGTACTTACGATTATTTATTATCCCCATAGCAGATTGTAGCCGGATCTTGATGCAAACGAAACGAAACCCCTAAGACCTACGGCTTTAGGGGTTTTGAGAAAGTTTATTAAATAAAATGCTTAAGGGCTGGTAGCAGAATCGCCAACTTGAATCGAGCGAGTAGTTTCCATAATCAGTGCGTAGCTAACTTTTTCAAAAGTTCGAAATACCATAGCTCTGCCTGCCGTTTCTTCGGGTAACTCGACATCTATAAGTGATCCAGGTTTTTCAAATGGATCAGCTACTACACGCCCCGCTTGATTGATATCTAAGACGTGTCCTTTTTCAATACCGTTTCGCTCTCCCAGGCTTAAAGTGATGACTTGAAAAGTGCCCACTTGGCTGATTGCATCGAATAAGGAAATGACATGGCCATGTGTTTCAGCAGGAGGCGCATGTGGAACAAATTCTGTGTCTATTTCACCAAAATTTACTGGCAGTAAACGATCCCCACGCAATGCTTCACGTTTAGTTTGGGTTAAATCAAATGTTGCAGGGTCATCTGCTCGAATTATTTGACCATCACCAACAATAATTGCTTCAAAACCCAGCAATTCATCCGTTTCAGGATCATGTAGCGCTTCACCTTTGCGGAACACGGTATATTGTCCTTGCGGTTCACCTTCAAATCCTCGTGCATACACACGGTCGCCAGCACCGAAAGCCAAACGTTCTTCAATCGAGCTTAAAATATAAGGTGCACTGTCTAGTGTTTCTTCACTTACAACACGTGGACGGATAATAAATTGTTGGATAGCAGGAATGGCAATACCGTAGACTTCTTCATCAATGTTCTCACCACGAAGTTTTGGAGAAAGCTTAGTAACACGTGGCCCATCTCCCACTGTTAGATATGGTTTACCACCCACATAAAAAATTGAAATTACATCGCCCGGGAAAATTAAATGCGGATTTTCTATTTGTGGATTGAGGTACCAGATTTCAGGCCAGTACCAAGGCTGTACTAAGAATCTATTGGATAAATCCCATAATGTGTCACCAGGAACTACAGTGTATTGTTCAGGCGCAGAGGCTTTAAATTCTACATTATGCTCGTCAGGTGAGGTTGGCAGATCCTCTATTCTCGGCTCATCATCAGCATTCACTGCCTGTGTTTCGGTACCACCGACATCAACGGCCGGTTCGTTTATTTCAATTTCCGAATCATCACTGACCTCAGAAGTTGTCGTACATGACGCAAGTATCAGGACCAATAAGGCAGCTGAAAAGAAACTAATGAGTTGATTGATGAATGTGCCGTGATGCTTGAATTTCCCCAGCATATTAATCCTTATCCGTTGTTGAAGACGTTTTTTTGCTAAACTACTTACTGTATTTTTACTTTATTGTATGACCTTATTAAGCCCATGGTAATCTGGAAAAACTCCATAACTATCTGGGTGTCAAAGGTAATACTAAATTAATTTATAACTATTGTGTAACTTAATGGCGCTTCTACAAATTTTACACTTTCCAGACCCCAGATTGAGGAAAAAGGCTAGCCCAGTCGATGAGGTGAATGATCAGGTCCGACAGACGGTGGAGGACATGTTTGAGACCATGTATGCCGCACCAGGCATAGGTTTGGCGGCTACTCAGGTCGATATTCAAAAGCAGATCATCGTCATCGATGTATCCGAGAAGCACACAGACCCATTGTGTCTGATTAATCCTGAAATCATTACCAAAGACGGCGAAGAGGAAATGCAGGAAGGATGTCTTTCTGTGCCAGGTATCTTCGAAAATGTTCAACGCTACGAAAACATTACCGTACGCGCTCTGGATAAAGATGGTCAGGAATATACTAGAGATGCGGACGGCTTGCTTGCAGTTTGCATACAGCACGAAATGGATCATTTAGAAGGCAAGTTATTTGTAGACTATTTATCACCACTAAAAATGCAACGTATTAAGAAAAAAATGCTCAAACAAAAAAAACATGAGAGCACTGAGCATGCTTCAAGCCCTCAATCTGCCAATATTATTTAGAGGCGTTGTTTAGTTTGCAGCTGTAACTTTCAGCTTCAGGCCGCAGTGCCATTCTTACATGCAAATCCAAATGTTTATGATCTATTGCAATGTATAAAGGTCTAAATATAATTTTTGCTGGTACCCCAGAGTTTGCTGTTAGTGCATTGCAGTCGTGTATCGACAGCCACCACAATATCGTTGCGGTGTTTACACAACCTGATCGGCCCGCAGGACGTGGGCGTAAAATTATTTTTAGTCCGGTTAAGCAATTAGCACTGGATACGAATATTCCTTTATATCAACCACAACAATTAGATAAGAATGAAATTGAGCAATTAAAAGAAATCGAACACGATCTCATGCTAGTCAGCGCTTATGGGATGCTGTTACCTAAAACTGTTTTAGAAATTCCTCGGCTAGGCTGTATTAATATCCATGCTTCTTTACTACCAAAATGGCGTGGTGCCGCGCCAATACAGCGTGCGATTATCGCGGGTGATACACACACCGGTATTAGTATTATGCAAATGGTTGAGGCACTTGATGCTGGCCCTGTTCTGCAAACTTTTACTTGCGATATCTATGCAAATGATACGGGTAAGAGCTTGCATGACCGACTTACTAAAATAGCAGCCGATGAAATTGTTAACGTGCTAGATCGATTACAAAAGAACGAATTACATGCAATCGTTCAAGACGAAAATCAAGCAAGCTATGCCAATAAACTTAGTAAACAAGAAGCCAATATTGACTGGTAT
The DNA here is from genome assembly GCA_028279275.1 of Gammaproteobacteria bacterium. Taxonomy (GTDB): domain Bacteria; phylum Pseudomonadota; class Gammaproteobacteria; order UBA4575; family UBA4575; genus JABDMD01. The sequence goes on along the minus strand of JANQOB010000018.1, from coordinate 206,332 downwards.
CAAACAGCCATTGATATAGAACGCAAAATCAGAGCATTTAATGCATTGCCAGTAGCGTATAGCTATATAAATGATGAGCGAGTGCGAATTTGGCAGGCTGAGTTATGTTCAACAACGGCGTCGGCACCACCAGGAACTATTGTCTCTACCGATAAACATGGTATTCAAGTAACCACTGGTGATGGCGGTCTTAAGCTCACAACTTTGCAACTCGCCGGAGGGAAAGTCATTAGCGCACAAGACTTTATTAATGCACATAATGTGGATGGTCAGCGCTTTAAATCTGAGACTGCAAAAAATTCAATTAGGGCTTCAGCATGAGCAGGGTGAAAATATTAAATGGATATGGGTTTGTTCTCATTGTACTAAGTATTTTTCTCAGTACAGGCTTGGCTAGAGCAAATGCGGTAGAAGTCAATTATTTAAATGTTGCAAAACTTAATAATGAATTACGTTTAGATGCTGAAATTGCTTATGAACTAAATAGCGAGGTTAGGGGGGCATTAGTAAACGGTATTCCACTGATATTTCAGGTAGAAGTACAAGTTGTGGCACTTAAAGATTGGCGTTGGGACAAAATCATTTCTTCAGTCGCAAAGACATACGAACTTAAATATCATGCCCTTAGTAAACAGTATGTTCTTGACAATCTTGAGTCTGGTGAAAGTGATAGTTATCCAGACTTAGAATCTGTGCTCATTCAGCAAGGAAGAGTTTCTGCAATGTATATAGCTGAATTAGATTATTTGAATTCAGAAGAAAAGTATGTTGTGCAATTACGTGCACGATTACTGAGTAATAAATTACCCTTGCCTTTAAGAATGAAAAGTTATTTTTCACCTAAATGGCGTTTAAGTAGCGGGTGGCACGAATGGCCCTTGTAGCTAAAGAAGCTTCTGATAAAAACATGCAGGATAAACAAGCTGCTGGAAAGCAAACTAATCTGCGAATTTGGCCAATTGTTTTCCTGTTTGTTTTATTAATGGGTTCATTGTATTTACTCGCAGATGCAACGCGTAGTGAAACCAGTTTTGAACAACTGCATTACTGGTTGTTTCCATTTAATGTTTTATTGCTTGCGATATTTTTAATTTTAATTGTTGTCAATATTGCAAGATTAGGCGCACAAGTTGTCAGACGCCTGCCTGGATCACGTTTAACATTACGATTATTGCTAATGTTTGTGTTATTAGCGATCGTTCCTGTAGGGATCGTATATACCTTTTCAATGTGGTTAATCCAAGAGGGAGTAGATAGTTGGTTTGATGCAGACGTTGAAAAAGCACTACAAGACTCCGTAGATCTAAGTCGATCTTCGCTAGATTTGCATATGCGTAAACTTCGACAACAAACCGAACCTATGGTTAGAGAGTTAGCACAAACAACCCCACTAGATGCTCCTTTGGTTATCAATGATTTACTACGTCGTAGCGGTGCGGCTGAAATTGTTTTGTTTACTAGTAGCAGCCGTATTATTGCCTCGGGAGGTGAAGTGGGTGCTGCCGTTTTACCTCGTTTACCGGGTGAGACGGTGATGCGACTCGTAAGCCAGGGAGAAACGTATGTTGGTTTGGATCCTATTAAAGATTCAGGATTACATGTGCGCTTAGTTTATCCCATGGATGTAGGACGCGCTTCTACAGAACAACGCATGGTGCAAGTGTTATATCCGATATCAGACAGAATCAGCAATTTGGCACTTGGTGTACAAGAAGGGTTTGGTAAATACAATGAACTTGTTTATTTACGTACTCCACTCAAACAGAATTTTGCTCTCATAATAACGTTGGTGTTGTTATTAGGTATTTTATTTGCTGTTTGGGCAGCTTTTTATTCAGCACGTAAATTAGTGGAACCGATTAAAGATCTCGCACAAGGCACAAAAGCGGTTGCGGAAGGACAATATCATAAAAAAATTCCTGTAGAACGTAATGATGACTTAGGCATGTTGGTTGCGTCTTTTAATCAAATGACGGAACGACTTTCTTTAGCGCGGGATAAGGCTAAATTAAGTCAGCGCTTAATCGATAGTCAGCGTATATATTTACAAACAATTTTAGAAAATTTGTCTTCAGGGGTAATTAGCCTTGATCAAAACTTGGTAATCAAAACCGTGAATGCGACTGCATCACAAATTTTAGGTATGGATATTAATGAATATGTTGGTCGTGATATCGCTCAGCTGTCTATGGCGAATGAAAACTTAAAAAGTTTTTGTGACCAAATTGTGCCCATGATTCAGGGACATCAACTGCAATGGCAAGCCGAAGTAAAATTATTTGGTGCTAATCAAAATAAAACTTTAATGTGCCGTGGTGTGAAATTACCGGATGAACCTGAACAAACTGGAGGCTATGCATTAGTATTTGATGACATAACAGAGCTCATTAGTGCGCAACGTGATTCTGCATGGGGAGAAGTAGCTCGACGCTTAGCGCATGAAATCAAAAACCCGCTTACCCCGATTCAGCTCTCTGCGGAGCGTTTACAACGTAAGATACTACCTGAACTTAATCAACATGATGGAAGTATTTTGGATCGTGCAACATCAACGATTATTGAACAAGTAGAATCAATGAAAGAGATGGTAAATGATTTTGCCGATTATGCGCGTGCACCACAAATAGAAAAAATTCCACTAGATCTAAACAAATTAATTGTAGAAGTAGTCGAGCTGTATCAAAACAATGCACAAAATTTTGCTGTACTCACTTCATTAGACGAATACCCGCCACTCATATTGGGTGATAATACGCGTTTGCGTCAATTGATACATAACTTAATTAAAAATGCATTTGAAGCAATGTCTGAAAAGGCTAATGATGAAAAGCAAGTTCAGATTACAACGCGTTGCTTTGAGATTAGTGGAGTTGCATTCGTAAGTCTGGTTGTAGTGGATGATGGCCCAGGGTTTCCGGATGAAGTACTTGAACGATTATTCGAGCCCTATGTTACGACTAAAAATACTGGCAACGGTTTAGGTTTAGCAATAGTAAAGAAGATAGTCGAAGAACACGGTGGAACCATCCGTGCTGAAAATTCGCCTGATAGGGGAGCCCGAATTAAAATTCGTATACCATTAAGCACGATGCAAATGAGTGATACCGCAACTAACATGGCAGTGCGTAGCCAAGGAGACGCTGCATGAGTCAAGAAAGTATATTAGTTGTTGACGATGAACCAGACATACGTAATTTGGTGCAAGAAATATTAGTGGATGAAGGTTACGAAGTCAGTGTTGCAGAGAACACTAAAATCGCACGCAAGCATGCAAGTAGCAAACAACCAGATTTAGTTCTATTAGATATTTGGATGCCTGGAGAAGATGGGATTAGTTTATTAAAAGATTGGCAGAGTAGCGGAAGTTTACAATGTCCTGTTGTTATGATGTCTGGACATGGCACTGTTGAAACGGCTGTAGAAGCCACACGTTTAGGCGCTTACGATTTTATTGAAAAACCACTAACCATGGCAAAATTACTTGTTAGTGTTAAGCGCGCACTAGAGGCATCAGATCAAAACGAAACTTCGACTATAAATGACAGTTTAATTGAAGCACCAATCGGAGCAAGTTTGCCGATTCAATCTTTACGAGACCAGGCAAAAAAATTAGCTGCACATGACAATATCTTATTTATCAAAGGTGAAAATGGAGTTGGTAAAAAGTCCTACGCTAACTTTATACATTCACTAAGCTCAAGAAAATCCAAACGCTTTATCTCTTTAAACGAAGATAACTTTAATACTCGGGAAGCGACTAAACAATTAATTGGCTCTGAAGAGGACGGTGTCATTACACCTGGGATATTTGAATTATCGAAAGGCGGAACAATTTTTATTAGCGATGTAGCTAAAATTAATCCTCAAGGCCAAAAATTGTTATTACGTCTATTACAACGAAAACAATATTATCGTGTTGGCGGTAGCATCGATCAAAAGTTTGATGCAAGGATGATGGTTGCTACGCAACATAATTTACAGGCAGAAGTTAAGGCCAACCGCTTTGATGACGAATTATACTTTTTATTAAATGTCATTCCGGTGCGAATCCCAGCTTTACGTGAGCACTTGCAAGATGTACCTGAGCTATTGCGCTACTACATAGATTTTTATTGCTCAAAAGACAATTACCCATATAGAAATTTTGCTATAGCAGCTCAAAACCGCTTGCTCCACTACACTTGGCCAGGCAATGTGCGAGAGCTGAAAAATTTAGTGCAAAGGTTGCTAATACTAAGCTCAGAAGATGAAATTTCTGCTGAAGAAGTAGAGCAAGCATTGGAAGAGCAAAGTGCAGAATCTCAAAATGATTCCACTGAACATGAAAAGTTATACAGACTGCCATTAAGAGAAGCACGCGAGTCTTTTGAACGTAGTTATTTCTTATATCAGTTGAAACAAGTCGATGGCAATATCAGCAAACTATCCGAGCGTGTTGGGCTTGAGCGTACCCACCTATATCGTAAACTGAGGGCTCTGGGAATAAATACCAAAGACGTGCAATAGTTACCTACCGTTCATACTGTTTGGTAGAAAAGGGCTTGCATGTCGTAATTAACCCGCCTATCCTGCGCCGGCTGTATTACGACAGGGTCTAAAAGACTTGCTTGGTGAAAAAATGTTATGAAAATCATAATCTTAGGCGCAGGCCAAGTAGGCGGATCGCTGGCACTGAGCTTGGCAAATGAAAACAACGATATCACTGTTGTCGATACCGACACCTTGATTTTGCAGGATATCCAAGATCGTGCCGATTTACGCACAGTTGTCGGTGAGGCATCACATCCTTCGGTGTTAGCTCAGGCAGGTGCTAAAGATGCGGACATGATCATTGCGCTTACTAATAGTGACGAGACAAATATGGTGGCTTGCCAAGTTGCCTATACACTTTTCCACACTCCCACAAAAATTGCACGTATACGTGCAGTGGAGTACCTCACTTATAGTGATTTGTTTGTACAAGAAGCATTACCCGTAGATGTGCTTATTAGTCCTGAGCATTTAATCTCACAATATATACAACGCTTAATTGAATATCCCGGGTCATTACAAGTTTTAGACTTTGCCAATGGCCAAATTAAATTATTGGTCATACGTGCTGAGGCCGATGGTCCTTTAATCGGAAAGCGTTTAGAGGATATTTGGGAGGCCATGCCTGAAACAGAAGCAAAAGTGGTGGCGATATATCGAAATGACGATTCGATAACATTAGATAGCAATACGGTTATTGATGCTGAGGATGAAGTATTTTTCCTGGCATCCTCTGCAAATGCCATGACACTGACAACACAGCTGCGTGGTGCGGATAAACCTTACAAGCGTGTGCTACTTGCCGGTGGTGGAAACATCGGTTTTCACCTCGCCAAAGCTTTAGAAAGCAAATACCAAGTTAAAATTATTGAAGCCTATCCTGAACGAGCAAATTATTTATCTGAATCACTGGATAAGGCAATCGTTTTACAGGGAGATGCTGCAGATCAAGACATGTTATTAGAAGAAAATATTGAAAACATGGATATATTTTGTGCGCTCACCAATGATGATGAAGCCAATATTCTTTCGGCTATGCTAGCAAAACGCTTAGGCGCCAATAAAGTAATGTCATTAATCAATCGTCCTAGCTATGTAGACCTAGTAGAAAGTGGCATGATTGATATTGCGATTTCACCTCAGCAAGTAACACTAGGCACACTTTTAGCACATGTTCGTAAGGGGGATATCGTTGCTGTGCATTCTCTTCGACGTGGCGCGGCGGAAGCAATTGAAGCTGTTGCACATGGCGATAAAAAGACTTCTAAAGTAGTTGGGCGTAATATAGAGCAAATTAATCTACCAAGTGGTGCGACAATTGGTGCCATAGTTCGTGGCGATGAGGTGATGATGGCAGAGGCAGATATCACAATAGAGTCAGAAGACCACGTGATTATCTTTTTAGCGAACAAGATAGCAGTTAAAGATATAGAAAAGCTGTTTCAAGTTAGTGCAACGTTTATATAATCTAGGTTAATAATCCCGCATCGCGATTTTAAAAACGCGTTTCCGTTAAATATTTTTTAATATTTACATTTTATCTAATTACTAACTCATGCAAAGACAAGTCATTCAACGCGTTTTAGGAATTTTGCTGGCATGGTTTAGTGTTACGATGTTGCCGCCTATACTTGTTGATCAAATTTATAGCGAGCATGCTTATACACCCTTTCTATTAGCATTTATTATTACTTTAGTTACTGGTTTATTGTTGTGGTATCCAGTAAGAACTTACCGAGATGATTTGCGTTTACGTGACGGATTTTTAATCGTTGTCTTATTTTGGACAGTACTCGGTTTATTTGGCGCTCTACCATTAATATTAAGCAATGCTCTTTCTATTGGAATTACGGATGCCATCTTTGAATCGATTTCGGGCCTAACTACTACGGGTGCTACGGTAATCACTAATCTTGATGAATTACCAAGATCAATTTTATTTTATAGACAATCATTACAATGGCTAGGCGGCATGGGAATTATTGTATTAGCAGTAGCAATCCTACCCATGCTTGGGGTTGGCGGTATGCAATTATATCGTGCAGAAACACCAGGCCCAGTAAAAGACACAAAACTAACACCACGAATTAAAGAAACCGCAAAAGCACTTTGGTATATATATTTATCCTTAACCGTAGCTTGTGCAGTCAGTTATTGGTTAGCCGGGATGAAAGTATTTGATGCTATTGGACACAGTTTTTCTACTGTAGCGATTGGTGGTTTTTCTACACATGATGAAAGCATTGGTTATTACAACAGTGCATCGATTGAAACTGTTGCTATTATTTTTATGCTGCTCTCAGGCTTAAATTTTGGTTTGCATTTTATAACTTGGAAATCACAAAGTTTGCGTCACTACTTTCAAGATGCAGAATTTAAAACCTATTTTTTTGTAATCATCTCAATAACTACGATTACGGCAGTATTTTTACGTATAGGAGAAGTATATTTAAGTTGGGGTGATGCCTTTTCAAAAGCGGTGTTTCACTCCGTTTCAATTGCAACAACAACTGGATTTACCACGTCCCAATATCATTTTTGGCCAAGCTTCCTACCGTTACTATTATTACTAGCAAGTTTTATAGGAGGTTGTACAGGCTCAACAGGTGGAGGCATGAAAGTGATACGAGTGCTTCTGTTGGTAAAGCAAGGTCTGCGAGAAATGCAACGTCTGATTCATCCAAATGCAAAAATTGCTGTGAAAATTGGTTCTAAAGCTGTAGACAGTCGCGTGATAGAAGCGGTATGGGGCTTTTTCTCGGCCTATGTCGGCGTGTTTGTGGTGATGCTTTTATTATTGATGGCATCAGGATTAGATCAAGTGACGGCCTTCTCCGCAGTTACTGCAACGCTTAATAATTTAGGTCCAGGATTGGGTGAAGTGGGTGCCAATTACACGAGTATTAATAATTTTAGTAAATGGGTATTGTGTATGGGTATGTTGCTAGGACGCCTAGAAATTTTCACATTACTTGTTATCCTCACTCCAGCATTTTGGCGCAGGTGATAGCAAGCTCTGATTTAATTTAAATACTTCGTTAAAAAATGGTCGCAATTTCGCTCATGTATTACAAATACACATCGCTCATTTTGTCATTTTTTGCATTGTCTTAAAATAAATCAGAGCTTGTTTAACCATGAAAGATATACAAGATAAGTGGGATAAAATTTATGTTGAGCAAGATAGTTCAGAAGTTAATTTAGCAAACCCTGCTGAAGTTTTACTACAACACACATGCTTATTACCTGAAACTGGAATAGCACTTGATCTTGCTTGTGGTTTAGGCGCAAATGCAATTTATTTAACCAAGCATGGTTTAACAACGTATGCCTGGGATAAATCTACTCAGGCAATTGATAAACTACAGACTTATTGTAATGAAAATGATCTTTCTATAATTACAGAAACTCGAGATATAGAAGAGCTGCCACCAGCAGCTAATTCGTTTGATGTAATTTGTGTTAGCAATTATTTAGAGCGCTCGATTACTTCCAACATCATTGCAGCGCTAAAACCTAAAGGCATTTTGTTCTATCAAACTTTTGTTCAAGAAAGTGTTTCAGATGTAGGCCCTAATAACCCTGCATATCGACTACAAGAAAACGAGTTGCTGACACTATTTTCATCCCTACACATTTTGGCGTACCAAGACTATGGGCGTGTGGGTGATTTAAATACGGGTTTACGTGATATTGCGATGTTGGTTGCTCAAAAAAGATAAATCTAAAAAAGATTGACAAAAAAACCATGTCATTAAAAAAACTTTATCCAGAAATTGAACCCTATCGCGAGTCACAATTAAAAGTTTCTGATTTGCATACTTTATGGATTGAAGAGTGTGGCAACCCGCAAGGTATACCCGTGGTTTTTTTACATGGTGGTCCAGGCGCTGCCTGTGAGCCATTTCAAAGAAGATTTTTTGACCCTGATAAATATCGCATCGTGTTATTTGATCAACGTGGTTGCGGGAGATCCACTCCGCATGCCGAATTACGTGAAAATACCACGCAACATTTAGTCGCTGACATTGAAACTATCCGTGAATATTTAAACATTGAAAAGTGGTTAGTATTTGGTGGTTCTTGGGGATCTACATTAGCCTTAGTTTATGCTGAAACCTATCCGGAAAATGTAACGGGTTTGGTGCTAAGAGGTATTTTTCTATGTCGTCCACGGGATATTGAATGGTTTTATCAAGATGGAGCATGCAGTATTTATCCTGACTTATGGCAAGACTACATAAAGGTTATTGATCCAAATGAGCGTGACAACTTAGTAAATGCTTTTTATAAACGCTTAACATCTGAAGACAAACAAACGCGTTTGCAAGCGGCACGAGCATGGTCTGTTTGGGAAGGAAATACCTCAAATTTAATTACTAAACCTAGTGTGTTAAATCATTTTTCTGATGAACATACCGCTTTAAGTTTGGCAAGAATAGAATGTCATTACTTTATCAATGACTCTTTCCTAGATAATAATCAATTACTTGCAAATGCTAATAAATTAGAAAATATACCCGGAGTTATTGTGCACGGGCGTTATGATATTGTGTGTCCAGTTGAACAAGCATATGCATTACACCAGGCTTGGCCAACCGCAGAATTTATTATTGCACCTACATCGGGGCATTCTGCCACTGAGGATGAGATTGTTGACGAGTTAGTAGGTGCAAACCAAAAGTTTGCCAGGCGATTAGCATGATTGCCTTATTACAACGCGTATCTTGCGCAAGCGTTGAAGTTAATAAGAAAATTGTTGGGAATATCAATGCAGGCATGCTGGTATTTCTTGCAGTGCAGAAACATGACACCCTTAATATTGCTGATCAAATGCTACATCGTATCATGGCTTATCGTATGTTCGCAGATGAGCACAATAAGATGAATAAAAATATCAAGGAGATCGCAGGCGGCATTTTACTAGTACCGCAATTCACACTGGCTGCAGATACAAAAAAAGGCTTACGACCAAATTTTTCCTCTGCTGCATCCCCTGATCAGGGTGAACAGCTATTTGACTATTTTTTAGACAAATTGAAAGCTGAATATGATAAAGTTTCGGCTGGTGTATTTGGTGCCGATATGCAAGTGAAGCTAACTAATAACGGGCCCGTGACATTTTGGCTACAAATATAGAAAAGAATATACAAATACTTATATAACAAACCCATACATTTATACTGCCGTGACTGCACGTACTGCTAGTGTTGAACGCAACACAAACGAAACTCAAATCGCAATTCAATTAAACTTAGATGGTAAAGGCCATTCTTCTTTGAGGACGGGCTTACCTTTCTTTGAGCATATGTTGGACCAAATTGCCCGTCATGGCATGTTGGATTTGAATATTGATGCTAAGGGTGATCTTGAAATTGATGCGCACCATACAGTGGAGGATGTAGGTATTACTCTGGGACAAGCCTTCAGCCAAGCGATAAGCGATAAAAAAGGCATTTGTCGCTATGGACATGCTTATGTACCTCTGGACGAAGCGCTATCACGTGTGGTGATCGATTTTTCTGGTCGACCGGGACTGGAGTTTCGGGTGCAATTTCCACGTTCCCGCGTAGGTGATTTTGATGTTGATCTTACCCATGAATTTTTCCAGGGATTTGTAAATCACGCTAATGTAACGTTACACATTGATAATTTATCAGGCGAAAACTCGCATCACATAGCTGAGACAATTTTTAAAGCCTTTGGTCGTGCACTACGTATGGCAATTACTGCCGATGAACGCATGCAAGGAGTCGTTCCCTCTACAAAAGGTAGTTTATAGAATGTTATCTTTTTCAATTAGCTCCGTGCAGAAAGTTTATCGAGCAACATTTTCTTAATATGAATATTGCTATCGTAGATTATGGCATGGGCAACTTATATTCTGTTGCAAAAGCAGTAGAACATGTTGCTGATGCAAAAGATTCTATTGTTGTAACATCTGATGCAAAAAAAATTGCAGCGAGTGACAAAATTATTTTCCCTGGACAAGGCGCCGCAAAGGACTGTATGCAAGCCTTAGATGAATATAGTTTACAACCTGTGATAATGACGGCTGCAAAACAAAAACCTTTTTTAGGTATTTGCATGGGTATGCAAGTGCTGATGCAGATGAGTGAAGAAAATAATGGAATTGATTGTTTAGGTCTTTATTCGGGTACGGTTAAATATTTTGGTAACCATATAGAAATTGGAGCAAGTGAAACATCTTATAAAGTTCCACATATGGGTTGGAACGTGATTCAACAACAACAAAATCACCCGCTTTGGAATAACATAAAAGACAAGAGCTATTTTTATTTTGTTCACAGCTACTTTGTTTATCCTGAGCAACCGGAGTTGACTGCTGGTGTCACAGATTATGGAGTTGCTTTTACCTCGGTTATTGCGCATGAAAATGTTTTTGCACTGCAATGTCACCCTGAGAAGAGCGCGCAAGCGGGTTTGCAACTATTAAAAAACTTTATACACTGGGACGGTAGTGCCAGCATTAATTAGACGATGATTGTAATCCCGGCAATAGATTTAAAAGACGGTAAATGTGTGCGTTTGCGTCAAGGTAGTATGGATGATGTCACTGTATTTTCCGAAGACCCTATTGCAGTAGCTGATCAGTGGGTAGAAGCAGGAGCAAAGCGTTTACATATCGTTGACCTCGATGGTGCGGCTTCTGGAAGTCCTAAAAATCGTGAAATAATTCATAGCATTGCAGATAGCCATCCTGACTTACCGATACAACTTGGAGGGGGAATTCGGGATGAAGATACTGTGCAAGCCTATTTAGACGTTGGAGTTCAATATGTGATTATTGGCACTCAAGCGGTTAGTGCGCCACACTTTGTAAACGACTTATGCTTGGAGTTTCCTGGGCATATCATCGTTGGGCTAGATGCAAAAGACGGTAAAGTTGCGATTGATGGCTGGTCCAAGTTATCTCATCACGATGTCATTGATATGGCGCAGCATTTTGAAGCGGATGGTGTTGCAGCGATCGTTTTCACGGATATTAGCCGTGACGGTATGATGGAAGGTTTAAACGTCGAATCTACAGCTGAACTTTCTGCAGCGATCCATATTCCTGTAATTGCTTCGGGCGGTGTTACAGATGAAAACGATATCAAACGTTTGTGTGAATGTGACGAAGAAGGGATTATAGGCGTGATAGTCGGAAGAGCTTTGTACGAAGGCACCATAGATTTGCAGCACGCACAAAAACTTGCAGATTCTTATCAGTCGTAAACATTTCTTATTAATTATTCATGATTGACAGACGTATATCTGTCAAAACTCTTAAAGCTAAAAATCATGTCGCTTGCTAAAAGAATTATTCCTTGCCTTGACGTTGATGCTGGTCGTGTGGTGAAAGGTGTTAAATTTGTTGATATACGCGATGCAGGTGACCCAGTAGAAATCGCCAAACGTTACGATTTTGAAGGCGCTGATGAAATTACTTTTTTAGATATCACAGCGAGCTCGGATGAACGTGAAACGATGGTACATGTAGTTGAGCGCGTTGCTGCAGAAGTATTCATACCTTTAACTGTAGGTGGCGGGATTCGAAAAGTAGACGATATTAGAACTTTACTAAACGCAGGCGCAGATAAAGTGGGCATTAATACTGCTGCGGTTTTCAATCCTGAATTTGTGCAACAGGCAAGTGACAAAGTCGGCTCTCAATGCATAGTTGTGGCCATCGATGCAAAACAAGTAAGCCAACCAAATGAGCCACTAAAGTGGGAAATTTATACTCATGGAGGACGCAAGCCCACGGGCTTAGATGCGTTAAAATGGGCTGAGAAAATGCAACAACTAGGTGCAGGAGAAATATTGCTCACCAGCATGGACCGTGATGGCACAAAAATAGGCTTCGATTTGGAGCTTACTCGGTCAATTAGTGAAGCCGTTGGTATTCCGGTTATTGCCTCTGGAGGTGTGGGTACATTGGCACATCTAGCTGATGGCGTGACAATAGGTAAAGCGGATGCCGTATTGGCAGCTAGCATATTTCATTTTGGTGAATATTCTATCCAAGAAGCAAAAAGCTATATGGCTGAACAAGGTATTATGGTAAGAAGATAACATGAACAGCCAAGCAACATTACAACAGTTAACCGAGATTCTTGAACAGCGTAAAACGGCAAATGCGAGAGAGTCTTATGTGGCAAGTTTATACGAATCGGGTTTAGAAAAAATACTCGATAAAATAAATGAAGAAACATTAGAAGTTGTTGAGGCTGCAAGAGAAAAAAATACGGAGCATTTAATACATGAGGTAGCAGATTTATGGTTTCATTGCATGGTTTTGTTAGCAGAAAAAAATCTCAGCTATGAAAACATATTAACAGAATTAGATAATCGCTTTGGTATTTCAGGTTTGGTAGAAAAGGCACAACGAAAGTAAAGAATTATAAATTATTAAATGATATGAATAGGAGTGTACGTTATGGGAATTAGCCCTTGGCAGTTACTAATCATACTGGTCATCGTAGTTTTAATTTTTGGCACAAAAAAATTACGCAGTATGGGCGGTGATATCGGTGGCGCGGTTAAAAATTTCAAGAAGTCTATGAAAGATGAAGAATCTGCAGATGATGCTGATTCTGAATCGAAAGAGAATCCACCTAAAGAATAAGTTTATTTTAACCATAATTTAGAATGTTTGATTTTGGATTTTGGGAACTCACCATAGTGATGGTAATTGCACTATTGGTAGTAGGCCCTGAACGCTTACCAGCATTGGCGGGTCAAATAGGAAAATGGGTGGGCAAAGCGAAACGCATGATAGATGGGGTTCGCGCTGATATTGAATCCGAAATCAAGGCTGCAGAATTAAAAGAAATTCTGGAAAAACAGCAAAATGAAATCGGTGAACTTAAAGAGATGCTTAAAGATACTCAATCTGATATTGAAAAAAGTTTCGATGAAGAAGGTGATCGTGAATTAATAGAAGCGGTTGAAAAACATATAGAAGCTAATAAAAAGACTTCTGAGTTGGATACACAGCAGGAACTATCCTTAAATACTGAAGCTAAATCATCACAAAAGAATGAAGTCGACTGAAGACTCAAAAAAAACTGAGCTTAAACAAGAAACGTTACTTACTCATTTATATGAGTTGCGTAGTCGTTTACTCTGGATTGTCGGTAGCGTCATGTTGGTTTTTTTATGTTTATTTCCTTTTGCTAACGAATTATATGAGTATTTAGCCGGGCCCCTGATGGTACATATGCCAGAAGGCAGTTCAATGGTAGCTATTGATGTTGCCTCACCCTTTTTGACACCTTTTAAATTTGTTTTTGTACTTAGCATAGTTTTATCTATACCTCTGATTCTATTTCATGTTTGGGCTTTCATAGCCCCCGGTCTTTACAGTCACGAAAAACGCCTAGCTTTCCCAATAATAGTATCCAGTTCGATACTTTTTTATGTAGGTATGGCATTTGCCTACTTTGTGGTGTTTCCCTTGATGTTTGCCTTTTTTACAAAAGTGGCTCCTGATGGTGTAACGGTTATGACTGACATTGGACGCTATTTAGATTTCGTATTAAAAATCTTCATTGCGTTTGGTGTGGCATTTGAAGTACCGATAATTACATTTGTTTTAGTAAGACTAGGCATGACTTCTGCTGAAAAGCTTGCTTCGAAACGTCCTTACGTAATTGTAGGAGCATTCGTAGTTGGTATGCTACTTACACCTCCAGATGTGATTTCGCAATTTTTACTTGCGATACCGGTATGGCTTTTATTTGAACTAGGTTTAGTTTTATCACGCGTGATGATTAATAATAACAAGTCGAATGGAATTGCTATTCAAAAAAGTGAAGAACCGCGATTCAAATCAGGGACTGAAGAGGAAATGGAAATTGACGAAAATGAATTATTGGATGATCCCGATATCAAATCTTCTTAGCTAAAAATAATTCTAATACTTAATTTATTATTGTGGGTAAACAAGCAAATATCCGTAATCGAGCCATGCTATTAATTCTAGATGGTTTTGGCATCAACCCAAGTAAAGCAAATAATGCTGTATTACAGGCTCGTACCCCAAGGCTTGATGAATACTTCTCTCAATATCCTCATACCGTATTGGAGGCCTCTGGTGAAGCGGTAGGTTTGCCTCCAGGGCAAATGGGCAATTCAGAAGTGGGCCATATGACTATAGGGTGCGGCACGATCATTAAACAAGATTTAATCCGTATAAATGATGCCATTGCAGATGGCAGCTTTTTTGAAATGTCTCCTCTTAGGAGAGCATTAGAGAACGCTAAGAAAAAAGAAGGCTATATTCATATTATAGGCTTGGTGTCTGATGGGGGTGTCCACTCTCATATCAATCATATCATTGCTTTAATGAAACTTTGTCATGAAGTGCAAGTACGCCCTGTTTTGCATGCAATTACGGATGGCAGAGATACGCCCCCCAAAAGTGCTAAAAAATATATCGAACAAATCAATAGCGTGCTCAATGAAGTTAACGGTTCGATTGCAACGTTGATGGGTCGATATTATGCAATGGATAGAGATCGTCGTTGGGAGAGAACCATTAAAGCATGGGAAGCCCTGGTGCGACTAAAAGGTGAGAAATGTAAAAATGCGATGGATGCAATTGATAAGGCCTATAAGCGGAGTGAAACGGATGAATTTATTACGCCTTCCGTATTAGGTAACGCAGTGCCAATGACAGCAGATTCCGAAGTAATTTTTACAAATTTCAGGAATGATCGTCCACGGCAATTAAGCAAAGCGCTCGCCAAACATGATTTTTCAGCATTTGATCGTGGTCCTGATTTTGAACCCATTAAACTTACAAAAATGACTAAGTATAGTAAGGAGTACTTAGGACCCGTTATATTTGCGACACGTAAACCTGAGACCAATTTAGCAGAAATAGTATCCAAACACGGTTTATTCCAGTTTCACTGTGCAGAAACTGAAAAGTATCCTCATGTCACTTATTTCTTAAATGGTGGCCAAGAAGATGCGTATGAAGGCGAAGACCGTAAAATGGTATCGTCTCCAAAGGTCGATACCTATGATCTACAACCTGAAATGAGTGCCGAAGAAGTTGCAGACGAAACCATTAAAGCCATTAATAATGAAACCTATGCTTTAATCATTACAAATTTTGCCAATGCAGATATGGTAGGCCACACTGCAAAAAAAGAGGCAATCATTGCCGCAATCGAAGCGCTTGATGAACATGTGGGCCGTGTTCTGGATGCGGCAAAAGAACAAGGAGTTTCAGTAATTCTAACTTCTGACCATGGCAACTGTGATGAAATGGTAGACCCGCGTACGAAAGAACCCCACACACAACATACTACTTATCCCGTGCCTTGTTTAGTCATTGATAATGACGCTTGGGATCTTGCCAATGGACAAGGATTGAGTGCAGTCGCACCAACGCTATTAGAATTAATGGGAATTGATCAACCTAAAGCGATGACTGGGGAGTCATTATTGATTCACCAAAATGGGGGTTAACTATAACTATCAATCAAATGGATTCCACCAACGTTTCTTTTTCTTAGGCTCAGTTACTTCTTCATCGACGCTCTCAACGCTAGTAGCTTCAGCAATCTGATTTTCCTCACTATCTCCTGCATAGGTATCAGCTAGAGTACGAAAGGCATTTACTATTCTTGCTACGGAATAATCAGTATTTACAGGAAAAGCGGTTTTTTCCCCATTTTCTTTCCATTCAAAGTTTCGTTGTAATGATCTTCTGACAGTGATCGGATAGGAGTCCCAACTGCGTTTTGGTTTAGCATCGATATCACCCTCGAGTAACACATAATGATTTCCAAATAGTAAAAGTTTTTTACCTGAGGAAGATACGACTAAATTTTTTCTTTGAACAGTAAAATCAACATCTACACAATCTTTAAAACGCTGGTCAAACTCTGGGCTATTCGCAGAAGTAACGCAGGTGCGTGCCTCGTAACTGATAGTCTCAGGCGTCACTTTCAGCCTGGTAATTTCTCCCCCGGCTTTGATCGTACTCACCGCCTCACGCTCCTCTTTTGTAAGGCCGTCTTTTATGCCAGGAGCTTCACCCCCTTCTTTATAAATAATCACCTTTTGTTGGTAAGGCGTGTAATCGGGAACCGATTCACTATTTCCACCGGCGCTTGCTGAACAAAGTTGCGTAATTTGATCTTGAGTAAATCCTTTATCAAGGTAGAACTGAACATCTTCACGGGTACAGTCAGCATAAAGTGTTTGAGTTAGACAAAAATAGAAAACTGCAATAAATGAAGTATATTTAAATAACATCTGTGAAATTTATTTAATAAGAAATAGGCAAAACAGTGTAATCGATATTTTGAGAGCCTACCAACGAAGATAGTTCAAATATCGAAAATCTACTAATTGACAGGGCAAAAAAATAGGCGTCCGAAGACGCCTATTTTAATAAGGTTTGTGTTTCTAAGTTAGATTAGAACCACTGAACCATACCAATACCAATGGCTTCAACATCAGCACCGCCGCCGCCTGTGCCACCAGCACCGTTGATACCAAAGTCATAGGTAGCATTATCTTCGTTGTCTACTTCTGAATAAACTAGACGAAGCTCAGTACCTGCAGGCATTGTGTAGAAAAGACCAATGTTAAATGCTATTGCATCTGTGTCGTCTTCAACACAAGCTGTTGCTCCAGCACCACAGTCATACTCATCTGCATCCATGTAAGAGAAACGAATATCTAGAGGACCTGGGAAGTTGTGCTTACCAGAAATCATCCAGTGATCCACTTCTAAGTCTTCAAATACAGTTTCGAAGTCACAATCTGTTTCCCAAGACAATTCCTCATACATTGCTGAGATTGTTGTGGAATGTCCATTACCCCAAGATTGAATCCATCGACCCGCTACACGCCATGCATCATCATCTGAATCAGAACAACGACCAGTACCGTCATCAGGTGCTCCAGGTAATTGACCGCCAGGCTCTCTCGCATCAGTACCTGTACCACCGCCAGCTGTTGGATCTGAAACAAAAGCTGCCGTACGGTTGTTTGCTTCAGCAGTCCACTCGTCATGCTCTTCATATGTAAGGGCTAACCAAAGGTTATTGTCACCAATATCCGTGGTGTAAGTCACACCTGTAGAGATGATTTGTGGGTCAAGGTCGCCGTCAGGACCTGCAGTTTCATCACGAGTACCAGCAGTGATGGCAAAGCGTGCATTGAAACCGTTCCAGTTAGGGCTCCACCAGTGAATCAAGTTTTCTTGACGACGGTTGAAGCTGGTTTCATATACAGCATAGTTGGAATAATCAAAGTCACCACCTAGTGTAGTGTCATCAAATGTACCACCGTTGAAGAAGTTTGATGTCAAACCATGGGTTCCCATGATTGAAGTGTGAGAGTCCAGACCCGCATCATAGAAAGGGTCCACCCATTGAGCGACCATTTCGTTGAAAGGTAATAGCCAGATTGCAACACCTATTTCACCCCAAACACCAGAAAGGCTTAATTTAGAGTTACGATTACACCAGCCAGAACCACCAGCGAGTTGATTGTAAAAAGTAAATTGCTCACATTGAACATTTGCTTTTACCGCTTGGCCACCCACTGACACACCGGTATCGATACTTGCCGCAAAACCAATATTCGCAGCGTTGCCATCGATACGATCGAAGTCACGTGAAGAACCAGACTCTGGATCTACTTCAATGAAGTTCCATGAATAGTTTTGCCATCCATAGATCGTCCAGTTTGAATTAGCGTTACCGCCACCAACACCACCGGCGATTGACGCTAAAGGCGTCACCGCAAGCGCAAGTGCAGCAGCAGCTCCGATAAGTTTAGTTTTCATGAAGATACTCCTCTTCGTTAACTAAGGTTAAAAGATAAAAAGAAAAATACTCGAGTAATTTTCCTAAAAGAGATTCGCCATAAATTTGGTAACAACCTTAGTCTTTTAACTAAGCTTTAGGGTGCTTCCCTCCCTCTGAACGACAAATCTCAATCTGAAATGGGTCGATGTATCCTTACAACAACCCACACAGATTAAACACAACAAACGTTGTATTTGTGCGACAGATTGCCTTCTGATGAGAATCAAGTCAATGAAAAAGTGTTGCAATTAAGCAACATTGCTAAAATAACTGGCTGCTTT
The DNA here is from genome assembly GCA_028279275.1 of Gammaproteobacteria bacterium. Taxonomy (GTDB): domain Bacteria; phylum Pseudomonadota; class Gammaproteobacteria; order UBA4575; family UBA4575; genus JABDMD01. Next base: position 187,677 of record JANQOB010000018.1, on the reverse strand, counting down.
TGAGTGATAAAGTTGAAATAAACGAAATTTAAAGCCGTAAAAATTGTTGCAAATATGCAACAAAATGCTAGACAGAGCTGTAAACCATTGATAAATCAATATTTCACTAGACTGATGAGAAACACCACCTAACACTCATATTCTGAGCGAGTTCGGTGAATAGTTTGAAAATTTTATCCTATTAAATTGCAAGATTTTGAGAAGGATTAGAGTAGTTTATCCGTAAACTTTCTGTACTGATCTGAAATTTCATCACCTGAGCCGTATGCTTTTATATATTAAGTCAGTCAACAACAGTGAATGGACAACTAGGATGTCTGTAAATTTACTCATTGCTCTTTTTATATTGGTTGTGGGCGCAGTAATACTAATCCGTAACTGAGCTCGAATTATAAGTCTTAATATTTACAATATTTTTGATTCGCATGACGTGAGACTTCAAACACCTTGAACGGTCAATGAGAACGAGATGTAAAATTATCAATAGGAATAAAATTTAATTTTTCTTCAGCTTGGAATTCACGGTCAAATATTAACTCAATACCGATTTCACCATTTTGTTCGATTGCTTTTAACTGTTTTAAGTCAGGTAGGGTATGCGCAAGATAAGCGCATGCTGCCGCAGCAAGTGTTTCTTCATCATTTAGCAAAGCTGATACTAGGTTTGCACTTACGAACTGAATTTTTTGCTCTAAATTTGGATGCTTGACTAGTTGATCACCAAGCTCTAACCCTAGATTCAGTTTTTCTTCCATGAGTTTTAAAGATTGATGTTGTGCATCAGAAAGTTCTTTACTTCTGTCGTACTCAAGAATGGGATTACCATTGACTTGAATGACTAGAATATCTGACTGATTGTTTTCCATCAATTAAGTAAATTTTTGTTTGAGATCGATTGTAAAAATTGACTTTAATTCGAATAACTTAGATTTAATTAGATCTTAAATTTTTATTTACAAGGGTTTTTTAAATTTTCGCAGTTGATCTATTCGGTCTGTTAATTCGTTATTATCTGGTTCTATAGACAATGCTTGGCCATACAAAAAAATGGCAATATTATAATTTCGGTTTTGAATTTGTAGTTCTGCCCAGTCTACATAATAGTCCATTAACGAAGATAGACCTTGTTGCGCACTGAGATTTTGCGGTTGAGATTTCAAGATATTTTCATATGCACTTTGCGCCTCTTTGTAAATTTTAAAATTGCGTTGGTCAGATTTAATATCAGATTCTATTTGCAACATTTTTTCATTTGCGTCCACGAGTAAACGATCGATACTTTCTGAAGGGGCGCTATCATTTAAAATATTTTGAGTGGAGGAGCTGATATCAGAATTTAAAGGAGCTGTTTTTTGACGCTCAATATTTTGCAGACCTTCTAGCGCAATTTTATCATTTTGATCAATAGACAAAGCTTTGTTGTAGAATTGCTTCGCGAGTTCAGTGTCATTATTTTTCGAATAGTAGTTAGCCCAGCTTAAATACTTACCATGTACTTTTTTAATACCATCAATGGCCGTTTGGTTATTTGGTTCTAGCTCCAGAATTTTTTGATAGGTTTCTAACGCATTATCACCCGGTGGAGTGGAGAGTTGCTTATTCTCGAATTGGTATTCAGCCAGCTTAAGCAGGTTATTTATGCTATCGCCTGTGTTGAACAAAGAGCTATCCACTTTACCTAAAGCTAGAGGCGCAACTTCAGGTTTTGGATCGCCTATATCAGTGCTGATAATTTTATTTACATTATCTTCTCTTTCGTTTGGTGAACTTAATTCATTATCATTTTCTACAGGTTGATTATTAGCAACAGATTCTTTTGATGGTGCATTATTTGTAATGTTCGTTTCAATACGATTATTAATGAAAAGGACATACCCTAAAACCAAAACGGCCAAAAGTCCCAAAATTGCAGGGAAAGACATCCTGTTGGCAGAAGCTTTTTGGTCTTTTGGAGTCCATTCAACGGACATAACGTCATTATCAAGTTCTGAATTTTTGGAGTCATTACTTAGTAATTCTTCATTTGCGCCCTGCCTTGTGTGCTTTTTAGCATTGCTAACATTAGCTGTAATGGTTGGAATTTTAGTTGCATTTGAATCCGTTTTATTTGGAGTTTTTATAAAACTTTCCCGCTTTTCATTTTGCTTATAGGTAGAAGTTCTTGATTGAAAGCCATTAATAAATTTGTAGACTTCATGAGAAGGAGGGTAAGAATTTTCTAAGCGTAAATTTTTATCTTTAGAAAATTGTCGAGCAAAATTTATTGCTCGTGTAACAGTGTCTAATGAGACTAAATCTAATTGATCTTTTTTTACTAAAGCTGAACACCATTCAAGTGCGACATCCAGAAGCTGTTTGTTCAATAGTGAAAAATCACTTAATGCGCTTAATGCTTCTTTTTCATATTTTAAATTTTTTATATTTGAAGAAATTTTATAGGTTTTGTTCTTAGCAAATTTTAGTATTTCATCTTTATTCAAACTTTCCATTGGACAATGTATGAAATCAGTATCATCCAATGATTCTATAGACAATAATTGGTCTTTAAAGTTGGCCGATCCGGTTAAGACTAGCTGTAAACCATGATCGTTGACTGACTTGGTGGTTATAGATGAAATCAAATCGCTTAAAAAATCTGTTGGTAAGTAATCGGCATCATCTAATGTAACAATTAGCTTATCGTCAAGATCTGTAGACGCAATAATAAAGTCCCGAACCGTGCTAAGGTCACTACTTTCTGCATCCGCGTTAGCAGAATCTGTCGATGGCAAGTCTTTCCCACTTAATGAGATAGTGCGGTGGGTGGAGGACATATCTTTACTAATCGTATGTAGAAGAGCAGATTTACCTTTTTTTGTATCTCCTGTAACTAATATAATTTTTTTATTACTGTTTAACGCAGCAAGTACAATTTCATAAGTGCTTTTAAGTATTTTCTTTGACGCAGGTTGTTGACTAGAAGGGTTATCTAGTTTGTTTGCATCATTAGAAATGACAGTACTCATAGTTAAGCGAATTAATGAATTTTCTAATCTAATTTAATATTATAGTACGTCAGCTCTTTGCCTATAATGGATCTTAGCCAAACATTCCTGAATTAAAAGAAAGCCGACTTAACATGCGTTAATTCATTGGATTTGATGTGAAATCAAATTAAAATCCATAGTATTATTGAGGTTTAAATGTAAAATAATGTTCTCATGTGACGGCCATAGAGTTAACTTAACAGCTCAAGAATTAACCAATTCATATACACTTTAAATCACTGCAAAATTAATATTTAACTAGAATTTATTCAAAACATATTTGTAGACATTTAGCAAAGATAAACCACACCTGAATGAATGCAATTAATACATTTATTGCATTAAGGAGATATTAGTGAGTAATAAAGCCCAACAAGGATTTTCCACACGAGCCATTCATGCTGGAGCATCACCCGACCCATCCACCGGTGCGCGTGGAACTCCAATTCATCAATCGACCGCTTTTGTATTTGACGATGCCGACCACGCCGCAGCGTTGTTTGGTTTAGAGCAAGCTGGTTTTATTTACTCACGGCTTACCAATCCAACCGTAAGTGTATTTCAAGAAAGAGTGGCAAGCTTAGAGGGAGGTGTGGGAGGAACCTGCACATCTTCTGGACATGCAGCACAATTATTGGCTCTATTTGCATTAATGAGCAGTGGCGATGAATTTGTTGCGTCGAACAAACTTTATGGAGGATCGATTACACAATTTGGGCATAGCTTCAAAAAATTCGGTTGGAAAGTAAATTTTGTTGATCCAATTGATCCGCAAAACTTCCGTAAAGCGATCAATGAAAAAACCAAAGCGGTGTTCACAGAAAGTTTGGCAAATCCAGGCGGTGTAGTTTGTGATATAGAAGCCATAGCCGCGATTGCCCATGATGAGGGCATTCCTTGTATTGTTGATAACACACTTCCTTCGCCGGCTTTGTGTCGTCCTATCGAATTTGGCGCGGACATTGTTGTGCATTCCACAACAAAGTTTATTTCTGGGCATGGCAATGCCATGGGGGGTGTTGTTGTAGACAGTGGTAATTTTGATTGGTCACAAAATGATAAATTCCCAGATTTAGTAGAAAGTTGTGGTGCGTACCACGGTTTAAAGTTTTATGAAACTTTTGGCAATATGGCTTATACAATGTTTTGCCATGCAATTGGCCTGCGAGATTTAGGTCCTGCCATGTCGCCAATGAATGCATACTTATCGTTAACCGGTGCTGAAACTTTGCCTCTGCGGATGCAAAAACATGCGGATAATGCCTTAGAAGTTGCACAATGGTTACAAGGCAATTCAAACGTTACTTGGGTATCGTATGCAGGGTTGCCTGATAATGAATTTTATACACTGGCTAAAAAATACTGCCCAAGTGGCGCTGGTGCAGTCTTTACCTTCGGTGTTGCAGGTGGGTATGACATGGGTTTAAGTATAGTGAGTAATTGCAAGCTACTTTCGCACTTAGCCAATATTGGCGATACACGTTCGCTGATCATCCACCCAGCTTCAACTACTCATCGTCAGCTAACTGAAGAGCAACAAATTTCTGCCGGTGCAGGTCCAGATGTTGTGCGTTTGTCGATTGGTTTAGAAGATGCTGCTGATATTATTGCAGACCTTGATCAAGCGATTGCTGCAAGTAGTTAATATATAGCAAAAAATTTTTCAGCATTCACGCACAAGTAATTTAATTTATTTGTGTGTCTTCATAAGGCCTTTATTCTTATTCTTCGTGTTCATGACTAGCAAAGACAAGCTGTAAGTTTTTCCGGATAAATGGGAAGTCGTAAATATTCTCAGCTTGTATAGTTTGCCTAACCTTGATTAACCATCGGAGTTGGAGATTCATTGTTATCAGTGGCTTGTGTATGTCTTTGAATAATACATAAGCCAGTCTATTTAATCCGAAATTTAAATCCATTCAGTGCGTTACCGGCATATTTCTAAGTATAAATACTTAATAATTTGCTGAATGATTCTTTTAATGTTGGAAGTCGCATTTTTACGGTAAGGCTGAATTCGAATAAAACGAATAGAAAATTAATCGATCTAAATCAGAAATGATCTAACAATTAAGTATTGAGGTAAGATATGAATATACGTTTTTTAAGCCCATTGATTATTCTAGTATTTGTATTCCTTCCATTTACCGTATCTGCAATTTCAGTTGGCGATACAGTGCCGTCTTTTAAAGCCCGAACTATTGATGGTTCAAAAAGCATTGCTGTAGATGATTATCGCGGTAAAGTTGTTTTAATAGATTTTTGGGCTTCGTGGTGTCCTCCATGTTTGAAGTCTTTGCCAAAATATAATGAATTACGCAGAGAGATTGGTACGAGTGATTTTGAAATTGTTGCTGTAAATGTTGATGAAAACACTGAAGATGCAAAGAAGTTTTTGGCCAAGCACCCAGTAAGTTATCCCATCGCAAAAGATCCTAAAGGTGTTTTGCCAGGTGTATTTGGTGTTAAAGCAATGCCTACTTCATATCTCGTGGATAAAAATGGCGTTGTAAAGTATGTACATGCGGCTTTCAAAGAAGGTGATATTGAAAAACTCAGAGTAGAAATAGAAAAGTTGATTGCAGAATAAAAAAGATAGACAAATTTACATTACACAAATGAAAAATATTTTTTACATAATTTTAATTTCTATAGTTGCTTCTGCATGCACGACAGTTAATCCATGGGAGCGTGGGATATTAGCTAAAACAGAAATGGCATGGGAGCCCGACCCACTTATGGGGCAACTACAAGAGCACGTTTATTTCAGTAAAGAAGGATCTAACGGAGGATACGGTGCTGGCGGCGGAGGCTGTGGTTGTAATTAATTCAACATCCTTCTTTTAAAAAGTAAATCTATAGAAATAAATGGGCAAAAAATCTAGCAGTATTAGTCCTGCATTGGCTGCACTCACCTCAGCAGCGATGGCATTACCAGGCATTAGCTCAAACGTTAAAGCGGCTGTTGCAGCAAACGAACCTAAGCTTTCACTTGCATACACACGTTATGATGAAGACTCTATTCCAAGTAATGATGCATTATCAACGGCAGGAGATCGGGATCGTTATGATATTGACGTAGCACAAATTCAGTTTCTCTATCCGCTCAGTGATAAATGGCAAATAACAACCGGCTTTGTTTATGATGATATGAGTGGTTCCTCTCCTTGGTTTATTCAGCCAACCGATACTTTGACCGCTACTGGCGATCCGCTTGTGGTAATGAGTGGCGCCACCATCGATGACACACGCTATGATTTTAGTATAGGGGCTGAATATTTTGGTGAAAAATTTACCATTGCACCTAGCATTGGCTATTCAACTGAGAAAGATTACAAAGCCATTAGTGGCGCATTAGAAGTTGAGTATGAGTTTCCCAGCAAAGCGACTTCTCTACGCGGTGGAATTGCGGTTTCATTTGATGAAATCGATCCTACCCAAGAGCCTGGTGAAATACGTGTAAATAATGAAGATAAAGAAAACTACGCAATCTTTGGTGGTGTAACTCAGGTTATTAATAAACACACAATTTTGCAAACCACATTAGGTATTTCTTATTTTGATGGGTTTCTGTCTGATCCTTACAAACAAGTATGGCTACCGACAGGGAACTTGCCCGATAGCCGTCCGGGTGATCGAACTCAATATACTTTTGCTACACGTTTACGCAGATACTCGGAATTATTAGCCGCAGCACTGCATGTTGATTATCGTTTTTATTATGACGACTGGAATGTTCGTTCGCACACATTAGATTTAGGGTTACATAAGGTAACTGATAGCGGTTGGGCATTCGATACTTCTATACGCTATTACACCCAAACCCAAGCAGATTTTTATGAACCATTTTATCGAGCACCTCGAGCCGACGGAGAATACTCTAGTGATTATCGTTTATCTCCCTATGGCTCAGTTTCATTACGCTTAGGTTTATCGGAAACCATAGGTGATTGGACAGTTAAACTAGCTGCAGAGCGTTATATCAGCGACAAATCTTATTCTGTGCAAAGCGTCGATGTTGAAAATCCTGCCTTATTAGATTTCACACAATTTACCTTTGGCGTAGATTACAGTTTTTAATTTTCTGACTTCAGAAAAAATCTAGTACACTTCCCAGCAATTTTATTTTTGGAGCTTCCAATTTGGAACTCTATACCTTTGAATTTAAAGCCATGGGCTCGCCTTGTGAGTTACGTCTTTATTCTAATGAGAAAGCATTTGCTCAAGAAATTGCAGATGAAGCAATCGTAGAAGTACATCGTCTTGAAAAAAAATACTCACGCTATCGCGACGATAGTGTCACCAGTGAAATAAATAATAGTGCTGGAAACAAAAACGGTATTGGAGTTGATGCAGAAACCGCGCTGTTGCTTAACTATGCGCAAGTGGGTTATGAACAAAGTGATGGTTTATTCGATATAAGCTCCGGTATTTTAAGAAAAGCTTGGGATTTCCGCTCGCAAAAACTTCCTTCACAAAATGATATCGATGCACTATTACCGTTAATTGGTTGGGACAAAATTCGCTGGAAAGCTCCGCATATATGTCTACCGGTTGAAGGTATGGAATTAGATTTTGGCGGTTACGTAAAAGAATATGCTGCCGATGTTGCCGCGAATGTTTGTCGCAATGCAAATATTCAAGGTGGTTTGGTAAATCTGGGAGGTGATATTTGTATTATTGGTCCCCATCCAAATGGTGATGCATGGAAAGTAGGTATACGACATCCACGTAATCCAAGTGTGCCAATGTCATTTGTAATGCTTGAAAAAGGTGGATTAGCCAGCAGTGGAGACTACGAACGTTTTATGATCATAGACGGTGTTCGTTATGCTCACATTCTTAATCCAAAAACGGGTTGGCCAGTGAATAGCTTGGCTAGCACGAGTGTATACGCTGAGCAATGTGTAGTGGCAGGTACTTCTTCAACCATTGCGATGTTAAAGGGAGAGCGTGCCGGCATCGCATGGTTAGAAGAATTAGGCTTGCCCTATATCAGCATGAATCAACAACAAAAAATCTTCGGCACTCTCAAACGAATCAAAGACATTAGCCAAGTCTGACAAAAGCGATCCAGTAGAATTAATTTTGTCCGAAAAGTGTGAATCAAATCACAATTTCATCATGAAATACCAAAGAAAACATAGCAATACGACCGTTTATTCAGACTTTGCTACCACTCGTCGCTAAAAAGAGTTAATATTTATGCGCCACATTGTTCCAACTCCAGTGGCAAACCTGAAAGCCTTGTGGATGGATCCATGGGGCTTTCTTATATCGGCTTGGCTTAGTTCTAGCTGTAGCTTTCTTGTGTTAAGAATTCTTCTATCTTTTGTGCATTGAGTTGTGCATCCTTTTCGCCTAACTCAATTAGACGGTTTAAGTAATCCGGCTGAAACATTAATAAAGACAAAGAGTCTGGGCTTTTTGTATCGCGAGTTCCAAAGCCACGTGTGAAATATCTAAATGGCTGCGGTAAACGAATTTCGTATTCACTGGCAAGTTTACCTAAATCTTCACTAGGACGAAGAATGAGTAAGTTAACTTTTTTTAATTCTTCTTTTGTCTCTTCGCTCACTTCTTCATATAACATGTTAATTCGACTCATATTGGCAGCGTCATAATCGAGTAAGTCTAAAAAGATTGAGTCTAGTAAAATACCAATTATTTGAGCGACTGGAGCATATTCCCCAATTACTGATTCGTCTGGTGTTATTTCTCCTCCACGAAAGCGTGTCGATATCGCGAGTATTTTTTTTGCACCCAAATGCATAATCGGTGACAGAGGAGCAATTGATCGAATTCCACCATCTCCATGCCATCCATCGTCGAGCTTAACGGCGGGAAATACTAAGGGTAATGCTGCTGATGCCATAATATGGTCCACAGTGATCTCTGCAGGTTCGCTATGACGTCTTGGACGTTGCCAATGTTCTTCAACATTTCCTTGAACCCATGTAATAGCTTTACCAGTACCATAGTTCGTACTAGTGATTCCTAAGACTTGTAATTGACCATGTTGAATGTTTTCCTGAATACCATGAATTCTTTCTTTTGCTTTTGAAGCTAATTTTTTTTCTAGGAAAATTCTTAACGGGTCACTGTCTAATAAACTACGCTTGCGTGGGCCCATGTTGCTACCACCCAATATAAAACTGAGTCCCCAGCGAAAAAAGTTCGCAAAGAAATATCCACTATCCGTGCGAAAGACTTGATCGGTAGTTAATTCAAGCCATAGTTCCGCAAGTTGGTTAACCGCTTCATGAAAGCTTCCTTGATAGGCTGCTAGATGTGCAGCATTTACCGCACCCGCAGAAACACCGGTAAGAATGGGTGGGTGGAAATCATCAAAATTGTTACAAATGTAGCGTAATACACCGACTTGATAAGCAGCTCTAGCACCACCCCCTGTCATTGCCAAGCCTAAATCCGTGTTAATTGTAATAGACATATTGTTTTACGGTCTAACTAGGCCTATAACGGTACATGAAAAAGATTGCGGTACTTACGTTTTACGTTAATGATGCAGTTATTATATGAAAGTATTTTCACGAAATTACTTTCAACTATTATTCATAAAGCAAATGTTAAGGGGTTATCTTATCGTTATGGTTTGAAATTGCCTAGTTATGCATTATGAAATTCTGCAAATAAACCAATACATTAGTAAATAATGAATGATATTGATCCACAGGAAACTAAGGAATGGTTGCAAGCAATGCAAGCCATATTGGAACGCGATGGAGAAGAGCGAGCTCACTACATCATCGAACAGCTCATTCATAATTCGCGTCTTGCAGGAGTAAATTTACCTTTTCGGAATACAACCGCCTACGTAAATACGATACCTGTAGACGAAGAAGCGCGTTTGCCTGGCGATCTTCAAATGGAACACCGCGTGCGTTCTTTGGAACGGTGGAATGCACTGGCCATGGTCGTGCGTGCGAATAAAAAATTTCCCGAACTGGGTGGACATATTTCCACTTATGCTTCAGCAGCCACATTAATGAGCATTGGATTTAATCATTTCTTTCGACCCGCTTCGAAAGACTTTGCTGGAGATTGCGTTTATTTCCAAGGACATGCGGCGCCCGGTGTTTACGCACGAGCCTACTTAGAGAATCGTATCAGTGAAGAGCAATTACAACATTTCCGCAGAGAAGTGGATGGGAAAGGGCTCTCTTCTTATCCACACCCTTGGCTTATGCCAGAATTTTGGCAGTTCCCAACCGTCTCTATGGGACTTGCACCCATTATGGGAATTTATCAGGCGCGTTTTATGGAGTACTTACATGATAGAGGCCTGATTGATAAAGGAGATCGTAAAGTTTGGGTTTTCACTGGCGATGGTGAAATGGATGAACCTGAATCACTTGGTGCAATTTCACTCGCATCGCGAGAAGAACTGGATAATTTAATTTTTGTAATTAATTGTAATTTACAACGCCTAGATGGTCCGGTGCGTGGTAATGGAAAAATTATTCAAGAATTAGAAGGTGTGTTTCGTGGTGCAGGCTGGAATGTAATTAAACTTATTTGGGGCGGAAATTGGGACCCTCTTTTAGCAAAGGATAAAGATGGTTTTTTGCGTAAACGCATGAATGAAGCGTTAGATGGAGATTTTCAAAACTATCGCGCAAAGGGCGGCGCTTATGTGCGTGAACATTTTTTTGGAAAATATCCTGAATTGGAAAACATCATCGAAAATATGACTGATGATGATATATGGCGCTTAAATCGAGGTGGTCATGATCAACAAAAAGTCTACGCGGCCTATGCCGCTGCAGTAAAACATAAGGGACAACCAACCGTTATTTTAGCGAAAACAGTGAAAGGCTATGGTTTGGGTAAAAGTGGTGAAAGTATGAATATCGCCCATCAACTTAAAAAGCCCACGAAAGATTCACTTGCAGCATTTCGAGATCGTTATCGTATTCCCGTTAGTGATGAGCGATTAGAAGATGTGCCATTTTATAAGCCTGATGAAGACAGCGCGGAAATGCAATACATGAAGAAATTGCGTAGTAAGTTAGTTGGTGAAATTCCTAAGCGTTCGCAGTCAAGTATAAAAATAAAAGTCCCGCCTTTAGAAATATTTAAAGACTTAATTAACGGCAGTGACGGTCGTGAAAATTCTACTACGATGGCTTTTGTAAGAATTCTGTTAGCTCTAACGCGCGACAAAGAAATTGCCAAATATGTTGTGCCTATCGTTCCTGATGAAGCACGAACATTTGGTATGGAAGGTTTATTTCGAAGCATGGGGATCTACGCTCATAAAGGACAACTTTATGATCCAGTCGATGCAGATCAAGTTATGTATTACCGTGAAGATCAAGCTGGTCAAATTTTAGAAGAAGGTATAAATGAAGCAGGAGCAATGTCCTCATGGATTGCTGCCGCAACTTCTTACAGCACACATAACATGCCAATGATCCCTTTTTATATTTTTTATTCCATGTTTGGTTTTCAACGTATTGGTGACCTCGCTTGGGCCGCAGGGGATAGTCGTTCGCGCGGATTTTTAATTGGCGGAACCGCTGGACGCACTACTCTGGCGGGTGAGGGGTTACAACATCAAGATGGCCACAGTCACTTATTAGCATCTACGGTACCGAATTGCCGTGCATATGATCCTGCCTACGCATATGAACTTGCAGTAATTGTTCATCATGGTATGCAATCTATGTTTGAGCATAACGAAGACCATTACTACTATATCACCGTGATGAATGAAAATTATGCTCAACCAGAAATGCCGCAAGGTTGTGAACAAGGAATAATTAAGGGCATGTATCAAGTGCAGTCTTCTGAGCCTAAAGAACATCATGTTCAACTATTAGGAAGCGGAGCGATTTTGTTAGAAGTGATTGCAGCAGCCGAATTACTTGATCGAGATTATTCGATTAGTTCTGATATTTGGAGCGTTACAAGTTTCAATCGTTTACGAGGTGAGGGTATGCAAATTCAACGTTGGAATATGCTTCATGTAGACGAAACACCTAAGGCAACTTATGTAGAAAAGTGTTTAGAAAATGCAAAAGGGCCTGTAATTGCTGCGACGGACTATATGAAAATTTATGCAGACCAAATTCGTCCATTCATTAAATCGAATTATGTCGTGTTAGGTACAGACGGCTTTGGACGTAGCGATACACGCAAACAATTACGCCGTCATTTTGAAGTGAATGCCCATCATGTTGCTATTGCTGCAATATTTTCTTTAGTGCAAGAAGGTAGTCTTGATAAATCAGTTTTGAATTCTGCCATGCAAAAGTACGGTATTGATGCTGATAAAACTGATCCTGTATTTGCATAGCATTCATTGTGGAAATTAAAGAAATTAAGATCTCTGATATCGCTGATTTTGATGCAGTTGATGTCATAGAGATATTAGTAAAAAAGGGAGATGAAATAAGCTTAGATCAACCCCTAGTAACAGTAGAAAGTGAAAAAGCGATGATGGATTATCCCTCTCCTTCTGCAGGTATAGTTGAAAATATTGTGGTAAGCGAAGGAGATAAGATAAGTGAAGGTGATACTTTAATAACACTTAAAGTTAATTCAGATGAAACTCCTAAAGCTGAAAATAAAACTGAAAAAGTGGCCGCTGAGACTAAGGATGATTTTGACGAAGAAAATATTATTGAAAAGCAAGATGTACGTTCTGAAAACACTCAACCACTGAAAACTTCAAATGCCTATGCAAGCCCTGGCACACAAAAATATGCACGTGAGTTAGGAGTTGATCTTGACAATATACATGGCAGCGGACGACAACAAAGAATTGTTATCGAAGATATTCAACAGCACGTGCGTGACAATCTGTATTCCACTTCTTCAAATAAATCAGTGCCGCAAAAAGCACTGAACTTTTCTCAATACGGTCAAACACATGCTAAAGAGCTAAGTAAAATTCAAAAATTAACTGCGCAAAACATGCTTAATGCTTGGCAGAGTATTCCACATGTGACTCATTTTGATCACGCTGACGTTACACAATTAGAGCAACACCGCAAAAAACTAGCAAGCGAACTTGAAAGTAAGAAAGTTAAGCTAACGCCACTCGCGTTTGTCGCTAAAGCACTCGTATTGTGTCTTAAACAGTTTCCTGATTTTAATGCCTCACTTGATATTGCAAATGAGCAGTTAATTTATAAAGATTTTTTTCATATTGGTATAGCAGTGGATACAGAACATGGGCTGTTTGTACCGGTACTACGTGATGTAGACAAAAAAACACTGGAACAGGTAGCAAAAGAATTAGTTGAAGTCAGCACACTGGCAAAACAAAGAAAACTTACTCCTAAACATATGGGAGGAGCGAGTATGACAATTTCAAGTTTGGGTAATTTAGGAGGACGAGCATTCACCCCCATTATCAATCCTCCCGAAGTTGCTATTTTAGGGCTTTCCAAAATGATTATTGAAGATCAAATAAACGAAGCAGGGACAAAACAACAAAAACTATTGCCTCTATCGTTATCTTATGATCATCGAGTGATTAATGGTGCCGATGCGGCACGTTTTTGTTCACATTTAAAAAATGTTTTAGAGGATATCTGGAAACTTATTCTTTAAGTTTTAACGACAACGATCGTGATAATTGGTGTTCCAAAAGAAATAAAGGCAGATGAATATCGTGTAGCGTTGCTTCCGGTTGGTGCAGATCTACTTGTTCAAGATGGTCATCAGGTACTTATAGAAAAAAATGCAGGTTTAGCAAGTGGTTATCATGATAAAGAATTTGAATCCGCGGGCGCAAAAATTGTATCTAATGTTAATGACATCTTTAATGAGTCAAGTTTGATCATAAAAGTAAAAGAACCTCAGTCTGAAGAGCTCGATAAATTTTCAAACTCGCAAATCATATTTAGCTATTTTCATTTTGCTAGCTCGGAAGCATTAACTGCATCATGTATAAAAAGTGGTATTACTGCTTTAGCGTATGAAACGCTAACAGATACTCATGGGCAATTACCACTGTTAAAACCCATGAGCGAAGTTGCAGGCAAGATGTCTATCCAAGAAGGTGCTAAATGTCTTGAGAAACCCATGCTAGGGAGGGGCGTGTTATTAGGCGGTGTGGCAGGTGTCGCACCTGCAAATGTACTCGTTCTTGGGGCTGGTGTTGTAGGTTCAAACGCAGCGCGTGTCGCTGCTGGTTTGGGCGCTAATGTGATTGTCATGGATATAGACATTGAAAAACTTCGTCATATTGATGAAGTAATGCCAGAAAATGTCACAACCATTTTTTCTGATCCTCATGCAATTGAAAATTGTGCAATCAATGCAGATTTAATTATAGGTGCGACACTTGTCCCTGGTGCGCGTGCAAAAAAACTGATCAACAGAAGCTTATTAAAAAAAATGAAAAAGGGTGCTGTACTTGTAGATGTATCTATTGATCAAGGAGGATGTTTTGAAACCAGTAAACCTACTACACACCATGATCCGGTATATGTAATCGATAATATCGTACATTATTGTGTAACCAATATTCCTGGGGCTGTTGCACGTACAAGTAGTCAAGCATTATGCAATGCAACACTACCCTTTATTCATAAATTGAGTAATTTAGGCTTACAAGCGTTCATTAATGAAAGTAAAAATTTACGAAATGCACTCAATATTCATGCAGGAAAAATAAAACATTTAGCCGTAGCAAATGCTTTTCCAAATTTACCGAATAGTTTCTAGCTGACGCTGAAGTTTGTAGTCCTGCTTCACACCCAAACACAATACGATGTTTTGTTCTATCCAACACCTAGGAGACGGTTTGACTTTTGATCAACCCAATACGCGCTGGCCAGATTTTGAGTTGAAGTTCCCACCTCGCCCTGCCGTGGTTGCGGTAACCCACGATCAGGACAAGGAGATTGGAAGTTAATTTGGAGAATTAATCAGTTTATCTTTCAGCTGGCGGTACAAATTTATCCGTCCAAGGAGAAAGCTGAATAAATTCGGTAAATTCTGCACGATTAATTAATCCGTTTGAGTCCTCATCAAAACGTTCAAAAATTTCATCATCACTTAAATTATAGACCGCTTTTGCTTCATCGCGGTCCAATCGTTCATTTCGATCTAGGTCTGCACCCCAAAATAGCCCGTCTTCAAAACTTCGTCCACCACCAGCAACACCTGCTATAGAAGAAAGTGGTAGCAACATGAGCACGACAGCAAATACAACATTAAGGAATTTCATTATTTTCTCCAGAATATTTTAAGATAATCTAGTAGACCTTATTATGAGTAAAAAATTACGGCATAAAGGTTAAAAATTTGTAATTTTTTAAATTTTATCTATTTCGATGATAATAATTACTTATTGGAATGCATATACTCCTGACAAGTTAAATTGTGGCGGGAGTTACCGCGGCATGCTTTTTCAACAACTAGCCAATACCGAAGCTAGAGATGATCGTTTATCGTTTGATGTGGATTAAAAAAATTGAAATGTCTTGGATATTTTTAATTTACAAAATCACCTGCTACGTGAAGAATAAATTCTGAGTATTAGGTAATTATTTTAAAAATTCTAAAAACTTAACTTGGTTTTACGGGTATAGAAAGCTTCTGCAAAACCAGAAGAAGCATTGCATTCAATGCTACGTAGTCGCATTAATGCTTTGAATGTTTCGGGTTTAAACCAATGTTTGTCATGTTGAGACACAAAGCAGCGTTGTAAACAGTCTACTTTTTTTTCTGCATTTTCAGTAGAAATTTCAAAGTAGGTATTTGGTTGTCCAATATCGCCATCGAATTTGGGGATCTCATATTCCAGTATTAAATGATCACGAAATGTATTCCATGTCAGGTCTGAAATAACACGATGGTCTTGATGAAGATCATTGCGATAATGAGTGAAAACTATATCTGGTTTGAAATTAAGCTTAAGTGCTTCAAATGCTTCTTTAATTTCAGCGCCGATATAAGGAAAGTAACTATTGCGAAATTGATGTATCTCGATATTTACTGTAGTCCAGTTAGAACCTAGTTGCGACAGAGCCGTTCGGGTTTCTTTTTCACGTACCTCATTGGATGAAAATATGGTGCAACATAGCTCTCCTTCTTCAAGAGTAGTACCAAGCTGTAATAACGTGCCACCACATCCAATTTCAATATCATCACAGTGCGCACCTAAGCATAGAATTTTTGGTCGAACTACATCAGACAGACCCAGTTCAATCATGATCAAAATCTTTATTTTCGTGTGAACGATTATTCCAAGGACGCTCGCCACGACTGTCCATACGATCAAACTCTATTTTATCTTTAAAGGTGTCCATTGATTTCCAAAACCCATCGTACTTTTGTGTCCAGATAAGTTCTTGTTTAGCAAGACGTGTGAATGGTTGTTCTACGAGCTCCTCACCTTCCTCAATGTAGTCAAAAATATCACTGCGAAAAATAAAATACCCACCATTTATCCAGTAATCTGAATCGTGGCTTGATTGAAGTTGTTCAACATATCCGTTCTCATTCATTTCAACATGATGAAAACTCTGGTGCGGCTTGACACTAATAAAGTTCGCCACAGAATTTTTGCTTTTTGCTTTGTCAATAAAATTATTAAGCGGGAGATCACTAAGCTGATCACTGTAATTTGTTAGAAAATACTTTACACCTTTGACATGTTCGCGAACAGCAACGAGTCGTTGACCAAGATTTGAATGTATGCCCGTATCGACGAATGAAATACGCCAGTCATATATGTCACTGGTAGATGGTTGCAGTGTATGACCACCATCGGTCATAACAAAATCTGTTGTGATATAAGGGTTGTAGTTTAGAAAATAATTGCGAATTAGGTCGCCACGATAACCTAAACACAGAATAAAGTCTTTGTGACCATATGATGCATAATACTGCATTAAGTGCCATATAATTGGTCGTCTTCCTATTTCTACTAATGGTTTTGGAATTATTTCCGAGTGTTCGCGAAGTCGTGTTCCAAGTCCGCCGCAAAATAAAACAACTTTCATATCAGTCCCCAAATATTTTTATCTTATATGGATTTCAAATGAAGCAAAAATCTGAATCGATTCATTTTGAATAGTGCCATTATTTTTATTTGCATCAGTTTTACATAAATTAATTAACATATTATTTCTTCTCGTTATTTATGTTTTTGTCTAATTCAATCACTGCGCATCGCTTTTATTGAAAAACTAAAAACTTAATTTTATTAAAGAATTTTTAAATCTATATATTCCATATTTGCTACAGCCTAAATATTCGTTACTTATTATGTGGAATATATGTGCTTACAATAATTAATTTCAGCGGACAAACTTAGCAATTAGACGTTAAAGTATCACGTTTACAATTCAAGATTTGTGGAAATATATGCATTTTACTTACATATTATTAGTATTCTTAGGTAATTAATTTAGTTTTGGCTAAAGCACAATTCCAATACGTAATGCATGGTTATTTTTATCTAAAATTCATGTGCTTATTGTGTGTCTAAGTTAAGGTTAAACATCAGTCAATATATGTATAAATAATAAAAAATCCTTAAATTCTTAATAGGAATAAAGATGAAATTACTGTTGATTGAAGATGATGATCGAATAATTGAATTTATTCAGCCTGGGCTGCAAGCTGAAGGCTATCTCGTCGATGTTATTAAAGATGGGCAAACCGCAAAAGACTTTATGCCTTATTCGGACTATGGCGCAATCATATTGGATCTTTTATTGCCTGGAGTTGATGGCAGAGCTCTCTGCAGTCATATTAGAAGTACAGGCATAAGAATTCCGATATTAATGCTGACTGCATTAGATACTGTTGATGATCGTGTTTTAGGTTTAAAAATTGGTGCAGATGACTATCTAGCTAAGCCCTTTGCATTCGAAGAATTACTTGCTCGAATTAAGGCTTTAATACGTCGTAGTAGTGATTATCAAAAGCAATCACCAAGAGTACTCAAGTTTGCAGATCTTGTTCTTGATGAAGAAACTTATGAAGTCACGCGTAATGGTAAAAAAATAGACCTGACACCAAAAGAATTTACCCTCCTTGCTTATTTAATGCTCCACGCTGAGAAAGTAGTTAGTAAGACAAACATACTTGATAATGTTTGGGGCTATGACAGCGACCCATTTACGAACGTCGTTGAAGTATACATACGACATTTGCGGAATAAAATTGACAGGTCTAATAAATTTCCACTTATTCATACCGTGCGTGGATTTGGCTATAAGCTTCATGATTCCACTGTCAATAATGGTAACTAATAAATTAGGATAATCATGTTTTTTACATCTTTGCTAAAAAATTTGGTTCATAAAAAATTAGTATTTATTAAGTCATTCTTAATAATATTTTTTCTTTTATTTTTGCAACAACCTATACATGCAGA
Source organism: Gammaproteobacteria bacterium (assembly GCA_028279275.1). Lineage (GTDB taxonomy): Bacteria > Pseudomonadota > Gammaproteobacteria > UBA4575 > UBA4575 > JABDMD01. Next base: position 169,284 of record JANQOB010000018.1, on the reverse strand, counting down.
AAATACTAATAACGACGTAATTAATAAATATGCAAGAAATGAAATCATAGTTCTTGGTCGTGTTTCACAAGGCCCACGCAGGCATTATCGGGCTTTTGATAGCCTTGGAAAATATCTTGTTAAACACTTGGAAGATTTTGGAATAAAAAGTTTCGAAATAAACTTTCCTCGAAACAAAGATGAAATGATTCAAGAATTACAAGAAGGCAGAATTGATTTTCTTTGTGATACTCCATTTTCAGCACTATTTTTTGAAAGAGAGGCTGATGCGAAAATCATACTAAGACAATGGAAAAACGGTACATCTTCTTATCAAACACATTTTATTACTCACAAAAATAGCCAAGTTAACCATCTTAGCGATCTTGCAGGTCGTAAAATTGCTTTTGAGGACCCTGGATCTACTTCGGCTTTTTTTGTACCGATGCTCTCACTTAAAAATAATGGATTGGATGTACAGCTGCAAGGGAGTTCAAAATTTAATCCGATGCAGAATACCGTAAGCTACACTTTCAGCTATTCAGAAGAAAATATTCTTTACTCAATTTTACGAGGAAAGAGTGATGCTGGAGCTATAAGCAATCTGGACTGGATCGATCCAAATCAAGCGCCTGAAGGTTTAAAGCGAGACTTGAGAGTATTTCATACAACTCCAAACATCATACGTTCATTGTTTCTTGCCCGATCAGATATTTCTCCTGATATCGAAGAGCGAATTATTTTTCTCTTAACAAAAATGCACGAAAGCGAAGAAGGGAAAAAGGTCCTGCATGACTTTTTTAAAGTAGCCCGATTTGATCAACTTGTTGATGATGCAGCTGAGGATCTTGAGTATGCACGCAAACTGTTTGCTGAGTTTGATTACTAAAACATAATTACATGAAACTACGCCAACAGTATGTATTAATAATTGGATCAGTTTCGGTATTGATCATATTAACAATATCTGCAGCAATGGTCTTACGACATAAGCATATGGAGTCACAATTAGTGCAATCAAGTTTTAATGCCATGTCTGAATCTCTTTATATTGAGAATGAAAATGCGGCACGAGCATTAACAATGACGCTTACAGACAGCCTTGTTGAACCAATAGCAGTAGACAACTTTGAAAATATCGCAAATGTTGCCAAATCTGCCCGTAAGCTACCACGTGTATCTAAACTATTAGTATTTGATGCTCAAGGAGTGTTAATTCATGACGGTACAGACGACGTTAGCGATTTTGGTACACAAATTCCTTCAGAAATTTTAAATGTAATTAATTCAAATTTTCAAACTATCTCGGAAAGAAAAAATGACTTTTTAAAAGTTTGCGCACCAGTTCATATAGATAAGAGAGTATTGGGGGGTATCTACCTTGAATTTAAACTTGATTATGTTGATTCTCATATCCAGGATTTGAAATCTGAGCTAGAGGGCATTATTAAAAGTAATGATCTACGAGACTTTTTACTGACTACACTATTAGCAATTATGATGTGTGTTTTAGCAGTATTAGGTGGCGTATTAATCTCACGACATCTTTCGCAACCGATTCTTACATTAGCTGATCAAACACGAAGAATTGGTCAAGGAGAGTATGGTATTAAAACCAAGCTCACTAGTCGTCAGGATGAATTGGGTGAGCTGGCACAATCAATTCATTGGATGTCTAATGAATTAAGTAATCATACCTATACAAAAGCTCAGCTAGAGAACCTTATTAAAGTACGCACTACCGAGCTTGAAGATGCTAATCAAAAGCTTTTACAAATAGACGAAACCCGTCGAGAGTTTTTAGCAGATTTAGGACATGAGTTAAGAACTCCTTTAACTGCAATACGAGGTATATCAGAGGTGAGGCTTCGATCTAGTAAATATCTAAATAATAATGACAGTACTGCGCTTAAACGAATTGTCGAGCTATGTGAACAACTTGGTTCTTTAGTAGATGACTTATTGTTTATAGCGCGTTCTGAAACAGGAAAACCTGTGCTAGATATAACTACACTTTCATTATGTACTCTTTTGTCTAATGTTAAAGAACAAATGCAAGAGATTGCTAAGCAAAATCAAGTTAAGCTCTTATTTACGTGCGATCACGATAGCTTAATAGAGGGAGATCCAAGGAGATTGAAACAACTGTTTAGTATACTAATCGACAATGCGATCAAGTATTCTAAGCCAAGTGGAGAAGTAACAATTGAAATTATTGCCAGATCAAGTGCAACGCAGAATCTTGCAGACGTAAAAATAAGTGATACTGGAATAGGTATGACTCAGGATGAGAAAGACCAGAGCACGATCCGCTTTTTTCGTGGCAAACGCGCCCAAGAGAAACATGATAAAGGGATGGGGTTGGGTCTTTCAATTGCAAGAGCTATCATGAGCGCACATGGGATTAATTTTAATTTGAGTAGTGAGATTAATGAGGGCACTACCGCTCTGGTGACATTTAATCTAGATATCGACAGCTTCGAAGAAATTCAAGATACTAGTCAAATAGCTGGTTTATAAGTCAGTTTTAAATTATAGCTTTTCTATTATTTTGGTAATTCTGACTTTTTCATTGAATATTTATTCAATTTTAATTCAAATTTAATGCTTAATTCAGTGAGTACTTATATGTTAGATAAACGAATTAAAATAATTATTGATATCATTATATAAACAACATTTGAAAAGATTGAACTAGTGAAATTAAGCATTATTGAAAAAAACAATTTACAGGATTCATATAATCCAACTAAGAATAAATATAAAAATAAATTAGACGACAATAAATATTATAAATTAGATGACTTATCATTAAATGATCTGCATGAAGAAGAGGTTGCTATTACCTCACAGAAGTTTCTTAAAAAAATAGATTATTACGAAAGCGCGAAGAAAAGTATAAATGAAACTTTAAAAAGAAAAAAACTTAGCTTAAAGGAATGGAGGGTTCTAAATGAAGTAGTTATTTCAAAAACTACAGGCCCTAAGATCATACGTTCTCATACAAATTATACATATCCACAAATTTCAAATGTTTTAAATATGTTGGAATCAAAAGGACTAATTCGCCGAAATTATTTTGTTCCAAAGGATCGAAGAACTGTTCAGATATCAATTACAGCTTCAGGAAAACAGGCCTGGAAACTTGGTATTAAAAATATAATTAATTACGAACAAAATGATAGATAGAGAATTATAATAATTTTAATTTTTCTTTATACCAAGTTTGATAATTCTTGAGTTTAAAGTCGACGCATTCATCCCCAATAACTCTGAAGCGCTTCCTTTACCTGATATTTTCCAGTTCGCTTTGTTTAATGCGGTTCTGATATTTTCTCGCTCAAGATGTTTAATTTCATCCGCTTTTAGCAAGGCATGTCTTGTAGGGGATATCGTGTGTTCTAAGTTTTCAGCGTTGTCGCGCTGTTTTAATAAATCCGGATTAACATGCAATGATGTGCCCTTACTTAAAATAACAGCACGTTCAATTACGTTTTGTAGTTCTCGAATATTTCCCGGCCAATCATATTCTTTCAGTTCATCTACAGTCTGTTCATTTAAACCGAAACACTGTTTATTGAATCGTTTACATGATTCATCTAAGAAGTGTCTAGTTAGTAATGGAATATCATCCAATCTCTCTCGAAGGGGCGGTACTACAATGGGAAACACATTAAGTCGATAAAATAAATCTTCTCTGAAGTTTCCTTCTTTTACCATTTGTTCTAAATTACGATTGGTCGCTGCAATGATTCTTACATCAACATGTCTTGTTTTTTCATCTCCCACACGTTCGAACTCTTTATTCTGGATTGCACGAAGTAACTTAGGCTGAAGTTCTAGGGGTATTTCACCTATCTCATCCAAGAATAGTGTTCCTGTATCTGCGAGTTCCCAACGGCCTTTTCGATCTTTTAGTGCTCCAGTAAATGATCCTTTCACGTGGCCAAAGAATTCACTTTCAAATAAATCTCTAGTAACGGATGAACAATTAATGGTTACAAAAGGTTTATCAGCACGTCCACTTTGTTTAACTATAGTGCTTGCAACGACTTCCTTTCCTGATCCAGTTTCACCAAAGATCAATACCGTTGCATCAGTTTGAGAAACGGCTTTAAGCTTCTCAAATAAATGCTGCATAGCAAGAGATTGGCTGATTAAAGGATACTTCTCTTTTACCAGATTTAATTCGTCACGTAGGTAATCTCTTTCATCTATGAGTTGGTTTTTAATCCGAATAAGTTGTTTAATGTGATGGTTAGTATTGGGAGGTATCGCATCGGCATCTTCAACGTCATATAGCGCCCACGTTATGCTTTTAGGGTTTTCTTCTTCATCGTAAATAACTTCTGCTGATGCAATGGCTTCGAAAATATCTCCATTTTTCTTTACACACTCTATTACTTGGTTAGAGAGTTCACCTTTATCAATTATTTGTTTTAATAAACCCGAAAATAGTGCAGTGTTGGTTTCCTCGCTTAAGAACTCAAATACTTTTTTGCCAATAACTTCATGTTCTTCAAAGCCTAATTTCTCAAGCCACTTCTTACTAACGGCTTGCATAACACCATCACTATCAATGGCCTGTAACATCACAGGCGTTTTTTCATAAAAGAATTGATATAAGTTTTTATCGTTCATGGTATTTCTTATATACGACCAATATCGATAAATTAAAGTCTAACTCTACTCTTGTGTGATATTCAAAATCCTCGAAATTTCGCGAAATTTCGTGAAAGTTCAGAATTCTTACTACTTTTTAAATTCTAAGTTGTTGATTTTATTTATCAGAAAACTTGGTACGGTTGATGCAACTATTAATGCACAAAAGTTCATCAACTATTTTCAGGAGAAAAAAGATATGAAAGCAAATCAACTCAGTAATTATTATTTCTTTATCCATTTACTATTCGTTATTTCTATTAGTGTGCTTTTTTCACAAGGTTATGCGCATGAATTAGGATCAAATAAAAAACCAATTGCATTCGGCGCTGATCAAACTATTGTCGATGTAGACAAACTGGTTTATGAACCTCTCGAAGTTGAAGGGTTGCCAAAAGGTGCTGAAATCGCACACATTCGTGGTGATTTAGGCAAGGCTGGGAGTGAATCTATATTACGTATTCCACCTGGCTACCATGTACCAAGTCATACGCATACTTCAGAAGAATTGTATATGTGGATTAGTGGAGAATTTACTTTAATTTCTGATAGAGGCGATGAGAAAAAATTTCGTGGCCCAGCCTATATTAGCTTTCCTGGTAATGCACCGCCACATACTTTGATCTGTGGAAAGAAAGAGCCTTGCATCTTTTATCTAGCCTATACAAGACCGTTTGACATTATTTACGAGTAAAAACAATTCTTCCCGCACGCAGCAATGCGTACTATTAACGGGGTGCTATATTTTCCCGCCCATCTCATTTGCATAAGCATCCCGTTCTTTTTAAAGAATACAAATTTATTTTCTTAACCAAATCTGTTTTTGTATTGGAATATTGTTCCATGAAATTTAGAAATTATTTTTTAAATTTCCAAATTAATTTTATGCATCAAATGCCATCTTATTGATTTGTATAGTTAGTTCTTCTTGGCACGGTTAATGCAATTACCTGGGGGTACTTTTTTGAAAAACTGTTAGAAGGAGAATATGAAATGTATAAATCAATTAGTTTAATTATCTTTTCGTTACTTTTTGTTTTGATCACCAACAATCTCAGTGCGAAAGACATTCCAGGTTATGCGTATGGTGAATCAAATCTAGAGACAGCACCCTATACCTTGAAAGATTTGCAGTTGTTAAAAACCACTGTGTTATTTACAGAGGATGATGCCAAATGGTTGCGTAAAAGTCGTAAAGTCCTTGAACCACATGCAGAAGAAATTTTAGATACTTGGTATGGATTCGTTGGTTCACATCCTCATCTGATTTACTACTTTTCAAATAAGAAAGGCGAGGCAGATGCTAATTATCTAGCACGAGTGCGCGCACGGTTTATTCAGTGGGTCTACGATACAGCAGATGCAAACTATGATCAGGATTGGCTGAACTATCAGTATGAGATAGCCAAGCGCCATCATCATATAGGGAAAAACAAGATAGATGATGTGCAATCAGTAGACCATATACACTTCAGATATGTAGTGGCTTTGCTTTATCCCGTGACAGCAACATTAAAACCTTTTCTTGAACGCAGTGAATATTCACCAGAGGAAGTAAATGCGATGCATCAAGCATGGGTTAAATCTGTATTGATGCAGACGATTTTATGGAGCCATCCATACATCAATGCAAATGAATTTTAATCATCAAAAAGGTAGCCGAAGCAAGTAAATTTACTTCGGTTACCGTCGTTTTCTGGAGATAGATATGTCCGCATATTGTTTATTCGATAATTTGAAAGTTACAGATCCTGTAGAACTTGAGGTATACAAGAAACGTGTAGGCCCAGTTGTTGAGCAATTTAATGGCCGTTATCTAGTACTAGGAGGTCAATGTGAAATTGTTGAAGGAGATTGGAAGCCAATTTATCCAGTAATGATTGAATTTCCCAGCTTGGAGGATGCCCGTAATTGGTATGAATCTGATGAATATAGTGAATTAAAGGCAATACGTTTGGAAGCTACAAAATCAAATGCTGTGTTTATCAATGGGGTCTAGAAATTATTAAAAAACTATTTGGTGGACCATGTAGCAATCGAACCTACGGCCAATAGCAGTCAATAGGCTATCTATAAGCTAAAATGAAAGTCTCTATAAAACTTGCTGGATAAACTTGTCAATGGCATCTGAAATTTTTTCCGGTGCATCCTCATGGCAATAGTGGCCAACATTTTCTAGTTGATACAATTCTCCATTTGGAAATGCTTCCTGATAAAGTGGAATGAAAAATTCCGGCTGTAGAGTGTGATCTGCCATTCCCCATATTGCTGATGACGGCTTGTTTGAAATCGTCTTCATAACTACATCATCAGGAACTTCAAACTGATGTGCGCCTTCGGCAAAGCCCTTCGCCCAACCAATTGCACCTAAGCAACTTTCTGGAGTTTTAAAAGGAGCACGATAGGCATTTAACCAGCTATCAGTGATTATTTCATTACGCTCAAAACCGTTTAGCTTTAATGTACTTAGAATATTGTAGTCGAGCTGTCCAAGAATTTGCTCTAATGTACCTCTTTCATAAGCTGAAGCTATCCAATGAAACCAGGGTGCAGTTGAGCCATTTTTTTGGAGCATATCAATTAGATTGGATTGACCTAATGGTGTCGGCCCATTGGTACTGATGATGCGTTTAATACGTTCCGGGTAGCGTATGGCTAATCCCATACCTACAGGTCCACCGAAGTCGTGCATTACAAGTGTGATTTCTTTAAGGTCAAGTTCTAAAACAAATTGCTCAAGATTGTCGATGTGATCTTGAAGATAATAATTTTTATCTTGAGGTGTTTCGCTTTTCCCAAAACCCATATGGTCTGGTGCAACAATTCTATATTTCTGAGATAGAGTTTTAATTAGATGTCTAAATAAGTAACCCCACGTAGGTTCACCATGAAGTGCTAGAATAACCTCGCCAACTCCTTCATCAACATAATGCATCCGAAAACCTGGTGCATCTGTATAACGAGCAGTAAATGGCCACGTTCCATCAAATGTCTCTTCAGGTGCTACATCTTGATTGTAATGTGCCATAAAACTTAATATTAATCATCGTTAGGGCATTTATATGCTAGCTAAATTATGATTGCTATCCTGCCTATAGAATTCATTCAAAATAGTTAAGAATCAAACTTATTTTTTTGTACAGTTTTGTTTGCCCAACTTTTCCAAGCATCTGACATCTTAGATACTTCAAGAATTCTATTCGCATTAGTGTGAGTTTGTGTGTATATCTCAAAAACATCACGAACGCTTAAAGCATGATCGGGTTTTTCTATTATCTCTACTGAGTTCCCTTTTTCGACTGATCCTTCCTGAACTATTCTTAAGTATGCACCTGGCCTTAATGCCTTTGTAAATTTTCTTGGAAAGGTTTTATCCTTCATTCGGACCCCTAGTCGCCAACATGGAATTCTCGGTTCAGACACCTCTAATGTAACTTCACCAACTTTCCATCGCTCTCCAATCAAAGCATCATTAACGGAGATCCCCTTTAACGTTAAATTTTCTCCAAGCTCACCAGGTTTTATATCGCGTCCAATTTCATTTCCCCACCAGGTTAAATCTTCAATTGCATATGCATAGACGGCTTTATCATAACCCCCATGTGCTTCTCGATCAGCCTGAACATCGCCTTCGAGATTGATGCCCCGAGCAAAAATTTTACCACTAACCGGATTTTTCCAAATTGCGCTCTTGGCTTTGCGACCTTTATATTCAAATTCTGTTGGTAAACCAACATTGATTGAAATAACTTTACCTAGATTCTCACTCATTTAGGATTTAAATAAACTCAAATTGTTAATCAATATTGATAAGTCTCTGTTCTTTGTTAGTCGTGCAGTAATATTTAACTTTATAGTGCAGGTTTTCGAATATTCAGTTTTTTCATTTGATGTGCCAACGTGGTTGGTTTTAGCCCTAATAGTTCTGCTGCACCATCTTTCCCAGCAACTCTCCAATTGCTTTCAGCTAAAGCTGCAATAATATTTTGTTTCTCTTTTTGTTTAAATTCGTCTGCTGTTAAAAACTTTGATTTTTTGAGTTTTTTTGATGAATGAGTTTCATCATGGACAATTGATTCTTCAGAGCTAAATAAATTTGGGTCTAATAATAGCTTTTTGCCTTTTGATAAAATTGCGGCCCTTGCAATTACATGTTCAAGTTCCCGTATATTTCCAGGCCAACTATAATTCTCGAGCAACCGTCCTTGTTCACGAGTGAGCTTATAGTCGCATTTTCCCATGTTAGCGCACTGTTTGTTCATAAAGTGAAGTGCAAGCGGGACTATATCTTCACGCCGATTTCTAAGAGGAGGCACCTCAATCGGGAAAACACTCAGGCGGTAAAATAAATCTTCTCGGAAGTTTCCCTTTTCGACTTCACTTTGTAAGTCACGATTAGTTGCCGCAATTATTCTAGCATCAGCTTTTCTTGTTTTTTCATCACCAATTCTTTCAAACTCGCTCTCTTGTAATACTCTAAGTAACTTGCTTTGCAAATCTAATGGGATTTCACCTATTTCATCTAAAAACAAAGTCCCCCCATGAGCGAGTTCAAATCGCCCTACACGGTCTCGATGTGCACCTGTAAATGAGCCTCTAACATGACCAAAAAATTCGCTTTCAAATAATTCTTTGGGAATAGATGCACAATTTACTTTTATTAGAGGGCTTTTTGAGCGATCACTACGATTATGTATCGCACGTGCGGTAAGTTCTTTTCCAGTACCAGACTCACCATAAATTAAAACATTGGCTGGTGTAGAAGCAACCGCTTCAATTTGAACTAACATTTGCTTCAGCGCTGGACTTTCGCCAATAATGTCGCCAAATTTTACAGTATGTTCGACTTCCTCTCTTAAATAGTCACGCTCTTTTTTTAAAGCAATATGTAATTTTTGAATATCTTCAAATGCTTTTTCTAGTCTTTGTGCTGTTTGTTTTCGCTCCGTTATATCTCGAAAAACAACGACTGCCCCAATTATTTCATCTCCTTTGATAATTGGCGTGCTCGTGTATTCAACAGGAACGGCTTTACCATCTTTGCTCCAAAAAACTTCATTATCACATCGATGTACTTTCCCATCCCTTAAAGCAGCATAAATTGGACATTCTTCTTTTGGATAGGGTGATCCATCAGCCTTAGTATGGTGGTGTGCGTCATGAGAATTAGTTTTTCTAAAATCATCAACATCCCAGCCTAATAAATCTTTTGCAGATTTATTAACAAATCTTCCACGTCCTTGTGCATCAATACCATAAATACCTTCTCCTGCAGATTCTAGGATCAGGTCGTGTTCAAGTAAGAACCTTTCTGATTCGTCATTATATAGGTCGATAGATTCTGATTGAGACATGGAGCATACCTCCATATAAATCACTAATTATTCTTTTATTCAATACGATAATTTTTCAAGGCATTAATTGCTCACCTTGAATACAAAATTATACAAAATTTTATAATTCCATTCCCAATATATTGGGATTCCCAATATTTCGTAAGTGATAATTTTCTGCAAGTTCCTGAATTTATTGAAAAAGCAAAGTTGGTACGTTGTATGCACTAAAGCAAAGCAAGAACATTAATGTTGATGTTCTTTAACTTTTAAACATCTTTTTTAAGGAGATTAGATATGAAAGCAAAAGCACTATTAACAGCAGTATTACTTGCAGCCACCAACTTTGCATGGGCGCAAGGGGGATTGTCAATTGATACCGCACAAGCAACTGACTATGAAGCTCGCGACAACAACAAACCAGAAATTGTTGTTCAAGGTCCTCTTGATAAATTTAATGCTGAAGCTCGTAAGTTCATAGTTGATACCGACAAGCTTAAGCAAGATTACAACGGTCAAGCTTAATTGCTGTGTTTAGCATTAGCGATCAAGGACGAGTACAGAACAGGGATGTTCACTAGTAATCATCACAGGAGAGAAATAATGAAAAATCGAGTAACAATAATTATTTTTTTATTGGTTGTGAATGCATCCTCGTATGCACAAGATTCTAACGATACATTTTGTGAGTGGCTTGGAAATGCTGCGAATGCTGTTGCGCAAAACCGAGACAAAGGAATCGCAGAATATGACTTAATAAAAAAATATTTAGAGCAAAGCACAAGTTATGGAGAACAAAGTGTGGTAATCCCGCTTATAGATCGAGTATACAACTTTGAAAATAATTTAGACCCTGATGAAGTAGCGTTTGCTGAGAAACAACAATGTGAGATTGCAATGGTTATTAGCAAAAGCAGTCTATCGAAATAAGCTTTATTAAAAAATGAAAATAAAAAAAGAAGACAAAATAATTATTTATATAAAGAAAGATTGTCCTTACTGTGAAGCAACGCGGACATTATTACATTTAAAAGGAATTGAATATGAAGAAATTGATATTAACTCTTCTTCAAATAAAAAATTTAAAAATAAAGTTTTATTTGAAGAAGAACATTTACCAAAAATTTATATTAATAGTAATTTAATCGGAGGCTACCAGCAGCTTGTAGAGCTAATTACTAAAGATAAATGATAATTAAGTAATAGGATGTAGGTGGCTTAGACAAAATTGAAATACTGAAACTTATGAGAGAAAAAACATAAAAAATTGAGATGAAGATGCATAAGACTTCTGAACATTAACCACTGGAGTAATCATGCTATTAATAGTGGGCATATATACGGAAGGGCTTAATGAAAAAAGCCAAAATTTTATTTAATTTATTAAAGGAGCGAGAAATGAAACTAATTACTTTCTTAATATCAATATTGTTCTTAGCTGGTGTTAGCACCAGTTTATTTGCAGCTAACATTCATGCAAACAGCACTCCAGGTGTACAAGGTTATGATGTGGTTTCCTATCAAAGTGAAACAGGCCCTGTGCGTGGAAATGGCCATTATGTCTCAGATCATGAGGGTGTGACCTACTTGTTTTCAACCAAAAAAAACATGAAGGCGTTTAATAAAAATCCACAAAAATACCTACCCGCATATGGTGGATACTGTGCTTATGGTGTATCTGTAGGTAAAAAATTTGTAGGTGATCCGACTGTATGGAAGATAGTGGATGGAAAGCTTTATCTCAACTTGGATGAGAATATTCAAAAAGAATGGGAAAAGGACATCCCAGGAAGGATTGCAATGGCTGATAAGGAATGGCCAAAAATAAAAGATGCATCACCCGCGTCACTCTAAGTAAGTGACCTCTCATTACGGCCTCGATACAGAGGCCGTACTTTTTATATATTCATAATATTAAGAGAGGTAAAAATGGATACGCAAGCCATATTCCTATTACAGTTTTTGCTCAGCATAATAGTGTTCAGTTTCCTAATGAAATGGATTGCTTCACCTTGGTTGAATAAACAGTCTATAAATACAGCATTATTCTGGCTTACACTACCTCATACATTTCGACATATTGGCATGAGCTTTCTTGTTCCTGGACTTTCATTGCAAACTTTACCTAGTAACTTTGCATTTCCCGCAGCCTACGGCGATTTAGCAGCAGGTATACTTGCTTTTGCTGCGTTATGTTTTCTATATTATAAGTGTCCATTAGCATTGGTTATTGTTTGGATATTTAACATAGTGGGGTTTGTGGATTTACTAAATGCATTACGTCATGCAGAGGTAATACCAATGTTTGGTGCGAATTGGTACATCCCAACTTTTTTGGTACCACTTCTCTTTGTTACACATTTCATGATTTTTGTACGACTAATTTTTAATGTTAATTTAAAAAAATGTGATGAATAATAATCCTTCAAAGCGCGTTGCAATAATTGCAGGGGTTCGTACACCATTTGTCCGCGCTGGTACCGTTTTCAAACAGTACACACCTCTTGAACTATCTGGGCATTCTGTTAATGGTTTGCTAAATAAAACAAATGCAAATAGAGATGAATTACAAGAATTTGTATATGGCATTGTTGTTTTAGACCCAAGAATCCCTCATTTAGCAAGAGAAATTATTTTGGCAAATGATTTACCCTCAGATCTTCAGGCATTGACAATAACAAACAATTGCATCACCGGACTTTCAGCAATCCGGGTTATTTATGATTCAATATCATCAGGAAGAATTGACGCAGGTATTGCTGGTGGCGTGGAATCAATGTCAAATCCCGCGCTTTTATTTAGCCGCTCTACAAGTCGAATTTTTCTAGATGCATTTTCAGCTAGATCAAATAAAGATCGTTTACATCAGTTCTTAAAATTAAGACCGCGCCATTTCAAACCAACTTCACCTAGTATCAAAGAACCATCAACTGGGTTATCAATGGGTGAGCATACAGAACTAATGGTAAAAGAATGGGATATTTCACGAGATGTGCAAGATGAAATTGCCTATCGTAGTCATATGAACGCATATAAAGCTACTCAGGATGGTCGCTTACTTGAAGAAATAAATCCTTTAGATGGAATTCAAACAGATCAATTTATTCGTCCTGATACTACTCTAGATAAGCTCGCTAAACTAAAACCAGTATTTGATCGAAGTTCAAATGGTACGATAACGGCTGGTAATTCTAGTCCGTTGACTGATGGTGCAGCATCAATGTTACTCGTGTCTCAACAGTATGCACTAGACTACGGTTTTGATCCGCTCGCATATGTAAAAGATTTTGAATTTGTTGGCATTCAACCAAAAGAAGGTTTGTTAATGGGACCTGCTATTGCTGTGCCAAGATTACTAAAACGTAACTCACTAACATTATCTGATTTTGACATTATTGAAATGCATGAGGCATTTGCTGGACAAATTGCTTGTAATGTAAAAGCATGGGAACAAGGTTGGAAAGAGCCAGCAATAGGTAAAATAGATCAAGAAAAATTAAACCCGCTAGGAAGCTCAATTGCTATTGGGCACCCTTTTTCTGCAACGGGTATTCGTATTACAACGACATTAGCAAATGAAATGAAGCGCAGAAATTCGCGTTTAGGTTTAATTAGTATATGTGGCGCAGGTGGTACGGCAGCCGCCATGATAATTGAGAGAGATACTTAGAGGAAAACCGCCAGCAATTTTTTATAAACTTGGTAGCTTTGGTATCCAAAATATGTAACAACAAATAGATTATACGAATATGATACCGAGGCTCAGGAGAATAAGGTAGGTATTTGGAAGCTTCATGAGAATGAGAGAATAAAGCCTTGGGAGTGTAGGAGGAAAAAATGACTGAGGAGTGGAAACAACATTTAATCTGCACTGATTGATATGAAGCAAATATTTGATGATTTATGGCAAAGTGAACTCTATATTGTTTTTGGTAGCGTTCATACACATGCATATTTATTAAAATGCGAAAAAGGCAACGCCTTAATTTATAATACTGGGCACCAAAAAGAAATTAACCACATTGAAAAATTAGGTGGTATTAAATATCAATTTCTAAGTCATCGTGATGAAACAGGAGATACTTTAAAAAGTATTAAAGAAAGATTTAGCTCAAAATTATGTTGTCATATTAAGGAAGAAGCTTCTATAGCCAAATCATGTCCTGTAGACGTTACTTTTACTGAGAATATGACTCGCTTCTTTGGTATAGAGGTAATTCATACGCCTGGACATACCGATGGAAGTATTTCTCTTTACTATTGCACTCCGCATGGACACACTTATCTTTTCACTGGTGATACATTAATTCAAACCAATGGCATTTGGGAAACTGTATTGTTCGAAGGAACTGGTAATGCTCAATTACTTGAGAGAAGCCTAAATCTCTATAAAAGGCTTGAACCTGATGTTGTGATTTGGAGTGCCTCGGGAGGGGGTGAAGCTACCTTTGCAATGCCATCAAAGGCTGAATGGATTAGTGCACTTGACAACGAGATAACTAAATTACGTAAGCGATAGTGAACTCAGTCTTTACTGTGATCTATTTGCTACTATTTAGAAGTTAAGTGCCTGTTTTTATTGGTGGGCCCGGTAGGACTCGAACCTACGACCAAAGGATTATGAGTCCTCTGCTCTAACCAACTGAGCTACAGGCCCTAACAAGAAAAGTAATTGAAAGTAGAAGTTTACTCTATTTCTAGAAAACTACGTAACTGCTCAGAACGACTTGGGTGGCGTAGTTTACGCAAGGCTTTAGCTTCAATTTGTCGGATACGTTCACGTGTAACGTCAAATTGTTTGCCTACCTCTTCCAATGTATGGTCAGTATTCATATCAATACCAAAACGCATACGCAGAACTTTTGCTTCTCGTGGTGTGAGTGATGCAAGAATTTCGCGTGTAGCTTCACCTAAACCTTCAAAGGCAGCTGAGTCAACGGGCGACTCAATTGTAGAGTCTTCAATAAAGTCACCAAGATGTGAATCTTCATCATCTCCAATAGGTGTCTCCATTGAGATGGGTTCTTTAGCAATTTTAAGAACCTTACGCACTTTGTCTTCGGGCATTTCCATGCGCTCGGCAAGTTCTTCTGGAGTCGCTTCTCGACCCATTTCTTGCAACATTTGGCGTGATATACGATTGAGTTTGTTAATCGTCTCAATCATATGTACCGGAATTCGAATAGTGCGCGCTTGATCAGCAATCGATCGCGTAATCGCTTGTCGAATCCACCAAGTAGCATACGTAGAAAATTTATAACCGCGTCGATATTCGAATTTATCTACGGCTTTCATTAAACCGATATTTCCTTCTTGGATGAGGTCCAAAAACTGCAAACCACGATTGGTATATTTTTTCGCAATGGAAATTACTAATCGTAGATTCGCTTCTACCATTTCTTTTTTGGCTCTACGCGCTTTTGCTTCGCCAATGGACATGCGACGATTGATGTCTTTTATTTCACCAACGGTTAAACCAATTTCATCTTCAATGAGTATTAGTTTTTCCTGTTCCTTAATTATTTCAGAATTAAATTCCGTTAAAGTTTTTGCATATTTAGCTTTAGCGTGTGTGTTTACCCAATCTATATTTGTCTCATTACCAGAAAAAGTCTCTATGAATTTACTACGCGACATTTTCACATCATGCACGCAAATTTGCATGATCACCCGTTCATGAGTACGAATACGGTTCATCATTTTTCGTACATCATCTGTAAGAATTTCGACGATTTTAGGCACTAGCTTAACCATGGTAAATTCTTCGGCAAGCTTTTCACGTGCTGAGGTTAACTTTTTCTCATCATTTGCAACCGTATCACTTGAAAGCTTTTTAAATAATTTTTTCAGGCCTTTGAAATAAATTTGTGCCTCTTCAGGGTCAGGGCCCGTGTCAATTTCTTCTTCAGACTCTTCACCTTCTTCTTGATTTTTTTCTCTTTCTGCTTGTTGTTGTGCTGCGGGCGGTGGGATTGCATCCGTATCTTCATCTGGATCCATAAAGCCCGTGATCAAATCGGTAAGTCGCAATTCTTCAGTTTCAACTTTGTCATACATGAACAAAAGTTTTTCTATGGTCGCGGGGTAATGGCCGATTGCAAATAAAACCTGTCGTAAACCATCTTCAATACGTTTAGCGATTTTAATTTCGCCTTCTCTAGTTAACAGATTAACGATACCCATCTCACGCATATACATGCGCACTGGATCAGTGGTACGACCAAATTCACTATCTACTGTGGCAAGTGCCGCAGCGGCTTCTTCGGCAGCATCATCGTCAGTAACATTGTCGTCTGTTAATACTAAGCTATCTGCATCTGGAGCCTGTTCATGGACTTTAATGCCCATGTCATTAATCATGCTAACGATGTCTTCGATTTGTTCGGGGTCAACAATTCCGCTAGGGAGGTGGTCATTTACTTCAGCATAAGTAAGATAACCTTGTTCCTTACCTTTAGCGATGAGTTGTTTGATACTGGATTGCTGATCTTCGTCCATTTGCTATCGAGTCCAAGTGTGAGAGTTGCTAGGTGAACCGGAAAGTATATCAGAAAAGGCTGATATAGGTAGTATCACGTCTGTGCTATTTTATGATGCCTTTTGGTGTAACAAGTTCTTAAATTCTTGCCGTTCGTCTTCATTTAGGCCATCTGTGTTCTGTTTATCAATGAGTTCTTGGACTCGTGAGCTTTGGGTCTTGCGTTGTATCCAGACTAGAGCATCCTGCAGTGTGGCTTGTGGATCCGCCATTTCAGGAGGATCCCAAGACATCAACTTTTGAATTTGTTGTTCCTCAGGTTGGTCTCGAAAACGCTCAATTAATGCAGCGTGAGTGAGTTCGGGTTGCTGTTTCCATATTTGTATGATTTTTGACAGTAATGGAACACCAGCAATTTGGTTTTCATGTAAAAAATCAATTGAATCTACTTCTAAGGCCAAAGAAGGTTGATGCAGTAATGCTGCTACTGCTAAGCGAACAGGAGTTACTTTGTTGCTAGTCACATTGGCTGGTTTAGGACGTGTAAGAGACGTTGAAGTATAATCAATAGGCGCACCTACTTTTTTTTCTAGCTCTTCAAAAATTAATTGCTTAAAAACACCATTTGGAAATTTTTCTAATAAAGGTTTCGCAAGTTGCGCTAACCTGGCTTTGCCAGACGGACTGCGTATATCAATATCTTCAGATAATTTTGAAAAAATAAATGTGGCTAAAGAATCACCTTCATTAATATATTGTAAAAATATCTCTTTTCCACGTGAACGAATCAAGCTGTCGGGATCTTCGCCTTGTGGCAAAAATAAGAATTTTGCCTCTAGCCCATCTTTGAATAAAGGTATCGTTTGCTGGGCTGCGCGCCAGGCAGCGTCACGCCCTGCGCGATCTCCATCAAAACAAAACACAATTTCTTGCGTACAGCGATATAGGTTTTGAATATGTTGAGAAGTTGTTGCGGTTCCAAGGGTAGCTACTACATTTTCAATTCCATGTTGAGCTAATGCCACAACATCCATGTAACCTTCAACGACTATGAGTGATCGAGCCGTTTGTTTTGCTTTGCGTGCCTCATAAAGTCCATATAGTGCTTCACTTTTATGAAATACTGGAGTTTCTGGAGAGTTTAGATATTTTGGTACCGCATCATCAATTGCGCGCCCGCCAAAACCAATAACGCGTCCACGACGATCTTTAATAGGGAAGATTATTCTGTTACGAAAACGATCGTATATACCCCCTTTATCATTCTTTTTAATTAGTCCAATTTCAATTAGCTGTTCTTGGGTTGCAGCGCTATCGAACTGTTTAAGAAGATTTTCGAATCCGTCTTCAGCATAGCCTAAATTATATTGGGCAGCTATTTCTCCACTGACACCACGATCTTTTAAATAATTTATTGCATGTTGATGCTTACGCAAAGATTTTTGGAAATAAGTGTTAGCTTGTTCAAGAAGAATATAAAGTGGTTGAAAATCATTTTTTATAAAGCTGTTATTGTCTTTTGGAACTTCTAAACCATGTTGTTGGGCTAGCACTTCCACTGCTTCAATAAAATCAAGTCGTTCATACTCCATTAAAAAACCAAGTGCAGTACCATGAGCACCGCATCCAAAACAATGGTAAAACTGTTTTTCTGGGCTTACAGTAAATGATGCAGTTTTTTCATTGTGGAAAGGACAGCAAGCAGCATATTCCTTACCTTTCTTTTTTAATGTTATACGGCTGTCAATTAATTCAACGATGTCAGTACGACCGATGACTTCATCGATGAATGCTTGAGGGATTCTTGAATACACGAAGTATGATTTCTACTGTAAGTTTTTACATAAAATTCTAACAATAGAAATAATAACCTTTTAAGTAAAAACATAAACACTATATTTTATAATGTTTATTCTTTTTGTATCACCTCGTGCAAATACTTCATTTGTATTGGGTAGGGTGTATTTTTTTTCAATGAATCTGAGAGTTGCTCAATACCTTTTAGCGCATCTTCACGAGATGCATAGATGCCATGCACAAGCACATACCAAGACTTATCTGCAGAGGTCTTTTGATAATAAGCTGTATTATCAGTTAATGAATTTTTTTTGATGAAGTCTAAAAGATTTTTTTCATTTGGGGAGGCAACAATCTGAATGGTATATGCAGATGGATCTTGTTTGAGTATCCAGTCAGATGAGAAATCGGAAGTTTTGCTTTCGGCATCTGTTTTATTCTCGGAAATTTCAACTACTTTTTTCGGTTTCTCAGTTTCCGATAGGTCTTTTTGCAAAGGACCTAATACCAGTGGTGCGACATAGGGTTTGGCGACCTGTTTTTCCTCTTCTTGAGCTTTATCAGATATAATTTTTTTAGGCTGTTGAGTTTCTTCTTTCTTAATTTCTTTAGATGGTGCTTGCTCCTGTTTAGGTTCTGCAATATCAAGCTCAATTGGTTCATCTGTTTGATTTGCGTTTTTAAATATTGCTGAAAGTAAAATGGCTAATGCGATAAGCCCGGCTAATATCAATCCAAGCCGCATACCTGGGCTCCCCTGAATATTGTTTCCCTCGGCTGCTGACGATGATTTCTGGTCACATTGTTTGGATAGTTCTTCACGGGCTAGTTTATTAATGTGTTTAGGTAAGCCTTTTGATTTTGAATAAATTTCAGTAATTATTGTAGAACTTAATATGTCATCATTGCTTGCTCCTGCCTGTTCGAGCCGATAGCGAAGATATTCTTCACATTGTTTAGCATCAAAAGCACGTGTATTAACTTGATAAATTTGAGTAGCGGCAGGGTTTGTTTGTTCTAGTTCAGCAAGTTTTGTTTGTATATTTGGTTCTGCAGCAAGTACTAGCCCCATTGCACGTGTAGACTGTAAACCAACGTGGTGTTTAAGCTTTAGTAGTTCATCCAGCACGTTATTTGGCAGGCGATGAGCATCATCGATGATTAAAACTGGAAATTTATCGTCTTCAATGTACTCTCTTATATGTTCATTTGTATTTAATTCTTCTTCGTCTTCAATATCTAAGTGAGTTATATTCTCATCGTCTGCCTTAGGAAGACGCCAGCGCTCTTTTATTTTTTGTTCGATGTCTAAAAAAGAAGTTTTTGGTTTTGCGCGTAGAGTACAGAAATTGAATTGTTGATAGCCTTTGCGTAACAACATACGCAGATGTGTAGTTTTTCCGATTCCTACCTCGCCTAGTAAAACGATTGTTGAGTTCTGATTTGATAAGTAGTCCATTAGAACATTCATGGACATTTCAAGTTGTTTATCCATGAAAAGAAATGGGTCACGTGCGTGATCAATAAAAGGGTTTTGTTCTAACCCTAGTTTCTCTAGGCATTCAACTGATAAAAAATCTATATCCATATTTTCAATAGATTTACTGCTATAGCGCTGCTCAAATGGATTTGGCATTGAATATACGTTCGTGTTCTACAATGGCATATCGGTCAGTCATCCCAGCAATATAGTCGGCCACGGCTCGTGCTTTGCCTTTATTACCTTTTTCTTTTAAACCGGTATTTGCATATTGCTGATATTCATCAGGCATAAGCTTAACGTCATTATAAAATGCTTCGTACAAATCCAGGATTATTTTTTTAGCCTTTTGGCTCATACGATGAACTTTATAGTGTTGATATAAGTTTTTATTTAAAAATGATTTGAGTTCACGATTTTTTATATACATTGAATCACTAAATTGAATTAATGGTTTGTTCTCATTTCTAACATCATCAATAGTTTTCGTTTGTTTTTGTCTGATTGTTTTGCTGCTATAAGAAACTAAATCGCTTACTAATTCATTTATTATACTTCGAATGCATTCATATACCTTACGACGGTTATTTAACTGAGGATATTTCTTATTGACGTCTTCAAATTTACTGTTGAATAGTGCTACATCTCTTAGCTGTTCGACATTTATGAGTTCTGCTCGTAAGCCATCGTCTAAATCATGATTATTATAAGCGATCTCATCTGCAATATTGGCTAATTGAGCTTCCAAGCAGGGTTGTTTGCGTTGTAAGAACCGTTGTCCTAGTTCACCTAAATGCTCTGCATTTTTGCGTGAACAATGCTTGAGAATACCTTCTCTAGTCTCATACATTAAATTCAGCCCGGCAAAATCAGGATATTTGAGTTCCAACTTATCTACAACACGTAATGATTGTAAATTATGCTCAAAGCCACCGTGATCCTGCATGCATTCATTAAGAGCATCTTGTCCAGCATGTCCAAAAGGTGTGTGGCCCAGATCATGTGCCAGTGCAATCGCTTCGGATAAATCTTCATTGAGTTTTAAGGCACGTGCTATTGCGCGTGCTATTTGGGCAACTTCAATAGAATGTGTAAGACGTGTTCGAAATAAATCACCCTCATGATTGACAAAAACTTGAGTTTTATATTCGAGTCTGCGAAATGCGGTGCTATGAATAATGCGTTCACGATCGCGTTGAAACTCAGTACGGTAATTAACTAAGGCTTCGGGGTACTGCCTACCTATACTACGTGAGCTGTTGGCAGCATAAGGAGCTAATTCATTTGAAGAATAAGTTCTCGCATGATTCGATAAAGTTGCAGTTGTCATTATCATCAAGATTTACAACATTCGTCTAGCGTTTCGTTTAATAAAGCACTGTTAAACTCTGCTGTTAAAATTGCCTCGCCGATTGATTTTAATAGCACTAAATATAGTTTACCTTCCCTTACTTTTTTGTCCACGGACATATGCTGTATGAATTTTTCGGCAAGCATATTATTAGGCGCTTTAATTGGTAGATTTGCTTGATCTAAAAGCTTTCGAACCCTTAGGTAGTCATGCTCTGTTAGCCATCCTTGTTTTACTGACAACCGCATGGCCATCAACATTCCATACGCTACCGCTTCACCATGTAACCACACACCATAACCTAAGCTTGTTTCTATAGCATGTCCAAAAGTATGTCCAAAATTCAGCAATGCCCGAGTACCTGATTTTTCTAATTCATCTTCTGCAACAATTTGTGCTTTATTTTCACATGAGCGATGAACTGCATAAGCAAGAGCTTCTGGATCACGATCAATAAGTTTTTTGATGTTTTTTTCGAGCCAACTAAAAAAATCAGGGTCTCTGATTAAACCATATTTAATTATTTCTGCTACACCTGCGCTTAGCTCACGACCATCTAAAGTCTTTAAAGTGCTAAGGTCAGCGATGACACAACGTGGTTGGTAAAAACTACCTATCATGTTTTTACCTAGCGGGTGATTCACACCTGTTTTACCTCCTACAGATGAGTCAACCTGGGCCAGTAATGTTGTGGGTACTTGAATAAAGTTAATCCCTCTTTGATATGTCGCGGCTGCAAATCCGGTAAGATCACCAATGACTCCACCGCCAAGTGCAACCAAGGTTGTGTTGCGATCATAATGCTTTTCTATCAAAGAAGTGTATATAGCTTGCATGGAGTCGATATTTTTGTGGTTTTCGCCATCAGGTAAAATATGGTATCCACACTTAAAATTTTTGAAGCTATTAAGAACTTTATCTAGGTATAAAGGTGCAACTTTTTCATTGCTGATAACAAAAACATGTTCATGGGAAATATGTTTAGTCATAAGCTCAGTTTGAGAAAGTAAACTGGTGCCAATATAGATTGGATAACTTCTTTCATCCAATTGCACATTAAAAGTTTTCATTTTTGAATTTTTTTTAAAATCTCTTCAACCGCCCAATTTACAGTATGCCGGTCAGTGTTGATGGCGTGACTAGCAATTTCTTCGTAGAGTGGCACCCTTTGTATTAACAGCTCACTAATCCGCTCACGTTTGTTAACTGTTTTTAGTAATGGCCTTGAGTTTTCTTTTTTAGCCCGATTGAGTATGGTCTCGATAGAGGCTTTCAAATAAAACACTATCCCATTAGTACTCAATAACTCTCGATTTTGTTTGCTTAGAACTACACCCCCACCGGTTGCAAGCACAATGTTTTTTAACTGACATAGTTCATGAATGATTTTCTTTTCTCTTTCACGAAAACCTTTTTCTCCTTCGTACTCAAATATAGTTGAGATATCCACACCTGTTTTTTTTACGATTTCTTGGTCGCTGTCAAAAAAGTCTATTTTTAATTTTTTAGCTAATCGCTTACCAACTGTGGATTTACCCACACCCATAGGACCTATCAAAATGATGTTTTGGTTAATCACTTAGCTTAAGGTAGATACGAATTAATGGTTTCAAATTAAAACTTACCAAAGATTAAGTATAGACCAAAATGAAAAAACCCTCTCTAAAATAGAGAGGGTTTATATAAATGGAAGAAATTAAGTTAGCGGACTAATGTCAGCTGTTCACTGATGATTTTGGGCGTAATAAATATTAGAAGTTCAGATTTGTCGTCTCTCATTGAGCTATTTCTAAACAAAATTCCCACAAAAGGTAGATCAGCGAAGAAAGGAACACGACTTACAGAATTAACTGTGTCTTGTTGATAAATGCCGCCTAGAACTATTGTTTGTCCATTATCCACTAAGACATCAGTCTCGACTTCGTTTGTGTCAATTGAAGGTATAGTTCCACCAAATCCAGATGGCACTTCCTCGCCAATACTGTCGTTGTTGATTAGCAACTTCATGGATATTCTGTCATCAGGAGTAATTTGCGGTGTAACTTCGAGGGACAATACTGCTTTTTTAAACTCTACATCAGTAGCACCACTGGAAGTTGCAGACTGGAAAGGTATTTCAGTACCTTGTTCGATTCTAGCAGTGGTTTGATTGGATGCGATCACACGCGGTGTGGAGACCACTTCAGCTCGACTTTCTGCTTGTGCTGCTGATAACTCTAGATCTAGCAGTAGTCCTAATGGAAGTTTAGCTAAAGCTATACCAATACTGCCTGTTGCGTTTGCTGCAGGTAAATTTACATTAAGACGGTCATCCAAACTGATTGCTGCACCATTCAATGCATCGTCAGTTCCTTCAAGATTTCCTGCGATAGCGTCAAAGTCATCATCTCCTGTTACATCAGTATCGCGATTCGATATTCCAAATCTCACGCCTAATGCTTTACTAAAATCATCATTGGCGACCACTATCCGTGACTCAATTAATACTTGTTTGACTGGTATATCTAATCTTTCAATCAAGCGGCGAATTTCGTTAAGTTTAATAGCGGTATCTTGCACCAATAAGTTGTTGGTTCGATCATCAACCGTGACATTACCACGTTCCGATAATAAAGAGTTTTCTGACGACTTTAACAGTGCCGCAAGCTCACCAGCGCGCGCGTAGTTGACTTGAATAAACTCTGAACGCAACGGTGCGAGTTCTTGCACTTGTTGTTGTGCTTCAAGTTCAAGTTTTTCGCGTGCGGCGATTTCTTCACTTGGCGCGACATAAATCACATTACCATTTTCACGTTTTCCTAAACCTTTGGTTTTAAGAATGATGTCTAATGCTTGATCCCATGGAACATTTTTTAACCGCAAGGTTAAATTACCTGAAACCGCATCACTCACGACCATGTTGAGATTCGTAAAATCTGCAATGAGTTGTAATACCGAACGCACTTCAATATCTTGGAAATTTAAAGAAAGCCTTTCACCTTCAAATACATCTTTTTTACGCTCTTCAATGATTTCTTCAGGGATTTCTCTTACTTCTACGACATATTGGTTATCTGATTGATAAGCTAAATGTTCGAATTCTTTACTTGCATCAGGGGAAATAATTAGCTTTGTGTCTGCTCCATCAACGAACGTTTCAAACAATTGCACAGGGGTTGCAAAATCCACAACATCCCAACGTTTGCTTAAGTTGTTTGGCAAAGAGGTGTTCGCAAAGTCAACGAGTATACGTCCTCCTTGTTCACGCAAACTAATAGGGATATTAGGATTTGAAAGATTAATAACAACACGCCCCGTACCATCTGCACCGCGACGAAAATCAATGTCATTAATACTGTTCTTTCCTGTATTACTAGCAGTATAAGTTTGCACAGAAGTGCTTGTAGAAGAGGCAACGGCTTGTGATGATTTATCTGCTCCCGAACCAATGGTTAGAATATACTTATTGCCGAAAACTTTAGTGGTGTAATCTTCCATTCGATTCAAGTTAACAACTACACGAGTACGGCCTTTGGCTTCTGCAGTATTAACACTTTGTGCAATTCCAACCCCGATTTCTTGAAAGCGATTCGCTAACTCGTTGTTGGTGGCCGGAAAATCGAGTGCAATTCTTGCGGGGTTATCAATCGTAAACGCAAGCGGTTCACTAGGGGTTCCAGAAAATTCAAGTGAAAGTTGAATTTCATCATTAGGGAGACTTGCAATTTTAATGTCTTGTAACGCATTTTGTGCAAATGAAACAGTTGTCACCATTAATAAAAACAACGCTGCAATAATTTGAAATACAAATGATCGATGTTTTAAATGATGACTAGTTATGTTATGTAGTATTTCGTTCATGGCATAATGCCCCTTGTGTAAGCTTTCCCTATAAATATGTATAAATTCTAAGTAACACCAAATTTACTCACTTAATGCAATTGAACCATCTCTTTTTCTCCAGCCTCCAAAACCATCTGGAATAATTTCTTCTAGCTGAATGCCCGCATCAGAAACTTTTAAAACTTTGCCATTGTTTTGGCCAAGATAACTACCAATTGAAATCCGTTGTATTGTTTTTTCAGGTGTTTGTATCAACGCCCACAATGTACCGCTTTGCTCTAATGTTCCCACCATGCGCAAAGTATCTAATGGGAAATTTTCTAAAAACTCAGGTGTACGATTTGGGTCAGGTGAAATTGTAGAACTTGACTTTCTAATATTTTGTACGATCTTGGCTTGGAAAATAGATGCATCAAAAGGATTGCGTGCGCTATCCGCTTGGTATTTGAAACTTTGATAGGGTTTTACTTCAGGAATGGGATCTATCCCTGGCGGTTCGCGAGATTTAACTTCTTCAACATAATCTTCTAAATCACGCATTTCTCTACCACAACCAGTCAACAAGATGCTTAGCATTATCAGCACTAACCAAGGAACAATCGAAACGTTACCTATATTTCTCATTCTTCATCCTCTTCAAGATAACGATAAGTTTTTGCAGTTGCCGTCATAGTCATATCATCTCCACTTGGTGAAAGTGAAATGTTATGCAAAGTAACAATGCGAGGTAGTGCTGCAATTTCGCTTGCGAAATTTCCAAACTGATGATAATCACCTTTAACGCGAAGACTAATAGGTTTTTCCGCATAAAATTCTTTACGGGATTCTGGGTTGGGCTTGAATAATTCAATTTCCAAACCACTTGCTAATCCTGTTTGAGAAATGTCAACAATGAGAGCAGGTATTTCAGTTTTGCTAGGTAATTGACGCAACAAAGTACCAAAGGTTCGGCGCATTTCTTCAAGTTGAACTTTATACAGTTCAAGGTTAGCCGCTTTTTCAGCTTTGTTTTCAAATATAGTTTTTAATTCGGTCTCTTTCGCTTGTACTCGCTTTAAATCTTCTAATTGATTTTTATGATGCAACCAATATCCAGCAAACAATATTGCAACGCACACTAAACCAATTAGTAACACTTTTACCCATAAAGGAGCGGTACCAATATTGGTAAGATTAACGTTTTTTATTTCTGCAAAATCCATTTATTCTTCTTGCTCTTCAATATTTGGATTAATTTGTTGTGCAGTCATATTGAAACTGCTTATGCGTGCAAGCTCTGTATCTTTGGTTTCAATAACACCTAAACTTGGCTTAGCTAGCCACTCAGAGTCTTCGATTTTACGCATATAGGATGATACACGTGCATTGGATTCAGCTCGCCCAGATAACTGAATATTATTGTCAGTTTGCTTAAGGCTGGAAAGATGTACACCATCAGGTAATGTTTTGACTAATTCATCAAACAAATGCACTACACCGGGTCGCGCAGCTTGTAGATTTTGAATGACTTCCATGCGTTCAATAAGCGCCTGTCGTGTAGAGTCTAGTTTTTTGATTTCCGCAATTTGCCCATCCAATACTTTAATTTCATTTGTTATAAATTGATTGCGTTTTTCTTGATGAGTAATCCTGCCATTGATTTCAAAGTGGGTAAGTAATACCACTGCTGCGCAAAGTGCCCCTGCCAAACCCATTAAGGTAAAGAATTCTTTTTGTTGTTCGCGTCTGCGTGTTTCGCGCCAGGGTAATAAATTTATTCTAGCCATTTGTTTGATATTCCTTAATCAAAAGCTCTCAGCGCCAAACCGCACGCTATTAACATTGAAGGTGCATCAGCACCTAATGACTGTGGATTAATTTTGGATCCAAGTGACAGATGACTGAAAGGGTTCGCTATGGTGGTCTGGATACCCGTTTCATTTGCAATTCTTTCATCGAGTCCTGGGATGGCTGCACAACCACCGGCAAGTAATAAATGATCTACGGTAACGTGTTGACTAGCAGAATAATAAAATTGTAAAAATCGATTTGCTTGCTGTGCTGCGGTATTTTTAAATGGCTCTAATAAATCGGAAACGTAGTTTTCAGGCAAACCGCCTTCTTTCTTAGCCAAACCTGCTTCTTCAAAAGTTAAACCATACTGATGCATGATTTCTTCAGTGAGTTGTTTACCACCAAACGGCTGTTCTCTGGTATACACCATCTTGTGATCATCAAGAACGTTCAGGCTGGTCATGGTAGCTCCGATATCTAAGATCGCGACGGTTTTATCACGTCCACGATCTTCAACGGCTTCCGTTAAGATGGGAAATACATTCTCAATAGCATAGGCTTCTACATCGACCACAATTGGTATCAAACCGGCAGCTTCTGCTGCTGCCACACGCATATCTACATTCTCGCTGCGTGATGCCGCAAGTAGCACGTCAATCGTTTCAGGGTTTTCGTCAGTGGGCCCTAAAATATCAAAATCTAAATTGACTTCTTCTAAGGCATAAGGAATATATTGATCCGCTTCTAGTTGAATTTGACCTTCTAGATCTTCTTCACTTAAATTTGCAGGCATGGTAATTACTTTGGTAATCACAGCGGAGCCAGCTACAGCCAGACAGCAGTTTTTAGCTTTGGAACTAGACTTCTTCATTACCTGTCTAATGCTTTCACCAACTGCATCGACATCAGAAATTACTTTTTCAGTAACTGCATTGGAAGGAAGTGGTTCCACTCCGTAATGATCTACCCGATAACCATTACTGGTTTGTGAAAACTCCATCGCCTTTACAGAAGAAGAGCTAATATCTAAGCCTACGACAGGGCCTTTATTTCGATTGAAAAACAACACGTTAGTAATAAATTAATTAGTATTTGCGATGGTTATAGTTGGCTTATATATATGTATGTTAGAAACTGTGTGTAACTCTATATCAAATGGTGGGTTTAGCAAAATACTTGCTCAACCGTTCAAATTAGGTTCTGATACCTAACTCATAAGGTAACTCACTACTTCACTGTTAATTGTAAGCTTATGCCATTGTTTTTAAAGCTATTACGTCTCATATTCATCGGAATTTTCGGGATTTCCGTCGCTGCGGGGATCGTTGGCGTAGGGGCCTACCTTTATTTTGCCCCGGGTTTGCCGAGTGTGAGCACTTTGAAAGATGTGGAATTACAAGTGCCTTTGAAGGTTTTCAGCCGAGATTATAAGCTCATCGCGGTATATGGAGAGAAGCGACGCCAACCCTTACAAATCAAAGAATATCCCCAAGCAGTCATTCAGGCGTTTTTAGCTGCAGAAGATGATCGTTTTTACGAACATCCAGGAGTGGATTATCAAGGATTGCTTCGTGCTGCAATCGAAGTAATACGCTATAGAGAGATAAGATCAGGTGGCAGCACAATCACCATGCAGTTAGCACGCAATTTTTTTCTGGGGAGTGAAAAAAAACTCGTACGTAAGATCCGAGAAATATTTCTTGCGCTGGAAATCGAGCATATTGAGAATCTTAGTAAAGACGAAATTCTAGAACTTTATCTGAACAAAATTTATTTAGGTAATCGTGCTTACGGTGTAGGTGCAGCAGCGGATGTTTATTACGGACTTGACGTGGATGAGTTAAATTATGCACAAGTCGCGATGATTGCAGGGTTGCCTAAAGCGCCATCAAAGTTTAATCCTATTATCAATCCAAGTCGTGCAGTTCAACGTCGCAATTATGTTTTAAGAAGAATGTATGAATTGGATTACATTGATACAGAAACATACGAGAACTCAATTGCAGCACCTGCAACAGCTTCACGCCATTACCCGCGAGTTGAAGTGGATGCACCTTATATAGGTGAGATGGTTCGTGCACATATTGTTGACACTTATGGCACCGAAGACGCATATAACAAGGGGTATCGTGTATTTACTACTATTGATACACGTTTGCAGCAAGCTGCAAGAACCGCATTAGTGAGTGGATTAAAGGCTTATGACCATCGTCATGGTTACCGAGGAGCCGAGGCTCAAGTAGAAATTAATCAAGCCATACTTGAAGAAATCGATACAGCTCAATTAGATGAAACCTTGAGTGAAATGACAGATGTAGGTGGTTTACTTCCTGGGGTAATCACAAATATTACTGAGCAAGAAATTCAAGTATACATAGGGGCAGAACAAACGATCACTATTCCGTTAGGCAACGCAATTTGGGCTCGACCATATTTAAATGAAAATTCTGTGGGAGACGAACCAAGTGATTTCAGAAAAATATTCAATATTGGTGATGTCATTCGCGTCACAACAGAAGATGCTAAGCAGTGGTACTTAGCACAAATCCCAAGTGTTTCAGGAGCACTCGTTTCAGTGGATCCAAGTAATGGCAGTATTTTGGCTTTAGTTGGAGGATTTGATTATTACTACAGTAAATTTAATCGAGCTGTCCAAGCTAAACGTCAACCAGGTTCCAGTTTCAAACCATTTATATATTCTGCCGCTCTGGATTCTGGCTACACGCCTGCAAGTATTATTAATGATGCGCCTGTTGTATTTGAGGATGTTGCCTTAGAAGATACCTGGCGTCCGCAAAATTACAGCGGTAAATTTTTTGGTCCGACACGTTTAAGAGTGGCTTTATTCAAATCACGCAATATGGTTTCAATTCGTTTGCTGAACGATATGGGGCGTCGCCACGCAATGCAACACGTCACAAAATTTGGATTTGATCGTGAACGTCTTCCTTATGATTTGACTTTGGCATTAGGTTCAGGAGTTGTATCTCCACTTGAGCTTGCTAGCGGCTATACCGTTTTTGCAAATGGCGGCTACCATATTGAACCTTACCTAATCGAAAGAATAGAAAATGATAAAGGCGAAATTCTATACCAGGCCGGTGATTTGGTGTTTTGTGAAATAGAATGTTCACTTATTAATGATGAAATAGATGATTACGATGAAATTGAGGATATCCAGATTTCAGGAGAGCAAATCGATACGACTGTAATTAATACAGATGAAACAAAAAATGCTATCAACGAAGACCGTTTAGCCACTAGAGTGTTAGATGAAGAGAATGCATATCAAATGGTGAGTATGATGAAAGACGTCATTAAAAGGGGAACCGGTAGGAAAGCCATCGAATTGGGTAGAGATGATTTAGCAGGTAAGACGGGCACAACAAATAATCAGCACGATGCATGGTTTAGTGGCTTCAATGGGGATGTTGTGGCAACCGTATGGGTGGGATTCGATCAAGATAAACCACTCGGGAAACGGGAAGTGGGTGGTACAGCGGCTTTACCGATTTGGATGGACTATATGAGAATTGCCTTAGAGAGTAATGAAGAGAACACGCTGCGAACACCCGAAGGAATTGTCACTATGCGTATTGACCCTAAAACGGGACTCTTGGTGGACCAAGATAGCGACCGAGGTATTGAAGAAACGTTTCGTGAGGAATTTATACCAACCAGTAGTGTCGAAATTGATAACCAGATTACTTATCAGCAAGAAAATTTTGAGTCGGGTGGCGAAGTGATCGAGATTCCAGAGCAATTATTCTGAGACACCATAATTATCAGTGTTGAAAATTTGTGTTTATCTTTTTGATTAAAGATGAAGAGTGACAAAAAA
The DNA here is from genome assembly GCA_028279275.1 of Gammaproteobacteria bacterium. Taxonomy (GTDB): domain Bacteria; phylum Pseudomonadota; class Gammaproteobacteria; order UBA4575; family UBA4575; genus JABDMD01. Next base: position 138,768 of record JANQOB010000018.1, on the reverse strand, counting down.
TCTATTTATCCTAAAGTTGATAGACTACGATGTGCTCTTGCAGATGAAACTGCAAAAATTATCATGCTCGAAGGGATTAAGGACTTTCGCCGCGCAAAATTAAAAGCTAGTGAACGCTTAGGTAATTCAAATTTCGGCTCTTTACCAAGCAATATTGAAATTGAGCAAGCAATCAGCTCTTTTCAAAATACTTTTTTACCAGAACATAAAGAAATTGTTTTTACTCAACGCAAAATTGCGTTAGAGATCATGCAGTTTTTACAATCCTATTCTCCATTTTTAGTAGGGCCAGTATTAGAAGGAACTTCAGGTGTAAATAGTCCTATCAGTGTCCACGTTTCAAGCGACACTGTAGAAAATGTCATCGATCAAATTAAGGCGAAAGGCTTAAGTGTTGATATTGCAGAGAGACGATTAAAGTTAAATAATCAATTAATACATGTGCCTACTATTTGTTTTGAGTATCAGAATTTTGAAGTAGAAGTATTGGTATTTTCTTTGCGGCAGCAACACCAGCTACCAAAAAGTAAAAGTCAAAATCGTAGTATGCAGAGAGTGAATATAAAAGGTTTGCAAGAGATGTTGCAAACTAATGGTATGCAGGGCTAAATTCTCGCACAGCTTCAACAAGCACGGTAACTTTGTCAGGATCTACATACTGATGAATACCATGACCAAGATTAAACACGTGACCCGTTCCTTTGCCAAATTTATCGAGAACTTTTTTTACCTCTTCACGAATAACATTGTCACTGCCATATAATACACATGGATCGAGGTTGCCCTGCAAGGAAACTTTATCGCCCACTTGTGCTTTGGCATGCGCTATTTCTGTAGTCCAATCTAATCCTAATGCGTCGCATCCTGTGGCTGCCATTTCATTTAGCCAGTTACCACCACCTTTGGTAAATAAAACGATAGGCACGTTTTGCATAGAAGATTTGTTTTTGAGCTTGTGTACGATTTCCTGCATGGGTCTTAAAGAAAACTTTAAATACGATTCCTTTGATAATACTCCACCCCATGTATCAAAAATCATCACAGCTTGTGCTCCAGCATCAACTTGTGCTGCAAGATAATCTGTAACGGAGTCACTTAGTACAGTTAGTAATTTTTCTAAAGTATCAGGTTCTTGATACATCATGCCTTTAACTTTATGAAACTCTTTACTGCCTTTGCCTTCAACCATATAAGTAGCCAAGGTCCAGGGACTACCCGAAAAACCAATCAAAGGTACACGGCCATTGAGCTCTTTGCGTATCAAGCTGACTGCGTCCGTGACGTAACCGAGCTCATTCATCGGCGCAAGATTAGTAATGCGTTCTACATCAGATAAACAAGTAATCGGTGATTTAAAGCTAGGCCCTTCTCCTTCACTAAATTGCAAACCGAGACCGAGTGCATCAGGTATAGTAAGAATGTCAGAGAATAGAATCGCCGCATCCAATGCGTAACGGTCGATAGGTTGTAGAGTTACTTCACATGCCAGCTCAGGTGTTTTACAAAGAGTTAAAAAATCGCCGGCTTTTTTTCGAGTAGCTCTGTATTCGGGTAAGTAACGCCCTGCCTGACGCATGATCCATATAGGAGTACGTTCGATTGGTTCCTTGCGTAATGCACGCAAGAAGAGGTCATTTTTTAAATTTGCCATAATAGAAAGTTATAGAATCAGCCCACTAAATTGTGAGGGCTACTATATCAATGATAATAACCATTATAGAGCATGGTTAAGACAAAGAAGATTTGATTTTAGCGCTTACGACGCCCATATCTGCACGGCCAGCTAATTTGGGTTTTAGTATACCCATTATCTTACCCATATCTTTAATGCTGCTAGCCCCTGATGCAGTCATTGCTTCAGAGATTAGCTGATCGATTTCATCTTCGCTGAGTGCTTCAGGTAAATATTCACTAATAACTTCTAATTCTTGTTTTTCTTTGTCTACTAAATCTTGTCGTTCAGCTTTTTCAAATTGGCTAATTGATTCGCGGCGCTGTTTTTGCATTTTTGTTAAAGATGCAATGATGTCATCATCTGTTTGTTCTTCTCGAGTATCGACTTCTTGCTGTTTTACCGCAGAAAGGATGAGACGAATCGTTTGTAGTCGAGACTTATCGCCATCACGCATGGCGGATTTCATGTCTTCAGTTAATTTAGACTTGAGAGGGGACATGTTATTTAAACACCTAGCGGTGTGAGAGCAATAACTTTACTCAGTAAAGGCGGCGTCTACGCAAGCTGGTTCGTGCGACGCGCTTGAGGTTGCGTTTTACGGCAGCAGCAGCTTTACGCTTACGAATTTCAGTTGGTTTTTCATAGGCTTCACGACGACGAACTTCGGTAACCGTACCTGCTTTTTCACATGAACGACGGAAACGTCGCAATGCGAAATCAAAAGGTTCGTTCTCTTTCACACGTATACCGGGCATATGAATAACTTTCTTGCTCAATTGAAAAATGAGCCGCGATTATACAGAGGGAGTCTTGAATATCAAATTGCTCACTCGTATATGTGCCAAAAATACATGCCAAACGCCTTTATCCAAGGGATAATCCACTTATGCGTGTATTAGGAATAGAGACTTCTTGTGATGAGACAGCCGCCGCAATCCTATGTGAAAAGAAAGGTTTATTAGCGAACCAGCTGTATTCTCAGATTGAACTTCACAGCCCTTATGGGGGTGTGGTGCCGGAGCTTGCTTCTCGCGACCACATCCGAAAGTTGAGTCCACTTGTAAAAGAGACGCTTCACTCAGCGGGTTTACAGCTTAAGCAGGATATAGATGCTGTGGCCTATACATCAGGCCCGGGTTTAATGGGTGCCTTGATGGTCGGAGCAGGATTTGCGCGTAGCCTTGCTTGGTCAATCGGTAAACCGGCAATTGCAGTGCATCACATGGAAGCACATCTTCTAGCCCCTTTAATTGAAAATATTGCTCCGCAATTTCCGTATGTTGCTCTTCTTGTTTCCGGAGGTCATACCTTACTAGTAAAAATCGAGAGTGTTGGAAAATACAAAATTTTAGGCGAGAGCATTGATGATGCGGTTGGTGAGGCCTTTGATAAGACTGCCCAAATGTTAGGTTTGCCTTATCCTGGTGGACCAGAGATTGCCCGCTTAGCTTTAGAGGGTAATCCGCAGCGTTTTTCTTTTCCAAGACCTATGACGGATAGGCCGGGATTAGATTTTAGTTTTAGTGGTATTAAGACGCATGTTCTGAATACATTAAAAGAACTCTCAAGTGTTGATGATCAAGACCGTGCAGATGTAGCGCGTGCTTTCGAAGATGCGATTGTCGATACTCTAAGAATAAAATCCCTGCGAGCCTTAGAGCAAAGTGGAGCTAGGACTTTAGTGGTTGCAGGGGGCGTGGGGGCAAATAAAAAATTGCGAGAGCAGCTAAAAGAAAAACTTGCTAAAAAAGGTTTAGAAGTATTTTATCCAGCGCCAGAATATTGTACAGATAATGCCGCAATGGTTGCACAGCTAGGCTTGCTAAGATTAGATCAACTAGATTCACATAATTTTGCCGACGATAAACTTGCCATTAATGTGCGGCCACGCTGGTCCTTGGAAAATCTATAAATTAAATTTAATAAAAATCAGCTTACTTATTTGCTCCAATTTGTGATTCATTTCCCGAAAGTAATTTTTTAATATTTTCACGGTGTCGCCAAAAAACCAATACAGTCATAAGCGCAATAGCTGCCACGATTAAAATATTATTTTCTCGAAAACTTGTCCATGTATCCGTAGTTAACCAACCAATTATAAGTGTGGTTAAGGTTGCCACCAGCGCAGCTAAAGAAGAATAACGAAACAACATCGCGGTGATTAACCAAAGCCCAATCCACACGATTGCTAAAAACCAATCAAATCCAAATAACACGCCTAGTGTCGTAGCAACACCTTTACCGCCTTTAAACTGATAATAAACTGGATACATATGACCGAGGAGTGCTGCCACTCCGGTTGCAGCGACCAAGCCCATGTTGGAAGTTACTAATAGAACAAGTAAGACAGGTATCAATCCCTTTAACAGGTCACCCACTAGCGTTATTCCAGCGGCAAGCTTATTACCTGTGCGCAACACATTTGTTGCACCCGGATTACCAGAGCCTAAATTGCGTGGGTCAGGTAAACTAAATACTTTGCTAACGATAATGGCACTGTTAATCGAGCCAAGCAGGTATGCGCCTATAACATATAAAAAATGTACGTTATCCATTATTAAATGTCTAAATTACATGTCACGAAGTTTGAAGAAACTAAGCAAGCGCCCATATTGGTATTGTTACATGGATGGGGATCAAGTTCGAAGATTTGGCAATTATGTTTGAATGACCTATGCAAAAACTTTCAGGTTTGGTGTATCGATCTACCTGGTCATGGGGAAAACCACTCCATAGCCTGGGACGAAAGTGTCGAACAGGGCTTAAGTTTGTTGGCAAATACGTTGCCAGAAAATTGCTCAATAGTTGGATGGTCATTAGGCGGGCTGTGTGCACAATTATTTTTGCAGCGTTTTCCGCACCGAGTAAATAATTTAATGCTTATTGCAAGTACACCTAAGTTTATCGCCAGTAAAAATTGGCCTAATGGTATGTCCGCAGAGACGTTAAAGAAATTTTCACTTAATTTTAAACATTCACCCCAACAAGCTATAAAGCAATTTCACATACTTCAAACATTGCATGGCGCAAGCTCGAAAAAAATAATGCATTCACTTGAATATGCTGCAATGCATCAACCATTGAAAAATATAACTTGGGGACTGCGATGGCTAAATAATATAGATTTACGTAGTAGCGACAACGCTCAACATGCACATATACATATTATGCAAGGCGAGAAAGATCAGGTTTCATCTATGCATGCCGCAGAAGATACTGCAAAAATTTGGGACAATGTCAGTTTGCACAAAATTGTGGATGCAGGACACGTTCCATTTTTATCACATCCAAAAGTTTTTATTGAAAACGTAAAACTAATGATGCAGGAGAATTAAACTTTTCATAAATGTCGGAACTAAATAAACAACGAATTCGCGAAGACTTTTCTAAAGCAGCGAAAACCTATGATTCAGCAGCTATCGTGCAAGAAGAAATATGTCATCGTGCATTAGAACGTTTGCAAATGCTTAAATTACAAGCGAAGGTTATTCTTGATATTGGTAGCGGCACTGGTACAAGCCTGAATGGATTGCAAAAACTATTCCCGGACAGTCTAATAATTGCCAGTGATATTGCTTTGTCAATGTTAGAACAAAATAAAAAATTTTTATCAATTTGTAATGATGCTGAACGCTTGGCGATAAAAAATTCATCAGTAGACCTCATTTTTTCTACTTCTACTTTTCAATGGTGTGAAGATTTACCACAAGTATTAGCGGAGTGTTCACGGATTCTGAAAAATGATGGAGCGCTGTTATTCACTACTTTTGGCCCTGACACATTGATAGAGTTACGCCAAAGTTGGGCACAAGTAGATCAACTAGACCATGTGCATAATTTTATAGATATGCACCATATCGGCGATATGTTGCTGAGTCAGCAATATACAGATCCAGTAGTAGATAGAGAGATGATTGTTGTTGAGTATGAAAAAATTCAACAATTACTGAAGGACCTGAAAGCAACGGGTAGTCGAGGTAAATTTGCAACTCAGGCTAAAAGCTCTTTATTAGGTTTAACCGGTAAGGCTAAATTTCAAAGAGTGATAAAAGCCTATGAATCTTTTCGCCAAAAAAATGGCCTATTGCCGGCAAGTTACGAAGTAATTTACGGATATGCACGTAAATCAAGTCTACAAACATCGATGAATGGAGAAATTAGAATTCCGGTCGATAATATTAAATAGTATTAAAGCTAATAACCGATGCTAATGGCAATATAAGATTTGATATTTAATACTATACAGCTATCTCCATTGCGCTTAAGTGTCAGATATGACTTTTTCTAATGAAGAGATACAATGATCAATCTTAAATTTATTAGATATATCATCTATAAACCCATGAATTTAGGGCTAAATATAAATGGGCAAGGGATTTGCGATTAAAGGATTAATAGTTTGAACACAGTTGCTGATATAGATCATGAACTGGAGGTTCCAACACAGTTTATAGTTCAACACAACCAATCTCTTTCCTGGAGAGGCAACAAAATTTTTATCATTAATGTTGGAATTTTGTCGTTTAGTATTGCAGGAGTATTCGCATTACATGGATTGTGGCTTATTTTGCCATTTGTAGGGTTAGAAATATTAATTTTATCGGTTGCTTTATATACTTGCTGTTTGCGTAATCGCTATAAAGAAGTGATAACTGTAGGGAATGAGAAGCTTATTGTGGAAAAAGGTCTACAGCAGCCTAATGAAACGTGGGAATTTGATCGAGCGTGGGTTAATCTGGAATTAAGAGATTCAAAACTTCTGGGACATCCCAGCAAACTGCTTGTTCGATCAAAAGGCTCACAAACTGAAATAGGCGAATGTTTGACTGATGAGGAAAGAGAAAGTTTAGCAAGGTCTTTAATGCGAACATTACACATTACACTTAATAAAAGTTAATTACACAGCTAGGAAAAAATACATGAAAGACAATCCTATTAAACATTCACTACGCTACAGTTTGTTGGGCGGTTTGATTGCTCTTTTTTCATTAGACGTTTCAGCGGATATTCAGCCTTACAATATGACTGAGGGTGTGACGCAAATAAGTAAAGAAGTTTTCGATTTGCACATGCTCATTTTTTATATCTGTTGTGTAATAGGGATAATCGTATTTGGTGCAATGATTGTCTCTTTAATAAGAGACCGTAAATCAAAAGGTGTACCACCAGCTGACTTTCATGAGAGTGTTTTATTAGAATTTGTATGGACTGCGATACCCTTTGCAATATTAATTGGTATAGCCATTCCAGCAGCAAAAGTATTAATTGATATGGAAGATGTAAGTGACTCAGAAATGACTGTTAAAGTAACAGGCTATCAATGGTTGTGGCACTATGATTACATTGATCATGATGTTGATTTCTATAGTGTATTAAAAACATCTCGCAATGAAATTTATAATCGAAGTGAGAAAAATGAAAACTATCTGCTAGAAGTTGATAATGAATTAGTTCTGCCTACCAATCGTAAAGTTCGTATTCTAATTACTTCAAATGATGTAATACATGCATGGTGGGTACCAGATCTAGCAGTTAAAAAAGATGCAATTCCTGGCTACATCAATCAAGCCTGGACAGAAATAGATGAGCCTGGAATTTATCGTGGTCAATGTGCAGAGCTATGCGGGCGTGATCACGGTTTCATGCCTATTGTCGTGCGCGCACTGCCTCCAGAAGAATTCGACGCATGGGTACTGCAGCAAAGCAATAAAACAGTGGCAGGTTCTCAAGGAAGTAGCATTTCTTTGCAACAAAGCAATAAAACAGTGGCAGATTCTCAAGGAAGTAACGCTTCTTTACAGCAGGAAAATAAGAACATAGAACAAAATGCACTTATTAATTAATTGCGTACAAGTTTAATAGTTAAAATTTAAAGAACATTCGGAGCAAACATATGTCAACGACGACAGCTGACGAACACCATGACGACCATCATCCTTCCGGAATAATGCGTTGGATCACGACCACAAATCACAAAGACATAGGTACTTTATATTTGTGGTTCTCATTTATTATGTTCTTTATTGGCGGGTTCATGGCGTTGATAATTCGCACGGAGCTGTTCGAGCCAGGCATGCAGTTTGTTGATCCGCAATTTTTTAATTCTATGACTACGATGCATGCCATCGTTATGATTTTTGGCGTGGTCATGCCCGCGTTCACTGGGTTAGCAAATTGGCTGATCCCACTGATGATTGGTGCTACTGATATGGCCTTGCCGCGAATGAATAATTGGAGTTTCTGGATTCTGCCATTTGCCTTTGCAATGATGCTGTCTACTTTATTTATGGATGGCGGCGGTCCTGCTGGAGGTTGGACGCTCTATCCTCCTTTGGTACTGCAAACAGGTGACGCATTTCCCTTTGTAATATTTGCAATTCATTTTATGGGTATGTCATCAATCATGGGTGCGATCAATGTCGTTGCTACCATTTTAAATATGCGTGCACCCGGTATGACACTCATGAAAATGCCATTGTTTGTATGGACATGGCTAATTACAGCTTACTTACTTATTGCGGTAATGCCTGTGTTAGCAGGCGGCGTAACAATGCTGCTTACGGATAAGTTTTTTGAAACCAGCTTTTTTAATGCTGCTGGTGGTGGTGATCCTGTTTTGTTCCAACACATCTTTTGGTTTTTTGGACATCCGGAAGTATATATTTTGATCTTGCCTTCCTTCGGTGTGATTTCCAGCATTATTCCAACATTTGCACGTAAACCATTATTTGGTTACTCATCTATGGTGTATGCAACGGCGTCAATTGCATTTTTATCCTTTATCGTGTGGGCACATCACATGTTTACCGTGGGAATGCCATTAGCGGGTGAGTTGTTCTTTATGTTGGCCACTATGCTCATCGCTGTACCCACCGGGGTTAAAGTGTTTAATTGGGTTTGTACAATGTGGCGGGGTGCAATGACATTTGAAACACCTATGTTATTCGCAATAGCGTTTATTATTTTGTTCACAATCGGCGGATTCTCTGGATTAATGTTGGCCATCACGCCGGCTGATTTCCAGTACCATGATACCTATTTTGTTGTTGCGCACTTTCATTATGTATTAGTGCCCGGGTCTATTTTTGCAATTATCGCAGCAGTTTATTATTGGTTGCCGAAATGGACGGGGCATATGTATAGTGAGTTTTGGGGTAAGACGCATTTTTGGTTATCCACCATTTTCGTTAACATCACATTTTTCCCAATGCACTTTGTAGGGCTAGCGGGAATGCCACGACGCATACCAGATTACGCATTACAATTTTCAGACTATAACCAAATTGCCACAATAGGCGCATTTGGATTTGGTTTTGCACAAATCATTTTCTTAGGATTAGTAATTGCGACTATACGTGGTGGCGTAAAAGCTACTGATCGAGTATGGGAAGGTGCAGAAGGTTTGGAATGGACTTTGAGTTCACCTCCTCCATATCATAGTTTTACTACACCACCAAATGTTAAAGGTGAGTGGAACTGGTTTACACATCAACATTATGAAACAGTCAAAACGCGAAGCTAAACGAACCGCGATCATATTAGCTTGCGTTGCATTGTTTATTTATGTTGGTTTTTATTTTTTGGTGGCATCAAAATAAGTACTTATGATTAACGCAAATAGAAAAAGTGCCTCTAAATTATTTGTGGTAGCTATCGCTATGTTTGGCTTTGGATACGCGTTGGTGCCTCTATATGATTTGTTGTGCGATATTACCGGTTTAAATGGCAAGTCCGATACAGTCACTCAGCAACAGCAGCCCGTAGATTTTACAGTGGACGAATCACGAACGATTACTGTTGAGTTCGTAACCAATTTAAATCAAGGCATGGCTTGGGACTTCAAACCTGAGATTGCAAAAATGCAGGTACATCCAGGCAAAGCCTATCAAACAAGTTTTTTTGTAAACAATAAAACAATGCGATCAATGGTGGGGCAAGCAGTCCCTAGTGTTGCACCTTACGCTGCAGCAAATCATTTTATTAAAACGGAGTGTTTTTGTTTTACCGATCAACTGCTAGAAGCAGGAGAAACTATGGAAATGCCAGTGGTATTTCTTATCAATCCTGCGCTTCCGGAACACGTGAAAACTGTGACACTTTCTTATACTTATTTTGATGTAAGCAACACGGCTGACAACAAAATGATAAATTTAAAAACAATTTAATAACCAAAAGAGACTCTGATTTATTAGTGAAGAATTTGAGATATTTTTTAACAATGTATCAAAATTAATCAGAGACTTTGTAACCAAGAGATAGATATGGCAAACGCTGAAAGTAACTACTACATCCCCCACGGAAGTCACTGGCCATTTGTTGGCTCAATTGCAGTTTTCAGCTTAATGGTGGGGTTCTCTAATTATTTAAATGGTGCAAGTTGGGGCACATACATAATGGCGTTTGGCTTACTTGTGCTACTTGTAATGCTCTTCGGTTGGTTTGGCGCTGTTATAAAAGAAAGTGAATCTGGAAACTACAATAAACAAGTCGATGTGTCATTTAGGTGGGGCATGGTTTGGTTTATCTTTTCCGAGATAATGTTTTTTGCAGCGTTTTTTGGTGCGCTTTTTTATGTGCGAGTGTATTCACTACCTTGGTTAGGGGGCGAAGCCTCCGGTGCCGCAACCAATAGTTATTTATGGCCAGGATTTGAAGCACTGTGGCCGCTTACTGCAAATGGCCCAGGCGAAATTGGTGGAGAGTTCAAAGCCATGGCATGGAATGGTTTGCCTCTCGTTAACACTATAATACTTCTTACCAGTGGCGTGACATTAACTTGGGCACACCATGCCCTTAAGGCCAATCATCGGGGCCAGCTCATTATTGGATTGGCATTAACTGTTTTGTTAGGCGCAATTTTCATGGCACTTCAGGGATTTGAGTACTACGAAGCCTATAACCACTTGGGCTTAACCTTAGGTTCAGGTGTGTATGGTTCTACATTCTTTATGTTGACAGGTTTTCATGGCATGCATGTAACCATTGGTGCGATCATATTATTTGTCATTTTGATTCGATGTATTCGAGGGCACTTCAACCCCGAGCACCATTTTGGATTTGAGGCAGCAGCATGGTACTGGCATTTTGTTGATGTTGTGTGGCTGGGCTTGTTTATATTCGTATATATTATGTAATTGCAGCTTTCATAGAGTTAAGAACGCCGCGGTTGCGGCGTTTTTTTTCAGACTAAAAAATTTATTTTAATTACTTTACCCACCAATACCATGAGGCTGTATCACCCCGCCATAATATCCTAGGATGAGTAATAGGATAATCGATACAGAAATAGCGATACGCACAGTTAATGCGTTTACAGTACGTTTGGTAGTGCCTCTATCTTGTAATAAGTAATATAACGCAGCGCCAAGACTGATGAGAATGACCACAAACATTAATATGATGATGATTTTTATAACCATAAAAATAATAAAGATTTAAAAATGTATTGGCGTAAACCTTCCTGGTTAGTTTTAACTGTAACTGCAGTTGGAATTTTTTTCTTATCTTTACTAGGTGTTTGGCAATTGCAGCGTGCAGAAGAAAAAAAGCAAATTCTACAAAATTATGAACTCCAGCGTAACAATACACTTCAGGATATTCGTTTACCAGTAAGTGAGCCAGAGAAATTACGCTATCAACGTATTGAATTACAAGGACGTTATATTTCAAGTAAACAATTTGTGCTGGACAATCAAGTACACGATCATCAAGTCGGTTACAATATATTTACACCATTTAAAGTTATTGATACGGATTTTATTGTATTAGTCGACCGTGGATGGGTGCCAATAGAACGTTCGCGTGATCAACTACCTGAAATAGACGTAGACGAAAATTTGCGTACTGTAATGGGACAAGTATATGCCCCCTATGGGGATCCGTTCACATTAGGTGAGATCGACAATGGCGATACACAGTGGCCTAGGTTAATTCAATTCTTAGATTTTTCAGCATTGAGTCAACGTATAGGCTTCAACCTGCAGCCGTTTACTTTGCGTTTAGACAAGGATCAACAAGATGGATATTTAAGGGCATGGAAAATTTTTGCATTCTCGCCTGATCGACACTTAGCTTATGCGGTACAGTGGTTTGCACTCGCACTTAGCTTGTTTATTATTTTTATTGTGTTGCATATATCTAAATCGAAAACTTCATAGTTAAATTAAAATGAAAGAACAAACAAGAAGTAGAATTTATCTAGTTGCGATATTTGCAGTTTTTTTTGGGCCTCTTTTCTTTGCTATGTGGCTTTTTTATGTTCCAAATAGCTGGATGAATTCTAAAACTCAAAATCATGGTGCTTTAATAGAACCTGCAAAACCTTTAGATGATTTTAAAATAACATCTATTGATGGAGATGTTTGGGACAAACAAAAGTTCATGGGTAAATGGACACTGCTTTATGTTGGCGATGAACACTGTGATCTTTATTGTGAGGCAAGTTTATTTAAAATGCGCCAAGTGCGTTTATCGTTAGGTCGCGATCGTCAGCGAGTGCAAGGTAAGTATCTTGGAATAGACAATAAAAACAATAAGCAATCTTTCAATGATATTATTAAAAACTATCCTGATATGAAGGTAAGTTGGTTTAAAATTGACAATACACCCAATTCACTTTCCACATATGATCTGCATAAAAACGTAATCTACATAATTGATCCACTGGGTAATTTAATGATGCATTATTCTCGTGATGCAACATCAAAAGGCATCAAAAAAGATCTTAAACGCTTATTAAAAGTCTCTAAGATTGGCTAAAAGGTGACATAAAATGTTTAGAAAGATTGCTCTACTTGCAACCTTGTTAACACTTGCAGTTGTGGTAATGGGTGCTTACACGAGGTTATCGGATGCGGGTTTAGGTTGTCCGGATTGGCCAGGCTGCTATGGACATTTGTTAGGCGTTCCTGAATCAAGTTCTGAGATCGATCAAGCAAATCAAGAATTTCCAGAACGTGCAGTTGAGATCGACAAAGCATGGAAAGAAATGATCCATCGTTACATGGCCGAAGGATTAGGCCTGTTGATTCTCATTTTGGCATTTTTAGCGATTAAGAATCGCAAGCAAGCAGGTCAAGCTTTGTGGCTACCCGTTTTTCTAGTTGGCTTGGTTATATTTCAAGGTTTATTAGGTATGTGGACTGTTACGTTGTTATTGAAACCAGTAATTGTAATGCTGCATTTACTAGGTGGATTGAGCATCTTAGCGTTGCTTTGGTGGTTGGTGTTGCAACCTGCAGCTAGTCAAACTACAACAAGCAATACACCTCTAACATCAATTTTATTAGTGGGGCTGTTTTTATTAGTGGTGCAAATTTTATTAGGTGGCTGGACAAGTGCAAACTATGCCGCCTTGGCTTGTCCAGATTTTCCAACTTGTCAGGGAAAGTGGTGGCCTGCAACAGACTTTAAAGAAGGGTTTGTGTTTTGGCGTGGATTAGGTCAAAACTATGAATTTGGGGTGTTGGATAATCCTGCTAGAACCGCTATTCATCTTAGCCATCGAGTTTTTGCAATTGTGGTTGCAATATTTTGGATCGTCGTGTTGTTCCGAATAATGATGAGTAAATTGTCGTCATCAAATATGCGTCAATTAGCAATCATTACTTTATTGTTTTTACTTGCTCAAATAGTACTAGGAATTTCAAATGTGGTAATGAGCCTACCGATTAGCGTTGCCGTTATGCACAATGGTGGTGCAGCATTATTATTGCTGAGTGTTGTTACGTTGATTTTCTACTCACGACTGGAGAAGCCGTAGCTATTATGTTGCTACGGCAAGTTTAAGTTTTTTAATTGCATTACTTTCTAGCTGGCGCACACGTTCAGCTGAAATGTCATATTCCTTAGCTAAATCTTGTAGTGTTGTTTTTTTCTCAGCGAGCCAACGTTTAGCAATAATTTCGCGGCTACGTTCATCAAGTTCTTGTAAAGCAGTTTGTAACTGCTGAGTTTGATGGGCTTGCCAATCATTCTGCTCTAATTGTTCTGCAGGAGACGCGCTGTCGCTCGTTAAGTATGTTGCAGGTGAATAGTTTGTTGATGATTCATCGTCATCAACCTGCTCAGGCAGATCAAAACCAAGGTCAGGGCTACTGAGGCGTTTTTCCATTTCTAAGACTTCTACAGGTTTGACGCCTAATTCTTTTGCGACATTCTCAACTTCCTGTTGATTTAACCAGGCTAATCTTTTTTTGCTACTGCGCAAGTTAAAGAATAATTTGCGTTGTGCTTTGGTTGTAGCAATTTTAACAATACGCCAATTTCGCAATACAAACTCATGAATTTCAGCTCGTATCCAGTGAACAGCAAAAGAAACTAAGCGCACTCCTTTATGTGGGTCGAATTTTTTTACTGCTTTCATTAATCCAATGTTGCCTTCCTGGATTAAATCAGCAAGGGGTAGGCCATAACCGCTATAACCACGGGCAACTTGCACCACAAAGCGAAGGTGATGAAGAATCAAAGTGCGAGCGGCATCCAAATCATTGTGTTCATGCAAGCGAATGGCGAGTGCATGCTCTTGCTCTGCATCTAACACAGGTAGTTGATAAGCAGACGCGATATAGCTGTCTACATTAGCTGTAGATACTGATAAATGAGTTTGGGTAGGCATAATCGACTTTGACATTCTGGCTAATTTCCCCTCTTTGGTTGATTTTGGTTTGCTAAGCATATTTTAGCAGTCTTGAGGTTAGAGTGCTAATTAGGCGAAAGGTTCAATATTGACCTGTATTTGACCTAATGAACGCATTTAACACGTACAAAAAGCCTGATTTTTACGCAAATTCAAAGTATTTAGACTCCACCCCTAGCACTGCATTAAGTCGAATTTGCTCAATAACGGTTCTTAGAGAAGGTTGTGGATCACATGCTTTTTGGCAATGAAATTCACCTCGAACATGGCTGCTAAATGGCACCATATCTCAATTGGTTATTACGTCGCTTCGTCAGGGCGCTTCACCCGAAAGCCTGTTGTTTCAAAATTCTGAAACAGTATCTTTATGCTGATACAGGCGAGGAGCAGCTCTCTTCTACAGGATGTGTTAGAGATCTACTCTCAAAAAAGCAGGATTGGAGTTGCTGCCCATTTATCGGTCTAAATTCGGACTCTGTCTATTACGAATACGCCAAAAAATATATAGCCATAAAATTTTTAAAGAATATTTTTATAAATATACATACATGCCCGGTGTTCAAGTAAGCAAATCTGATTTAGCGCATATCTTTGGTGTGGATCAACCCACGATCGATCACTGGATACAAAGAGGATTGCCTTATATTCGAAAGCGTATCGGTGTTGCTGCAAATGATACAAACACTAATACACTTAACACGGTAGAACGCGAGCTAATATTTGATACCGCAGATGCCATAAATTGGCGATTGTCAGTGTCTAATTTAGAACACGAATGGTGAATGCACTGAAAATTTAATTTCTAATTATTAGGACTCAAGGATGAGTACTCAAATACAACCTGCCCTCTCATCACAAGTCACATACTATGTGATGAACATGAAAAATGAGCACTGGATTAAAATTAGTGATACTTATTCCGATTTAGATGAAGCCAAGAAGGCGTATTCGAACTTAATAAAAAGACACCCTTTTGCACGCCTTGGCGGCAGAAATAATTTTATTGTTGAGAAGTAATTCAACAGTCAAAAATCAATGCTTACTTAACTTGGTTGTATTTTACTAATACGTCGATTCACAGCTAACCAAGAGCCTAATAATCCTAATAAAATACTCGCTAGTATCAAGCTCAGACTTTGTTTGAAACTTGGCAACATAAGTTTGAAATTGCTGTTGTAGAGGCTGACAAGTTCTTGAGTAGGCTGACGAATCCCTAATAGCACGATGAAGACCAGTAAGAGTGCGAGTACTCCACCTAATAATCCGAACCACAAACCCCCATATAAAAATGGTCTGCGAATAAAGCGATCAGTTGCTCCGATTAATTTAGTCACTTCAATTTCATCACGACGGTTTTCAATATCTAAACGAATACTGTTTCCTACTACGAGTAACACAGATAGCGCAAGCATGACGCCAATGGCAAAAATTGTGCGCTGTATAATTTTAGAAATCGCCTGCAAACGTTGTAGCCACTGCATATCTAACTGAACTTGGTCAACATGAGCTAATTTTTGCAGTGAGTTTCTTAGTTCATAAAGAGTATTACCTTTTTTTGCACTATTAACAGGTGTAACCACGATAGTGGGAGGTAATGGATTATCTGGTAGGCCTTCCAATAAGTCACCGAACCCACTTCGTTGTTTAAAATCGTTAAGTGCGATATCTGCGGGTACATACACTACCTGTTCGACATTCTCATTATTTGCAATTTGTTGTTTTACACTTTTGATTTGTTTTTCCGAAGTGCCGCTGTCTAAAAAAAGAGTGATCTGACCCGCATCGTCCCATTGATTAGTAACGTTTTGTAGATTATTTAATAACACATATAAACAAGTAGGTAATGCCAGCGCTACAGCAATCATCAGTAGCGTCATGATTGAGGCAAATGGTGTGCGGTAAAGTTTACCTAAACTAAATAGCAGCACACGCAAATGGTCACGCACATAAGCGCGAAAGCGTGTTTTTAAATTTGGCCGTTTTAAAGGCTGTTGATGTCTAGTTTTAGCCATACCTCAATTAATAACTTCATACTCTTGTGCACTTTGAATGCTTTGCGAATCGATACATTGACCATCACGTAAACGAATAATGCGTTTCTGTAAACGCATGATAAGGTCAAGATCGTGACTGGCGATTAATACCGTCACTCCGACTTGATTAAAATCACTAAAAAGTTGCATGATTTCGGCAGAAAGCTCGGGGTCTAAATTTCCGGTAGGTTCATCCGCTAGTAATATCGCAGGTTTATGTACCACTGCACGTGCTATGCCTACACGCTGTTGTTCACCACCTGATAATGTAATTGGCATCATGCTTTCTTTATCAAGGAGGTCAACTTTATCTAATGCTGCTCGCACACGACGGTTGATATCCACCTGCGCGAATCCTGCTATTTGTAAAGGTAACGAAACATTGTCGAATACATTGCGGTCGTGTAATAAATGATGATCTTGAAAAACGACACCCATGTGTCGGCGCAATGCAGGTATTTTGCGATTGGGAATACGTGTTATGTTTTTACGGTTGATGAAGATTTGTCCACGTGTCGGTTTTTCTATTGCTGCAATAAGTTTTAGTAAGGTACTTTTTCCAGCACCTGACGGACCGGTTAAGAATGCCATCTCACCCTGCTCGATGGTTAAATTTAAATGTGAAAGTGCCTCCCTGTTTCCCGGGTAGCGCTTGGTGACATTTTGCAGCTCGATCATTAGTTAAGTAATCTCTGCGGTAATAGGTTCACGACCCAGCAAGGCTCCTGCGTATTGCTGAGCATTAAATACACGCAAATCTTCAACCGCTTCTCCCACTCCTATGTATCGAATTGGCAGATTTAATTTATCTGCAATGGCTAAAACGATACCTCCTTTTGCGCTGCCATCCAGTTTGGTTATGGCAATACCTGTAACCCCTAAAGCTTGATGAAATTCTACTGCTTGATTGATAGCATTTTGTCCAGTACCGCCTTCCAAAACCAACAAAGTTTCGTGCGGCGCAGCAGGATCAATCTTTTGTAAAGCACGTTTTATTTTTTGTAATTCTTGCATTAGATTTTGCTGTGTGTGTAAACGGCCTGCGGTGTCAGCGATCAGCACGTTTACATTGCGAGCTTGTGCAGATTGAAAGGCATCAAAGACAACAGCCGCACTGTCAGAACCACTCTTTTGTGCAATCACCGGCGCATTGATACGTTTTCCCCATTCTTGTAATTGTTCAACAGCAGCGGCCCGAAAGGTGTCACCTGCTGCGAGCATTACAGATTGCCGATATTCTACTAACCGTTGTGCAATTTTTCCTATCGTAGTCGTTTTTCCTGCACCGTTTACACCCACCACTAAAATTACAAATGGTCGAATGTTTTGCATAATTAAAGGTTTATTACATGGTTGTAAAATTTCCGCAATGCTCTCTTGCAAGGCATCATAGAGCACTTCTATATCCGTGAGCTGGGTACGACTCACTCGGGTAATTAAGTTCTCGATGATTTTGTTAGTCGTTTCTATCCCAACATCTGCCATAACTAGACGATCTTCAATTTCCGTAATTAAATCGTCATCGAGCTCTTTTTTGCCTAAAACCGCCGTAGCCAAACCTTCAGTCAGTGCATCACTGGTTTTTGACAGGCCTTTTCGTAGGCGTTGAAAAACTCCCGCGTCGGTCATGTAACGACTCCAAGATATATTGTCTTAATTACTCTAAATTGAGACATAGATTTTGAACAAATAGTTATAGTATGGTCTAAACAACAATGCCGTGAATAAAACGGCGCTAATCCTAACATCAAGTACAACCACGCGTAACAAATGAAGCCAATTAAATTTTTGCCACTCGTTCTGCTGCTATTACTCGGCTGTAGCAACTTTTCTTCTCATACTATTGCTGAGAAAAATGATGCTGTCGAAATGTCCATTATCAGTGATCAAACGCTTAAGACTCATGAAACAACCTTAGCCAATGGTATGAAGGTAATTGTCAAGGAGGATCATCGTGCTCCTGTAGTGGTTTCACAAGTATGGTATAGGGTGGGTTCTGCCCAGGAGCATAGTGGTATCACAGGTGTTTCGCATGCGCTGGAACACATGATGTTTAAAGGTACAGAGAAATATCCTTCGGGAACTTTTTCGTCACTCGTTGCAGAGATCGGTGCACGTGATAATGCATTTACAGGACGAGACTATACGGCTTATTACCAATTAATGGGTAAAGACAATTTAGAGCTTAGTTTTGAGCTTGAATCGGATCGTATGCAAAATTTAATTCTTTCTGAGGAAGACTTTAAAAGCGAAATCGAAGTTGTAAAAGAAGAACGCCGGCTCCGCACTGACGATAATCCCAATGCTCGTGTATTTGAACAACTTTTTGCAACCGCGTTTACTAATAACCCCTATCATCATCCTATTATTGGTTGGATGAATGATTTAGAGAACTTACAAGTTTCTGACTTAGAAGAATGGTACCAACGCTGGTATATGCCCAATAATGCTTCGTTGGTTGTAGTGGGGGATGTAGAGCCAAAGCAGGTGTTCACTATGGCACGGCAATATTTTGGCGACATAAAAAGTCGTGAAATTAAGGCCAGCAAACCACGCGTCGAGCAGCCTCAAACGGGAACACGGCGTGTAACGGTAAAGGCAATCGCTAAAGTGCCCTATATCATGCTGGGTTATAAAGTACCTTCATTGGCTACCGCGGAAAATGACTGGGAAGCTTACGCCTTATCGGTGTTAGGAGGAGTGCTAGATGGTGGTCGCAGTGCAAGATTAAGTAAGCGTTTAGTGCGCGAAAAAGAATTAGTTTCAGGAGCGGGTGCTGGCTACAATTTGTTCGCACGTTATCCAACTTTATTTTTATTTGACGCTACACCAACCGAACAGCACAGCATTGCAGAAGTAGAGCAAGCACTATATGAAGAGATTAAGGATATACAGCAAAACTTAGTAAGCGAAGAAGAGCTTGATCGCGTGAAAGCTCAAGTGATTGCAAGCGAGGTTTATCAGCAAGATTCGGTGCAACGACAGGCAACCGTAATTGGCAGTTTAGAAACAGTCGGTTTAGGGTGGAAGGAAATGGGGGAGTACAGACAACGTATCAATGCCATTACCGCTGAACAGGTGCGTGAAGTTGCGCAAAAATACTTAATTGAAGATAGATTAACCGTTGCACTGCTACAACCAATTGAGCATGTAGCAGAAAATAATTAGTTTCAACAGAAAAAATTCCATATGAAAATCAAATTAATCGCATTATGTTTATTTGGCTTTAGTTTTCTCCATACTGCATCTGCAGCTCCACAGATTGAACAATGGCAAACTTCTAACGGCGTAAGAGCTTTATTCGTAGCAGCCCCAGAATTGCCTATGATAGATATTGCTATCACCTTCGATGCGGGTAGTGGACGCGATGCTGAGCTTCCTGGGTTATCACAAATGATGCACGCTATGTTGAATACTGGTAGCGGTTCATTATCAGCAGATGATATCGCCGAAACATTTGAAGGATTGGGTGCACGTTTTGGCGCGAGTGTAAGTTTGGATCGTTCCAGTGTGGCGTTACGAAGTCTTACAGATGAAAAATTATTTGTGCCAGCGCTGCAAACATTTATCGCAATTACCGCAAATCCAAGTTTTCCTGAAAAAGATTTTTTACGTATAAAAAATCAAGCACTTATAGCAATTAAAGATTCCTCGCAGCGTCCTGGAGATATGGCCAGTCGCGCATTTTACAAAGCTATTTACAATGACCATCCCTATGCACATCCAACACAGGGATATAAACACACTGTAGAAAGTATTCGTTTACAAGATGTGAAAAACTTTCATCAACAATATCTTGTTGCTAATAATGCGTTGATTGCAATTGTAGGAGATATAGATCTACAAAAGGCTAGGGGAATTGCAGAACAAATTGCTACTAGTTTTACTCAAGGCTCTAAACCCGAACCATTACCAGTACCAACGGTTGCGGATGATGTGCGAGATATTTACATACCTTTTCCTTCACAACAATCACATGTGTACTTAGGTAAATTAGGGATCCAGCGAGGAGACGAAGATTATTTTGCGTTATACGCAGGGAATCATGTCTTGGGTGGTGGTGGTTTTACTTCGCGCTTAGTAAAAGAAGTGCGAGTAGAGCGCGGTCTCTCTTACAGTGTGTACAGTTATTTTTTCCCATTGTTAACGCCCGGGCCCTTTATACTGGGTTTGCAAACACGCACGGATCAAGCACAGCAAGCCGCCGAAGTTTCTTTGCAAACTATAGACAAATTTTTAATGGAAGGTCCTAGCGAAGAGGAGCTAAGTCTATCTAAAAATAACATTCTTGGTGGGTTTCCCTTGCGCATAGATAGCAACCGCGACATTTTAGGTTACTTGTCATTAATTGGATATTACCAACTTCCTCTCGATTATTTAGAAACTTTTAATGACAATATTTCAGCAGTTACACAAGAAAAAATTCGCACTGCATTTAAAAAACATTTAAATACAGAAAAACTCGTTACCATAATTGTCGGTGGTCCAGATGGAGAACACGGATCATAACGAGTGGCTAACAAAAATAGTTTGCGCATAATTGGCGGCGTGTGGCGCAGCCGACACATTCATTTTATAAATTCAAAAAAAATACGCCCCACTCCTGACCGTGTACGTGAAACACTTTTTAACTGGTTAGCAAATTATGTAGAAGGATCGACTTGTTTAGACTTATATGCAGGCAGCGGTGCTTTAGCTTTTGAGGCAATTTCTCGCGGCGCGAAACATGCGATTCTAGTGGATGAAGATGCCAAGATAGTTGCGCAGCTAAAAAAGCAAAAAGAAATTTTTCAGGCACATACAATCGAGATTAAGCTACAGAATGCACTTAAATTTATACAAGCAGATACTAAACAGTACGATATTATATTTTTAGATCCGCCTTTCAATTCCGATCTTTTAGAAAAAACAATGTCACTTTTGATTGAAAAGCAGTTATTGTCATTGAAAGGACTATTGTATGTAGAGTCTGCGGCTTCTCAGTCCGTACCCAAACTGCTAAAAACACTATCTTGTGTACGTGAAAAAATTAGCGGTGAAGTACGTTATGCCCTTTATTCCCACTAGTATTCATCATGAGCGTAAATTATTTGCCATAAGCGGTATTATTCATATTAAACTTTAATTATGGCGTTGATAGCAGTTTATCCCGGAACCTTTGATCCAATTACAAATGGTCATACGGATCTAGTCAGACGTGCTTGCGATATATTTGATCAAGTTATCGTAGGCGTGACGACTAGCGGCGGTAATAAAGAACCGTTTTTCAATTTACAGGAGCGAGTTAGTTTAGCCGAACAAGCACTAGAAAAATATTCTCATGCTAAGGTGTTAGGCTTTGACGGTCTATTGGTAGATTTTGCTAAGCAACATAATGCTAAGGTCATTTTACGAGGCTTGCGTGCCGTGTCAGATTTTGAATTTGAATTTCAACTTGCCAGTATGAATCGACAGCTAGATTGCAGTTTAGAATCAATGTTTTTAACGCCTGCTGAAGAGTATGCTTTTATTTCTTCAAGCCTGGTGCGCGAAATAGCCAGTCTAGGTGGAGATGTTGCAAAATTTGTTGCCCCTGCTGTTGTCAAAGCTCTGCAAACTAAGGTTGGAAATTAATTTCTTAGTGTTTGTAGAACTAACTAAGTAACATTCTATGGGTAAATTATGGTCGGCATGTTTTTATTTAATCATATGCTTACCATTATTATCCGCCTGTGACGACTCGTCAGAGCCCAAACCAGATGTTTTAGAAACTATCTCAAAATCTGAATATGCGGTTGCAAGCGCACATCCACTGGCCACTCAAGCCGGTATAAAAATCTTACAAGAAGGCGGTAATGCTTTTGATGCGGCGGTGGCAGTAACCGCAACCTTAGCCGTGGTAGAACCTTATGCTTCGGGTATAGGTGGTGGTGGGTTTTGGCTACTGCATTTTGCCGATGAAGATTACGACATAATGGTGGATGGTCGAGAGGTAGCACCTTTTGCTGCCACACGCGACATGTATATCGATGCCCAAGGCAACCCTACTAAAAATTCCGTAACCGGACCCTTAGCCGCAGGTATTCCTGGTACTCCAGCTGCAATCACGCATATTGCAGAGAACTATGGTCGTCTGCCGTTAAGTCAAAGTTTAGCCCCAGCCATTGAGCTCGCGCGTGATGGATTTTTGTTAACAGAGTTTTATGCCAAACGTGCCAAGGTCGTGGTGGAGCGTCTACAGCAGTTTCCAGAAACGATGAAAATCTTTATGCCAAATGGAGAAGTGCCGCAAGCGGGTTTTAAATTAGTGCAGTCGGACTTAGCGCAAGTGCTTGAACAAATTGCTGCTGATGGGTTTGATGGATTTTACCGTGGTGATGTTGCACAAAAATTAGTGAGTAGTGTGCAACAAGCAGGAGGAATATGGCAGTTAGAAGATTTAGATGATTATCAAGTGATAGAACGTAAGCCAATTAAAGGTAATTATAAAAATTTAGAAATTGTGAGCGCAACATTACCTTCTTCAGGGGGAATTGTGATGATGCAAGTATTGAACATGCTTTCACAGTTTGATCTACCAGCGATGAATGAGGCACAACGCAAACATGTCATCGTTGAGGCAATGCGCAGAGCTTATTATGATCGTGCAAGATATTTAGGGGATAAGGACTTTGTAAATGTTCAAGTTGATGAGTTACTGTCAATGTCGCATGCAGAAAAGCACTGGGCTGATTTTAGCGCTCAACATGCAACGCGTAGTGAAGATTATTTAGAAAACGTGCTTGATGATAAACCTAAAGTAAACGAGCAGGCTCAAAACACCACACATTTTTCCATTCTGGATCAAGATGGCAATCAAGTCGCCGCTACACTCTCGATCAACTATTACTTTGGTTCGGGGTTTGTTGCTAAAGGCACTGGAGTGCTGCTTAATAATGAGATGGATGACTTTTCCATACAACCGGGGCATGCAAACTTATGGGGTTTGGTAGGCAGTGAAGCTAATGCGATTGAACCTGGCAAGCGCATGTTGTCCAGCATGTCACCAACATTTTTAAGTGACGGTCAGCGGATTGCAATTCTAGGTACTCCAGGAGGAAGTCGCATTATTAGCATGGTGTTGTTGTCTGCGTTGGCATTTTCTGAAGGTGCATCCGCAGAGCAAATGGTAAATTTGCCGCGTTACCATCATCAGTTCTTACCTGACGAAATTCAATATGAAAGCGGTGCATTACAAGCCGATACTATAGCGACTTTGCAATCAATGGGGCATGTGTTGAATGACTTGGAACGCTCCTATGGAAATATGCATGTAATTGTTTGGGATTTAAAAACCAAACAGGTCACAGCTGCAAGTGACCTACGTGCTATTGGTACTGCTCAAGTCGAAACGAGCCAATAATGCAGTTTGTTTATTTTGCAAGCCCGATGTGTTCGTGGTGCTGGGGGTTTTCGCCAGTTATACGAAATTTAAAAAAAGAATACGGCACTGAAAAAATACGTTTGGTGTTAACTCCGTTTAGAGTAGATACCACGGAACCCATGGACGATACTTTACGTAACTATGTACTAGGGCAGTGGCATAAAGTACACCAGACGACAGGGCAGGCATTTGATTTTCGCTTTGCGATGCCAGAAGATTTTATTTATAACACCACATTGGTGTGCTTGAGTATTAAAGCCTTTTGTAAACAACGTAAAGCACAAGAATTAGCATATATGCATGATCTGCAACATGTTTACTATACAGAAAATCAAGATCTCACTAACGAAGATGTGTTAATAAAAATTGTAGAAAAATTTGGTTTGAATATTTTGCAATTTAAACAAGACTTACAAAGTGAATTAATAAAGGAAGAGCTCAAGAAGGATTTTTCTTTATGTGAGCAACTCAATGTGCGTAGCTATCCGAGCCTCATGCTTGAACATCAGGATCAGTACAATGTTTTGGCGAATGGGTATGTAAGTTATGCAGATTTGCAGCAGAGAATAGAGTCTTTAGCGGAAAACTAACTAGTAGATTATTTTTTATTTATTTTCAGAGCTTGGACTGTTGGTATCAGATTTTGTTTCAGCCTCAGTTTCTTTGTAGCTATTTCGCAGAATTTCTATCTGCCAGGTTTGCAAGGTGTCTGCATCAGTAAGCACAAATGTGTCTTTACCAACCTTGCTAATGGAATAGCGTTCTTTATCCGAAAGATCCATGAAAGTGAAAATTTAGTTCCGTAAGTAATTAAGCTCATAATTTTGAGGCCTTTCACAAAATTTCACTTCCAGATAATGACACAAGGCAGCATCCTGGCCATGAGTGACAAAGTGATATGACAACCGGTCTAAATTGATAAGTAAACGGAATCCGAACCACAATTACGATTTTAGTAAATATCACCTGAACTCAGAAAGTTAGAAATTTCTTCTAATACAGCATCGGCTATGAGAATTCTTCCATGCCCGTTGCCAGTAGTTGAGAATAATCTAGTACCCGGATGAGTTGCGACGGCTTCAGCTTCTGAGTGTGGTATGACACGATCCTTATAATCGTGGATTATTAAAGTTTGACCATGGAAATTTTGTAAAAAATTTTTTGTTGTCATGCTGTCGATACTGCGATTAGCAATTGACTGAAGTTTTTGGTGAAAAATTTCTAAGATAATATTTGGTAACTGCATGGCTTGGATAAAAGAAGCAAAAATACCTGCTAATCGATTAGGCCCAGCAATCAGTACAATTTCATTTACCTTTCCAAGCTGTTCAGTGTTTCGTGTTAAATCGATTGCGAGCGCATTAGTCATCGAACCAAATGAATGACCGATTAATGCATCGATGGGGTGTAGATGATCAGAAATTTCGAGCAATGCTTGAGTGTTATGGAGTAGGTTGGTTTGTTTGCCGGAAGAATTACCATGTGCAGGTCCGTCAAAGGCAAGTACATTGAACCCGTCTGCTAACAGACGTTGAATGATGTATGAAAAATTTAATGCATGTCCTGCCCAACCATGTGCACATAATACTGTTTTCGCTGTATCAGGATTTTTTGCTGTTTGCCATTGATAAACTGCTATCTGATATTCGCCACTATTAATGAAAAATTGCTGGGCTTGCTGAAGTAGGTCTTTTTCAGATTGGCTTAGTTCTTTATTACGAATTCGTGGTTTGCAAAAAAATGACCACGCTAGATTGGCTGCCAATGTGGGCGACAATTTTGCTACCAACCTTAGGAAGAGACTTAATACGATTTTTAATATATTTTCCACACAACATAGTTAAGTAATCAATGCTGGCACTGTACACAAAAAAAGCTGCTGCGTTGACCGATAGTGCGAACTCTTATCGGAGTTTTACATACCGGGCATGGCTTTCCGGTTTGTTTATAAACATTTAACTGATTGGCAAAATAACCAGGCTTGCCTTCTTCATTAACAAAATCACGTAAAGTCGTGCCTCCTAATTTAATCGCATTTGTGAGGACTTTCTTAATATTGTTAGCCAGGCATTCATAACGTGCTAAAGAAATTCTTCCTGCCGCACGTTGCGGGTGTATGCCGCTTAAAAATAATGACTCATTGGCATATATGTTTCCTACTCCTACAACAATATGATTATTCATAATAAAGTTTTTGACATTGACTTTTTTACCTTGGGCGACGCGGTGTAGATAAGCACCTGTAAATTCCGTACTCAATGGTTCAGGACCAAGATTTTGTAGCAAATCATGCTGCAGCGGATCTTTACTCGTCCATAAAATAGCGCCGAATCTTCTTGGGTCATGAAAGCGTAAGGTTTTTTTGCATAACACAAAGTCAATATGGTCATGTTTACGAGGTGTAGTCTGATGGTTGACCATACGCAAACTTCCCGACATTCCTAAGTGAATGATTATGTGTCCAGCGTCTGTACTAAACAATAAATATTTTGCACGACGATTGATATTTTGTATTTTTTTACCTTGAAGCTTTTTTTTGAGATTAAGAGGTACAGGCCAACGCAAGCTGGCTTGACGAATGACCACATCCTCAATTTTGTTGTCTTTTACATGGGGAGTTATGCCACGTCGAGTAGTCTCTACTTCTGGTAATTCAGGCATCCTATTAAGCTTGGTAGAAAGCTTCAATTTCCACTAATAAATTTTCTCTACACATATCGCCGAGTAACAGTGCACGTGGAGTGGTGCTTGATAATCTTGCCGCGAGCACTTGCTTTATTTGATCAACATTTTCACGTCGGCGAATATAAACCTTCATATACAATAGATCATCTTGGGCGTTTAACTGCGTGTGATACTTGTCATTTGCATGGGCTACTAATGTTTCTACGTTATTGATTGCCTCATTGAGTTGCGCACAAACGTCATTGATATGTAAAGTTTCATGCCCAACAATGCTGGCAGTGCCAGACACATAGAAATGAGTTCGCTGTCCCCATGTTTTTATTAAGCCACGGGAAAATAATGGCTGAGTATGCTGTTCTTCAACTGGGTAGTGATACGCACTGGTTTGGCGTGGATTCTCTACTGCAGTTCCGGGCGTGTCGCTGGCTAAAAAGTAAATTTGAAAGGTATTTTCATGATTACCTATAACGGTCGCTGCAGGATAAACCTTGGTCTTGATGTTACATGATTGCATGGCTTGTAATCGACCATGACAAAATGATTCATAACGATTTAATTGAGAATGCTTTGAATCTTTAGCAGTAATCTCCGGGAAAAAATTCCAGGTGCGTAATAAATGTTTACAAGTTGTATTTTCCAGGCATTGGTAAATCTCACTGTAGGCTTTTTGAGTTAATGACTGCAAACAAGTTTTGCTAGAGCAGGTTAATTCAATAAAGCCAAACAACATTTGGGGCGTATGTGCATAACGAATATTTTGATAGCGATTTTGTGATACTTGCTGGTCAGTAAACCAATACTGTGCAAATAAATTCGACCCCAAGAGTTCTAGTTCAGTTTGAATGGATAAACAGTCAGGATGCTGGCGGGCGCTATTGCCGAAATATAGATGCGTTAGCAAAGGTTGTTGCTTGGGTAAGATCCCCCTGTCTTCGCTTACGACTATATCTAATGCTGCCTGGTTTAAATGGTCTATATGTACACTCATGTAGTAACTGTAACGCGCTTGCCGCGACCTAGCTAGCAAGCAAA
This sequence comes from Gammaproteobacteria bacterium, assembly GCA_028279275.1. Taxonomy (GTDB): domain Bacteria; phylum Pseudomonadota; class Gammaproteobacteria; order UBA4575; family UBA4575; genus JABDMD01. Next base: position 111,304 of record JANQOB010000018.1, on the reverse strand, counting down.
ATTAATTTAAAGATTAATTTAACCGATTAGATCGATTATAGAACAGCTAATTTATGCGCGACGACGTCGTATGCCAATAAATATGCCAATGCACAGTACTGCTAGCGGCACAATTAATAAATAGGTTGCGGCAAGAGTGGCGATAGAGATACTGCTGAATTCAATTGAAACATCGGGGGGCTGATAGGGTAATAAGGAGATACGTTGGTCATCATGTGCTAGCCACTGTAATACACTTACAATTAATGTCAGATTTTCACCATGACCGATGTATGCATTCGCAGCGAAGTCGCTGTCGCCCACGATTACAACACGCTGCTCGTTCTGCTTATTTAGGGTGCGATGGAGGCTTGCTGCCATCAGTAAAGGTCCTTCCGTATCACCAGAAGCACTGTCAAAGACCACGTTATCACCACTAAGTGCATTGGTTTCAGACCAAGCGCGAGGCAAAGAATAAAATAACGGATTGGCTTGCCAATTATCTTGAATATCGATTGCTATTCCCGTGGCAAATGGAAATAAAGTTTGATTATTTATATTTTGCGTAATGGCATGTTGTTGATATTCCACTACGGGAACAACTGCGGGATGCTTGATACCTAGAATTGAGCGTAGTTCCTGATTTGCATCAATGATCGTGCCATGTATCCAACTCAAACCAAGTTTACTGGCTAATGAAGCAAGAGGTTGATTTTCACCTACGGGGTCAAACAACCATAATAAATTACCTCCTGAATCAACATAATCTAGTATTAATTTTTCTTCGCCCTGCAATAATGCAGCTTGTGGCGCTGCGATGACTAATACTGAAATGTTGTCGGGTATAACCGTTGTTTGTAACAAGTTTAAATCTTGTACTTCTACTCCACTGGTTTCCAATGTCTGTTTTAATGTACTGTAACCTTGGTTGTCATCGGCAAACGGATTGCGTTCACCATGACCTGATAGAAATGCGACCCAAGGTTTCTCTTGTCTGGTTAGTCGTTGAAGGGCGTTAGTAATTTCAGCTTCTGAAATAACATCTATAATCTCAAAACGACTTTGATAATCAATACGTATTTGATTGGCGTTATAAAGGTGTAGTTCTTTTGCAATTTCAATTTGTTTATCGCTATCAAGAAATTTAAAGTCGATATCCGGTTTGAATTTTAAATACTTTTCAACTTGACGTTGTATAGCATGACGATCGCTCGCAGCATTGCGTGCTAATACAGTCATCAATAATTCATCATTAACTTGTTGCAAAACAGAACGACTTGTTTCAGTCAAAGTGTTGCGACTATCGCGAGTCCAATCAAACACATAATGATATTTTTGTGTTAACCAAGCACAGCAACCTATCAAGCTTAGCAAAATTATCAGCTCTATCCATTTGCGAAACCGTTGTTGTAAAGCTTTATCTTTCATGGCTGAGCTTTCTGATGCACAAGATTAAAAATAAAACCATAGTTAACAAGAAATAAGCTAAGTGCTGTGTATCTATTGAACCTGTTAATAAATTTGTTAGGTGTGGAAAATTAGATAAGTACAGAAATAACTCACTACTACTTGCGCTAGCAGATCCAGACATATACAGCATAACGAAAAGTAAGAGCAAACCTAGAATTGCGGCAGTAGCGATAATTGGCACACGAGTGAGACTAGCGATAAAAAGCGCCGCTGCACAAAACGAACTGATAAATAGAAAGACTGCTAAAACAGCCGCCGCTGTTTTGCCATAATCAATTGCAGTGAAGTAGCCTAATAGCAAAGCATAGCTGCTACAAATCAAAGTAAATATAAATGCCGAGAATGCTAGGGCGAAATATTTACCCAATACGACTTGAGTTGCGCTGACGGGGGCACTATTTAATAGTACATGACTACCGGATTGGCGTTCTTCGGTGTTACTGCGAACCGCAAATAAGGGCACTAATAATATACCTACTACTCCCACCCAAAACATATATGGCGCTATGACTAAATCAGTTAAACCTGGCGCACGTTCTAAACCCACTAACTGTGCTTGTAGTTCGCTGTAAAAATTATTAAGCAGAATGAGTAATAGTAAGCCCAATACCAATAACGCCACAGAAAATAATATCCATGCTATGGGTGAAACCCAAATTCGCTTTAATTCATTTTGGGTAATCGTCCAGATCATGTTGAATCACGCATCACAAGATCTAGAAACACTTGTTCCAAGGAGCTACCAAGAGTACTTATTTCATAAAGTTGCCAATCATTTTTTAGTGAACGTGTCTGTAACTGTTGAATAAATTCCGTGTCACTATAACTGCAGATATATTTTCCATACTGAGAGCAGCTTACGGATTCACAGCCTGGTAGCGTCTTTAGGTCTTCAATGGGCGGGTTGCCATTAAAGCGTAATTTCACACGTTTGCTTGGACTTTGTTTTAGATTTTCAAGAGACTGATCAAGTAATAAATTTCCATGATCAATAATCAACACTCTGTCGCATGTAGATTCAGCTTCATTAAGCAAATGGGTGGACAACAATACACTATGATTTTTTGATAACTCTGTTAATAGAGCACGAATATCCTGCATTTGCACTGGATCCAAACCCACAGTTGGCTCGTCAAGTATTACGAGTGCCGGGTTATGGATAATTGCTTGCGCAATACCCACACGCTGCCTATAACCTTTGGATAAATTTGCGATTAACTTTTTTTCAACTGAAGTTAAGCCACAAGTTTCTACAATTGATTGAACTTTATTCTCTATTTCATGTTTAGTAACACCATGAATACGTGCAGCAAATTTTAAAAATTCATAGACAGTGAGTTCTCGATATAAAGGTGGAATATCAGGTAGATAACCTAGATTATATTTTGCTGATTTAGGTTGTTTAAAAACATTATGATCACAAATATACACATCACCCTTATCAGGGGTTAGGTTTCCAGTAATTATATTTAAAGTAGTGGATTTGCCAGCACCATTAACACCGAGTAATGCTACAACTTCACCACGGCTGATTTCAAAGTTGATATTGTTGATCGCTTTATGGCCATCAAAGCTATGCGACAAATTTTTTACAGACAACAATGTTTCTTGTGTCATACTGCGATTCTACAATTGATTATAAGCAAGCGATGGATGGTTATTGGTAAAGGAGCTTATCGGCCGTTACTATAATATTGTGTACTACACATGTTTAATAGGATAACTTCCGGATTATACAAGCATTTGCATGTTGTAATTTTTGCATATTGGTCTTTAGTTTAAATCAACTACTTAGCGGACAGTGCAACTTGTCAAACATTACATAATGTCGGATATCCACATTGTGAGACCAGTAATCAACTTGCCCTTGCCCGGCAACTTGCCATAGACGTATGATTTATCTGCAAAAGGATGTTGTATACTTCACAAAATAATAACAATAATTTACTAGGATCAACTACATGTTTAACGGACTAGTCTCTTTACCCTGGTGGGGCTACATAGCTGTAACGCTGGTTCTCACTCATATCACTATTATTTCGGTTACTTTATATCTGCATCGTTGTCAGGCACATCGCGCTCTAGATTTACACCCTCTGCTATCACATTTTTTCCGCTTTTGGTTATGGGTAACAACCGGCATGGTGACAAAAGAATGGGTTGCGATACATCGTAAACATCATGCAAAAACCGAAACTGAAGAAGATCCCCATAGCCCATATACCAAAGGTATTGCAAAAGTTTTTTGGCGAGGGGCAGAACTCTATCAAGAAGAAGCAAAAAATCTAGAAACCTTAGAAAAGTACGGTCATGGCACCCCGAATGATTGGCTAGAGCGTAATCTGTATGCACGTTATAGCTTTGTTGGCTTAAGTATTAGTTTTGTTTTAAATATCGTGATGTTCGGACCGATTGGTTTAACCATTTGGGCGGTACAAATGATTTGGATTCCTCTCAATGCCGCAGGTGTGATCAATGGTATTGGCCATTATTGGGGTTATCGTAATTTTGAAACGGAAGACGGTTCTACCAATATTATTAATCTCGGCTTAATAATTGGTGGTGAAGAACTACATAATAATCACCATGCATATCCAAGCTCAGCAAAATTTTCGAGCAAATGGTGGGAAATAGACTTAGGTTGGTTTTATATTCGTATGTTCAGTGCTCTAGGTTTGGCAAAAGTATTACGACGCGCACCACAGCCCACACGCGTGTTAAATAAAGATATTATTGATTTAGAAACTGCAAAAGCGATGGTTTCGAGTCAGTTACACATAATGGCTGAGTATGCACAAAAAGTTACATTGCCCACTTTTCATGCTGAATTACCAAGCTTTGAAGGTCGCTATAAAAAATTAATCAATCAAATGCGCACAGCTTTAGTGCGCGAAGACAGTCGCATGAAGCCCTTGCAGAGAGAGTATTTACAAGAGCTTTTACAAAATAGCGAAGCATTGAAAACAGTCTACGAATTTCGTCGTAGGCTCCAGGATCTTTGGAATGAAACGTATGCAAGTCACGAGCGTATGATTCAAGCAATCATACAATGGTGTAAAGAAGCAGAAGCTACAGGAATTAAGGTACTACAGGAATTTGCACAAAGCTTACGTAGTTACGCACTGCAGCCCGCAGTGTAAAGGCTATTTGGAGCGTAGCTTATTTAATTTTCGCTTCTTTATACATGACGTGCTTACGAACCACTGGATCATATTTTTTGATCTCAAGTTTTTCCGTCATGGTGCGTTTATTTTTACTGGTGGTGTAGTAATGTCCAGTGCCAGCACTTGAAACAAGTTTGATTTTTTCGCGAACTGCTTTAGCCATGAATTAATACCTTATACTTTCACACCACGTTTGCGTACATTGGCCAGTACCTCATCGATACCATTTTTATCAATGATGCGCATGCCTTTTGTTGAGACGCGCAGTTTTACCCACCTGTTTTCGCTCTCCACCCAAAAGCGGTGAGACTGTATATTAGGCATAAAACGACGGCGTGTTTTATTATGGGCATGAGAAACGTTATTCCCTGCTTTAGGGCGTTTTCCTGTAACCTGACATACACGAGACATGTTATTTACTCAAAATCCTTGCAAATAGGGCGCGTGAAGATAACAGAATCACCATACTGGCTCAAGCCAAGACAGCTGGAAAACCAAGTTCTACCTACAAAAACCTAAAAACACGTATAGTTAAGCAATGGACACAATATTTCTGCGGGATTTAGAGGTAGATGCCACGATCGGCATATTTGAATGGGAAAAGCGCATCAAGCAAAAAGTGCGCATCGATCTAGAAATTGCCACCGATATCGCTAAGGCGGCTGCAACTGACTCTATTGATGATGCCTTGGACTACAAGGCAATTTCTAAGCGTATCATTCAGTTCGTTGAAGACAGCCGCTACGAGCTGATCGAAACTTTGATTGAAAAGGTTGCGGAAATTCTTCTTCAGGAATTTAGTATTCCATGGGTTCGTGTCACGATCAGTAAGCCTGGGGCTGTTCGTGGTTCGCGCGATGTGGGTATAACAATAGAACGGGGTGAACGAATCTAGTGGCTCGAGTCTATGTCAGTATCGGTAGTAATATCGAAACAGAAAAAAACATACTTGCGTCTATAAAGGCATTGCGAGACCACTTTGGTGAGCTGGATGTTTCTAATGTATATGAAACCAAAGCGATAGGATTTGAAGGGGATAATTTTCATAACTTAGTGGTGGGGTTTGATAGCGATGAGTCACCATTAGAAATTAGCCAAGTATTAAAACAAATTGAATCAGATCATGGTCGCACGCGTGGTAAAGAAAAGTATGAACCCCGAACTCTTGATCTAGATCAGATTTTATATGGGAATCTGGTGATGCAAATGGAAGGCGTCAATGTGCCACACCCGGATATTATGCGTTACAACTTTGTACTCAAACCCCTCGCCGAAGTAGCTGGAGATGTATTACATCCTGAAGAAGAGAAAACACTTAAGGAACTTTGGGAAGCGTTTGAAGAAAAAGAGGGGATGGAAGTAATTGAATATAAATTTTAAGTGACTGCCTTGATCACTATGAATGACAGCCTAGCAGTTAATTTGTAAGTTAAGTTTTGTTTGAAACTTTACCTATGGCGCAACTAACTACAGAAGTGGCCTTAGCTTTAAAATTATTTGCTCCTGCTGATCCTGTTTCTGGATAACCTAATTTAGTGAGTTTTTCGCTAATAGCATCTCGAATTTCGTCATCAGCGGTTGTTTTTGTATTAACAATAACTTGTTTATCTTCAACGCTTACATCTACGCCTTCTACTCCATATATTTTTCTCAACTTCTTTGTAATGGTATTAACACATCCACCACATCTGATGTTTTCTACTTGAAATTTATGTTCCATTCTATTTTTCTATTACTAATATAATCTGTATAAAAACTAGCAAACTTATTATATCCGCTTTAGGTCACTAGCTGTTATTTTTTCTACGATTTGAAGTTAGTCTAGCTATGAGCACAATTGTAAGAATAATCCAACCGTAAGGGTATGGGAATAATCCAGTGAAAAATGCTAACAACGTCGCTATCAGAAGTGTAACTAGCAGCGTTGAAAGCCAATCAAATTTAATGTTTGTCTCCTTTTCATTGTTTTTGCTAATCAAACTTTAATCGGTTGCATCATCCCTGATGGACATCATATTCGCCCATCCCTGGGCTCACCTCCCTGGGCTCACTCAATTACTTAGTGTTCGGCCACCGTCCACCGCAATAATTTGCCCAGTAATATAATCCGCATGTTCAATAAGAAATAATGCAGCTTCGGCAATATCATTTGGGTGTCCTTCACGTTTTAATGCAGTACGCGAAATTATTTCTTGATGCATGCCTTCATAGTGTTGTTCCTCGGGCCACATGATAGCGCCGGGCGCAATACCGTTTACACGTATCTCGGGTGCTAATTCGCGCGCCATAGACTTGGTAAACATAATTAGTCCTGCTTTGGCAATGCTATAGACAAAATAATCTTTTAAAGGTCGATCGCCATGTATATCAACGATATTAACAATACAGCCGTTTTGTTTTTTTAAATGCTCAGCTAGTGTCTGAGTTAAATATAAAGGCGCTTTGAGGTTTACCCCTATCAGGTCTTCCCATATCTTTTCATCAACATCTTGTAAATTCGTCGGGTAAAACGAAGAGGCATTGTTTATGAGTACATCGATTTGACCAAATAATGTAATAGCCTGATCAATTAATGCCGGAAAGGATGCATAATCTTTCAAGTCTCCTTTGAGAAGTTTTACTGACTCTGGTCGGCTGGCATTGAGTTGGTCTGCAAGCGCGCTAGCATCTTTACTGGAGCTACGATAGTGTAGAACGATGTTCATACCCGCTTGGTGTAAGTGTCGAGCCATTTCAGCACCTATGCGTCTTGCGGCTCCAGTGATCATGACAATTTTAGGACTACTCATTAGTTAATTATTCACGTTTGTTATTCATAAACTTTAACACACCTTGATTTAACCGTAGCGCGATGTCCAGTTCACAAAATTCAGATTCAAGAATAATTGAATTATCTGAGGCTCAACAAGGCGCTACACAAAAGTGCGCGCAGCGCATTAAACACGCTATCCAAAGTAAAGGTGAAATTGGTTTTGATGAGTATATGCAAATCGCATTACATGACCCAGAAGTAGGGTATTACCAGCAGCCAAATAAAATCTTTGGTGAGCAAGGAGATTTTACTACTGTGCCGGAAACTTCTATTCATTTGGCTTATTGTTTGGCACATGCTTGTGCGAGGTTAATTCGAGATGATAGTGAGAGAACCATCTTAGAAATTGGCGCAGGTAGCGGCAAACTGGCAGTAGATATTTTGAAGTATTTAACGGTCTGGAAAATGCTGCCCAAACACTATTATATCTATGAAAGCAGCGCAGTTTTAATGTCAAAACAATATAAACTTATTAAGCAGTTACTTCCAGAGTACGTTGATAACGTTGTTTGGTTTACTGATCTTTCTTACAAACTCGATACCACTATTATCATCGCCAATGAAGTTTTAGATGCATTGCCAGTGAAGTGTTTTGAAGTGCAATCACAAAACATTCAAGAGAGGTCTGTAGGATTAGATGAGCAAGAATGTTTTACCTGGGCGTTAAAAAAACCAAATGAACAATTTGATGCCGAATTAGATTTTATTACGGTAATGCTAGATGAGCCGCTCAAACAAGGTTATCAAAGTGAGGTTAATCTAAATATTGAGCCTACGCTGTCAGCATGGGCTAATGCATGCCAACAATGTGTGATGATTCTGATTGATTACGGTTACCCGCGTCACGAGTACTATCACCCGCAGCGCAATATGGGCACCCTACGGTGTTATTTTAAACACCAAGTATCGGAAGATGTGTTGTCTTATCCAGGTTTACAAGATATCACTGCAGACGTGGATTTTTCCGCAGTAGCAAAGATTGCAAATTATCTGCAGATGGGGCTATTGGCTTTTGGTTCACAACGTAATTTTATGTTGGCAAACCATCTACTTGAATGGCAGCCCAATGCAGAGACCGAAGTGGAACGTCTTGCTCAGATTGCACAGCTTAAACACCTTACACTAGGTTCAGCAATTAGTGAGCGTTTTCAAGTAATGGTGTTGGGGAAAGGCATCGACTATGGAGCAGATCAATTTACAGTTAGAGATATGCGTGCCCGCCTATAGAAGATTAGATCAATTTAGAACTCTCAATTATTAAATTTAATATGGATGCACTACACGCATTTTTACTTGCGGTAATACAAGGCTTAACAGAATTTTTACCTATATCGAGTTCTGCGCACTTAGTGTTATTGCCCATTATTATGCAATGGCAAGACCAGGGGATAGTGATTGATATTGCAGCACATTTAGGCAGTTTGTTAGCGGTAATTTTTTATTTTCGTCGTGACCTATCGAAATTAATGAATGACTGGTTAGAATCATTTGGCTCCGGTGTAAATACGGATGAGAGCAAATTAGCTTGGTTGTTACTTTGGGCAAGCTTACCTATTTTGATAGTTGCTGTTTTTGTCCAAGCCTATCTGCTACCTTATTTGCGTGATGCAGTCGTGATTGGAATTGCTTCGATCGTATTTGCGCTTTTACTTTGGCTAGCTGATAAACGAGGTAGCCAAACAAGAACCAACAAAGAATTAAGCTTTAAAGATGCTATTTTAATTGGTATCGCCCAAGCGTTTGCATTAATACCCGGTGCTTCACGTTCAGGTGTCACGATGACCGCGGGGATGTGGCTGGGATTAACACGTGTCGAGGCTGCAAGGTTTTCATTTCTACTTGCTATACCCACCATCCTAGCAGCCACATTATATGGTTCTTATAAAGCAACACATCATGAGTTTATCATTCATTGGCCGTTAACCCTTGCGGTAATCGGGTGTTCGGCTATTGTGGCTTTTTTGTGTATAGATTGGTTTTTGAAAGTGGTGAGTAAAATAGGCATGTTGCCTTTTGTGGTTTACCGCATTTTGCTTGGTGGTGTGCTGCTATACTTTTATCTATAGTTAGTAGTCTCTATTCTTAAGCAAGTCTTCAAGTATTGTTAATTGGGCTTGCTGAATATTCGTAGTTAATTCTTCTGCGCTTATTTTTTCGCGAATCCAGGTATCAATACTTACTTTTTCTACTTCTATTGCAATGGTTTGTAGCCATTTCTTTTGTTTATATGAACTGTTTTTATGTGCACAGGTATAAGTTGCTTCACAGATATCTAATAAAATAATAAATCGCTCAGGATTTCTTCTCGCGTCTAATTTGCGTAATAACTGTAATAGTTGCTGCGCATTTAAATGCAAACTATTATGGCAATCATTTTGCAACGAAATAATAAGCGTTACGAGTTTTTTACAGGCGTTGGGCAATGGAAATTCAAGAGTTAATTTTTTAATATTGTCGTGGTTTTCGTGTGCATGGAAATGCAAACCCCCAACAAAGCTTGCAAAGCGGACATTTGCATCATTATATTTTTTGGTAATGGCTTTTAGTACTTCATGAGCGAGAGAGCTGCTCTCTGGGAGAGTTAGAGGGTAATAGATATATGGAAAGACTTGCGCTAAGGCATTTGTTTCTTGTAAAACGAGAAAAAACTCGCCAGGTGAATCCGTCAGTAATGCCTTAGAGGTTTCCTGCCATATGCGTTCACGTGAAATTTCTCTTAGTTCTCTTGTCGTTACTATTTGTCGCATAAGGGATAAGGTTTCTTGGTGAATTTCAAATCCTAGCGAATGAAATTTTGCTGCAAAGCGTGCGATGCGTAACACACGTAGTGGATCTTCGGCAAATGCATCAGAGACATGACGTAAAACTTTATTTTTAATGTCTTGTAGCCCGCCATAAGGATCTATAATTTCACCATTCTCGCTTTGAGCGATGGCATTAATAGTGATATCGCGGCGCAATAAGTCTTCTTCTAAGGTAACGTCTGGTGCTGCATGCACTTCAAAGCCATGATAACCGCGCCCTTGCTTGCGCTCTGTTCGCGCCAGTGCATATTCTTCTTTGCTTTCAGGGTGCAGGAAGACTGGAAAATTCTTGCCTACAGTTTGGAAACCTTGAGATTGCATTTCTTCGGCGGTGGCCCCTACCACTACCCAGTCACGCTCCGTAATAGGCAGCCCTAAAAGTTCATCACGTACCGCACCACCTACAAGATACACTTCCATTACCAGAACTCATTAGTGTGATAATGTAAATACATGTTAGGGAGCATGGTTCAGAAATTTGTACTTGGGTGCTTATTAGTGTGTTTTTCAGGTTGCAGTACGGTTGGTTATTATCATCAGTCTGTTTCAGGACATTTTAAACTAATTTCGAAACGCGAACCTATCGTTAATATCGTAAACGATTCAACTCGAGACGAAAACTTAGTTAACCAATTACGTTTAGCTCAAGAATTACGCTTGTTTGCAAGCGAAAAACTTAAATTACCCGATAACGACAGTTACCGTAGTTATGTGCAATTAGACCAACCTTATGTGACATGGAATGTATTTGCTGCTCCTGAGTTTTCTATCTCTTTGCACCAGTGGTGTTTTTTGGTAATAGGCTGTGTGCCCTACCGAGGATATTTTGACGAGGCTGATGCCAGGCGTTATGCCGAGCAAATTTCCATGCAGGGATTAGACGTCTATGTCGCGGGTGTTCCAGCCTATTCAACACTTGGTTGGTTTGATGATCCTTTGTTAAGTAGCATGCTTGATCGCGGTGAATTAGTTACTGCAGCGTATATTTTTCATGAGCTTGCACATCAACAGTTTTATCTCAAAGGGGATGGGGCCTTCAATGAAGCCTTTGCGACATCTGTGGAAGAAATAGGGGTGTTACTTTGGCTGCATGAACAAAATCGCAAAGATGAAGTTCGTAATTACGAAAACTGGTTAGCACAAAAAAAGCTTTTTTCTTCATTTATTGAAACCAATCGTGATGAATTTGATGCCTTGTACCAAAAAGATTATGACTTAGAAGAAATGCGAGTTGAAAAGGAAATTCTGATTGCTGAAATGCGTAGAAAATTCTCTAAATTAAGTAGTGAAAATAAACACATTGCAAGGTATGAAAAATGGATGTCGGGACCACTTAACAATGCTCAACTCGGTGCAATTTCTTTATATCGTGAATTAGTACCTGCATTTCGAAGTCTTTTTACTTTATGTGGTCGTGATTTTGAAAGGTTTTATTCACGTGTTGAAGTAATTGCAAGTTCCTCCGAGGAGGAACGAGTAGAGTTGCTGCAATCCGCAAAAAATTGCACATAGATAATTTAGTATGGGTAACCTTTAATTAACGCTTTGCGCGAAATCGGTCTAAAAGAGAATAATTTCGATCTTGTTGTAAATAACTAGGAACGATAGATTCTAGAGGCGTCATGCAAATTGATTCACCATCACATACACTATCTTTTTGCAGAGAGTGGTAATTATCTATTGAGAATGGTTTGCTTGGGACGTATTCAAGCACGTTGGCTTGTAGTTTAGATAGCCAATTTGGCAGACCAAAAATAATTCGCTTATGACCACTCATAGTTGCCACATATTTCACTAAATCTTTAAGACTATATTGTTTGGGTCCGCATAAATTAATTCTTTCACCAAAGCTACTCGTATCGGTGAGTGAGTCAGCCATAATTTGGACTACATCATTAACATACACGGGCGCGAATTTGGTATTTGCGCATGCGAGAGGTAATACGCCAGGGGTAAATTTTAATACCGATGCAAATCGATTCATAAATGAATCCTCGACACCAAAAATAACTGAGGGTCTAAAACTGGTTACTGCAATTTTATTAGCTGCATAGGTATGAACATAATTTTCAGCTTCACCTTTAGTACGCAAATAAAAGCTTTTTGCCTCAGGGCTGGCATTCAGTGCACTCATATGCAGTAACCTGCTTACTTTGCAACTTGAGCACATAGTGATGACTTTACGTGACAACTCAACATGAGCAATGTGAAAACCATTACCTTTATGCCCTTTTTCGTTAAGGATTCCGATCAGATTAATGACCGCATCACAATTATTAAAATGCTGCTTAAGATGGGTTTCGTTATGCACATCCGCCTGGATCAATTGCAAGCTGGGCAGCACCAGTAGTTCGCGATGCTGTTCGCGTCGACGGGTGAGTACTTTCACTTGGTGCCCACGTTTCACCAATTCCGCACATAGATGGCGACCTACGAAGCCCGTTCCTCCGAGTACACAAATGCTTAAATTCTTCATTGACCAATATGGATTGAACTATTCGCGTGAATTATGAATAAGCCTTTATGCTTTTGATAGTTTAATCTCAAGCTGTCAAAAATTTGCCCTGTTCATGAATCTGTAGATATGAGCAAGACTAAGAAGCTGGGTATTTTTAGGTTAAAAAATCACCACTAAAGCTCCAATAACTGCTAAAAAGACTACATTCATCGGCAAATAGAGCCGAATTCAAGCCGCGATCTAGTAGGGGCTTGTAATCGTATAAAGAATGCATAAAAATACACCTATCCACTTTTGACCCCCTTGAGAGCATCATTCCAGGTGTTCTATTTCAAAAACAAAATTTATTTTATTGATTGGAGTTTAAATAAGTGAGCGAAAATATTTGTCATGTTACGGATGACAGTTTTGAAGAAGAAGTCTTAAAAAGCGAGCAACCTGTGCTGGTTGATTATTGGGCAGAATGGTGTGGCCCATGCAAAATGATTGCTCCGTTATTAGATGAAATCGCTGGTGATTATGAAGGTAAATTAAAAATTACCAAGTTAAACATCGATGACAATCCGAATACACCACCAAAGTATGGTATTCGTGGAATACCCACACTCATGATTTTCAAAAATGGTAACGCTGAAGCGACGAAAGTAGGTGCGTTATCAAAATCGCAATTAACTGCGTTTATTGATCAAAGTATTTAATTTAAGAACCCTTCCATTAACCTCTACATTTAGAAACTAAATAAATATAACCGACCGCATCAAAAAATAATTCAAAAATTACATTAGAAATTAGTCCAGAATTTCGAGTAATCACAGGATAACTTAAGGGCTATTTTCAGGATATAAAAAGCGCTTTTAGAGCGTGAACCTTGCAAACAGTGCGCCACTGTATTGCTTTAAATAAATACACCTTTAAACATCTATCAAATAACGAATATACGCTCATGAACTTAACAGAATTGAAGAAAAAACCGGCATCGGAGTTAATCGACATCGCTGCTGAAATGAAGATAGACAACCTATCTCGTTCACGTAAACAAGATATTATTTTTTCAATACTCAAGGCACATGCAAAAAATGGTGAAGATATTCTTGGTGATGGTGTACTTGAAATCTTGCAAGATGGGTTTGGTTTTTTACGTTCTTCAGATTGTTCCTACTTGGCGGGCCCGGACGATATCTATGTATCGCCAAGTCAAATTCGTCGTTTTGGTTTGCGTACAGGAGATACGATTTCGGGAAAAATCCGCCCACCTAAAGATAGTGAGCGTTATTTTGCAATGCTCAAAGTTGACAAGATTAACTTTGATAAACCGGAAAATGCTAAGCGTAAAATATTATTTGAAAATCTAACTCCATTACATCCTGATCAGCGTTTAAAGCTTGAGCGTGGTAATGGTAGTACTGAGGATATTACTGCACGCATTATTGATATTTGTGCACCAATCGGTAAAGGCCAACGCGGTCTAATCGTATCACCTCCAAAAGCTGGAAAAACACTAATGCTGCAAAATATTGCGCAAAGCATTACTTCTAATCATCCCGAGTGCTTCTTGATTGTATTGTTGATTGATGAAAGACCCGAAGAAGTAACAGAAATGTCTCGCATGGTACAGGGTGAGGTAGTTTCCAGTACTTTCGATGAGCCTGCAAGCCGACATGTACAAGTTGCTGAAATGGTTATTGAAAAAGCTAAACGTTTAGTCGAACACAAAAAAGACGTAGTCATTTTATTAGATTCTATTACACGTCTAGCACGTGCTTATAACACTGTAGTACCAGCATCAGGCAAGGTATTAACGGGTGGTGTTGATGCTAACGCTTTACAACGTCCAAAACGCTTCTTTGGCGCTGCACGAAATATCGAAGAAGGGGGTAGCCTTACTATTCTTGCGACTGCACTTGTTGAAACCGGTTCTAAAATGGATGAGGTTATTTACGAGGAATTTAAAGGTACCGGTAATATGGAAATTCATATGGATCGCCGTATTGCAGAAAAACGAGTTTTTCCTGCGATAAATATCAATAGATCTGGAACACGTCGTGAAGAATTGATCACTGATCAGGATGAGCTACAAAAAATTTGGGTACTGAGAAAATTCTTGCATCCTATGGATGAGATTGAAGCAATGGATTTCATGTTGGGGCGCATGCAAACAACAAAAACCAATGATGAATTTTTCGAAGCAATGAAAAGATAGGTTTAAGTAACTTTCAAATGGGATAACAAGATTGCTATCAAATAATTGATCTATTTTTTATTTTCTATAATCTGGAACACTCGATCTAGCATATTGTCAATCGTCTCGGAACTGGATTGTAGTCGAGCAAGCACTCGGTAGCCAAATAGTAAGGTCATTAAAAAGCGAGCTAATTGAATAGGATCTTCATCGCAGACAATCTCTTCGTTTTCCTGGGCCTTAACGAGTAAGACATAAACTCGTGATTCAATTTCTTGCAACTTAAGTTGTACGTAGTAGCGTAATTCTTTTTCAGTTTCAGGAATCTCAAAAGCGCCATACACTAATAAACAATGCGCATCAGGTGTTTTATTTTTGCTTTTATCCGCCACCAAATTAAAAAAACTTCTTAATGCATCAAGACTTTTGGAATGTTGCTTTGCACATTCGTCTATTACGCCTATTTGACGTTTCGTATAATGTTCTATGACTTCAGTATATAAACCAGACTTGTTTTCAAATGCTGAATAGATGCTACCGGGTTGTAGCCCTGTTGCCTTTGTTATGTCTTTAATGGTTGTGCGTTGAAATCCGTTACGCAAGAAAATTTTAGAAGCTTTATCAAGTACATCGCTTCTTTCGAAAGCAGGTTGCCTCCCCATACCAGTATATCCCTAAACATTAGAATTACATTCTGAAAACTATGTTTTATTGATTAAATTTTTAATGAATAAGTAATCAATTATTAAAGTAAATAAATGCAAATGTAGATTATTTCTTATCAATATAAATAATTTGTAATAACTGTCAATGCAAGATTGTTGAATCACTAATGATTTGTGAGATAAATAAGCTTATTCAAAATAAAATAAGTATAAGTATGTGAACAACGCTGAAAAAATGTGTAGTTTATGCACAATTTTTAGCAAGAAAAAATGCGCAAATTAAAGAAGATTATGTTGAATGATATCAAAAAAATAATTGAGCAAATGCTCAAGTATTTTTATTAAATGGCTTTATAACCAATATCTTTTCGATAAAACATATTAGGCCAAGATATGTTATTTACTAATGCATAAGCGTCTTGTTGTGCACTAGCAATGTCATCCCCTAGGGCGGTCGCACATAAAACCCGTCCACCATTTGTTACGACGTGACCATCTTGTAGTTTTGTACCGGCATGAAAAACTTTTTGTGTTGCAGTGTCTTGGTTGTCTAGTCCTTCTATGGTGTCACCTTTTTGATAATTCTCTGGATAACCTCCTGCCGCTAACACCACACCAAGTGCGGCGCGATTATCCCATTCGATAGTGTGCTGATTTAGTTGTTTATTTACCCCTGCTAAACATAACTCGGCAAAGTCCGATTGCATGCGCATTAAAATAGGCTGCGTTTCAGGGTCACCAAAACGGCAATTGTATTCCAATACATATGGGTTACGATTTTTATCAATCATCAGACCAGCATACAAGAACCCAACGAACGGAGTACCTTGTTTTGCAAAGCCTTGTACGACTGGATGAATTACTTGCGCTAAAATTTTTTCATGCATTGCTTCATCAACGATTGGAGCTGGAGAATACGCACCCATACCTCCTGTGTTGGGACCCGTATCCCCTTCATCACGTGCTTTATGGTCTTGTGAGCTGGCCAACGGCAAAACATGTTCACCATCGACCATGCATATGAAGCTGGCTTCTTCGCCCTGAATAAACTCTTCAACCACAATTCGATGTCCAGCTTCCCCGAAGCTTGAACCACTTAGCATTTGTTTTGCGCATTGCAAAGCTTCATCTAAATGCGAAGCAATGACAACACCTTTTCCAGCGGCTAATCCGTCCGCTTTAATGACAAGAGGAAACGATTGAGAGGAAATATAATTTTCTGCGTATTTATAGTCGGTAAACACGGCATAGGCGCCTGTAGGGATTCCATGTTTTTGCATAAACTCTTTAGCGAAAGCCTTAGACCCTTCCAATTGTGCTGTCGCAGCTGAAGGGCCATAAATTTTCAGTGCATCTTTTTGAAATTCATCCACAATGCCGGCAACTAAAGGTGCTTCAGGTCCTACAACCGTTAAGTCAATTTTTTGTTCCAGCGCAAAAGATTTAAGAGCAGGTATATCTTCAGCATCAATGGCAACGTTTTCGGTTTTTGATTCGTTCGCGGTACCTGCGTTTCCTGGGGCAACAAATACTTTTGCTACTTTATTAGAGTGAGCAATTTTCCATGCAAGAGCATGTTCACGGCCGCCGCCGCCTACAATTAATACTTTCATTTTAAATTGTGTACTGAGTTAGAACGTATGCGAGTGCTAATGGTAAAGTAATCATAGCGAATAAATTACCTATTAACACAATAGATGCAACAGACTTTGGTTGTTGGTTAAACCGTTCTGCGAATAAAAAATTCATGACCGCAGGAGGTAGTGCGCCAAATAGTAATAAAGAACCGGCTTGAATCTCATTGAGATCAAATAACATTACTATTAAAAAGGCAATTGCAAACCCAATTACGGGTGAAAGTGCGCCAAACAGCACTCCAATTTTCCATTCTTGAAAATCGATACTGGCAATTTTTACACCCAGCGAGAATAACATCAGCGGAATAGCAATCTGGCCCAACATTGTAATAGGTAGCATTACACTGTCTGGAATTACAAAGGATGACATATTAATAATCAGAGCAAATATTGCTGCCCATATAACCGCTTGGCGTAAGAGTATTTTTATTCCCTGACCAGCACTTAGAATATATGTCCCCAATCCATAATGCGTGATATTGCCGACTAAAAATAACACCAACCCCGTGACTAGACCTGGT
The DNA here is from genome assembly GCA_028279275.1 of Gammaproteobacteria bacterium. Classification (GTDB taxonomy): domain Bacteria; phylum Pseudomonadota; class Gammaproteobacteria; order UBA4575; family UBA4575; genus JABDMD01. Next base: position 93,615 of record JANQOB010000018.1, on the reverse strand, counting down.
TTTCCAAATGCTAGGCTCATAATCGGCAAACCCACATTACCCGCGTTATGAAACATCATAGGAGGTGCGATGGTACGAAAACTATAATGTGTAGTTTTAGAAATAATTAATGCGATAACACCTGCACCTAAGACAATTACTAAACCCGCTAATGCCAATGAAATGTGAGGCGCTAATGAAAATGCCTTGTCACTAAAAGCCGAAAATACCAAAGCCGGAACAAATACGTCTATATTCAAGCGATTTGCTGTGCCCATATCCAAGCTTGAGATACGACCAAGCCCCCAACCAATGGCAACGATTGCCACAATAGGAAACATAATACTTAATATTTGAATAACCAGCGTCATAGGTTGATTTGTATCCTTGCTAACTTTATTAGCCGATTTTAATAAACGTAGAATTTGTTTTTAGACGAGGCGCAGTGCTTTTGAGAAGCAGAGTTTACAAGTATGTAAATGAGCATCGCAGAAAGTGCTGCAACGATGTATTAAAACAAAAGATACATTAGAAAAATCGGATCAATGGCGGAAGTGTCGTAAGTTTGTGAACACCATAGCCATTCCATACTCATCCACTGCATCAATTACATCTTGGTCATTCATGGAACCACCAGGCTGGATGATGGCAGTAATCTTATTTTTATGTGCCGCATCAATGGCATCACGGAAAGGAAAAAATGCATCTGAAGCCATTACTGAACCTGCTACTTCGAAATTTTCATCTTGTGCTTTGATTGCTGCTATGCGTGCAGAGTACACACGACTCATTTGTCCTGCACCCACACCAACAGTCTGTTGATTGCGTGCGAACACAATGGCATTCGATTTCACAAATTTAACAACTTTCCAGGCAAATAATAAATCTCGAATTTCATCTTCACTTGGCGCATGCTTGGAAACAATTTTTAAATCGTCAGAATGTATAACACCTAGATCACGGTCTTGAACTAGCAGGCCACCGAGTACTCGTTTGTAGTCAAAAGTTTCAACTGTTCCTTCCCAACTACCGCATTCTAGGACACGCACATTTTTCTTAGCAGCTAGAACTGAACGCGTATCTTCGGGAATAGTCGGTGCAATTAGAACTTCAACAAATTGTCGATCGATAATCTTTTTTGCAGTATCAGCATCTAATGTTTGATTAAAAGCAATAATGCCACCAAATGCAGAAGTAGGATCAGTTTGATAAGCTAATTCATAAGCTTGTAAACTATCCTCTGCAACGGCAACTCCACATGGATTAGCGTGTTTTACAATTACACATGCGGGGGCTGTGAATTGTCGAACGCATTCTAATGCTGCATCGGTATCCGCTACATTGTTAAAAGAAAGCTCTTTACCTTGAATTATTTTAGAAGATGCAACACTAGGTTCTAACACACCTTCTTCAATATAAAATGCGCCTCGTTGGTGAGGGTTTTCTCCATATCGCAAAACCTGAGATTGCTGGAATTGCATATTTAAAGTACGTGGGAAAGTGGTATCGCTATCAGGTAGTTTTTTACCTAGATAGTTTGCAATCATGCCGTCATATTGCGCAGTGTGCTCAAACGTTTTGACTGCAAGATCAAAGCGTAGCTCATCCCCTAATGCACAATGATTGTTGGTTAATTCATCTAAAATTGCAGAGTAATCTGCTGGGTTAACCACTACAGCAACGTAGCGGTGGTTTTTAGCAGCCGCACGTAACATTGCAGGACCGCCAATATCAATGTTCTCAATCGCATCTTCTAGTATGCAATCCGGTTTTGCGACTGTTGCTGCAAAAGGGTAAAGATTGATTACAACTAAATCAATAGGAGCAATGTCATGCTCTTGCATGATTTGATCATCTGTGCCGCGTCGACCCAGAATACCACCGTGTATTTTTGGATGTAATGTTTTCACACGCCCATCCATCATTTCTGGAAAGCCGGTGTAATCGGATACTTCAATTACATCAAGACCATTTTCACTTAATAGCTTTGCTGTACCGCCCGTGGATAACAATTCAATATTAAGCTTATTCAGCGCATGCGCAAAATCAACGATTCCGGTTTTATCGGAAACGCTGATTAAGGCACGACGAATAGATTGCGGCTCAGATTTAGCCAACTACAGAACAACCAATAAACGATGTTTGGTGTATTGTTTAATAACTTGTGCGAAGAGACTAGTTAAGGCCGTAGATTTTAAGTTTTTTGCGGAGCGTGCCTCGGTTAAGGCCTAGGCATCTTGCTGCTTTGGTTTGATTACCATTGCAATATTGCATAACAGATTCAAGTAGAGGACGTTCAACCTCCTCGATAAACATTTTGTACAGCTCTTCAGGTTCATGACCGCTTAAAGAGTTTAAGTAAAGTCGAAACGAATTTTTAACATTATCACGCAAAGGTTGTTTGCGACGTTCTTGATGTAAATTTGTAACTTGTGCTGTAGAAAATGATGCGTTCATGCGGCTAACTCCGTTATGTTTGTATGCAGAAATTTAAAGAAATCTTTTAGAAGACTTTGTTGCTGTTTAGGACTATCTGTCTTTAACAACGCATCTTTAAATATCGCATAGCCTTTATAATTTTTTAAGTACCAAGTGATATGTTTTCGAGCAACACGTACACCCACTTTATTTCCATAATGCGAATATAACCCAAAAGTATGAGTTAGTACTACGTTTTCGATTTCTTCCAATGAGGGTGTGGGCAGCATCTTATTATTTTTTAGTTGGTAATTAACTTGTTTAAATATCCAAGGATTACCTTGCGCTGCTCTCCCTATCATAATCGCATTTGCTCCGGTAAAAGCCAAGACCTTTTTTGCACTTTGTGGAGAATTTATATCACCATTTGCAATTACTGGAATAGTCACTACATTTTTTACAGATTTTATTGTTTCGTATTCTGCATTTCCTTTATACATGCATTGACGTGTGCGTCCATGTATGGCAAGCGATTGAACTCCGGCAGATTCAGCAATTTTTGCAATGGTTTTTGCATTTCTATTTTGTGGATCAATACCAGTACGCATCTTTAGCGTAACTGGTGCATGCACTGCATTAACTACTGCTTCTAAAATGCGTGCAACATTTTTTTCATCCGCTAATAAAGCTGACCCCGCTTGACTTCTGCAAACTCTTTTGGCTGGACATCCCATATTGATATCGACGATTTGCGCACCTTTGTCTACACAAAGTTTTGCAGCCGTTGCCATCATTTCAGGTTTGGTCCCAGAGATTTGCACGATACGAGGTTCAGGGTCTGATGGCTTAATTATTCGTTGAGAACTTTTATTGCTTTTCCAATGTGCAATATCAGAGGTAAGCATTTCCGACACGGTTGCTGTAGCGCCCATTTGCATACATATGTGACGATAAACACTATCCGTTATCCCCGCCATGGGCGCTAAAAGAGCATGGCCAGATAACGTGTAGGGACCAATTTTCAAGGGCTTAAGTAGTGTTTCAGAAGAATTCAAATTCATAAGCAATGACTAAGTTACCTGGGTCTTGTACCTCTAGACGTGCGCCAACTGGCTGATTAGGGAGCATAAGTGTATCGACAAGTGATTTATTCACAAGGTAGTCTTTTGGGCTAAACCGACGCATGGCAACTTTTTGGCCTTGAGTATCCAATAGTGAAATTTGTAATTGTGGATAAGGTTGTGCGGTCTGAGCTTGATTTACAAATGAAACAGTAATCATCAAAGCTTTTTTAGCATTAGGGTGCGTATAAACATTACGATTCAAAATCTTTATTGCATCTAATTTACTTTTTTCGTCATCCCCACAGCCAAAGGGTTTACAAAAGTGATTTATCCAGGAACGTGGCAATAGATCAACATTTTGCCAATAACTAATTTGTCCGAGGAGAAATAACGCTAAGGCAATAGCGCCTAATGTAAAAACAGCAATTTGCACAGAGCTATTAGTTTTACTCAGCACATTACCGCCAAAATCATCACGAATAACAGTAGGTATCGTCTCAGGTTCTATGAGTTCATCTTCGCCTTCAAACTTCTCATTCTCGGTATCTACCTGCTCCTCAACGCTGAAGTCTTGCTCATGATCTAGGTTGTTGGATTGTTCTTCATAATCTTGTTGGGCATAACTTACTTCTACTGGATCCTGACCTTCTTCAATATTTTCTCGACCATCAAAAACCGAATCACAAATTCCACAACGCACTAAACCTTCAGCCATCCCAAGTTGTTCTTCGGTAACACGGAAGATGGCTTGACACTCAGGACATTTCGTAAACATGGAAGTTATTCTAAGACGGTGAGGCTTCTATCAATAACCATTCATTTTTCGAGTGAATAGCATCAAATTTAAAATATGATTGATAAGACTTTTCTAGATCTACAAGTTGTTCTTCAAGTATACCGGATAAAATTAGCTTGCCTGTAGGTGAAATACATTTTGCAAATTGCTCACACAAATCAATTAATGGCTTTAATAAAATATTAGCAATGATTACATCGCAATTGAGTTGATTAGGTGCGTCAGCCAATTTTATTTCTAAAGCTTTGTTATCGACTTGATTCTTTTCGGCATTCATTTGTGTAGCTTGTATCGCTTGGAGGTCATGGTCTAATGCATAGACTTTGCGTGCACCCAGGTAATACGCTGCAATGGCTAAAATTCCTGAGCCACAGCCAAAATCCATCACACATTTGTCCTGAATTGAGTAATTCGTTAACCATTCTAGGCATAATGATGTGGTGTCATGGCTACCTGTACCGAATGCAAGTCCTGGATCAAGTCGTATGTTAATTGCGAATGGGTCAGGACAAGTTGTAGATGTTGGACAAATCCATAGGCGTTCACCAAAACGTGAGGCATGCAAATTTTGCATCCATTTTTTTTGCCAGTTTTGTTCATTTATTTGTTGTTTATTTATTTCAATTGCACTGTTTAGTGCGTTTTCTAATTTTTTTTGTAACTCAGACTCATCAATATTATCGGTAAACAATGCTTTTAAAGTAACGTTTTGCCACAAAGGCATAGAACCTACTTTTTCAACAAAAATAGCATCATCTTCAGCATCTCCTAGGCTGATTGAAATTGAACCTAAGTTTTCAAGCAGAATTTCTGCAGCGAGTGTTTGAGTGCGATGCAGACGTATACTAATTTCAAACACAATTTAGAAGGTGTTTGTATTTAAGAGTTAATAATGATGAAAATCTTTATGAAAGCTTTGACTGGAGATAATGGATATTATGCTTTGCATTCACAAAAGTATCATCCATCATAAGATCTTGTAGTAATGGGATGTTGGTTGTAATTCCATCAATCACGATTTCATGTAGGGCTCCACGCATTCGCGTCAGAGCACCTTCTCGGCTGTGCCCAATAGCTAATAACTTGCCAATCATCGAGTCATAGTAGGGTGGAACGTTATAGCCATTGTATAAATGAGTATCCACACGGATTCCTGGCCCACCTGGACAATGAAAGTGGCTTATTTTCCCAGGACAAGGAATAAATTTATATGGATCTTCAGCATTGATACGACACTCAATGGCATGCCCACGAATTTTGATGTCATCCTGAGCGAAGGTAAGTTTTTCACCTGCAGCAATTAACAATTGTTGTTTAACAATATCAATACCTGTGATCATTTCAGTTACAGGATGTTCAACCTGCACACGCGTATTCATTTCTATGAAATAGAATTCACCATTTGCATATAAAAATTCAAACGTACCCGCACCCCGGTACCCAATCTGCCGACAAGCTTCGGTAATTACTGAACCAATTTGTTCGCGTTGTTCCGGTGTAATACCAAAAGCAGGAGCTTCTTCAATTACTTTTTGGTTACGTCGTTGCATAGAGCAATCACGTTCACATAAATGAATTGCATTGCCATGCGTATCGGCTAAAACTTGAAATTCAACATGGCGAGGTTCCTCTAAAAACTTTTCCATAAATAAGCGGTCATCATTAAACGCTGCACCCGCTTCAGTTTTGGTTAAAGAGACTGCCTCAGTGAGTTCGTCTTCTCTGTGCACTACACGCATACCTCTACCACCACCACCACCGGCAGCTTTGACCATTATTGGGTAACCAATTTCCTGTGCTAGTTGTTTAGCACGATCCATATCATCACCAATCGGCTCAGAGGTACCTGGGACGCATGGAACCCCTGCCGCTTCCATTGCACGTTTAGCAGCAATTTTATCTCCCATCATGCGAATCGTTTCTGATTTTGGTCCTATGAAAATAAAACCGCTGGATTCAACAACTTCGGCAAATTCTGCATTTTCGGATAAAAAACCATAACCAGGATGTATCGCCGTTGCATCGGTTACTTCCGCTGCACTTATGATTGCAGGAATATTTAAATAACTTTCTGCAGAAGCTGCCGGGCCTATACAAACAGATTCATCTGCCATGCCAACATGCATTAAATCTCGGTCTGCTTCAGAATGTACTGCGACCGTTTTTATATTCATATCGCGACAAGCACGTAAGATGCGCAATGCAATTTCGCCACGGTTGGCTATTACTACTTTTTCAAGCATGAGATTTATTCAATGATGAACAAGGTTTGGCCAAATTCAACCGGTTGTGCGTTTTCAACTAGTTTAGCTTTAATAACACCCGCTTTATCGGCTTCGATTTGATTAAGCATTTTCATGGCTTCGATTATACAAAGTGTGTCACCAACACTTACGCTTTTACCGACTTCTACAAAGGGTGCTTGTCCAGGTGCCGGGGCTTCATAAAAAGTGCCCACCATAGGCGAGTCAACGCTATGACCACTTGTGACTTCAGCACTGGCTTCAAGTGCAGGGGCTTCTGCTGTTGTGGGAATGCCAGGAGCCGCAGGTGCAGCAGCAGGAGGCATCACAATATGATTTTGACTGGCAGTGCTTACACCACGACTGATGCGTACGGATTCCTCACCTTCTTTAATTTCAATTTCAGCTACGCCTGACTCTTCGAGTAGCTCTATAAGTTTTTTAACTTTACGGATATCCATGTTTGTCTCTTACTTATGATTTCAATTGATAGTGATACATACATAATCAATGCGAATTTTATTTTATTTGTTGAGTTTAAAATCTGCGGCCTCAACGGCTAGCTCATAACCTTTAGCCCCCATGCCTGATATCACGCCAACTGCGATGTCGGAAAGAAATGAATGTTGGCGGAATTCTTCACGTGCAAGCACATTCGACAAGTGCAATTCAATGAATGGAATATCGACGCCTAATAATGCATCACGTAATGCGATACTGGTATGTGTAAAAGCACCAGGATTGAAAATGATCATATCCACACCTTCGGTTTTAGCCTGATGAATACGATTGACCAATTCATGCTCTGCATTACTTTGAAAATCATCCAAGCTATGTCCTAGTTTGTCTGCTGTGCTTTGAGCTCGCTTGATGACATCGTTCAAGGTTTCGTAGCCATATACTTCAGGCTCGCGTTGACCGAGTAAATTCAGATTAGGGCCATTTAATAAAAGCAATTTGTGCATATTTGAGGCTATCTTGTAGGGAATTGTCGCTAAAATGCTGGGTTATTATAATTAGCTGTCAGTGTACACGAAAATTCAAATGAAGCTAGTCAATTCGTCTTAAAATTACAGTTTTCTGGATTTTGAGCGAAGTTATCCATAATTTCTCTGCGATTTTAAAGAATTTGCGAACAATTACTATAAAAAACGGTCTTATCATTGAGTCATTTGTTTCACTTTAGGTGTTTTTAAAACGAGGTATTCCAATGGTTTTCTTATTCGGCTCTGGGTACCGACAAAGGATATTTATTGCTTCTGCATTAGTTGCACTTTTTAGTTTGCATGCTTCTGCTCTTGCTGAGGAAAGAGCTGATCCTTCGCAAACCGCTCGTGCGATTTTTGCAGGCGGGTGTTTTTGGTGTATGGAACCCCCGTTCGACAAACTCGAAGGCGTGATAGCTACTACATCAGGATATACGGGTGGGCATACTGAGAACCCAACCTACAAGCAAGTATCATCTGACACTACAGGCCATTATGAAGCCGTAGAAATCATTTACGACCCATTGAAAATAAATTATGAAACCTTGCTCAATGTTTTTTGGCATAACATTGATCCATTAGATCGATATGGACAGTTTTGCGATAAAGGAGACAGTTACCGCACAGCCATTTTTTATTTAAACGAAGAACAAAAAGAGTTCGCCAATGAATCTGTAAGCAAGCTTGCAGCAGCAGCTTTTTTCGATTCGCCCATCGTGACAGAAATTTTACCCGCAAAAACTTTTTATCCTGCTGAAGATTATCATCAAGACTATTATCAGAAGAATCCCATTCGCTATAAATATTATCGTTTTGCCTGTGGGCGCGATAAGCGGCTTGAGGAATTGTGGGGAAAGTCCGCTGGTAAAGAGGAGCTTATACCTGCAGATCTTTTAGTAAAGTAACAACCATGTCCTGATGTTTCTATAAAACAATCAGCTACTCTACATGAACAGAAATATATTTAGTTGAGCTAAATGAAAATTAATAAAGTGTAACCACTCTATCGTTGACAAATGTATAGCGTGGTTGTTTATACCAACCATACAATAATGCTTTTCGTGGTTCTTTATGTATTTTCTCTTTGTAGATTGTGAGCTCTCCATTCACTGGGCTCATCCAAAAATCTAGGTCATAGAGTTTTTTTCGTTCACCCACCACATGAAAATCAGTACAGGCAAAATAAGTATTACTATTGATAACGCGCACAGGATCGTGAATTTTTACAAATTTTAATTCCAACACTTCACCTGTTTTGTCATCACGCATACGAAAAATTCCATTTTCATCCACTCGCTCGGCAAGATGAATCTCCATCGCTTTTTTAATATCTTCTACATAATATTTAGGCGGATTTTTATCTGTATTTGCAGGCGGGCTACTATGCTCAATATTAAATTCGTCACCGATGTTTTCATCAGTGGCATGAAGATTAAATGCGAACCCAAAGGTTAGCCCTATTAGGGGAAAAGTGACTAAGTATTTTAGTATTTGGGTTCGCATTTTGTTATCTCCTTATCCTATTCCTTGCTTTCAGCAGCATCGCCTGCATGTTCCTTCTTTTTCTCTGCGGCATCACCTGCATGTTCTTTCTTTTCAGCAGCATCGCCTGCATGTTCTTTCTTTTCAGCAGCATCGCCTGCATGCTCTTTCTTTTCCTCTGCAGTTTTACCTGCGTGCTCACCTGCGTAGGCAACTACTAAAAAGGTAGATAAAAATAATGCGGTTAGTAGTTTAAAAAATTTCATTTTAGTACTCCTGTTAAGTTCATTTGTTCTATTAGGATTTGCTTTTGTTTGGTGCTTTTTCGACAACACGCTCATAAGCAAGGTTCTGGTTGCGAGAACGAAAAGGTTCTACCAACCAAGCCATCGGTGAAAAACATAACTCTCGTGCTTCGGGTAAGCCCAAAGCATCAATTCCTCGAGTTGTAGCGCCATCTTGCTCTGGCTGAGAATACGTTCCAAATATTCGATCCCATATACTGAAAATAGTAGAAAAGTTGGCATCACCATAGCGTCTATCGACAGCATGGTGGGATGCGTGAAATCGCGGGGTTACGATAATCCACGATAGCCATTTTTCAATCCAGTTAGGAAAATCGATATTGCTATGATGAAACTGTGCGCACAAACTAATGAGAGCCTCGAATAAAAACCATGCCACAACCGTTGGACCCCAAATTACGACCCATGTCGCTTTAACTAGACCTGAGACCATTAATTCAGTTGGATGAAAGCGTAGCGCTGTAGTGACGTCCATTGCCGTGTCTGAGTGATGAGCTTTATGGAAGCGCCATAAAATAGGTACTCGGTGATTGGCGCGGTGCCAAATATAATCAAAGAAATCGAGTACTATGATTGACAAGATAATTTCCGTCCAACCGTAAATTTCCAGCCAACGCGAGATGCCCCAACCTTCTTCTTCAACGTAAACCACCCAGAGTAAAAATGGAACGTATATAAGAATTCGTATGATGACAGTATTTAAAGCCGCAATACTTCCATGAAAAGCAAAGCGTTTCAGACGTGAGTCTTGCCATTCACGCGTAGGAAATAGAGTCTCTATAAGCAGAAATAAAAATAGCCCTCCAAGAAAGACAATTAGCTTACCGGTGTCTAAATTGATCTCCATATGTCTACTATAAGTTAAAATCTATAATTCAGTAATTGAAATATAAAGAGTCAGCGCAGAAGTATAGTACGGCCATTTACACTAGACCGGTGAGCTATGATTTAGCTTACAAAAATAATGACCACAATCAGATTGTGGTTAAGAAACTAGCAATCAGTTGTTTAAAGCAATTCTTCCAGTCTGCTTAAAGTTTTCAATATGAGAAGAAAACTTTCCTGCATCCATAAATCCGACTACACGGAAGTTACGAAGTTCATTCCCAGATGGGTCATAGAATAAAATTGCCGGTGGACCAAACAAGCCAAGCTCTTTTAATAAAGCTTTATCAAGGTCGTCATTTTTTGTTACATCGGCTTGTAACATTACAAAATTATTCAACGATTCTTGTACACTACTGTCACTAAACGTAAATGCTTCCATCTCCTTACAAGATATACACCAATCTGCATAAAAATCTAACATCACAGGACGACCTTCTTTAGCCGCTTGACTTAGTGCAGTTTGCAGACCATCCAAACCTTTAATTTGCTGGAATGGAAGTGCATGTTTAGAACTTGAGTTAGAATGAGCAGAATCGTTACTCGCGATCTGCGTCGTCATTCCTGCAATTCCTTGTAATGGTTGTAACAAGCTATGGCTTCCTCCTGCGGCACCAATAACTAAAATTGCACCGTATACCAACGAGATTAAACCCATTCCTTTCCAGAGTTTAGACCAACCGGATGCACCTTCTTTGATTGCATCTAACGCACCCAAGTAAATCGCAGAGACAATCAGTAATGCACCGCTAAGCAATAAAATAATCGGTGCTGGCAAAATACGTTCTAACATCCAAATTGCCAATGCGAGTAATAGCACACCAAAGACGGCTTTGACGGCATCCATCCAAGGCCCTGCTTTGGGTAAAACTTTTCCTGCAGAAGTGCCGATTGCTAGCAGTGGCGCACCCATGCCCATACTTAAGGCAAATAAAGCCACACCACCAACCAATGCGTCACCCGTTTCGGCAATATAAATTAAAGCGCCAATAAGTGGTGCAGTCACACAAGGACCTACGATCAAAGCAGATAACAAACCCATGATGCCTGCACCCACATAGGAACCTTGTTCTTGATTTGAACTAATGCTGTTGAGTTTTGATTGAATACCGCTCGGCATTTGTAGTTCATAAAAACCAAACATCGCGAGTGAGAGCAATACAAAGATCCCAGCAAACACGCTAATCACCCAAGGGTTTTGAAACCATATTTGAATGTTTTCACCTGACAAACCGACAATGACTCCCGCGATGGTATACGTCACCGCCATTGCTAATACATAAACCAGTGATAAAGAAAATGCTTTAGAAGTTGAAATTTCTTCACCCTGACCCACAATAATGCTGGAAAGAATAGGGATCATCGGGAACACACAAGGTGTAAACGCAAGTAGTAAACCTAAACCAAAGAAAAAGAAAACCGTAAACCAAAGTTTTCCAGAAGCTAAGGTGCCTGCAATTTTATCTTGCTCAGACTGAAATTCAGTTCCGGTTGAAGAAGGACTCCCGACACCATCGTCATTATCGCTTGTTGATACAAGATTAGTAGAAGCGGAATCTAAATTTACGCGTAACGTTTTAGTAATCGGTGGATAACATAATCCGGCTTTCGCACAGCCCTGATATTTAAAAATTAAATCAACGGCGTCCTCATTAGTCGCTAAATGTGTAATCGGTATATCAGCATTAAATTCATGATCAATACTTACGATTAATCCGAAATATTCGTCTTCTTTTTCTTCGCCTTCTGGCAAAGGTAATTCACCCAACCTGATTTGGGATTCATCGACGGGCGCAACACTGATTTTGTCCTTGTAAAGGTAGTACCCATCTTGAATGAGCCAATTGGTTTTAATGGTACCGTCATCACCCTGTTTTGCGGTTACTACAAATGCAACATCAGGGTCTAAAAATTCTTCTTCTTCGTCACCACTTAAACTAGAAAGTGCGCTGTCAGCCGAAGCTGAAGTACAGAAAAAAGCAAAAAGTAAAAGTAATGATATGCGTAAAAAATTCATGCTGTTGTGTTTGTTTCTAACCATGATAAATATTCTTTTGAACCATCAGTAATTTGAGTCGCTACGATCTCAGGAAGTTCGTATGGATGATGCCTTTTAATATATTCTTCAAGCGCCTGATAGTGACTGTCCATTGTTTTAATGACCGCCAAATACTCAGATTCCTTGCAAAGGTTATTTTCCCATATATATATAGATTGCCCTGCCGGCAATATATTTACACATGCCGCCAACTTTGCCTGCACCATTCCCTCTGCGAGCCGCTGAGCGGTGTCGATATCAGGAAAAGTGGTTAGCACGATGATCGGTAAGCCCATCTCTCAATACCTATCAATTGACTTTGGGTTAATAGTTGAAGTTTGGGTCAGTTGCCCCCATATTGCCAGTAAATCCCGTAACGAGAGATGATATGCCGCCTGTTCGCGTTCGAGTGTTTCCAATCTTATTTGCCCTGTTTCTGCTGATTCCAATTCTTGAAATCTACCTATTAGTTCAAGTCGCAGGAATCATCAATTGGCTTCCTACTATTGCGCTTGTGGTGCTGACCGCAGTAATTGGCGCAGGATTGTTGCGCAGCCAGGGTTTACAGACCTATATACGTTTTAATCAGGCTCTGAATGAAGGGCGAGTGCCAGCCAACGAAATTCTTGAAGGAGTCGCTTTGTTGATAGGTGGAGCACTGTTGCTTACCCCTGGGTTTTTTACTGATGCCATCGGTTTCTTTTGTTTGCTGCCCATAACGCGAAGACCGGTAGTTACTTTTTTAGTCAATCGATTCAATCCCTTAGCGAATATGAATGTAGGCTTTTCGGCAACAACCAGGAGTGATTCTACTAGAGGGACATCAGGCAACGTCTATGAGGGTGAGGTGACCCAGCGCCCCAAAGACAACTGAGCCGCTAATTAACCCTATAAAATCCTTGACTTCAATATGTTCATTCGTATGATTAGCACTCATTAATAGAGAGTGCTAACAAGAAAGCACCTACGAGAAACACGATTAAATTTTACAATTTTTAGCTTATTTAGGAGGCGTCAATGAAATTACGTCCTTTGCATGACCGAGTGGTCGTCAAACGTATGGAAGAGGAGCGCACGAGCCCAGGTGGGATTGTGATTCCAGACTCAGCAACCGAAAAACCTATTAAAGGAAAAGTGATTGCAGTGGGTAACGGCAAAGTTACCGACAGCGGAGATGTTCGAAAATTGGATGTTAAGAAAGGTGATGAAGTCCTGTTTGGAAAGTACTCCGGCACAGAGGTCAAAGTTGATGGCGATGAATTATTAGTGATGCGTGAAGACGACATCATGGCAGTTATCGAGTAAGCACCTTCAACATATATTAAATTTAAAAGTAATTAACGCATTTAGGAAGGAAAAATCATGAGTGCAAAAGAAGTACGTTTTGGCGAAGACGCCAGACAACGCATGGCACAAGGTGTCAACGTTCTAGCGAACGCGGTTAAAGCAACTTTAGGCCCTAAAGGTCGCAACGTTGTTTTAGATAAATCATTTGGTGCACCAACAGTAACGAAAGATGGTGTATCTGTTGCAAAAGAAATTGAATTAGAAGACAAGTTTGAAAACATGGGCGCACAGATGGTGAAGGAAGTTGCTTCACAAACTTCTGATGTTGCCGGCGATGGAACTACTACTGCAACCGTATTAGCGCAAGCGATTGTACGTGAAGGTATGAAAGCGGTAGCTGCAGGAATGAATCCAATGGATCTTAAACGCGGAATCGATAAAGCAGTTACAGCGGCAGTAGAAAGCCTGCAAAAAATGTCAAAGAAATGTTCCGACAGCACATCCATTGCACAAGTGGGAAGTATTTCTGCAAACTCTGATACATCAATCGGCGACATCATTGCCGAGTCGATGGATAAGGTAGGTAAAGAAGGTGTTATTACCGTTGAAGAAGGTAATGCGCTAGAAAATGAACTAGAAGTCGTGGAAGGAATGCAATTTGATCGCGGCTATCTCTCTCCTTACTTTATCAATAACCAAGACAGCATGGCGGCTGATTTAGAAAATCCCTTTATTTTGTTGCACGACAAAAAGATTTCTAACATTCGCGATTTACTACCTTTATTGGAAGGGGTTGCAAAAGCAGGTCGTCCATTATTAATAGTTGCAGAAGATGTTGAAGGTGAGGCACTTGCAACATTAGTGGTCAACACCATTCGCGGAATTGTCAAAGTGTGCGCGGTTAAGGCACCAGGATTTGGTGATCGTCGTAAAGCGATGTTACAAGACATTGCGGTACTAACAGGTGGTACTGTTATTTCCGAAGAAGTCGGCTTGTCATTAGAAAAAGCAAGTCTTGATGACATGGGCAGCGCGAAGCGTGTAGAAGTATCTAAAGAAAATACCACTATCGTTGACGGCTCTGGTAAAGGCAAAGACATCAAAGCGCGTGTTGAACAAATCAAGGCTCAAATTGAAGAAGCAAGTTCAGATTATGATAAAGAAAAGCTTCAAGAACGCATGGCAAAACTTGCCGGCGGTGTAGCGGTGATTAAAGTTGGTGCAGCCACTGAAGTTGAAATGAAAGAAAAGAAAGCGCGTGTTGAAGATGCGCTACATGCAACGCGTGCTGCAGTCGAAGAAGGTGTTGTCCCTGGCGGTGGTGTTGCATTACTTCGTGCTTGCCATGCCTTGGACGGTCTTAGTGGTGACAACCACGAGCAAGACCTCGGCATCGGCATCGCAAGAAAAGCTATGGAAGAGCCTCTTCGCCAAATTGTAAGTAATGCTGGTGAGGAAGCTTCTGTAATTCTTGCAAAAGTAGATGAAGGTAAAGGTAACTATGGTTACAACGCTGCAACAAGTGAGTTTGGAGACATGATCAAGATGGGTATTCTTGATCCAACTAAAGTGTCACGTACTGCGCTTCAAAATGCAGCATCTGTAGCAGGCTTGATGATTACCACTCAAGCGATGGTTGCTGAAAAACCAGAAGACGATAAACATGATCATGGCCCAGCGATGGAAGACATGGCTGGCATGGGCGGTATGGGCGGAATGATGTAATTCCTTTCATATACTCTCGTAGTAAAAGGCCTCATTTTATGAGGCCTTTTTTATGCTCGTGGAAATTTTGCAATATGTGGGTTGCATTCTGTACCAATCGGTATATATTGTACCAATCAGTACAATCAAGATAGGAAATATCAAATGCCAGAAGAAAGACCCCCTTTTCCACCATTTAGCGAAGCAGACGCAATCCAAAAAGTGCGTATGGCAGAAAATGCTTGGAATTTGCAAGATCCACAGAAAATAGCACTCGCTTACTCAGCCGATAGCTGTTGGCGGAATCGTGCAGAGTTTTTCAGTGGGCGTGATGAAATTATTGCCTTTCTTAAACGCAAGTGGGCACGTGAACTGGACTATCGATTAATAAAAGAGTTATGGACTTATAACGGCAATCGAATTGCAGTACGTTTTCAGTACGAATATCACGATGATTCAGGAAATTGGTTTCGTGCCCATGGAAACGAAAATTGGGAGTTTAATGACAAAGGATTAATGCAACGTCGCGAAGCAAGTATAAATGACGTACCTATTAAAGAATCGCAGCGCAAGTTTTTGTGGGAACAAGGAGCGCGCCCCGACGATCATCCCGGACTTACAGAGCTTGGATTGTAAATAATGCCAAAAGTCTTTGCAGAACGTAGTGATGTTATTCCTGCCCTAGGAGAAATTTTTAGAGAGTATGGATTTGCGGGCGCATCGCTATCTGAAATTACCGAACGCACTGGGCTTGGCAAAGGCAGCCTCTATCATTTTTTTCCCAATGGAAAAAATGAAATGGCTGAAGCTGTCTTAAATGAAATTGATACATGGTTTAATGAGAATGTATTTGCACCATTACGTGAAAGTGAAGATGCTGTTTCAAGTATTCGCTTGATGTTTAATGAAGTGAATCGGTATTTTAAATCTGGAAAGCGAATATGTTTAGTTGGTGCATTTGCCTTGGACCATACGCGTGACCATTTTTCTGAAAAAGTGTGCAACTATTTTAAAATTTGGATGAATTCATTAACGACAGCATTAAAACGGAATGGGTTGGCAAAGAAAGATGCCAAAGAGATTGCCGAGGAAGTTGTAGGGGGTATTCAGGGGGCGTTGGTTCTAGCGAGATCCCAGGATGATCCAAAAATATTTGTACGCGCAATGAAGCGCCTTGAAAAACGTATTATGGAACTCATTGGTGAGTAATGTTTAAATTCCAGCCTGGTCTCGTCAAACTTAAGTTAATTATGAGAGAGAAAAGATGAGAGAGTTTATAAGTGACATTGCATTTACCGATACGGTAAAAAAAATTCAAGAACAAAAAGGCTCTAGATCAATTTATGCTCGCGCTGAAGAATTTGGCGGGTGGGAAAATATAGTCACCACTAAATTAAGAGATTTTCTTGCTGAACGAGATTCATTTTATATTTCGAGCGTAAACAGTGAAGGTTACCCTTACATACAACATCGAGGTGGTCCAAAGGGATTTTTAAAAGTAATTGATAAACACACTTTAGGGTTTGCTGATTTTTCAGGTAATCGCCAATACATTTCTTACGGAAACATACAAGGTAATAATAAAGTTTGCTTATTTTTTATGGATTACCCAAATAGGGCACGTATTAAACTTTGGGGCACGGCAGAAATAAAAGAAGGGGACGAAGCGTTAAATAAAAAACTTTCCATGCCTAGTTATAAAGCTAACGTAGAGCGATCTTACATTATCCATATAGAGGCTTGGGATCGGAATTGTCCTCAGCACATCGTGCCTAGATACACCAAACAAGAAATTGAAGACTTGGAGATATGCCCCAGTTGTGAACCGAATGAATGAGCACAAGGGCGTAAATACAGTAAGGACAACACAAAGAAGCATTTTTGACCTGAAGCAAGATCTAATCTCAATAATTCTGTAATGGTTGCTGGCTATACTTTTATGCTATGAAATTTTCACATTTTGTAGTATCGATATTATTGCTATCTAGTTTTAATGCATCAGCTGAACAAATTGACAAGATAGCTTTTGGTTCTTGTTTAAAACAAGATAGAGAGCAACCCATTTGGGACGCAATACATAAGGAAAAACCGGATATATTTGTTTTTATGGGTGACAATATCTATGCAGATACTGTTGACCCAAATATAATGGAACAAAAATATAAATTGCTATCACAACAACCAGGATATGATCGTTTTTCAAGTGAGATACCAGTCTATGCAACATGGGATGACCATGACTATGGTCAGAACGATGCTGGTGCAGAAAATCCTATAAAAGAAAAAGCGGAAAAACTATTTTTAGATTTTTTTAAAGTTTCTTATGAATCACCGGCAAGATCCAGGCCAGGGATATATCAATCATACTTTTTTGGTGAAGCTGAAAAACGACTACAACTAATACTGCTGGATACACGTTATTTTCGTGGACCATCAGTAATGGATGAACCAACAGAACAATGTCCCAGAACCAATTACGGTAAACAGCTTAATCCTGATGTATCGATCTTAGGGCATGAGCAATGGGAATGGCTTGCCCAAGAACTTAAAAAGCCGGCGAAACTACGTATTATTGTCTCCAGCATTCAAGTGATTCCTGATGAACACTGTTGGGAAAAATGGGCGAACTATCCTTTTGAAAGAAAAAAATTATTCGACCTGCTTGCCCAAACGAATGCAAATGGAGTTGTTTTGATAAGTGGTGATAGGCACTTAGCTGAAATTTCAAGAATGGAAAATGATAAGATTAACTATCCACTGATTGAGATAACGTCAAGTGGTATGAATACAGGGATGAACAAGAAAGAAGAAAAAAATCGATATCGTTTAAGCAAAGAAATTATTCGTGAAAACAACTATGGAATAATTGAAATTCTCTGGGATGAGCCATCTCCAAAACTCAAATTTCAAATAAATAATAAAGCAGGTGAAATTTTATATATGTCTGATATTTTACTAAGCGAACTTCATCCTAATCAAAAATAAAAAAGCTCTTTAATAGCGGCTTTTTTTAGCTCAACCCATGAATTGAGCACATAAACCGCAGATATGCCAGATTAGTGTTACGATTCGGTTAGAATTGAATTATTGTAACTCTTAGATGGTGTTGAATTTGTGGCAATAAATTATGCGTGTTGATCCTGCAAGTCATAGAGTTGTTGGCGTGCGGTACATTCCATCACCCAATCAAGATGAGAGGCCGATGGACACACAACTCTCCTTAATTGTGATTCATAACATCAGTTTGCCACCTGATGAATTTGGGGGTTCATATATTGAACAGCTATTCACCAACCAGCTTGATCCAAATGAACACTCTTATTTTAAAAAAATTGCGGATAAAAAAGTTTCAGCACATGTGCTGATTCGTCGAAACGGTGAATTATTGCAATTTGTGCCATTCAATAAACGCGCGTGGCATGCAGGAGAATCAAACTATAAAGGCAGATCTCGGGCGAATGATTTTTCTATAGGAATTGAGTTGGAAGGTGCGGATGAAACCCCTTATGAGCCTGAGCAATATGCAGTATTGGCAACATTGGTGGATTGTCTACGTATAGCGTATCTGTCTTTAAGTAAAGAGGATATTGTGGGGCATTCTGATATTGCACCTGGTAGAAAATCCGATCCAGGCCTCGCATTTAATTGGAAAAAATTCAGAGATTTATTGGCCTAAGAAGTTTCCTCGCATTTGATTGGGGAAAATTTCACAGGCTGTTAGCCTTAGGCTATCATTCTTCAACAAGTTGCCAAGTTTTGTTGATGTAGCCTTCAATAGGTGCGAAGTTAATTTTATAATTCATTTTTTGGCATTCTTTAATCCAATAGCCAAGATACACATAAGTTAATTGTTTGGATTTTGCGAGTTCGATTAATTTCAAAATCGCCAACGTGCCTAAACTACGATTTAGATATGTCGTATCGAAATAAGTGTATGCTGCGGAAAGGCCCTGGGGTAAATAATCAAAGACAGCAACACAGATTAATTTATCTTCTAGTCTGAATTCTATAAATTGGGTATCGGACCACGTACCTAGAATAAACTCTTCATAGTCATGTTGAGTGGACAATGTCATAGGACTTTCATTGTGACGATTTTGTAGATATTGCAAATATAAGTCGAAATGTTCTTGTATATATTTTTTTTCTACGATTTGAGTACTGAGGTCTTGGTTTCTTTTTAATGTACGCTGTTGAGAACGGCTGAGTTCAAAATCTTTAACGCATACTCGTGTAGGTATACAGGATTTGCACTCAGGACATTGCGGACGATATAAATGGCTGCCATTACGTCGAAAACCATGGTCGATTAGCCAACTATAAGTTTGCGTGGATATTTCGGTATTGGGGTCCGCAAATATATTAATGCTATAGCGGTTAGGTAAATAACCACATGGATGAACTGGAGTTTGATAAAAATCCATCTTTACTTTGCTAAGTCGCTATAATCGTGCATATATATTTTACTAAAAGAATAACAATAAATACCTATGTATAAACAGCTACATAATACACTGACGGTTATGGGCCGTGATCAAAAACTTGGATTGTTAGCGAATGGCAGCATAGGCGTAGAAAAAGAATCGTTGCGTGTAGATTTAAACGGTAAGCTCTCTCAACGGCCTCATCCACTAAAGCTGGGCTCGGCATTGACAAGCCCATATATCACAACAGATTATTCTGAAGCTTTGTTAGAACTTATTACGCCCCCCATTCAAGGTGTGGTAAAAGCGCGTGATTTTCTGCGCAACATTCACAAATTTGTATATGCACAGCTCGACGATGAGTATATGTGGGCTGCAAGCATGCCATGTGTAGTCGCAGGTGAACAAGGGATTCCCATTGCAAATTACGGTAGCTCGAATTTAGGCATGATGAAGACGGTTTACCGTCGTGGTTTGGGACATCGCTATGGAAAAATGATGCAGGTCATTGCAGGTGTGCATTTTAATTTTTCTATGCAAGAGAGTTTTTGGCCATACTATCAAGTTCTTCTAGGCCAAAAACAAAGCAAGCAAAATTTTATTTCTGAACAATACATGGGATTGATTCGGAATATGCAGCGCTATGGTTGGTTAATTTTTTATTTGTTTGGCACATCTCCAGCAATTTGCAAATCTTTTTTAAGTGGGCAACCCAATACGTTAGAAAAGTTTGATAGTAAAACTTATTACTTACCTTATGCTACGAGTCTGCGTATGGGCGACATCGGTTATACCAATAAAAAGGAAAGTGAAACGGGTGTACAAGCCTGTTACGACAGTTTGCCCTCATATATAGAGTGTTTAACGAAAGCGATTGAAACACCTTGCCCAGAGTATGAAAAAATAGGTGTAAAGGTGAATGGAGAGTATCGACAACTTAATGCCAATATTTTGCAAATTGAAAATGAGTATTACAGCGCCATTCGTCCTAAACAACCTTTAGTTAAAAATGAAAAGCCCGTTAATGCGCTCGCGCAACGAGGTGTTCAGTATGTTGAACTTAGATCACTTGACCTTAATTTATATGATCCACTAGGAGTTAGCGAGGAGCAGTTATATTTCCTCGAATGTTTCATGTTGTTTTGTTTGTTACAGCAAAGCCCACTGATTGATAAACATGAACGTGATGCGATAGAAGATAACGATAGCAAAGTTGCTCATCAAGGTCGCGATCCAAAATTAAAACTTTCGAGAGTAGATCGTTTATCTACTCTGCAAGATTGGGCGCAGGAAATTTTAAGTGAAATGCAAGCAATTTCTGCAATTCTTGATGAACAAAATAATACATCCGCTTATAGTCGAGCCTTGCAAAATCAACAAGCTGTGGTCAATAACCTTGCATTAACTCCCTCGGCTAGAGTTCTGCAGGATCTGCACGACAATAATGAATGTTTTTTTGAATTTGCAAGTCGTGTCTCCAAACAACATGAAAATCAACTGCGCAACAGTGACTTAAGTGAGAAAGACGCGAATTTTTTTCAAACTAGTGTACGACAGTCGGTAGAAAATCAAAGACAAATTGAGGCTTCCGACACACAAACATTTGATCAATTCCTGCACAATTATTTTTCAAATTCAGCATCTGAGCAGGAAGTGATGGTATGACGAGAGTTGGAATGAGTAGTATCACTCTACCAGGAATAATTTTTCTGGGATTATTTTTTCTTGGTAACTCAGCGCATGCTGAAATCTTCAAATGGGTCGATGCAAATGGCAAGGTGCATTACAGTGACCGCAAAATGAATAGCCAAGCGCAACAAATCAATATAGAAACGGGTGCGGCAACTCTTGGGCAAGATTCAAATGTTGTAGAACAACGCTTAATGCATCAGAAAAAGTATGTGAACTACTTACAATCGGAGCGTTTAGAGCGACAGGAAAAAAGATTGGAAGCTCAACAAGCCGCCGATAAAAAGAAAAAACTTTGTGCGGCACTACAAGATCAACTTCATAACTATAATCACGGCAGTTACCGTTGGTATGAATTAGATGAGGCATCCGGCGAAAGAAGCTATCTGTCTGATGATCAAATTGAAAGTAAAAAAGAAGAACTACAAGCAGAAATAGCCTCTAATTGTTAAGTCATTTTATGCTGGGAACAAACCCTGCACATTCACAAATATCAATTTTTATCTATGATAGTCAGGAGGATAGGGCGCAAACCCCACCTCGTAAGCATCTCTAGGCCAAAACCGATTCTCTCGTTCATCATAGCGGTGACCACATTCTATAATACGTTTGTTGCAAAGGGTTCCGCGCCATTCATACTTATAGAAACTTTTCACTTTTGCTATTCGTTTAGGATTGAATTGCACTCGACGAACATATGAGGTTTGATGCTCACCGAAACCTGTACCGGCTTCAGCTTGGTCTGCAGTTGCAGATTCATTAGATGCTGTTGAATCATAAGATCGGTTGGGCGATTTATCTTGTGGTTTTGAGTTAATTATTTTTTCACGTTTTTTAAAGAAAGGTAATTTCTCTTCATAAACTGCAACAGCAATGACACCCATAGCAGAGTCATCGCCAAATGCATGAGCATAAGAGTCTTCCATATCTGTAAAGTAAAAACGATGTATATCACGACTGCTAGTGCGCCAACCTGAATAAGTTTGGGTTTCATAAGGACCCAAGATATACATATTTTCGCTTTGCTTGAGTGTGGATTGTTTCCCCGAAATAATATTTCTACCGTCTACTGCAATCACAAGTCCTACACGTCGATTGGAATTATTACGAATCTGTAGGGAGTAATTTTCTCCATTCACGGCCTCTAGATACGCTCGTGTCTCATTTTTCAAATTACCTTGTGTCACAGGATATATGGGGAAATGCGTACCGTTATCAGCAATGATTTGTATACTAACCGGCGAATTAGGCACATATTTACTCGATGCCATGCAGGGAGCTGCTACACTTAGCACTAATAATAAATATAACCACCCATGTTCAAGTAGCTTGATTTTCATCTCGAAGGTTCCTTTTTGATTAAGTTAATTAATTACGGGTTCTAAGCTTGTAAACGACACGATCTAATTAATGGGTTAACGCACTGGGAAAAATTTTGCAGTCAGTTAAAAACACTCCGGTTATTAAGGATTTAGTATTAATTGGTGGCGGACATAGTCATGTGGCTGTGTTGAAGAAATTTGGCATGAAACCATTAGCTGGTTTACAAATTACTTTGATTACACGTGATGTACACACCCCGTATTCAGGAATGTTACCGGGCTATATTGCCGGACATTATAGTTATGACGAAAGTCATATTGATTTGCGCCCGCTAGCAAAGTTTTGTGGTGCAAGACTTATTCATGCACCCGCTACTTATATACAACTTGAAGATAAAAATGTTATTTGCGGTGATCGCCCACCTATTCGTTATGATGTACTTTCTATTAATACAGGTTCAACGCCATCACATATTGAAGTTCCCGGCTCAAAAGAACATGCACTCGCCGTAAAACCCATTAACGAGTTTTTACAAGGGTGGGAAGAACTCATGCAACAAGTGCTTTCACGCAAGGGAGATTTTAAAGTAGTTGTTGTGGGTGCAGGTGCTGGAGGAGTGGAAGTCGCGCTTGCTACGCAATTCCATTTGCATAATTTACTACGAGAGAATTCTTGCACAAATGATAACTTGCAGTTTGATTTAATAACGGGCACAGGACCTATACTGGCTACACACAATAATTCGATACAAAAGCGATTTCGTCGTGTACTAGCAGAGCGTGAAATCAAAATACATAAAGGAAGTAAAGCTAAACGCGTAAACGCCAATGCTATCGAATTAGATGATGGTCAAATATTGCAAGCGGATGCCATTATCTGGGCCACACATGCATCTGCCCCCGGTTGGTATAAGGAATCAGGACTGGCCGTCGATGACCGCGGTTTTGTTGCAGTGAATGATTCATTGCAATCTATTTCTCATGTAGACGTTTTTGCGGCAGGTGATATAGCTTCAGTTGTGGATTATCCGCGACCTAAATCAGGGGTATTCGCGGTTCGACAGGGCCCGCCTTTATATAAAAACATTCGACGTGCGCTTACCAATAAACCTTTAAAAAAACATGTTCCACAGATTAGTTTTTTAAGTTTAATCAGTACCGGAGATAAGTGTGCAATTGGCTCTAGAGGTATCTTTACTTTTGAAGGTGCATGGATATGGAAACTTAAAGACTATATTGATCGTGAATTCATGCGTAAGTATCAGCAGCTTCCCGAAATGGATGAGGAGCCAGAACCATTACATAGCGAATTAGCCAATAAAGACACATTAAAAGAGATTTCCGCAATTGCGATGCGTTGTGGCGGTTGTGGTGCAAAAGTTGGCAGTAATGTGCTTAGCCGGGTTGTGAATAAATTAACAACTATAAAACGTGAGGATGTAGTTTTAGGTTTGGATGCGCCAGATGACGCTGCGGTTTTGCAAGTACCTGAAGGAAAAGTTCAGGTGCAATCTGTGGATTATTTTCGTTCGTTTATTGATGATCCATATGTGTTTGGTCAAATTGCTGCAAATCATAGTTTAGGTGATGTGTTTGCGATGGGTGCAGAAGCACAAGCTGCCATGGCGATTGCAACTGTGCCGTATGGGAAAGAACAAATGGTAGAACAACAATTACAGCAGATGATGCAGGGTGCATTACAAGTTCTTAATCAACATAATGCTGCACTTGTTGGAGGACACTCTAGCGAGGGTGCTGAATTATCATTTGGTTTGAGTGTTACAGGCATAGTTGAAAAAGAAAAACTATTAGCAAAAAGTGGAATGCAAGATGGTGATACTATCATCCTAACAAAGCCGATAGGTACTGGAACATTATTCGCAGCAGATATGCGAGGCAAAGCAAAAGGGCGTTGGGTTTCTAAAGCAATTGATTCAATGATTCAATCAAATCATGCTGCTGCACAATGTTTATATAAATACGATGTGCATGCTTGTACAGATGTAACAGGATTTGGTGTGCTGGGCCACTTAGTTGAAATGTTGCGAGTAGGAGGTGTTGATATTCATATTGATATTAATTCTTTACCTATTTTAAAAGGTGCAATGGAATCTATGCAGCTAGGAATTTTTAGTTCTTTGCAGCCTTCAAACGTTCGTTTACGTAGAGCAATTAAAAATCAGGAAGACGCCGTAAAACATTCTTACTATCCATTATTGTTTGATCCACAGACTGCAGGTGGTTTACTTGCAAGCTTACCTAAACAATATGAACAAGCCTGTATAACTGAACTGCAAAGCCTGGGTTATTCAGAGGCGTGTTCGATTGGCTATGTGGAGCAAGAAGGTGCAACTGTAGAAAGTATTTATATAAACCTAGATTAAACGAATTATTAGCAATGTATGTATAAAGTTGCTTGGCTTGGTGTTTTTTTTATAGTCTTTATATGGTCTGCAATTCACCCTAAAGACCAAATCACTTGGTTCTTTGAAGTGTTACCAGCAATCATCGGAATTGTTGTGTTAGTGTTTACATATAATTCTTTTCGACTGACTCCGCTATTATATATTTTAATTTTGATTCATTGTGTAATCTTGATGGTTGGCGGTCATTATACTTATGCAGAAGTGCCATTATTTGACTATTTTAAAGAATGGTTTGGGTTTGCTAGAAATAATTACGACAAGGTAGGACATTTTGCTCAAGGTTTTGTCCCTGCACTGATTGCGCGAGAGATTATTATCCGTAAAAACATCATTCCAAATTCTTTTTGGCAATATTTTTTCT
This sequence comes from Gammaproteobacteria bacterium, assembly GCA_028279275.1. Lineage (GTDB taxonomy): Bacteria > Pseudomonadota > Gammaproteobacteria > UBA4575 > UBA4575 > JABDMD01. The sequence continues at coordinate 68,206 of JANQOB010000018.1, read as the reverse complement.
GTATTAGTTTTTGTCTTGCTTTTAGTGCATTTTATGAGCTCATAGAATGGTGGGCAGCGCTTGCAATTGGAGAAGGCGCAGATGCGTTTTTAGCAACACAAGGATATGAATGGGATACACAGTCTGATATGGGTTTAGCCTTGTTAGGCGCAATTATAGGTTTGCTTACTTTGTCTAAGTTACATGACAAGCAATTGGTCCAAATAAAGTCCTAGAGCAAAAGAAAGCCCGCGTTGAACTGTGTGAGCGGGCTTTCCTTGTAGGCTTATGTTTTGATTGTGGTGCTTTTTGAATCGAATCTTGCGTTTTGCTGTTAATTTGTCTCGTTGAGTAGTGTTCTACTTTTCCAAGACATTGATATTAAGTTACGCCAGGTCGATTTGCATGTATTGTTTGTTAGCCTACGATATCAAACAATTTAAAAAAACACCTACAGTCCATACCCTACGACTTGTGATAAGTATGCACAATTAAAACTTCATTATGTAGTTAATTAGGAACATTAATGGATTACTAAGCAGAGTAATTATTTGAATTTCGCCATTAAATTGGCAAGTGCACTCATTGCCAGACCAAAATTTACCATTGTTTGGTTACTATGTATCCAAACATGATCTAGATTTTCAAGCTTTATCACTTTATATGTCTTAATTGTTAAGACCAAAGATATACTTTTATTTTTGATTAAATATTTTTATAAACATTTATTGTCTTGTGTGAAATTTTATACTGTAATCTAAGGTCATATTTGAGTTAACGTAAAAAATTAAGGGAACAGTAATATGCATAAAATAATATTTTCCTTAGCCTTGCTTGCTTTTTTACTACTCATTTCCTCTACTCTCTATGCAGGTGGTGGTGGGGCTGGAGGACTCAAAAGTGATTATATTAAGTTAGAATTAATACTTAATGAGGATTCTATTGATACATCTGAGGATTTGAATAATTTAGAGCCTGGTTTGTATGAGTTTCGTGTGAAAAATAAAACCAGTGAAAAGGTTGAATTTGTTATTCTGGATCTAAAAACGAGTAAACAGCTAGCTAAGTTAAAGATAAAACCTAATAAAACAAAAAAATCACGTGTGAAAATAACTGAGAATGGCTTTAAGTACCAACAATCCAATGGTGATTGGCATGAATTTGCTGTGAACTAGATACATGATAATAAATTGATATATCGTATTTCTGAACCATGCGAGATCGATGGTAGAAAGACAAAATCATTTTTCAAACTTTAAAATTTTAAGTTATATATTTGCAGTAATTTCGGCTTTTTTGTTTTTAGAGGTTTCTGTACGCTACTACTATAGCTCAGCAGATCTTTTATACCTGCCGTATTATGGCTTATCGAGTGAGCAACATCATTTTTTAATATGGAAAAGTCGTCCTGAAAATAATAAATACAGTACGATCACGAGTCCGTACTCATTTGACATACATGATGAGAAGCTTGGTTGGAAAGTTAAACCTAATGCTAGGGTAAAACATATCAAGCCTGGTTTGTGGGATGTATCTATTTCTACCAATAAGCATGGTCTGAGAGGTAAAAATACCGATGATTTACTTAATTTAAATAATAGACTCAAAATTGGTTTTATCGGGGCTTCACAAACTTTTGGAGAATCAGTAAATGATAATGAAGTTTATGTATCGCTCTTAGATAAAAAACTAGATGATGCTCAAGTGCTAAACTTTGGTGTTCGCGGTTATGGCACTGATCAAATGCTGCTTTACTATGAAAATGAAATTAAAGATTATGCACTAGATGTAATTGTCTTGGCTTTTGCATTTCATCATATACCTAGAAATACAAGTAGTTTTACTTTTTACGCCAAACCATATTTTGTGAAAGATGAGACCGGCCTTAGTCTTGCAGGTTCACCTATACCTAATCAATATGATCTTTTTGATCATAATGCGGGAGTCGATCGAATTTCATTTATGAATAAAAGTGTAGTTATGAGAATATTATTAAGATACTTTAGGAATTATCAGGAAAAGAGTATTTTTACTGTAAACAGCAAGGTATGGGAACTTACAAAATTAGTAATAAAAAACTTTGCTGAGTCTGCCAGGCAAAATAACACACATTTTGTTTTGTTAAATATTGAGCATAACTATTCACAGTTAGAACAAGATTTTGAAAACTTAGGTAAGGAGCTTGGGATTTATACTATAAATTTAGGGCCAAAAATCCGCGAGTCATTATCGGCTGGTGAAGAAATTCAAATACAAAAAGATAATCATTGGTCTGCCTTAGGGCATGAGAAAATTGCGGACGCCATATACACAGAGCTATGCAACATTAAGCATGTAGTCAAATGCTCTTAAACAAGAGTCAAATTTTTAAAAGAGCGTATACACAAAAGGCGCAACAATCGGCACCGCTTGCGCAAGTATGAAAAAGAATGACAAAGGCAATAAAATAATGATTAAAGGTATAAGCCACCAATAACCACTTTTATGTAAACCTATAATTAGCTCTAAAAAAGTGCTTATATAAGTATTCGTTGATTGCGTAAATTTCATTTTTATTTATTTAATTTAGCAATATACACTGCATAGTTTAATTGTATATACGATTCTCTACTACTAAACAGTCTAACTGGCTTTTTTGCAATAGATCAGTTGCTTGGTTTTCGCCCCTAACCATAGGTTGACCTTGAAGATTTAAAGAAGTATTCAATAATATCGGCACACCTGTTTGTTCTCCGAACCTTGAGATTAATTTATGAAACAATGGGTCGCTGTCTTTGTCAACTACTTGTACTCTGGCTGTATTGTCGACATGTAAAGCAGCGGGCATAAATTCGATTTTCTCTTCTAAAGCAAATACTGATAACAGCATGAATGGAACAGCTGAATCAGCTCCTTTTGGGATATCGAAAAATTTATCTGCGTTCTCCTTTGTAATTGCAGGGGCAAAAGGTCTAAACATTTCACGATGTTTTATGTATTGATTAATGTGTTGTTTCATTTCCACGTTACGAGGATCGGCAATCAAGCTGCGGTGTCCTAAGCTACGGGGACCCCATTCAAATTTTCCTTGCACCCAACCAACAGTTTTTTGGTTTAATAGTTTGTGAACAACATTTTCAATTAATTTATCCTCATCAGAAATTTCTTCATATATATTTCGTGTACTCACAGATCTAGTTGCTTCGGCCTTTTCACCCAGAAATGCATGTTTTTGGGTAAAACGTTTTTTTTCATTTAGTTCAACATGATAAATATATAGCGCAGCACCAAGTGCCCCACCTGCATCCCCTGCTGCAGGCTGGATAAAAATATTTTCAAAAGGACTTTGCTCTAATATTTTGCTATTGACCACTACGTTTAATGCTACACCGCCGGCTAGACATAAGTTTTTTGATGGAACTTGAAGATGTAATTGATTGGCAAGTTTAAGCATACATTCTTCTAATACTAGTTGTACGCTAGCCGCTATATCAGCATGTTTTGAATTACCACTCTGATACAAAATGGGATTATCAGGTTTGCGTTCGTTGCCTAATAATTTTGTTATTTTAGGGCCAAAGCTTTTTTCAGGATCAAAAGGGTATCTGAAAGCAGAAACATCAAGTTCAAAACTTCCGTCATTAGAAAATGACAGCAAAGATCGAATTTGGTCTTGATAAGCTGGCTTGCCGTAAGCTGCAAGGCCCATTACTTTTTGCTCTCCTTCGTTTACACGAAATCCAAGAAATGCAGTAATTGAGGAGTATAAAAGTCCAAGTGAATGTGGAAAGTGTAGTTCTGAGATGATTTCTAAATGATTTTCGGATCCCTTGCCAAAAGTGGTGGTTGCCCATTCGCCAACACCATCAACGGTTAAGATAGCAGCATCTCTAAAAGGAGAAGGGAAGAAGGCACTGGCTGCGTGAGACTGATGGTGTTCCGTAAAAAGAATTTTTTTGGGGGCAACCCCAAGTTCACTTGCAATTCGATTTTTTAACCAAAGGCGGTCACCAAGCCATAAGAACATTGCTCGACTGAATGCTTTTGAAGAGCGTGGAAAATGACTTAGATGTGTAACTAGTATTCTTTCAAATTTACGTAATGGTTTTTCATAAAAAACGATCCAGTCAATTTCGTTTATCGAAACACTTCCTTCTTGCAAACAGAAATTAATCGCATTGATTGGAAATGTTGGATCATTTTTTATTTGAGTGAACCTTTCTTCTTGTGCAGCTGCTAGAGGAATACCATCTCTTACTAGTGCTGCGGCGGCATCATGATAAAAAGCAGATATACCTAAAATATCCAATATACTTCTACTTATGTTTAGTATTGTGAATGACCTTGTTTAAGGTCTTGACTAACTTTTACAGGATACTGCCAGCCTTTTTTTGTGCGACTAATTTTGGATGCAAATGCAAAAGGGATGATTGCCGTAAAGTAAAGAATATACAGAATCAAATACCCTATTTTTTCACCCACTTTAGAACTTTTTCGTTTTATACTATTCAGAAGGCGTGCTTTTTTTGCAAAGGACAAAGCTTTTTTTACCTGCTTGGTTTTACCTTGATTTGTCCATTCAGTAAGAAATTTACCTGTATATGAAACATGATAGCGCTCATCTTTTAATATTCTTTCAAAAATTTTAAATGTTTCGGGGTCATCGTGTAATAATTGATGATGTTTGCTAAATACTTTTTCAGCCTTTGCTTCAGCTATATTCAACATAGCAACGTATGTGATTTCACCTAATTTTTCATAGTTTTCTCCTGAAAAAAAATCATGCGAATTCAGCTCAGTTGAAGTTTTGAATCTAGATAAGTTGTAAAGTTTATCTGGCTTTTTATAAATGCTTGATGAGTTTGGTTGTAGTTTTCGTAATTTTTGTGCTTGTGCACTAAATAGATATCCATGCTCCAATTCATCTTTAGCATGTCGTTCTAAATGTTTTCGCAGCCTAGGATTGTCAACATACGGCAGAGCACTGAGTATAGATTCACCTGCATCGATTTCTGTCTGAGCAAAGCTCTCTAATGTTTGAATTTTCCTCTCGGGATTAGACCACGCTCTGCGATGGCGCGCGTTAAAGATGAATTTTGCAATAATCATTCAGAATTTTTAGCAATTAGCTCCTATAGTTAGAAGACCATGATATTGGAAAACTTATTTCATATGATCTTACTTAATAATTTTTTCATGTTGTTTTTTTCTTTAGCATAAGTAAACAGGTTAGACTTACTTCTACAAGCTTTTTCGAGCTTTGCCAAAAATTTTCGGTCCGTTTCGGCTCTCAGTAACAGCTCGCTCAGTCCCTGAGTGTTACCGTAAGGATAATAACCAGGATAATTTTTTCCTAATAAGCCAATTGATCCCGCAATATCTGATGCGATTACGGGCATTCCCGCCACACATGCTTCTGAAATAACGTTCGCACCACCTTCCATTTTAGAACTTAATACCATTACATCAGCATGGGCATATTGCTGACGAATTTTCCAATGAGGAACTTCGCCATACCAGTGATAACGTTCATTTGAAGCTGCTTCTTTTTGTGCACGCTTGGCCCAAGCGAGTGTGTGGGCTTTTCCAAATTGCTTAATTCTGATGCGAGACTCCTGAGGTAATTTTCGCACTGCATAGGCTGCACGTAATGGATCTTTCTCTTCTCTCAGGTGTCCGATCACACATGCATCAAAGAACCTTTTGTTTTTATTGACTGATCTTTTTACTGAGCTAGCGGATTGATAGATAACATTCACTTTTCTACGATAAACTTTAGGGATTGCTAAATGCGCTAAGTCATGAAGCGAAATTAATGTATCAGCTAGTTTTATAGAACGTAATGTGGGTTTAGGATGTGAGTGTATAAATCGGTATAAGTCAGTACCTGTCAATGCAACTATTAGCGGTTTTTCTGGGGCAAGGTAATTAAACGTTTCTATTGAATTAGCGCTGCGCCATGCATGCAGTGCAAGCATTAAGTCTGATTTTTTACATATTTCTTGTATATCGTCCTGACTATTTTTAACCTGAACCTTATGTCCGAGATCGGTTAATATGTTTTTCCAACGCACGGCGGTAACCCGATTGCCTGCACGCGCGCTTGGTAAAGCAGGAGTAATGAGAAGTATTTTCATAGATGTAAAATATTTAGCACTACTGTAAGGTTATTAAATAGTTAAATTTATTCTCCATTACTTGTTATGAATTATAACAGCGCCACCGTCGAGAGTATTTCCTCAGCATTATTAGATGTACGCTCCAGGACCTTAGATTTAGTCGCCGGGCTAAGCGACGAGCAGCTTATGGGTAAAATTTTACCTACGATCAACCCATTGAGATGGGAAATTGCTCATGCCGCTTATTTCCATGAAATATGGGTATTACGTCATTTGGGTAAGCAAGCTGCGGTACGTGATGATGCAGATACACTATTTGATTCGATCGGTATTCAACATGATGATCGCTGGAGTTTGCCATTACCCAATTTACAAGACACTTTCGAATACATGAGCAATGTATTAGAACGCGAATTGAAATTGTTAAGAAATATTGAGCTGAATAATTATGCTAAGTATTTTTACTTATTAGCACTATTTCATGAAGACATGCACAACGAAGCATTTATCTATACACGCCAAACACTTTCTTACCCTAAGCCAAATTTTGTTGAAAAAGATAATCTAAGAACAAATGCTGACAAAAATGACGTAACAGTAAATTACGAAGATATCCCAATCCCGGGGGGAAGATTCACATTGGGTGCAGAGCGTAATGAAGAATTTATTTTTGATAATGAAAAATGGCAGCACGAAGTAGAAGTTGCGCCATTTAAGATTGCTAAATATGCGGTTAGCAATGAGCAGTATTTAGAATTCGTAGAAGCAAATGGATATTCGCAAGAGAAATATTGGGATGAACTTAGTTGGCAGTGGCGTCAGGAAAACAAGCTACTGCATCCTGTCTATTGGAAAAAAGACACAGATGGAAAGTGGTATATTAGGGAGTTTGATCATTGGCAACCTCTCCACTTAAAGCACGCTGTAATTCACATTAGTTGGTATGAGGCTCAAGCTTTTTGCAAATGGGCCTTGCGTCGTTTACCAACTGAACAGGAGTGGGAATTTGCTGCGGCATGTAATCCAAGCGCAATTGAGAATAATCACTATCATAAATATATGTATCCAAGCGGAGATGAACTTAAATCCAAGTATATGAATTTAGATTGTCAGCATTTAGGTACAGTTGATGTAACAGATTATGCTGAAAGCGATAGTGCCTTTGGATGCCGACAAATGTTTGGCAATGTTTGGGAGTGGACTGCATCCACATTTAATCCTTATCCGGGTTTTTCACCGGACTGGTATACAGAATATTCTCGTCCTTTGTTTGGTGAAACCAAAGTGTTGCGTGGTGGTGCATGGACGACAAGAAGCCGTATGATGCGCAATACGTTGCGTAATTATTATGGTCCTAATCGGAATGATGTATTTGCAGGTTTTCGTACCTGTGCACTGAATTAAACACTCTATAAAAGAAAATAGTTAATGAAATGGTGGGGTAAATTACTCGGCGGCGCGTTGGGTTACGCGTTTGGAGATTTTACTGGACTAATAATTGGTGTGATATTAGGCCACCTGTTTGATCGTAGAAATAGCTCTTTAAGTGGTATTGGATTTGATCGAGGATCTAAAGAACGCACTCAAGCTGCTTTTTTCAATGCTACATTTTCTGTGTTAGGCCATATTTCAAAAGCGGATGGCAGAGTCTCACCAGAAGAAATCCAGCTTGCAGAACAAGTTATGCAACAGATGCGTTTAAGTAAAGAACAGCGTTCGGCAGCCATCGATTTGTTTAATCAAGGCAAGCAAGCTGATTTTAATTTGGATGAAGCGTTAGTTGAATTCCGCGATAGATGTAGAGGAAAAATAGCATTGATACAGATGTTTGTTGAAATCCAATTACAAGCGGCTTATGCAGATGGCACAAAAAATAGCGGTGAAGAAAAAGTCTTAAAACATATTTGTAGGGTTTTAGGCTACCCTGAAGCACTACTCGCGCAGCTTGAGTCTATGTTATTTGCAAGTAGGCGTAGCCGTCAGTCATATGGGTCAAGTCAAGCTTATACATCATCATCTGCGTTGGAGGATGCATATAAGATTATTGGTGTAGAAAAATCTGCCAGTGATTCTGAAGTCAAAAAAGCTTATCGCAGGCTAATGAGTCAAAATCATCCTGATAAATTGATTGCCAAAGGGCTGCCTGAAGAAATGATCGAGATTGCCACCAATAAAACACAAGAAATTCAAAAAGCTTATGATTTGATATCTGAAAGTCGAAGTTAGTGTATTTATAAAGAATATTCTAAGAAAGATTTTAATTATTCTGATTTTGAATTGTCATTCGGGCAGTTGTAGTAAACAACTAGCCAATTACCTTGTAAAAGTTGTCGATATAAAAATGCTTAGAATGTAAAGCATGGTATTATTTCTTGATTAGACTAAACAATCTCACCATAGCACCTAAAAAAAGTGCATACCTTTTTTCTAAGGGCCATATATATGAACATTTCTCAGTATTTCCCTAAAGAAGAGTTTGTGCAACGTTGTGTGTTTATCACGGGCGGGAATAGCGGTATCAATCTTGGTATTGCAAAGTGTTATGCGGCCGTCGGTGCAAAAGTTGCAATCTGTGGGCGTGATGAAGATAAACTTGATCGAGCTAAAAGTGAATTAGAAGCATTAGGTGCTAAAACGCATGCTGTTGTAGCCGATGTCCGAGATTTTGATGCAATGCAAGATGCTTGCGATGAAATTCAAATTGCGCTCGGTAAAATTTCTGATCTAGTGTGCGGTGCAGCAGGTAATTTTCTTTGTCCTGCCAATGAAATGAGTGCCAATGCTTTTCGAACGGTTGTCGACATCGATCTTATGGGTAGTTTTAACGCAAGTCGTGCTGCATTTGAACAACTCAAAGAAACAAAAGGAAACGTGTTAATGGTTTCTGCGGGACAAGCTTATATGCCTTATTCACATCAAGTGCATGCAGGTGCAGCGAAAGCAGGTGTTGAAATGCTGGCAAAAAATTTAGCACTTGAATGGGGAAAATTTGGGATACGGGTGAACAGTGTAGTCCCTGGGCCTATTGAGGGTACGGAAGGAGTGAAGCGCCTTACAAATGAAAAGCAAAAACAAATGTTACTGCAATCCATTCCTTTAAAGCGATTAGGTCAGGCTGAAGAAATCGGACAAGTTGCAGTGTTTCTGTCTTCAAAAATGGCAGCTTATATAACAGGTGCGCAAGTGATTTGTGATGGAGGGATGAACTTAGCTGGTTCTGCACTGTTTAACATGGGAGTCAATCAAGCAGGAAAATCGAGCGGCTAAATTGTATAGTTTTTTACTTAATTGAATCGGGGTGATACTCCGTTTCAAACATTGTCCAAACCGCTAAAAAGAATGCGGCAATGATCGGCCCAATTACAAATCCCGATAAACCAAAGAGACCCAAACCTCCCAGAGTGCTTAATAATATTAAGTAGTCAGGCATCTTTGTATCACGACCTACTAAAATAGGGCGTAACACATTGTCGATCATGCCAATAATCAAGGCACCGACAACAATTAAAATTACGCCTTTGATAATTTCCCCGTTGGCAAAAAATATAATTGCAGCCGGCCCCCATACTAAGGCTGAGCCCACAGCAGGTAATATCGATAAACCAATCATTACCACACCCCAAAATACAGCCGATTCAATACCGAGGAGTGCAAACATAATTCCACCCAAAGTACCTTGGATTATTCCAACCACTAAAGTACCTTTAACTGTTGCTCTAGAAACTTCGGCAAACTTTGATAATAGGTGGCGTTCTGCATCATCGCCTATAGGCAATACTCGAATGATAAGCTCGACTAAATTTTTACCATCACGCAGAAAGAAAAATAATAGATACAACATTAAAAAAAATAATATTGTAAAAGTAACTGCGTTTTGACCAATATTGAGCAAATTAGTCGCAACCCACTGACTTGTATTTAAAGCAGTATCTGAAAACCCTTCTTTGAGTTTTTCAAAATCGATTCCAACTTTGCCGAGTAGATCACTCAGAACCGGTAAACTACTTTGCACCCATGCAATGGGTTTGGAAAAATCATAAACTCCATCGCGAATATCGCTATAAAGATCAGCACCTTCATTTACTACAGCAAAAGAAAGTGTAGTGGCAGGTACAACTACCGTAATCAAGATCAATAACAGGGTTAACAATGCGCTTAAGTTATTTCTATTTTTAAGTTTTATTAGAATGAATTTGTGTAGTGGTGCAAAAATGATCGCAAAAGTAATCGCCCATAGAATTGGTTCAAAAAAAGGTTTAAGAATTATAATAAAGGCAAGGGTTGCAGCTATTAAAAGCGTGAAAAAGAAGATGTGTTTGATCAAAATAGAAACTTTTAAATCGTTGCGTTTTTGATTTGACTATAGTCTGCATGTCGGCCACCTAATTGTAGCAAACTAGGTAGTAAGATCAGAGTAAATGCGGTGCTTACAAGCATACCCCCAACGATGACTCCAGCTAGGCCTTTATAAAGTTCGGTTCCAGCCCCTGGAATAACTAATAACGGTAACATACCAAATATACTGGTTAGAGTGCTCATCAAAATTGGCCGTAAGCGTATACGAACTGATTCACGTACCGCATCACGTCGACTTCTCCCTTCGCGTTCCGCTATGCGAGCTTGATGCACTAATAAGATAGCATTGTTCACTACTAATCCCAATAAAATAATAAATCCAAGCATGGTTAATAAGTCTGCCGGAAGACCTCCAGGAACATTGTTAACAATACCTAAAAATTTGAGCATTAATACGCCACCAACAGTTGCTAATGGTAAAGCTAAAATAACAAGCAGACTATCTGTGAATGATCGAAATAATGCGCTGATTAATAGATAAAGAATCACTACTGCAAGAATAAAACTACTTGTAAAACTTTTTATTGCTGTTTTTAAATTATCAGCGGATCCAGTGAGTCGAATTTCACCATCTTCTGGTAATTGTGATTCCATTAAAGGTAAAATTTCTTGTTGAATCTTTTCAATTGCGACTTCTAGAGGCATACCATCAGGCGGGCGTACTTCCAAGGTTACAGTTCGCTTTCGATCTAATCGACGTATACGATCAGGGCCGGCAGTGCGTTTTATATCTACTAATTCACTTACCGGCAGCACCCCACCACTAGGAGTGTACATTGGGATTGCAGATAACTCTTCTGGTGAAGCCCACGGCTGTACACGTGCAACAATATCTAATTTTTCTTCACCATTAAAATATTCACCAACAAACAAACCCTGTCCTAATAAGCGCGTTACGTTTGCCATAGTAGTACGATCCCAACCCGCTTCGATTAAACGATTTTCTTTTGGTAAGAGTTGCAATTCAGGTTCTGCAAGTTGTAGTCCTGGTTTTGGTCTTGCACGTACACCTTCGAAAACTGTAGGAATTTTAAAAAATCCGATTCGTGCTGCGCGTAATAGACTATCTATGTCGCTACCTTGAATATTTATATCAATTTCGGTACGTCCTCCTACACCACTAAACAAAGAGGCTTTTTGGACAACAGCAAATGTATCTGGGAAGCCACGTATCGAAGCGCGAACAACTTCAAGTGTTGCGTCTACGTCTTTTTTATTTGCATTTTCTGCGCGTGCACCTAAAAACATAGAATTAGGGTTAGCAACAAAAAAGTAATGTTTTATTTTTGGTTCTTTAATTCCATCAACATAAGGTTGCATGCGTTCTGCAATTACGTTACCCATTTCTTTCTCAATATGATCAGTATTTACACCTGGCGGGGGTATGACAATTCCAAATACCAAATTTCGGTTTCCACTAGGAAGATAGTCTGTTTTAGGAGCGGCTATATATGTAATAAAAACGGAGACAAGGATTAAACCAAAAATCCAGAAATATCGTTTTGTGGGTGTTGCAGTAATGGACATAATAAAATTCGTCGCTCGGTCCCACCATGATTCATGCTTGTCGCTCAAGTGCAGATCCGCGGTAAATTTATACATCGCTGTAGGAATGACTAGACTTGCCACTATTAGTGACGCAGCAATTGCTGCAGATATTGCAATAGCCAAATCAGAAAATAGTTGTCCACTTTGATCTTTTAAAAATATTACGGGTAAAAATATTGCAATCGTAGTTAAAGTTGATGCTAAAAGTGCAGGCCATACTTGTCGTGTTCCTTCAATTGCTGCTTCATACGCAGAAACCCCTCGTTCGCGCATTCGAACAATGTTTTCTAAAACGATTATTGCAGCATCCATCACCATGCCCACCGCAAAAGCCATGCCTGCAAGTGAAATAACATTCATGGTGCGGCCAGTAATATTCATCATCATAAAAGTCGTAAATAAACATAGTGGGATTGTAATGGCCACTATTAATGTGGCGCGTAGTTTTCTTAGAAACCACCACAAAATTCCAACCGCGAGTAATATTCCCAGCGCTAAGTTGTTTCGAAGTAGCTCAATGGCGCTTTCGATATATACTGTCTCATCGTAAACTTGTTCAATGTTTAAATTAGCGCGCTTAAACGGACCTTCTTCAATTTCATTTACTGCAGCGCGTAAATCATTCATGGTCTCCAATACGTTTATGCCAGTTTCCCGATAAGCATTGACGGCAATAGATTGACTACCTTTGGTGATCACAAAGTTATTGCGATCTACAGTACGCACCTCGACGTCAGCGATATCACGCAAGGCAATAGGTTTACCATCGCGCCATTCGAGTATGAGTTCACTGAGTTCTTTAGGACTTAATGCACCGGTGTAACGTAATGTGTAACGGCGTTTGCCTACATCGGCTGTTCCACCTGAGACGTCCTCATTACCTCCTGCAAGTCGCGCGGCTCTAGGTAATTCAATATTTAATCCGGCTGCTTTGTACGGGTCTACTGTGATGCGTATTTCGTATTCATTACCGCCGCGCACTTCTGATAAAGCCACACCAGGCACACGTTCAAAACGTGTTTGCACGACTTCCTCAACAAAATCTCGGTAGGTTTCAATTGCGCGAGGGTTATCTTTATTGGGTTTGATAATAAACCAAGCGATGGGACGCCCTCGTCCACCTGCAGTGCTGATCGTGGGTTCGTCCGCATCCTCGGGGTAAGTGGGCACTTGATTTAAACGATTAATTACTTCAATTAGTGCACGATTCAAATCGTAGTCGACTTCAAAGGTAATGGTAATCTTGCCTTGACCTCGATTGGCTTCGGAAAGTAACTCTTTCATGCCCGGCAAGCCACGTAATTGTTTTTCTTGTGGCTCTATAATTTCCGATTCAACTTCTTCAGGCGCTGCAACACGCCAGTCAGTTCTAATAACGATTTCTGGTTGTTCAACTTCTGGAGTGAGTTGAATCGGTAGACGTGTTAGGGCAAGTACACCAAAAATCACAACGAGTAAACACGCAACTAACGTTGCAACTGGGTTGCTTAAAGCAAGTTTAGTTAAGTTCATGAACCGGCTTGTAGTGGTTTAATCGTTACTTGCATTCCGGGTTGTAGATTTTCTCCACCCCGCGTAACAATATTGTCGCCTGCTTGAATATTTCCAATGACTTCGATCAAATCTTTTTCTGCAATACCAACGTCAATATTAATTCTCTCTGCAATAGACTCAGCATTAATACGAAAAATATACGTTCCTTCTCGCCGTAAGATTAATGCATCACGAGGAACTAAAATTGTTTCGCGTTCATGTGCTTTAGGTATTGCAATGCGTAATAGATTACCGGCACTTAAGCTTTCATTAGATGTGCTTACCCGTATTTCATATAAACGTGACACATCTCCACCGACAGGAACTATTGCGCGAACTTTCCCTTCACCAACAGATTTTCCATAATTGTAATTTAAAGGTGTGCCGATGGTTACAAACTGCAATGCAGTTGCAGGAATATGGGTTTGAATTTCAAGATTACTGGAACTTACAAACCTTACAATGGTATCTCCATCATTTGCCCATTCTCCTGCTTGTAACAATCGTTCAGATATCACACCATCAAATGGAGCTGTGACATTAGTTCGCCGTAAGCGCTCTTCAGCTTGCGCCAGGCGAGCACGTGCCGATGCCATATTGCTTTTTGCTACAGCTTGATCGGAGATAGCTTGATCAAGTTGGTTGCGTGCAACATTATTGTTAGCTAGTAATTTAGTAAATCGCTTTACTTCTTTTGAATGTAAATCGTATTTAGCTTTTTCACTTTGAATAATTGCTTTTTCTTCGATGACTTGTTGTTTTATAAACACATCATCTAATTTAACTACTGGCTCACCTGCCTTAATACGATCACCCACATCGGCTACCCAGGTAATGCGTCCAGCAAGCTCAGCAGATAAGTTTGCATCGTCACGGCTGATTACCGTTGCAGAATAAAGTGCTGTAGGTGCAATCGTTTTTTGTACAGCTTGATCGACTACAACAATTGCAGGAGGAGGACCTTTTCGTTCTTCAGCTTGACTGAATGACACAAAGAGATGGAGGATTAAGACTAGGAACAAGCGATTCATAAGCTAGATTGTATATGAAGAATTTCTCTTATTTCATAGTCTCTAAAGAATATTTTTACTCTCTAGAATGCAATATAAAAAGTAGGGATTAATATTTTGGATTAATTTAGTGCACCCCCACAACTACTACCTTGACCAGCTGTGCATCCATAACAGTGATCGGCAACGGCAATCTCATTTTGTTCAAGGTTCACATGCATTAAATCAGACAAGTGAGTTCGAATTTGGTTCTTATGTGGCAAAGACAACCCCAACATTTGATTAAAATCACAGTCAAACACATAGCCTTGCCAATCCACACTTATCATTGAACGACACATCACGGAGTCCAGATTCTTTGCACTGTACGCATCACGTAAAAGCTGCATGTATTCTTCAAATTTACCTTTACTAATAAGCATACTGCCAAATCTTTGAATGGGCATATTAGTGATCGTAAAAAGCTCATCGAAGCTGATATCAAAGTTCTCAGCTAAGAATTTGGTGTAATCTTTTTTTAAACTTTGCTGAGCAGGAGGTAACTGCGGGCCTTGAGGATTGTATACAAGAGTTAGTTTTAAGTTATTTTTTCTTTTTCCGTAACCCAATTCATTGAGTTTTTTAAGTCCTCGTATACTTTTTTCAAATACACCTTTGCCACGTTGTTTATCAACATTTTCTTCCAGGTAGCAAGGTAATGAAGCCACAATTTCAACTTCATGCTGGGCTAAAAATTCTGCTGTATCCTCTTGATTGGGTTCTTCTAATACAGTTAAGTTACAACGATCCATTACATGGCAATTCATTGCCCGTGCAGATTGAACCACTTCTCTGAATTGTGGATGTAACTCTGGTGCGCCACCTGTGAGATCTAGAGTACGAATATTTTGTGAATTTATATAATCATAAATTACTGAAATATTTTCAGCAGTCATCATTTCTTTGCGATTTGGTCCAGCATTCACATGGCAGTGGGTGCAGGTTTGATTGCACTTATATCCCAAGTTAACTTGTAGAGTTTCTACTTTATTGCGAGTGATCGCAGGGAAATCGGTTTTTACTAGTAGATGTAATGTTTCACGCATAAACTTATATGATGGTTAGTGTCGCTGAAAAGCGTGAAATTTTTGGACCCAGTTTAATACGCGTTCTGGTGCGTGCGCTCGCTTCCACTCTCCTGCAGCATACTTATTTGCTTCTGCAAGGGTAGGGTAAATATGTATAGTGCCTAAAATTTTATTTAATCCTAGACCATGCTTCATTGCAGCGACATATTCGCTTATTAGATCGCCTGCATGGTCGCCTACAATGGTAACGCCTAATATTTTATCTTTACCAGGTTTGGTGAGAACTTTAACGACACCATGCGCTTCTCCATCGGCAATTGCACGATCCAATTCAGCAATATCAAATCGAGTGACTTCATATTCAATATTTTCATTTTTTGCTTGTGTTTCATTTATTCCTACATGTGCAACTTCGGGTTCTGTGAATGTGCACCAGGGAATTACAGAATAATCGACACGGAACTTTTTAACAGCCCCGAATAGAGAATTAACACTTGTGTACCATGCCTGGTGTGCAGCAGTGTGAGTAAGCTGATAAGGTCCAGTTACGTCACCACATGCATAAATATTCGGATAGTTTGTTTGTAGGTACTCATTCACTTCAAGCGTGCCATTTTTTCGCAGTTCAATATTTAAATTATCTTTCCAAACATCACTACCTCTTGCTTTGCGACCCACGGCTACCAATAGAGTATCAAATGGTAAAAGTAATTCTTTATCATCATTCGTGCATACAAGTGTATTCACACCATCATTATTTCGAACTTCACTAGCAGTGTGATGAGTTAATAGATTGATACCATCATTTTTTAAACTCTGTTCAACCATCTTCGCAATTTCAGGATCTTCCATCAGCATAATGCGTGGTGCCATTTCTACTAAACTGACGTTTGCTCCAAGCCGTGCAAAACATTGTGCGAGCTCACAACCAATTGGACCACCACCCAGTACCACCATATTTTCAGGTAATTCTTGTAAACCCCAGATCGTGTCAGATGTGTAATAAGAAACTTGATCTAAACCAGATATAGGAGGAACAAAGGGTTCAGCACCTGTTGCTAAGACAATATTTTTACTTGTAAATGATTTGCCATTTACTTCAACTGTCCAAGGGTCTTTGAGTTTAGCCTCACCTTGTAAACATTCCACCCCTAAACCTGTGTATCGTTCGACTGAATCATGAGGCTCAATATCTTTAATTACGTTTTGAACGCGATTCATAATATCTTTAAAATCAAATTCCACCTCAGCTGTTTTACAACCATATTTATCAGCTTGTTTTGCTTGTGAAACAAATTTCGCAGAACGAATTAACGCTTTAGAAGGTACGCAACCAGTATTTAAGCAGTCGCCCCCCATTTTATGCCTTTCGATAAGCACAACTTTTGCTTTAACCGCAGCAGCAATATATGAAGAAACAAGGCCTGCTGAACCTGCTCCGATGACGGCTAAGTTGTAATCAAAACTTTTGGGTTTAGTAAATCCTTTATAGACACGTCGTGATTTAAGAAAATTGATTATAAATTTTGCGATCCAAGGGAAAATGGCCAATAAAATAAATGCGCCCCAAATCTTGGGAGTTAAGATGCCACTCACAGATTCTAGGCTTGCAAGTTGAGTTCCGACATTTACAAAGATAATTGTGCCTGCAAGCATGCCAAAAAAACTTGTCAAGACATATGTGATGGTGCGCATGGGAGTGAGCCCCATTAATACATTGATCACAAAAAATGGGAAAATTGGTATTAATCTAAGCGTTAGTAAGTAGAACGCTCCATCTTTTTCTACACCAGCATTTATAGTTCTTAATTTGTCGGCGTATTTTTCTTGCAGGCTATTTCCCAATAAATATCGTGCTAACCAAAAAGCGATGGTCGCTCCAATCGTTGCCCCAAAAATTACTAGAAGAGTTCCTAAGAATAACCCAAATATCGCACCTGCAAGTAAAGACAAGATACTTGCTCCAGGGATAGAAAAGCTTGTTACTAATACGTAGATAACAAAAAATATTGCAATACTTTGTATTGGGTTGGCTTGATAATAATCTGATATTGCTTGCTGTTTAGATTTTATATATGCAAAATCTAAATATTGGGTTAAGTCAAAAATAAAAATACAGGCGACTAAAACAGCAATTATTAATAAGATAATTATTTTCTTCATTTTTAATTTAGTTCTTCTAAATATATGGCTAGTTCACTGCTTTGCTTATAGCTACAATATATTGATTCAAACTTCCTTCACTAGTTATAGAAAATGCGTATCGCAACATGTAAATATAATCATCAAGACCACCTAGCGGTCGTACAAGATGACTCTGTATTTCTTCCAGCAATGAATAAAAATTGGTCAGCTGAGATCAATAGCATGCTACAAATGATCGATTCTGGCGAGGAATCCTTACAGCAACTACGCAAACTTGTTGCAGAATCGGATCAGAAAGAGTGGTTGGGGCTTTCACAAGTCGAGCTAATATCGCCTATTCCCAGGCCTCGGCAGAATGTTATGTGCCTGGGCTGGAACTATATTGAGCATGTGGAAGAGACCAGTGGTAAGACCCTGGAAGCGCCAAAATTACCTAAATATCCCATAATTTTTACTAAAGCCGCTTCAAGTATGAACGGCCCATATGCAGATATTCCTGTCGATTTAGAAGTTTCCAATAAAATGGACTGGGAGGTCGAATTGGCGGTAATTATTGGTAAGGAAGGCCAGGGTATCAGCAAAGAAAATGCACTGGATCATGTATTCGGTTATTCGATAATTAATGATATTTCTGCGCGGGATTATCAAAAACGCCATAAACAATTTTTTGTTGGAAAAAGTTTTACGGGTGCCTGCCCTATGGGTCCATGGATTGTTACTAAAGATGAAATTGCTGATCCACAAAACTTAAATTTAAAAAGTTGGGTAAACAACGAACTTAAACAGGACTCAAATACCCAATATCAAATCTTTGATGTCGCAACAGTGATTGAGGCACTTTCAAAAGGAATGAAGCTAGAAGCTGGAGATATTATTGCCACAGGTACACCTAGTGGTGTGGGCTATGTACGCAACCCACCTGAGTACTTAATGCCAGGTGATGTAGTGGAATGTGAAGTAGAAGGGATAGGAAAAATTTCTAACCCGATAACCGCAAAATAAATTTATTCTACCATTTCGTTAATAGCTAGATGTAAACCGTTTACATAAGTATCAAGAGAAAACAAAAAGCCATTACCATGCCCACCCTTTAACGTTATAAATTTCTTAGGCTCATTTGCAGCAGCAAAATTGCGTTGGCTATGTTCAAATGGAATGACTTCATCATTTTTGCTATGAGCAATTACAATTGGGCAGTGAATATCCTTTAACTTATTAATAGTTTCATATTCATGTTTAACAATTAGGCTTGTTGGCATAAATGGATAGTGTTTTGCCGAAACTTCAGTCATAGATGTAAAGGTAGATTCCAATATTAACATTGCAGGTTGTACTTTTTTTGCGAGTTCGGCTGCAACGCCTCCACCTAAGGACCTTCCTGCAACAATAATTTGGTCAGGAGTTAAATTTTTTTCTTCAATTAGGTACTGCCAAGCGGTGTCGGCATCAATATAGGTTCCGAGCTCACTTGGTTTTCCAGTACTTTTGCCAAACCCACGGTAATCAATAATTAATAAGTTCAAGCCAAGCTGATTGAAAATTTTGATGGTTTCTAGTCGGTGTGAAATATTTCCTGCGTTTCCATGTAAGAATAAAACAGTTTTAGTTGTATGACTTTTAGCGGGTATATACCAAGCATGAATCTGTTCATTATCTTTGGTACTTAAATATAGGGCCTCAAATTCAAGCCCTATGTCACTAGGGCTCGCCACCAATTCTCGTGTAGGCATATGCGGAGCATAGATAAATATCGCTTGAGCAAAATAAATTGCTATGATTGCAACTAGATAAAATAGTGCAATGGCTAATAAAATCTTAGTTAACATTTGTTGGTAAAGGGTATGCTAATTCAGCACTTTCAAAATTTCAGTAAAGATCATCCTTATGCGAGCTGTTGATACTACTAAGAAAGAGACCTTGTTTGTATTTCAGGAGTGCTAGGTGGGCTTAGTTAGTTTTGAACGGTCTATTTTAGTTATTTGCGAGACTATGGTAATAATATGATATGGATATTAAGACACGTGTAAGTGAGATTTTTTCACAGGAAGCACGAGCGATTTCATCTATACCCATCAATGATGAATTTGAGCGTGCAGTAGAGTTATTACAAGGGTGCAAAGGTAAAGTTCTGACTACAGGGATGGGCAAAGCCGGGCATATCGCTCATAAGTTTTCTGCAACATTATGCTCAACTGGAACGCCTGCATCTTTCCTCCATCCGGGTGAAGCTGCACATGGTGATTTAGGGATCATTGAAGAAAATGATGCTATTGTTGCATTCTCTACCAGCGGTAAAACTAGAGAAGTGTTGGATACCCTTGCAGCAGGAAGAGGTTTAGGACTGCATACGGTAATTGGAATTACTTCTCACCCAGATTCTGAACTTCGCGAACTCAGCGATGTGGTTCTAGATATGGGCATAATTAAAGAAGCTTGCCACACCGGCCTTACACCTACTTCCAGTATGGCAGTGATGCTCGCCATCAGTGATGCAATTGCATTATTGCTTATGGAATTAAAGGGTTTTGGTGCAGATGAATTTGGTAAGCGCCATCATGGTGGTTATCTGGGGAAAAGAGCGCGCCAGACAAGCTAATCTATCTAGCAAAAATTCATGCTAGGATGTTCTCACCTTTAGCAAGTTAGCTGCCAAGCTCATGGGAGTCTATCATGTTACGTAAAGTATTCTTATTACTCATACTCGTTATTGTAGTAAATTTTTCAACAAGTTTTGCTGCGGACTCAAACAAAGTTGCTATTTCAGAAACGACAAGCTGTGCGGATCAAGCACTACAATTGAACGGGTTTGGCACACGCAAAAAATTATTTATCAAGCTTTATATCGCAGCGCTTTATGTACAGGAAAAGGTAGCGGATGCAGATAAGTTTCTGAAAATGGAAAAAGCTTCTTGCATGCGTCTGCATATTACATCTTCAAAAATTACCTCAGAAAAGATGATTAACGCCACACGTGAAGGCTTTGAGAAATCAACTAAAGGAAATACTGCTCCCATAGAGAATGAAATTGAAACCTTTTTAGCTTGGCTTGAACAACCGATAAAAAAAGGGGATGTCTTAGAATTTACGTTTGTTCCACACAATGCAACTCACGTTTTCAAAAATGGTAGTGAACTCGGAGTAATTGAAAGCAAAGCGTTTTCTTCAGCACTGTTTGGAATTTGGGTTGGAGAAATGCCGGCACAACAAGATCTGAAAAATAAATTATTAGGTCGTTAGTGACATGGCGCGTACCCTAACATTAGTGCGCCATGCTAAATCGAGCTGGAATCATGCGGATCTTAGTGATTTTGAACGACCTTTGAATAGCAGAGGTTTGAAAAATGCTCCCGAGATGGGTAAACGTCTTGCTAAAGAAAACTATCTAGTCGATAGCATAATTTCTAGTCCAGCCGTGCGTGCAATTTCCACTGCGAAACTTATCGCCGGAGAGCTTAACTACAACACACAGAAAATTGAGCAAAACATGAAAATCTATGAGGCAAGTGTGGACATGCTTGTAGATTTAGTTACAACTTTAGATGATAATTTATTTCGAGTAATGCTGGTTGGACATAATCCGGGTTTCACAGTTTTATGTAATTACCTATCAGATGCTGACATAGATAATATGCCGACTTGTTCTGTAGCACAGATTCAGTTTGATGTGGATCTATGGGGCTCTGTATCAGCACATTCTGGCGTGCTGTTAGATTTCGATTATCCTAAAAAATACTCATAACAATCATGTTAAATAAAATAAAAAATGCCACGATCAATAAAACCAAAATTTACTGAGTTTGATTTACCTGCTGGACGCGTCATCGCTAAGAAATATGAAGTTCTCTCTAAATTGGGAGGAGGTTATGAAGGTGAAGTGTATAAGATACGCGAACTGAGCACAGGAATTGAACGTGCTGCCAAACTTTTTTATCCCAACCGCAATGAAAAAGACCGCGCAGTAAAATTTAATGCACAAAAATTACATAAGCTAAGACAGTGTCCGATATTGATTCAATATCACACAAAAGAAAATTTTGTTTTTAAGCGCACACCTGTAACGGTTTTAATCTCCGAATATGTTGAAGGGCAACTGCTATCAGAATTTATTAAATCTTTCCCAGGAAAACGTTTAACTCCGTATCAAGCTTTACATCTGTTATATGCACTTACGCAAGGTATCGAGTGCATCCATAGTTTGAACGAATATCATGGCGATTTGCATTCAGATAATATTATCGTAAATAAATTTGGACTAGAATTTGATTTAAAGCTGGTTGATCTGTTTTCTGCAAAGGAACCCAAAAGAGAAAGTCGCCGTTTTGATATTTTAACTTTGATTCAAGTCTTTCATGAGTCGCTTGGAGGCGCCAAACACTACGCCAAACATCCAGATGCTATTAAATATATATGCTGCGGACTGAAATCAAATCTGATTTTAAAAAAATTTAAAACTGCAGGACAATTACGAAGACACATCGAAAATATGGAATGGTGAGTGCATGGATGTGCGAATATGATACGCGTCATCGATGACGCGAACAGTTCAGAGTCAGATGATAGAAAGTTATGCGCTGGTTCTAAAATTCAATGCATGAATTCAGAATTACTGTTTATTGTCCTATGTAATGAATAATATATTTTAAGATATTTAATAAGTATATTTTTTAATGTTGAGTTCTGAGAATTATGGTCCAACCAAAATCTAAATATATATTATCTGGAAACCAAAAGAGTATCTCTGAGTTGGTGGAACATCCAAAATTCACTAATTTTATAACTGCTTTGATTCTAATAAATGCAGTAACACTTGGCCTAGAGACCGATGCCGATATAATGAGTAAATTTGGATTTTGGCTTGTGCTTATTGATAAGACAATTTTGGTCTTATTCACTATTGAATTGGCCTTGAAGTTTTATGCATATAGGTTTTCATTTTTCCGATCTGGCTGGAACATCTTTGATTTCATCATAGTATCCATAGCGTGGATACCGACAACTGGGGCGCTATCTGTTTTGCGCGCATTAAGAATTTTGCGTGTATTAAGATTACTTTCTGTGGTCCCCCAAATGCGAAGAGTTATTGCTGCATTAGGACACTCAATCCCAGGTATGGCCTCGGTTATCGGTGTGCTTTGTATAATTTTCTACGTTTCTGCTGTTTTAACTACAAAGTTATTTGGAGATCATCCTGATCCTAATATGCAAGAGTGGTTCGGATCTGTTGGCGCATCTGCCTATACTTTATTTCAAATAATGACACTAGAAAGCTGGTCAATGGGTATTGTAAGACCGGTAATGCAGCACTATCCCAATTCATGGATATTTTTTGTGCCATTTATAATTGTTACTAGCTTCGCTGTACTAAATTTATTTATCGGTATTATTGTAGATGCTATGCAAATGGCACAGAAAGATACTAGACATATAGATAAGTCGGAAATCAAAGATTTTACCCATGAAGAGCTGGTTTCGCTTCATAAACGTTTTGACGAATTACATACAGAGTTAATAAGAGTTAAGAAACGAATTGACAAGGAATAATGTTAATATCCTTTATTTACTCATAAATAACAATCAAACTATTACCACAAACTAACTGCTAACGATCCAAAGCGAGCAACTGAAAAAATTCATTAACAAATATGAGATTAGTATTCTTTTTAGTAATAATAATTCTAATATCTTCGTGGTTTTATTTTGGTCATTGGGTTTTTAACCATAAAAAATTATCTTGGAAAATTATTTGGACGTTTGTAACAGCGTTGCCGTTTATTATTCTTTATTATCTTACTAATCCAAGTATTAGTTACTACAAAGATCAATTTACATACTTCTCAGGATTTGAATTCCCATCAAATGGTATATTCATAGACTATTCTTCTTCTTTTCCAGATTTTCAAGAAGGTCATAGCGTTTGTGGTCTATTCAAAGCCCCGGTCAGCTTCATCCAAAAGTTAAACACTACTATCTCAGAGATACAAAACGAGCAATATAAACCTAGAATGTTT
The DNA here is from genome assembly GCA_028279275.1 of Gammaproteobacteria bacterium. GTDB lineage: Bacteria > Pseudomonadota > Gammaproteobacteria > UBA4575 > UBA4575 > JABDMD01. The sequence continues at coordinate 44,462 of JANQOB010000018.1, read as the reverse complement.
TGTAAATTGAATTCTGAATCAAAATATTACTCCACACATATAATAAATATAGAAGATAAAGAACGAAATATTATAGGTGCACTTGGAACCAGCACTGAATCGAATGTAGTTTACTTTCAGTTTTTTAAGAATTAAAAGTATTTCTGCTAATAGACAAAAGCGATCATTGTTAAATAACTAACTTTAATCTGTTGAATCATCCCTGATGCATATCTTATTAGTACTTCCATGTGCTCACTACTTATAGGACTATGAATTTCCCATAATGATACTGATAGGTATCAACGAAATGATTAACTAAATAATCATACCTAAACTCTACTTTTTAGAGTTTATGCACAATAAAGGTTACCTAATTTAGTAAGCGATAAGAAAATTAACGAATATTGTAATTGCAGCCGCTAAAATAAATACAACCCAAAAAGCAGTAATTATAGGATTAGAATGATTATCTACATATTTTGTAACCATGGCACACCTTTTAGTGAATAGCTATACAAACTAAAATAGTAATGATTTTTATATACGAAGATATTGCGCTAGATCAGTTAGATTTAGATAAAAATTATAACTGTTTTTAATGAAATTTATTTCGAGCCTGAAGATTCTTGTATAGAGTTTAAAAATAATAACAATTCGAATATTTTCCCTCTTGCTAATGAGTTCGCGTGGTCTGGGCTAACCTCAGACCAGGATTCTTGCGTATACCGATCACCCCATATAGGCATAAGCCTTGGACCATGGGATTTTACTAATTCTCTCCCATCTATGATCATATATGTTTCAAGAAAAGGAAAATTACCGTTATTTTTCTTTGCAAGCGTAGTCAGGTCAGAGGGTTTGTAAACCAATGCAAACGCATAGGGTCCATTACCTCTTCCATTGTCTCCATGGCAAAGTGCACATCTTTGTTGAAATTCTTGAGCGCCCGCAGACACTGCATCTGTTGCTTCAGAAGCAAATGAAAAAGTAAAGAATCCAAAAAATAAGTAAACGAGTATAGAAATACAAGAGTACTTCACCCAACCTACACTATTGGAGCGAGAGAAGAATTTATACTTATCTGTCAAGCACGTCGTCACGATGAGATTCAATTGCATCAATTACTTTGGTCGTTAGGCTTTTTCCAACATTAAGGTCTGATAAAGCCTTTTTTACACATTCCATCATAGCGTCAACATGTTCATCACTTAGGCCTTTTTCAACCGCATTTTTATGCGCACGACGCATGTCCTTACCAATGTAAAGTGAAGGCCCGCCAAATATATAGGTTAAAAATGCTGACATTTTTCTTTTTTGTTTATCAACGTCAATATTTTCAAAATAGCTATTGATGCGTTCATCATCGAGTATATGTACATATAAATAATGGGAAGCTTTTTCTACGGTTTCTTTACCACCTAATTCTTCATATAGTGATTGATCCATGTTTATCCCTTAGTCTCTTGAGTTTATATCTGATTATTTTGTGCACAACGCACGTGAATTTGGATTGTTCTAAATCTACTCTATTATAATATGATATTTAGAAAGTGCGCCCAATTCCAATAAAATAAACCCAAGGATCTATATCAATATCAACATCTCTATTTATTCCATTAGTTTTTAGTGTGGCGTCTGCATCGATATCTGCATACCAAACTGCCGCATTAAAAAACCACTTGTCGTTTATAGAAATATCAGCACCTATTTGAGCGGCAAGACCCCAAGAGTCATCGATATCGAGCCTTGTATCGCCACCAAGAGCAGTTTCGAGTGATGCAGAAACATCTTCATCAGGGAAATGAGTGTAATTAACACCTGCACCTATATAAGGGTGGAACCTGCTTGTTCCATTAAAATGGTATTGAAGTGATAAGGTTGGTGGGAAAACATCAACATCTGCAATTTTCCCCAGAGCACTTATTCCATCTTTGCCACGTAAATCATGTGTTGCTGGGGTTACGCCTAATAGCTCAATTGCAAGCTTTGAGGTTAACATATAGCCAATTGTAAAGCCCAATGTAACGTCATTATCAACACCAACCTCCGTATTGGGAATTCCTTCCACATCGTTACTGCTATCGTTTGGCTCAATAAGAGCAGGTCCAATTCTTGCGAACCAAGTCCCTTTTTCGTATGCAAATACCGACTGAGTATAAGCAGTCATAAGAAGTATGATTATTATTTTATAAAAAAAATTACGATTAAATAGCAACATCTTATTATTTAATTTTTAAATTGATAATTACGTTTATTAATAACTTTGCATTATTAAAAGTTAACAAAGTTTAAAATTTGTTTAACTGACTTATGTCAGCCCAAAATAAAATGTTGTCATTTGTATATAAAAGGGAATAGATATTTATAACTTTTAATTATCGTTATATGATAAATAACTATCAGCACACAGATTAACTAAACTTATTAAATATTAATTTAGAAAAAAATGACTACGAAAATTCATGCCGTCTATTTATGAAATTACTAAAGTAATACATATCACAACTGCACTTTTATCTATTAGTGGATTTATTTTAAGAGGTGTTTGGATGTTGAATTCATCCCCTTTATTGCTGAATCGCTGGGTAAGAGTGGTCCCTCATATTATTGACACGATATTATTAGTTGCAGCAATTATTTTAGTAATACTAACTGCGCAATATCCAGGCCCAACTAGCTGGATTAATATAAAAATAATCGCTTTAATTGCTTATATACTATTAGGGACTATTGCGTTGAAACGCGGCAAAACCAAACCTGTGAGAGTTACAGCCTGGGTTTTAGCAATTCTGATATTTATATATATGTTTGAAGTGGCGTTAAGTAAGACAGTACAACCTTGGTAATTAATCACAAAAGTTTAATTCAAGTCATAGTCTCCTTCAGCAATCCCGCACAATTTCTCGTGATCAAGGATAGCTATTTTTTTACGATTTGCATCAATAAGTTTATTTTCTTTGAACTTGGAAATTAGTCTGCTAACGGTTTCATCAGCAAGTCCCAGATAATTGCCAATATCGTAGCGACTCATAGTGAGATCAAATTCTTCTGCAGAATAACCACGTGCTTTAAAACGACCAGAGAGATTGATTAAAAAAGTTGCAATTTTTTGTTCAGCATTTCGCCTGGCGAGTAAAAGCAGCATAGTGTGATCTTTTGTAATTTCATCACTGATTAGACTTAATAATTGCTGTTGTAATCCTGGGATTTTCACACATAAAACATTTAGTTCATCAATGGGCAGTTCACAAATAGTCGCGGTATCTAAAGCCACGCCAGAGCAGCTATGTATGTGATTATCAAGGCCATCTAAACCCAATATTTCACCTGGTAAGTGAAAGCCTAATACTTGTTCTTCACCATTTTTAGCGGTAGTGAAAGTTTTTACTGAACCAGAACGTACCGCATAAATACAGCCAGACTTCTCACCCTGGTTGAATATCCGCTCATTTTTTTGTAGGAGTCTTCGTTGTTTAATTACGTCGTCTAAAGAATGTAGATCCTTGTGGTTTAAACCTCGTGGAAGGCATAACTCTACTAAAGAGCAGTCTTTACAAGATGCCTTAAGTGATTTGAAGTTTATTTTTTGCTCTTCCATGTCAAAGATCATTCCTGTCTATAATTTATTCTACAAAAATCATGCGTTTACAATTACTTGATTTCATCAATTTTGTAACGCATTGATTTCATTGCTGGAGCAAATCTTCAAATACTGATCTGGATCAGTAAAATGCTCAATTTTCCCTGACTTGAATAATACCCCTAAATTTTCCTGATGTGGATCAGAATCTAGAGTCTTTATCTCAGTATTCTTCCTCGCTAGTTACAAGGTACTCGTAGCTTCAATATATCCCTTAGATTGTATAGGGTGAATTGAGAGTCCAAAGAAGAAGTATCAAACTAGGTCAAATTAGAAACAATTTTACGGAGACCAAAATTATGGGTTTATTCAGTAAGTCAAAACCAAAAGAAAGTGAAAAAACAAAACTAGTATGTATTCCGGGTGATGCTTCATCGTATAAGTGTCTTTTTCTGGCTTCATATAGAAAGATACCAGTCGAGATTGAATGGGGAGAGCCGTCTACACTGGATGATAAAGTCTCTGCATCTCTAAATTTGACCAATCTCAGTCGTTTCCCATGCGTTGAAGATGGTGATTTCACTATTTGTGGTGAAAGTGCAGTTCTTACTTACCTAAATATTAAAGGACGTACCCCTACCATTCATCCAAGAAAAGCAAGAGTGCTTGCAAATCAACAATACTGGATACAAGTTCTAGCCACTAAATGTGAAGGAGAAAACATTCCTGCAGTGCTTGCTGAATTAGAAAAAGCTTTAGAAGGAAATAAATACATTGTTGGAGAATTATCACTTGCGGACTTTCACTGGGCGGCAACTTTTAAAGCTTTAGAAGAAGGTAATAGTGCGCCAGACCTTTCAAGCTATAAAAACATCAGTAACTGGTATACGAACATTAAGAGCGAAATTCCGAGCTTCGATGTAAGTGGTGAAAAAGTTGCAGCGTGAAATTTTATTTAAGATTTATTTAATTACATAGGTATTTAGTTATGACTGACTTATTTGAACAAATGGCTGAAAAATCTGGGGGCCAAAGCAATGCAGGCTACGGTGCATCTGGAGAAATGAAAAAAACACAATATGTATTAGAACTGATCGGTTCTCCAGCAGATGCAGACACATTAAAGTGTGTAATCACTGCAGCTGAGCAAGGTATGGAAATGAATTGTTACAGCATGATTACAGACAAAACAGATAATTTTGATCAACAAATTTTAGAATTATCACCATTGTCAGTTACTCCTTGCTTAAAGGAAGCAGATTTTTATACATGTGGAAGTAGTGCCATCACGGCTTTTGCTGATGCCAGGGGGTTAGGTTATGCACTTACTCCACGCAATGCATCACTCGCGGCAATGCAAGACTATTGGGTGGATATTGCTAAAACAAATGTTGCACCTTTGGTAGAGCAAATTGTTGATGAAATATTTGTCAAAAAATATAGCGATGCATCACACACACCTGATCAAGGTGTCATTGATTCTGCTGGTGAGGCGTTAAAAATATATTTTGATGCTTTAGATCAGCAACTTCAAAACAATAAATATATTGTATGTGATAAATACACTTGGGCAGATCTTCATTGGACTGCTTACATACATCTTTTAGATGTCGCAGGTTGTAGCGCTTTAATTAATGAACGTTCAAATATCAAACAATGGTTTGAACGTATCAAGACACGTAAAGCACAATGTGGACAAGACGAAATTGCCTACGAACTATTACCAAGCGCTGAGGATACTCAGCAAGGCAAACTTAAGTCAGTTGTCATTAGTGATTTTTAATGAAAAACAATAATAATTTGTATTTAACTAAAGTAGTGGGAGTAAAAATATGCATAAATTTTTAGTTAATTTTCGGTATTTAGAAACACCGATACTAATTTTCTTGACCTTAGTAGGGTTAGTAATAGGTGGCCCTTGGGTATGGACAGGGGTTGTATTACTAATTGCTTCAGTAATTATTGACTGGGCAACCAGTGCAATGAAATCTGTGCAGTGTGGCCCTGCGGGTAGAGATGAAGACGGTGACCTATATGGTATTGCTACATTCTTAAAGGTCATGATGTGGATTCAGTATCCAATATTTGTCATGCTCCAGTTAGCCCTTGTGTGGCGTGTGTATGAATACGCAAATGGCGTTTCTTTTGGTCCAGATGAAATTTTAGGAATAACTATTCATCATGGCCTTACAACATGGGGGATGATTGGTGCAACCATTTCGGCAGGAATTTATTTAGGCCTTGGAATTATGTTTGGGCATGAGCTTGCACATACTAAAGGCCCAACATTTGTTCTAGCACGTTGGATGATGGCATTGAGTGGCATCGCACATTTCTGTTACGCACATGTGTACAACCATCACTTAGAATTAGGTTGTGAAGATGATCCTGCAACTTCACCACGTGGCCGTAACATTTATAAACATTATCTACTATCGCACTTTGGACAATCACGTTTTCTTTATGTGATGGAGCGCCAGCGTCTCAAGAAAAAAGGTGTACCTTTTATCTCATGGCAAAATCGATGGATTCGTGGTTATGCAATGAGTTTACCTACGATCTTTATATTTTGGTTTGCGGCCGGATGGGTAGGTTTAGCAGTAATGGTAGGGTCTTGGGTAATTTCTGCGTTTGAATTAGAAGTACTCAACTACTTAGAGCACTATGGTTTGATTCGCGAAAAAGGTCAGCCAATCGACTATCACCATTCATGGGATGTTGGTGAATCTCCATTCACGCAATGGGGCTTCATTGAGATCGGCCGTCAAGCAGACCATCATGACAGAGGAGAAACCCACTTCTGGGAATTAGAAGATTGTGGAGCTCCTGATACGGGGTATGGCTACTATGCAATGCTTGCATTGCTTCTTGTGCCACCGGCGTGGGAACGTTTTATTAAACCGCGTCTTGCTGACTGGGATGAAAACAGAGCCAGCGAAGGTGAGCGTAAAATTGCTGCACGCATGAATTATCTTGCGGGCTGGCATGATATGCCGCTTTGTGACAAACCTAAATAAAGAAGCTTTTAACAAATCAAAAACGAGGTAATAATCATGTCAAGAGTTCAACTAGCTTTGCTTGCAATCGCAGCGTTTACTGGTGCTTCAGGTTTTATCCTTTATTCGCTTGGAATTGGAGACCATCATTTTAATCCACTTTGGGCGCTTGGAACTTCAATTATCTTTTTAATTATTTTATTAATTAATGTTTGGATGTTCTTTGCTATTTCTGGTGAAGATGCCTTTAAGTGGGATCCTGATTCGTAAAAATCTCAAACGCTAAAACAAAAAAACCGCAGTTACTTTTACTGCGGTTTTTTTTTCTTAAGTAAAAATAATTGTCAAATTCTTTGATATCCCAATTTAGATAAAGCAAATAATACCTTGAGGTTAAAAACAGATTTATCTGTTTTAGATCAATAAATCAAAAGCTTTTTCATAACATACTGCGCGTGTGTGAATACTTCTCCTTGTTACTAGACGAACCAAATTTAACATGTATACAAGATGTAAATTTTTTACAAATTGTTTAAGGAAATGATAAACGCTCCTATGAAAAACACATTACCTTCATGTTTGTTGGTTCGTCTATTTTTTCAACCGACAAAAATATTTACCGAATTAGCAGAACTTACGCCGCCATCATCATTAGTGTTTTTTAAAGCTGCATTATGGTTAGGTTTATTACCTCCAATATTTGCTTATTTTGGTACAAATAAGTTTGGTTGGAGGCTGGGAACAGTAGAGCCAATATTTCTTCGAGAAGAAATATTGCTCAGTATTAGTGTTGTATATTTTTGTGTTTTGCTAATTGGATTTTTATCTTCAGCATTAGTGTCTAGATGGATGTCAAAAACATATGGTGCGCGAGAATCTTTTGGCGCTCATTTTGCAATGGTCACAATTGTCGGCGCACCCTTAGCGGTGGGAAGTATTATTCATTTGTATCCAGATGTGTTTATAAATATTCTTGTATTTGTTCCGGTTGTTCTTTGGAGTATGTATCTACTTTATCGCGGCTTACCTATTATTCTTTGTACTACGCCTGAACGTGGCATGTTAATGGCCTCCTCATTAATCGGTTATTTGTTAGTTGCTTTTGTTAGTTTGCTGGGCATAACAGTAATGCTTTGGATAAATGGGCTGGGCCCAAGTATGGGTGTGTAGAAATGGTTGATCCTGCAAAAAATCTTTCGGTAGAAATTTATAGTGACCGCATGGTTACTGTGCTTGTGATGTTTTCAATTTTTTGGTCTGTAGTAGGAATGCTGGCCGGTGTTTATGCTGCTGCACAACTGATTTGGCCAGTACTTAATTTCGATCTTCCATGGCTGTCTTTTGGAAGGCTAAGAACTTTTCACACTAACGTAGTGATTTTTGGTTTTGGTGTCTCTGCGTTAATGGGAACCGCCTATTACAGCGTACAACGCACTTGTCATGTACGTCTTTTCTCCCCTAACCTTGCTTGGTTTACCTGTTGGGCATGGCAAATAGCGATATTGATTGGCGGTTTATCTTTATTAGCTGGCTATAACACTTCAAAAGAATACGCTGAATTAGAGTGGCCTCTAGACATTGCAATTACTTTGGTCTGGGTATGCTTTGGTATTGTATTTTTTGGAACAATTGCTAAACGAAAAATTAAACAAATTTATATTTCAAATTGGTTTTATGGCGCATTGATCATTGTAATTGCCATGCTGCATATCGTTAATAATTTAGAAGTACCAGTAACTTTAACTAAATCATATTCACTTTATGCCGGCGCACAAGATGCCATTGTGCAATGGTGGTATGGCCATAACGCTGTAGGCTTTTTATTAACCGGTGGCTTTCTTGGAATGATGTACTACTTTCTTCCTAAACAAGCAGAAAGACCGATATGGAGTTATAAGCTTTCTATAGTGGCCTTTTGGGCTTTTACATATAGTTACATTTGGGCGGGTCCGCACCACCTTCATTTCAATGCCATACCGGATTGGGTGCAAAACTTGGGAATGCTAATGAGCATAATTTTGCTTGCGCCTTCCTGGGCATCAATGATTAATGGAATCATGACAGTGAGTACTGCGTGGGAAAAGTTACGTACTGATCCTGCACTGAAGTTTATCGTTCTTGCATTAGCTTTTTATGGACTTGCTACGTTTGAAGGGCCAATGTTGGCGATAAAAAGTGTAAACATTATTAGTCACTTTACTGAGTGGACTGTTGGTCATGTACATTCAGGTGCGCTTGGTTGGAATGCCTTGATTACATTTGGCACATTTTATTTTCTTGTACCGAGATTAGTAGGCGCAAAACTTTATAGTGTGCGTTTGGCAAATATACATTTCTGGCTCGCATTAGCAGGAACCATACTCTATATCGTTGCTTTGTGGGGTGCGGGTGTCTCGCAGGGCGTGCTATGGCTCAGTTTAGATGAGTTGGGTGAGCTTCGTTATAGCTTTACAGAAGTAATGGCTGCAATGAATCCATATTATTTACTTCGATTTATTGCCGGTTTGATATTTTTAATTGGTGCGTTGCTAATGTATTACAACTTTTTTAAAACAATCATAGGTCGACGCACTATTGCAGTTAGACCTCCAGTCATTGCCGAGGCTGTAGCATGAATGCTTATCAACTCCATCAAATACTTGAAAAGAATATTGGTTTACTAGTATTTGGAATTTTATTTGTTTCCGCTATTGGCGGATTGGTTCAGGTACTGCCTAGCCTGTTCCAAGAATCTTTACAAACGGCCACTGAGAATACAAAAGTGTATCAACCGCTCGAATTAGTTGGGCGAGATATATATATAAGAGAAGCTTGCAGCACATGCCATTCACAACAAATTCGTCCACTAGTTGCTGAAGTACAACGATATGGTGCTTTTTCACGTGCTGGAGAGTTTGTGTACGATCGCCCATTTTTATGGGGTTCAAAAAGGACCGGTCCGGACTTACATAGAATTGGTGGTAAATATTCGGATGATTGGCACCGTATGCATTTAATCAATCCACGTGCAGTTGTGCCTAACTCTATCATGCCTGCATACCCATGGTTGGCCGATCGTTTGGCGAATCAAGATCAGGATATTGAAAAGAAACTTCGTGTACTACAAATGCTTGGTCATCCCTACACAGATGAAGAAATTGCATCTTCGAGTTCCAAGCTGGAAGGGTTTACTGAAATGGATGCACTCATTGCCTATTTACAGGTATTGGGTACGGCATACTCAGGAGAAGAATCATAATGGCTTATTTTATTTTTATCGGTGACATGCTCGTGATGGCATTCATGATTGGTGTAGTAATTTGGGTGTCAATGAAATCTTCGGATAAATCTACAAGCGAGGCTGCGCGTATACCATTAGAAGACGAGGATATCGATGGCTGATATGCCGACAGATTTCTGGGCCGGATGGATTATGGTGCTAACCATCGTTAGTTTGATGGGGTTTGTTTGGTTGGTGTATAGCATTTACTTTTTAGCTAACAAACAAAAGCAAGAAGAATCTCCAATTTGGGATGAAACACTTTCTGAGGATGCGCATCCAGCTCCTATGTGGTGGTTTTGGTTGACGTTAATTGCTCTAGTTTTAACGGTTGTTTATTTAATTTTATATCCTGGTCTAGGATCTTTTAGTGGAACTTTAAAATGGTCCCAGCATGGCAGACTCGATCACAGCATGAGCCATTATCAGAAAAGTTTTTCACCCAAACGAAATTATGTTCTCAACCGAACAATATCTGAGTTACAGGCCAACCATGTGATTATGGAATCTGCACAAAGAATTTTTGAACAAAATTGCGCTGCATGTCATGGAGTCAATGGAAAAGGTCAAGCATCGATGTTCCCTAATTTAAAAGATAGCGATTGGCAATGGGGGAGCAGTGAAGAAGCGATTTGGCAATCAATCAAACATGGTCGACGAGCAATAATGGTTGGTTGGAAAGATGCTATTGGAGATGAGGGTGTGTCAGAGGTAATAAATTATGTAAAAGCGTTATCAAGTAATGATCATACCAACGATCAAGGTAAAGAAATTTTTCAACAGAATTGTGCTGCATGTCATGGCTTGCAAGGAGAAGGTAACCCTGTTCTAGGCGCACCAAATTTAACTGATGATATTTGGTTATACGGTGATTCTGATGACGCACTAATTCAAACCATCGCATATGGTCGTGAAGGAGTGATGCCTTCATTTGATAAGCGACTAGACGAAATACAAATTCGTATGCTTACTGCACTTCTAATGCCAGTTGTTGAACAATAACCCTGTAACTTAATTTAAGAGCATAAGGAATATGAAAAAAAACGGCGTTGTAATAATTTTTCTATTTTTACCCATCATAGCTGATGCAACGAATGGATATTTTGCGCATGGTATTGGTGTAAAAAATAGATCTCTTGCCGGTGCAGGTGTTGCTTTTCCACAAGATGCCATGGCAAGTGCTACAAATCCTGCGGGTATGGCTTTTGTAGGAAATCGTTTTGATATCGGCGCAGTTTTGTTTCGACCTGATCGAGGTTATTCGGCAGGAACAAGCCTTGCCAATGGAAATGGCGGGGCATTCACTATCGGACCCGATTCAGATGATAGTGGAGACGCATCATTTTTAATCCCAAGTTTCGGTATCAACTACATGCTTACAGATAAGGATGCAATTGGATTATCTGTTTATGGTAATGGAGGTTTAAATACATCCTATGACAGCGGGAGTGCTTCATTTGATCCAACAGGAATGGGAGGGGTGGCTTCTACATTCCCAGGTACATTTGGTGCGGGTACGGCTGGTGTGGATCTGTTCCAAATATTTTTTAATTTTTCTTATGCGCATAAATTTTCTGAAAACTTTTCTGTAGGCGTGAGCCCTATATTCGTTGTGCAGGGATTTCGAAATAATGGTTTAGATACCTTTGTACAATTTACAAAAACTTTTGCAGAAAGTGGCGGAATGATAATGCCTAATAGTTTAACCGATAATGGTCAAGACTATTCTTATGGGGGAGGTGTGCAAGTTGGTTTGTTAGCTAAAGATGTAATTGGTACAACTGACTTTGGTTTTTCTTATCGTACAAAAATGTATATGGATGAGTTTGATGATTATTCTGATTTATTTGCTGAAGACGGTGATTTTGATGTTCCGCCAACACTTTGGGCGGGAATTGCAATTGAGTTAACGAAAAAATTAACTTTTGTCGCTGATTATCAAAAAATTTGGTACGAAGATGTAGATGCGATTAGTAACGACGTTCAAAATTTATATTCCTGTCCGACAGCTATGTTGGGCGGTACTGATTTTGATAGCTGCCTAGGTGGAAATGACGGGGGTGGCTTTGGCTGGGATGATATCGACATCATCAAACTGGGACTTCAATGGCAAACTCACCCGGATGTCACCGTGCGCTTTGGTTATAGTCATTCTGATAACCCAATTGATGATGATCAGGTGCTTTTCAATATTCTGGCCCCAGGTGTAATAGAAGATCACATTACGATTGGCGCTACAATTGATACAAAGAATATGGGCGAAATCAATTTTGAAGCAATGCATGCTTTACATAACTCGGTTAAAGGCGCGAATGCTTTTGATCCAACACAAGAAATTCGCATAGGCATGCACCAGTTCGAGTTAGGCCTCAGTTGGTCAAAGGAATTTTAAAATGGATATAAGTAATGAAAATTTAGATATGTATTATATAGTTGAATCAAATAAAAATTTTGATCAAGTTGTTAATGACTTAGAAGAAGCTATAAAAAATAATGGTTTCGGTATTTTACATATTCATAATTTGGGTAGTACATTACGAAGCAAGGGAGTTGCATTTAAAGAGGAATGCAAAATATTTGAAGTGTGTAATCCACATGAAGCTGCCAAGGTTTTATCAACAGATATGCGATTAAATATGGCGTTGCCTTGTCGCATTTCAGTGTATACCGAACACACATCAACAAAAATTGGTTTTATTAAGCCAGAAAAAATATTATCTGCGCTTTCTCATAACAAAATTCTTGAAGAAACGGCTAAAGAAGTGGAAGTAAAAATTGAGAAGATGCTAGAAGAGGCAAAAGCTTGAACAGCTTTTTTAAGTGTTGGAGGTTGTAGAAATGAAACCAATTCTAGATAAGCTGCATACAGATCATAAAAATTTTCTTAAATTATTAAATTTTCTTGAAAATCAACTACAGATACTAAAAGACTGCGGTCATTCTGATTTTGAGCTTACGCTTGATGCGATAAGGTACATGAAAGAGTATCCAGACCTAATACATCACCCTCTAGAAAACGTTGTTTTTAAATATTTCATTGAGCATCATGAAGAAGTATATGATGAGCTCACTGAATTGATACATGAACATGAAGAAATGCCTGCTCTTACAGAAACGCTATTGGAGATGCTTCAAAATACATTGTCTGGTGTTCCGCAAGAAAGGGAACGCTTATGTAGTTATTTGAGAGAATATATCAATAAACAAGTTGAACATATGAATCTTGAAGAAGCTTATGTATATCCAGTGATAGATTCAACACTTACTGATAAAGAATGGTCGGAAATAAAAAGTGAGTTAGAAAATGTTGATGATCCTTTGTTTGGTAAAAATATCAAAAAGTCATACCAAGCTTTATTACAAAAGGTGATTGATTAAATTTAGAATTTTAACTAATTAATTACAATCTGATGCAACCTCCCTATTGCAACTTTTATTCGCATTCTCCTATGCTTACCAATAACTTTCGGTTGTGATTTGTCCAGGTGATCTACGTAAGTTTTTCTTCAAACCTTTTTCAACAAGTGCATTGCGCGTATCCGTTAGCATATCAGGATTACCGCACATCATTACTTGTGACGACTCGGGTGATATTTGCAAATTGACCCTTTCTTCTAAACTTCCATTTTGTATTGCGGCAGGTATACGACCAGGTAATGCAAAATCCGTATCTTCTCTGCTTACAAACGGGATCATTTTAAAGTGCTGTTTAAATTCGCTCTCTATAGATGCAATTGTATCCTGATATGTTAGTTCTTTTGCAAAACGTACCGCGTGTACTAGAACAATGTTTTCAAAACGTTGCCAAACTTCTTTAGATTTTAGAATGGATAAAAAAGGACCAAGTGCTGTACCTGTTGCTAGCATCCACATATCACGCCCATCAGGCACCTCGTTTAGAGTAAAAAAACCATTGGGGCGTTTGTCGATGTAAATAGAATCACCTACACGAAGCTCGGCCAATCTAGGAGACAAAGGTCCTTCAGAGACTGTGATTGAATAAAACTCTAAAAGTGATTCATGCGGAGCATTTACAAATGAGTAAGGCCGACCAACAATTTGGTCATCTATTTGTAAACCAAGTCTTCCGTACTGACCTGCAATAAATGGCTCAATCTCGGCTTCGATACGTAGGGAATATAGCAGTTCAGTCCAATGCTTATTCTCGATTACTTTTCCTTCTACCCAATTACTCATACGAGTCAGCTTTAAAAATCATAGTGTTAAAACAGGATCAGGCAACATAGTGCTGCAGTTACTAAAAAGCAACTATTCATGCATAGATATAAGACAATTTTGCTTGATGCGTGCTGTACTAAAGCGTGATATGAAAATAAATTACTTACTTACAGGCATGTTTGATTCAGGTGGTTTACCATTAAAACGATCTACAAAAAACTGAATGATGCGCTTAATACCACGCCAGAGTTTTGGTAGTAACCAAACTATTAATAAGATAAAAGCTACAAGTAATGCAATGAAAATGTATGGATGCTCAATCGCAGCCCATATTCCCGCAAACACAGCAATGTCCTCTAGCAATGAAGCAGTCCAATTGGATACAGGTTCGGGTGAAGTATTAATCATCACGCGACTACCTGCCTTAGTAAAATGAGTCCCAGCAGCAATGCTTCCACCCACTATAGCTGCCGCTAATTCCGCAGCAGGTGCTACATCACCTATAGCTCCGGCAGCAAGTAATGCCCCTGCGGGAATGCGCACAAAAGTATGTAAGGTATCCCAGCCTGTATCGACACCAGGAACTTTGTCAGCAAAAAATTCAACACCATACATCAAGGCCGCTGCCGCAATTACCAAGGGGTCACCAATGATTTGCAGGTCTGCCGGCAAGTCCACGTAGCCAGTGTTCGACATAATACCGAGTGCGAGCAATGTGCCATATAAATTGATACCACTTGCCCAGGCTACACCCATGGTGAGAGCAATGGTTTGTACCAGTGTTGAATATTCTTCCATTATTAACCCTTACCTTGTTTAAGCTAGTTGCTTATTAAGACTGCAAAAAATCAAATTAGTGCCTTAGCTTACAAGAGCTTAGCGTAATTTCTTGTCTACAATAAAGGTAAATTTTTCAAGGTTAATCTTGAATTATTTCAATCTTGACCCCATATTTTAAGATTAAGCAAAAGAGATGGTTTATTTAGAAAGGTGTTAGACAGACTTGTATGCGGTTGTTCTCAACACGAACAGGGTAGCGATTCAGGGCTTCTGTTGCAGGTTCTTCCATTGGCTTGCCGGTGCGCACATTAAAGCGGCTTCCATGTAAGGTACAACTTATCAATTCATCTTTAAGACAACCCAGGGATAATGACGAATCTTCGTGTGTACACATATCATCAACAGCATATAGCTTACCCTTAACATTAGCCAGTAGGATATCACCTATCTCTGTATTAATTTTTTTTGTTGCGCCGATAGGCAAGTTATCCATTGACAAAACGTCAATAAAAGTTGGTTCGTCATTCATGTGCAATTAATTAAATAAAAGTAAACGAATCTAATCATGCCGTACTTTATATATAAAATCACTTCTGGTTCTGCAGGTGCAATTAAAAGTCTTGAACTTATTGATCAGTATGATGCATTTAAATCTGCAAAAAAATATATTCGTGAAAAGCGACCTGAAGTTGAAATCGATAGCCGCACCACTTTAAAAATGATATTTGCGAAAACAGAGTTTGAAGCCGAGCAACGTCTAAGCACACCACGTGATGCTCCTATTCTACGTGAATGGGAAAAATAATTTGCAGTATTCATGGTTATAAATTGTGGATGAGCGTCAGTATAGAAACACTTATAACAATATAAATCCGCAACGTTGTGTATTTGAAAAAGCGATTAACTCTCGCGTATGTAACTGTAATCGATCACAACGCTTTAATTTAGCGGATCGAGAGGGAGTTGCTTGTAAATCAGAAAGCGCACTTAAACGCTGTGACAGATTACTTCAAACTTTACATGAAAATGCTCGTTTTGCCTTGCATCGTATTGATATAAATCAATTAGGCCATGCTCAAGAAATTAAAATACAAAATGGTGGTTTGCTTGGTCTGCAAACAGAGCTTGAGAATACAAAAAATGAGATAGTGTTAGATATTGATACAGTCGTCAAAAAGGCTGAAAATCAATATGGCAGTATCGAAAAATTCCCCTATTCAAAAATTATGCAAGTAATCAGTACGTATCAAATACGTGCCAAGAAAACGAAGCGTAGAAAATCATAAAAATTCGAAATACAAGATGGGGCGTGTCACAAAGTTAGATCATTTACTTAATGAAGTCAGAGCATGTCGTATCTGTGAAACTGAGCTGCCATTAGGGCCAAATCCAGTTTTACGGGCTAAACGTAGCGCTAAAATTCTTATTGTAGGTCAAGCACCAGGGGTGAAGGTGCATGAATCTGGAATACCATGGAATGACCCTAGTGGTAGACGCTTGCGCGAATGGATGAAGGTTGACGAGCAAACATTCTATGATCCAGCCAAGGTCGCCATTATTCCTATGGGGTTTTGTTATCCTGGTAAAGGGTCGTCGGGTGATTTGCCACCGCGTGAGGAATGTGCACCTATGTGGCATAAAAAGTTATTGACACATTTGCCAAATATAAAGATAACATTACTTATTGGCCAGTATGCACAAAATTATTATTTAAGTGACTCTAAAAGCGTTAGCGTTACAGAAACTGTAATGAACTGGAAGCAATATATGCCTGACTATTTTCCATTACCACATCCTTCCCCCAGAAATACATTGTGGCTGAAGAAAAACGCTTGGTTTGAACAAAAAACTATTCCTCAGTTGCGAAAGCACTTACGTGTGGCTTTGAAAGAGTAGCTTTGTTTTAGGAGTTAGATATGACAGAAAATGAAACTAAAGCCGAACATTCTCAAATACTAAGCACGGGAATTAAGAATTATGAAAATTTAAAAGACATCACTACGCTTGTGTATCTTTTACAGGCCATTGCTTTTGTAGGGTTTACACCTGTAATAGGCGTAATTATAAATTATTTCAAAAAAAGCGAAGTGACTGGCTCCATTTTAGAGAGTCACTTTCGTTGGCAGATTAGAACTTTTTGGTGGGGACTTCTGTGGTTTAGTCTGGCGAGTTTTTTAATTTTTATCTGGATCGGTATTCCTATTGGTTATCCTATGCTCGCAGTTTTGTTTGTTTGGTGGGCCTACCGCTTGCTGAGGGGTTGGCTCAGACTTAATAAAGGCCGTCCTATGTATACGTCTTAATAGACCTACCGTTTATCCGCATCTAGAATATAATATCACTACAAAACATGTACTTACGGGATTTTTAAGAATTTATCTATATTGGTATATTATAAAACTCTAATACATCAACTATCATTACCTCATTAAAGTTTTAAACATATTTTGAGGTAATGAACATGGAAGACATTAAAAACAAAAATCACATGAGTGCAATATACAGTTCAATTGATAATTCAACTGTTTCACTCTGGATAGAAACTGCAGGATTAGTTGCATTTTTGTCCATCGTTTTTTGGGCAACAATTACACTATTCTAAATTTCAAAGGAAGAAACTACATACACGGATAGTTCAAGCCCGTAGTGATGTTTTCATCACTACGGGCTTTTTATTGCTCAATAGATTAGCTGGGAAATAACATTTCCTAAATTTCATCATTTTTATTTGGAACTAACCATAATTTTAAAGCACTAAACTTAGAATAATAAGTCCAATAATCTATCAACATACTACGCACCAAGAATATGAAGTTCTTCAAGATTATTCTTTGCTTATTTGTATTAACCCCATCATCTTTCGTTTACGCAGATACTGTTTTACTTTTGCATGGATATTTAGGCTCCAGCTATGAATGGCAGCGTGCCGGTATCGTTACACAACTTAATTCTGCTGGCTGGCAAAATGCGGGTGTGTTATCGATCGAACAAGATCGTGTAATAGTCGATAAAATACTTCCTTCATCTACACGACGCACATACAGAGCAGAGTTAGAAAGTGAGCAATCTATTGATACACAGGCGTTACAACTACAACGTTACATCGAATATATTCGTCATCAACATATAGACGAACAAATTATTTTAGTTGGTCATTCGGCAGGTGGTGTAGTTGCACGTTTGAACATGGTAAAAAATCCAAGTGAAGATATAAGCGCATTAATTACCATAGCAAGTCCACATTTAGGCACTAAAAATGCTGAATATGCTCAAGCTATATCACAAAATTTATTAGTGTGGGTAGAAGGGATTCCCGGAGCAGGGAAATTATATCGTTCGCAAGATTTATTTTTTGATTTAATTCCAAATCGTTCAGATAATTTAATAGGATGGTTGAACTATCAAGAACATCCGCAAGCACGCTATTACTCAATTATAAGAAATGAAACAGATGGCCCTGTAAAAGATTTCATTGTTCCCAGTTGGAGTCAAGATATGAATCAAGTGTTTGCTTTAAGGGGAAGAAGTATAAACTTTATAGTAGACAGTATGCATAGTTTAACATCCGAAGACGCAGAGATTTTAACGACTATTCTTTTCGATCTTTACACCATCTAAATGCGCTTAAAGCACTCAAAAAAACAATTTATTAGCATTTATATAGGAATTACTATGATTATGTCTGCATGCGCAGTTCCTATTGCAGATAAAAAAAGAGATGCTGTAGTTATAAATGCGTCAGAAGCAAGTTCTATTCAACAGCAATTTTTAATTGCTGTTAACAATGTTAGATCAAAACCCAGGAAATGTGGTCAACAAAAATACTCCTCTGCACCTGCTCTTCGTTTAAATAATGATTTAAATCGGGCGGCTTATAAGCACTCTTTAGATATGTATGAAAATCAGTTTTTAGACCACATAAGCTCTAACGGCGATACTTTGGTAGAGCGTATGCAGCAAGTAGACTATTTATGGCGTGCAGTAGGAGAAAATATTGCACACAATCAAAAAAGCATAGAGCAAGTAATCGATGATTGGCTAAGCAGTCCAGGGCATTGCAGCAATTTGATGTCAGAAGAATATACTGAGACGGGTGTTGCTCTAGTGAAGCATTACTGGACTCAGGTATATGCCAAACCTAAATGAATCATTTTTGGCCTGTGCTTATTCACTTATAAGATCTCATACACCTAGGTTCCATTTCTTTGGGATTGTTGAACAGACATCAAGTTCATTAATAGTGTGTGACCACTAACTATAAAAAATACACCACATATCCTTTACCTTTATTCACAATATAAATTGTGTAAATAAGCGAACTGAAGGGTTTCTTGTGTGAAGTACAAGAAAATCCATAACCTGTTCCAAATTATTACCAAGCATCGGATTACGTCGTGCCTTTAGTAATATTCTTACAGCTAAAAAAGAAAATTATGACGATAGTATTGATACAAGTACTCATTATGACCAGACTGTATGGACACACGAAAATTATTTATTTTAATTTTAATTTATCCCTTGTTTGGTTTTTCTTCACAGTCCTATTCGCTTCAAACTTCCGAAAGAACAAATCACTTGAATTTAGAAGCCGAATTTGGCGACCCAATTTCTCAATATAAACTTGCAAATCGATATAACTCTAAAATCGGAATTTTACGCAAACCGGCGCTCGCAAAAAAATGGTATCGAGCCGCTGCGTTGAATGGACATATCGAGTCACAAAACCATCTTGGATTACTCTATCTTGAGTTTAAAAATTTTATTGAAGCAAAAGTTTGGTTAGAAAGTGCAGCCTCGCAAGGTCATGCTCGTGCAAATTCAAACTTAGCTAGCATGTATGAGACTGGTGATGGAGTATTAATAAATAGAAAAAAAGCTCATTCACTATATCTGAAGGGTGCGAGTTTGGGTGATGTTAAGGCAATGTATAAGGTGAGTTTGAATCTCACTTCAGGCGATTTTATTAAGAAAGATTATTATAGTGGATGTGTTTGGGTGTACCGTGCAGAAAGTTTTATTAACACAACAGACGTTAGTACTTCTTTAGCGCAAGATATATTAAATCAAAAACATTATTGCCAAAAATTACTTTCAAAAACACAAATTATTAATGTCCATGAAGCCGCTAGCAATTGGCTTTCTAAACAAAATTTAAAATTTAAAAAACTGATGAGCTTAACTCATTAACTGCAGCTATCATTTCTGGGTCATCAGTGAGTGCCTGCGAAATACAACTGGTGCACGCACTTACCGGATTCACTCCACCTACTATTAATTTTCCTGCATGCACTAATAAGCGTGTACTTGCGCCTTCATCTAAACCACTGCCTTTTAAATTACGTGTCATTTGCGCAAACTTTACAAGTTGCCCCGCGGTGGCGTTATCAATTTCTGTTTCTTTTTCTATAATCTTTTGTTCGGTAGCTGCATCGGGATAGTCAAATTCCAGCGCAACAAAGCGTTGTCGCGTACTCTGTTTTAAATCTTTTAAAATACTTTGATAGCCTGGGTTATAAGAGATTGCCATACAAAATTCATCCGGAGCCTCAAGTAGCTCACCAAGCTTTTCCATGGGTAAAACACGTCTGTCATCACATAGTGGATGTATGACTACGGTTGTATCTTTTCGCGCTTCTACAATTTCATCTAAGTAACAAATACTGCCAGAACGTACTGCACGTGCAAGAGGGCCATCTACCCAAACCGTTTCTCCACCCGTGACGAGATAGCGCCCGACCAAATCTGATGCCGTTAAATCATCATGACACGATACAGTAATAAAGGGGCGTTTGAGTTTCCAAGCCATATATTCCATGAAGCGCGTTTTGCCACATCCTGTGGGGCCTTTTAAGAGGATCGGTAACTGGTTTTTATAGGCAGACTCAAAAATATTAATTTCATCACCTACACTCTCGTAATAGGGCTCATTTTCAACAAAATATTCTTCGGCTTTGAAGGTCTTGGCTTGCATTATTGTTCTTATCTTTTGTTACTAGACCGCAATACTACTGTTAATCGTGGTGTCTCGTACACAAATAGGTATTTAATACAGGAAATTTATCTCATTAATGCCGGCATAATTTTGCGTAGCGTACATTACAGCGTTTGCATTAATCCTAGTTATGCTGTTAATTGGGTTTCGTAATAACTAGCCAAAAATGAATCACTTACGCGGCAGTGATATAAAGGTACTTAAAACCGCTATAACTATATTTATATTGAATTGTTACGGATTAGCTAGCAGACTTATCGGCCCAAAAAAATAACTTTAATGGAAATCCTCAGTAATGTTTTCAATTAATCCGTTCGCTGAACTAGCAACATTAATTTCACCTACAATTATTCAAGCATACATTGTCCTTATGTTTATCATGGTTGTGCTAGGAACAATACTTGATATGGCTCATAAGAAGAGTGCTCAGTATTTTTTCCAAAATGCTGAAAAAGCCAAGAAGAATGCCAAGCGCACTCTCAGTTTTGGTAAAAAAGCATCGCTTGCATTAGCTACATTGTTACATGAAGTTGCAACAGCTGGAGAGTTTGCAAATAAAAATACCGCACGACGTCTCTCACATAACTTAACGATGTATGGTTTTATCCTATTTGTCGTCGCAACTGCAGTTTTGATTTTCAGTTATTCAACGAGCACTGCTGCTAGTTTTTGGCCTGTTGTATGGCACATTGGTGCGCTTATGCTGTGTCTAGGAGGTTACTGGTTTTGGTTCTTTATCCGAGTAGATGTCTCATCTGAAGGTGTGAAGTGGTACAACTTCAATGGTCGTGGTGACATCTTTATCGTTGGGTTAATTGCAATGGGTACTTTTGCATTGCTTTGGTCTGGCACACTTGGTAGTGGTGGGATATTGAATATGATTTTCCTTGTGCTGTTTATTGCCTCAAGTACAGTTTTATTCTGTTCGGTTTATTGGTCCAAGTTTGCTCACATGTTTTTCAAGCCGGCAGCGGCTTTTCAAAAACGTTGCATCAAAGCAGATGGTTCATATGAGAACCTTCCTGAAGTGGGCGACTTATCGGATCCTGAGATACATGCAAGATATCCGGATATTCCTGAGTATATGGGCAAGAATCCACCAGACATGGGTCTAGGTATTAAGGCAGAAGCCCCACGACATTATTAATTTTTACTTATTAATCGAAATTTAGAGAGAAAATATTATGCCTACTTTTGTATATATGACTCGTTGTGATGGTTGTGGACATTGCGTTGACATTTGTCCATCAGACATCATGCATATCGATACTACTACTCGACGTGCTTATAACATTGAGCCAAACATGTGTTGGGAGTGTTACTCATGTGTTAAAGCTTGTCCTCACAATGCGATTGATGTTCGAGGCTATGCTGATTTTGCCCCACTTGGGCACTCTGTAAGAGTAATCCGTGATGAAGAAAAAGGCGTAATTGCTTGGCGTATCAAATCGCGTAATGGCAAAAAAGACATGAATCTATTGGCGCCGATCACAACCAAACCTTGGGGTTCAGCAACTCCTCAGTTATCTGAAGTAGAAGCTCCTAACCAAGAGATGAAAGATAGTCAATTACTTTTCAACGAACCAAAATATATACGTTTAGATGATGGTGATATTCATACACTTGAGTCAAATGGTTTAGAGATGAAAGAAGGGGTGTACTACTAATGTCTTATAAAACCATTGTCGAAGACAATATTGATATTCTAGTAGCGGGTGCGGGTATGGCCGGCACGGGCGCCGCTTTTGAAGCACGTTACTGGGGCCAAGATAAAAAAATCGTCATTGCTGAAAAGGCAAATATCGATCGTTCTGGTGCGGTGGCACAAGGGCTTTATGCGATCAATACATATATGGGTACGCGCTTCGGTGAAAATAATCCTGAAGATCATGTACGTTATGCGCGTATCGATTTGATGGGGATAGTCCGCGAAGATCTATTATTTGATATGGCGCGTCATGTAGATTCTGCTGTTCACCAGTTTGAGGAATGGGGTCTGCCATTAATGCGTAATCCTAAGACGGGTGCTTATCAGCGAGAAGGTCGATGGCAGATTATGATTCATGGTGAATCCTACAAGCCAATTGTTGCAACTGCTGCAAAAAAATCTGCGAGTGAAGTTTTCAATCGTATCTGTGTAACGCATCTATTGATGGATGAAGCAAAAGAAAATCGTGTTGCGGGTGCAGTCGGTTTCAACGTTCGTACAGGTAACTACCACGTATTCAAATCAAAAACGGTTATTTGTGCGGCTGGCGGTGCTTCTAATATTTATAAGCCGCGTTCAGTAGGTGAAGGTGCAGGTCGTGTTTGGTATGCCCCATGGTCGTCGGGTTCAGCATATGGGTTGATGATTGGCGCGGGTGCCAAAATGACACAAATGGAAAATCGTATTGTATTGGCGCGTTTCAAAGATGGATACGGTCCTGTAGGTGCGTATTTCTTGCATCTTAAAACGTATACCCAAAACGGTCTTGGTGAAGAGTATGAATCAAAGTGGTGGCCTTCTACTCAAGAAATGGTAGGTAAGGAATACTTAGATCCTGAAGTTGCACACAGAACGCATCGTCCTATACCAACTTGTTTACGCAACCATGCATTTATCTCTGAAGTGAATGCAGGGCGTGGACCGATTCACATGGTAACGATGGAAGCTTTCCAAGATCCTCATCTTGAAGAAATAGGCTGGCACAACTTCTTAGGCATGACAGTAGGTCAGGCTGTTCTTTGGGCGGCAACAGACGTGGATCCAAAGTATGAAAACCCTGAGCTTACTACATCTGAACCTTATGTTATGGGCTCACACGCAACCGGATGTGGCGCATGGGTTTCAGGTCCAGAAGACCTTTCACCCCCCGAGTATTTCTGGGGCTACAATCGTATGACAACCGTTGAAGGATTGTTTGGTGCTGGAGATGCTGCAGGTGGAACTCCTCATGCATTCTCATCGGGTTCTTTTACCGAAGGGCGTTTAGCTGCCAAAGCCGCTTGCAGATATATTGATGATGGTAAAGCTGAAGGGATCAAAGTTTCTCAAGATCAAATTGATCGACGTAAAGCTGAAATCTATAAACCGATGGAGCATTACAAGATTTACCGTAATGAAATCACTGCAGGTAGTGTTAACCCTAATTACATTAATCCGCGTCAAGGACTTGATCGTTTGCAAAAGCTAATGGACGAGTATGGTGGTGGTGTAACAGTGAATTACATGACCAATGAAAAATTACTCAACATCGGACTAAAGAAAATTAAAACTTTAGAAGAAGATCTCGAAAAGATTGCAGCCGAAGATATTCATGAGTTACTCCGCGCATGGGAATTGAAGCATCGAACAATGGCTTCTGAAGCAGTTTTACAACACACCTTATTCCGTAAGGAAACACGCTGGCCTGGTTATTATTATCGTGGCGACTTCATGAAAGTTGATGACCAAAACTGGCATGTATTAACGGTTTCACGACGTGATCCAGAAACAGGTGAATACACTATGGAGAAAGCGCCTTGTTATCACCTTGTTGGTGATGAAGAGAAACAAGCAGCAGCTTAAAAATAGTAATAAAAAGGCCTCTTTTAAGAGGCCTTTTGTTCTGGCTGAATAAAAGATCAACTAAAGTTGATCTTTTTTTATTTTTGCTAGGGGTAAATTTTTTATTGTAGAAATTGCTATAGAGAATGATATGAACATAATTGAAAAAACCGACGAAGAGATTTTAGAAATTGCAAATCCAATGTGGGATGACCTAATTAAATATTCCAACGAAGGTGAGTACGGAAAATTTATTCGTAAATTCTCTTATGATTTATTATTTGGTCTTAATGAGGTTGAAGTTGGTAAACAGTTTGCAAGAAGTGAGCTAACTAGAAACTTAAATACAGAATATGATTATCTTGGCCTTATTCGTCGAGGTGAACATGTAACGGTGTTATACCGCGTGACGAGTACCAAGAAAGAAGGTGAGTGGCTAGGGCGTATAGTGTTGGGTTATGAGAAAGACGAAGTGAGAATTTTTGGCGCGTCTGTTTTTTAGTCATTCGACTGTATACATCTTTAGGTCATAAGTATGAATGAAATTATTAAAGAAGTTATCGCCGAAGGAAAGTTTGTCGAATTAAAATACAAAGTTATTGATTTAAAATCGGAAACTATCCTTACAGAAGTTGAATTTCCAATTGGTTATATACATGGTGTAACGGAAGCGCTTGCACCTCAAGTGACTGCAGAATTAGAAGGAAAAACTGTAGGTGAAGTTATAGAGGTGCCCATTGACTGTAATAAGATTTACGGACCACGAGATGAGTCATTGGTTATTATCGATCATATCGATAATGTTCCTGAAGATTATCGTGAAGTGGGTATGTCGATTCTGATGGAAAATGAAAAAGGTGAAACAAAAAGTTTTCTTGTTACGCGAGTTGATGATAAATCGGTAACTATAGATGGTAATAATCCACTTTGTGGGCGTGAAGTTATTTTCAAGCTTGAGATTCTAACTGTGCGCGATGCAACCGACGAAGAATTTGAAGCGGGTGGCCCAGTAAATGCCGAACCTGATATCAGTGAGATTGTAGGGTCAGATCAAAAAGTTCAGCCACTCAACTAGTTTCTCTCAAGTGAATGATGTTGACCTGATGGAGAAACACCATGCCTTATAATCTTTATGCTGAAACACTTTTAACACCTGGTCTTGAAATACCTATTGCATGGCGCTATGACAATCGAGCACAGTATTTAATAGAGTTACTTGATCATGATTCTCCTGTGCGTGGTGCATTGTCTCAAGCCATTGATCGTTATGGCGATACATTCTTTGAATTAGCACCCAATAAAGAAACCCTTATTGAATGGGCCAATTCACAAAAGACTTTAGTCGATACCGCAGATGTAAGAGAACTACGCTTGGGTGGAGCTCATGTCTTTCAGCAAGCGATCGAACTTTTTCAGGGACTGCAAATGGTGGTGGAAAAAGAAGATGATCCTCAGAAATGGTCTGCAATTCATCACAACATAGGTGATGTGATGGGGTTTATTGGGCAGCGTAGTGGCAGTACACATTTTCTTGAACAAGCGGCTATGTCTTATGAGCAGGCCTTGGAGGCTCGAAGTTCTGAAGACACTCCATTTGAGTGGGCATGCACACAATATAATCTTGGCATTGTGATTCAAACACTTGGCCAACTTGAAGATGATGCCAACTTACTAAAGCAAGCAGAGCAAACTTATAAACAAGCCTCGACTGCATTGAAGCGAGATGAGCATCCTGATGAATGGGCTGCTACTTTATGCAGCACCGGCAATGTGCTTTTTTTATTAGGTATACATCGACGGGGTCCTCGAACTCTAGAACAAGCAGTAGTAGTGATGCGTAATGCGATGGCGGAACGTACGCCGGATAAATCGTCTTATGCATGGGCCATCACGCAAAACAATCTTGCTGCAACCTTACAAGCTTTGGGTACACATGAGGAAGATATAGCATCTTTAGAAGATTCGATCCCAATTTATGATGCAACATTAAAAGCACTACCAAAAGAGGACGTGCCCATGATATGGGCAATGGTTTCTGCGAATCGTGCGTCTGCAATGCACGCTTTGGCTGATGAGTCTGATTACGTAGAGTTGGCAATACGAGCAGAATCAGAATTTGCAAGCATTGCTGAATTATTTGCCAAAGCTGAATTAACACGTCATCAGAAACTGGCAGAAGAACGTAGAGATCAATCAAAAGAATTAGTTAAATTACTCCAAGTCTAAGTTTAGAAATATGATAAAGACCTATTCTCAACGTCTCTTGCCTCCCTATTATGGGTTGGCACAAATTGCAGAGTCTGAACGTGCAAGGGCGATCACAGTTGATGGGCAAACCTGGGAAATTCAATTTCTTCGCACCGGTAATGGCAGTCAAAGTAGAAACAATATTTTTAGACGCGCAGTAACTATTAGTGACAGCGAAATTAAACAAAATAAACTAGAATCAATATTAGAGGGACAAGAAGTCGATGAGCGTATTCTTGAATTAACGGATTTTCTTACGGATGTTTCTTTGCCATTCCCTGCAGCTGATCGTTATGAATATTGGTTGCTGGATGAAAAGCATCAATCACCATTAGCGTTAATATTTTCAGCAAAAAATCCCGAACAGATGAATGCGTATCCTTCTCGTCCAGAATGGACAGCACTACCAGCAGCTGTGATGCCAATAGAATCCACTGAAGAGGAAAAGTCTTATGCTGCTGCGCCAGTAAATTATCGCTTGGAAAGATTAGTGGCAGAGAGGGCTGGGATAAATCCCAAGGCTAAGTGGTTTACGCGAAGCTCAAGTGAAGAGTATTTGTTTCCTACATTTATGTTGTCTGAAGATTGGCAAGAGGAAGAAAGCATCAATTTATGCCAACGTTATCTAATTCGCCAGTCTCCTCGCTTATTGATGCTACATGGTTTAAATCAAGAACTACGAAGACAGTTAGAAATAAATGCAAAAAGTTTTGCGCTAGAGGTAGCACGTTTTTATCCTCTCTACCCAGAAATAGTTGATCAAGCTTTAATGAACGCCATACTTGTTGAGGCAAAAATAAGAGGAACGACAGAAGATCAACCCGCGTTGCATAAGCGCAGAGATGGGATACATTATCTATAGATTAGAGTACATAAAGTAAAAGGATTATTCTTGACACAATATATATTCATTTACCTGGGTGGTGAGCATCCCAGCAACCCTGAAGAGGGTAAAAAGCATTTTGAGAAATACCAAAAATGGTTGCAAGATCTTGGGGATTCTGTTGTGAGTCCTGCAATTCCATTTAAAGACACACATACTGTCTATAAAGACGGTAGAACTCAGCCAGGAACGAGTACGCTGATGTCTGGAATGAGTATTTTAAAATTTGAAACTTTGCAGGATGCACTTGCGGCTGCTAAAGCATGCCCTTTTTTAGAAATTGGCGGCACACTAGAAGTTTCAGAAATGATAGAAATGTCAGGCACTATCAATTAGAAAAACGATGTCACTAAAAATAACTCAAAAACATATTTTATATGGTAAGCGTGAATTTGAGTTACGTGATGATATTGTAAAAGTCAAAGTGAACAGTCTGCTTGATGAAAATAAAGATTTTGAGGTTGAGTTGGCTATGATTAATCCAGAACCCATAATAAGTAAATCTCGTCTGGAGTTTCATAGTCGCGTGAAGTGTAGACCCCTAATATCTTTGTATTTGAATAAACCCAACAAAAAAGAATTTAATGCTTTTGTTGAGGCTGTTAAAACCAAAGCCAAAAAAGAGTTTGACTCATTTGCTGGAATTAATGCTTCTAAATGAAATGCGCACCAAACTTATACAAAAAAATCTTTTCAAAGGTACCCGCGAATTTGAAATTATTGATGATCAAGTTCTTGTTAAGTCTGGAAAAGATGAAACGCTTAGTGTCACATTAGCGGTGCTTAATCCGGAACCCCTTATTACGCGCTCACATCTTGAATTCGTAAGTCGCGTTAACGGAGAGCCGTTATTGGCATTATCTTTGTCTAAACCAAACGTTACTGAATTTAACGAATTTGTTTCAACGCTTAAACAGAAAG
The DNA here is from genome assembly GCA_028279275.1 of Gammaproteobacteria bacterium. GTDB lineage: Bacteria > Pseudomonadota > Gammaproteobacteria > UBA4575 > UBA4575 > JABDMD01. Next base: position 16,114 of record JANQOB010000018.1, on the reverse strand, counting down.
CACTGCAAGAATACAATGCGATTTCCGGAATCAGCGTCACGAGTAAACCCGCAACACTTAATGGTAATTTATATGAAGAACCACCCGAGTTTGATGAAGTTACTCCAGAAGATGTTGGCAAAAATAAACGTATCAGTGTTGAAGGGCTTGAGAATGCAATTAATATGTTGCAAACCTATGTAAACAACGACGAGATCCTACCGCTTATTGCTGCACTAGAGTCACTCAAACAAGCGCCGCATGATCATTCAAAATTGGTTAGGGTTGCTACGGTATTTAACGAGTTAGAGTCCGGCCAGGGCGCGGTACTCACCTATGCACCCTATGTCAGTATTATTCTGTCAGATGACCCGTTTGGGTCAGATTGATAAGCAGCGTAAGTAACTTACTGAGTGGTGTCTATCTATAGATATATTCTTAGTATAGATAAATAGAAATAGTCATCTCGAAGGGCTAGTTTGCTAATATTATCTGACTGAACAATTTAAATTATTAGCGGAAGGGATTTATGAGCGAGCAACAAAATACCAGACCCAAGGTCCCAGAGGGTGAAACAGAGTATTACAAAACACGCCAATTAGAGGCCAATGACAAGGGTTTCGTGGGTTACGAAACTATCTGGAAATCCTTCCAGAAAGAAGCTGAATATTCGATACCAAAACGACCTTGAGTTGTACTATAAATACAGCTTTGCCAATATGAATGAAAAGGCCCTCATTTGAGGGCTTTTTTTGTTTTTCCGTTGTCGATTTTAGAAACTAGCAATTTAGATGACTTGGTCTGTTATGTAATTAACGTTATAGTCGATATTAATGAAGTAACGTAATCCTTTGAGATTTATGCAGCAAGCATTGGCCAAACAAGATGAACATCCATTAGCGGGTACAAAAATGACCGGCTCGGACATTATTGTGCAAGTGTTGGCACAAGAAGGTACCGATGTGATTTTTGGTTATAGTGGAGGTGCGATACTGCCTACCTATGACGCTGTGTTTCGTTTCAATGCGGAAACCAACGAATCTATGCCGCTCATTGTTCCTGCCAATGAGCAAGGTGCTGGGTTTATGGCATCGGGTTATGCACGCGCAAGTGGTAAGGTGGGTGTGGTAATGGTGACCTCAGGCCCTGGAGCGACCAACACCGTAACTCCGGTGCGTGATTGCATGGCAGACTCTATTCCTATTGTAGTGATTAGTGGTCAGGTGCCGACACCTGCAATTGGTAGTGATGGTTTCCAAGAAGCGCCGATTGCCAACATTATGGGCGCTGTTGCAAAACACATATTTTTGGTTACCGATCCCGAAAAACTTGAATCAACCATACGTACTGCGTTTGAAATTGCACGCACTGGTCGACCCGGGCCAGTTGTGATCGATATCCCCAAAGATGTCCAAAATTGGGAAGGTGTTTTCCAAGGTAAAGGTCAATTGCCGATACGTGGTTATCGAGAGCGTATCGAAGAAGTAGCTGAAAATATTTTGTCTGATGAAGACTGCAAGTCTTTTTATTCAGCTTTTGAAAAAGCAAAACGACCTCTTATTTATGCAGGTGGTGGTGTAATCAATGGAGATGCTTCTGTTGGTCTTCGTGCCTTTGCTGATCATTTTAAAATACCAGTTGTTACTACGTTAATGGGAATTGGCGCGTATGACACCACCGAAGATCGTTCCTTACATATGCTTGGTATGCACGGTACTGCTTTTGCTAATTATGCAGTAGATGATTGTGATTTCTTGATTGCTATTGGCGCACGTTTTGATGACCGTGTTGCAGCTGTGCCTGATAAGTTCGCCCCAAAAGCAAAATTTATCGCGCATTTTGATATTGATCCATCCGAAATTCACAAAGTTAAAACTGTGGATTGGTATCACGTAGGTTTGTTACCCCAAGCAATGACTAAATTGCTCGACTATGGAGTAAATAATTTTATTGCACCTGATTATAAAGACTGGCATCAACATGTTGATAAATTAAAAACCACCTATGCAATGAACTATGATAAGCAAGCTGACTTTATACAACCCTATGCAGTAATTGAGGAATTAAATAAGTATGCTAAAGGTGAAGCCGTAATTAGTACTGGTGTGGGACAGCATCAAATGTGGGCTGCACAGTATTTTGATTTCAAATCACCTCGTCTTTGGTTGACCTCTGGAAGTATGGGCACTATGGGTTTTGGTTTACCTGCTGCTATAGGCGCACAGTTTGCCAGGCCTGATTTAATCGTCATCGATATAGATGGTGATGCCAGTATGCGCATGAATTTAGGCGAGCTGGAAACTGTTACAACTTACAAGTTACCCATAAAAGTTGTTGTGCTAAATAACTTAGGCGATGGCATGGTTAAACAATGGCAAAAGCTATTTTTTAAAGGGCGGCTGTCTGCAAGTGATAAATCATTACATAAAAAAGATTTTATCAAAGCGGCGGAAGCAGATGGCTATGAATATGCAGTACGTTTAGAAAACAAGGCAGACTTGCCAAAAGTAATTAAAGAATTTATGGAATTTGATGGACCTGCATTTATTGAAGTGATGATAGATCCGGATGCAGGGGTATATCCAATGGTGGGTCCTGGTATGAGTTATAGTCAAATGATTACAGGTGATCATATTCCAACACGTAATGCGGAAGTAGAAACGAAAACGGAAGTAGATTCTTCTGAAATGTTTTAAAAAATTTTAGAACTGCTGTTGATTTTCTTGAAGGTAATTTAAATTGACAGCGATAGTAATAAAGTTGATACAACTTATCTAAATGTATAAGGCTATTCCATTAAAGCTTTTCTTTTTCATTGCTGCTTCTTGTGTTTAAAACCCTCGAATTGATCTATATTTGATATGCTCTATTTTCAGTAGTGAGGGAAATGATGAATATTTATAGTAGTAACACATCTAAATACTTAATTATTAATTTAATTGCGATGTTGTTATTAACTGCATGCTTAAATGATCAAAAAAAATTATCTGAATTGAGTGCAGAAGAGATTCAAAAGAGGCAACTTCAAGTTTATGAGGATGCAGCAGCAGATCCCCGCCAGTTTAAAGCAGACTTAAAGGAAAATTGTCCACACTTTGGCAACGCATTATTAACTACTGCTGAAACAATCCAACTGGGGACACGTGTATTTAATGCGGGTGGTGTGAGCCTTACGAAACGAATTTATGAAGGTACAGTCTATAAGATATTGTTTACCATAAAAGATGATTGCATGAATTTAAGTGATGCATTGCAGGCAGGTTTAGCTAAGGCTGCTGAAACCGATGATCACCATGATCAAGCTTGGGCTTTGCGTAATACCTTAGATTTAATTATGGGCGGTCCTCCTTTAAAACCTCCTGGCGCACAAATGAGATAATCCTTATAAGTTGATGTTAAGAATAGTAGTAATTACTTTGACTTTATTGTTAGCTGCACCACTCTACGCAGGCGAAAATATTGCTAATGATAAAGATAGCTTTGCAAGAGAATATTCAACGCTTAAGACTTTGTTACAAAAAGTTAAGAGCCGAGATTCTGCAAAACTATATAAACCACAAATAGAACAAGAATTAGTGCGCCTGAAATCTTCACAGCTGATTGCAGGTAAAGATTTTAATCAGCTTAATCAAGAAGAAAAAAAACTTTTTATTAAGAAATTTCAAAATAACCAATTTCATTGTGGGGAGGTTACACAAGTGATGGAAGAGCAAAGAAGGATATTATTGAACCCTGATCTTAATGAAATACTTGGACCCATAGTGCAAAATCTTCCATAAACTTCTATACCGTATAGCTATGTTCTATGCACGCAGTGACGCACAAAAATGTCTCATCATGCGTGTGTGCCGATCACTACTTTTCCTGCTTTTTTTATTTGTTTTATCTGGTTGTGTTGCAGTTTTACTAAGTGGGCATCTAAGTTTTAATCATTATGAACCTAAGTCTGGCTCCTTTAAGTGCAAGTTGCCCGGTGGTGCACTAAGTTCTAAATTAGAAATAAGTGATCGAAGTAATGAAATTGGCGAGACGGTAACGTTTAGTTTAAAGCTGGGTCTATTATGGCGTTTGGATCACTTGCTAATCGGCAAACATAAACTTGCAATGATAGATAAGTCTTCAAATTCTCCAGAAGCTAGAAGATTGCAACTAGACCGAGCAAAAGAGGACTATTTTAATTTATATTTAACTCAAAACACCGACATAGTAGAAGTTAAGTGGGAACAGTTTGATTATGTTGGTGATGCTGAAGTGCTATTGGCAAATACTTATATAAAATGGGATGAAGAGGAGGAAGTGCGTGAATTATTGTTTTCAATCGATGGTGATTATTTAAATATTATTCACTTTGCACAAAATTTATCTAGTGATTTACAAACTATTACATCCGGAGCAAAAGGTTTTTATAAGGACTGCGAATTTTTCTAATGCTGTAAATCAGCAGTTTTTAATTAGCACTAACAGTGCGTGTGCTAGCCCAATTTCTTAATTGTTCTACTTTTTCTGCCATTACCACGGATAAAGGCTTGGTATTCAGTAATTCTTCAAGTACTTGAATTTGTTTAAGATGAGAATTTTCAGCATGTGCTGCATATAAAGCAGAAACGACAGCTTGTTCAATCTCTGCACCAGAAAACCCTTCACTAATCTGCGAAAGTCTTTCTAAATCAAATTTATCCGTTGCGACATCACGCTTTTTTAAATGAATACGAAAGATTTCCTGTCTCGTCTCGCAGTCTGGCAAATCAACGAAGAAAATTTCATCTAATCGACCTTTACGAATCAACTCAGGCGGAAGTGCTTCTATATTGTTCGCAGTAATGGCTAAAAACACGGGATGTTTGCGTTCCGCCATCCATGTAAGAATAGTGCCCAGAACTCTATCACTTGTACCCGTTGTATCGTCACCACTGCTGATACCTTTTTCTATTTCATCAATCCATAACACACAAGGAGACATAGTTTCAGCTGTTTTAATAGCATCACGTAGATTTTTTTCCGTTTCACCAATGAATTTATTAAACAAGCTTCCCATATCTAAACGCAATAATGGTAAACCCCATACACCTGCAATTGCTTTGGCGGTTAAACTTTTGCCACTACCTTGTACTCCAATAAGAAGCACACCTTTTGGTCTATCGAGTCCTTTAGGCGGTGTTTCAGCTATAAATATTTCTTTTCTTTGACTCAACCACTTTTTTAAATTCTTCATTCCAGCTACATCTGAAAATTTTGCAGTATCGTATTCAAATGACAACCCATTATCACGGCTTAATAAACGATATTTTGCCGCCATGATTTCAGATAAATCAGTTGTCGTTAGTGCGCCATCTTCTGCAATTGCTTGACGTGCTAAACGTCGCACATCTTGTTCAGGTAAACCGGTTAAATTACGTGCGAGCAAATCAACAACTTCGTTGTCCTGGATGACATTGTTGTTACTTTTTTTACCTTGCCAACGAATAGCTTCCTGGATAACGATGTTTCTCAATTCTTTGGTAGCCGGTAAACGCAATTCAAAATGTGCTACGAACTTTTCAAGTTCGGCAGGTATTTTTAAGTTGTGGCTAACAAATACTAAAGTATTAGGCTTCTCTTCATACTGCAGAGCAATTTCTTTAATAGTGCGCACATTAAATGGATCTTCCATATATGGGTGAAAATCCATAAACAGATAAATTCCTGACTGTGAGCCGCCACGTATATGTTTAAGCGCTTCAAGCGGCTCCTTGTTAAATGCTTGCGGCTGCATATTTTCTACATCAATTCTTTGCAATCCTTCGGTGATCGCCCACTTATATAATTGGCTGGGTAACTCGTTGATTAATTGCCTGAATAATTTCAGCACACGCGCTTCTTCGTGTGTCTCGATAACAATAATCGGAGTTTTAGATCTGATTAAGACCTTGAGGTCATTTAACTCATACATATTAAGAGTTTTTGTTCAGGCTTGTGTTATGTGAAAATATTTTGCATTCAGAGCCTTTTATCACCTAACTCATTAAATATGCAAGAAATTGCATACTCAAGTGTGCGATACGATGGATTACCCGCCTTAATCGCTACATTCAAGCATTCATTAATGCTATTTACTCAACGAGTATTGAAAAGGTATATGACAGAATCAAAAGAAAATGTTGGAGGATTAAAACAAGCGACGGTAATATCAAAACCACTATGGATTCTGATTGTATTTTTTGTCGCAGAGTGGATCTTATTCATCAGGGCGAGTTAACATTTATCAGTGAAGATAAATATCCAGCATCACCAGGGCATTTGCTCATTGTTCCAAACCGACATGTACCGAATTATTTTGACTGCACCCAAGAAGAGATTGCTGAGCTTTGGAAAGCTGTTCATTTTGCTAAAGCGTTAGTTGAGAAAAAGCATAAACCAGATTCCTATAATATTGGTATCAATGTAAGTGAAGCAGCTGGTCAATCTGTGCCACATACGCATATTCATCTAATCCCCAGATATAAGGGTGATGTACCTGACCCTAGGGGTGGGGTGAGAAGCGTTATTCCAAGTAATCGAACATATACAAAAGTAAAAGAATAAATCTTGTACTACTGAATTTAAGAAACAGTCATCCATGTCAAATGAATTAAGAGAAATTCGTATAAATCCCATAGTGCCTACAGAATCTGTTTTAGTTTCTACCGCACGAGGCCTTAGGCCACGCAAAGATGAAAAGCCATTAGTGATGGGTACGGATTCCAGGATAGCAGAATGCCCATTTTGCAAAGGTAATGAAGATAAAACTCCTCCTACATTAGTTAGTTGGCCAAATGAAGAAAATTGGTCAATTCGTATCGTAGAAAATTTATTCCCTGTATTAAGCAACAAACAACAAACGCAAAGTTTAAGTTTTGGTTTGCAGCACGTTATCGATGGATATGGGCGACATGAGGTGGTTATCGATCATGATAATCACTCAATACATATTGACCATATGTCTCAAGAACATATACAAGCTTTATTTAAAATTTATCGAGATCGAATGCAATTTCTCTATGGCACTGATGCGCGTATTAAATACGTTTTAGTGTTCAAAAATTTCGGTCCCGCAGCAGGAGCGAGTATTGCGCATACGCATAGTCAAATCGTTGCGATGCCAGTCGTTCCAGAAAATGTTGCCAACGAGCTATATCACTCACATATTCATTTTCAAAAATTTAATCAAAATATATTTTCTCACTTAGTTGACGAAGCGTTGACCTTTGAAGCGACGATTTATGATCGTGACTCCGGTGAAGTTAGAAGAAAAATTGATGTGGGCCAGTATGTAATAGAAAAAACTAAACGATTTATAGCGATAAAACCATTTGCAAGTCGTTTTGAGTGGGAAGTACAAATTTTTCCATTATTTCCACAAGCAGATTATCTTGAATGCAGTGATGAAGACTTGGAGGATTTTGCCTTACTTGTTAAACGCACGATGCGGCGACTTAATAATGTCATTGGTGGTGCGCAATACAATTATTTTCTTCACTCCATTCCCCATGGAGATGAGTTCAACAAACACCGAGATAGCTATCTATGGCATTTAGAGATATGTCCTAGAACAAGTATACCTACAGGATTTGAATTAGGTTCTGGTTTGTTTGTGAGCACAGTAAGCCCTGAAGATGCAGCAAAACGTTTGAGAGATGTTGAAATTAATTAATGTTGATAAGATTTAAAGCTCACTCTAAAAAATAAACTATATAAAACTGGAACGAGTAGTAACGTTAAAAAAGTTGCGAACAATAATCCGAATATAATCGTCACAGCCATTGGCCGGAACATTGCAGTACCACCCCACCATAAAGGCATCATTCCTAAAACTGTCGTAGCCGTGGTTAATAAAATCGGCCGAACACGTTGTTGACAGGCATCGATAATAGCTTGTTTAACTTCTTTGCCTAATTCTTCTATTTCAATTTTGATACGGTCAATGAGTACGATGGCATTGTTAATAATTATCCCTGATAATGAAATCAACCCCAGTAAAGTAAAAAATCCCAAGGAAGAGCTCGCTAACAATAACCCAACAGTTACGCCAATAATTCCTAGCGGTATGGTTGCAAGAATAATTAATGGTCGCCTAACTGAGTTAAATTGCGCTACTAATAATAATAATATGGCCATTCCTGCAATCGGGAGTTTAACCGCGATAGAAGCATTACCTTTCTCAGCTTCTTCGGACTCCCCTCCTTCTGCGTAGTAATAGTCTCTAGGCCAAGTTTTTTGAGTTTCTTGTAACCAAGGCGACAGTGTTTGGTTTACATCATTGGCGGTTGCACCGGTACGCAATTTGGCTTTTAAAGTAATGGTTCGATCTCTATCACGGCGTTCGATCATTCCCGGCTCAAATACTAAGCGAACATCGGCAACTTGTTTAAGCGGTACAGAGAGGCCGGTTGTTTCAGAATAGACACTAGTGCCGTCTAATTTTCCAATATCTTGTCGGTCTGCGGCAATCGAACGTAAAGTAATAGGAATTAGTTTGTCTTCTTCACGGAATTCGGTCATATCAATTCCGGTTAAACTCGCATTGAGAGAATAGGCGACATCATCGCTAGTAACCCCTGCGCGGCGAGCACGTTCTTGATCCACTTCAACGAGCAGTTTTTTTGTTTGTTTGCCCCAGGTATTTTTTACATGAGTAACATTTTTATTGTCATACAAATATGAAGTTACTTGATCCGCTATTTTATAGAGCTGCTTTATTTCTGGCCCCGAGATGCGAACTTGTATTGGATAGCCAACGGGCGGGCCGTTTTCCAACCGGCTCAATCTTAAATTAAGATCAGGATGATTTTCCGCGGCATATTTTTCTATACCTTCAATTATGACCTCTACATCTTTTCCTTTTACTGTATTAGCAATAATAAAAGAATTTGCAGGATTTTGATTAGGTGGGTTTAGTCCTAAATCTAAACGAGGGCCACCTTCGCCAACAAAGGTCAACCAGTTTTTTATTTTTGCTTGCCCACTACTGGGTTTATAAAATTCTTTGTAAATAAATTGATCAATATCTTCAATTACGGCTTGATTGGCTTCAATGGAGGTACCTAAGGGCATTTCTAGAGCACCATTGAAAACTGGATCTTCTGAAGGCTCAATAAAAGCTACCCTGACATAAGCTAAACCTTTAATCGCTGCAAAGAACATTATTGCAACGAAAATTCCAAATATAATTTTATTTTTCAATACAAGCAGTAAAATATTTCTATATAGAGCGTAAAAATTACTATTAAATGAGTGTTGGTCCTCGTCATTTGAAATTTGTTTTCTATTTTTTAGTGATGAGGCTGATAACATAGGGATGAATGTCATTGCTACAAACCAAGAAACCAAAAGAGTAATGGTGACAACGTAAAAAATATCTGAGGTATATTCACCTACTGCCGACTCAGCAAGCGCAATAGGCATAAAAGCCGCACTAGTTGTTAAGGACGATGTCAATAAAGGCAAGAATAACTCTCGACCTGAGTCTATAGCAGCATTAATTGCAGACATACCTGAGTCAAACTTTACTAAGATGGATTCCACCATCACGATTGCATTGTCCACTAGCAGTCCTAATGAAATTATTAATGCAGCAAGTGAAATTTGGTTAATAGTTATTCCAAATACTTGCATGACAAATATTGCTATTACCATTGCAGTTGGAATCAAACTTGCAACAACAACTCCGGTTTTAAGCCCCAGCATTATCACGATGACTACACAGACAATCGCGATGGCTTGCAATAAGCTTTTTAAAAACTCATCAACATTGGTTTTGACTAAATTAGCTTGGAACCAAATTTTTTCTAATTCGATTCCCCAAGGATATAGTGTTCGAATTTCGGGAATGACGGTATCTAATTGTTCGCCCAGCTTTAGGATATCACCTCCTTCACGCATAGAAATGCCGATGGCAATAGTTGATTGCCCATTGGCGCGCGCCACACTTTCAGGAGGGTCTTCATAGTCTCGATATATGTTTGCAATATCACCCAAGTAGACCACACTGCCGCTTGGTGTGGGAACTACGGTTTTACGCAAGTCTTCAAGTGTTTCGAAGTTGCCTGTTGGTTCAAGTACTATTCTTTCTCTGCCTGTTAGTATGTCGCCACCTGATGAAAGAATATTTACCGTGCCGAGTAAGGCTGAAAGCTGTTTAGGAGAAATGCCCAGTTCGGTTAATCGGGCATTGTCATATTCAACAAATATAGATTCTTTTTGAACACCATGAAGATTTACTTTTGCGACATCCGGGAGTTTCAAAATACGATCACGAATATCATCTGCAACATCTTTTAATTCAGCATAGCTATACCCATCGCCTGTAAGCGTATAGACACTTCCGAACACGTCACCATATTCGTCATTTACAAAAGGATCACTTGCCCCTTCTGGAAGCTCTGATTCGACATCATCCACTTTGCGACGTAAATCATCAAAGATAGGACGCATTTCTGTGTATGACTCTAAGAAATTTACAGTGATAATGGAGATCCCATTTCGCGATTCACTTTTTATATAATCGACTTCAGGCATTTCCTGAATTTTCTTTTCAAGCTTATCTGTGACCAATAGTTCCATGCGCTCTGGACTTGCACCAGATAAAGTTGTAGTGATGACGGCAGCCCGAATGATAAAGCCAGGGTCTCTAGCTTTAGGTAATTGTTGATAAGCTAAAATGCCGCTTACTATGAGTAATGCAATTAATATGTAAACAACGCGGTCGAAGCGAAATGCAAATTGAGTGATGTTCATAATGTTAGTGGGTGAGTACTTCTAAACCCTCTCTAACAATATTTACTCCTGCAGTAACAATATGGTCTCCTACTTTAATACCATCTACAATTTCAATGCCTGATGGTGTTAATTCACCAGTTGTTACACTTTGTTTTTTTATCAGACCGACTTTTTCTTTGCCGGTTTGTTCAACGAGATAAACATATGTACCTGAATCATCTTGTCCTACTGCAACAGCCGGAACGATGAAATTTCTTTGCTGAGTCGAGTTTTCAAATGTGAAGGACACTTGTGCAGCAAGACCTGGTCTTAAACCACTAGGCGTATCTGTAAGTGTAACAGTGACTGGGAAGGTAGTGCTGGCACTTGAAGCCACACCAACTTCAGTGACCTTTCCTGCAAACTCTTCGCCGGGAATGATACTAAATGTAACCACTGCATCCATATCATTTTGTATTTGACCGATTACACTTTCCGGAATATCAAGACCTATGTCTAATTGATCTCCACAAGTGACCACTAAAATGGTTTGCCCAGCATTCACATATTCATTTATCTCTGCATTTTTTTCTGCGACTCCACATGCTTCTGAAGCATACAAGCTTGCATAAGATACATTTAAACGTGCAAGCTCTAAGGCTTTTTTTGATGCTCTAACTTGCGCAGCACTGGATTCAGCGTTTGAACGAGCGGTGTCTAATTGATCTCTTGAAATATTATTATTTTCATATAAACCTTTGACGCGCTCAAAGTTAGCTTTTGCATTTCTAAGCGTAGCTTCCGCTTGCGCAAGATTAGCCACTGCTTGCTGAGCCTGTAATTGATAATCAGAAGGGTCTAGTGTTGCAATGAGTTGGTCTGCTTTGAGTCTGTCACCCACTTTAACATCTAAAGTTAGAATAGTACCTGAAACTCTAAAACTTAGATTAGATTGTAAATCTGCTTTGGCGGTTCCTGAGAAAGTGCGTGTTAAACCATTTTCAGGCATAGAAACCACTATAGACCGTACCGATCTTAAGGCTACGGCTTCTTCGGTCGTATCTTTTTCTTGCCCACAACCCCATATGTTTATAATTAGGGTAGTAATCAAAATAAATTGAATAGTTTGCTTCATGTATTGTTTCCTCAGAACATACAATACGCGCTACTTTTTTGTAGCATAAAATTCATTTAGCGCCTGATACCATTGATCAAACCCGTCAGTCGTTAAAATTAAATCAAAGTTTGCTACGGCTCGTTGAACTTCAATCCAATCAATCATAAATTGATATTGTGCATCTACCGCATCAAGATTTGCGGCCAGTGACGCGTTTTGTGCATCAATCAAATCGGTAATTGAAACTACTCCTTTAGAATAGGAATCAATTACTAAATCCAAGTTCTCTTTAGCAGCTTTAGCAGCATTTTTGCTTAAACGTATTCCGGGATAACTGCCACTTGCTTGTTGCAGCGCAATTAAAATACGTGATTCAATTTGTTCATAAATGTTTTCTTTATTATAACGACTTTGTTGTAATTCATTACTAGCACTTGAAACGGCAGATTTTCGTGCACCACTGGTAAATAACGGCAAGCTAGCTTCTACACCTACTGACCAGTCTTCATCCTCTAATTGCGAAGAGTTACTGCCTACTCCACTACGATTAATATTTTGACCATATTGTGCATTCAAGCTTACGTCGGGTATGTAATAAGCACGTTTTGCTGCTTTTAATCGTCGTTCATTAGAAGCAACAATATATTCTGCACTTTTTAGTTCTGGAGCATTATCTAATGCGCGTTGCACTTCAAACTCAACAAAAGTATTGAAATTACGCGGGGTATCGAAAAAACGACTAAATCTTTCACTGTCTAAAATAATCAGTTGTTCAGAAATTCCTTCATCTGTTACCGACATTGGCTCAGCTAAAGGCAAATGTAAGATTTGCTTTAAACGAGTTTGTGCTTGCTCGCGCGTGGATTCTGCAGAATATAGATTGCGTCTATCTGTCGCTAACTGACTTTGCCAACGAAGAACATCAGCACGGTCTGATGTACCAATTTTCAAACGTGTTTCAGCTAATTCAAGGTTGGTTTCTGTTACATCTAAATTCGATCTCCTTACCTCTTCTGAAGCCATTGCAGATAATAATTGCAGGTATGCTGTTGATGAAGCACTAATAATATCTAGAATATTTTGACGTAAATTTTCATCCGCGGCATCTCTTAAAAACTTTGCAACGATATAACCTGAACGTTGAGTTTCTGAATAAATTGTTTGTGACAGGCTGATCGAGCTATCCGTAGTTTGCTCAACTCCAGAAAACCTTGCGGTATCTTTGTCAGTTTGTCTTGTGTTAGCTCCAATACTTAATTGTGGTAACAATGCAGAACGTGTACTGGTTACATCATCTTCCGCCAACCTAAGATCAAGCCGGTCAATTTGTAGTGAAAGATTGGCATCAATTGCTTTTCGGATAGCACTCACCATATTGTATGTTTCACCTTTATCTTCCATGCTTTCACGAAAGAGAAGGTCTGTTACTTCAAGTAATTCCCATTTTGGTGAAAAATCTATCGCTTTAGCCGTATGCATATTAATCGCTAGTTTTTCGGGTTGCTCGAGTGCCACAGCAAGATTTGCAGCATTAGTTCCAATTAAAATACTTTGTGACAATAAGGCTATGCGTCTTGCATAGCGGAGAGTGTCCAGATCGCGGCCACTAGAGGTCGCCAGAATACCCATTCTTAGTTCATTTCTTCCAGTTAAGGAGTAACTCGGGATTTTTTTAGAAATCAGTCCCTGTGCGAATCGTTTAAAATCCTCGTCATTGAAGCGTAATAAAGGCGGGACATATATTGCGTCTATACTGGGAGACATCTCAACGATCGCTTCATCAAGATTATTTACAACCGGAATAAGTGTGATATCAAACCTAAGCTCACTTTGAACTTCACGAGTAACTCCGGTCAATTGAGGTAAAGAATCTAAAAATAATTTATCGACTACGATTCCGAGATTTTTAAATTCCACTAGTTCATAAAAGTTACGTAAATCATCCCCTACTGTACGATTGTCACTGATATACACATAATTACGTTTACCACTAACACCGGGAGTTTGGTATGGAAGTTCTTGCAGTTCTCGGTCAGCAACGATAGGTGCAATAACGGGTTTATTTAAATTTTTAATCCTAGAGGCTTGGTGGCTGGAGACCAGTCCATTGGCAATAATTAAATCTATTGTCGGATCTGCAAGAAGATCGGTGAGTTGACTGTTAATTTCTGTTGCTTGCCAATTACCATGACGAATTTTATCTTTAGGGAAAACAATATTAAATTCACCTGCATTTAAATCTTGTACTTCTTTTATAATCTGATTGAGAGGTAAAAATTCACGTTTTACAGGCCCATCTAAAACTATCCCTACATTGATCGTCTCAACAGCATTCGAATGATTGATAGTTGTCAAAAATAGAATGACGCTGAAAGAGATTATCCACCACAAGCGGGTTTTTTGTATTTCAAATAAATACATTATTTTTATTATGCTTAATAACAGTAATAAGAGTTATCAAAGATTTAAAAAGTATAATGAAACAATGTTAGAACGATAGCAATTACTGAAATTATTTGAAGCGATAGCTGGATTGCATGTATTCGGTGCAAGCACCGCAATTATAATCAGTTTCGTGCAAACGCAATCTTATAGTCTAAAGCGAATAAAATTACAGATTTGTAGCATTAAATCCAATGTCTGATGCATTAGAATTTAGCCATGAAAGACAAATTACCAGAAGAGCAAAACAAGCAACTCGGCAAAGGCATGATTATCATATCCTGGGTTTTGATACTAGGCATGCTCGTGTGGTTTTTTGGAGTTTTAGAAACCAATAAGCGTAATCCTAATCAAAATGTTGCTACTACTATTTCAACTACTGGTGAAAAAGAAGTCGTGTTACAAAGCAGCAGTTACGGCCACTATATAGCCAACGGAAAAATTAATAATAAAAAAGTAACATTCCTAGTTGATACCGGTGCCAGCTTTGTATCAGTACCAGAGAGAGTTGCTAATAAAATTGGATTAAAGAAAGGTGCACCAGTGCTAGTTTCTACAGCTAATGGAACCGTTGAAGTTTATGCAACCATTTTAGATGAAATCAGCTTAGGAGAAATAAAACTCTACGACATAAGAGCGAATATCAATCCACATATGGATGGCAATGAAATCTTACTGGGTATGTCTTTTTTACGTGGCTTATCGGTAACCCATGAAGGCAAACAACTGACAATTCGACAATAAAGCATACTAATCTCTATCTTATTGATTTTTAACAAAATTAATCATTTATAAAATAGATTACTATGGTGTTTTTAATTCAATTTACTCAATGAGAAAAATAGCACATATTTACTCTTATACAAGTTAAACACAAAGGTTTTATTATGAGCGCAATCGATATAGGTATTGAAGAACAAGATCGAATTAGAGTCGCAGAAGGTCTCAAACACCTGCTTGCGGATTCTTACACATTATATTTACAGACACATAATTTTCATTGGAATGTAACTGGTCCGCAATTTACTGAATTGCATGTCATGTTTGAAGAACATTACACAGAATTAGCAACTGCAGTGGATGAAATTGCAGAAAGAATTCGAACTCTTGATGTAGCAGCTCCTGGCACATATAAAGAGTTTGCTAAATTAAGCAGTATAGAAGAAGTGGATGGTGTTCCGGCAGCGAGTCAGATGGTCGATCTGCTCAAGAATGGGCACGAGAAAGTTGTAAAAACATGTCGTACAGTACTAAATGTGGCACAAGAGGCCAATGATGAATCAACACTTGCATTAGTATCTGATCGTATGCGGATACATGAAAAAACGGCATGGATGCTACGTGCACTCAATTCTTAAATGAAAAAGAGGGAGCTGATAATGATTGAAAAAATAATAACGAAGGTAATAGTACTTTTATTCATTACTAGCATAGCTTCCGTCTATGCTGATGAAACATTAATTTCAGAATCTCCAGAGGGAGCAAAAGTTTATTTCATTGAACCTCAAAATGGTGACACGGTTTCACAAACCTTTAGAGTTAAATTTGGTTTGTCAGGTATGGGAGTCGCGCCTGCAGGTGTAGATCGAGAACACACGGGACACCATCACATTTTAGTGAATCTTGAAGAATTGCCTGCTATGGATAAACCGCTGCCAGCTAATGACAATATTATTCATTTTGGCGGAGGGCAAACAGAAGCGGAACTTACTTTATCGCCGGGCAAACATACTCTGCAACTGCTATTAGGCAATCATTTACATATCCCGCATAACCACCCTGTTATTTCAGAAAAAATAACCATTCTTGTCGAATGAACAATTTTAAATTGTAAAGTTTGCATTTAAAATTTTAGGCACTTGA
>JANQOB010000004.1 GCA_028279275.1 Gammaproteobacteria bacterium | reverse complement strand
CCAAGCGGCGTAACGGTTCCAAATTCCACACACATCGCGCAGCGGAATCGCAATAATGCCAATAATGGCAAGTGCTGCTGCCGCTTCACCGGTCGTCGCGTTTGTTGTCAACGCCATCGCTAAAAGCAAACATCCACTCAAGCTAATTCCGATATCTGGAATTGCGCGTAACACGGAGTATCTTTTGACTCTGGCGACTGCCGCCCGGCGTAGCAAGGAAGAATTTTGATTCAATCGATTAAATTCTTTTTCACCTCTTCCTAATAATTTTAATTGCAAAGCAATTGGAATACGCTCTGTCATATCTGCCGAAAGTCGGCCGCGTCTTTTACGCAATTCACGATGAAGCCGATCCATACCCGGTGCGAATATTGCGATCAAAATTAGCGAACCAATTATGGGCAATACAACGACAGTAGCAATTTGATGGTTTAACAAAACCAATACAATAAAAGCGCCCGGCAGTATGATAGTTAATGCGATACTTCGTGCAATGCCTGCACTTATCCAAGACCGTACTGCATTCAGATCACCGACAAATCGAATAGTTAGTGGCCCTAAACGTTTATTTGCAAAACTACTAGGCGACAAATGAGAGAGATGGCTAAATAGAATACTGCGCAGTGCCGCAACATAATTTTGTCCAACGTTTTCTGCTATTACTCGCTCAACTATTTTTAACAGAGCAATGATAATTCCGGCAACGGCAAACATTAGTAGAGAGGTTACAGGCAAACTTTTCACCTCTAGGCTAAATGTTGCAAATATATCTCTGGTAGCAAATGCGACTGCACCTGCAGCAATGGCCTGACCAATGGCCAATAACGCAATTAATAATATGCTGTATATACGGCCGTCACCAAATATGTTTGGCATTGGTTATGCGGCTATTATGCGGTATGGAGGCTTATCATGCGATGATGGTACAAAGTCAGCCAATTGATCACGCAAAAGAAACTTTAGATATTTTGGATTTCTAAGTTCGTCTCTAGAGGCGACCCGTATATCGCTATTCGCTTTTGTTTCTGAAACCGCTAATGGCGAACGACATACTTTGCCTGATACAGCTAATGGATTAATTCCGATTTCGCGTAATAAATGAACACCGCCTACGGCACTTAAAGCATCTCCTGCAGCGAATAAAACGCCATTAAATTGATTTTT
Organism: Gammaproteobacteria bacterium; assembly: GCA_028279275.1. Taxonomy (GTDB): domain Bacteria; phylum Pseudomonadota; class Gammaproteobacteria; order UBA4575; family UBA4575; genus JABDMD01. Next base: position 13,013 of record JANQOB010000004.1, on the reverse strand, counting down.
TATACTAGAGGAACTTAATAATTGAGCCGTTTCTTTCTGAAAGATTCCATCTGCTATTTCCACAACGGCAATATCGGCATCTTGTTTTTTTGCATAGGACAACAACGTATTGAAGCCATCCAGTATCTTTAATAACGGTTGTCGATAGGTTGAGGCCATACCCACATCTGTAAAATCAGCCACTACTCTGCAACCAGCATCTTTGAAGGCATTGTAGTCACCAAATGATCCAGTTCCGGTAATCTTTAATGCAGCGACTTTATACCCAACTTGCCGCAATCCAAATGCAAGGCTCGCCGCAGTAGTTGTTTTGCCTGCATTCATTGATGTTCCGACTACACCGATTACTGGAATGTGAGGCTTTTCTCTAGCCTCTTGCAATGCATACTGGTTGATGTTCATTGTAATATCTAGATTATTCTTCAATAGCCCGACCGGCTGCAATCGTGTGGGAGCAAGCATGCGGTTGTTTGCAAACCGCATTTTTCCTAACACCCCGCCACCTGCTAAAAGATCTGACGAGAACGCATCGAGCTCTGCTATACCTTCAAATTGATCAGGTGCGTATCGATCTCCGCAAGCAAGAACCACATAATCGCCAAGATAAGACTCTGATGGTCTGCCCTCAGCTAACTGAATTTTTTTATGCTGGCCGATCTCAATAATTTTACCAAGGATCAGATCCCCAGATTTTACCTTCGAAAACTCTTGTGAAAGACTACATACATGTGAGCGTGTAACACGTCGGGTGACAAATGCCCATTTAGTCGATTTTGGTATTATGTCGCTGGCAGACAAATTCATATTCTTACTCCGTTTATTTTTACACTGCTTATGTGTTTAAAAATAAAAACGTATGAGTAAGTATTTTATTCCGCGAATAAACCGTTATTGTTTTTATTTCCACTGTCTGGCAATTAAATCCGCTTCTTCTGTTTTACTTAAGGGTCCATTACTCATTAAATTCCTAGCCACATAATCCAATGCTTCCTTATCTTGCCCGGAGGAGAGTTGATACTTTCCATCCGCACTCGGCTGCGTATCTGATGCGACAATTATCTCCAACCGCCAAGTTGCATCTGCTTCGCGACACGCAATCCCTGCCAATGCTTTATTTGAATCATGTATATCGAATTCTCGGCAGTAATCACCATTGACGCTCTTGAAACTCAATAATGGCTCGATCATGATTTCCTGATTATCACGCCCTATGAGCTTTACAGAGGTTGAACTAGGGGAATTTTCTAACACATCATATAGCTCACTATGGCCGTCAATATTGGAAACTAAAATGGCATCGAGCTCATTTTTTTCAGGCGTACTTTGCGTCCAATAGCCAAACATAACACCTAAAACTAATGTAATCGATGCGGCAATTGCCGTCGGTATATAGAAGTTGCTTGATTTCTTTTGAGATTTTTCTTTTTTCGAACGAAATGCCGTGACATTCTCTAAATCCACACGGCTATTTTCGACTAATTTACACAATTTTTCAGGAACGTCTTTTTCTATGGAAAATGCCTGATTCAACAAACTATTTACAGCATTTAGTCGATCTACGTGGTCACGTAACCCCTTATTACGTGCTAATTGCTCTTCCACGATCTCTACCTCAAACAATTCAAGTTCACCATCAATATAAGCTGACAGCATTTGATCCGTTATTTCCATGCTTGCGTCCTGTACCATTGGTTACATTGTTTTCTAGTGTATTTGATCAAAGGTCTTAACTAGTGTGGTTCTTGCTCTTGATAACCTACTCATGACCGTGCCAATAGGCACACTTAACATTTCAGCAGTCTCTTTATATGAATAGCCTTCAATTGCGACTAACACCAATACAACATGCTGCTCTTCCGGCAGCTCTCGCATTTTATTTTTTACTTCATTTAATAGCTGAGTGGTCTCCATATCTGCCTGCGTATGATCTTTCATAGAGTCGGATAAGTTCTCAATATTTTCCGTGTTGCCTCTTACCTTTTGCGCCCTAAGTTGGTCAATCCAAATATTTTTGGCAATTTTAAACACCCAAAACTTTAACGGTCTGCTACCATCCCACTTACTTAAGTTACGCAACGCTTTTTCTACAGTAGCCTGCGCTAAATCATCCCCTAAGGTGGAATCACACGTGAGGCTGTAGGAAAATCTGCGCAATTTTGGCAGTAAGTCTATGAGCTCACTTTTTATGTTATCTACTGTAGTTCTCACGAAACCGGCCTTGTTTGCCTATATAACGGATCAAATACTAAATTTATTCCTGATATACGGAATAAATAAAATGGTTTATACGTTCTATGAACAACATCGTTACGTAAATTCAACTATGTATTCTCAGTATGGTGAGACTAAATACTAATAAAAACCGTAATTTATGATCAAATTACTAATATTTTTCATCCTGATTTGGCATCTACTTGGATTGCCCAGCCAGAGTCCTTTGGACATAGTATTGCGCCAACTTAAGCTAAAGGATACGCATTTCGAATACATTTCGATCATTTCGAATCATTCGGGAGGGCAAGTGCTATTTGCCCAAACCGATGACGATGATGACGACGATGACGAAAATGACGATCGTGACGACGACATCGACGATGACGACAACGACGATATTGACGCAGATGAGAATGACGATAGTGACGACGACGACATCGATGACGATGATGACGATGATGACGATGATGACGATGATGACGATGATGACGATGACGACGATGACGACGATGACGACGATGACGACGATGACGATGACGACGACGACGACGATGATGATGATGACGACGATGATGATAACGGTGCAAGCGACACCAACGCCAGAACAAACAGTACGTTAGAACGAGGCGTACTCGTAAATAAAATTAGACACACCGAAATCACTGCCCTAAAAAACAACTCAACACCTCAACGCAGCCATCGATTAAGACTTGATGATACTTCGACAGAAGACGATGGAAATTCATACATTAATGGTGAGGCATTAATATTAGTAGGAAGCCGTGAATATAATGAGTTTAAAAACAAATCAGAAGTTGAGGTCAAAAAAGAATACACCATTCAATCGATTAACCGAACCCTTGCTAGGTTAGAACTTACGTCAGAGCAGCTACCAGAAGTTACTAAAGTACTAAAAGACATAGCGCCCGACGCGATAATCGACTTTAATCATATCTATGAGCTTGCAAGTGTTAATTCTATCGATGCAGTACGCGTCAAAGACTCAATTACAAATAAGCCTTTAATTGAGGACGGCGCATTTAAAATCGGTATCATTGACTCCGGCGTTGACCGTTTTCATCCAAGCTTGCGTAAATCAGATTTAGTAATTAAATCTTTTTTCCCTTCGGGCAATAAAATTTCATTTAGTCACGGCACCGCAATTGCTTCGATATTGGTTGGAAAAGACAATGACGAATACTTTGGCTTATTGCCTTCCGCTACTTTATATGCCGCGTCTGTATTTGGCGTTTCATCGCAAGGATATATTCGTTCAACGACCGAAGACCTGGTGTCGGCAATAGACTGGATGGCGCAAAATTCAGTCCCGGTAATCAGTATGAGTTTTGCAGGGCCACAAAATCAATTGTTAGAGACGGTCATCAAAAATGCATCTGCAAAAGGATTTACGTTTGTTGCAGCCGTAGGAAATTCTGGCCCAAATGCACCGCCACGGTATCCTGCCGCTTATTCCAGCGTAATTGCAGTTACCGCAATTGATAAAAATCTGAAAGTTTATCGCCGTGCCGTAACAGGGGACCATGTAGAGTTCTCCGCACCCGGTGTAAAAGTTCGCGCAGCGCACGATCAAAGCTATTCGTATGCGAATTTTTCAGGCAGCTCTTTCGCGGCACCATATGTGGCAGCACTACTTACACTTGAAATTAACAAGGCGTCTGCTTCTATTAGGGACAATACGTTGAAAATTTATCGGTCCAATGCGTTGGATCTCGGCATTACCGGCAGAGATCGCATATTCGGATTTGGTCTTATACAAATGGAAAACAACTAGCGTTCATACCTATCAAGGCAAATTATGATGAATAAATTGAATCAGTCAAAATATATCGCTTCATTTATATTTAGCATTTTTCTAAGCAGCTGTGCTGTATTGACCCCTCAAGTTGAAGATTTTGATCCTGAAGCTGAAGTTGCAGTCATTGAGACTCCGCATACTACGGTATTAAGTTGTTTAGGAAAAATGATCGATGCTACCTCGCATAGTCCGGTATTCATCAATGTTCACAGAATGCGCGATGAAACCATTCCTGAAGATTTTGAAGATCGCGGTTTAACCGGTGGAGGCATGTGGCTAGCCACAACAGCCATTACTCGACTGAATACTGACAAAGTCGTAGCGGTTTTAGCCAGGTATAGCGATCCAGAGCAGCTACCTGACAATATTACCAAAATAGACTTTCGTGGCGCATTTACACAGTTTGATCGTTTAGGTGTAACTGCAGATGCCAACATTGAAGCTGTATTTCGAAAGTTTGGTTTTGATTTGGGTGGATCAGAAGATTTCGAACTGGTTACGGGCGACTTCACCACCTCAATAAATGGACGTGTCCTCAACTCAACGGCCATCGGCGTTGTAGTACTGACTAACTCGCGAGATGGCGCATTGTTTTGGGACGATGGCGATGAATCTGTAGCAATTTCCCTAAATGGTCGAATTAGAGAAGGACGGCAAAATGCACAACGTCATATCATAGAAGCCGCTACCGTATTACATGTTGCTTCCTATTATGACCTAAACTATAAACAATGCTTGGAAAGTGATGAACGCTATGCGGCATCGTTTAATCAAGAAAGTAATCCCACGCCAGCACCTACTGTCGAATTTTCCGAAACTTCTTTCATTGAAGATTTATGTCAAGATGGGTGTATTGAATATATCGTGCAACCAGGCGACCAGTTGTACGATATTGTAAAAAGTAATTATCAAAACCCATACGAAGAAGTGTTGCCTGTGGTGTTTGCAGCAAATCCTAATTTAACTGACCCTAATCAAATAGAAGTTGGCCAAATGTTATTATTGCCCAATATGAATTAAGATTGGTTGACCATTGCTTCATTACTAAAAAACTCCTTATACCTAAAATAGCCAACGGTCTGCAAACCTGAATATTTAAGGACGAAACATCTGACTTAACTGCTCTGTCAGTTTTTTGCTTTTTTTGCATTGCTACCGACGGACGCTCACCGGCTGATAAATACCAAATGTGTTGAGCAAGATATTTGAAGGGAAGCCTAATTTAAATGCCTCGCTCCGGCGTTCCAGGTGATCAAGAGGTGGTTTAGACTAATATATAGCAGGGAGTGCTTGCCTACGGTTTATACTAGCCTCGCATTTCTGGCATACCCGAAACCGATAGGCTACCTACGTGATTTGAACTTTGTGACAACCGATTTGAAATTTCTTTTAGTCGAATCAATTGTTGGATATAGAGCGGGAATGCGATCACTTTTTCAATATAATCAAATACATACATAAGAATCGCAAATATTAAACCATATTTTAACACCCCACTTTCGATCACCACAAAAGGCGTAAAGATAAATAATGCGATTACACCGATATAAATCACGAAGTAATTCAGCGTTTCTAAATCAGAAAGTTTAATATTCCAGCGCATCAGTTCTTTAAAATGACTCTTAATTAATTCTTGATTTTTGCTAACAAGTGTTGACACCCGTTTTTCCAGTTCATTATTGAATCCTGAGTTGAGTCTGAAGTTTTTATTCCAACTGACTGTGTACGTGATGGCAACTAAGAATAAAAGCGCAAGACATGCAAAGAATACCCAAATATTCAATGCCGCTATAATACTTAGCACTCCAACCAGTGTAACTATTGCACCCACTACTTCTGGCATGGAATTTTCTAAGAATTCAACAAACTCATTAATCAGACTGGATCGTGCAGACACCGTGGATAGACTGGAACCATTTTTGAACTCTGATGCCACCATTTCTGGCGCAATCACACGATAGATTCCTGCATAAATTCGCGTATCATAAAATCTTCTCGCCGAACCAATTAATAATGATAGTCCGGCAAAAATGGTCAGATTCATTATTCCCTGATACTTCCCGTCAATCAAATCGTTAATAGCTAGACCGATTAATAATGGATAGAGAATAGTTAACAAGGATTCCACTATTATAAGAAGAAACGTAAACGAAATTCGCCATTTGAATCGAATAATTAAATTATTGAGAGATACTAACTTCATTTGTATTTACTTTTTTAAATACCACAATACTTTTTACATCTTCTATCATCGCAATAATGACCGGAATCAAAACTAGTGTAATGGCAGTAGCAAAAATTTCACCGTAGGCCAGCGAGACCGCTGCAGGAATGAGGTACTGTGCTTGTTCCGAAGTCTCATACATCAATGGAGTAAGCCCGGCCACTGTAGTTACCGTCGTGAGAAATATCGCTTGAAAACGTCCTACGCCTGCACTTTGTAGTGCCGTTGGGACATCTTGGCCCTCTCTTCTTGCATCGTTATATCGCGTCATCATCACAAGAGAATCATTCACTACAATACCTGTCAGTGCGAGCATCCCAAAAAATGACAACAAGCTCAGGGGTACATCCATAATTAAATGTCCCACAGTAGCTCCTATAAAACCAAACGGAATTACCGACATAATAATAAAAGGCTGTGTATACGACTTAAGCGGAATCGCCATCAATACGTAAATTAATATCGCGGTTAGGATGAGGGCGCGAATTAAGCTTCCTTTAATTGACCCCATTTCTTCAAGCTCACCACCCGCCTTGATTTCAACAGAAGGATATTTTTTGTTTAATTTAGGCGCAAACTCTTTAAAAACACTCTGACTTACTTCACTAGGTGAAACGGTTGATTTGTCAATAAAGGCACGTACGGTATTGACACGATTTCCGTTACGGCGTTCTATATAATCACTGGCATAACTTGATACGAACTCCGCTACTGACGACAATGGAAACCACTCGCCTTGCCGGCTTTTGAGTCGTGTTTGCATTAGATCATTCAGTGATTTTCGTGCAGCTTCGTTATTTTGCACGATCACTTTGACTTCACGGTTACTTCGCTGAACGCGTTGTACTTCAGCGCCTCCAAATCGATTTCCAATTTGGACGGCCAGATCCTGAGCAGTAAAACCAAGATGACTGGCCTCAGGCTTTAGTTTCAGGTGAATTTCAGGTTGCCCGCCTTTTAGACTGTCGCGTATGTTCCATACGCCTTTTATCTTTGAAAGATAACTAATTAGCTCTCCGCTCGCTTGCTCAAGCGATGTTTCATCTTTGCTAAACAGCAACAACTCAAAGCCACCCGCAACATCTTCGGCGGCTGAAAATTGTAAGCTGGTGGTGCCTTCTAATGTGCCTACACGCTTCTGCCATTCTCGTAAAATTTCTAACATATCGGCTTTGGGACGATTTACAGAGGGAGCCAATTCTGCATACAACTCCCCGTTACGAGCGCCTTCTACAACTTTTATAATCGAGCGTATTGGCGCAGTTTCTGTTATCTGCTGATCTACATACCAGACGTTTAACTCATTCCCAATACGTTCGATAGTATCCATGTTTGCTACATTGAGCTGAAATGGTGCTCGTGCATCCATTTCCATTTTCACAGTAATTATTTGACCGGGAATTTCCGGGAAGAAAACGGATTTTACTTTACCTTTTTCAATTGCACCGATGCCTAATATAGCCAGCGCTAAAAAGATAATAAAAACGGCATAACGCTGCTGAATACACCATTCGATTACAGGTTTATAAATATGATCGCGAACCCAATGCAAACCATTTTGAGCTGCTGTTTGACTGATATTCCAGTAACGTACAAATCGAAACCTAGAGCATTTGCCTTTTTCTATGTCAATATGTGCAAGATGGGCGGGAAGAATAAATTTACTTTCAAATAGAGAAAACAATAGCGCTAAAATCACTACACCCGCAAAAGTGCCCAGTATTTTTCCAAGCGCGCTATCAATTAGCATCATGGGCGAAAAAGCAGCCACTGTCGTTAATACTCCAAATACAGTGGCCGTTGCCACCTTAGACACGCCTTTTTCCGTACCAATTAGTGGATCTCGATTTCTTTCACGCTCGCTAAATACGCTCTCTCCTACCACTACAGCATCGTCTACTAAAATACCTAACGCTATAATTAATCCGAATGTGGTTACATCATTAAGTGAATAATCGATCCATTTTGTGCCCATGACTGCCAAAGCACCCGCAATAGATATAGGTATTCCTACCCCCACCCACAAAGCAAGTTTTGTATTAAGAAACAAGGCAAGTAAAAAGACAACCAGTGCTAAACCGAGAAACGCATTTTCTTTTAAAAGATTCAGACGATCTGTGATATAAATGCTGGAATCTCCAAATGTTGAAATGCTGACTTCAGGTGGTAACTGCATTTCAACTTTTTCAATCACCTTATTAACGACATCTGCAATGATTAATAGATTTTCTTTGCGGCCAATTAATAACTCCATAGCCACTGCAGACTGCCCATTAAAACGTACAATCACCTCATCTTCTTTAAAGGTATCAATAATTGTCGCAAGCTCGCCTAATAAAACTCTTGCTCCATCTGAATTTTCAATAATTGGAATAAGCGCAAAATTTTCTCTGAAATAGGCCTGATTATCTGCCCGCAACGAAATATGCGCGCCTTTTGTTTTCAACAAGCCAGATTCAAACAAAAGAGAAGCTTCTTGTATTTTTTGTGAGACATCCCCAACAGTAAGATTATATTTCTCCAGCACTGCCGGGTTGGTTTCAATTCGAATTTCAGGAATCTTTTCACCTAAAATTCGCAGACGGGATATTTCAGGCTGTTCAAGCAGCGTTTCTTTTAACTGCCTGGATAACTTATATAAGGTTTTTTGATCAGTTTTTCCGTCAAGCAGAATATACATGGCGGGATAATCAAATTCGACACGTGAAATTACTGGCTTATCAGCGGATCTGGGAAATGTGGTGATACCATCAACGCGTAAACGAGTGTCATCCAATAGCTTCTGCAAATCATGGCTTTCATTTTTTTGTATATGAATTTCTGACAATCCACTCACAGAGACCGAAGTAATCTTTTTAACCCCATCAAGGCCTTCAAGCGCTTGTTCTATTTTTTGTGTAATCTGTTCATCTACTTGATTGGTATACGCATTGGTATAGGTCGTTGAAATGGTTACTGTATCCGGAGGTAATTTTGGAAAGCCTTCAATACGAATTCCACTGAGAGTCAAATATCCTGCCGCCAGGATAAGTAGCATAATAAGATTCGCGGCAACCGGATTGTGTATAAACCAACGTGTAAGTGCGTGCATCACTATTAGCTCTCAACTTGAACCGGCTGTACTTCTTTGCCGGCTATAAAAGAAGCTAATGGTGTTGTTATAACGTGATATTTTTCCAATTGATTGTTTTTTGGCACTGAGACAATCAGTTGATTCTGCAAATAAAACAGAGTTTCACTTTCAAAGTAACGTAGACGATTTTCATGATCTACGTACCAAACAAAACCTTCGCGTGTAAACGCACTTTCCGGAATGAGGATACTACTAGCCACTGCTCTTCCTGGCAGTTCCACTTGAACAAACTCTCCAGCTAATGCCCGTGTTTTATTGCTTTTACTTACTTCGAGGAAAATTTTATATTGGCGCGTTGCTGGATCAAGAAATCCTCCACCACGTACCATGATTGCCAGCGCGATCTCCTGGCCGTGGTCGTCTTTGACTTTTGCTATTTGCCCTTGCCAGTTTTCTGCCAGATTCTTCCACTGACGAGCACTTAATGAAGCTGTAATTTCAAGATTTTCAATTGCGAGTATATGTAGTAATTCATCTCCCGCGTTTACGGTTTGTCCAATACTGACAAATCGCTCAGTGACAATTCCGGAAAATGGTGCAGTAATCTTTGTATAGGCAATCTCCTGTTTGGCTGCAACGATATTTTTTTTAGCTAAGTCAAGATTCTGATTCGCTACTTCTAACTGAGGTTTGTTTTTAGCCAAGTCGGATAATTCAGCATTCAAACCAGAACGCTTCCAGTCTCTGATCGCCTGATTTGCCTTTTTCTGTTCCTGTAGATGAATTAGCTCGGCATCTGCCAATGATTTATTAGCTTGTGCTAAGCGGGCCTGATATATACTGTCTTCAATCTGCACCAAAAAATCATCTTTATCGATACGCTCCCCGGCCATCGCATTTTTCGACATCGCTACCACTTCACCACTCACATGCGCTTTCAATGTGGCCGCCCAACGTGGTTTTATTTCTGCAAGTGTGCGGATTACGCCTGAATGTGTTTGTACAGATACAGTGACTACGGACGCTTTTGGTATATAGCTTGAATCATCTTTCTGCGAAACATCAACTGTATCTTCCATAAACGCATACACCACAAGGGTAATCCCAAATATTGCAACTGCACTCATCAACCAAATTCTACGAGACATTGCTATTTTTCCTTTATTTCCAATGATTGCCCTGTCGCAAGCGCAAGCGTAATACGATTTTTCAAATAATTTGATTGGATATCGATCCATTCATTCTTGATTCGCAGGAATTGTTCTTCAGCCTGTAATAATTGAAACACGCTCATGGAACCGTCTTTATAAGCTTCTACTTTTGAGTTCACTAAATGCTTTGATTCGCTTAATCGTTTTTGAGTAAGCAACATCTGTGTAGAAAGCGCTTTTTCATTTGCCAACGTATTTTCCACTTCTTCCATAGCATCCAGCACAACCTGTTCATATTTATACAAACTAGTTTCAGCTTCTTTAGATTTTTGTTTGGCTTGATTGCGTAACTGGCTACTGTCGAATAAGACGTGTGTTATGCCTCCCTCGAGCTGCCAAAGGATATCGCCGCTAAAGACATCAGCGATCGTTTGGGAATCTCCTGACAATGCCCCGGTAATTTTTAGCTGTGGAAGTAACGCTTTGTAGGATGCGCGTGTGTGCGTATCGAGAATCTCGATTTGCTTGAAGGAACTGAGTATATCAGGGCGATTTTGTAAAGTGACAGCAGTGATCTCGTTAGGTAGCTGAGTGATTACTGGTTGTATGTCATAGTCGTAAAGAACAATCGTTTTTCTGGGTGAGTTTCCGCGGAGAACGTTGAATCTGTGCCGATGAATCTGCTGTTCGGCTTTTAACTGGACCAATTCTTCCTGGATCTGGATCGCGCTGGTTCGCTGCTGTGAAACCGATTCATAGTCTGCTTCTCCATTTAGATAGTAGTCCTCAATCGTTTTCATCAAACGTTGTGAAGTTTCTGCGCGTTGTTCCGTATATTGAATACGATTTTGTACTCGCCATAATGCCAACCATGTTTGTGCTGCTTGCGCCACCAAAACACGCCGCGCATGTTGATATTCTAATTCTTTTTGTTCAGATTGAATTTCAGATGCTTTGGATTGATCGGCTAATCTTCCCCAAACATCAACTGCCCAACTCGCATTAATACTTGCGTTAACCTCTTCTTCTTTCGCAAATCCAAAATCCTTTTCTTCCTGGCTTTTTTCATTTTTTTGTTTTGATATATCTCCACTTGCTTTTGGAAGCGATTCTGCACTTACTATTTCTTCCTCTAATTCAAATATCTGGATAGTCGATGCGATAGAGTTTAAATCTTTGTTTTTAGAGACTACTTCGTCTAAATAGTTTTTAAGTGCGTCATTTTTGCGTGCATCAATCGTGTTGGGAATTTCTGGAATATCAATTTGGAATGCAAGCTCTGTGCTGGCGACACGCTCTGCTTGCGGAGTAAATGTACGCGGTTGCACACACGCAGTAAGCAATGTACAAAATAATATCAATGTAATTACTGATATCTTCATATTGCAAACGCCTAATAACGATTGATCCCACATCCATTAAAGAACGATCGCTTACAATATTTAGAAGCTTCTTTTATTTTAATATCACCTGATTCGACAAGCATCCATGCAGTAGTCAATGTGTTGTCAAAAAATGTAGAAACCCAGACCGTTGGAAGTTTTTTATCAATTGCGCCTTCCTTTTTTGCCTGTTCTATAAGGGCATGCATTTCCTTTTGCTGCCTTTTTTCAATTCGCCTTACTTCTTTACTATCAAGTGCGATTGACCATAGATTTGCTAAAAATCGATATCGATCGACCAACGGCATAAGTACATCAAATGCCGCTTCGATGGCCGCCTGAGCTGTTAAGTTACGTAATGAGTTTGTTGCCTCATCAATTTCTTTAAAACACTCAATAGCAAGGGCTTGGATTAAGGCTTCACGAGTTTCGAAATGCCTGTAAAGTGTGGCTCGACCTACCCCCGCTGCTGCGGCGATTTCAGACATTCCGGCATTGGGATTGGCCAAAAGCGCAGTGATTCCCGCTTCGATAATGGCTTTTTCAGATTGGATTATGCGTTCATCTTTTTTCATGAGACAGGAGTGTATCATATCTTTTTAAGTTATGATACACCTATGTCTCATAGAATGTGAAACAATCTTATTTACTGAAATACCTATAATACTTTCTGGATTTTCCTTGAATTTTAGGTACTTAGCGGATTGCTATTGGTAAATACGAGCTACACTCTGAGGATCGACCGACCCGATAAATGTGCACCTTTGGCAAAAGGAGCCATATAAAGGCTGAACTGAAAAACTAAATTAGGCGAAACGCCAAGCTAAAATTATAAGAATAAGTATATTCTTCTATATACTCGTTTCAGTTCCAGGACCGAACCAATCTTTTACTTTTTCATGAAACTCTGTGTTATGGCCTAGCCACCATCTTGCTAAAAATTTAGATAGTTCTTGCGGTTGTTCACGCGCTATTGAGTTTTCTACGACTCTGTGTAGTTCTACCAGAAAATCTTCTGAATAGCGTGTGACAATATCCACATGTTCAAAATTCTTTCTTCTTAATATAGTTTCTTCCGTTTTAAGGTGAAACATAGTGTTTTTTTCTAGAATAGAAATCGTGGGTTTTAGTTGTTCAAGACTCCATCCTTCCT
>JANQOB010000003.1 GCA_028279275.1 Gammaproteobacteria bacterium | reverse complement strand
AACGCTTTTGGTGTTCAGCATAACGATCGCGAGTTCTCTGCCGTGGGTGAAGAAGCCTTTATTCAACCGCTGGATGAGAAGCGTTACGGATTGTTCGTGATCTCTCATTACCATAGTGGCAACTGGGACCTGGAAGGGGGGCTGCGTTATGATCGCGTCGAATTCGAACCGGACAATGATGAAGATGAGGAATTCAACGTACTTTCCGTGTCTGTAGGTGCGCAGCGACATTTAGCTAACGATATTCAACTCAATCTATACGCTTCACGCGCCGAGCGCGCACCGCAAGAAACTGCCCTTTATGCAGATGGCCCCCATCTGGCGACACTTACGTTCGAAACCGGTTCTACCGACATCGATGAAGAAACCTCTTACAATTTTGAAATTGGATTAGAGCAATCCAAAGACCGTTATGCATGGAAAGTAAATACCTTTTATAACTACATCGACGATTATATTTATCTGGCAGCCCAGGATGCTAATAATGACGGTATCGCCGACCGCGCAGACGAAGAGGGGGCGTTTGAGCTTGACGGTGAATTACTTGTTGAGAACTTCGCCAATGATGACGCCGTTTTCTATGGAATCGAGGCCGAGTTAGAAACCAAACTGGTTGAAAATGAGAGCTACAGCGTGGACGGGCGAGTGTTTGGGGACTATGTGCGTGCGGAGTTTGACGACAACGATTTAGGCAATGTTCCCCGTATCACCCCTGCCCGTATCGGTGTAGGCGTTGAAGGTTCCAGAGGCACATGGATGGGAAATGTTGATTTGATTTTTGTAACGGATCAAAACAAAGAGGCCGACCTGGAAACCGATACCGATGGTTACACGATGCTAAATGCGGGAATTAGTAAAACATTTTACGCAGGTGAATCTGATCTGAATGTATTTATCAAAGGAACAAACCTGCTGGACGAAGATGCGCGGCAACATACATCCTTTCAGAAAGACCGCGTCGTGTTACCCGGAAGAGGAATCGAGCTTGGTGTAACGATTACCTACTAGGCAATAGTTACAGTGTTTTAATGTAAGGGCGCAGGTTTTAGGTCATTCGCCAGTTGTTGACAAAGCAAAAATCTAGATGAACCTGGATAAGCTAGCCATATGCGGGTCAGCATTGTGTGCGATTCATTGTCTGTTGTCGCCGCTGCTGCTGTTATTTATTCCGTTCCTTAGCACAGTACAGCTGTTCGACGAACATGTTTTCCATCAATTGATTACAAGTCTGCTTGTGCCACTGAGTGCGTTGGCTCTGGTGGTCGGTTATTGGCGACACAAGGATTACATGGTGAGTTTGTTGGGTGGGTTAGCACTTGCAATGCTGGTGGCTCTGGTAATTTTTGGGCATGATCACCTAAGTGAGTCGGGTGAAATAATAGGCTTGCTGGTGCTAACAGCAGGGTTGATAGGAATACATATTCGAAATTATTCGCTTTGCCGTAAATATCAAGTAACAAAAGTGTAAGTCAAATAACGTTTGGTAAAGCGTTTAGTAAAAGTTTTGTTCGAACTGCTACCGGCAGCCGCGTGTGACTGCATGCGAATACGTTAAATATTTATCGTATTGTCAATTTGTGAATGACGCTCGAGAAACCGATGCTGTGCAACGACTCGGCTTTGGAAGCAGAGGGTAGGGGATTACTTCCCTCTGCAGGTTGATCGACTAAAAGTAATAAATTAACAGGCGTATTACTTAATCAGCAAAAGCAATAAGGCCATTCCGCCGAGCCAGACTAACGGAACTATGATGCTCAGGGTTCCTTGCATAAGCTTATCCTCCGGTATTTTTTATACTTGCAGTGCAGTAGTTTTATACGATTGCAGGGGTAAGTCAACTTTTGGGAAGGATGAAGAAGGTGGTTCTCTAGTCGGCTGCATCGTCCCTGATGCAACTCTCATTCGTGCATCCATGCACTCACCTATTTAGTTGTACAAGTGCCTTTATCGAGTCAGTTGTGTGATAATTCACCGGCCGGTTACCACAATAATTGATAATGATAGGAAGAATTCCGGGCCCGTTTCTTCTATGGTACTCCGTAATCATTTTCGGAGCCGCCAGCGCGATTGTGCGGGTTTTGTCTGATCTGGGTGCGGAAAATCTGGTAGACGGTCGCAATCCTATTTCATTTTGTAATATTCTGTTTGCCGGTAATGCCATTGCCGTCATTATTTTATATGCCATTCACCGCAAGGACTGGACGCGTGAAAATCTGGCACGTTTAAGCAAAGCGGACTGGATTGCCTTGACCACGGTGGCGTTGCTGGCCAACTGTCTGGCGCCTTCATTATTTTTTATTGCCATCGAAAATACACTAGTAACCAGCGTGGTGTTAATCAGTCAACTGGAACCGCCGTTGTTGCTGTTTCTCGCCTGGATTTTTCTGAAAGACAATGTCAAGCCGTTATCGTTTATCGGGTCGGTGATTTGTCTGGCGGGCGTTGCAGTCATTGTTTTACTCCAGCAGCAGTCGGCGGATCATTTAATGCTGGTCAAGGGAGAATTGTACGCCGCCCTGGCCGCCGCCATTTATGCGGTATCAACGGTTATCGGGCGCCGCTGGCTGGTGCGGGTGCCGCTGGGAATCTTCAGCGTATTTCGCAGTGCGGTCGGCACCGTAATATTTTTTATTGTGGCCAACTATTTATTTGGTCCCGAACATTTTGCCGATCTTACGTCGCCTTTTTTGTGGAAATGGATGCTGGTGTACGGTGCGCTTGTCATTGTCAGCGGACAGATTGCCTGGGATACGGGAGTGCGCAAGTCCAGCGCGATTGATATTTCAGTCTCGACTTCGTTTGCACCGCTGGCCGGAGTTTTGGGAGCGTTTTTAATTCTGGGCGAATTTCCGGTCATGGCGCACTACATCGGCGGCGGAATTTTATTTGTCGGCATCGCAATCGGTTTGTATGCCTCATTGCAAACCAGACGCAGTGAGAAAGCGGAACAGGAAGCTGCAGCGATTCCACCCGTACTGGATGCAGAATGCCGGTCCGGATTCAAGGGAATATGAGTTCACCGGTATCACTTGAATAACAAACCTGGAGAAAGACTATGTTTGCTGCCCTTATGCCGTTTATTAAATTTGTGTTTACCGGTAACCGTCGCTGGGAATGGTTGCCTATTTTCGTCGCGCGATTTTCACTGGGGCTGTTTTTTGCGGTTTCCGGTTACCACAAACTGTTCAATCCGGTAAAGCATGAAGATCTGATCCATTTAATGGGAGAGATCGGTATGCCGTTTCCCGAATTTATGGCGCTTTTTCTGGCCGCGGTTGAATTTTTCGGCGGACTGTTGCTGATGGTGGGATTGTTTTCCACTATCTGCGCGATTGCGCTGACCATTGCCATGATCGTGGCCATTATTACCGTCGAGATTGACGCGATCATTCCGAAAGGGATTGGGTTTCTTGACTGGATGAGCTGGTTTTTATACCTGCCGCAAGTTATGTATGTCATTTTGTTTGTCTGGCTGATGATTACCGGCCCCGGTTGCCTGAGTCTGGATTATTATCTGGCGAAAAAATACAAACTGGATGAAGAAGGTAACGACGCGGTTTAAATACAAATGTTAAATCATGAAAAAATATATCTGTGATGCGTTAAAATAGTAAGTATAAACAAGCTACGCGCTTGGAGGCAGTTTAATGCCGTGAATACTGGCTTGCTCATAGATCTGGATGGTGTTCTGTACCAGGGGGAGCATGTAATTCCTGGTTCGGTGGAAACAATCCATTGGATTCAGCAGCAATCCATTCCGCATGTCTTTATCACCAATACCACTTCGCGTCCGCGCAGCCGAATTGTCGATAAACTGAACTATCTGGGGTTTGGAATTTCAGCGGACTCCATACTTACCCCGCCGGTTGCCGCCTGCCAGTGGTTAAGTCGGAATGTAAGCGGGCCGACCGCCTTGTTCGTTCCGGAAAACACCCGCGAAGATTTCAGCAGTATCCCCTTGCTAGGCGATAAAAGTGAAAAAGTGTCTGCCATTGTCTTGGGCGATATTGCGCAAGCTTGGACATTTGAAGAATTGAATCGAGCGTTTAGGCTTCTTATGCAAGAACCAAAGCCGGTGCTGATCGCTCTGGGAATGACGCGTTACTGGCGAGCTGCCAGCGGCTTGCAACTGGACGTCGGTCCTTACGTAAAAGCGCTGGAATATGCGGCCGGTTGCAACGCAGTCGTGCTGGGCAAACCTTCCGCGCATTTTTTCGAAACGGCATTGAAATCCATGCAATGCGATGCAGCGAGTGCAATTATGATCGGCGACGATATTGTCGGCGATATTCAAGGCGCGCAGCGTGTGGGAATCCGGGGAGTATTGGTGCGCACCGGAAAATTCAGAGAGAGTGACCTCGAAGATGCGATACGTCCTGCTGCAGTAATTGAATCGATTGCCGACTTGCCTGCTTGGTGGAACCAGTAAACAGGCGTAAAGTATTCCTGTAACGCTAATGGAAGGAGAATAATTTGGCTGATCAATCTGTCGATGCTTACAAGCCGGCGAAAATTGCGGAGCTGGTTGAGAGTTTAGGGGTAAAGAAAGCATTATTGCCTCCCGTTCCTACCATTGTGCTTGGTTTGATGGCCGGCGCATTTATCGCGTTCGGCGCAATGTTCTTTACCCTGGTGGTGACAGATACCGGTATGGGGCTGGGACCTACGCGTTTGCTGGGAGGTGTCGCATTTTCTTTGGGTTTAATTCTTGTGGTCGTTGGTGGAGCGGAACTTTTTACCGGTAATAATTTAATCGTCATGGCGTGGGCCGACAAGAAAGTAAGTTCTGCGCAATTGCTAAAAAACTGGTGTTTGGTGTATGTGTCCAACTTGATAGGAGCGGTAGGCGCCGCGATTTTAGTGTTTTGGTCGGGAACGCTTGCGCTGGGCAATGGCGCAGTTGCAGAAACGGCACTGAATATCGCGATCTATAAAGTCGATTTAGATCCATTTCAGGCTTTTTTTAGAGGAGTTTTATGCAATGCGCTCGTTTGTCTGAGCGTATGGTTGTGTTTTGCAGCGCGCGATGTTGCAAGCAAGGTGCTGGTAATTATTTTTCCGATCTCGGCGTTTGTGGCGCTAGGTTTTGAACACTGCATCGCCAACATGTATTTTATTCCCTTGGGAATGTTGATCGATGGTTCTAATATTGGTGTCGTCGATTTTATTTCTAATCTGGTTCCGGTCACGGTTGGAAATATCGTTGGCGGAAGCGTATTTGTAGCATTTGTGTACTGGGTGGTTTATCTAAGAAAATATTAAAATTTTCGAAATCATTTCGCTTCGCCAAAAAAAATTTATTGCGTCAGCTTTTATTGGCCACAATAAAGTGATTTAAAAATTCCTGCGTTTCCCTAAGCGCTTCGCGTGCGGCTTTGCGGTTGTATTTGGCTTCGCCTTTGTATTTGCTGCAGCGGTGCAGGACCTCGCCGATATTCCGGTGCGTAGCCTGTGCGCCGGTGCTTTCCTCGATAAATTTGCCGGGGTGGACTTCCTTGATACTGCAGTCCGCAGGAATCTGGGCGTCCATGGCGACTTTAAACGGCAGTCTGCCAAGTACCGGATGATCGAAAGCGTGGCGTGCCGATGCGTACTCTTTAATAATGATTTGTGATGAATGGCCGTTAATCATTGCGTTTTCTACCAGAGTTTTGCAACGGCTGATCGGCGTGACAAAATCCTTGCTGCCGCCCTGAATAAGAATCGGCGCACCGGTTGTTTGCATGTCGTAAAGTTGTAATCCGCACCAGGGATAATACGCAATATGTGCTGCAAATCTTAGTCCGTTGTGGGATAACGCGTTTTGTATGCGATTGACCGCTGCATACAAAGCAACAATGCCACCTTTTGAAAAACCCATTACCGCGACGCGGTTGCCATCGTACTGTGGGTGTAAATGAAGATAGTCCAGAACCGCATATGCGTCGTTCAACATGGATGCGCTGGAAACACGGGTTTGGTCCAGCGAAGTTTTTTCGACGCCTCGTGGGATAAAACTATCGATCGCAAATGTGGCAATGCCCATGCGTTTGAAAACATTTGCGTAATGCCATTCCTGGCTGCTCAACCCCCACGAGCTATGCAATAACACCACAACCGGGTAAGGCGGCGCAAATTTTTCCTTGTCAGGTACTGTAAGCCATACATCAATTTTACGTTGCGGTGCGTTTTGGTTTGTATTTGCAAGCAACTGATCGATAAATTCGAAATCCACACTGTCGATTTCGATTTTGTCGCCGTATTTTTTAATAGGCGTTGTGCCGCAAGCGGCCAGCAGCAGCAATAAAAACAGCAATAGATTGAGTCGCAGCATGAACGCTAGTTGAATATTAGATGGCCGCAGTCTATTCAAATTCGAAAAAAGTTGATTGAGATTTACTGTAGAAATTTTTTAATCTTTGCTTAATATACTAATATTACTGTGCACAAATAACCATTAAAATAAATCTGTATGTATAGCAAAGCCGTTTTCGCGATTATTGTTTTTGTCCTGTCGTGTATTTCCGCCTGCGGCACCCCCAAAGGGCCGCTGTATGCAGAAGGTGAGTTCGTCGGTGAGGTGGTTGCGGCCAATATGGATTCGGAAATTGCCATGTATGCTCTGGCGCCGTCCGACGATGAGCCGGTCGAATTAAGACAACGTCGACAGCAACTGGAGCGCACTGTAAGTGAAATTCCAAGCGCAGCCGAGCTGCAATTCCTGGCGCAGCAGGGGTCTACAGATTTCGCCAGCGTTGTTTATGCGCGCGCAATGCTGGCCCAGCCTGGTAACAGGCGTTGGCAGACGCAATCTCATTTGTTGAGAACACAATTGAACGCCGCCAAAACGAAACAGCGGCTACAACGAATTTTTGCGAATCACCATGCTTTGGTAGTGCCCGGTTGGCACTGGCGCAGTCGGCCGGAAACCGGTGCAGCCTTGTCTTATCCGCGAAAAATTCTGGCGTCGTACGGCTTGCAATCAACCTTGGTCGAAACCGACGAACATGGCAGCGTCGAGCGGAATGGAAAAATTATTGCGCAAGCGATTAAAGATGCGCAATCGTTGCACAAATCCATCGTGCTGGTAAGCGCGAGTAAAGGCGGTGCCGATACCGCCTATGCCCTGGGTGCAGAATTGAACGATCATCAAATGGCGCATTTAAAAGGCTGGTTAAATGTCGGCGGCATTATTGCAGGCAGCACGTTAATCGACATGGCCGCTGACGATCCGCAACATTGGCTGGACTGGATGGGGTTTGACGAAGATACCCCCTTAACTGCGGTGCACAGTCTGACGACTGATGTTGCTTCCGCGCGACTGGCCAAGCTGGAGTTTTCGGACGAAGTCACCATCATCAATTATGCGGCCTTGCCGTTTGGCAGCACGCTGCAGGAAAAGCCCCGATATGGTTACGCCAATCTGGCCGCTTATGGGCCGAACGACGGTGCGGCGCTGATTCAGCAGTTGCTGGTTCCCGGCAGCCACACAGTGCTGGAAATCGGTCTGGACCACTATATGCGTTCACCGCGTGCCATGCATCGACTGGTTGCATTGCTGATGATGATTATGGAATGTGAAGCGGAATCGACATGCGAGTAGTTTTACTGGTAATTGCAAGCGTATTGTTGTGTTCGGTATGTGCCGCCGAGGAAAAAGCATTTCGGTGGCAGGCTTCGGTTGAGCTGCAGTCGCGAGCGCCACTGGCGCAAAAATTACCGCGCGACTTCTACCCGACATCGCAGGAGAAAATTATTTTGCCCGATGCAGTTGCCGGCGATCCGTTTTTGATTGCGGTGCGTGATCCGGGTTGTCCGGTAGCACGTCGTTATGCGCCTTACTTGCAAAGACTGCAAGCCAGCGGACTGAACATTATCTATCTATTGACGGGAGAGTTGGCCACCGAGGACATGGTTCGGCAGGACCAGGAACGTCACCGGTTAAAGGGTACTTATATACTGGATGCCGATCGCAAACTCAGTGACTGGCTGGGTGTGCGTACCAGCAGTGAAGTATTTTTATTCGATCAGCAGGCGAGGCTACGTTACCGTGGTGCAATCAACGATCGGTTTGGTGTCGGTTTCAGCCGGCCAAAAGCTCGGCAGCATTTTTTGGCTGACGCATTAAACGCAGTGCGCAGCGGAGTAGCAGTGGAAACTCCCGCAACAACTGCGCCGGGTTGTTTCGTTCACAAGCCGACGCAAAAGACAGCGTCCGCTAACATTACCTGGCATAAACAAATAAGCAGACTGATGACCGCCAAATGCCAGCAGTGTCACCGCCCGGGGCAGTCGGGTCCGTTTTCTTTGCAGACCTACGAGCAGGTTGTGCAGCGCAAAGCGATGATCCGGTTTGTGCTGGAAAATAAAATTATGCCTCCGTGGTTGGCAGCCGGCGATCCTGATCGATGGATCGGCGACAGGCATTTAACAGCAGCGGATCGACAACTCATGATCGACTGGATCGATGCGGGCGCGCCGGTCGGCGCGGCTGTAGACGCGAATGCTCCCCACCAGTGGGAAACCGGCTGGCAATTCGGAGAGCCCGACGTGGTATTGACCAGCCCCCGTATCCTGAATATTCCGGCCGAAGGCGAAATTGCTTACGAGTATATAAGTATCCCGACTCGTTTTGCAGAAGACCGATGGGTGCAAACAATCGAAGTGGCTACCGATGCGCCGCAAAATACTCATCACATTATTTTGTTTTTGTTGCCGCCGGAATCCAAGCAAAAACAATTCATGCCGGGCACTCATGCCAAAACCGATTTAAGTATCAGAGAAAAACATTTATTAACATTACGCGGATTTTACGGCGGTTACGTACAAGGTTTGCCGGGAGTGCGGTATCAGGAAGGTACAGCCAAGTTATTGCCCAAAGGGTGGCGCATACTGATGCAAATTCATCACGAAGCCAATGGAGTCGCAAGCCAGGATCAACCCAGTATCGGCATTCAATTTGCTGCACGGCCGCCGCAAAAAATAATCAAGACCAAAGCCGCGGCCACCAAGGAAATACATATTCCTGCGGGGGAATCGAATTATCTAAAAACGGCAACGTATTCGTTTGCCAACGCCGGGCAGATATTCGGTTTTTTCCCGCATACGCATCTGCGCGGAACCGCATTTCACTATAAACTGGTACAGCCCGACGGAAGCGAAAAATTATTGCTGGACGTTCCCCGTTATGATCCTAACTGGCAACTGCACTATCAACTTAAATCACCCATCGATGTGCCCGCGGGGTCCACTCTTGTTGCCCGCGCTCGTTACGATAATAGTGCAAATAATCCCAACAATCCGGATCCTGATGCCGATGTAAAATTCGGCTTGCAAACACGCGACGAGATGATGATCGGCTATTTCGACTGGGTGGAATTTCCGGCGGACCGTTAAAGCGATACATTGCCTGTATATAAAATCCTCCTATTTTGTACAGGTGGAGGCGGGTTTATTTGTGATGTGCCATAGTTTCATGATAAAACAAATCAAGTATTAAGCTTGCAAATTTAATAATATTACCCAACTCAACAATTTATATTATTGAATCTAATATGATTTAACTATCAAATTTAACTTTCTGATTTATTCATAATTTATCGCATTGACCGTATTTTTTCGTGTAGAATTTTGACTCATATCAACTGCAATACCGCTGTATGTATAAAAATAAATTGCAGTTGAATAAAAATAAATAATGTTGCTGAGAGAGGAATGACAGGACAGACACTAGGTAACCTGGTGGTTTCCAATGCGTTGACTAATATTTTCAACAGCATTCCGTACCCCATTTTCTGTAAAGATCGACATCACCGGTTTGTTTCCCTTAACGATACTGTATGCGAGTATCTTGGCTATTCGCGCGAGCAAATGATCGGCAAGTCAGATCTGGATTTTTTCCCGAAAAACGAATGCGAAGTTTTTTGGGCGCTGGATGATGAAGTCTTGCGTACCGGCGAGGTAAAAACAATCGAAGAAGTCATTACCGACGCTTACGGCATTGTGCGACGCTTGCGCACCAAAAAAGGCAGATTACGCATGCCCAATGGCGATAATTTGCTGGTAGGCATTTCATTCGTACTCGATGACGATGCGCTGACTATTGATGAAAGCGAAGAAGACAAAATATTCAATGCGGAAACACTAAGTAGTATCGAACAATTAACCCAGGTGTGTTTGTCCAGCCGGCTTAATAATCCCGCGACTGAAAGTTATTTGAACTCGCTTAAAGTGAGTAAAATGCCCGAGCTGTTTTTGCATGATAAAGAGTTTCTGCAGGAGTTTATCGACCGAATTCCTTACTATGCGTGTTACATGGATCATGCCACTAATATTGTCTGCTGTAATAGCCGACTTAAAAAGTTTGCAAAAGTCGAAAACGAGTCGGAGGCGACTGCGCGTTATGCCAATCACGATTTCAAAGAATTGCGAGAATGTTTAGTGCAAGGCCAGCAAAACGCGGACGGTGAAAACGTTTGCAAGTCGATTTATGTGCAGGATGTTGAGTATATGTTGTGTGCCGGATTTATTCCGATTGTCGGGGCGACCGGAAGATTGCACGGCAGGCTGGCGGTATTTGATTTGCTGGAGCTGGATGAGGAAAAAGGAATAAATCTGGATTATTATAAAAACAGTTCTTTGTATTCCAGGTATAACGATACGCTGGCTAAACTCAAGAACTGTATTTATGAATCTGCATCTTCTGTGCTGGAATTTGCCGGTCAGAATTGCAACGAAGTAAAAATAAAATCGTTTGATCAACTGCAAAATATCAGTCGCGCCAGTAGCAAGCTTTCGCAAAAGCTGGACAAGCTGCTTAAACAAAGAGGAATATCGCTAAAAGAGTGGCAAGCGCTGAATGTGGTCATTGGTTTTGTTTATCCAACACCTTCCATAGTCAGTCAACAACTTGGTGTGGCAAATTCCGCCACAAGTAAGCTGCTGGATATGCTGGAAACCAAGGGGATGATTGAGCGTCGTTATCGCCAGGAGGACCGGCGGAAAATTCGTCTTTGGTATACCGAAAAAGGACATTTAACCTGGCTGTATGGCAAGCAAATGGGCGACAGGTTAATGGAAAACAACGACGATTAAAGTTGCGGCGACGTTTAGTATTCTAAATAGTAAATATGCTGACTTTGCAGGCGAAGTATCGACTGTGTGTGCTACTATGCTTGGCCTAAAATGCCCGTCCGGAGTTATTCTGCGCCCGTAGCTCAACTGGATAGAGCATCGGCCTTCTAAGCCGGGGGTTGCAGGTTCGAGTCCTGCCGGGCGCGCCAAAATTAATACGGGCTCTGACTTAGAGCCCGTATTAATTTTGATGCATTAGGCTAGAACGAGAACCTAGGTTCGACAAAATCGCCGGGTGAGCGCATGGATGTGCGAATGAGAGATCGTGTCAGGAAGACACGATCATACAGTTGAGAGGTTAATGCATAGCTTAAATAAGTCCTGCTCAGCGTGCGCTCTAGATTAGTAATACGACACGTTTAGAAATTGGTCGCGTCGCGACCAAAATTGATTTATATTCGCAACCCGCATTTTTTGAAGTAGTGGTGAGCGTAGCTCAGTTGGTAGAGCCCTGGATTGTGATTCCAGTCGTCGTGGGTTCGAGTCCCATCGCTCACCCCAATAGTTCCTCAAAGATTTCACGCTGACCGTTCGTCGTTCATATCGAACGTTTGGTTCCTGCCGGGTCATACGCGCGCTATTTATATGAATTTCAGTCGCTTACTTGCTGAAAATTGCTTTAGTGTGGGCTTTTCGCGCCGATAGGTAAGTCATTAAATTTCATATTTTTTGACGAGAGATATAAACCACATGGCTGCCGAAATGAAAGAACAAGTTCTGGAACGACTCAAAAAATGTAAAGATTTGCCGTCGCCTCCTGGCGTGGCGGCACAAATCATTGATTTGAGCTCAAACGTGAACAGCGATATCGATACTCTGTCCGAAGTGGTAAGCATGGACCCGGTGTTATCGGCAAAGATTATTCGTATGGCGAATTCATCCTTGTATATGCGGCGGGTCGAAACCCAGGATGTTCAACAAGCTGTCATGA
Organism: Gammaproteobacteria bacterium; assembly: GCA_028279275.1. Taxonomy (GTDB): domain Bacteria; phylum Pseudomonadota; class Gammaproteobacteria; order UBA4575; family UBA4575; genus JABDMD01. The sequence continues at coordinate 110,034 of JANQOB010000003.1, read as the reverse complement.
TGTTTGGCTGGACAGGCACATTGAATATCGCGCTAAGTTTTTCAGTAGTCGGCAGTATTCAGGAAGGGAAAGCGACCGGACTGGATCATAATGTATTTTGGAAACGTTCTCTGGCGACCGCAGTAGCCTGTCGCAAATTAGGAGAAGTTGTGCAATACCCATTGCGCGAAGAGTTATTTTTGCCGGGATTGTTACAGGATATTGGAATGCTCGCGCTGGATAAAGCAATTCCAAAAGTATATGCGGGCATCGAGGATCGGCAGCAGGATCATAAGTACATTTGCGTACTCGAAAAGCAAAAACTGGGGTGTGATCATGCGGTAGCGGGGGAGTGGTTATTGAAATCCTGGCGGATACCGGAAAAGATTACACGCTTGATTGCAATTAGCCATGGTGAACGAGTCGACGAATTCGATGATCTCGATCCCAAGCTGGTAAAATGTATTCGCTATTCAGGACCCATCGCGGACTGTATCTACTGTGACGAAGAGAACAAAAATTATATGGATGTTGCGGAAATTGCAGAACAGCAATTTGGATTGGACATTACCGATTTTCTGTCTTTGATCGGTAAACTGACCGAAGAGTACCAGGAATTGGCAACTTTATTCGATGTGGACGCAGGTGACCCGAAACTGCTGCAAGCCAATGCCGAAAACGCCAAGCAGGTTCTCCTGAAAAGTATGGGTGTAGTGTAACTACGCCGTAACACGGTGACGGCTATCGATGGCCGTTGCATAAAATATGTCAAATTCAGTTGTACTCCTGGGCTGGTTTATTGGCATATAATAGGCGATTTTCGTCGTACTAATTTCTGAGTTCGTTGCATCATGATTCTGGATCAATTGCGCAACAATGCTGTCGCAATCATAAGCTTGGTAGTTGCATTGTCGGGGCTGGGATATAACACCTGGCGTAATGAATCGACCGAGGCAAACAAGAATGTGCGAGACGCCGGACTTTATATGATGCAGGAAATCACCAGACTGCAGGAAGTTGTTTTTTATGCGCGTTACGATAATGAAGATGAGCGCGGCGATATAAAAACCGGTTGGGTGCATGTGCTTGCGATTAAGGATATCAGCTACGCAATGCCGGCGCCCGTGCAGAAAAGTGCGGTAAATTTATCGCAAGTCTGGTCGGAGCATTCCCATGGATTGAATGCAGAACACGCCGACAGCTATCAAGCGGTAGACGAGTCTATCGAGGCAATCAAAGTGCAAATTGTAAATTCCATAAAAGAGCTGCGTTGAATAAAAATATTTTATTTGTATGGGTGGTGCTTGTTGCGCTGAGTGAGGGAATGTTTGCAGAAACCTTGCCCGAACTCTGTACTCGCGATTGCGCGGAAAATTTCGGCGAAAAAGTCGGAGTATCATTTGCCGGAGTTCCGGCTTATTCAAATTGTCAGAATGCATGCGTAAACCCGACACCGAATTTCGTGACCGGTGTCTACACTGGAATAAAGTGGCAGTGCGTGGAATACGCACGTCGCTGGTTACTGGTAAACCAGGGGGTTGTATATGGTGATGTCGACATTGCTGCCGATATTTGGGGCCTGGACTATGTGCGTACACCGCATAAAAAAAATCAATTTGTGTTTAAGGGTTTCGTTAACGGCAGTCCGGAAGCGCCGCAACGGGGAGACTTGTTGATTTATTCCAAAGAATTCTATGGTACCGGACACGTTGCAGTGGTTTTGCAAGTGGATGCGGAGCGAAAGAATGTTTTAGTAGGGGAACAAAATTTCGATAATAATAAATGGACAGAGCAATATGCGCGTGCCATCCCTTACGTGACAAATAATAGCGGCATCTGGCTGCTCGATTCATACCTGATCGGTTGGAAGCGTGCTATCTATTGAGTTTTGAACGACGATAAATAAACAAGCCCCAGATTACCAATAAAGCTAAAATCCAAATCGAACTTAGTTCGCCGATAAATTTATCGTATTCGCCGGTTAATGTACCGCAAGGCGCGTCTGCATTACGATCCGTAAATGCCTTTATAATTTTTATGTGTGCAACCCATCCTGCATGAATTCCGATGCACCAGAATAAATTGTCGGTATTCAGGCGAATTACACTTAAAAAGATACCGGCAGTAAACAGTGCCAGCCAGGAATCCCAGATGGCTGCGGGTTGGCCCAAGGGTGAAAATGCCGAAATGAATACGCTAAAACCTGTCGTCCAGTTTGGTTGTGAATTTGCAATATCTGAAGCTTCCAGAAAATGCACGCTCGCATACAAAAAATTTACGATCACAATTGCCAGCACTGTAGGCAGCGCATTGGCAAATTCTGTTTGCATCAGGCCTCTAAACAGCGTTTCTTCAATCAGTGCAATCACCAATCCGGATATAATCGCCAGTAAAATCGTCAACACCGGCGCTGTTAAGCTTCCGGCAAGCGGCTCCCATTCACGATAACCGCACAATAAATAAAAAACAGTTAACGGAACTAATATCACGATGCCGATTAACCATCCGCGTACTACTGTCGAACTTCTGTGGTGCGGAGAAAAACCCAGGTATACAGGGCTTTTTATATTGAGTAATTTGTAGGCAGGATAAAAAAGTAAAACGGCTGAAATTAATATTCCTCTGGAGACAATTTTGTCAAATTCGGCGTCAATTATTAGTGAGGCCGGATAAGCCAGTAAGCAGCCGGCCGCGCAACTGCCGAATATATAGACAAAAATAATTCCGATGCGAGACATTAATGTGATTATGTTAATTAATTGCGTTTTGGTCGGCAGATCGCGCCGGTTAATTTTCGAATGTGCGGACTACTGACCATGGCTGAGAATTCAAGTTATACTAGCATGTTAACTGTTTAAGGCATTACACTGCGAAAGTGGCGGAATTGGTAGACGCGCTGGTTTTAGGTACCAGTGGGGTAACCCGTGAGAGTTCGAGTCTCTCCTTTCGCACCATAGTTCGGCACATTAATTGAAACATGTGAGAAGTAGTGGTTTAGAACCTTTCCACTTGCTCAATAAATGAAAAGAATCTGGAGCCTGGCCTTAGATGGACCAACTGAGATTTCAACATTGGGTTTATACGAATTCTGTAGATTACGAAAATTAATTTCAAATTATAATTTAAAATAGTAAGTAAGATTTCCTATGCAAGTATCACTCGAAACAACTGATGGCTTAGAGCGCAAAATGACAGTAGAAGTACCTGCTGAAAAAGTTAGTAGCGCTATTGAAGAAAAACTAAAAAACTTAAGCAAACAAGTTAAGTTGTCTGGTTTTAGACCTGGCAAAGTTCCTATGAATGTTGTGCGTCAACGTTTTGGCAAAAAAGTTTCTCAGGAAGTCATTGCTGATACTATGCAAATGAGTTATCAAGAGGCGATCATTCAGGAAAAGCTGCGACCTGCGAGCCAACCAAGTATCGAACCTTTGAATTTAGAAGCAAATGAAGACTTAAAATATATAGCTACATTTGAAGTCTATCCTGAAATCACATTAACCGATATCGACACTTTGGAAGTTGAGGTGGCTGATGTAGAAATAGTGGAAAGTGATGTTGATGATATTGTGCAAAAGCTTCTTCAACAAAAAATGATCTGGACAGAAGTCGATCGAAAAGCCAATACAGAGGATCAAGTAACGATTAACTTCGTTGGCAAAATTGATGGCGAAGAATTTCAAGGGGGGAGTCAGGAAAACTTCACTACCATACTTGGCTCAAGTAATTTATTACCTGAATTTGAAAAGCAACTTGAAGGCGTCAAAAAAGAAGATAAAAAAAGTTTTGAGGTAACATTTCCAAAAGACTATATGCAAAAAGACTTAGCTGAAAAAGTAGCTACATTTGAAATAGAAGTATTAAAAGTTGTGGAAGGAGAGTTGCCAGAACTCAATGAGGAATTAATAAAAGAGTTTGGTATAGAAGATGGCAAAGAAGAGAGTTTTCGTAAGCAAATAAAAGATAATATGACACTCGAGCTAGAGCAGCGAAAGAAAGCCTATGCAAAGAACAGTGTTATGCAGAGTCTGTTTGATGCAAATGAGGTTGAAACACCGAAAGCGCTTTTACAACAGGAAATTCATTCTTTACGTCAGCAGATGATTGATAACATGCAGCTTCCCGAACCACCCAAATCCCCTGAGGAGATGATGCCTGATAATCTGTTTGAAGACGAAGCCAAAAAGAGGATTTCACTCGGCTTGTTGATAGGCGAAATAGTCAATAAAAACGAAATTAAGTTAGATCAAGAAAAAGTAACTCAGCAATTACAAATGATTGCGGCAGGTTATGGTCAGCAGGATGAAGTAATTCAATACTACCGCAATAATCGCGAAGCAATGGCAAATATTGAAATGTCAGTTATGGAGGAACAAGTGGTAGACTATGTCCTTGAAGCTGCAAAGCAAACCAAAAAAACTTTTAATTTTGATGAATTTGTAAATAAATAATCTTAGGAATTGTATATGACAAACTCTAAAGACAGCGCATTACATACTCAGGCATTAAATCTTGTGCCTATGGTTGTTGAGCAATCTGCGCGAGGCGAGCGTGCTTATGATATTTACTCGCGTTTATTAAAAGAACGCGTGATATTCATCGTAGGCCCAATCGAAGATCAAATGGCTAACCTTGTGGTTGCACAATTATTATTTTTAGAATCTGAAAACCCTGATAAAGATATTTCTGTTTATATTAATTCACCAGGTGGTTCGGTAACGGCGGGCATGGCGATATACGATACTATGCAGTTCACTGGTCCTGATATTAGTACTTTATGTATTGGTCAAGCAGCAAGTATGGGTGCATTGCTTCTTGCAGGAGGCGCAACTGGCAAGCGCTATTGTTTACCACATTCTCGAGTCATGATTCACCAACCTTTGGGGGGTTTTCAAGGGCAAGCTACTGACATCGATATACATGCTCGTGAAATTTTAAAAATTCGTGAAGAACTGAATAACATATTAGCCAAGCACACCGGGCAATCAGTAGACCGCATTGCAGAAGACACCGAGCGCGATAATTTTATGGATAGTGAAACCGCAAAGGAATACGGACTCATTGATGAAGTTTTGAATAAACGTAAGGAAAAAGTTCAGGAATAATTGGACCAGCTCACAATTCTTGGAATTACCGACTCAAGTTTTAGGGCTTTTTGACGATATAGTGCAAAGAAGACTATTTAGTGCAAATAAGAACCATCTTTGAATCAATAGGTTGTAATATTGTTCAAATTTTGTTCAAAAGTGTGCTTTGTATACGCTGCATATTTTAGGAAATAAGCGTATAGTTATTATAACTAGAGGGGGTTATCTATATAGATAATCGACATTTCCACTGAAAACTAATTTCAATTTTCAGAATCTAAAAGTGCATCAAGAGATGTACGATAAGCTTCGATGAGTGACGACATAACAACCAAGGATCAGGAAAGCGGTAAACTACTGTATTGCTCTTTTTGTGGAAAGAGTCAACACGAAGTTCGTAAGCTCATAGCAGGACCTTCTGTTTTCATATGTGATGAGTGTGTCGAGCTTTGTAACGACATTATTCGTGAGGAGATGCAAGATCAATCTCCTGCAGGCACCACTAAACTTCCAAAGCCAGTAGAAATCAATTCAATTCTAGATGAATACGTAATTGGGCAAGATCGTGCCAAAAAAGTTTTATCTGTTGCTGTTTACAATCATTACAAACGTTTAGATGCAAAAACTGCGAGTAAGAACGTTGTTGAACTTGCAAAGAGTAATATTCTTTTAGTTGGTCCAACCGGTTCTGGTAAAACACTACTTGCGGAAACTTTGGCACGTTTATTAAATGTTCCGTTTACCATTGCAGATGCAACAACACTTACCGAAGCAGGGTATGTTGGTGAAGACGTAGAGAACATTATTCAAAAGTTATTACAAAAGTGTGATTACGATGTAGACAAAGCGCAAACTGGAATTGTTTACATTGATGAAATAGACAAAATTTCACGTAAGTCAGACAATCCGTCGATTACCCGAGATGTATCAGGTGAAGGCGTGCAACAAGCGTTGCTTAAATTGATTGAAGGAACGATTGCATCGGTACCTCCGCAAGGTGGTAGAAAACATCCGCAACAAGAATTTTTGCAGGTTGATACCAGTAATATTTTATTTATTTGTGGTGGTGCTTTCGCTGGATTAGATAAAGTTATTCGTGATCGAACTGAAAAAGGCGGTATTGGTTTCTCCGCGGAAGTTCGTAGTAAAGAGGATGCAGAGAACATTGGTGAGATTCTGCATAATGTTGAACCAGAAGATTTAATTCGTTACGGACTTATTCCAGAGTTCGTAGGTAGATTGCCTGTCGTAGCAACATTAGAAGAACTCAACGAAGAAGCGCTAGTGCGTATCCTCACTGAACCTAAGAATGCTATTACTAAGCAGTATAAACGTTTGTTCGAAATGGAAGGCGTTGACATAGAATTCCGAGAGAATGCATTGTATGCAGTTGCACGCAAAGCAATGGATCGCAAAACTGGAGCCCGAGGTTTGCGTACTATTTTAGAAAACGTGTTGCTTGATACGATGTACGATCTGCCTTCACAGGAGAGCATTAGCAAAGTTGTCGTAGACGAGGGTGTAATTATGGGCGATTCCAAGCCTTACCTCATCTATGAGGGCAGCGAATTCGAAAAGGCCGCTTCTGACGACTAGGCGCTCAAAAATTGAGCAAATACCTCTATTTAGCTCAATAATGTGTACAGTCAGCCGCGCTGACCTTGAATTGCCTGCAAAATATCCCCATATTTTGAGCAACCAAGCCAATTTCTCTGAACTTCATAATCAATGTATTTATCCAACTAAATCATGACCCCAGTAAGGTAAGCTAGAAATATGAGTGAAGATTCAATATCAAAGGATGACGTAATCATGTCTAATCAGACCGTACCAGTATTGCCCTTGCGCGATGTTGTAGTGTATCCACATATGGTCATTCCTCTATTTGTTGGCCGCGAGAAATCCATTCAAGCACTGGATGCGGCGATGTCTGATAACAAACAAATTTTATTAGTCGCGCAAAAAAGTGCCGATATCGATGATCCGCAAATCGATGAGATTCACCAAATAGGTACACTCTCAACAATATTGCAATTACTTAAGTTGCCTGATGGCACCATCAAAGTATTGGTAGAAGGTGTAGAACGCGCTGAAGTTAAAACTTATTTAGAAGACCAAGAGTTTTTTACTGCAGATATATCGTTAATAGAAAACGATGAATCTGAAGACGATAAAGAACTTGAAGTACTAGCGCGCTCCGTTACAAATTTATTTGAGCAGTATGTCAAGCTTAATAAGAAAGTTCCGCCAGAAGTATTAACTTCTTTAGCAGGTATCGATGAGCCCTCGCGTCTTGCAGATACAATTGCTGCACACATGTCACTAAAGTTGGATGAAAAACAACATGTGCTGGAAATTAGAACAGTGCAGCTGCGTTTAGAGCATCTTATTAGCTTAATCGAGGGTGAATTAGACGTTTTACAAATCGAAAAGCGTATTCGTGGTCGTGTAAAACAGCAAATGGAAAAATCTCAACGTGAGTACTATTTGAATGAGCAAATGAAAGCTATTCAAAAAGAACTCGGTGATATGGAAGAAGCGCCTAATGAAGTAGACGAGCTTGCAGAGAAAATCGAAAAAGCTGGAATGTCTAAAGAGGCGAAAGAAAAAGCTGATACTGAACTCAATAAATTAAAAATGATGTCGCCCATGTCAGCGGAAGCGACAGTGGTACGTAACTACATTGACTGGTTAGTAGGTGTGCCATGGAAGAAAAAGTCTAAGGTTCGCAATGATCTTGTAAAAGCAGAAGAAATTTTAGAAGAAGATCATTACGGGCTGGAAAAGGTTAAAGAACGTATTCTTGAATATTTAGCTGTTCAACAACGTGTAAAGAAGTCTAAAGGACCTATCCTTTGCTTAGTTGGCCCTCCTGGTGTTGGTAAAACATCCATCGGTAAATCAATCGCGCGTGCTACAAATCGCAAGTTTTCTCGCATGTCTTTAGGGGGTGTGCGCGATGAGGCAGAAATTCGTGGCCATCGCAGAACTTATATCGGTTCCTTGCCCGGTAAGATTATTCAGAATCTTTCCAAGGTGGGTGTGCGTAATCCATTATTCTTGCTAGATGAAATTGACAAAATGGCAATGGATTTTCGTGGAGATCCTGCTTCGGCAATGTTAGAAGTGTTAGACCCTGAGCAAAACCATACCTTTGCCGATCACTATTTAGAAGTAGACTACGACTTATCTGATGTAATGTTCGTGGCAACAGCGAATACATTAAATATTCCAGGACCATTATTGGATCGTATGGAAGTGATTCGACTTCCTGGTTATACCGAAGACGAAAAGAAGAATATTGCTATCCGTTATCTTATTCCAAAGCAATTTAAAGCGAATGGTCTAAAAGAAGATGAAATTCTTATATCGGAATCAACCGTGCGAGATATTATTCGTTACTACACCCGTGAAGCAGGTGTTCGTAACTTGGAAAGAGAAATATCTAAAATATGTCGTAAGGTTGTTAAATCAATTGTTATTGATCAAGGTAAAAATAAAGATAAATCAAGAATTACGATCACACCAAGAAGTCTAGAAAAGTACCTCGGTGTAAAACGATTCCGTTATGGCTTGGCGGAAGATAATGATCAAGTGGGTCAAGTTACTGGTCTAGCCTGGACTGAGGTCGGCGGTGAACTGCTTACCATTGAGGCTGTCGTGGTTCCTGGTAAAGGTAAGACGAGTCGCACGGGTCAGTTAGAAGATGTCATGCAGGAATCCATTCAGGTCGCGCATACTGTTGTACGCAGTCGGTCGTCTGTGCTGGGTATCGATGAGGATTTCTATGAGAAAGCCGACATCCATATCCACGTTCCTGAAGGCGCGGTGAAAAAAGACGGGCCTAGTGCGGGTATCGGTATGACCACGGCGATTGTCTCTTCGCTCACAAAAATACCTGTTCGTGCAGATGTTGCAATGACGGGTGAAATTACCTTACGCGGTGAAGTTTTGCCAATTGGTGGTCTAAAAGAGAAATTATTGGCCGCTCACCGAGGTGAAATTAAAACGGTTCTTATTCCAAAAGAGAATGAAAAAGATTTAAGTGAGATTCCGAAGAATATCAAGCAAAAGCTTGAAATCATTCCAGTTCAGTGGATTGATGAAGTACTTCAAGTAGCGCTTGTAAAAATGCCGGAGCCGCGTGATGATGCCGATACTGTCGATAGCATTACTGCAAAACGCAAAAAAGCGCCTGCAAAAAATAAGCCCGTACAGGCACATTAGACGCAATCTCTCAAGTAAATTTGTTGTAAATAAAGGCGTTTCCTTGGTTGACTTGCTTTGGAAGCGCTTGGTATAACATCTGCGTTCAATGATCTAAACAACTACGCGATCAACATCAACATACAACGACCAAATTTGTTCTTTTCTGCCCATCTCGTGTGGTGTGAGATTATCGAACTAATGTCTCTACAATTTATTTCAACGTACAGCCTTAACAGGTTGTATCAACCTATATAGGGGAGCATGGCTCAATGAATAAATCGGAACTTGCAGATGCCGTTGCAGCAGCGGCAGATCTTTCTAAAGCAGATGGTGCCAGAGCACTGGATGCGGTCATAGATTCCATCACCAATGCACTTAAAAGCGGTGATACTGTCTCACTCGTAGGTTTTGGAACCTTCCAGGTGAAGCAGCGTAATGCACGCCAAGGCCGTAACCCTCGTACGGGCGAAACGATCCAAATTGCGGCCTCAAAAGTCCCTAGCTTCAAAGCTGGCAAAGGCCTAAAGGATGCCGTAAACTAGCGCGCCTTTTGGGGTGCTTAGCTCAGCTGGTAGAGCGTCGCCCTTACAAGGCGGATGTCGGGGGTTCGAATCCCTCAGCACCCACCAAGCATGACGGAGTGGTAGTTCAGCTGGTTAGAATACCGGCCTGTCACGCCGGGGGTCGCGGGTTCGAATCCCGTCCACTCCGCCATTTATTTCCTCAAAAATAAATAGCGCCCAGAAACTGTGCATGACTGAAGCGTACAAATGGAAAAAAGTTGAACGGAAAGTAGTACTAAAGAAAATCTAAATTATGCTTCAAGATATTCGAGATCGAGCTACCAGCTGGGTGGCCTACGTCATAATTGGTCTGCTTATATTATCTTTTGCACTATGGGGTATTGGGGAATATTTTGGTGGCGGTCCTGCACGACCTGTAGCCACCATTAATCGCAATGAAATAACCTCGCAGCAATTCAACCAGCAAGTTCAGCAACGCAAACAAGTGTTGCAATCTATCTTGGGAGAAAATTACCGGCAACAATATCCGGATGAAAGTATTGTGCGCCAACAGGTCATTCAAGATCTGGTTCGCACAGAACTGCTACGTCAGGAAGTAGATGATGCGGGTTACGAAATTAGTGATGCAAATTTAATTAGACGTATTCAGCAAATCCCTCAATTCCAACAAGATGGAAAGTTTGATCCTGATCTTTATAGACGCTTATTAGAATCACAACGCCTGAATAAAGCGCAGTGGGAAAATGAGCTACGTGAACAAGATAAATTAAGACAATTTGAAAACACCATAGCGACTTCGTCTTTTATCCCCAAAGCAGAATTAAAACGCTTTCAATCCATTTCAGAACAAACACGTGATTTCAAATATGCCTTAGTAAGCGTAAAGGCTGATGAGGTAAGCGTAAGTGATGCAGAAATAGAACAATACTTCGAAGAAAACAAACAGTTCTATCAGACTTCTGAGCAAGTAAAACTTTCTTATATTGAATTAAAAGAACAGGATATTGCAGACGGTACAAATGTAAGTGATGAGGATGCAAAAGAGATTTATGAATCACAGCAAGAACGTTATATGTCTGCAGAATTACGCAGAGCAAGTCATATCATGTTTAAGGTTCCATCAGAGCTTGGCTCAGATGCACTAGAGTGGGATGAAGCACTGGAAAAGGCAAATGATCTTGTTCAAAAATTAGAAGAAGGCGCAGATTTCACGGAGCTTGCCAAACAATACTCTGAAGACACCCTGTCTGCTGACAAAGGCGGCGATATGGGCTTTATTGCCCCAGGAGATTTCACAAACAAAGACTTGGAAGATGCGTTATTTGCACTTGATGTGGGTGAAAACAGCAAGGCGATACGCACTGAGCAGGGAGTACAAATTTTACAGCTCACCGAGATCCACGAACCTGAACAAGAATCTTTTGAATCAGTGCGTGAAAAAATAATAAACGAACGCAAAAGTCAGATTGCACAAGAACGTTTCATTGAGATTTCTGATGAAATCGCAAATTTAGTTGTAGAGCAACCCGATGATTTAGAAGAAGCGTCGGAAAGTTTTGATTCAAGCATTAAGCAAACCGGGTTTTTAAGTGCTGCTAGTAATGATGAAATTTTTGCTTATCCAAAAATCAAAAATGTAGCATTTTCAAATGATATTCTGGTGGAAAAACTCAACAGCGACCTCATTCAAGTGGATGATGGTCATGTCATTGCATTTCGTGTGCTTGAGCATAAAGAATCTGAACAAAAGCCGCTTGCTGATGTAAAAGATGATATTCAACGTTTGTTAAGTGTTCGCAAAGCGTCGGACAATGCCACGAAGCAAGGTTCAGAGCTTTTTCTAAAACTTAAAGATGGCGCAAGTTTGGAAGCACTTGCTAGTGAAAATAATTTAGAAGTAGTAGGTCATGGTCCTATTCGTCGCGATGATAATCGTGTGCCTTTTCAAATTAGTGATCAGGCATTCTCTATGGAAAAACCTGCCGAGGGTACAACCACTGTGGAAGGTGTGGCCCAAGCTGATGGCAGTTATGCACTGATTGAGTTAAACGCAGTCACACTTGGATCTACAGAAGTAGATGACCCACAAATGCTACAACTTTCTCAACGTGTGAATTATGGACGCCGTGAGTTTTCAGCGATTATTGATGCCATTCAAGCAAATGGCGATGTGGTTATTTATGAAAATCGGGTGTCTGATACGAGTGCTAATTTTTAGCAGACGCTAATCCTCAATTTATTTATTCAACAAAGAATAAATAAATAAATTTTCTTTATTGTTACTAAGTAAAGTATACTAGCGCCCCATGCAGCTTAAGCTTCATTGGCAAATTCTTATTGCACTGTTGCTTGCAGTGTTGGTTGGTTGGCTGGTCAGTCCTGATACCAGTATCTTTGGTGTTTTATTAGTTTCCGTTTTTGATTTTGTAGGCAAACTTTTTCTGAATGCCTTGAAGATGATCATCGTGCCGTTGATTGTATCTTCCATCATTATGGGGGTGAGTAATTTAGGTTCGGGAGACGCCTTTGGTCGATTAGGTGGGAAAACACTTGGCTATTATGTAGTGACAAGCACCTTTGCGATTTTAATCGGCATTACGGTTGTAAGTATTATTCAACCAGGCATTGTAGATGGCGAGCCTGCGAAAGACATGTTGGGCTTAAGTGCGGATACCAGTGAGGTCATGCAAAAAGTAGAAGGCAAGTCGGCTGGTGACGTTGTCGGTATTTTCTTGCGCATGATTCCAACCAACATCGTGCATGCTGCGGCAGAAGGACAAATGCTGGGCATTATCTTCTTCAGTTTATTGTTTGGTTTCTTCATGACCAAAATAAAATCCGATCTTGGAAATACCCTAAAAAGCTTTTGGCAAGCTGTGTTTGAAGTGATGATGCTAATTACCGACTTGGTAATGAAATTTGCACCTATCGGTGTGTTCGCCCTCGTTGCAAAAGTCGTTACGGTTTCAGGATTTGAAGCATTTAAACCACTGCTGGTATTTTTCTTCACAGTAATTATCGCCTTGTTGATTCATATCGTGGTTGTGATGCCATTGCTGTTGCGTTTTGTTGGTGGTGTAAACCCCATTAAACATTATCAGGCTATGGCACCTGCATTACTTACCGCGTTTTCCACTGCATCGTCTTCTGCGACGCTTCCAATAACCATGGATTGTGTTCAAGATAGGGCCGGAGTTTCAAATCGAGTCACCAGTTTTGTTTTGCCACTCGGTGCAACGGTGAATATGGATGGCACAGCTCTATATGAATGCGTTGCGGCTATCTTCATAGCACAAGCCTATGGATTGGACTTAACCTTCGGCACCCAAGTGTCGATCGTCATTCTTGCACTGATGACATCCATTGGTGTAGCTGGTATCCCTTCGGCAAGTTTGGTTGCCATTGCTATCATTTTAGCGGCAATTGGCTTACCCGCAGAAGGTATCGGTTTAATTTTGGCAGTTGATAGAGTACTGGATATGTGCAGAACCGCAGTGAATGTATTCAGTGATTCTTGTGGTGCGGTGATTATAGGGCGCACGGAAGGGGAGAAAGGTATACTTCAGGCTTGAGGGGAACAGTTTCTTTGTAGAGGTTGATTGGGATATGAGGTTGTATGTTGATTTCAATGGTTGTGGGAATCATGTTGTTTTAACGAGATTGAAGTGGTAGCTGTAAACTGAATCCTGAATCCAGTTTACCGCTACCAAATCAAATACTGATTTTTTAATTAATTGGTGGAATATACGTAATAATTTATTGCCCCCCGGGGGGGCAAAATTGCGATATTTTGATAATAGGGTAGGTACCCCCACTCAGAAATTTTATCAATTTTTCTATATATTTGAATGAAGGCATTAATTTCCTAGCGAAAAAATAATTAAATGAAAATAGACTACCTACAGATTTCAAATATTCTCAGTTTTCCATATGTAGACGATGTCTCTCAAGCTGAAAAATTAACATTTAATAATGGCTTGAACATAATTATTGGAGAGAATGGCTCTGGTAAGTCCACGGTTCTCGAAATAATAAACTTTTTGTTCAAACGAGTTATTTACCGGCAATATACTGTTAATCAAGATTTATTTTCTAGACGAAACTCTATTACAGCTGATGAGCGAAGACATGTGTTGCTTCCGGCTAATCACCAAACCTACTCGGGATTCAGACTAGATGCTAACTGGGACTCAGAACAACAACAACAAACAATCAGGCTTGCAATTAGACTTGATGAAATAGACCAACAAAACATAGAAAATCTTCGCAACCATTTTGTAAGATTGCAACACTCAGCTAGCTTATACTCGACACAAAGTATAAATGATGATGGAAAAAATAGAGTCGAATATGTAGTAGACGTTTTATTTAATAAAACAAGTCAGAATTTTTCAGTTCAGTTCCAAGGCGACGGGCAAGATTTTGGTTATACATATCTTTCAGAATATCACTTTTTTAAAGAAGCTATAGAAATTCATAATTTCATTAATGATACGGAACATATTCCAACATTATATGAATCATTTACACTAATAAGTAGCTACAGAAATTATCACGCTTTCGAGCCATCTATTTCACTTAAAGATTCTCATCCTTCCCAACAAATTCAAGAAATAAGAAGTCAGGATTATAGCCGTAGCTTAAATACGAGCGATAAATCTGAGCCACCAGTATTTGGACTTGTTCGCCTTCAGGTAGCAGAAAAACACTTTAGCCTCATCTCTCAAAGTAAAACAGAAAAGGAATGTGAAGATGAGGCCAACAACCTAGAGTTTATTATAGCTATAAATAATCGACTTAAAGTAGTTAGTCTAGAATGCAAGATTCGTCTAATAGACTTAAGAACTTGGCAGTATAAATTTGAGTTTTATGATACGCGAAGGCAAAAGACGATTTCAGATATAAACAGTTTGAGTGCTGGACAAAAAGCTATAATTCATCTTGTTTTTGAAGCGTATGGTAGAGGTGACCTAAAAGGTGGGGTGGTTATTATTGATGAACCAGAAATTCATTTGCATTATCAATTTCAACATGAATATCTTCAGGTGATTGCTGATTTGAATCAGGATCAAAATTCTCAATATATATTGGTAACACACTCAGAAGCGCTTATTAATTCGAACACTATAAATAGCGTGCGTCGTTTTTCATTAAGTAGAGAAGGGCATACGAAAATGTTCGCTCCAACACTTAATACAGACCAAAAAAGTCTAATTAAAATTCTCGATAATACGCGATCAACCTATGCATTTTTTGCTAAAAAAGTCGTTTTGGTTGAAGGTGATACAGATCGCTATTTTTTCCGTGCAGTTATACTAGAAAAGCATAAAGAGAAAGACCAAGAAATCGCTGTTTTAAATATTGGTGGTAAAGGTGAATTTAAAAAATGGAAAGACTTATTTTCTAATTTCGGACTGTCAGTATCAATAATTTCAGACTTAGATTATCTTATAGATTTATGTTATCCGGATGAAAAAGGAACACCGTTAAAAATCGAAAAAGATATTTCAGAATTCAAATCTCGAAATACAAACTGGGAAAGTAATATCGATTCAGCTTATGCTAGTCAAGTTTATGTGCTAAAAGAAGGCAATTTGGAAATATACTTAAATATAAAAAAAGATTTAAGCCAAGTTATAAATTTTTGCAGTAATACCCTACAAACGTTTCTAAATGACAATGGGTCTTCTAAAAGCAAAGAAATTAGGTGGATCATCAATCAAATAGCGAGTTGATTAACTTGCTCGACTAGTGTGGTAGTACAAAACTTGCTTCTATATCCAGTTTATTAAAATACTAAATGGAGAAACTAACCCTTGTTCTTCTCCCTGGCTTTGATGGTTCGGGGCGTTTGTTTTCTCCACTTCATAAAGAATTATCCGATAGCGTAAATACAATTATATTGTCTTATCCAAGTGACAAGGTCATGACGTATTATGATTTGTGTCATTACTTAAAAGATGAGTTGCCGGATTCGCCTTATGTCATTTTAGGTGAATCTTTTGGTGGGCCATTGGCATTGATGCTTTCAAAACATGCGAGAGAAAACCTAAAAGGTATTATTTTATGTGTTTCATTCGTGAAAAATCCACAAGTGCTATTCACTAAGTTCGTTCGACCCTTTCTAAAGCCTAAACATTTACAAAAAGAAACGCCCGCGGCGTATATCAAAACCATGCTCACTAATGGTGTGGAGGACGCGAAACTGATTAAAAATATTCAGGCTGCCACGCGTGAGTTAACGCGTGATGTGTATTTTTATCGGTTACGAGAAATTGCAGATGTAGATGTCACCAATATTCTAGAAAAATGTGATTTACCTATATTGTATCTACGAGCGAAAAAAGATCGCTTGGTGTATGAAAGCTCCATGAAATGGATTCAGGAAATGGGAAAAAACGTAACGGTTGAATATTTCGATGCGCCACACATGCTGCTACAAACACAACCCAAGCAAGCTGCTAGGGTAATTCAAAAGTTTTTAAGTGAATGTATAAAAGATAAAAGGGCCAACTTAAGAAGTTAGCCCTTTTTAACCTCGCTTGTTACATTAGGTTACTCAATAGATCGCATATGTCGATGTCTAACATCTTCGTGTTGCATCATTTGTTCCATCATCTTGTGCATGGCCTCCATGCGATGTTCCATACGATCCAGACGAGCATGTTCATCCATTTTTCCTTTTTCCTGATCATCGCTTTTATTTCCTCTGTGCATCATGCCCATTCTTCCTCTACCGTCGCCTCCATGCATCATACGCATACCATCATGCATGCTTTGACGATGCGCTTGCATGAGTATTCTGCGTTTTTCTGGGTCTTGCTCTGCGTGAATAGCTTGCATTTGAGCATGCATTGTCTCCATATGATTATTCATTTCTTCAGAATTCCAAGAACCCATTCGACATCCTTGACGATATGAATCGGACTGTTTTTCATCTCGATCATCTTCTGATGCATATACGGTAAATGTAGCACTGGATATTGCACTGACGGAAAGTATTAAGATTGCTATCGTTAACTTTTTCATCTTCATCTATTCCACTTATTTTTTAGTAATAGTTGATATTTGCACTTCTGCAAAGGGGATCGCTTGATGTAAATCAAAAAAATTAAGTTTATTTGTAGCTACGAAAATTCAGAGAAATTTCAAGCATTAGTTCGAAAAAACGATAGTAAGCAGAACAACTGAGTCTTCTATGGCTTTCACTGAATGGGGTTCACCGGGCATAAGGTGAATTAATTGGTCGTAATTAATTTCTCGCGTATCGCCCATGGTAGTAATAGCAATTTTTCCTGCAATACAATGTATTGTTATAGGACCAAGCACTTTGTGATTAGGGATACCTTTGCCGGAAGGCAACACCATTCTAATCAACTCCATTTTGTCTGTTTTGACAATGGCTTTGGTGTGTTCTTGGGGTAAGTCTGCAGCCCACGTTTGCAAGTCTACAACTTCACCCGGTTCTGCATGGTGAGTTGCCATGCGCATAAGTTTACACCTGTTTTAATCTTTCACATTGATTTAAATCAGAATGCCCCAATACCAATAAATATAGTATTTATAGCTTATAAAATTTGTAATGTAGGTGATGGTTATGTTTGAAGTAGTGAGAAGTGGTACGAATCGACTTGATATCAACTTTGGTGGAAAACTTGGCAAAGATGAAATGAACGTTGCTCTAGATGAACTTTTCAGCAGCGGGAAAGACATCGAGCATGGGCGGATGTTATATCGCATAGATGATTTTGAGTTACCAACCTTGGGTGCTATGGGGGTTGAATTTTCACGCCTACCTGAAGCTTTTAGATTCATTAAGAAATTTGATCGTGCTGCAGTATTAGTCGATAAAAAATGGGTTATAAAAGCAAGTGAAATTGAAGGTGCACTCATTCCGGGGTTAAAAATTAAAGCGTTTGATTTAGACCAAGAATCTGAAGCAGAGGCGTGGCTTGCAAGTTAGTGAAATTTTATGAAACAGGGAATAGTTGGATATCATTTGGATGATGAAGGTGATTGGGTTGCAGAATTAGGATGCGGCCACTTTCAGCATGTTCGTCATAACCCACCCATGGTAAGTCGTCCTTGGGTGTTAACAGAGGAAGGGCGTGAAGAGATGTTGGGTTACAGTCTTGAATGCAAAAAGTGCGATGAAGGTGCGCCCAGAGATTCGCAATAATTATTAAGTTAGCTGCATAATTTCCGCGACTTCGATGGTTGCAGTTTCCATGTTTAGAAACGGACAAGTCTTTGCAATTTCAAGCACGGCATCCATGCTGTCGGCTTTAATTACGGAATAACCCATTAATGGATTTGCACCTCCATGATCTTCAACCCCATCAATACTGACTGTCTTGGACATGCCAACCGGTGATCCGGGATTAATCATTTGATCGCCTAGGTCCGCGATCCATTTATTCCATTTTTCCATTTCTTTGGCACCACCTTCAGGGGATTCTGGTGCTTTACCGCCATGATAGGCAAATATATATTCAGGCATACAAATTCCTCCTCTTTTAATTATATTTTAGTAATAACTATAGTACTCTTTTATTAGCTATCCATTACGAATTCAAATTTATCAATCTATGAATTTCAGAATTATTTTATTTTCTGTTTATGTAGTATTTGTGACGACTTCTTGCAGTGCAACTGCATTGGTTAATTTTATTAGCCCAGATGAGCATTATGATAGATTCGAAGACCTATCTTATGGTGAACTGGATAGACAAAAACTTGATATTTATATACCAAACTCTAAAGCAAATAACATTCTAATAATATTTTTCTATGGTGGATCTTGGGATTCTGGAAATAAAGAACAATATAAGTTCGTAGCATCATCACTTACCGAAAATGGTTATACAGTGGCTATTCCTGATTATCGATTGTATCCAGAAGTTATGTTTCCAATGTTCATGGAAGATGCTGCAAAGGCAGTCGCATGGCTTCAAAATGACAGTGAGTACTTAAATAATATCGAGCATATTTATTTAATGGGTCACTCCGCAGGAGCTCAAATTGCTAATTTACTAATATCAGATGAAAGATATCTATCAAATGAAAATGTAAAGGTTGCAAGTTTGACTGGCTCTATTGGAATAGCAGGACCTTATAATTTTTTGCCACTGAAATCTGATCGGCTAAAAAGCATATTTCCGGAAGAAATCCGTGACAGCAGTCAACCGATTAATTTTATCAATGGCGATGAAGTGCCATTTTTACTGCTTCATGGCTTGTCTGATAAAACTGTGCTACCAAAAAATAGTGAGACTTTTGCAGAAAAAATAAAATCAGTAAATGGTGAAGTGGTTTTAAAGTTTTATAAAGATGTAGGACATATTGGGATTATTAAACCATTTATTAATGGCTTTGATGGTTCTGTTCCAACAATTAAGGATATTAATATTTTTATCGGTGATACAGCTAAATGACAAATTAATTTAATTGAGAATATTCTGTGCTCTCATTTTTTTAGCATACAAATATAAAAATATTGCAACGATAATCACCGCTACACTGAATCCTAAAGATATTGGGTCGCCTATTATTTCCAGTCCATTGGTAAATCCATACATGTATATCGTATTGACGATTACGCACACAAGAGAAATCAAGAAGACTTGAACAGCTAATTGTTTGCGTAATAATAAAAGTACGCATCCCAGCAAGCCACCCCAAACAGCAAGGGCCCATAATGCGACAGACCAGGATGGGAAGCTGTAAAAAAAATCGAGCTGTTCTGGAGTGAACATGCTCAAATAAGCTTCATTTTTTGTTTGAGACATATAATAGTCAAGCGCTCCCATGGCATTCCAAAGTAATGTGATAGTGCCGACGAGCCAAAGGTGCCATGGTGTTTGATTGGATACTGACATGTGACATCTCCTTAAAGTAGGATTACAGTATTGTACTCCTTAGAAATTGCTGACATTACAACTAAACAGAAATAAATGATTAAAAAAGGCAAAGACAATGAATAATAAAGTCGAATTTTTGAAATCGGATACATCAACACACGCATATGAACCTTTTATGGTTGGAGACAAACAGGCGGGAGAAGTTCATTGGTTAGGGCAAGTTAATTCTAGTGGTGAACCTACTTACTCTGGTTTATGGAGATGTGAGCCTTTAACTTTTGACTATGAATTCCCAGGTGATGAATTTATTCATGTATTAGAAGGCAAGTTATTAATTGAGTTTGCTGACGGTGGAGAAGTTACTTTACAAGTAGGTGATATTGCTTCATTTGACAAAGGCATTAAAAGCACATGGACCATTCAAGAAAGTTTTAAAAAAGCCTTTGTAATTTCTAATTGCTAGTGAACTAGCAGAAATTTGCTCCTGCAATTTTTGCACTCCCATCATCCATGATGGTCGTATCCGGACATTCCAATAATATTGAATCCGGCATCTACGTATGTAATTTCGCCCGTAATGCCGCTTGCTAAATCACTGCATAAAAAAGCAGCAGTATTGCCTACTTCTTCAATGGTGACGTTTTTACGCAATGGGGCATTTTGTTCAACATGGTCTAACATTTTTCTAAAGTCACCGATGCCAGCCGCGGCGAGTGTACGTATTGGACCCGCTGAGATGCCATTTACACGAATGCCATCTGGGCCCAGGGCATAGGCCATGTAACGAATATTCGCTTCTAAGCTGGCTTTAGCTAAGCCCATGACATTGTAATTAGGCATGGCACGTACTGAACCCATATAAGTGAGCGAGACGATGGCACCATTTGTGCCTTTCATCATAGGCCTTGCAGCTTTAGCAAGTGCGGTGAGGCTGTAGCTACTGATGTCATGTGCAATTTTTGAGCCTTCACGTGTGGTGAGCTCAACAAAATCACCGGTTAATTCTTCTTTTGGTGCGAATGCTGCAGAGTGAACCAGAATATCTAATTTATCCCAAGATTTGCCCAATTCCACAAATAAACGAGTAATATCTTCATCAGTGCCTAGATCGCAAGGCAGGGTTATTTCAGCACCGCATTCCGCAGCAAATTTTTCAACTCTAGGTTTGAGTTTTTCATTTTGATAGGTAAAGGCTAACGCCGCCCCTTCGCGTTTCATCGCTTCTGCGATACCCCAAGCTATTGAGCGGTTACTTGCGATGCCAACAATTAATGCTCGTTTTCCTGCTAAAAATCCCATGCGTATATCCGTAAATTATTAGTATTAAAGTTAATCTATATTAGTAGATAAGTGTAGATTGAACTACTTTTTTTATTAAACAGTCTATAATAGTGCTGCTTATGAATTATATTTCAGGGAAGAATAATCTTTCTCAGCCAGATTATACATTAAACCATCCTGTGAACAGTCGTTCGACAATTTTCATTTTTATTTTAGTAATTTTTATGCTTCATGCATGCAGTGACAGTGCATGGAATAATCCTTATCCAAATGATGGCACAGATAATAATGCTGAAGTTATTTATTCTTCTTTTAAAGAGCGACCTAAGCGCTTAGATCCGGTGAGCTCATACAGTGCAAACGAATATCAATTCATTGCGCAAATTTATGAACCGCCTTTACAGTATCATTATCTCTTACGTCCTTACACTTTAATTCCTCTTACTGCAAGTAAATTACCAGATGTACGATATTATGCAGAGAATGGAGTTTTAGTTGACGAAAATGCAGTGGACAGTATTGTTTATTCTGAATACACCATCAAAATTAATAAAGGCATTATGTTTCAACCGCATCCGGCATTTGCGAAAAATGACCAGGGTGAGTCAATCTATTTGAACCTGACTGAAAACGATTTAAACAATATTCATATTTTAAGTGATTTTGAAAACACTGGCACACGTGAACTCACCGCAGAAGACTATGTTTACCAATTAAAAAGGATAGCCAATCCGTATCTTCATTCGCCCATTGCTGGAGTAATGCGTAAATATATTTTAGGTTTTGATGACTTTCGTAAAAAAGTTTCAGAAACTTATCCAAACTCTAATGAAGGTTGGCATGATTTGAGAGAAATTAAGCTTGAAGGTGTGGATGCGATCGACCGATACACTTACCGAATAAGAATTAAAGGCAAATATCCTCAACTCGTTTATTGGATGGCGATGCCATTTTTTTCTCCCATGCCATGGGAGGCGGAAAAATTTTATGCGCAAGAAGGAATGGAGGAGCGAAATATTTCGCTGAACTGGTACCCAGTGGGTACAGGTCCTTTTATGCTGACTGAAAATAATCCCAATCTACGCATGGTGATGGAAAAGAATCCAAATTTTCATGGTGAGCGTTATCCATCAGAAGGTGAACAAGAGGACAGGGCTAAAGGGTTGCTAGTTGATGCCGGAAAAGTTTTACCTTTAATTGATAAAGCTGTTTACAGTTTGGAAAAAGAAAGTATTCCATACTGGAATAAATTTTTACAAGGCTATTACGATACTTCAGGTATTTCCTCTGACAGTTTTGACCAAGCAATCCAATTCAGCTCTGGGGGAGACATACAGCTTACAGATTTAATGAAAGATAAAGGAATTAAATTAGAAACGGCTGTAACTACATCTATCTTTTATAAGGGTTTCAACATGCTAGACCCTATTGTTGGAGGAAAAAGCGAATCCGCACGTTTGTTGCGTCGTGCTATTTCCATCGCAGTAGATTACGAAGAGTATATTTCCATTTTTGCAAACGGCCGTGGGGTAGCGTCACAGGGACCTGTACCTCCAGGTATTTTTGGCAATGTTGAAGGTGAAGAAGGTATAAATCCATTTGTCTATGATTGGAAATTTGGAGAACCAAAAAGAAAAGATATTGAAACTGCAAAAAAATTAATGGTGCAAGCGGGATATGCAGATGGCATAGATCCAAAAACAAAAAAGCAGCTAGTGTTAAATTTTGATACTCCAGCAGCAGGGCCCGATGCAAAGGCGCAGTTGAATTGGATGCGTAAACAGTATCAAAAGATTGGAATTCAACTGGTTATTCGTGCAACTGATTACAACCGTTTCCAAGAAAAAATGCGAAACGGTACCAGTCAAATTTTTCAATGGGGATGGAATGCAGATTATCCTGACCCTGAAAATTTCTTTTTTCTTTTGTATGGACCTAATTCAAAAGTGAAGCATCATGGCGAAAATGCAGCAAATTACTCAAATCCAGAATATGATCGTCTATTTGAAAAAATGAAAAACATCAAAAATGGACCAGAGCGTTTAATAATAATTAAAGAAATGACAAAAATTTTACAAGAAGACGCTCCTTGGCTTTGGGGATTTCATCCAAAAGCCTATTCACTTTTCCATGATTGGTACAAGAATGTTAAACCTAATTTAATGGCAAATAATTTGCTTAAATATAGACGTGTAGATGCTGAAAGCCGTGCGGAAAAACGACTGGAATGGAATAAACCTAATTATATGCCTTTAGTCTATTTGGGGATTTTTCTATTGATCTCATTTATTCCAGCAATTATTGCATTTAGAAAACGCGAGCGGAGTTCAATGAAATGATCGCTTATATTGTTCGTCGTATTTTATATGCTATTCCAATATTAATAGGCGTAAATATTCTTACCTTTTTATTGTTTTTTGTTGTTAACTCGCCAGACGATATGGCGAGAATGTTTTTAGGTCAAAAGCATGTCACTGAAGAGCAAATTCAAAATTGGAAGACTGAAAGGGGTTATCACTATCCACTTTTTTATAATGCGGAAGAAAAAGGCGCGGATAAATTAACGAAAACAATTTTTTACACAAAATCTATTCGTTTATTTGTATTTGATTTTGGTCGTTCGGATAGTGGACGGGACATCAGTTTTGATATTAGTCAACGGATGTGGCCAAGTTTAGCCATTGCTGTGCCTCAATTAATAATAGGTTTATTGGTGACGATCACGCTCGCCTTGTTGATTGCATTTTTTCGCGGTACGTATATTGATTATTGGGCAGTTGTTATCTGTGTTGCATTGATGTCTATTTCCAGCCTGTTTTACATCATTGGTGGGCAATACATTATGGGAAAAATTTTGCGTGTTGTACCCATATCTGGTTTTGAAGACGGAGTGTTTGGCATTAAGTTTCTAATACTACCCGTTTTGATAGGAATCATTGGTGGCATCGGCTCCAGTACCCGCTGGTATCGCACCATATTTTTAGAAGAAATAAATAAAGACTATGTGCGCACTGCACGTGCAAAAGGAATATCAGAGCAATTAGTATTGTTTCGGCATGTTCTTCGCAATGCATTAATCCCGATATTGACGGGTGTAGTGGTCATACTTCCATTGCTATTTATGGGTAGTCTAATCACTGAGTCTTTTTTTGGTATTCCAGGTTTGGGCAGCTACACTATTGATGCGATAAATCGGCAAGATTTTTCAATTGTCCGTTCAATGGTATTTTTGGGTGCGTTCTTGTACATCATTGGTCTTTTGCTCACTGACATTTCATACACCATTGTTGACCCTCGTGTCAGGTTAAATTAATCATGTTTGGTAAACCTGTTTTTCTAATTACTGACGTACTTATTTTTGCATTGGTGTTTATCATTATTGCATTTTTTGTTTATGCGATGGGCAAACCACATTTACGTCAGCCATGGAGACAAGTTGTACGTAGTAAGGCAGGTGTGATTTCAATGATGGTTTTGCTGTTATATATCGGCATAGCGATCTTAGATTCAATCCATTTTCATCCAAAACTAGAAAATTCAAAAGAGGGCACACAATACAGTGGTGAAATACATAGCGTATTTGATCGCATGGTATTGGAAATTAAAAATAGCACTGAAAAAACGTATTCTGCACCATTTGCTGCTTATTTGTTTGCAAAGGAAACAGTGCAATTAGAAGACGGAATCAAGCAAAGAGAATATCCACGCCTAGTCTGGGGAGGAAAGCATCTAAACGATCCGGCTACAGAAAAAAATGCGGATATTTTTAATTTAGCGGTTATAGGCGCAATCAAAGCAGTCGTAGTTTGGTTTGCTTTGACGCTTTTATTAATTCTAATTTTATCCTTTCGTTCTAAAAGCACCTTTTCAAATGTTGTTAAATCCGTTTTTCGAGGTGAATCGGAAATCCCATGGAGAACTGCATCTATTACGTTAGCAATACTTTTGCTAATAATATTTATAGGTTCAGAATGGGCAACTAAATATCATGTGCTAGGCACTGATAAGGTGGGTGAAGATGTTCTATATCAAGCTCTAAAAAGTATTCGCACTGGTGTGGTCATCGGGACATTAACAACACTGTTGATGCTGCCATTCGCGATTGTTTTAGGAATAATGGCAGGATATTTTCGTGGTTGGATCGATGATGTCATTCAATATTTATACACTACACTGAATTCCATTCCTGGTGTGTTGCTCATTGCAGCAGCTGTATTAATGTTAAACGTATATATGGGTAAGCATGCGGAAGAATTTGCAAGCTTAACGCAACGCGCCGATTTACGTTTATTGTTTTTATGTTTGATTTTAGGTTTAACGAGTTGGACGGGTTTATGTCGTTTATTACGTGCAGAAACACTTAAATTACGTGAAGTGGATTTTGTACAGGCCGCTTCTGCTTTTGGTGTTGGCCCGACTCAAACAATATTTCGACATATTTTACCTAATATGATGCACATCGTATTAATTACCTTAGTGTTAGATTTTAGTGGTTTAGTGTTGGCAGAAGCTGTTCTTTCATATATCAATATTGGTGTAGATCCAACAATGAATAGTTGGGGAAATATGATCAATAGTGCTCGACTGGAAATGGCGCGCGAACCAGTAGTGTGGTGGTCATTGGCTGCTTCACTATTTTTTATGTTTACTTTAGTTTTATTTGCAAATTTATTTGCCGATGTTGTACGTGATGCATTGGACCCACGGATTGCCAAACAATAATTCCTATTCAAAAATTTAAAAATGAGTAACAACGATATTTCTGATCGCAAGCAACCATTATTGCGGGTAGAAAATTTATCTATTGTGTTTGAAACTGGGCAACGCAAGGTTACCGCAGTGGATAACATCAGTTTTGAAATACAAGAAGGAGAGACGTTTGCTTTAGTGGGTGAGTCGGGAAGCGGTAAATCCATATCCGCTTTATCTGTGATACGTTTGTTACCAGAAGCAGCTCGTATTTCTTCGGGTTCAATATATTTTTGTAATCAAGATCTGTTGACATTGCCAGAACGAGAGATGCGCGATGTTCGTGGTAGTGGAATTTCAATGATTTTTCAAGAACCTATGACATCATTAAATCCTGTCGTAAAAGTAGGTCGGCAAATTTCTGAAGTCCTTATTCGTCATAAGAATATGAGTAAAAGCCAGGCACGACAGCGTGCATTAGATTTACTCGATGCTGTTAATATTAAAAATCCTTCACATACTATAGACACTTTTGCGCATGAGTTGTCAGGTGGTATGAAACAACGCGTGATGATTGCAATTGCATTAGCATGCGAGCCAAAGCTTTTAATTGCCGATGAACCTACGACAGCATTAGACGTCACGATTCAGGCACGAGTATTAGATTTGATTAATGAATTACAAGAAAAATTCAAAATGGCTATTTTGTTTATTACGCATGATCTAGCAGTAGTAAAACAAGTAGCAGATCATGTGGCTGTAATGAAGCAAGGCAAAATTGTAGAACAATCGAGTAATGAAATCTTCTTCTCATCTCCACAGCATGAATATAGTTGGGATCTATTTGCCGCATTGCCGGCGATGGAAAAACGTGGCCGACCATTATTAGCAAGGAATGGAAGTTTAGTATCACAAAAATCTGTTTCCCATAATCAGCAAGATTCTCTAAAAGTAGATGATCTAAAAGTTCATTTTCCGATTAAAAAAGGCATATTTAAGCGTACTGTGGGTCATGTAAAAGCGGTTGATGGGGTTTCCTTGGAAATACCTCCGGGTAAGACCGTCGCATTAGTGGGTGAGTCGGGAAGCGGTAAAACTACCGTTGGCAAAGGTATCCTGCGTTTGGTTCAGCCCACTTCAGGTGAAGTGCATTATCTAGGGTTGCCTATTCACAAAATTGATAAACAGCAGTTGCTTGAGCAAAGGACAAATTTACAGATTGTTTTTCAGGATCCTTATTCCTCGATGAACCCACGTATGTTGGTCGGTGACATTATTGAAGAGGGGATGAAAGCCTTAAATGTAGTTTCTGATTCAAGTGAGCGTAAAGAAAAAGTTTTAGAGCTTTTGGAACAGGTGGGGCTATCTAGAGATGCCCACTTAAGATACCCACATGAGTTTTCAGGCGGACAACGTCAGCGTATTTGTATTGCCAGAGCTTTAGCAGTGAACCCTAAAATTATTATTTGTGATGAGCCAACGAGTGCATTGGATGTTTCGGTGCAGGCGCAAATTCTAGATTTACTAAATGATTTACAAGCCCGTTTTGGAATTAGCTATTTGTTTATTACTCACAATATGTCTGTTGTTGCATATTTCGCAGACCGTGTAGCTGTGATGTATCAGGGTAAAATTGTGGAACAGGGTGAGGTGGAACAAGTATTGAAAGATCCTCAGCACGAATATACCAAGAGATTACTTGCAGCCGTTCCGAAGCTAGTACCGCCTGAACGCGTGGAAGTGAGAGCAGAATTGTAAGAAAATTAGTTACATCATTTCAAAACATACGAAACGTAAAATTCTTCATCAATATAAAAGTCACGCAAACAAGTTTTATTCGTTTGAAAATAAACTGTATCGTGTGTTACAAATTTGTATGTCCCATAAATCTTATCGATTAAATGCAATACAATTAACTGCTCCTTGTAAGCTGTTTTTTGGTTAAGGTAATAACCTATAATTTTAGTTTCGCTAAGACCATTATCTCTATTCATAGCGATAGTCTGAGCAGCACTGGCTTTCCACATACAAAATCTTTTAAGCTCAGAATACTCATTTGCTCCAACTTGGTTAGAAATAACCAAGAATAAAAATGAAATCAAATACATACTTGTAACTTTTAACATGATTACCTCCGTTGTTACTAGAACAAAGGCAAGACTCATGCCAAAAATTACATTGTGGCAATTCAATAAGTTAGCAGCTGAAATAAGGGGTTGGGTCCAATACTGACTGTTAATTGTGCATTAAATGCACAAAGTCAGTTCACTTTTTTAAGGCTAACTTAATCGTGTAACGCTTAATGTAAAAATTTTTATTGGGATTTTAAAAGCCGATTAAGATAATCAATCTTTTGCTTACCTCGAATTATTAGACTAGATTGAAAACTAATTATGAGCCTGGTGGTCCAAATAGTTTTTAACGGAGCTAAATGATTATGAAATTGATTGTCAAAACTCTAATAATCGGTCTCACACTAAGTCTTTCGGGTTTAGTATTTGCTGGTAAATACAACTCCATTATCAGTATAGGAGATCCGATGCCGGCGTTTAATGATCTACCTTCAATCTCGGGTAAGAATGTATCTTCTGCAGAGCTGAATGAAGATGTGCTTGTATTAGTATCGCTTGCAAATCATTGTCCTTGGGTGAAAGGCATGGATGAAGATTTGGTAAATCTAGCTAATTCATTTGAAGAAGAAAGTGTGCGCATAATTGGCTTAAGTATGAATCATCGAGAAGATGACCGCCTTCCGACTATGAAAATACATGCAGAAAAAAATGGCTATCAATTCGAGTATCTTTATGATGAAAGCCAAGAATTAGGTCGAATGCTTGGGGCAACACGTACACCCGAATATTTTGTATTTAATAAAGAAAGGGAATTAGTATATACAGGTGCACTTTATGATTCGCCCGCAAAAATGAATTCAGATGGAACAGTGAAACACATCAACGGTGATCCAACACAGTTTTATGTTAATGATGCAATCATATCGTTACTTGAAGGCAAAGAAGTTGCTATCAAAGAAACACGTGCACATGGTTGTTCGGTTAAGTATGTTCAATAAAATACGCTTTTTCTTAGCTGTGTTATGTTTTGGCACAGCTTTTTTGATTTCTTCATACACCATTGCAGAATCTGATGTATATGAAGAGCGAATGACAGCTATTAATTATGCCGAATGGGAGAGCCAGCGGCTTCAATATTTACCTAAAATTGTCGTGGTCGATTTGTGGGCGATGTGGTGTGTTTCCTGTATTGAGCGTTTTCCAGAAATGGTTAATTTACACCATAAATATAAAGATCAGAATGTTGAATTCGTAAGTATGAACCTCGATGATCGAGAGGACAAAAAATCACTTGAGCTTGCGAATCAGTTTTTAAAAAAAATGAATGCTAATTTTGATCATTATCATATGGATGAAAATCTATTACATGCTTTTGAAAAAATAGATCTAATAGGTATCCCTGCAGTTTTGATATATGATCAAAAGGGAAATGAGCAATTTCGTTTAACAGGAGACAACCCAAATAAACAGTTTACAGAAATAGATATCGAAGAAGCGATCATACATTTGCTTAATCGGACTTAGTAAAAAATATCATCTCTTCTAATAGTTAAGTCTAAATAAATCACCACTCATCGGTTGATTTGATAGTTCGAAAAAACTGAAAGATTTAACAGTTATAAACGACTGTTAATCGACGGCTAGCCTGAGTTAGATCAGTTCTTAAATGCTTAATTGTAATACAGTAACTGTATGCTCTGAATATAATTATTCAAGCTAGATAAAGAACGATTATCGCAAGGAGATGACGTGGTTAAATTTTCAAATATTATTTTTGTTTTAGAAGAAGAGATAGATAACTCCGCAGCATTTGAGCTAGCTGTTACTTTAGCAAAAAATCATCAAGCAAAGCTTTCTATTGTAGGAACGGTAAATATATCAAGCGCAGATCAAAAGAGTGATCGCAACAATGAGCTATTACGAATACTCACTGAACAGAGACAAGAACAGCTGGAGTCAATCGTAAAAGGAATAAAACTTTCTGGAGAAGCAATTAATACTAAGGTGCTCGTTGGAAGGCCGTTCGTTGAGATCATTCGTGAAGCCATTAGGCAAGAAAGTGATTTGATAATTAAAACTGTCAAAAATCCTAACCCCATAACACGCTATTTATTTACGGCTTCAGAAATGAAATTGTTACGAAAATGTCCATGTCCAGTATGGTTGGTAAAACCAACAGAGCAAATAGGTGATCGAGAAATTCTAGTCGCGCTTGATTATCAACCCGAGGATAAGGAGAACGAAGCCCTCAATCAACGGTTATTAGCATTGTCCATCTCGTTGGCATTGGCTGATTTTGGAGAGCTGCATGTGGTGCATGCATGGAAGCTACCGTATGAAAGTTACCTGCGTGGTCCTCATATGCCACAAACAGATTCAGATGTAGATGAGATGGTCAAACAAGAGGAAGCGAGTCGTAGACAATGGTTAGCAGATGAAGTAGATAAATCTTGCAAATTGTATGGTGAAGAAACTATGAATTTCCTTAAACCACAATTTCATCTCGTACAAGGCGATGCAAAATTCATGGTACCAAATGTTGCCAATGAAATTGGAGCAGAACTTGTGGTAATGGGTACTGTGGGTCGTGCCGGTATTCCAGGCTTATTAATCGGCAACACGGCTGAGAACATACTTAATCAACTGGAATGCTCAGTATTAGCAATTAAACCAGAACAGTTTATCAGTCCAATTATGGTTGATAGCCAGTGATGGATGGCTTGAGTCTGTAAGAATTACTTATTATTCGACGAAAAATTCTAATTTGATTCCTGCAACATCAATGATGTCGTGATCTTCAATAGGTTGTGCCTTACCTACTATCTTTTCGCCATTAAGTTTTGATGGTGTGTCAGGATTACCATCGATATGAATGATGAAATAACCTTCATTACGTTTTGTAATACCTACTACTGCAACGTCAGGTTTTCCAACTGTGGTGAGGGATTTATCTAATGTGATTTCTTTACCGCTGTTTTTGCCATTTAAAATTTGAATACGACCAACGCTTGTTGAAGGCGATTGTGTATTGATTTCAATATCATCAGCGAGGTCGTCAATATATTGATCATTACTCTTAGCGTCTATGTTAGAAGCAGTCTCTACAGGATCAGTAATAACTTCTTCTATTTTTTCTTTTTCTAAATCTGGAATTTCTGATTGTTCCGTATCATTTGTAGCGTCGACTATATCATCTTCAAGCGAGTTAATTTCTCTCTCTAAACTACTCACGTCTTCTTCTTCAGAAAGATTATTCTTTTCTGAATTAGCAGTCATGATTAATGTTTTTTCAAATTCACTATTTGCAGAACTTGTTGCAAGATGATTGACATATTTAATTCTGTGATTGCCAATGTCAATGACGTCGCCATCTCTTAGCGCATGTTTTTTGACGATTTTAGAATTGACAAATGTGCCGTTTGTACTGTTTAAATCCTCCAAGAAACAGTCATCTAGCACTGTGCTGATTTGTGAGTGGTATCCGCTGATTGCAAGATTATCTAAACAGATATCGTTATCTGTACGTCTTCCAATGGTGATGACTTCCTTTTCAATAGGAATTTCATCAACAATTTTTTCTTCAATACTAACAATTAATTTAGGCGCGCTCATAATTTATTTAGCCAACAGCTTTCCAAATTTTGATTTCCAATTTTTTTTAGCAGGAAACTCTTTATTTGGTTGTGCTAACAAAACCGAAACGTTGTCTCGGCCTCCATTATCGTTGGCTTGTGCAATGAGCTTGTCAGCCAACTGGTCAAGATTATCTCTAAATGCGGTAACCGTCGCATGAATTTCCTGATCATCGACCATATCTGTCAGACCATCGGAACATAGAAGATAGATGTCTCCAGGCATCGCTAAATCTTCTTTGATGTCTACAGCAATACTGCCTTCTATGCCCAAGGCGCGAGTGACTAAGTTTTTATTCAGAGAAGAATTCGCTTCTTCTTGTGTATAAAACCCACGATCTACAAGTTCTTGTAATAATGTATGATCAACAGTGATTTGTTGCAGTGTGCTGTCTCGAAACCGATACATTCTTGAATCACCAACATGTGCAATGGTAATTTGATTATCATAAAAAATACCCATTACTAAAGTAGTGCCCATACCGCGATATTGAGCTTCGCTGCTGCTCATTGAAAAGATTGCTTCATTCGCTTTTACAATAGAGTTTCTTGCGGCTAAGCTTTCTTTTGTGTAACCCGTTTGATCGTCTATTTCGCCAGGGACTAAATCAGGTATAGCTTTACGTAGCTCGTCAAGAATGGTGTTGACGGCAATTTCACTTGCAACTTCACCGCTTTTATAACCACCCATGCCATCTGCGAGCACAACTAATCCAATTTCCTGATCTTCACCAATTTTATCTTCGTTGTTAGTGCGTACCAGTCCTGTGTTGGAGCGGCCTGCAATATCTAGAATGCCTTTTAGATCCATATCAACTTTCTATCATCATTTCGCATTCGCGTAATTTATTAGCCATGCTTGCTGCAGATTGAAAACGTTTATCTGGGTCTTTTTCTAATGCTTTATTTACAGTCCAGGCGATGCAGGAAGGTGTACCAGGATTAATTTCAGCAATATCTTTATGTTGTTCATGTGTGATCGAGCGCATTAACTCAGCCATAGTCTTAGGACGAAAAGGCGGAGAACCTGTAAGCAAATGGTATAAAGTTACCCCAAGTGAATAAAGGTCGGATCTTGCGTCTAATCGTTCACCTGCCAATTGTTCAGGAGACATATATAAAGGTGTTCCCAAAATTGATCCAGCTCGTGTTCTAGTTGAATCGGGAATCCTCGCTATTCCAAAGTCCGTAAGCTTAACGTAATCGTCGGTTTTGTTATATATGATATTTGCCGGTTTGATATCCCTGTGGATTAAATCTTGTTTATGGGAGTAAGCAAGCGCATCAGCACATTGGGCAATGATTTTCAGTACTGTTCGTGGATGAAGCAATTGATCTGCACGTGCATAGTTGCGTAAATTTATGCCGTCTACATATTCCATGGCGATATAAGCGTAGCCATCCGTTTCACCACTATCCAGTATTTTAACAATATTTGGGTGGCTCAAATTACCTGCTGTTTCAATTTCTCGGTAAAAACGGAATTTATATTCATCTAGATGATTCTCTTCTAATTCATCTGAAAGGTTGAGCACCTTAATGGCTACAATTTGATCAGTAACAATATCTTTACCTCTAAAGACCGCTCCCGTTGTGCCTTGGCCAAGTACACTACTGACTTTATAACGACTACCATAAAGAGCAGGATATTCGCTCAGTGCACCACTTATTTTGTCTTCATTTTCAAGATCATCTTCTGAGGTAATAATTGTTTTCTCTGAAGCGATTGTTTTTTCAATAATAGTGGACTGATCCCCGATAACTTGTGTATCAGCTGGTGAAATTTTTTCTTTTGTTTGAATTTCTGGGGTTTGAGCTTCTGGTGTTTCTATTGATAATTCGCCTTGAGTTTCAATATTACTGCTAAAAGATGCGATACGATTGTTAATATCTTTAAAGTTAGGTTCAAAATCTGCAATATACAAAAATGCTTTTTTAGCATTTTCAGGATCGCCTTTAATTTGAAAGTCAGTTGCCAAGTTATAGATTAAATTTGCGGTATCATGATTCTTTGGGCAAAGTTTAAATTTCTCAAATGCGAGATTAAGTTGTCCTAAACCCTGTAGTTTAAGACCCACGTTACGATTATTATTTCGAGACTGAAACCTATCTGCCGCTGTTGCAGAGTCTTGTTTTGTGCTAGATGAAGTGCCAAAAAAAGCCCAACAAAGTGAAATAATCGAAATTAATGTGATAACGGTAACTTGAGTTACCCAAACAGAAACATGCAAATCTCTAAGTAATAAAGTAAGTGCTACTAACCCGAATAGGCTTAATGCAAACCATTTATTATCGATTTTATTATCTCTAAACATAGATGTGCTGATTAGTTCTGCCTAGATGTTTAATCAATTCAGTGGGCCGTCGAAAATAGATAAATGGCATCTGAAAAATTTCATGTATAGGGCCTATTTGTTTCATGGCTTGTGGTGATAATTCCAGGTCTTTCACCCAACCCATATCAGGGGTGAATCCACAGTGGTCATATAGGTATTTCAAGGTTTTGGAGGATACTACAGACATGCTCAATGCCACCATAAAACAGGCAAAAAGCGCGACGAGTTATCTAATTTTAGGGATGTATTGCCATTAAAATCAGTGGATTATGTAATGAAGCAGGGAAATCCTGGTGGTTGGGAGTGGCAGATTTATGGAGGTTGGTATTATTAGATTAGTCGATAAGAATGGTCTCACCTGGTAATAGTGGCTCGTCTGCATTGCGGCCATTGATTTCGTATAAGCGTTGAACCGTTGTGTTGTTACGATTGGCAATTTTCCAAAAGCTGTCGCCCGTTGCTACGACATAAAAATAAGGTTCTGCAATTATGGTTTTATTTATTGATGCAGGCGAGCGTTCATGAGTTTGTTTTTTTGGAGGCGGTTTAATTTTCGCACCCGGTTCCTTGGGTACTAATAGAGATCGACCCGCAACAATCATGTTGCCAGTCAAATTATTGGCTTCTCGTAGTGCATTTATGCTTGTTCCATAACGGTAGGCTATCGTGCTTAATGTATCACCGCGATTTACTTTGTGTAAGGCTAATTCAGGCTGACTTTCCTCTGGCAGGCTTTGAAGTGCATGTGATAATAATTTCGCATCTTCTTTAGGCGCAAGTAAGTGATAGCCTTCATGAATTGGAATAGTAAGGTTTCGTAATGCAGGGTTGAGCAGTTTTATTTCACTTTTACTCACATCAGCTGCACGAATTAACTTCGCAGGTGAAATTCGCTTGGGAAGTTGAATGGTTTCAATATACGAAGTGTCTGCTACTGGGTATAAAAGCGTGGTATGCAACTTATTGTCATTTACAATTGCACAAAGCGCTAAAATTTTAGGGATGTATTCGCGTGTTTCTCGTGGCAAATGCAAACCCCAATAAATATTTTCATCATAGGTGTTGTTAGAGTATTTGAGCGCTCGAGTAACTCGCTGTGGTCCGGCGTTATAAGCTGCAAGAGCAAGCAGCCAATCTTGATCAAAGCGGTTATACATTTGTTCTAAGTATTCTAAAGCTGCCGATGTAGAAGCATAAACATCATGACGTCCGTCATAGCTGTAGGTGCGCTTAAGACCCAGTTCTTTTCCAGTCATTGACATAATTTGCCACAGGCCTTCAGCTTTAGCACGTGATCGTGCTCGTGGGTAATAGCCACTTTCAACAATTGGTAACATTGCTAATTCGGCTGGCATTTGCCGTTTTTTAATTTCTGATAATACGAAATGTATAAACGGCTCAGAGCGTTTGGTTACATTAGATAAATATTCGCTATCTTCTATAAATTTTTCTTTTTGTTTTGCAACTCGAGGATGATCATAAAACTGAACAAGTTTTAGATTCTCACTGATGTGCTCCCAGATGAGATCGTTTGTTGTTGTTTTGTATTGTCCGGAATTTAGAGACGAATCACTTAATAGCGGAATAATTAAATCGGGGGTTTGTGACGCCGTGGTTGTAATTATTTTAGGATGATCTGATTTTTCTGAAAGGTCGGGTTTAATTGGTGTATGCGTGCAAGCCGTGATAAAAAAAACCAAGATTAGTACGGCTAACCCGTATTTATTACATAACGTCTCCTCCATGGCCGCGAAGCATAAATTCACTACATAAATAGATCAACAACTAAGTTCTGATTGAACTTTGTGCTCAAGCTTGTAATCTTTATCTATTATAGAAAGATTACATTACAAATAGCTGTTTTAAGGTAGAATAAACTTATGAAAGAATCTGTATTGTTTAACTCTGCTAAATATGCGCAACAATTGCGGGAATGGTATACAACTCCAGCAGGGCAAATTTTATACAGTGAGTTACTAAATAAATTAGAAAAATTACTACCGAGATTGTTTGGCTATCATGCGTTACAAATTGGTGGTTTATCTGCAGAGTTGGATTTAATTTCGAGTAGTCCGATTCAACAAAAAATATATATGACCTTAGACCATGCTCAGGGAACTGTTGCTGCTTCGCCACTGGCTTTGCCATTTCCAGAAGACACCTTGGATCTAATTGTCATGCCACATACCTTAGATTTTTCACCAGAACCCCACCAAGTCTTGCGAGAAATACACAGAGTACTTATTTCTGAAGGCCATGTCGTGATGATAGGTTTTAATCCAATAAGCATGATGGGATTGAGCAAATTAATTTTTGTGCGTAGTCAGCGCGCACCTTGGGTGGGTCATTTTTATACTGCTAAACGATTAAAAGACTGGCTTTCATTGCTTGATTTCAAAGTCATGGAGATTGAGCATGTTGGTTTGCGTCCACCTATTCAAAATTTACGTTTACAGCAGCGCATGAAATTCATTCGCGAAGCTGAGAAAATTGGATTGAGTCGCTTAGGCGGTTTACAACTGTTTGTTGCGAAGAAGCGTGAACTCACATTGACACCGTTGCCACAACCGTGGCGTACACGCAGACCTATGATCCCTGTTAATGTAACAGAACCAACCGCAAGACAAAGTAAATATGGCAGCAGCACAACGCGTCGAAATTTTCACTGACGGTGCCTGTAGGGGAAATCCTGGTCCTGGGGGATGGGGTGCGATTTTGCGTTATGGAAATAAAGAAACCCTACTACAAGGTGCGGAAGAACATACAACGAATAACCGAATGGAATTGCAAGCTGCTGTTTCTGCACTTGAGAAACTTACACGTCCCTGTGATGTGCATATTACAACCGATTCACGGTATATGATGGATGGAATTCAGCAGTGGTTAACCAATTGGAAACTTAATGGTTGGAAAACAGCAGCCAAAAAACCTGTTAAGAATGAAGACTTATGGAAGCAATTAGATAAATTGGTTGAAAAACATAATGTGACATGGACTTGGGTCAAAGGGCATAGTGGTCATGCCGAAAATGAAAAAGTTGATCAATTAGCAAATGATGCGATTGATAATTTGTTATTGTAGATAATTAAGTTTAATTAAATTTAAATTGGAAATTATTTAATGCGCCAAGTAGTCCTTGATACAGAAACAACGGGTCTTGAAGTAACTCAAGGGCACCGAATTATTGAAATAGGGTGTGTTGAAGTGTTGCATAGACGCACTACTGATCAAATCTATCATCAATTTCTAAATCCTGAACGTGAAATTGATGCAGGTGCTGAGGAAGTGCATGGGATCACAGCGGAATTTCTTGCAGATAAACCAAAATTTCATGAAATCGCTAATGACTTTATTGATTTTATTACTGATGCCGAGTTAATTATCCACAATGCGAGCTTTGATGTTGGGTTCATCAATGATGAATTAGAGCGTGCAGGTCATAGCATTACTGATATAAATAGCTGTTGCAAAGTGACGGATTCGCTCGAACTTGCGAGAAAGATGCATCCGGGGCAAAAAAATAGTCTAGATGCTTTATGTAAGCGTTATGAAATCGATAACTCTCATCGTGAGTTGCACGGAGCATTACTGGATGCACAAATTCTTGCGGACGTGTTTTTAGCTTTGACGGGTGGTCAAGCAACCCTGAGTTTAGCGGGTACTCCAGAGAGTTTAGAGCAAAACAGGAAAAAAAATGCCTCATTAGATACTGATAGAGAGGCATTGAGAGTGATTTATGCTGATCAGGACGAATTGCATGCACATGAAGCTTTTTTGAACAAAATTCAGCAGGAGAGTGAGTCGGGTTGTCTATGGTTGAGGAAAAAAGCTGAGTAGCTTTATCAGATGAATACCTTAATGGTTGCCGAGTTGCTGGAATTTCGCTACATTTTGCTCTTACTTTTAACCTAGCTTTAGCGCGAGGGGGACTGCGCCAAATTGTGGAGACTATTCATGTTACATAAGCTTCTTGTTTGCGTTTTATTTACCTTAGCACTATTAATTTCTGGTTGTGGTGATGATGGTGGCGCAGCAGGTGGTAAGTGGGTCGGTGAAGTTTATAACACCCCTAACTCCACTACGGCCACAGAGATAGGTGAATTCGATTCTTATGATGAATGTATCGCTGCTACACAAAAAGAAGCAAAAATCGGTGTATTTAATTGCGGAGTAAAATAGGCTCAAATAAAGCCAAGTAAAATAATTTTTATCTTGGCTCCCAATGAATTAGATTAGTAAGTTAAATGCTGAAATTGCAAATTACTGTCTATTTTGTTTTAGGATTCTCTGTTTGTCGCGCTGCCAATCTCGTTCTTTAATGCTTGCGCGCTTATCTTGTTTTTGTTTACCTTTGGCAACCCCGATTTCAAGTTTAGCTTTACCTTTTTTCCAATACATTGACAAAGGAACAAGTGTGAAACCTTTTCGTTCAACGGCTCCAATTAACCTGGCTAGCTCGGTTTTATGTAATAAAAGCTTACGGGTTCGGGTAGGGTCAGTTGATTTGTGTGTAGATGCTGAAGGGAGCGGGCTAATATGTGCGCCTAGTAACCAAGCTTCCATATTTTTGACTAAAACATAACTTTCTTTAAGTTGTACACTTTTTGAGCGTAAGCTTTTGACTTCCCAACCTTCTAAAACTATACCGCACTCAATTTTTTCCTCGATAAAATAATCATGTCGAGCTTTTTTATTAACAGCGATGATGTTATCTGTTTTATGCTTAGGCTTAGCCATGTCTGTATTTTCTTGTATTTGTTCAAAGCATTCGATAATAATTAATAGATGTCAACGATTTACAGTAAGAAGTTAAAACTTTTTAGATGAGTTAGTTTAAAAATTATGGCAACAGTCAGAACTTCTATACATGGGTATTGGTCATCTCGATTTGTATTTGTCCTAGCGGCTGCAGGGTCTGCTGTAGGTTTGGGAAATATTTGGAAGTTTCCCTATATGGCAGGTGAAAACGGTGGTGGCGCGTTCGTTTTGATTTATTTAATTAGTATTGCCGTGTTTGGTATACCAGTGATGATGTCTGAGGTCTTACTAGGCAGGCGCGGAAGAAGTAGCCCGATTCACACCATGTCTATTTTGGCAGATGACGAAGGGCGTAGTAAGGCATGGCAGCTTCTTGGTTTGATGGGAGTGCTCGCGGGATTTTTAATTCTTTCCTATTACAGTGTTATAGCAGGTTGGGCACTGTCTTATGTTGTAGATACCGCAAGTGGCACTTTTTCAGGTGTAACGGCAGAGCAAGCGGGGGAGGTATTTAATAATTTAGTTTCTAACCCTCAGCGTTTACTTTTTTGGCACACCTTATTTATCGTATTGACTATGATTGTTGTCTTGAGGGGTGTAAGCAAAGGCTTGGAAAGTGCAGTGCGGATTTTAATGCCGGCCTTATTTTTGTTAATCATTATTATGATTGCTTATGCTATTCTGAATGGAGATTTTTTTGCTGGATTAAAGTTTTTATTTGAACCTGATTTTAGCAAGCTAAGCCCTGATATGGTGTTAAAAGCGATGGGGCAAGCTTTTTTCAGCTTAAGTTTAGGAATGGGTGCGATCATGATGTACGGTTCGTACTTACCTGAGGACGCATCTATAGCAACAACAAGTTTTCAGGTTGCACTCGCAGATACATTGGTCGCAATTTTAGCTGGACTCGCCATTTTCCCAATCGTTTTTGCCAACGGCTTAGAAGCAGGGCAAGGGCCAGGGTTAATTTTTAATACATTACCCATTGCATTTGGTCAAATGACCGGCGGGCTTCTTTTTGGCACGATATTTTTTGTTTTATTAGTATTTGCTGCGTGGACTTCCGCAATTTCATTGATTGAGCCAGCCGTTGCTTGGTTAATTGAAAAATTTTCGATTTCCCGTTTATCCTCATCAATAATTTGTGGTTTTGTCACTTGGTTTGTTGGGTTGGGTACGGTTTACTCATTTAATACTTGGACGAAAATTGAAGTATTTAATGGCACTTTCCTAGAAGGAAAATCATTTTTTGATTTATTGGATTATTTAACTTCCAATATTATGTTGCCGTTGGGCGGCATATTAATTTGTATTTTTGCTGCGTGGTTGATGACTGAAAAATCTCGGCACGATGAGCTAAAAATTAAACATGATGGTGCATATAAACTATGGCGTTTTTTGGCTAGATACGTTACCCCGATTGGTGTCATATTTATCTTTTTACATGTGTTGGGTGTTTTAGAAAAAATTAACCTAACTTAGTTGTTCAATGACTCATATACAGCGCAGTGCCTTGCTGCCTTATACTGCGGCACAAATGTATCAATTGGTGAATGATATTGATTCTTACCCTGAGTTCGTGCCTTGGTGTGTACAATGCTCAGTTCACAAAGAAAGTGAAATAGAAAAAGAAGCAACAATGAGCTTTGCTAAGCGGGGTATTAGTGCTTCAGTTACAACCTGTAATGAGTTGCAAGAAAATAAGAAAATTATAATGCGTTTAGTGAAAGGACCGTTTAAAGAATTAATTGGTACTTGGAAATTTCAAGAGTTAGATGAAACTTCATGTAAAGTAGAATTAGATATGAAATTTTCATTCTCAACTCGACTTTACTCTGTAACGTTGGGTCCTATATTCAATCAAGTAGCCAATAAATTAGTGTCTGCATTTACTGAAAGAGCGCAACAAATCTATGGCTAAAGCAGGCGAGATACGTATTTGGGTGGCTTACGCATTACCAGATAAACAAGATCTTGTTTCCCTTCAAATTCCAGCAAATAGTACTGTTAAGCAAGCTATAGAAATGTCTGGTTTTTTGCAGAAATATGAACAAATAGATCTTTCTAAAGACTCATTTGGTGTTTATGGTAAAGCCGTATCTCTTGACCAAACTTTAAATGATGAAGATAGAGTAGAAATTTATAGGCCATTGATAATTGACCCAATGCAAGCTCGTCGCAAACGTGCAAATTTGCAACAATGAGTTCTAGACCTATTGAGTAATAATTTAATCTACTGGAAGTTATGTAAATGAAGAAGTCGATTCAATTATTCAGGATTCTTATTTGTATCTAATGCTTCTCTTAAAGTTTCCGCTTGTGCTTCTGCTTCTTCTTGCTCTTTTTTCTCCCTCTCGCTGAGTTTATCTTCATCTTTTTCTTCGCTATCTTCATTTTCTTCTATGCTGGCAATATCATCTTTAACGATATTGCTTTTAACGATATCAATTACTTCGTTACGATCAAATGTAAGCGTTAGCTGTCGACGTTGTTGTTCACCATAACCTGGTGTGAACAAATAAATATAATCCCAGCGATCAGGATGAAAGCTATCGGTAATTAGTGGACTACCTAAAACATACTTTACTTGTTCCTTGTTCATTCCAAGCTCTATTTTCTCAACCATTTCAATGTCTAGTGCATTACCTTGTTGCACATCAATTTTATGTACTGTGAGCAAGCGGCTTCCACAGGCGGAAACGCATGCTAAGCAAATAATATAGGCTGTGATTTTTAAATAATTCATTTTAAAGTCTGCTCTGCCGCAGCATCTCTTTGGCATGTTCTTGGGTATTTTTAGTAAGCTCAACACCACCTAACATGCGCGCAAGTTCTTTAATACGATCATCTTCAGCTAAATGCGAGATGTTGGTGACGATCGACTCATCTTTTTCAAATTTGTCAACTTTATAGTGATGATGTGATTGTGCGGCCACTTGAGGTAAGTGTGTCACACAAAACACTTGAGCACTATTCCCCAATTTGCGTAAATGTTTACCTACCATTTCTGCTGTAGCTCCACCTACACCAGTATCGACTTCATCAAAAATTAATGTCGGTATTTTTAGATTATTAGAAGTTGCCATCTGTATAGCTAAACTTAACCTTGAAAGCTCTCCGCCTGATGCAACTTTGTTTAAGAGGCGTAGTGACTGGCCTGGATTTGTATGTACTAAAAATTGAATTTCATCTAAGCCATTTAATGATAACTCAGTTGATTTTTTAGCTTCAACGTTAATATAGAAACGACCACCCTGCATACCCAATGATTGCATTGATTCTGTAATGCTTTCATTTAACTCATTTGCAGCTTTCTTACGAGAAGCGCTGATTTTTTTGGCGATTGTTCGATAAGCTTGCTCCGCCTCTTCCATGGATAATTTAATTTTTTCAGGGTCTTCGTGACCCCCTTCGAGACTATTTAGCTCTTCCTTGATAGATCTCCGCATAGTCAATAATTGTTGTGGTTTAACTTTATGTTTACGTGCGATTTCTTCTATTGCAGTAATGCGATCTTCTAGTGTTTGTAATTCTTGCGGGTCAGATGAAATTTTCTCAGAATAATTTCTTAAACTGTTTGATAATTCTTTAGTTTGAATATGGATACTGGATAAAGATTCCAACGCTTCCTTTAAGCTATCATCGATTTCAGAATATTTTTCCAGATCATTAATAGATGAACTGAGTATGTCGTAAATAGAGCCTTCATCGTCACCGGCAAGTTGTTGTGAAATGCGCATGCTGGTTTCATTTAATTCTTTGGAATTATTTAAACGAGTAAATTTATCATTTATTTCTTCGTATTCAGATTCTTGCAAATCCAGTTCTTCTAATTCTTTTGACTGGTAGCGTAATAAATCTAACTTTGCGCGAGTATCTTGTTGATTGTTTTCTGCAATTTCTAATTGATTCTTGAAACTTTGCCAAAGGCGAAAAACAGAAGCTAGTTTTTCAATGTCTTCTTGATTATCAGCAAAATCATCCAACAGTTGACGTTGCATATCTATCCGCATTAAGGATTGATGCTCATGCTGACCATAAACATCTACTAATAAGTCACCGATACTGCGCAATGCTGTTACAGATGATGGAGTCGCATTAATGTAAGCTTTAGATTTACCATCTTTATTGATTACACGGCGTAAAACACATTCATCACCATCTCCGAGATCATGCTCGACAAGCCAATTTGATGCTTCATTTGAATTACCGGTATCAAGTGTTGCGATAACTTCCACATTTTCATTACTATCACGAGCCACTGAACGATCAGCACGATTACCAAGCGCAAGATTTAATGCATCAATGATGATAGATTTTCCCGCTCCGGTCTCTCCAGTTAATACACTCATGCCATCAAAAAAATCTAACTCTAGCTCGTCAATGATGGCAAAGTTTTTTATGAAAATAGATTTCAGCATAAAGGTGCTTCAAGCTACCTTGGACTAGTTATGATTATTATTAGGAGGGGTACTCCAACGCAGCTTTTCACGTAAAACATCAAAGTAATCATAATCTTTGGGTTGAATCAGTCTTAAGGCATTTTTTCCTTTTTCGATTACAATTTTGTCCCCTGGTATGAAATCCATGTTGATCTGACCATCCACAGAAGCGAGAGCAGTGTGGCGGTTTTCTTCTGGTAATAATATTTCTACTTGGCTATTGGCATCAACAACAATAGGACGGTTACTTAATGTATGAGGGCAAATTGGAACCAACACAATTGCGCCTATATTTGGATGCAATATAGGCCCACCACCTGATAAAGCATAAGCTGTCGAGCCTGTTGGAGTGGCTACAATATATCCATCAGCACGCAAGGTGTTAACATGTTTTTGATTCACGCTAGTTTCTAGCTCAATCATGCGAACCATCTGCATAGCGTGCACGACAACATCATTAATAGCATTACAAGATTTAATAATTTTGTTATCACGAATTAGGCTAGCTTGTAATACAAAACGACTTTCTTCGGAGTAATTGCCTAACAAAATTTCATCAAGTTGTGCGGCCATTTCCTTTGGACTGATTTCTGCCAGGAAGCCTAAATGTCCAAGATTAATACCTAGCAAGGGTATGTCTTGCTGAATCAGTTTATGTCCGGCATGCAAAATAGTGCCGTCTCCGCCCACCACAATTGCTAAGTCACTATTGCTTGCAATTTCTTCAGTACTGCTTGGACTTTGTGTGCTGGATGTTAAAAATGATGTAGAAACGGCATCTGTATAGATTTCTAACTTCCGATCTTGTAGATATTGGAACAGGGCACAAATAGTGTCCGCAATATTAGGGTCGTCAGGTTTAGATATGATCCCGATTTTGGAAAATTGGCTCACGAGCGGTTCTATGTCTTTGATTTTTTTTAAAGCTATCATGGATTATCAGGTGACACCATGGGGAGACTAAGCGTTAAGCGGATAAGTGTCTTCTTGACATGATGAAGTGAGACTGCAATCATTCTTTTAGCACTCTCATGCAAGGAGTGCTAAATTTTGACCACAACGACAACGTGCTGTTGCCATCTTTAGAATGAGCCCAAACCAAGATCTAAACAATTCGTTAAATGATCGTGCGCAACACTTATTAAAGGTGTTGGTGGAAAGTTATAT
Source organism: Gammaproteobacteria bacterium (assembly GCA_028279275.1). Classification (GTDB taxonomy): domain Bacteria; phylum Pseudomonadota; class Gammaproteobacteria; order UBA4575; family UBA4575; genus JABDMD01. Next base: position 66,001 of record JANQOB010000003.1, on the reverse strand, counting down.
TTCTGACGGTCAGCCTATGGGCTCGCGCAACCTCGCTAAAATGTCTGACTTGGAAATCAGTCCTGCCACAATACGAAATGTAATGGCGGATCTGGAAGAGTTGGGACTAGTTGAATCACCCCATACATCTGCGGGTCGTGTGCCGACCACAAAAGGATACCGTTTATTTGTCGACACCATGTTAACGGTAGAGCCCCTTACAACAGATTTAGTCAAACGTGTGTCGAAGAATCTGCAATCAGATTTAAGTACCAATAGTTTGGTAGAAAGTGCATCAATGTTACTTTCTGGTTTAACCAGCATGGCGGGTGTTGTCACACTTCCAAGGCATGACCGAGATGAACTGAGGCAAATAGAATTTTTACCATTATCGGATCAGCGTGTATTGGCGATATTAATTGTTAATCAAAAAGAAGTACAAAATCGTATTATTCATACTGATCGTGAATATAGCCACTCAGAATTACAACAAGCGGCAAATTATTTAAATGAATTATGTGCGGGCCAAGACTTAGTCGTTGCGCGTCAGAAAATTTTGCAGGAACTTGATCATGTACGTGAAAACATGAATGAGCTTATGCGATCTGCTGTGGAAATGGGTGAAAAAATATTCTCTGGTACAGATATTGATAAACCTGATTATGTTGTAGTGGGTCAAACAAATTTAATGGAGTATGAAGAACTTTCTGATATATATAAGTTGCGTAGTTTGTTTGATGCATTCAATCAGAAACGTGAGTTTTTGAACCTGTTGGATCGCTGTATCTGTGCAGAAGGCATACAAATATTTATTGGCCAAGAGTCAGGCCACAAGGCTTTGGACGACTGTAGTGTTGTTACATCTCCCTATACTGTTGATGATGAAATCATGGGTGTGCTGGCAGTGGTGGGTCCTACACGAATGTCTTACGAAAGAGTAATACCTATTGTCGATCTAACTGCTAAGCTCTTAGGGGAAGCACTTAATAATCATAGCTGATGAGTCCGTTTTCTCGGACTGCAAGTGCATTTACTTGAATTATGAGAATTAGCCTACATATAGCCATATGTATTACTCAATATTATTGAATAAAGTTTATGACCGATACTGAACAAAATGTTGACACGGAAGATTCGAGTCATGCTGAGTCAGCTTCTGAACCTGCAAATAGTGACCTAGCTAAGCAATTGGAAGACGCGCAACAGCTTGCTGCGGACAGCCAAGACAAGGTGATACGCATTCAGGCAGAAATGGAAAATTTACGCAAACGAACAGAACGCGATATATCCAATGCGCATAAATATGCAAATGAAAAATTTGCTTATGAACTGTTGCAAGTGAAAGATAGCCTGGAGATGGGTCTCAATATGAGTGAAGAAGAAATCGATCTCGACAAATTGAAAGAAGGTACTGAGCTCACTTTAAAAGTGCTAAGCAGTGCATTTGAAAAATTCTCAATAGAAGAAATCAATCCAATTGGTGAAGCTTTTGATCCAAATCTTCATGAGGCCATGACATTGCAGGAAAGTAGCGAACATGAACCGAATACCGTGCTAACCGTTATGCAAAAAGGCTATACCTTGCATGGTCGTCTAATTAGGCCTGCGATGGTTATCGTCTCAAAAGCTGCTGATTAGCTGAAACGAGACTGGAATGGTGTAAAAAAGGCGATATTTTTAATGTTTTGTGCTTGAAAAAGGCAATTTTGGCCCAATTTTAATGAGTAAATAAGTATTTGACTAAAATTTAACCAACCATATTTTGAGAATTTTGGAGAACAGCGATGGGTAAGATCATTGGAATAGATTTAGGTACCACCAATTCATGTGTGGCCGTCATGGAAGGTACTACACCTAAAGTAATTGAAAATAGTGAAGGTGATCGAACCACACCTTCAATTGTGGCCTTTACTGAAGATGATGAAGTGCTTGTAGGTCAAGCGGCAAAACGTCAATCTGTCACCAATCCTCAAAATACTTTGTACGCTATAAAACGTCTAGTAGGCCGTCGTTATGATGAAGACGCGGTACAAAAAGATATCAAGCTAGTTCCCTATAAGATTATCAAAGCCGATAACGGCGATGCATGGGTAGAAGTAGGTGGTAAAAAAATGGCACCACCTGAAATTTCTGCACGAGTGTTAATGAAAATGAAAAAAACGGCTGAAGATTATCTCGGTGAAGAGGTAACTGAAGCGGTTATTACTGTACCTGCGTACTTTAATGACTCACAGCGTCAAGCGACTAAAGACGCAGGCAAAATTGCGGGACTCGAAGTAAAAAGAATTATTAATGAGCCTACTGCAGCTGCATTGGCTTATGGTATGGACAAAAAACGCGGTGATAGCAAAATTGCTGTTTATGATTTAGGTGGTGGTACTTTTGATATTTCGATTATCGAAATTGCCGAAGTCGATGGTGAACACCAATTCGAAGTGTTATCTACAAATGGCGACACTTTCTTAGGTGGTGAAGATTTCGATATGCGTTTAATTGACTACCTTGCGGACGAATTCAAAAAAGACCAAGGCTTTGATTTACACAATGATCCACTTGCATTGCAAAGACTTAAAGAAGCAGCTGAAAAAGCTAAAATTGAATTATCTTCTGGTCAACAAACGGAAGTTAATCTTCCATACATTACAGCGGATGCATCAGGCCCTAAACATTTAAATATTAAGCTAACACGTGCAAAGCTTGAGTCATTAGTTGATGAATTAGTGCAACGTACAATTCCGCCATGTAAGCAAGCACTTAAGGATGCTGGTATATCTGCATCTGATATTGATGACGTTATCTTGGTAGGTGGTCAAACACGTATGCCAAAGGTGCAGGAAACTGTACAAGACTTTTTTGGCAAAGAGCCACGCAAAGATGTAAACCCTGATGAAGCTGTAGCGGTAGGTGCTGCTATTCAAGCGGGTGTGCTAGGTGGCGATGTTAAAGACGTGTTGTTGTTAGATGTAACGCCACTTTCATTGGGCATTGAAACCTTAGGTGGTGTTATGACGAAATTAATCGAAAAGAACACTACGATTCCAACCAACGCACAACAAGTGTTTTCGACCGCTGAAAACAATCAAACGGCTGTAACAGTACATGTACTGCAAGGTGAGCGTGAGCAAGCCACGGCGAATAAATCTCTTGGTCGTTTTGATTTAACAGATATTCCACCAGCACAACGCGGAGTGCCACAAATTGAAGTGACCTTTGATATTGATGCGAATGGTATTTTAAATGTGTCAGCTAAAGATAAAGCTACTGGCAAAGAACAATCGATTGTGATCAAAGCTTCCAGTGGTTTGTCTGATGATGAAATTGAAAACATGGTCAAAGATGCTGAAGCACATGCAGAGGAAGACAAGAAATTTAGCGAGTTGGTTGCAGCCCGCAATACAGCAGATCAAATGATTCATGCTACGGAAAAATCTCTTGAGGAAATGGGGGATAAAGTTGAGCAGGAAGAGCGCATGCAAATTGAAAATGCAGTTAAAGATCTTAAAGAAGTTTTAGATAAAGATGATAAAGAAGTAATTGAGACGAAAACTCAAGCATTAGCTCAAGCGTCAAGCAAGCTCGCGGAGCGCATGTATGCGCAAGATGCTGCAAGTGCCGATGCGAGTGGAACATCGGGCACACAAGATGCAGGTAATGCTACAGATGATGATGTAGTAGATGCAGAGTTTGAAGAAGTTGATGACAAAAAATAATTTTTAAGTTGCTATAAAACTTAATTAGAAAATCCGAGTACGTGAAGACGTCCTCGGATTTTTCATATTTAGCTAAAAAATTTTACTACCATGGATAAAAAAGATTATTACGATGTTCTAGGGGTAGAACGGAACGTGAGTGAAGGAGAATTAAAAAAAACCTTCCGACGTCTTGCAATGAAGTATCACCCTGATCGTAATCCAGGTGACAAAGAAGCCGAAGAAAAATTTAAAGAAGCCAAAGAAGCCTATGAGGTTTTAGGTGATCCTGGTAAACGCCAAGCTTATGACCAGTTTGGTCATGCGGGCGTGCAAGGAGGTGTTGGAGGCGGGGCAACAGATTTCGGTGATATTTTCGGTGATATTTTTGGTGACATCTTTGGTGGTGGTCGCGGAGGCGGACAGCGTGTCTACCGCGGAGCAGATCTGCAATACGGATTGCAATTCAGTCTTGAAGAAGCTGTGTTTGGTGCTGAGTCAACAATCGAGATTCCAAAACAAACAACCTGTGAAAAGTGCGATGGTTCAGGTGCTGCTCCAAATTCAACAATTGAAACGTGTGAAACATGTGGCGGTGTTGGACAAGTTCGCATGCAACAAGGCTTCTTTTCTATTCAACAAACCTGCCCTAAATGTAGAGGCAAAGGCAAAATCATTAGAGTTCCTTGTGATGCTTGTAATGGTAGCGGTCGCACCAAACAAAACAAAAAATTATCCATTAAAGTTCCTGCAGGCGTAGATACAGGAGATCGAATTCGTCTATCAGGTGAAGGTGAAGCGGGACCAAATAATGGACCGCCCGGTGATCTTTATGTGGAAATTAATGTACGTCCACATGAACTATTTACCCGCGATGATAATGATTTATTATGCCAAGTGCCCATCAGTTTCAGTATGGCTGCTTTAGGTGGTGAAATCGAAGTACCGACATTAAATGGAAAAGTTAAATTAAAAATCCCAAGCGAAACGCAATCGGGACGATTATTTAGATTACGTGGTAAAGGCGTGAAACCTGTAAGGGGTGGTACCACAGGTGATATGTTATGCACTACTGTCGTTGAAACACCTATTAACTTAACAAAAAAACAAAAAGAACTCATCCAGGACTTTTCTACCGAATTAGAAAAAGGTGGAGATCGCCATAGCCCTAAATCTCATTCATGGACGGATAATGTTAGAGGCTTCTTTGACAACCTAAAATTCTGGGACGAGTGAAAATATGTCCTTTGCGCCGAGATGTCGTTACAATAATTTCTGCGCTGCTCATTTACTTCAGGTAAACTCTGCTGCTCGAAATTAGTGTGCCTAATCTCGACACAAAATCCATAATTTTCACAACTCACTTATATAAATCTAGCTAAAATAGGTCATTATGGTCAGAATCGGAATAAATGGTGCGGGTGGTCGAATGGGTAAAACACTTGTTCAAGCATGTGTCGAAAATCCTAATACACAGTTAACTGCGGCATTTGAAATCGAATCTTCTAGTGCAATAGGTCAAGATGCTGGCTTACATGCGGGGATAGAAAACTTAAACGTTTCAATAAATAGTGAGCTTGAAAGTCATACAGATAATTTTGATGTATTAATCGATTTCACAGTTCCTGGTTGCACCATGCAATCTTTAGAAACTTGTGCGCAACATAGTAAATCAATGGTTATTGGCACAACTGGGCTTGATGATGCTCAAAAACAAAAGCTTCGACAAGCAAGTGAAAAAATTTCAATTGTATTTGCACCGAATATGAGTGTGGGCGTGAATTTATGCTTAAAGCTCTTGCAAACTGCAGCTAAAACTTTAGGTGATGAATACAATGTTGAAATTATCGAAGCGCATCATAAGCATAAGGTTGATGCACCTTCTGGCACCGCACTTAGAATGGGTGAGGTTGTTGCTGAAAGTTTAGGTAGAGATCTAAATGAATGCGCGGTGTATGGAAGAGAAGGCCATACAGGTGCACGGGATAATAAAACTATTGGTTTCGAAACCATACGTGCGGGTGACATTGTTGGTGATCATACCGTTATGTTTGCCGGCACAGGTGAAAGAGTAGAGATTACGCATAAAGCTTCGAGTAGGATGACATTTGCGCAAGGTGCCATGCGGGCGGCTAGCTGGTTGTTATCTAAGCCCCATGGTCTTTACGATATGCAGGATGTGTTGGGTCTTTAAAGCACTTTTGTCTCTTTTTGCATGCTTGTTTGTAATAACAAGTTCACCAAACCTGAAACGTTTTCATCTACTGTCATTATCGATTTGAAATGTAATCTAACAGAACATTGGAGATTTTCATGGCGTTAACTTATGTTTTGCTTTTATTTTCTGGGTTGTTCATTGGAATTGCGGCGTCATTTACGGGCCTGGGGGGTGGATTTTTAATGGTGCCTTTATTAATTGCGCTTGGCTATTCCGCACAAAAAGCAGTGGGCACCTCTTTTTTAGCCATTTTAATTATTTCAATATCTGCAGTATTCGCACATGCGAAATTTGCCAATGTAGATTTTAAAATTGCCATTGCTTTAGGCTTAGGAGGAATAATTGGTGCACAAATTGGTCCACATGTTTTAGAACATATATCCACCGCGAATTTTAAAAAGATATTTTCATTAATCTTGATAGGATTGGCAGGTTATTTATTTTTTAGCAAAACATAATGGACATTAAAACAGATGATGATGGATTTCTTTTAGATCCCGAAGATTGGACAGAGGAAGTTGCTGAATATATAGCAGAAAAAGAAAATGTAGAATTAACAGATGAGCGTTGGAATTTGATTCATCTCATTCGTGAGTATTATTCGTATCATGGTGCAGTTCCGGAGTTACGAAAAATATTAAAAAAGTTAAAACAAGAGTTGGGTCCGGAAAAAGCAACACGAAAGTATGTATATGGCCTTTTCCCATATGGTTACGGTCAGCAAGGGTGCAAAATAGCAGGCATGCGGCAGCCTAAAAAACTCTGGTTGGACTTATAATTCATATTTATCTTATTGTGAATATGAAGTATCTAATTATAATTTTAATACTAAATACACTCTTATTTGTCGGGTGTAGTGATCAATCGTATGTTGAAGAAAAGCCTGACTCTGCAAAACTCAGTGATGACAATGTGTTTAAGGGTTATGAATCTGCTTTAGATAAAGCCAAAGGCGTTGAACAAACCTTAATGGATGCCGCCGAAAAAAGGGAAAAAGAATTGCAGGAGCGAGGATATTAAATTAATTAAAATAAAGTTAACGGCTCAAATAAAAATAAGAACAGATATATTCAGTAAAAATTATTTTTGAGGAAGTTTATGAAATCAATTTTAATTGGCTTTATTGTATTATTTTCGACATGTGGCATTGCGTCAGATTCAGATCAAAATCTTTTTAACTTGATTGTTGGAAAATGGTCAAGTGTCTTTGAGAATGATAATTTTAAATCTGTTGCGACGGAGCACTATAGGGATGATGGGACCATAATCACAATTGGGAAAATATTAATTGATGGAGAAGTTGTAGAAGAATATAGATATAAGTCAAATTGGCAAGTTAAAGACGGATACTCTAATGTGGAAATAGTTGAATCAAGTAATATTAAAATTTTACCGATTGGACATAAAATTTCAGACAAGATTATTTCGGTTGACGAAAAAGAGTTTATTTTTGAATCTAGTGATGGAATGCAAACAACCATAGTTAGAATTGAATAACCGCTTCGGGTTCTTCTCAGTCAATTGCTTTAATCACGAAACCTATAATTAAAGATCTTTAAATGAATAAATATGAAAACCATAGAAGCCATATATAAACGCCGATCAGTAAAGCATTTTGATAAAAATCACAAACTGACAAAAGAAGAAGAAACTAAATTACTTGAAGCTACTATCCAGGCACCCACTAGTTTTAATATACAGCATTGGCGTTTTGTAATACTTCGTGATCCGCAGTTACGCGCACGTATTCGTTCTGAGTTTGGGAATGATCAATCACAAATGACAGACGCTTCGATGCTCGTGTTATTTACTGCAGATGTAAATGCTTGGAAAAAGAATCCAGAGCGTTATTGGAAGGATGCGCCTGAAGAAGTTGCAGAATTATTAGTAAACTGGATAGGACCTTTTCACGAAGGCAAAGATTGGTTGCAGCGGGATGAAGCTCAACGCTCAATAGGTATGGCGATGCAAACCCTCATGCTCGCAGCACAAGCGCTAGGTTATCAGTCTTGCCCGATGATTGGGTTTGAACATGAAAAGGTCGCTGAGCTTATCAACCTGCCAAAAGATTATGTAATGGGGCCAATGGTTGCGATTGGAAAAGGTATTAAAGAACCATGGCCGAAACCGGGACAGATTCCTTTAGGTGAGCTAGTTGTTGAAGATTCATTTTAGAATATTGAATATCTGCAAGCGACTCTACGCGAATCAATTACAACCATCATTTTGAAAGTGGCATAGCCTTATGTATTTAGGCTATTAAATACAGAAAGAATAAGCCCAGATAGTCCTAATGCGAATAAAATAAAATCTGGAGAAACAATCTTTTTTAAATAATTATTAATTTTTATTTTCATTTTTTATTATTATTTTTTTAGCTTATATAGCTAGTTGTAATTCTGTAAAATACATTCAATTAGGTATTTATCAGTTATAAATTGTTATTTGAACTGTTCCCATATGATATACGCTGCTGCTAAGCCCATTATTAAAAATATAAATTCATACATTTTTCTACTAAGTTAAATTTAAATAAAAGCCCCGCGGGGTTTGGGCGGGGCGAAGTAAATCGTAAATCCCTGCGGAGGAGGTTTACGAAGGGTAAACGAATGGAAAATATTTCATTCAAAAAAATACTGTTCTCAAACGTGTACAACTAATTGGCTGCAACAAACGTACCAAATAATTCATGTCTATAAATCAGTTACATACGTTTTTGAAAATGTGTATTTTTTTAAATCTGAAAACTTTTAGTGCATCGGTGCACTAAATTTAGACACCCTTTCCCTATTGAAACGGATAGTGCTTGTTTGTTAGGAATTGATCAGAATTTGGGCAAAAACAAAATTGTTTGTTTCACTAGGCGTTTGATTTGAGTACAATTCTCCCGGTCCACACCGACTGTATAAGAATTACGGGATGACCATAGGGTCGTCCCGTTTTTACATCTGCGCCTGTTGTAACTGGGTTTGAAGAGGAGAGCAATTTTTTGAGCCAACAACCCGCCTTGCTTGCCTTGGAAGACGGGAGTCTTTTTTGGGGAAGCTCTATTGGTATATCGGGTTTGTCGGTAGGGGAAGTTGTTTTCAACACTTCCATGACAGGATATCAAGAAATTCTCACCGATCCTTCATATGCACAACAAATCATCACACTTACTTACCCGCATATAGGTAATGTGGGGACCAATAGTGAAGATGAAGAATCAAACAAGATTTTTGCTACAGGTTTAGTTATTCGGGACTTACCCGAACAAGTTAGCAATTGGCGTCAAGATTCTGATTTATCTTCTTATTTACAAAAAAATAATATTGTTTCCATAGCCGATATTGACACACGAAGATTGACAAGGATTTTGCGAGAAAAAGGTGCGCAAAACGGTGCCATTATTGCAGGTCAAACGCAGGACGCGATTAACAAAGAAGAAGCCATAGCAGCGGCTAAAGCGTTTCCAGGTTTGAAAGGAATGGATTTAGCCAAGGAAGTAACAACTGCCGAAGCTTATCCATGGGATGAAGGCTGTTGGTCTTTAGAAGAGGGGTATCAAAGTCTTCAAGATCAAAAAAAATTCAAAGTATTGGCTTATGACTTTGGAGTGAAACGTAACATTCTTCGCATTCTTCATGACTTAGGTTGTGAACTTGAAGTGATTCCTGCGAAAACATCAGCAAACGATGTATTAGCAAAAAAACCGCATGGTGTATTCCTTTCAAATGGACCCGGTGATCCTGAGCCTTGTGATTATGCAATCAAATCTATACGAGAAATCATTGCGGCAGGTATACCGACATTTGGTATTTGCTTAGGGCACCAACTTTTAGGTTTAGCGTGTGGGGCAAAAACTATCAAAATGAAGTTCGGTCATCATGGAGCGAATCATCCAGTACAAGACTTAAAAACCAAAACGGTAATGATTAGTAGTCAGAACCATGGTTTTGCCGTAGACGAAAAAACCTTGCCAAGTGAACTAGAGGCGACCCACCGATCTTTGTTTGATGGTTCTTTACAAGGCATTCGCCATACACAAAAACCTGCTTACAGTTTTCAAGGTCATCCTGAAGCCAGTCCTGGTCCGCAAGATGTAAAACCTTTATTCAATGGTTTCATCACGATGATGCAAACATATAAGCAGGCACAGTAAATATATAGTCCAATGCCAAAGCGAGCTGACATAAAAAGTATTTTAATTATCGGTGCCGGACCGATTGTTATTGGTCAAGCTTGTGAGTTTGATTATTCCGGTGCGCAAGCATGTAAAGCTTTAAAAGAAGAAGGGTATCGCGTCATATTAGTAAATTCGAACCCGGCAACAATTATGACGGACCCTGAAATGGCGGATGCGATTTATATAGAACCCATTATGTGGCAAACCGTTGCTGAAATTATTCAAAAAGAAAAACCGGATGTGTTGTTACCTACCATGGGTGGGCAAACCGCACTAAATTGCGCATTGGATTTAGATCGTGAAGGGGTGCTTGAAAAATTTAATGTACAAATGATTGGCGCCAATAAAGAAGCCATTGATATGGCTGAAGATCGCGAGTTATTTCGTGAAGCGATGAATGAAATTGGTCTGAAGTCTGCACGTTCAGCTTTAGCGCATAGTTTAGAAGAAGCAATTCAGCAGCAACCAAGCCTAGGATTTCCAACCATAATAAGACCATCTTTCACTATGGGAGGAAGCGGCGGTGGAATTGCGTATAACTTAGAAGAATTTAAAGCCATTGTTGAACATGGATTAGATCTTTCACCGACTACAGAAGTTTTATTGGAAGAATCTTTGTTAGGTTGGAAAGAATTTGAAATGGAAGTGGTGCGCGATAAAAATGATAACTGCATTATTATTTGCTCGATTGAAAACTTTGATCCTATGGGTGTGCATACCGGTGATTCCATTACTGTTGCGCCTGCACAAACATTAACGGACAAGGAATATCAAATAATGCGTAATGCTTCCTTAGCCGTGTTACGTAAAATTGGTGTAGACACGGGTGGTTCTAATGTGCAATTTGCAATTAACCCTGATGATGGACGCATGGTGATTATCGAAATGAACCCTCGTGTATCGCGTTCCTCTGCGTTGGCTTCAAAAGCAACTGGCTTTCCTATTGCAAAAATTGCGGCAAAACTTGCAGTCGGTTATACCTTGGATGAATTACAAAATGAAATTACTGGAGGAGCCACTCCAGCCTCTTTTGAGCCAACCATTGACTACGTGGTAACAAAAATTCCACGTTTCACTTTTGAAAAGTTTCCGCAGGCTAAAGCTAAGTTAAGTACACAAATGAAGTCAGTTGGAGAAGTGATGGCGATTGGCCGCACGTTTCAAGAGTCTTTTCAAAAAGCATTGCGTGGTTTGGAAGTTGGAGTCGATGGCTTAGATCCCATGCACGATGATTATGATGAGGAACATCTGAGCCTTTTGTTCTCTGAGCTACAAGAACCAGGACCACATCGTGCCTGGTATGTGGCAGATGCAATGCGACAGGGACAAAGTATAGATGAACTTTATTCGGCTACTGCTATTGATCCATGGTTTCTGGCTCAGTTGAGAGAACTGATCGATATAGAAAAAGAACTTTCGAATCAATCATTAGATGATTTAGATAAAGATTCAATGCGAAATATAAAACGTAAAGGATTTTCAGATCGCAGAATCGCAAAACTCGTTAATGCTAGTGAAAAAGAAGTGCGGGCAAGGCGAGAGGAGTTAAATGTTCATCCAATATATAAGAGAGTAGACACCTGTGCTGCTGAATTTGCTACCAGCACGGCATATATGTATTCAAGTTATGATGAAGAATGTGAAGCGCAACCTTCAGATAAAAAGAAAATTATAGTTCTCGGTGGTGGGCCAAATAGAATTGGTCAAGGAATAGAATTTGATTATTGTTGTGTACATGCAGCTTTTGCGATGCGGGAAGATGGTTATGAAACCATTATGGTGAATTGTAATCCTGAAACGGTTTCAACTGATTATGACACCTCCGACCGATTGTATTTTGAGCCGCTAACATTAGAAGACGTTTTAGAGATCGTACACATCGAACAACCGCATGGCGTAATTGTTCAATTCGGTGGACAAACACCTTTAAAACTTGCCCGTGAACTAGAAGAAGCAGGCGTTCCGATTGTAGGTACTACACCCGATTCTATTGACCTTGCAGAGGATCGCGAACGTTTTTTGCAATTGGTAAATGACTTGAATTTATTGCAACCACCTAATGCTACGGCTACGAGCACTGAACAGGCTGTACAAGCGGCAAGTAATATTGGTTATCCAGTTGTGGTCAGGCCTTCATATGTTTTGGGGGGTCGAGCAATGGAAATTGTTTATAACCAGGCAGATTTGGAACGTTATATGCGCGAGGCAGTAAAAGTTTCAAATGACGCACCAGTGTTAATAGACCATTTTCTTGCAGATGCTGTAGAAGTCGATTTAGATGCTATTTGTGATGGTGATAATGTTTTGATTGGCGGCATTATGCAGCATATTGAACAAGCAGGAATCCACTCTGGTGATAGTGCATGCTCGTTACCGCCATACAACCTAAGTGAAAAAGTGCAAAACGAGATGCGTGAGCAGGCTCGAAAACTTGCGTTATCTTTACAAGTTAAAGGTTTGATGAACATTCAGTTCGCAATTAAAGATGAAAAAGTTTATCTCATCGAAGTAAATCCTCGCGCATCACGAACAGTACCCTTTGTTTCAAAGGCAATTGGAATACCTTTAGCAAAAATAGCGGCACGGTGTATGGTGGGACAAAGTCTTATGGAGCAGAACGCAACGCAAGAAATTACACCCGAATATTTTTCGGTTAAAGAAGCGGTATTTCCATTTATTAAATTCAGTGGTGTAGACCCGATATTAGGACCAGAAATGAAATCCACTGGAGAAGTGATGGGTGTAGGATATACATTTGGTGAAGCTTTTGGTAAATCACAATATGCTGCGGGTACTACTTTCCCGCAATCAGGTAGTGCACTAATAAGTGTTCGAGAAGATGACAAAGCGCAAGCTTCTAAACTGGCTAAGGAATTAAGTAGCATGGGTTTTAATTTAGTAGCTACAAAAGGTACCGCTCAGGTGCTTCGGGAAAAAGGAATTAGCTGTGATGCCGTTAATAAAGTAAGACAAGGACGGCCTCATATTGTTGATATGATTATAGATGGTAAGATTGATTTAATTGTTAATACTACTGAAGGTAAACAGGCGATAGCAGATTCGTTTACAATTAGAAGAGAAGCATTGCAGCATAAAGTCTGTTACACCACTACAATGGCAGGTGCTTGGGCATTAAAAGATGCTATGCAACAGTCTGGGGATTATGATGTTTATCGGTTGCAAGATTTACATAAACAAACCAAGCACTAAAAAATTAAAAAGTACGATTAGGATATGAATAGAGTTCCATTAACGGTTAACGGTGCAGAAAAATTACGCACTGAATTGGAAGAATTAAAAACGGTAAAGCGCCCTAAAGTTATTGAGGCGATTGCAACAGCGCGTGCACATGGTGATTTAAAAGAGAATGCAGAATACCACGCTGCACGCGAACAACAATCCTTCATTGAAGGTAGAATAAAAGAGATTGAAGGCAAGTTATCAAATGCTGAAATTATTGATGTAACTAAACTGAATGCAAATGGAAGAGTTGTGTTTGGTACAACCGTTGTATTGGCCGAGGAAGAAACGGGTGATGAAGTTACATATACAATTGTGGGTGAAGATGAGGCAGATATTAAACAAAGTATGATTTCAGTCACCTCTCCTATTGCGCGTGCGATGATTGGTAAGGAAGAAGGTGAAATTGCAGTTGTGGATGCGCCCGCAGGCCAAAAAGAATATGAAATTGTTGAGGTTATTTACGGTACAAAATAATCTTATTGGCTCTGATATTTCTGATGCAGAGTAAATCATGGAATAAAGAACATGAAGATGATCTTTATGTACAACGCGCACATAAAGAAGGTTGGCGCTCAAGGGCTGTGTATAAGTTAGAAGAGCTCGATCAAAAATATAATCTCATCCAAACCGGAATGAATGTTGTTGATTTAGGAGCTGCTCCAGGTGGTTGGAGCCAGTACATTGCTCAAAAAGTGGGTAAATCCGGCCAAGTTATTGCTATTGATGTGTTAGACATGGATCCCATCAAAAACGTTGAATTCTTAAAAGGAGACTTTACTGAGCAAGAAATATATGAATCTTTACAAGAGATATTGGGTCAAAAACGTATAGACCTTGTTTTATCCGATATGGCCCCCAATATTAGTGGTATTACTAGTGTTGATCAGCCTAGAGCCATGCATCTTGCTGATTTAGCCGCTGATTTTGCTTTGCAAGTCTTGGCCTCTGACGGTGGTCTGTTAGTAAAACTGTTTCAAGGTGCTGGATTTGACGATTATGTAAAAATGTTACGTTCAAATTTCAGTAAGGTACTGATTCGTAAACCGGCAGCGTCCAGGGCACGTAGTAGAGAGATGTATGCCCTGGCTACTCAAATTAAGTTATAGTAAGGTCGATATACATTTAAGTGATTGAATTATAAGTAGAGGTATATTCTTTGAACGACATGGTTAAAAATTTGCTGCTTTGGGCGGTGATCGCAGTTGTGTTAATGACTGTTTTCAACAATTTTGCACCTCGCCCAGAGACGCCTAATGAGCTTGATTATTCAGAATTCATTAAAGAAGTTAAATCAAATAATGTTCAATCCGTTTTAATCAGCCCGGACAATCGCCAAATCACGGGCACCATGCAAAATGGTGAAAAGTTTGAAACAAACAGCCCAGGTGATAGCAAGCTTCTCGATACATTACTTAAGTACGACGTAAAAGTTGAAGCTGGAGAAGCAAAACCGCGCTCACTTTTATTGGATATATTAATCAGTTGGTTCCCGATGCTGCTTTTAATTGGCGTTTGGATTTTCTTCATGCGACAAATGCAAGGTGGAGGATCTGGACGTGGCGCCATGTCATTCGGCAAAAGCAAAGCGCGTTTAATGGGTGAAGACCAAATTAAGGTTACTTTCAATGATGTCGCTGGTGTTGAGGAAGCTAAAGAAGAAGTCTCAGAATTAGTCGAATTTTTACGTGACCCAGGAAAGTTTCAAAAGTTAGGCGGAAAAATCCCGCGTGGTGTGCTTATGGTGGGTTCACCCGGTACCGGTAAAACATTGCTTGCAAAAGCCATTGCCGGTGAAGCAAAAGTTCCTTTCTTTACTATTTCAGGTTCTGACTTTGTTGAAATGTTTGTCGGTGTGGGTGCGTCACGCGTTCGCGATATGTTCAGTCAGGCTAAAAAACATTCTCCTTGCATTATATTCATTGACGAGATTGACGCAGTAGGCCGCCATCGTGGTGCAGGTTTAGGGGGTGGACATGACGAGCGTGAGCAAACATTAAACCAATTGTTGGTTGAAATGGATGGTTTTGATGGTAATGAAGGTGTAATTGTCATTGCTGCAACCAACCGACCCGATGTTTTGGATCCTGCCTTATTACGACCGGGCCGATTTGATCGTCAAGTAACCGTGCCATTACCGGATATTCGAGGACGAGAGCAAATTCTTAAAGTGCATATGCGCAAAGTACCTGTGGGTAAAGATGTACGTGCAGATTACATTGCCCGCGGAACTCCAGGTTTTTCAGGTGCGGATCTCGCGAACTTAGTAAATGAAGCTGCACTTTTTGCAGCCCGTGCGAATAAGCGAACTGTGGATATGGAAGAGTTTGAGCGCGCCAAAGACAAAATTCTCATGGGTGCTGAGCGCAAGTCTATGGTTATGGACGAAGATGAGAAGCGCAATACGGCTTATCATGAATCGGGACATGCAATTGTTGGGCGTTTAGTTCCTGAACATGATCCCGTATATAAAGTAACAATCATTCCGCGTGGTCGTGCACTGGGTGTTACCATGTTTTTGCCGGAAGAAGATCGTTACAGTCATAGTAAACAGCGTTTGGAAAGTCAGATTTCTACTTTGTTTGGCGGTCGACTTGCCGAAGAGCTTATTTTTGGAAAAGAAGCCGTAACGACAGGAGCATCAAATGATATTGAGCGTGCGACGGAACTTGCGCGCGCCATGGTAACTAAGTGGGGGTTGTCTGAAAAAATGGGACCACTCGCTTATGGTGAAGAAGATGGTGAAGTATTCTTAGGACACTCAGTAACACAGCATAAATCTGTTTCTGATGACACTGCGAATTCTATCGACTTAGAAGTTCGACGCATTATTGATACCAACTATGAACGTGCAAAGAATTTGTTAGTTGAAAATATGGAAAAGTTGCACATCATGGCAAAAGCATTGATGAAGTACGAAACCATCGATAAGAAACAAATTGATGACATTATGGAAGGTAAAGAACCACGCCCTCCTGAAGGTTGGATGGATGATGATGGGCCAACATCTGGTACAACAGAAAGTAATACTAAAGATGAACCAAAGGATACGGGCCCAATTGGTGGTCCGGCAAGTGAGCACTAATTAAAGTTTTTTGATAAATGAGCACATGCTAAAGCGGCCCAAAGCAGGTCTTTGAGGTCGCTTTTTTATTGGTTTTCTTATAACTATCATATAAAAAGTACTTTCTTATCGTATAACTGAGCAATCAGCGTACTTTTCTTTTCAAATTCTATAAAATTCATTATCGAATAGTATTTTTAGCAATAGAATTATGAGTCGAAAATACTTTGGAACAGACGGAATACGTGGTCGCGTCGGCGATGGTGTAATGACACCAGAGTTCGTATTAAAGCTGGGTTGGGCTGTTGGCCGTGTTTTATGTAATGAAAAAAACGATATCGTTTTAATTGGCAAAGACACGCGTATTTCTGGCTATATGTTTGAATCTGTTTTAGAAGCAGGTCTTTCAGCTGCCGGTGTGAATGCCCGTTTATTAGGGCCCATGCCAACACCCGCAGTAGCATACTTAACAAGAACTTTGCGAGCAGCCGCAGGTATCGTTATAAGTGCTTCTCATAATCCTTTTTATGATAACGGTTTGAAGTTTTTTTCTTCAGAAGGGAAAAAACTCCATGACTCAGTTGAATTACAAATCGAAGCTCAACTTGAAAAACCTTTAGAAGTAGTTTCATCTAGTGAGCTTGGTAAAGTGGAACGCATAAACGATGCTGCCGGTCGATACATAGAATTTTGTAAAAGCACCATACCAACAAAAATTAAACTTAATGGTTTAAAACTCGTTGTCGATTGTGCACATGGCGCTACCTACCATATTGCGCCAAACGTATTTACTGAATTAGGTGCTGAAGTTATCAGTCTTTCCTCGAAACCTGATGGTTTGAATATTAATGATAAATGTGGTGCAACAGATCCTAGCGCATTACGAAAAGCGGTGATTGAACAGCACGCAGATTTAGGAATCGCAATTGATGGCGATGGTGATCGACTTATTATGGTCGATGATACAGGTGCCATTGTTGATGGTGATGAGCTCTTATATATCATTGCGCAAGCACGCAAGAGTCAAAACCTTTTACATGGTGGCGTTGTCGGTACACTAATGAGTAACTTAGGCTTAGAGCATGCATTGCGCGAGAAAGATATTGAATTTGGTCGAGCTGCAGTAGGTGATCGTTACGTCATGGAAATGCTTAATGAGCGCTCATGGATATTAGGTGGTGAGTCCTCAGGCCATATTATTTGTTTAGATCAAACCACTACGGGGGATGCGATCGTCTCTGCTTTGCAAGTCTTGCAAGTATTAGTCAATCAACAAGTAAGTTTGCATGATGCTAAATCGGGCATGAGCAAATATCCACAGATCCTAATTAATGTACCCATTCAAGAAAAAATTGATTTAGAAAATACACCTCAAATTCAGCAAGCTGTGAAAGATGCGGAATCTGATCTTGCAGACTCTGGAAGAGTGCTCTTGCGTCCCTCAGGGACCGAACCTTTGGTAAGGGTAATGGTAGAAGGCGTCGACGCTCCCAAAGTACAGCAACTAGCACAGCAAATTGCTGATAGTGTGGCGACAGCCTGCTGATTGATATCCAATATAGAATTTGCCTAAAGCTTCGGTCATCGGTAAGCTGCGCGCCTTTGTTAATTGACTATTTACACACATATGCGACGATCACTGGTAGCAGGAAACTGGAAATTGAATGGTTCTTTGAATAGTATTTCTGAGCTGATCTCGGGGATACGTGAACGACAAGACCAAGTCAAGAATGCTGAACTTGCAGTGTGCCCGCCTTTTATTTACTTATCTCATGTTCAAGGTTTGTTACAAGGGAGTGATATCTCTTTAGGTGCACAAGATTGTTCGGACCAAGAGAGTGGTGCATATACTGGTGAAGTTGCAGCAGAAATGATTAAAGAATTTGGTTGCACGTATAACATCATTGGGCATTCTGAGCGTCGTCATATTTATGGAGATAGCAATGAAACAGTTGCGACAAAGTTTGCACATGTAATTAAAAATGGATTGATTCCTATTTTATGTGTGGGTGAGACATTGCAAGATCGAGAGGAAGGACATACAGAGGTTGTTATTGCAAAACAAATTAACGCAGTACTTGACTTGTTTGGAGTGAAGGCTTTTGCGAAAGCAATAATTGCATATGAACCTGTATGGGCCATTGGCACAGGTAAAACTGCTACTCCTGAACAGGCACAAGAGGTGCACGAAGAAATTCGTTTGATAATAGGTGCACAAAATAAAGATATTGCAGCTAATATTCGAATTCTTTATGGTGGGAGCATGAAACCAGAAAATGCTGAACATTTACTTGCTCAACCTGACATCGATGGTGGGCTAATTGGGGGCGCTGCCTTAAAAGCGGAAGACTTTATTGGAATTGCAATCGCTGCAAACTAACTCGATTAATTAATCAACAAATTCATTTCTAAATATTAAAAATAACAATGTTATATAGCATTTTAGTAGCCATAGATGTACTACTCGCAATTGCCATAATTGTCTTGGTTCTTATTCAACATGGTAAAGGCGCTGATGCAGGAGCTGCCTTTGGTAGCGGTGCATCGGGTACTGTTTTTGGTGCGCAAGGTTCCGCATCATTTTTAACTAAAGTCACAACGGTCTTAGCAGTACTGTTTTTTATTAATAGCCTCTGGCTTGCCCACCTTGCTAGTAACAGACCTGTTGCAGAAAGTGTTATTGATGCAGTAGAAGAAACTGCGACTCAACTACCCGAAACAGATATTCCAACAAGTGATGTGCCGGATGTTGATGAGACACCAAATGAGACGGGTACTGAAGATTCGTTGGGCGAACTTCAGAACAGTTTAGAATCTGTAAAAGATGAAGCAGAGAATACTTTTAACGAAGTAACGCCAGATGACGTTCCAGAGTAAAAGAGAAATTTAGATATTGATTAGGTAGACAAAAAATTCTTGTATTAGTTACTGGCCTACTAAAATACAAATGCCATTACCAATGCAATAAGAACAATTACAACACCTACAATAATCGCAGTCATGTCGTATTTTTTATATTCTTCTTGATCCATAATTCTTTCCCTTAAATTCTGGTGCTTGATTAACTTGGCTGAATAGCTTGTTTAGCCAGTTATGATCCCATGAACTATTAATATTGTCTATACTGACAATTAATGGATTTAACCTATTTTTCATGAACCTAGCTATAGTCAATATGTACAAAATTACCTCATCTTATAGCTGTATCAATGAAAAAAGATCGTTACCTGAATGCCTTAGGATAAAATAATGAAATCGAAGCCGATGTGGCGGAATTGGTAGACGCGCTAGCTTGAGGGGCTAGTGAGGGCAACCTCGTGCCGGTTCGAGTCCGGCCATCGGCACCAGTGCTAGCACTGGAGATTGTGCGAAGCTCTGAATTTGGGTTTTAGATGCACTAAGAAGCCTGGGATGATAGGTCTCATGAAAGTTGTGTAAGTGTAGCAGGAGCAATGGATGAGACCTGGTTTTGAGGCACTAAGCACGAAAAAATCGGTCAATCATTATGTAGGGCCATAAACAGTGCTGTAAATGTGGCTAAGAAATTCCTAGAAACCATGGTCAATCGGTATTAGCGATACATCAATATGCCTAGACTGGTTAAACTTTAGCGTCTAGCTGGTTAAAATTTCACCAATTCTTGCGTCAAATATCCAGCATACGATCTTGTAGGCTCATAACTAGTACAATGACAGTCATATACTAAGGCATGGATTAAAATAGGAATTAACTTGTAAAAGCCTGGAATACAATACAGGGAATTAGAGAACCTCAAAGTGATTGAAAATTATCTCCCAGTTTTAATTTTTATCGGTATTGCTTCGGTGATGGGCCTCATACCTTTGTTACTCGGATTAAAACTTGGTCCTAGAAAAGCAGATGCAGCCAAGGACTCACCGTATGAATGTGGGTTTGAAGCTTTTGAAGATGCGCGTATGCAGTTTGATGTGCGTTACTACTTGGTTGCAATCTTATTTATTATTTTCGATTTAGAGATTGCCTTTTTATTCCCCTGGGCAGTTGCAATTCGAGAAGTAGGTTTAATAGGTTTTATTTCAATGGCTATATTTTTAATAATTCTAACAATTGGTTTTATTTACGAATGGAAAAAAGGTGCACTTGATTGGGATTAATCCTGATTGAGATAAAGTTAATTTCAATGACCAATTCAACCCTATCCCGAAATTCTTCAATGAGCCCTCTTGAGAAAAGTTTTTACGATCAAGGTTTTCATGAACAAGGTTATGCGACCACAAAGCTTGATGACCTTATGAACTGGGCTCGAACAGGTTCTATGTGGCCCATGACATTTGGTTTAGCTTGTTGTGCGGTTGAAATGATGCATGCAGGTGCTGCGCGTTATGATCTTGATCGCTTTGGTGTGATGTTTCGACCAAGTCCAAGACAGTCAGATGTGATGATTGTTGCGGGTACCTTGGTGAATAAAATGGCACCCGCGCTTCGCAAAGTTTACGACCAGATGGCTGATCCAAAATGGGTGATCTCTATGGGATCATGTGCGAATGGAGGTGGTTACTATCACTACTCTTATTCTGTTGTAAGAGGATGTGACCGCATTGTTCCAGTTGATGTATATGTGCCGGGATGCCCACCAACAGCTGAAGCATTGTTATATGGAATTTTGCAGTTGCAAAATAAAATTCGTCGCACAAATACTATAAAAAGATAAGTGCATACTCTATGCAGAACGACCTCCATCATTTTGGTTCTGAGCTACAGCGCGTTTTCGCAACTTCATTGCGATCTATTGAGATTAAAAATAACGAAATTACCGTAACGGTTGAAGATAAAGAATTAATTCAAGTTCTTGAACAATTAAAATCTGCTGAGAAATTTAAATTTGATCAGTTGATCGATTTGGCAGGAGTTGATTATTTAGAGTTTGGTACAGATGAATGGAATACTGAAACTGCAACTTCATCAGGATTTAGTCGCGGAGTAGAAAAAGCCTCTTTTGGTCGTTTTACATTTGATGATGCAAAACAAAATACTAATATCGATGGACCACGTTATGCAGTGGTCTACCATTTGTTATCAATAGCCAATAATCAACGTTTACGCGTCAAAGTATATTGTGAAGATGATCATCTTCCGATTTTACCTTCCGTAACACCGATCTGGAACTGCGCAGACTGGTATGAGCGTGAAGCGTTTGATTTATTTGGAATAGTTTTTGAAGGTCATCCTGATTTAAGACGGATTCTTACAGACTATGGTTTTACAGGGCACCCGTTTCGCAAAGATTTTCCATTAATTGGTCATGTAGAAGTTCGTTATGACCCTGATCAAAAACGTGTGATATATCAACCTGTTTCAATTGAACCAAGAATTAATGTGCCAAAAGTGATCCGTGAAGATCATCGTTTCGAAGATGGTGTTGCTGAACATGTAGATGAAACATCTGCAGAGGAATCAACTGATGTCTGAGTTACGAAATTATACGATGAACTTTGGGCCGCAGCATCCTGCAGCTCATGGTGTTTTACGCCTGGTGTTAGAAATGGAGGGTGAAGTCATACAGCGTGCGGACCCACATATCGGCTTATTACATCGTGCAACAGAAAAACTTGCCGAGAGTAAACCCTATAACCAAAGCATTGGGTATATGGATAGGCTTGACTATGTATCGATGATGTCTAACGAACATGCATATGTGTTAGCGATTGAAAAACTTGCTGGAATTGAAGTTCCGGTTCGTGCGCAATATATACGTGTCATGTTTGATGAGATTACTCGCATACTAAATCATTTGCTGTGG
Source organism: Gammaproteobacteria bacterium (assembly GCA_028279275.1). Lineage (GTDB taxonomy): Bacteria > Pseudomonadota > Gammaproteobacteria > UBA4575 > UBA4575 > JABDMD01. The sequence continues at coordinate 43,867 of JANQOB010000003.1, read as the reverse complement.
ATAGGAGCACATGGTTTAGACATTGGTGCGATGACAATTTTTTTATATGCCTTCAGAGAACGTGAAGATTTAATGGATTGTTATGAAGCTGTATCCGGTGCGCGTTTACATGCTACGTACTACCGGCCTGGTGGTGTGTATCGTGACTTACCAAATGAAATGCCTAAATATGTTGAATCACGTTGGCATAATAAAAATGATGTTAAAAAATTAAACGCAGCACGCACTGGCTCCTTCTTAGATTTTCTTGATGATTTCACTCAGCGGTTTCCAGGGTGTGTAGATGAATATGAAACTCTATTAACGGATAATCGTATATGGAAACAAAGAACAGTTGATATTGGAGTCGTTAGTCCAGAGCGCGCATTGCAGCTTGGTTTTACGGGTCCAATGTTAAGAGGCTCTGGTATTGAGTGGGACTTGCGTCGTAAACAGCCTTATGAAACTTATGATGAGTTAGATTTTAAAGTGCCTATTGGCGTGAATGGAGATTGTTACGATCGTTATTTAGTACGCATAGAAGAAATGCGTCAATCAAATGAAATTATTAAGCAATGCATTACTTGGTTACGAGCAAACCCAGGACCAGTTATGGTGGACAACCATAAATTTTCACCCCCTTCTCGTGGCGAAATGAAAATGGGTATGGAAGAGCTCATACATCATTTTAAATTATTTACCGAGGGTTTTTGTTTGCCTGAAGGTGAAGTCTATAGCGCTGTTGAACATCCAAAAGGAGAGTTTGGTATTTACTTGGTTTCTGATGGTGCGAATAAACCTTATCGTCTGAAAATCCGCGCACCTGGATTCGCGCACCTTGCATCATTAGATGAAATGTCGCGTGGTCATATGTTGGCAGATGTGGTGGCCATAATAGGAACACAAGACATTGTGTTTGGAGAAATTGATCGATGAATGAATCTAAAGCTGCTTTGCTATCTGACCATCTTCGGGAAGAGATTGATGCTTGGTTGTCAAGATATCCAATTGATCAACAGCAATCTGCAGTACTAGGTGCGCTGCGTGCACTGCAGCACGAAGAAGGGTATTTACCAGTAGATAAGATGGATGCGATTGCAGAGTATTTAGATATGCCTCCCATTGCTGTGTATGAAGTAGCTTCATTCTATTCCATGTTTGAGCTTAAGCCGGTTGGCAAACACACTATTGCAGTATGTACAAATTTATCTTGCATGTTACGAGGTGCGGATGAAATTGTGAATCATCTCGAAAGTAAGCTTGGTATTAAGCTGGGTGAAAGTACTGAAGACGGAAAATTTTATTTGAAAAAAGAAGAAGAATGTTTGGCGGCATGTTGCGGTGCGCCCATGATGCAAGTAAATCATGTATATAAAGAGAATCTTACAATTGAAAAAGTCGACCAAATATTAGAAGAGCTTGAAAACTAACTAAATGAAATTAAAAAAATGCAATTGAATAACGTTTGCTATCAGACTTTAAAATTTGACGAGCCCTGGACACTGGAAAATTATAGAAGTGTGGGTGGGTATTCCGCACTGGAAAAAATTTTGCAACAAAATATATCTGCAGATGAAGTTCTCGAGCAAGTCAAAGCATCAGGTTTGCGCGGCAGAGGAGGGGCAGGATTTCCGACCGGATTAAAATGGAGTTTTATGCCAAGAGATCCTGAAATTGAAAGCTATATCGTGTGTAACTCTGATGAGTCTGAGCCCGGTACTTGTAAAGACCGTGACATTTTAAGATTTAATCCGCATTCAGTTATCGAAGGGATGACTATTGCAGCTTATGCAATGCGTTTAAGTGTTGGCTATAACTATTTGCGCGGCGAGTTTTTGGATGAACCTTATAAACGTTTTGCTGAAGCGTTAAATGAGGCATATGCGGCAGGTTATTTGGGTGACAATATTCTTAAGAGCGATTTTACTTTTTATCTATATGACACCTTAGGCGCAGGCGCATATATATGCGGTGAAGAAACTGCATTGTTGGAATCTTTAGAAGGCAAAAAAGGCCAGCCGCGTTTTAAGCCTCCGTTCCCTGCAAATGTTGGTTTATATGGCAAACCCACTACAGTTAATAACACTGAAACATTTGCTTCTGTGCCGAGCATTATCCGTGAAGGTGCAGACTGGTTTGCATCATTGGGTGTTGAAAAAAGTGGTGGCACAAAGTGTTTTTCAGTTTCAGGTCATGTAAACAAACCTGGAAATTATGAAGTGCCACTGGGCATGCCGTTTTCGGAGTTGCTTGAATTGGCAGGTGGTGTTTTGGAAGGGAATAAATTAAAAGCCGTAATACCAGGTGGATCATCTGTACCTGTTCTCCCTGGTGACATCATGATGAAAACCAATATGGATTATGAATCCATTTCGCAAGCAGGCTCGTTACTGGGTTCTGGGGCAGTGGTTGTGATGGACGAAACAACCGATATGGTAAAAGTATTGCGTCGTATTTCGCGTTTTTACTTTTCAGAGTCGTGCGGACAGTGCACACCCTGTAGAGAAGGAACTGGGTGGCTGTACCGCATGCTTAGCAGAATCGTTGATGGTAACGGCTTACCTGAAGATATAGATAAATTAGATGATGTGGCTAAAAAGATTGAAGGAAGAACGATATGTGCATTGGGCGATGCCGCAGCCATGCCTGTATATAGTTTTATAAAACACTATCGAGACGAATTTGCCTATTACATTGAACATGGACACAGCATGCTTGAAGCAGAAATGCAAAAAAACGCAGCTTAATAATTATTAAATAACATGTCTGAAGATACGCTTACATTATTTGTTAATGATCAACAAGTCACAGCACGTAAAGGTGCTATGGTGATTGAAGTTACAGATCAATATGACATTGATGTTCCTCGTTTCTGTTATCACAAAAAATTATCTGTCGCTGCAAACTGCCGTATGTGTATGGTAGAGGTTGAGAATGTGCCAAAACCATTGCCTGCTTGTGCAACTCCTGTTGCTGAAGGAATGAAGGTGTATACCAAATCACAGCTCGCATTAGATGCGCAAAAAAGCACGATGGAATTTTTATTGATTAACCATCCGCTAGACTGCCCTGTTTGTGATCAAGGTGGCGAATGTGAGTTGCAAGATGTTGCCATGGGTTATGGCAATGACGTTTCAAGGTACACAGAAAGGAAACGCGTCGTAGCAGATAAAGAATTAGGGCCACTGGTTTCAACAGACATGACGCGATGCATTCATTGCACGCGCTGTGTTCGATTTGGTACTGAGATTGCAGGTATAAGCGAACTGGGTGCAACCGGTCGTGGTGAATTTATGGAAATTGGCACCTTTGTTGAAAAGTCGCTTAGTTCAGAGTTATCAGGAAATGTAATCGATGTATGCCCGGTCGGTGCATTGAATGCAAAACCTTCACGTATGACGGCTCGTGCCTGGGAGATGATGCAGTCTCCTAGTGTAATTCCACATGATGGTATGGGTTCGAATGTTTATTTGCATACTTTACGTGATCAAGTAATGCGCGTGGTGCCAAGAGAAAATGAAGAAATCAATGAAACTTGGATATCGGATCGTGATCGTTTTAGTTACGAAGGATTGAACAGCACTGATCGTTCCACACAGCCCATGCAAAAAACGGATCAAGGATGGCAACCAAGTGATTGGGACAGTTGTTTAGCGAACATTGCCAGCTCATTAAAAGAGTTTCAAACTGAAGATATTGGAGTGCTTGCTGCACCTCACTCAACTTTAGAAGAACTATTTTTATTGCAAAAAATGTTTCGACATATAGGTGTGGATAATATCGATCATCGTACGCAACAACTTGATTTTGCTGACCAAGATGCCATGCCATTGTTTCCATATCTTGGGCAGTCCATTCAGTCGATCGAAAATAACGACAGTATTTTTCTAGTAGGCAGCAATATTCGTTTAGAACATCCGATGTTGGCGCATCGAATTCGTAAGGCGAATGGAAAAACTAATGGCAGAAGATGTGAAGTTTTCACACTTAATCCACAGATGTTCGATTTTTATTTTCAATTAGAACAGACATGGTGTGCGGCACCACAAATTTGGATTAATGTTTTAGCTGAAATTGCAAAATGCGCACAAACTACAGAAGGTTTGCCAAGTGAAATTAAATCCATTGTAGATAATGTATCTGTATCCATTGACGCACAGCAAATTTATAATTCACTTAAGTTTGGCAAACAAACAAGTGTAATATTTGGTGCTATTGCAGATAGTCATCCGCAAGCTTCTGCATTACGTTGTCTGAGTAATTTTATAGCAAAGGTTACAGATTCAACTTTTTCTATCCTTGTGCGCTCTGGAAACACTGCCGGGGCCTGGTTAGCAGGGGTTTTGCCGCATCGCACACAGGCAGGCAAAAGTGTTCCTATTTCAGGTATGAATGCATATGAAATGATAATTAATTCGAGAAAAGCATACTTTTTATTTAATTTGGAACCAGAGTTTGATTTTACCAACGCATCAGCTGCAGTTAAGGCTATGCAAGAGGCAGATTATGTAGTTGTGTGTTCGCCATATATAAATGAAGAACTTAAACAATATGCAAATGTGATTTTGCCTATCGCAACCTTCGCTGAAACGGATGGAACATTCGTAAACAATGAAGGTCGATGGCAAAGCGTGGCAAAAGCGGTTTCTGCCCCAGGTGAGGCACGTCCAGGTTGGAAGGTTTTGCGTGTTTTAGCAAACAAGCTGGGGTGCAATGAAGTGCAATATCAAACTAGCGATGAAATTCGTGATGAATTAAAACAAAATTTTGATAGTGCTGAAGCATTTGATAGCAATCTAAAAGATTTTAGCAATGTAACCGTTTTGTCTGATGAAAAAACAATTTATCGTGTATCAGATTCTCCTGTTTATGCGCTCGATAATGTTTTGCGACGTGCAACTTCATTGCAGCAAGCAGTAGAAGATTCTCAAAACTACATAGCAATGTCTGAGCAGCAAGCGATTGATTTGAATGTTCAAAATGAGAACGTAGTAAGAGTGGTACAAGGGAATCATGAAGCAACATTACCATTGCGTATAGCCAACGAAATTTCTTATAACTGTGTATGGATTCAAAAGAGTGGAACAATGAGTGATTCTCTGGGTGAAGCGATTGCACCTGTAGAAATACAAAGGACCGCAAATGCTTGAATGGGCGCAAAGTTTATTAGCATCCGTACCACCGTTACTGCTATTAACGGCCTACATGTTTATTTTTATATTGGTGTTGTTTGGCTGCGTGGCATACGTAACATTAGCTGAACGCAGAGTAATTGGTTTTATGCAGGTACGTGTGGGTCCAAATAGAGTTGGGCCAAGAGGTTTCGGGCAACCCATTGCAGATGCTTTAAAACTGATGTTTAAAGAAATGATTTTGCCGAACGATGCGGATCGTTTCTTGTTCCGATTGGCACCATTGTTGTCCATGATTCCGGCTTTAGCCGCATGGGCAGTAATTCCATTTGCAGAGCGTTGGAGTTTTGCGGATATCAATGCTGGATTGTTATATCTATTAGCCATGACGTCTTTAGGCGTGTACGGGGTGATCGTTGCGGGTTGGGCTTCAAATTCAAAATATGCACTACTTGGCGCACTTCGTTCCGCGGCGCAAATCGTCGCCTATGAAATAGCAATGGGCTTTGCATTGGTTGGAGTTCTAATGGCAAGTGGCAGTTTAAATTTGGGCGATATTATCGAAGCACAAAAAGGAAGTGTGTTGCATTGGTATTGGCTACCGTTGTTCCCATTGTTTTTGGCTTATCTTATTTCTGGTGTAGCAGAAACAAACCGTGCGCCTTTTGATGTGGTTGAAGGTGAATCAGAAATCGTTGCAGGATTTCATGTTGAGTATTCAGGAATGGGTTTTGCACTATTTTTCCTTGCAGAATATGCAAATATCATTTTAATTTCAGCATTAACGGCTTTGCTGTTTCTTGGAGGTTGGTTGAGTCCGTTCCCTGAGAGCTGGGCGAGCATTCCTTACATCGGATTTGTGCTTGGACATGGTCCACATATGTTCATTGCTAAAACTTGTTTCTTTATTTTTTGTTTCTTATGGTTTCGTGCAACATTTCCTCGCTATCGCTATGATCAAATCATGCGCTTAGGGTGGAAAATTTTATTGCCGGTTACGTTGATTTGGATATTTGTAGAAGGTGTGCTTCTATATTTTGAAGTACCACCATGGTTTGACTAAAAATGTATCTTTTGTCTCAATACTTTGTTGCAATACTTTTTTCGATGCTCATTTACGGATATGTAAACTCCGCTTCTCAAAAAGTATTGCGCCTCGTCTTGAAACAAAACCTAACATTTTTAATATAATTATTTTTAAATGAAATCAATAATTAACATAATTAAAAGTTTTACGTTGTTTGAGTTGCTCAAAGGCATGAGCTTAACGGGTAGACGTTTAGTTTCTAAAAAATTTACCGTCCAATATCCTGAAGAAAAAACACCGCAGTCACCAAGGTTTCGTGGATTGCATGCTTTACGCAGATATCCAAGCGGGGAAGAGCGTTGTATTGGTTGCAAACTTTGCGAAGCGGTTTGCCCGGCATTAGCCATAACCATTGATTCTGAAGAACGTGAGGATGGTAGTCGCCGTACGACTCGATATGACATTGATTTATTTAAATGTGTCTATTGTGGATTTTGTGAAGAAGCATGCCCCGTTGATGCAATTGTAGAAACAAGAATCTTTGAGTATTCGTTCTTTGAACGAGGTACACAAGTGATGACGAAAGAAATGTTGCTCGAAGTAGGCAGAAAGCACGAAGAGCAAATTGCAAAAGATCGTCAGGTAGATGCTCAATATAGGTAGTACGAACCAATGTTAATTCAATCTGCAGTTTTTTATTTTTTTGCGATTATTTTAGTTTCATCTGCAGTTGCAATGATTACAGTTCGTAATCCTGTACACGCTGCGTTATTTTTGGTGCTCGCTTTTTTTACCAGTGGCGCACTGTGGATTATGTTGGAAGCCGAGTTTTTAGGCATTACCTTAGTCCTCGTGTACGTAGGCGCAGTCATGGTGTTGTTTTTGTTTGTGGTGATGATGTTGGATATTAACATCGCAAAAATGCGCGCCGGTTTTGCAAAATATCTACCTGTTGGACTTATTGTAGGTGCTGTTATGGCAGCGGAAATGGTCATAATTTTAAGCAAATCTAATTTCGAACATGCGCAAGTGAAACCAAAGCCGCCAGACTATAGTAACACCCAAGAATTAGGCGAATTACTTTTCACTGAATATGTATATCCATTTGAAATAGCGGGTGTAATTTTATTGGTTGCAATCATTGCAGCCATTACATTAACGATGCGTAAACGCACGGTGTCAAAACATCAAAAACCGCATCAGCAAATTCATGCAGATAAGACAAAGCGTGTAAGGTTAGTAGACATAGAAAAATAGCAAATAATAATTAATAAAAACAATAAATATTAAGCTAAAAATTTAATTCGATGATTACGCTGACACATTTTCTTGCACTAGGTGCAATTTTGTTCTCACTTAGTATTGCGGGAATTTTTCTTAATCGAAAAAATGTCATTTTATTGCTAATGGCGATTGAATTAATGTTATTGGCAGTGAATATGAATTTTATTGCTTTCTCACATTATCTAGATGACCTGGCAGGCCAAGTATTCGTATTTTTTATTCTCACTGTGGCGGCAGCCGAGGCTGCAATTGGTTTGGCGATTTTAGTTGTACTGTATCGCAATCGGTCTACGATTAATGTTCAAGACCTTGAAGAGCTAAAAGGTTAAACAGAGAAGTTAGATGAAAACACTTTGTTTAATAATTGTTTTAGCCCCTTTATTAGCTGCAATCATTGCAGGATTGTTTGGGCGTGCAATAGGGCGCAGTGGTGCACATTGGGTTACGATCATCGGTGTTGCGATCTCGTTTTTTCTTAGCCTAATAGTATTTAAGCAGATTATTTTTGATCATGTTGAGCCCACATCGTTTGATGTGTATGAATGGTTATCTATAGGGGGTTTAGTATTTAAGGTTGGTTTTTTGATTGATGCATTAACGGTTACCATGATGGTGGTCGTAACCTTTGTATCGTTGATGGTGCATATCTACACCATTGGTTATATGCATGATGATCCTGGCTATCAGCGCTTTTTCTCTTATATCTCGTTGTTTACCTTTTCTATGCTTATGCTGGTTATGGCTAACAACTTTATGCAACTGTTTTTTGGTTGGGAAGCTGTAGGCTTGGTTTCTTATTTGTTAATTGGGTTCTGGTATACACGAGACAGTGCCATATTTGCCAATCTGAAAGCGTTTCTAGTCAACCGAGTAGGCGATTTTGGTTTTATATTAGGTATTGCTGCAGTCTTAGCAGTGTTTAATAGTTTGGATTATGAAGCTGTATTTTCTCAAGCGCCGTTAGTTAATACACAAACTTTTTCGATTACAGAAAATATTCATTGGCCTGTAATGACGGTTATATGTCTATTGTTATTTGTGGGAGCGATGGGTAAGTCTGCTCAGGTGCCTTTGCACGTATGGTTGCCCGATTCTATGGAAGGTCCAACGCCGATTTCTGCATTAATTCATGCGGCAACGATGGTAACTGCAGGTATTTTCATGGTGGCACGTATGTCACCTCTATTTGAATTAAGCGAGACGGCTTTATCAGTAGTATTAATTATTGGTGCCGTTACGGCGTTTTTCATGGGACTAATTGGCATAGTCCAGAATGATATTAAACGCGTAATTGCATATTCCACACTTTCGCAATTGGGTTACATGACGGTTGCATTAGGAGTCTCGGCCTATTCAATTGCAATCTTTCATTTGTTCACTCATGCATTTTTCAAAGCACTTTTATTCTTAGGGGCTGGTTCCGTCATAGTTGCTTTGCATCATGAGCAAGATATGCAGAAGATGGGAGGCTTGAGAAAATATATGCCCGTTACCTACTGGACAATGGTCATTGGGACACTCGCACTTATTGGTACCCCTTTCTTTGCAGGCTTTTATTCCAAAGATGCCATTATCGAAGCGGTTAAGTACTCCAATATTTATGGACATCAATTTGCGTATTGGATGGTGCTAGCAGGTGTTTTCGTAACCGCTTTTTATTCTTTCCGTTTGTTGTTTTTAACCTTTCACGGCGAAAGTCGGATGGATAAACATACAGAAGAACATGTAAAAGAGTCTCCAAAAGTAATTACCGTACCTTTAATTTTATTAGCGATTCTATCCGTAGTTGCGGGTTACTTTATTGGTAGCATCGCTTTGGGTGATTACTTTGCTGAAAGTATTTTTGTAGCGGAATCACATCGCGCTATTGCAGAACTACAATCTAATTATCATGGGGTTATTAAGTTTACTATGCATGCTTTTGCAGTGCCTACTCTATATTTGGCTGCAGCGGGTGTAGTCCTTGCATGGATTTTTTATATTTACAAACCACAACTCGCTGAAGCACTCAAACAAAAATTCAGTGCAATTCATAGATTCTTATATAACAAGTATGGCATTGATGAACTGTATCAAGCTTTGTTTGCAACCGGGTTTAAAAAAATCGGTACATTTTGTGACTCGTTTGGTGATCGATTACTAATTGATGGATTGGTGGTTAATGGTTCTGCAAAAATTGTAAATTGGTTTTCCTCTAAAGTGCGTGGTATTCAAACAGGTTATCTTTATCACTATGCCTTTGCCATGATCATTGGTTTATTAATTCTCATGAGTAAAGTCTTTTTGCAATAGTGACCATGCTTAGCTCTCTGCCTATTTTAAGTACATTAATATGGCTGCCTATCATAGGTGGTTTGTTGGTACTTGTTGCAAAGAAAATTTCCGTATCTAGTGTACGTTGGCTGTCATTGCTCATAGCTATCGCAACTTTTCTTGTGAGCATAGTATTAACGAAAGGTTTTGATAGCAGCCAACATACTATGCAATTTTATGAGCAAATTGCGTGGATAGAGGTTTTCAATATTTATTACGCGCTTGGCGTAGATGGTATTGCAGTTCCACTAATATTGCTCACTACTGTAATGACTATATTGGTGATCATCGCCGGGTGGGAAATCTCTAAAGAAAGAATTGCAGAATATTTTGCAGCTTTTTTGATTCTCGAAGGATTAATGATTGGAGTATTTTGTGCGTTAGATGCGATTCTTTTTTATATCTTCTTTGAAGGTATGTTAATCCCTATGTTTTTAATTATAGGAATATGGGGCGGTCCGAGAAGAGTCTATGCAACGATTAAATTTTTCCTTTACACCTTCTTTGGTTCAGTATTTTTATTAATCGCATTGATATATTTATATCTCCATGCAGGAACTTTCGAGATCGCAGCACTACAACTTACAACTTTAGATCAGACTCAACAATTACTTTTATTTTTGGCATTCTTTATTGCTTTTGCAGTTAAGATTCCCATGTGGCCGGTGCATACATGGTTGCCCGATGCGCACGTAGAAGCTCCAACGGGTGGATCAGTAATTTTAGCGGCCATTATGTTGAAAGTTGGGGGGTACGGCTTTTTACGTTTTAGTATTCCAATTACTCCATATGCAAGTAGTCAACTTGCTTATTTAATCATTGCAATTTCGCTTATCGCTATTGTGTACATCGGCTATGTTGCCTTGGCACAGCGTGATATGAAAAAGCTTATTGCCTATTCTTCGATTGCACATATGGGGTTTGTCACGCTCGGCTTTTTCGTTATCTATAAATTAACGTTAGCTAACAGTTCTTATTCAGAACTTGCTTTACAAGGTGGCATGGTGCAAATGATCTCACATGGATTTATATCAGGGGCAATGTTTTTGTGTGTGGGTGTTTTATACGATCGTATGCATAGTCGGCAAATTGCGGATTATGGTGGAGTGGTAAATACCATGCCTAAGTTTGCAACCTTTTTTGTAATCTTTGCTATGGCAAATGCAGGCTTGCCGGGCACTTCTGGCTTCGTGGGAGAATTCATGGTGATTTTGGCTAGCTTTAAAGCCAATGTTTGGATTGCGTTCTTAGCGGCGACCACTTTAATTCTTGGTGCGGCCTACACACTTTGGATGATTAAACGTGTGGTATTTGGTTCAGTGGCCAATGATGAAGTAGCCAAACTCAAAGATATAAATTCAAGAGAGTTTTTCTGTTTATTTGTCCTAACGATTTTGGTTCTCTGGATTGGGCTTTGGCCAGCACCTTTAATTGAAATGATGGATGCTTCAGTTACGAACTTGTTAAATCAAGCTCATCAAACAAACCTTCCTTAAATATAAACATGAATAGTTTAGATATATATTCAATTGATTCACTCCCCGATATGTCAAACAATTTGATGGATTGGTTGGTGCTGATGCCGGAAATTTTTATGTTATTGGCTACATCCACAATTTTAATGATTGGTTTGTTTGCAGGTCGTAAAGATGAGCTTCTTACTTATATATTGAGTTTGGCAACACTACTGGTGATGATTTTTTTATTAGTGGCGGCTAACAAATATAATGATTCAATACTGTTTGATGGAATGTATGTCATTGATGGTCTGGCTAATTTCATCAAAATATTAGTTTGCATAACGGTTATAGCCGTTTTTGTTTATGCGCGACCTTATTTGTTAAATCGAAATTTTGCAAAGCCAGAGTTTTATATTCTAGGTTTGTTTGCAACGCTTGGTATGCTGATCATGGCATCTGCGCAAAATTTCATTACGATTTATCTTGGGCTAGAGCTGCTTTCTTTATGTTTGTACGCACTCGTTGCTTATGTGCGTGATTCCAATAATGCTTCTGAAGCTGCCATTAAATATTTTGTATTAGGTGCAATAGCATCGGGAATGCTTTTGTATGGAATGTCAATCGTATACGGTATTACAGGCACATTAAACTTGAGTGAGATTAGTCTCTACTTGGCTAATCAAAATGATGTCAATATTGGTTTAATTTTCGCGTTAACGTTTATTGTTATCGGTGTGGCATTCAAATTTGGTGCAGTACCATTTCATATGTGGGTGCCTGATGTTTATCAAGGTGCACCTACGGCAGTAACCCTTTTCATTGCAACAGCTCCAAAATTTGCAGCATTTGTGATGGCGATACGTCTGCTAAGCGATGGACTGCAACCCTTACATATCGATTGGCAACAAATGCTAATTATTCTTGCGGTTTTGTCATTAATTTTTGGCAATGTCATTGCTATTGCGCAAACTCATATTAAACGGATGCTGGCCTACTCAACCATTTCACATATTGGTTTTGTTTTACTCGGGCTTTTATCAGGAGAAAGTTTTGGTTACGCATCAGCACTGTTTTATACAGCAGTGTATGTGCTAATGGCGGCCGGCACCTTTGCCATACTGTTACTTCTTAAAAACGATTCTAGTAATCTTTATGAAGATGTCGATAAGCTATCTGATTTTAAAGGTTTAAGTCAGTCGCATCCTTGGCTAGCTTTTTTGATGTTGCTGTTAATGTTTTCAATGGCTGGTGTGCCGTTAACAGTAGGATTTTATGCAAAACTGTATGTATTACAAAGTTTGGTTTACAACGATTTTATTTGGTTAGCAGTTTTAGCTGTTGTGATGTCAATTGTGGGTGCTTTTTATTATTTACGTGTAATTAAATACATGTATTTTGACGAGATAGAAGACACTTTAACATCACAAAATGCGCCGATAGCAACTGCTGTACTTTCTATAAATGGTTTGCTAATAGTCGGTTTGTTTATTTTTCCAAACTATTTACTCAATTATTGTGTAAGTGTTTTTGGTTGAGTGGGCATGGTGCGAATATGAGTCGCGTATTGGTTGACGCGAACCGATTGAAGTTAGGTTGGGATTGTTGAGCTCCAAGAGTAAAATGACCGCTTTCGACCCAAAGCGGACATTAGCAAGCAAGTAAATGACTACCGAAAAAGAACAACTTGCAAGATTTTGCGTATTCATTATGCATGAATATGGTATGGATAAATTTACCCCAGAAAATAGTCTTGATTATTTTCTTAAGTTTCCAATTTCAGGAATCAGGCAAGCAGCAAGAGATATGGTAGAAGCATCTCAAGACGTGCAAGGTGAAGAATTAAATAGAATTGATAATAAGCTGAATGAGCTTAATTTACCGAGTCTCACAAATATGAGACAAAAAGACTTATCTAAGTTTTTACAAATATTATCTAGAAATAAAGTTAAGAATGAAGATGAGTGGTATTTACTGCGTTCTTATTTAGAGAGCGAAGAATTAGATGAAAACATGAGATTAAATGCACAACAATTGCTAGATAAATTTGAACTTAAAGCCGCCCGATAATCATACGATAATAATGTCCGCTATTGGCCGAAAGCGCACATAAAATGAGACTTAGTAGGTTGGAATCAACAAATTACAAACTTAAAATGTCCGGTATCGACCCAAAGCGGACATTTTATTTAATGAAAATTTTCCTATCAATTTTCCTTATCTATATTTTTTTCACTACTTGTGTTCATGCGGAAGATCTGAGTGTAGTTAAACTACCTGATAGTAGTGTTTACGAAGGTGAAATAGAAAATGGACTGTTTAATGGAAAAGGAACTCTCACATGGAGAAATGGTGCTGAGTATGTAGGTGACTTCAAAGATGGGTTAATGCATGGAGAGGGAGAGTTGAGATTTGCAAATGGAAGTGAATATAAGGGTACTTTCAAAAATGGGCTCATGCATGGTGAGGGAGAGATGAGGTTTGCAGATGGAAGTGAATATAAGGGTACTTTCAAAAATGATCTTTTACACGGACAAGGTAAATTCAAATATCCTGACGGTGGAAGTTACGAGGGTGAATTTAAAAATGACTTGCCGCATGGAATAGGTGTAGATACATACTCAAACGGCGCTATTTATAAAGGCGAATTTAAACAAGGTCAGGCGATTGGTCAGGGCGAATTATTTTATGCATCTGGTGATTACTACGAAGGCGAGTTCTCATATAGTCAACCACATGGTAAAGGGAAAATTAAATATAAAAATGGAGAGAGATATACAGGTTCATTTAAAAATGGACAGTTTCATGGCCATGGCGTATGGCGGTCTGCTGATGGCTCTGAAAAATATGTAGGCGAATTTAAAGACAATAACTTCCATGGGGAAGGAAAATTTATTTCAAAAGATAAATATTCCTATGAGGGCCAATTTAAAAGTGGTGTCTTTCATGGTCAAGGAGTATATGAAGACAAGTATGGTGTTGAAAAAGGCGAGTTTAAAAATGGCCTTTTGGTTGAATAAATTTTTGTCCGCTATTGGCCGAAAGCAGTCATAAAATGAGACATATTAGGTTGGAATCAATGTTTTATAAGTTCAAAATGTCCGGTAACGACCCAAAGCGGACATTTAATTAGTTTTATAAAAGACTCTGTATTTGTACTTTTTCCACATTTCAGCAATATCATTCAACTATTATTTTTTATATGAAAAATAAATTTAAAAGTTCATTATTTGTTACATCTGGAATCTTTATTGGTCTCTTACTAGGATCAATCTCCACTTTTACATTTCTTTCGTGGAAATATGAGAAAAATTTTTCACAATATTTATGGATTGTTGGTGTATCTAGGTCACAAGCCACTTTGGAACTACTAAATTACATAGTTCAAGGTGAAATTGAAAAAGCCAAATGGAAAGGAGAGGATTTACTATATGGAGAAACAACAATGCTTAAAGGATGTTTAAATGAAGAGTGCAGAGAATATGGGTCTGATTTCATGCTTGAGTCAATTACAGAAATTGTTGCTAAAAATAATGCTTGGATGGATGAATATGGAAAATATAGTAATGAAGATGAAAGAGAAAGATATCGCAAATATCATAACGATATAGAAAATAGAGATTACGGCATCTATACAGAGGAAGAGCTAACTGCAATTAGAGAAAGTTTAAATATATGGCATCAACAGAATCTGGATAGAAATTAATGATAATTTCTTAAACTAAAACTTATTTGAAGTAGAAATAAGTCATAGTATTCCAAGCGAATAAATGTCCGCTATTGGCCGAGAGCAGACAAAATTTAGGACAAATCAGGTTGGAATCACATACTTACAAATCTAAAATGACTGCTAGCGACCCAAAGCAGACATTCCTGATATAAAAATATATGAAATTGAAGCGCGAAATTTTTACGATATTTGTAGTGGTTATAGTTTCAGCAAGTCTAAATGCTGAAAATTTTCCAAACCTAAATGCTCTCACTATTGGGAGTCCATTCCCTCAAAAGTATGACAAAACATTTAGCGATACTGATAGGCCAACAACACAATTTAATGTTCCAAATTATGGTAAATCATCCAATGTATTTCCTGAATATGAAGTGGTAATACTAAATTCAACGAATGAGGTTGTTGTGGCAGCGGCAAGAGCAGCAATGTCAACGCATGAGATGTGTAAAGAAAACAAAGCTCAGATTAAGAGCTTTGCTGAAAAACGGTTTGATAACTATGTCTTAGCTAAGGAAGGTGAAGTAGAGATTGAAGGACCATCAGCATATATCAATGAAGATGAGAATACTTACTACACACTTGATTGCTATAGAAGCAGAGGACCGTTCTGGACATTGGAGTATCAGCTACGTGGAAAGAATGAAGATTCAGAGTTAAAGAATGCGTGGAATAATTTTTTCAAAAATAGATGAAGCTGAATAATTATAAATGACCGCTATTGGCCGAAAGCAGTCATAAAATGAGACGTAGTAGGTTGGAATCAATCAGATACAAGAGGAAAATGTCCGTTATCGACCCAAAGCGGACATATACGAAGAAATGAAAAATTCTTTCATACCTATAATTATACTTGTTATTGTGTCTGTATCAGGCTGTGCAAGTGGTGGCCTTGTGCGTGGTGATGTAGTCGAAGAAGATGTAGGAGCAGATAATTGGAAAAGAAAAGATCTAGTTAGTACTGTTCAAGTGTCTCTAACTGAACTGGGTTATCAAACTGGAAATACTAGAGGTATTGAGGATAAAGAAACTCTTGATGCTGTTAAACAATATAGAATTGACCATCAGCTACAAGTTAATACTGAGATTGATGGGGCATTAGAGAGACACATTGATGATTTTATTTGGAAAACAAGAAATGAAAAATCTGTAAATCCAAAGGATTTAGCCAAAGGTATTGTACGCAATAGACATAACGATGAATGTGCAAGATTATTTGGCGAAGACTATAAAAACGAACCATTTCCTTCAAATGATACTAATAATGCAGTTATATACATTTATCGTTTACATAATTCTTCTGGCAAAATTCCAGATTACCCAGATAGTAAAATTATAATTAACGACCGTGAAGTGGGTAATTTAAGTCATAATGAGTATATTACTGTGGAGTTGCTGCCTGGAAAATATAATTTATTAGAGCAAGAGTCTGAACCACTCAAGAATAAAAACTCTTCAGACTTTACCTTTACAGGCGAAGCTGGTGATAGTTATTTTATGCAACTCTCAGTAGGCAAAGTCACCACACCTAATCAAGTCCAAACTAATGCACCATTCTATATAGGGGGCGGTATTTTAGATATGTTGCTGGGAGAACTAGTTTGGGACGTAATGAATCAACATAAGTATGGTAAAACTTTCTATTTTTCTAATTTTTCTATGACAGAAGACCATATTGGAGAATGTCACAT
Organism: Gammaproteobacteria bacterium; assembly: GCA_028279275.1. Taxonomy (GTDB): domain Bacteria; phylum Pseudomonadota; class Gammaproteobacteria; order UBA4575; family UBA4575; genus JABDMD01. Next base: position 27,257 of record JANQOB010000003.1, on the reverse strand, counting down.
TAGGATGTTAAGTGAATGACTGCTATTGGCCGACAGCAGCCATAAAATGAGACATAGTAGGTTGGAATCAGTTACATACAAGAGGAAAATGTCCGGTATCGACCCAAAGCGGACATTCTGCAAGATCATGTACGACGCAATTTTTAGCTTAAAATAAATATGTGAAAGAGAAGGAAAAGCAACAATTAGTTAGTGCATGGATAGCAGCACAGAATGCTCAGGAAAATTCATCTGAGCGTGAGAAAAACTACTGGGCTATTTCAAAACTGTTTCACTTAACTATAGATGATCCTGAGACTTCCTGGGACGTAATAATACAAATACATAATTCAAAAATTTCTGAATCTGTAAGGGGAAGTCTAGCCGCTGGACCTCTTGAAGATTTGCTTGTAGATCATGGCCAAGCATACATTGGTCAAGTCAGAAATTTAGCTAAACAGGATCAACTATTTAAGCAAACTTTAAAAGGAGTTTGGCTGGACTGTAATGACAATCCTATTTGTGAAGAATTTTACCAAATTGCTGGTATAGACCCTCCTTTTCCAAAGGGATGGGAGTAATTATTTAATGTCCGTTATTGGCCGTAAGCAGACATAAACTAAACCATTGAGGGAGATATCAGGTTGGATTCAATAATTAACAGACTTAATATGACCGCTAACGACCCAAAGCGGACATTTACAAATACTTAATACTTACCTGTCTTTATACGTAATGACTGATTTAACAAATGCTATCACTTCTTGGAAAAGTGAAGATGAAATTAATGAATTGATAAATAAATATCCTGAGTTAGTTTCAACTAAAGAAGGTGAATGGTATCCAAGAGATTGGGCAGAAAGAGCAAATAACTTATCAGCTTATTTAATTCTAAGAAAACTTGAAGCACCAGGCGTATATCCAGAACAACAATTTGAAGGCTTGCTAAAATCGTACGTAGAGAAAATATGTAATGATTATTTCAGCTCTCACACCATGTATGGTATAACCGAATCAATCTGGAATCAGCTATATTTAGATCAAGAAATCTTTTTTGTAGGTCAAGATCCTGAGTATGGGCTTTCAGAGCATGATAAAGATAATTTTTTATATCTAATTAAAATGTGTGAAATTAATTCATATGAGGCTTGGGAAAAACTTATTAATAGCTAAGAAGAAATGTCCGTTGTCGACCCAACGCGGACATACTAAGTATTGATGAAACTCCTTTTAAAAGCATTGATATCGATAATCGTAATTTCAGTATCTGCAATCGCAATTAAGCTTTACTGGAATCGGGATGTAGCGATTAACTTTTCAGAATTAATGCCAAAAGAATTTTTCTATTGTGGGGAAAATATTGGTCCAAATTCAAAAGAATACATTCACATGAAAAAATGGTTTGAGGCAAACCAAACTAAATGGAAATACACACCGTTAAATAATATACAAAGAAATACTTTTAAATCACCAACAATGACAATTAATGTATTTCTTGAATCCATTTCAGTGATATACCCGGATAAGAACGGAGCATGGAGAGAGGCTTCAAGAGAATCGAAGCTCGATGAGTTTGTTTTGACTTGCCAAAATAGTGAAAATTAATTTTTATCATAATGTCCGCTATTGGCCGAAAGGAGACATTTGGCAGTTTTTTTGTATTAGAGCTAAACAATAAGAGCAAAGAAAATGACAGGCCAATCAAATTAGGAAAATATATAACCTTATTCAAATACTAATAATTCTTAAAATGGTAATGCTTCATAAACTGTATCTTCTATTAAAGGTGCATCTAATGGCTGTGCGTTTCTAAATGTGATTGGAATTGATACACAACCCGATTCAATACTAGCATCTATACTACAAGTATTATTTTCACTTTCTAACACATCAAAATGAAGATGGGGCATGTTGCCTGTGGGGCCACTGTCCCCACTCATTGCAATTGGATCTCCTTGGGGAATTAAATCTCCTACAGCTACCATGGAACTATTTTCGGCTAAATGTAAATATCGACCTAATGTATCATCGCTATGCTTTATAACTATGATGTTTGATATTAGACCGTTAGTAGGAAAATTATCAGTAACCGTTACAACTTCGCCACTGCGAGACGCTAGTAATACAATTCCAACTGGCATTTGAAAATCATATGCGTATCGAAGATCTCCACAAATACCACCACGTACTCTGCATACAGGTCTATGAGTGCTAAATCGTCCGCAGTTACCCTGACTAACTAAGAATGTCATACCTACCTGATAAGGAAGAATATATTCAGATGTCGCAGGATCAGAGTAATCTTCAATAAAACAGCTTCTTACGGTTGCATTTTGGATAGGGGTTCCTTGCGATATTTGAGTATCACTGCCACCATCCCCACCGCCACAACCAGGAATAGCGAGGGAAAAGATCAAAACACTGATCCAAGTTATATTGTTAATTATTAGAAAATTCACGGTACCTCCCAACACGATTTACAAGTAATTAATATTGTTTTTATAAATTATTTAAATCACTGAAATCTCCTATGAGTATAATTTATAAACTAAATACTATCGATTGTAAGTGATAAAATTAACAAGGAATTTGTGATGCCTAATACAAATTATATATGTTCGCAATTGGCCGAAAGCAGAAATAATTGAGGACGAATAAGGTTAGAATCAATGTTTTATAAGTTCAAAATGTCCGGTATCGACCCAAAGCAGACATTTTTAATTTGTAACAATCTATCTATGCCTAATAATAAAAATGAGTGATTTAGTAGGTATTCTTCTTCTAGGTATTATCCTAACTCTTGGTGGATTAAGCATAATTTTGGAGGGAGGGATATGGAGAACAATATTTATTGATATGGGAATATTTGCAACACCCATTGGATTTCTAAGTATCGTATTTGGGTTAATTTTGATTGTTTATTATTTTAAACAGAAAATAGGTAAACGTTAGATTACCGCTATTGGCCGATTGCAGACAAAATCTATTGTATGAAACAAAAAGTTAACAAGATAACGGAGACTCAACTATTAGTAGACTTTCCAATTAAAAGTACAGTAGATGGTTGGTATTTTCGTGCAAGTGAAACCTCAAATAATTGTTGGAAGGTCGAAGGTCAAAATCAGTGGGGTAATAAACTTAGCCGTACTGGAAACGACCCAATCGTGCTACAGCAAGAATTGGAGAAAATCGCAGCTCAAATTGAAAAAGAAATAAAATGACCGCTTTGGGTCGTTAGCAGTCATAAAATGAGAAGTAGTAGATTGGAATCAGTATTTTATAAGTTCAGAATGTCTCCTAACGACCCAAAGCGGACATTTTAATAGCTGTTAAATTTTTAAAATGTTGAGAAAATTTCGTATAGATACTATACACCCCCTTGGCATTGTATTGTTCTTAATTTGCACGTTTATCGTTGTTTCAATTGCGTGGAAAATAGTTAGACCAAACAAATTCAATTATGGAATAAATAACATTGAGTACTTAGATTATTTAAAGGTTAGCAAGGTAGATATTAAAGATGAAGATTTACAGTGGTGGCGAACATTCATAGAAGAAAACTCTTATAGTAATCCAATTGATTCGTTAAGTACTTTTTTAAGTCGTATTTTTTCTAGAAATTATTCTATAAGGAGAGAGCTGAGGCATCCACATGGTTATATACAATATGGGCATAGCGCAAATGCAAATGAAATTAAAATGAAATTTAGAATATTCCTTGAATATTATGATACTGGCCCTAAACGAAATATGATTACTGAAGTTAAAGTAAGTGAACCACCCGAACAAATAACAGCAATAAATCAAAGGTGTAAATCCATAAATGAAAATGATGTTAAATTTCCTTTGGCAAACTCAGTTTATATTTGGTGGCCAAATGAAATACATCAGCATTATAGAGATAAGCGAGAATCGCTTGACGAACAATTCAAAAAAAAGTATCCCGATAAGTACATAAATAATCAAGAATATACTTATCTTCAACAAGGAGAAAAAAAACAAGCTTATGAGTACTTTTGGTGCGAAGATATAAAATCATACTTAGGTTTAGGATTGTTTTATGAAAACCCAAAGAATGTCTACTTATGGCACATGTCAAATTAATAATTACCAGTTTAATTTATTGATCTAGTAAATGTCCGCTATTGGCCGAAAGCAGACATTTCAAAATCATATTCATAGCTAATTAGTATGGGTAGAGAAGATTGGTACAGAAACATGGATTGGGATGAAGATATTGCGGAAGCTTTCTTCACAAAATTGAAACGTGCACGTCGTAAAGAGCAATATTTACGTATACAAGCATGTTATCTCAGCAAAAGACATCCAGAGGTAGCGTTAGATTTATTGGATAAGTACTTTGAACTAGAGGACGATTTTGATCATGCACAAGCATATTGTGACATGGCAAGTAGTTATTTAACCCTAAATAAAGTTAGTGATGCATTAGAAGCATACAAAAAAGCATTAAACCAAGAAAGCACTGGAAAAGGTGTAAAAACTGAAGCTTATATACTGCTACCCATGTTAATTGCAGAGCAAAATATAAAAGAGCAATATCAGTTTGGAATTGATCTTCTTATCAAATATAAAAAGAGATTGCTTTTCCCTGTTGATCATTTTAGATGGCATGCTGCAATGGCTATATTTAAATACGGGCTCGGTAATCAAACTGATGCCTCTAGTGAAGCAGAGCAGGCACTTGATGCGGCACAGATTAAAAAATCAGGCTTTAGATACCATCAAGATATTGGGTTAGTCGGAAATCAATACTCCGATATGATCAAAACTCTTTGTGAATTACATGCTAAAAAACAATAAATAAGTGGATTCCTCGCGTATAAAAAGATTAGCTAACTTTGAAAAGCGTGCGGTGTTTGCACCAGATAGTGTATACACTCATGTTGCAGAGGGTTGGAGATACATTCCTATTCATCAATTCTCAGATGAGCAAGAACTACTAAATGGCATAGATGTTGAGCCAGAAGACTGTGTACTTGTGGATGCTTGGTGCGAATTGAATGGTGATGTAACTTTGCTTGAGGTATGGACCAAGGAAATTACTTCTTTACCTGTAGGATTGTATGCTCGTCGTGAGGATGACGAATTAAAATTGACATATTTAGCGGCAGCCTTAGATCAGCTCAGCATTACAAAGAATGAATTTGAAGAAATAATATCTAAGTTTATAAATCTTGGTTTTCCTGATGGGCCTAAATTTAAAAATTTGGATACAAAACTTAGATTAATCGAATGACCGCTATTGGCCGGAAGGAGACATAAAATGGGACTCAGTCGGTTGGAATCAACAAATTACAATCTTAAAATGTCCGGTAACGACCCAAAGCAGACATTTCTGTAGATTAAATTAACTATGAAGAAAGTAAATATTAGTGCCGCAGGAAATGTTGAAGCTCCAGCATACCTTTCCTTATTAAATTCAGGTTACTCTGTTAGAAAAGAAATATTGAACGAGCAAAGAGACACCTGGATTGCTGAAAAAGATGGTAATCGGTTCACAGCTGATGGGCCTATAGAACTTTTAGGTGTGGTAAAGGTGTATGAGATTCGTGGAGATAACTGGAAAGCGACGGACGAAGAAATTGATAAATTTATTTCAGAGTTTGACCTAGATTAAGAATTACAAATGTCCGCTATTGGCCGAAAGCAGTCAAAAAATGAGACGTATTAGGTTGGAATCAAATACATACAAGAGCAAAATGTCCGGTAACGACCCAAAGCGGACATTTTCTTTATATAAATAATTATCCAATGACTAGTAAATATATGAAATTAAAAATTCTATTGATATTTTTTGTATTTTATTTTGCAACAGACAACATAATGGCAGAATTTAAAGAAGGTCAGGTATGGAAGTATGAAACTAGAGATGGTGAAGAATCGTCATTAGTTTATATAGTTAAGATAGATAATAACGATGTTTTAGGAAATATTTATCATCTATACATTGATGGCATAAGTATAAAAAACCCGTATAGTGAAAGCGGGTATCAAGATCATATTCCGCATTCTCCCGTTGATGCTACAACTCTTGAAAAATCTCTAACCGAATTAGTTCATGTAACATCTGATCCTCCTGACATATCACAAGGATATAAAATTTGGAAAGAAGCTCTAGAATCAGGTGAAGGAGGTGTATTTAATATCCAAATAAAAGAAATAATTCAATATATTGAAGAAGCATTAAATAAATAGTTAAGTGAATAGCGAACGTATCGACTTTTGGAAGGAATTTATCTGTAACGAATGCGAATTTCCTTGCCAACAAAATTTGCGTCGCGTATTTGAAAATGCTGAGTTTTATGAATTTTGTGAATGTGGTTGCAATAGTTTTTCTGTTCGTTTTAAGAATATTGAATGTATTGAACCCATAGCTACTAAAGGCTCTAATGGCGCAGTATTTGAGGCCAATTTTTATTTAGAAGAAGAAGGAAAAACATTAGAGATAATATTGTTGGCTGATGAAGACGGTTATTTGAATTATGTTGAAATTGATTGCTGTGCTAATGCCTATCCAGTTCCTGAAATAATAAAAGTTAGAGGTAGGCCATTTCATATATATACCAGTGATTCATTGCTTCGATAAGAAATCTATAAGATTTTATCTAGACGAAATGTCCGCTATTGGCCGAAAGCAGTCATAAATTAGTATGAAACAGGTTGGAATCAATTACATACAAGAGGAAAATGTCAGGTATCGACCCAAAGCGGACATATAGATACCTGGGAGAAATATGAAATACATCATAAACATTATAGTTTGCATGCTAGTAATTAGTTGCGGAACTTATAGCATGGAAGGTGCAAAAGGAATCAGTCCCGATGAATTGGCAATACTAGAGACAAAAATTGAAGGTTGCTCTGACTGTATATATGTGTCAGACATTGATGGCAAATCTAGGGGATATGGATATTACAAAACATACGAGCTTATACCTGGTGAACGATCTATAACTGTTTATGGGAATTCTCAACTTGGTTTTGCTAAGAATGCAACAGATATCGTGTTCAATGCAGAGGCGGGTAAGATTTATTACTTGAATCTTGTAAGCGCTAATAATGGTTATTGGATTGCGTCTATTAATGATAAACAGACTAAAAAGCAAGTTGATCATGAGCAACATAGTCTCAATTGTAAATTGTCATTGTTGGGTGGTTGGAAATGCAAGAGATAAAGTAAGCGCTAATATAGAATTTAAAGAGTTAACACAATGTCTGCTATTAGCCGATAGCAGACGAACTTACCATGTTCATATTAGAATGCGTTTTTAAACAATAGCTGAACGAAAATGGAAAACGATTTCTTAATGCTCTCTAACTACAACAAGTGGCAGAATCAAAAGTTCTATGCACTATGTGATGAGTTAGATGACGTAACTCGTAAGAAAGATATGGGTGCTTTCTTTGGCTCAATACATCGAACGCTCGATCATATCTTGTATGGTGATATTGCTTGGCTAGAACGACTAAGAGATCAATCTTTTACGCCTCGTGATATTAACCAAATGATGTACGAAAACTGGGAAGAGTTAAAATCTAATCGATTTCGAGTAGATCAAGAAATCGAAGACTGGGTACTTTCATTAACTGATGAGCAACTAAAACAAGTCCATACCTACACAAGTAATGTCGATAACAAAGAACGCAGTGTTCCCTATTGGGCGCTAGTCCATCATATTTTCCACCACCAAACACATCATCGAGGGCAGATGACAACTCTATTGAGCCAGCTTGGAATTGATTTCGGTTCTACAGATATTCCCTTCATGCCAATGTTTTCTGAATGACCGCTATTGGCCGAAAGGAGACATAAAATGGAACGTAGTTGGTTGGAATCATGTACTTACAAACTTAAAATGTCCGGTAACGACCCAAAGCGGACATTTATTAATTTAGTTTGAAAGGTTGGATTCATGGCAAATGGTAAAGGATGGATAGATTGTATTGACTGTATCCACTGTGAATGGACTAAAGATCCTTGGAAAAGATTTTGTCAAAAATTTGAATTAGTGTTGCCTAGCTAAGAAGAATTAGAGCATCAACATACAGTTTGTGCAGATTATAAACCTAAAAAAGATAGAGAATTAGTACTGAATAGCGAGGTTGAACATAAATCATCAGGTGCTAATTACTATGTTCATAAAAAGTCTGGGCCTTTTTACAAAGGTGATGAACCAATACACATTGAGCGAAATGTTCTATACGCGTTCCATTATACCGAACATGTATTAAGACCATTCATGAATTTAAAGTGATAAGTAAGAAGAAAGCTGAATATTTGAAAATGACCGCAATTGGCCGAAAGCAGACAAAATAAGGAACGCAATGTGTTGGAATCAATAATATACAAACATAAAATGTCCGCTAATGACCCAAAGCAGACATTCTAAATGAGTAAGCATGGAGCAGAATATCCTGAGGTAATTGATTTCATTACAAGCAAAGATAATGTGTGTTCTTTATATATTGTTCAAGGAATGTATTTGGATGATGAATTGACTTTAAAGCTTCAAGAGAAGATAAATAACTATTTAACGTACGTATTAGATGGGCAGTTAGAAAAAGAATACCCAGATATGGCAAATATGAATAAACGGATACAGATAGATTTACAATTTAAGCCTGAGGGTGTTGCTGCTGATTTTCTCGAAAAAGTTAGACCACATATTGAAAAGGAAGGAATAGAATTTAACGTTCAAATCGGCAAAGGCGAATGACCGCTATTGGCCGAAAGCAGTCATAAAATGAGAAGTAGTAGGTTGGAATCAATGTTTTATAAGTTCAAAATGTCCGTTAACGACCCAAAGCGGACATTAAGTAATTGAGTTACGTTATGGTTAAGACAAAATCAATCATTAATTTTGTAATAGGGGCGCTGTTTATACTGCTTGGTATAAGGGTAATTTTTACAGGTGAGTATGGAAACTTTATGTATATTAATTTAGGTAGTTATAGATACGGTGTTGCAACTGCCTTTATCGCCATCGGTGTCAGTGTATTTTTCTACGAATACAAAAGGAGTAGATAATTTACTATTTGCCTAAAAAATTTTAATTTGAATGTCTGCTATTGGCCGAAAGAAGTCATTGCATATTTTCAGAAATATAGTGATATGCGTGTAAATATACTTTGTATTTATAGTTCAATTCGAAATTGACCTAATAATGGAGAAAGAACAAGAAAAGGAATTGATTCCTCTTTGGCAATTCCAACCAGATGTTCCAAGATATTCAATTGGCTGGCGCATGGGGCGTGGCGAAGAATACCGTTTTGATTGGTGGTCTTGGTTTGACTCTTTAGACCAATCACAGAAAAGTGAATATATTTCGAAGTATCCTGAACCAGAAGGTTGGAAAGGTTTTTATGCAAAGCAACACCCAGACTTCCCAGAATAGTTTCAATTACGTCCGCTTTTGGCCGTTAGCGGACATTCGATTAAATGTTGATACAAATTTATTATTAATGAACCTCTTGTGAAATCAATTTCTATTTTTGTTGATGTGCAAAACATTTATTACACCACTCGACAAGCTTATGATCGACAATTTAATTACCGCAAACTTTGGCAACGAATCAGTACTGAAGGGAAGATAAATTCTGCAACTGCCTATGCAACACATCGTGGTGATAATAAGCAATTTAAATTTCAGAATGCTCTTGAGCAAATTGGCTTTACAGTAAAACTCAAACCCTATATTCAACGTATAGATGGATCAGCTAAAGGTGATTGGGACGTTGGTATTACTATTGATGTAATGGAAGCAGCAAAAGAAGTTGATACTGTTGTATTGCTCTCTGGTGATGGAGATTTCGATGTTTTATTGGATAAAATAAAAAAGGATTATGGTTTGAGTGTTCATGTCTATGGTGTGCCAGGACTCACAGCTAAATCTCTAATTGATTCTGCTAGTATTTATCATCCTATTGAAGAAGATTTATTACTCTAAGGATTAATGAGATTTGATTAAAAACACTGAATGTCCACTATTGGCCGAAAGGAGGCATAAAATGGGACGTAGCTGGTTGGAATCAACAAATTACAAACTTAAAATGTCCGGTAACGACCCAAAGCGGATATTCTGATGTAAAAAAAATTAATAAACTTCTAGGAGTAAACATGAGTTATGTAGATGGATATGTATTGCCGTTACCGAATGAGAATATAGAAGCGTACGAAGAGTTAGCCAAAAAAATGGGTGCTATCTGGTTGGAGCATGGAGCCTTAGCATACAAAGAATGTATAGCAGATGATATAGATGCAGAATTTGGACAAGGAAAATTTCGTCACGCATCCGGCGCAACTGACTCCGAGACTGTAATTTTTTCATTCATTGTCTACAATTCTAGAGAACATCGAGATGAGGTCAATAAAAAAGTCATGGAAGATCCACGTACGAAAGAAAGCTGCGATGAAAAAAATATGCCCTTCGAGTTCAACAAGATGATTATGGGCGGGTTCAATGTAATTGTTGATTTGTAGATTGCAATGTCCGCTGTTGGCCGAAAGTGGACATTTATCCAGGTAATCTAAAACTTTAACATGACTAAGAAACGTAAAAAGATTCAGTTAAAAACATCTAAGTCAAATGCAAGTGTGTATAAATTTATCAATCAGATTGAAGATGGTCAATTACGTAAAGATTGCAAAATTCTTCTAAATTTGTTCAAAGAAACTACTAAGCTCACACCCAAAATGTGGGGAAGCTCGATTATTGGATTTGGAGAGTACACTTACTACAGAGCCAATGGAGACGAAGGGCAATTTATGGCTACTGGTTTTAGTCCAAGAAAAAGCGGTCCTACGCTTTACATCATGCCAGGTTATTCAGACTATAGCTCATTGATGGAAAAACTTGGTCCACATAAACTCGGCAAATCATGTCTTTATCTTAAATCACTTGAGAATATTGATTTGAAAATAATAGAAAAGTTAATCAAGCTTGGGTTGACGGATTTGAAGAAGAACCATGAAACAAATTATTAAAATATCAGCTTACGACCCAATGCGGACATAATCAAAATAAAACAATAAAAACGTTACTTATCTCTAAAATTCTAATCAGCATCAGAAACTCAAGTAACTTCATTTGTGACTGATCTCCAATAATCAAAAGCTGAGTAACAAATGGAGTCAAAAATAATCTGTTAGCGATAACATCTATTTGCTTACACTGGCTAAAAATCGCAAACACTATCAGTCTACAATCCCTATTCTAGGCATCGGAGGATTGAAGATGAAAGAAAGTACAGGACAAAACTATCGCAAGCGTATTAGTCGAGTGATTGAATACATTTATAAGCACCTGGATCGTGATCTAGATGTGAATACGTTGGCTGATGTCGCTTTAATGTCGCCTTATCACTTTCATCGTATCTATCGTCAGATTGCACAGGAAACAGTTAATATGACGGTACGACGACTGCGCCTCCAATACGCCGCTGCAGAATTAATTCGTAGCGAACAACCACTGGCACATATCGCTAAATCCATTGGGTATAGCAGTACAGAGGCCTTTATTCGTGCCTTCGATAAACAGTTTGATGAAACGCCGAATGACTATCGGAAAAACCGAAAAGTCTCTGCTATTCCATTAGCGCCCTTTGTTGCGATGTTGCCTGAGACTTTAACGGAGTACACAGCCATGTATGAAATAGAAATCATAGAATTTAGCCCGCTTAGTTTATTAGGCTACGATCATCAAGGCGACTATATGGAAATTGGTCAAGCCTTTGAAAAACTCATGATCGATACCTCTACACTAGGCCTAGTCACAGATGCCACCCGCTCAATTGGCTTATATTATGATGACCCAAAGTCGGTCCCAACCAATCAATTACGTTCGACAGCTTGTATTACGATCGATAATTCATCAGATGAGTTAGTTAACTCGGATTTAAAACGCTACGACATCCCAGCAGGACGTTGTGCAACTGTGACGCACAAAGGTTCCTATGCTGAATTGGAAAAACCTTACGATTGGCTATTCGGTAGTTGGTTACCACAAAGTGGTGAAGAAGCTATAGATTTTCCTCCTTTTGAAGAATACCTCAATGATCCAAAAACCACGCCACCTACTGAGCTTCTAACACGCATTCACTGCTTGCTTAACTAACGGAAATAATTAATGGCGGTGTCTTTTATAACTCCGCCATTAATAACTTTTCCGCTATTGGCCGAAACCAGACATTTTCAGTAAAGTAAAATTAAAATATATGCTTAATAATAAGTCGCTACGCGACTATTGGTTTGCGACTAATACCCAGTCGCATATGTGATAGCGGGGGGCAGGATTTGCTCGGACTATCCATGTCCTCGCCATGCGGGTCATCACATAAAGTGATGACCAAAATCGTTCCCGACGATTTTGTGAACCTCGCGACCTACGGTCGCAGTCTGCAAGTCCAAAAGATTTTTAGATTAATTTAGAATTGTAAAAAAGCGTGGTAGCGGGGGCAGGATTTGAACCTGCGACCTTCGGGTTATGAGCCCGACGAGCTGCCAGACTGCTCCACCCCGCATCGATCTGAGGCGCAAAAGTGTACTCAGGTGAGATTAATAATTCAAGGTACTGTTTTATAAGAAAAACTTACGTTGATTTCCGCAAGATCAAAGTTCTTAAAGCTAAAATTGTGTAAGATTGAAGAGAATTCAACGCTTCTCGCAATAATGCTGATTACATTTGAAACAAAAGCATACGCCAACATCACCATGTTTGGGGATATCGCTAAGAAGTTGATCAAGTACATGGGACACAGTGGCACTGTGCCAGGCGCTATGTTGGCTGAGGATTTGCCAAAAGCACTGGAGCGTTTACGCTCATGTGTGCAGTCAGAAATGGTTAATGAGCAAATTAATGAACAGGAAGGTGGGCAAGACAAAAGTGAAAATTATGTGAGCATAGACAAACGAGCGAAACCACTGATTGAATTGCTCGAAGCAGCGATAGAACAAAAAGTTGATGTTATGTGGGATCAATCATGAATCCGTTTTCATTAAAACATCGCAAAAACCTGATTTAATATTTACAAATAAATGATGTATATACAGCTAGTTAGAGCACTTAGTTAATATTTTATTGTATTTTTGCTAGGGTATTCAGTTAGCTTGATAACACGGTATAATATCGCCCCAAAAATAATACATACCGCCAAATTAGAACATCAATAAAGACTTTATTTAAAGGAGTTTGCAAATGAGTGAAGCCAGCTTATATGAGCGTCTCGGTGGAGGAGACAAAATCAGAGATATCGTTGCCGATGTATGGGCAAATCATACTAGTAATCCAAAGGTTAAAAATCGTTATGTGAATAGTGACGGTGAAAAGGTCAAGCAAGTGGTATGGGAGTTTTTCTGTTCTGGTATCGGTGGGCCTCAAGAGTACACAGGTCAAGACATGCTTACTGCTCATAAAGGTATGAATATCAATGATACTGAGTTTAATGCTGTGTGCGATGATGTATTAGCAGCTTTAGACAAGAATAATGTGGGTCAGAAAGAGAGAGACGAAGTTCTTTGTATCCTCTATTCCATGAAAGGTGACATCGTAGACGTATAATTGACTATTTAAGTTAATCCAAAAAAGCCCGGGTTCACTCGGGCTTTTTTATGCATGTTAATATCGGTCAGGATTCCAATTAGCCCATCAAGAATTCTAAGCCTTCGGTCCACATCGCTCTTTATATAGGACCTTAGCTTGATGCATTGAAACTTTTTACCTATACTAACCGCACTTTTAGTTTGCTAAGTCATTGTTTTTCAATGATTCGAAAGGGCCCTATATGGGCCTTTTTTATTGGTTAAGAAATTGTAGCTAATGGCTTGGCTAACCATATAGAAGAGGTGAACTTGTTTAATGATCCATATGGCATTGTCCCGATAGTTGAACCTGTCATTGTTGGTATGGGTTACGACTTCTGGGGCATAGAGTGTCAGGTGAGTGCGAATACGGCGCAGGTGAGGATATTTATCGATCAGGAAAAGGGAATATCGTTGGATGATTGTTCGCGAGTCAGTCAACAACTCAGTGCAGTATTGGATGTTGAGGACCCCGTTGAGGTGCCCTATACATTGGAAATCTCATCACCAGGGATCAATCGCAAGCTATTTACAACCGAGCAAATGAAACGTTCGGTAGGCAGTCAGGTGAAAGTGAAAACGAGTTGGCCAATAGAAGAGCGAAGAAATATTCGCGGAGTTTTGCAGCATGTTGATGATGAAAACATAACTGTACTAACCGATGAGGCAAAAAGTTTTGTTATTCCGGTTGCTGCAATAAAAAATGCAAGACTAAATGTAGATTTAAATATAAAAGTTAACCATTAAATTTTTTAAGTTAGCAAGTAATTATGAACAAAGAAATTTTACTCGTAGCCGACGCAGTTTCTAATGAGAAAGGTGTCGATAAAGATATTATTTTTCAAGCCATAGAAGCAGCATTAGCCACTGCGGCACGAAAAAAGCATGGTATGGAAATGGACATCCGTGTCGCAATCGATCGTGATTCTGGCGATTATGAATCTTTTCGTCGTTGGGAAGTGTTAGATGATGAAGACCCTGAGTTTGAATCTACAGAAAGACAGATTCTTTATAGCTACGCAATTCAAAATCATCCTGATATTCAAATTGGTGAGTATATTGAGGAACCTGTCGAGTCTGTTGCATTCGGTAGGATTTCTGCGCATACGGCTAAACAAGTCATTGTGCAAAAAATTCGCGAGGCTGAACGTTCACAAATAGTGGATATTTTCCAAGACCGGGTAGGAGAGTTAGTGATGGGTGTGGTTAAGCGCACAGATCATTCTGGCACTTATATAGACCTTGGAAATAATGCGGAAGGATTTATTCCACGTGATCATATGATTGCGCGTGAGGCGATGCGGCCTGGTGATCGTGTACGCGCATACTTACATGAAGTTCGTGAAGAAGTACGAGGCCCACAATTATTTTTAACGCGAACCGCGCCAGAGTTTTTAATTGAATTGTTTAAGCTGGAAGTGCCTGAAGTAGGGCAAGGTTTGATAGAAGTGCTCTCGGCAGCACGGGATCCAGGGTTGCGCGCCAAAATTGCAGTGAAATCTAATGATCCTAGGTTAGATCCTGTGGGTGCATGCGTCGGAATGCGTGGTTCTCGTGTGCAATCCGTTTCCAACGAACTTGCAGGTGAACGCATAGATATTATTCTTTGGGATGAAAACCCAGCGCAATATGTTATTAACGCAATGTCACCAGCAGCAGTAACTTCTATTGTTGTTGATGAAGATAAAAATAGTATGGATATTGCAGTTGAAGATGAGAAACTTTCTCAGGCAATTGGTCGTGGTGGTCAAAATGTCAAGCTTGCGAGCCAGTTAACGGGTTGGGAACTCAACGTAATGACTGAAGGTCAGGCAGAAGAAAAGAGTGAAGTTGAGACACGCCAAATCGTGGAAATGTTTATGTCCCAACTTGATGTCGATGAGGAAGTCGCTGTAATTCTTGCCCAGGAAGGATTTTCAAGTGTTGAAGAAGTTGCATATGTCCCTCCTAAAGAATTGGTGGAAGTCGAAGAATTTGATGAAGAGATTGTTGAAGAACTGCGTGCACGTGCAAGAGATGTGCTATTAACCACTGCGTTGGCAACGGAAGAAAAATATGCAGATGCTGAACCGTCAGCAGATCTCTTAAATATGGAAGGTATGGATAAAGATCTTGCATTCGAGCTCGCTTGCAGGGGTATAGCAACCATGGAAGATTTGGCCGAACAGTCTGTAGATGAGCTCCTAGAAATTGAAGGATTAGATTCTGATCGAGCGGGAGCATTAATTATGGCGGCACGCGCTCCTTGGTTTGAGAATGATAGTGCAACGACTTAAGAATTAATTTACGAACTAAATCTAAACGAAACGAATAAATAATGAGTGAAGTAACGGTTAAACAGCTTGCAGATGTAGTGAATACACCTGTCGAGAAATTGCTGGAGCAGCTTTCCGAAGCTGGTCTAGACTTTAATGCTGCTGACCAAATGGTTTCGGATGAGCAAAAAATGCAATTGCTTGATCATCTACGCAATAGTCGCGCAAAAGCAACACAAAGTGCTGCAAGTGAAGGTAAAAAAATCACTTTACGTAGAAAAAGCACCTCACAATTAAAAGTTGGTGGCTCATCAGGTAGAAATGCAAGTGGTGCTAATACCGTTAACGTGGAAGTTCGACGCAAGCGTACTTATGTAAAGCGTAGTGTTGTATTGGAAGAAGCTGCTAAAGAAGAACAAAAACGTGCTGAAGAACAAGCTATTCGTGAAAAAGAAATTGCGGAACAACTAGAACAGGCTGCAAAAGAAAAAGAAAAACAAGAGCAAGCCAAACAGCAAGCGGAAGAAGAGGCTCAAAAAGCACTTCAAGAACAACAAGAAGCTGAAGTAGTCAAACAAAAAACGCCCGAGCAAGAAGCGGTTGAACAAGCTGCTGCAGAAGAAGCTGAGGCACAAGCTGAAGTTGAGCAGAAAGCTCCTAGCGTCGAGGATGCGCCTGCTGTAGAAGTTGAGCCTGTAGTAAAAGAAGAAAAGAAGTCGAGCAAACCTAGAAGACAAGAACTTCATGTTGCGAGTGATAAGCGCGGTAAACGTAAAACTAAACCCAAACAACGTCGCCCCGGAAAAGTCGCACCCAGTGAGAAACACCAATTTGAAAAGCCTGTTGAACCCATTAAACGAGAAATATTAGTTCCTGAAAGTATTTCCGTTTCAGATCTTGCTCAAAAAATGGCAATCAAAGCTGCAGAAGTTATTGCAGTGATGATGAAAATGGGAGTAATGGCAACGATCAATCAGATCATTGATCAAGATACTGCCATTCTCGTTGTAGAAGAGATTGGGCATGAAGCCAAACCAATGGAAGCAACGAGCATCGAAGATGATGTGTTGCAAGTTGACTATGATGAATCCGAAGCAAAAACTAGAAATCCTGTAGTAACGGTCATGGGTCATGTGGACCATGGTAAAACATCACTACTTGATTATATCCGCAGTACTAAAGTGGCATCTGGAGAAGCAGGAGGCATCACTCAACACATTGGTGCATATAGCGTAAGTACTGATAAGGGCACAATCACATTTTTGGACACGCCTGGTCATGCTGCGTTTACCGCAATGCGCGCGCGAGGTGCACAAGCTACTGATATCGTCATTTTAGTTGTAGCCGCAGATGACGGAGTAATGCCACAAACAAAAGAAGCTGTTGAACATTCGCGAGCAGCAGAAGTGCCTATGATTGTTGCTGTGAATAAAACGGATAAAGAAGATGCCGATCCGGAGCGCGTGCGTAACGAACTTGCTGCTTTAGAGGTGCTTCCAGAAGATTGGGGTGGCGATACTATTTTTATAAATGTATCAGCACATACGGGTAAAGGTATCGATGAATTACTAGAGGCCATTATTTTACAAGCTGAAATTTTGGAACTTAAGGCTGTTGATCATGGCCCGGCTTCAGGAATTGTAATCGAATCCTCTCTTGATAAAGGGCGTGGGCCTGTCGCAACCGTATTAGTTCAGCAAGGCATGTTATCTAAAGGCGATATGTTACTAACCGGCGAAGAGTTTGGTCGTATACGTGCAATGTTTGATGAAGACGGTAAAGAAATTGAAAATGCCGGTCCTTCAACTCCTGTAGTAGTTTTGGGTTTGTCAGGTGCTGCAAATGCTGGTGAAGAAGCTATTGTAGTTGCAGATGAGCGCAAAGTCCGTGAAATCGTAGACCTACGCAAGAGTAAATCCAGGGATTCAAAATTTGCTGCGCAACAGGCTTCTAAATTAGAAGACGTGTTTAGCCAAATGGGTGAAGGGGATATGGCAGCAGTCAATGTATTAATCAAAGCTGATGTTCAAGGTAGTGCTGAAGCGCTTAAAGATTCGTTAGAAAAACTTTCTACAGAGGAAGTTAAGGTTAAAATTGTTATGGCGAGTGTTGGTGGAATAAATGAATCTGATGTAAATCTTGCGGAGGCTTCTAAGGCAATAATTATAGGTTTCAATGTGCGTGCAGATAATGCCGCAAAAAGAACTGCGGCAGATGTTGGGGTAGAGATTCGATACTACAGTATCATTTATGAAGCGATTGATGATGTTAAGCTTGCAATGGGTGGTTTGTTATCTCCTGAGTTGCGTGAAGAAATTATTGGTCTTGCTGAAGTTAAGGATGTATTTAGATCTTCCAAGATGGGTGCAGTTGCAGGTACACAAGTTGTTGAAGGAGTCATAAAGCGTGGCAATCCCATTCGTGTATTGCGAGACAATGTTGTTGTATATGAGGGTGAATTAGAATCGTTACGACGTCATAAGGATGACGTAAATGAAGTGAAGTCTGGTACGGAATGTGGCATCGCAGTCAAAAACTATAACGATGTGCAGGTGGGGGATCAGATTGAAGTTTATGAGCGGACTGAAATCGCCCGCACAATTTAGGAAGCCCTGATTTATCTCAATACTTTGTTAAAAAATTTCTCGAATTCGCTCATGTATAATTTAATACACATCGCTCTTCTCGAAATTTTTTGCCTCGTCTTGAGAAAAATCAGAATTTCTTTTAGTTCAAGCTAAGCTAGTTAATGCAAGATCAATCCAGTAGACCGCTCCGTGTGGGGGAACAACTGCGTCGCGAAATTACTAATTTATTACGCAATGAAGTCAAAGATCCTCGTATATCGGAAATCATTATTTATGATGTTGTGGTAAGTAAAGACTTGGGCATAGCAAAAGTATTTTTTAGCCCAATGAATTTGCAACAGGATGCTGATGAATTGAAAGAAGGCCTGCAAAGCGCCAGTGGTTTTTTGCGCACTCAACTCAGTAGAGCATTGCATATGCGTAAAATTCCTGAATTACGATTTATTTTAGATGAAACTGAAGCCACTAGTGATCGTATTGAACAACTTATTCAACAAGGCCTAAATAAATAATAAATGTCTAGACGCCGAAGTAAGGGTCGTGATTTAAACGGCTTGTTACTATTGGATAAATCTACTGGCGCATCCTCAAATCGAGCTTTACAAAAAGTCAAAGCTATATTTAATGCTAAAAAAGCGGGGCATACGGGCACCCTGGATCCACTAGCAACAGGTTTATTAATTATTTGTTTTGGCCGCACAACAAAAATCTCAAATTTTCTGTTAAATGCTGATAAGCAATACCAAGTTACATTTCGGCTTGGTATCAAAACTTCTTCAGGAGATACAGATGGTGAAATAGTAGAACAATGCGATGCAACTTCTATTACTCAAAAGCAAATCATACAAGCAGCTGCAAAATTAACAGGTGATATTAAACAAACCCCTCCAATGGTTTCAGCCCTAAAACACCAAGGGAAAAGGTTATATGAATTAGCGCGTAAAGGATTTGTCGTGGATCGAAAACCTAGAAATGTAAAGATACATAATTTTGATCTGATTGATCGACAGCAAGATTATGTCACTATGCATGTAACATGTTCCAAGGGGACTTATATTAGAACTTTGGTTGAAGATCTTGGGGAAATATTATCTTGCGGAGCCCATGTCACTGAATTAAGGCGTACAGCCTTGGGTCCATTTATTGATCCATTGATGTATAAAATAGATGAAATTGAACAGCTTGCTGCAAAGGGTGAGTTTAAGTTAGATGAGATTTTATTGCCTGTTGATGAAGCTATAAAAGAGTATCCAGCGGTATCCGTTGACGACGCCATAATGCTGGATATTGAACATGGTAGACCCATTCAATTATTAGAACTGTCTAAGCATGAGAAGGTGAGGATTTATGATAAGGAAATGCAATTTTATGGAGTTGCAAGTATAAATGAGCAAGGGAAAACTGTGGTTAAGCGACTGAATTAGTGTTCTCAGTACCCCTTTCAGAATAGGTACTTATGTGATGTATCTGGCAAGATATTTCGCTTGTCCACAGGGGGTTACATGGTAGAATCGCCCCTCAAATTAAAGGCAGTATTGTAAATAGTAGGAATAAGGTTAGTTAAGGTAAGGCAAGAAAATAAGATGACTATATCAGCACAAGACAGAGCGGAAATTGTAAAAAAATATCAACGTGATAGTAACGACACGGGTTCTCCAGAAGTACAAGTGGCACTTTTATCAGCACGTATCACTCATTTAAGTGATCACTTCGATAAACATAAAAAAGATCATCATTCGCGACATGGTTTATTGAAAATGGTAAATCATCGCCGCAAGCTACTTGATTATTTGCGCTCAAAAGATCAGAAGCGTTATCAAGATTTAATCAGTTCTTTAGGGTTAAGACGCTAATACATCGCTCTCTTATTTAAGAGCGTAGATAGTGGTCTTTATCCTTAATGTATTCAACCAACGACATGCATAACATTTCATGGACACGTGAGTGTGTCATATGAAATTTTGCTTGATGAAATTTAAAAAATTGGAAAGTAACAGTGAGTAAAATTACCAAGACATTTGCATATGGAGAACACCAAGTCACTTTAGAGACAGGGGAAATCGCAAGACAGGCCGATGGGGCTGTAATGGTAGATATGGGCGGTACAACTGTAATGGTTACAGCAGTAGGTCAAAAAGATGCTGACCCCGGCCGCGACTTTTTTCCTCTAACAGTGAACTATCAAGAAAAAACTTATGCAGCTGGAAAAATTCCCGGGGGATTCTTTAAACGTGAAGGGCGTCCAACAGAAAAAGAAACCTTAACTTGTCGCTTAATTGATCGTCCAATCCGTCCGATGTTTCCTAAAGACTTTGTCAATGAAGTTCAAATCATTGCAAACGTTATGTCTATGAACACAGATATTGATCCGGATATTCCAGCCATGATTGGTGCATCTGCTGCGTTATCGATATCAGGCATACCTTTTAACGGTCCTATGGGTGCTGCACGTGTAGGTTATATTGATGGGAATTATGTTTTAAACCCAAGTCACTCACAGTTAAAAAATTCTCGTTTGGACTTAGTTGTTGCAGGAACAGAGAGTGCGGTGTTAATGGTTGAATCCGAGGCGGATATTCTTCCAGAAGACGTGATGCTAGGCGCAGTTATGTTTGGTCATGAAAACTTACAAACTGCCATTAGTGCTATCAGTGAGTTTGCGTCAGACGTAAATACACCTGCTTGGGATTGGGAAGCTCCAGAGGAAGATCAGTCGCTTGCTGAAAAAGTCAGTCAAAGTTGTTCCGCACAATTAGGTGAGGCATATCAAATCGCTGAAAAACTTACGCGTCAGGAAAAAGTAGGTGAAATTCGAAATGCTGCGCTGGAGTCTATAGCAGTTAAAGAAGATCAAGGTGATGAAGAAGGGCCATCTGAAGCTGATGTCTTGGCAGCGTTTAAAAAAGAAGAAAAGAAAATTGTTCGTGGTCGTATTCTAGCTGGTGAAAAACGTATTGATGGTCGTGAAAAAAATGCAGTAAGACCCATCACAGTTCGTACAGGAGTATTACCACGTACACATGGTAGTGCTTTATTTACACGTGGTGAAACACAAGCCGTTGTTGTAACTACATTAGGCACGGGCAGAGATGCTCAAATCATTGATGCTATAGAAGGTGAATATAAAGATAACTTCATGTTGCATTATAATTTCCCACCGTTTTGTGTTGGCGAAACAGGCTTTGTGGGTTCACCCAAGCGACGTGAAATTGGTCATGGAAAATTAGCCAAACGCGGGATACAAGCGGTTGTGCCAAATGAAGAAGAGTTTCCTTATGTAATTAGAGTTGTTTCTGAAATTACAGAATCCAATGGCTCAAGTTCAATGGCAAGTGTTTGTGGCACGAGTTTGTCTTTAATGGATGCAGGTGTACCGCTTAAAGCTCCTGTTGCCGGTATTGCAATGGGCTTAATTAAAGATGGTGATGAATTTGCCGTACTAAGTGACATCTTAGGTGATGAAGATCATCTAGGTGATATGGATTTCAAAGTTGCCGGTACTACAGAAGGTGTTACGGCTTTGCAAATGGATATCAAAATCGAAGGTATCACAAAAGAAATTATGGATCAGGCACTGACGCAAGCAAAAGAAGGGCGTTTACATATTCTCGGTGAAATGGCGAAAGATATTTCATCTGCACGTGAAGAAATGTCTGAATACGCGCCGCGCTTTACAGTATTAAAAATTAATCCAGACAAGATTCGTGATGTCATTGGTAAAGGTGGTGCAACCATTCGCCAACTTACTGAAGAAACCGGCACAACGATCGATATTGACGATGATGGCAATGTAAAGATTGCGTCGATTGATAAAGCTGCTGGTGATGATGCGAAAAAACGCATCGAAGACATTACTGCTGATGTTGAAGTGGGTAAAACGTATGAAGGTAAAGTAGTTAAGATAATGGATTTTGGTGCATTTGTAAGTGTTCTGCCTGGAAAAGATGGGTTGGTTCATATCTCACAAATATCACATGAACGTGTTGAAAATGTCACAGATGAATTAACTGAAGGTGACATCATAAAA
Organism: Gammaproteobacteria bacterium; assembly: GCA_028279275.1. GTDB lineage: Bacteria > Pseudomonadota > Gammaproteobacteria > UBA4575 > UBA4575 > JABDMD01. Next base: position 4,811 of record JANQOB010000003.1, on the reverse strand, counting down.
GTTAAAGTGCTAGAGATTGATAAACAAGGACGCATTCGACTCAGCATGAAAGCAGTAGACTAATAATTTAGTAATACTAGAAAAAGGGCGCCGAGTGCGCCTTTTTTTATGTCCGAATTCGGACTTAATCCAACCGATAATTATACACAATGTAAAAAATTAGTTATGTGATATTGATTCACACTCAGTGCACTTTCGTCTGCGAATAACATCCTCTTGTCCGTAATTAAGATTGAAAATGATTTGCTCATATAACGTGTGCCTCAAAAAAAAATATCTTTTGAGTCAAGAACAGAGTCGAGAACAAATGAGGCAAAACCATGAAAAAATTATTTATTATTGTAGTTATTGCATTTCTATCAACTAACGTCATTGGTGCACAAAATGTAAAAAAATTGTCCGGTGATGAGTTGTTAAAAAGAGCGGACAAAAATTTAAAAGACCCAGATTCATCACCCGTTAGAAGAATTGACCGTGATGTTAATGCGCGAAAGCAATCTGGTAAAAGCGAAGTATTCTTTCGTTCAATTAACGGATCGAACAACAATATCTCAAATCCTGAGATGAATACTCCTCACACACAGCTGATTAGAATAACGAACGCGGCTTATGCGGATGGAATATCTGCATTAGCAGGACCATCAAGACCGAATCCAAGAGTAATTAGCAATACTGTACTAGCGCAGTCTGTTGATACGACTACATCCAATCTCGCAAGTGATTATTTGTGGCAATGGGGACAATTTCTGGATCATGACATTGACTTAACCGACGGTGTACAACCTGCAGAAGCTGCAGATATCCTAATTCCAGCTGGTGATATTCACTTTGACCCAAATGGTGAGGGTGATGTTGTAATGTCATTCAATAGATCAATATATGATGAAAATACAGGATTAGATGTAAATAATCCGCGTCAACAAATTAATGAAATTACCGGTTGGATTGATGCTTCAAATGTATATGGATCAGATGATGACCGTGCAGCAGCATTACGTACGCTTGACGGTACAGGACAGCTCAAAACTAGCGAAGGTAATTTGTTACCCTTCAATACAGATGCGCTAAGTAATGCAGGGGGACCAAGTGAAACATTATTTCTAGCAGGCGATGTTCGTGCAAATGAGCAGGTCGGGCTGATTGCGATGCACACCTTATTTGTAAGAGAACATAATCGTTTAGCAAAAGATATCGCAAGACGTAGTCGAAACTTAAGTGGTGATGAAATATATCAACAAGCACGAGGTATTGTTGCAGCGCAAATGCAGGTCATTACTTATCAAGAATTTATTCCTGTCCTTCTTGGCTCAAACGCCTTGTCTGAATATGCTGGTTATAATCCTGAAATTGATGCCAGTATCGCGAATGAATTTTCAACCGCTGCGTACCGATTAGGGCATAGTCTGCTTTCACCACAAATTTTGCGTCTGAATCGACGTGGCAATGAAATTGAATTTGGACATTTACCTTTAAGAGATGCATTTTTTGCACCGCATAAAATTAGCGACGAAGGTGGTATTGATCCTGTTCTTAGAGGACTGGCGATGCAAGCTTGTCAAAATTTAGATGAATTGATTATTGATGACGTGCGTAACTTTTTATTTGGACAGCCTGGTGATGGTGGTTTTGATTTGGCGACTTTAAATATCCAACGTGGCCGTGATCATGGTTTAGCATCCTATAATGAAGCTAGAGTTGCATTAGGTTTAGATCCAGCAGTAGATTTTTCTGATATTACTTCTAATCCTGAAACTCAAGCTAAATTAGCAGAAGCATATGAAAATATTGACGATGTAGATCTCTGGGTTGGGGGTTTAGCAGAAGATAAATTACCTGGCGCACTTGTAGGCGAAGTTTTTTTCGTTATTTTAAAGAATCAATTCGAACGTTTAAGAGATGGTGATCGTTTCTGGTATGAAAGCATAATGAGCAAAAAGCAAATACGTTCGGTTAATCGCACTACACTTGCTGACGTGATTAAACGCAATACAAACATAGGAAAAGAACTACAAGATAACGTATTCTTAGTAAACTAAATGCATATTTCGATTAGATGAACATATTGAATAAGCAGCCCAGGTTTTTTGAGCTGCTTATTCGCTTAGAACTAAACTTTAATATTATTAAAAAATTTAAATCAGTACATCAACTACTGCACGTATTCAAGCTTTCTAATACTATGCGATATTCGCATCATAATGCTTACGTGATTTTTTAACTTTATGAAATTGCTTTCTATGCCATTCTAAAATACTTGCAAAAGATGGCTTCAAGCTAATCGCAAGAGGTGTTAACTCATATTCTACACGCGGAGGAATTTCTTCATATTGCGTGCGTTTGATTAAACCGTCACGTTGTAACTCACGCAATTGTTGCGTCAGCATTTTTTGAGATACACCTTCAATGGATCGTTTGAGTTGGTTAAAGCGCATAGGCTCATCTCTTAGATACCAGAGGATATCTGGTTTCCAACAAGCAGAAAAAATTGCTAGAGACTCACCTACAGGGCATGCAAATGAACGTTCTTTCTTTGGCATATCTTAATTTCCCTTATAGTTACTAAAAGGTACCTAGTTGACAATAGTAACTATATGAGCAAATCTTTGTCTACCTGTATTTTTAATAAATTGTTATGGGGACTAAAAATGAGTGAACTTTGGAATTTTTACACAAGAGAAGAGACGGATCGTCAATACAATCCAACACTATGGACACGGCGTTTGCCCACAGATGATTTGCTTCCTTCCCATATTGACTTTACGAACACTAAAAGCGAATCCTACCGAGATAAAATCAGCGATAAACTTCAAACGGTTACATTTGGTGAAAATGAATACGCGGGTGAAATAGATGTATTTCGACCCGAAGGGGTACCAGATGATGCACCAATTGTAATCTATATTCATGGAGGTTGGTGGCAGTGGTTTTCAAAAGAGCAGTTTTCATTTTTAGCTGAGCCATTTAATAAAAAGGGAATGGCGGTCTATATGCCGGGATATCTCTTGGCACAAGATTGGGATAATGATCGCCCAATGGAATCTATCGTAAAACAACTGGAATATGCAGTTGCGTCAATACTTCGTGAGGCATATGAAAAGAACACTCAAGCCATTTATTTAATCGGACATTCAGCAGGGGGCCACCTGGTCACCGTGCTACGTCAAACCGATTGGAGCCAATATGATTTGCCGAAAGGCGCAGAGAAAAAAATAAAATCTGTTTTCTCACTTGCAGGTTTGTTTGATATACGCTTCCTCTTGGATAGCTTTATCAATGACGAAATTAAAATGACTCTTGAATCCGCGCAAGCTGTCAGTCCTCAATTGTTCGCAAAGCCAAAAAATGACTTATGTCCTCTACACTTAATTTTACCTGAATATGACACTGCTGAATTTTTTAGGCAAACAAAAGAGTACCAGGATAAATTGCTGGAAGAAAAACAAACATGCCATTTGAAAGTACTGTATGAGAAAGATCATCTGACAATCATAGAGCATTTAATCGATGATGATGACGAGCTTTTAAATTACATCTTGAAACATATGGAGTGAATTGTTATGCAACAACCTAATATTTTAGGTGCTGTAAAAAAAGCCTCTGAATCGTGGCAAGCAAACTTTAATGTGGGTGATGCAATTGGCTGTACTAACCATTATGAGAAAGATGCCATTATGAGGGTCAAGCCATTTGGTACATTTAAAGGGCATGATCAAATCATGGCATTTTGGCAAAAAATTATTGAGGATGGTTTTGCTGAAGTCGAATATATAGATCCACAATACGAGGTTCTTGACGCTACGAGCGTTGTGCTCAATTCTGGATGGCGTATGAATAAAGCATCTGGAGTAATTACTAAAGAGTTATGGGTTTTTCAAACTGATGGCACAGTCAAATTGCGTGAAGATGATTTTGAAATAACAAATACAATGGATAAATAATAACGGTCTTAGTATTAGCTGTTAGCAGATATTTAGTTCAAAATATAGTTCATGAGTAACAAACCAAAAATAAATAAAACAGAAGAAGAGTGGCGTAAGGAATTAACGCCTGAGCAGTTTTATATTTGTAGGCAAAAAGGAACTGAAGCTGCATTCAGTGGTAAATTTAATGTGCATAAAGAAAATGGGAGGTATGTTTGTGTAGCTTGTAAAACGCCATTATTCAATTCGAATCACAAGTTTGATTCAGGTTCAGGTTGGCCAAGTTTTTTTCAACCAATAGACGAAGAATGTATACAAGAAGAGTTTGATGAATCACATGGTATGCGTAGGACTGAAGTGATGTGTAAGGCTTGTGGAGCACATTTAGGGCACGTATTTGAAGATGGTCCACGGCCTACTGGGCTCAGATATTGCATTAATTCCATCTCCCTAGATTTTGATCCTGAAAACAACACCTAATACAAGTTTGGTAGATACGGCCAGAATACTGAGTCCGGCCACTTAAGTGACGTGACAAAAGTTGGGTGAATTATACTAGGCTTCAATAAGTTACTTGATTGATTCTGATCGCGTTCAATTTAGTTTAGTGTTGGAATCAATTTAGACAACCGGCCTAAATTTGTTGAAGCTATGCTATAAAAACAACCGTAACGAATGTTATAATTTCTATAAATATCAGTATGCTGCCTTGAATATAATAATAAGTGCTTCATATTCGATGACGGATTTCATAACCCTATCTTTATATAATCTACTTTCTTCTTGATGGAGGCGAACATGAAGAAATTTTTAATCAACCTACGCTATTTTTTAGCGCCGTTTTTAATATTAGCGAGTTTATTTGGCGTGCTAGCGGGGGGTCCATGGGTA